>CAWGWW010000009.1:0-54297 GCA_963826415.1 uncultured Actinomycetota bacterium | reverse complement strand
TGGCGCCGTGGGCGACCTCCCGGGCGATCCGGGCCTCGGTGTCGGAGAGCCGACCGGCCGGGGCGCCGTCCACCGCCGCGCCGCCACCGGGCCGCAGCTCGTGCGCCACCTGGCGCGCCCAGGACTGCGCGCGGAGCTCGGTGAACAGCGCGTGGGCGGTCTCCAGCGCCGAGCGCGCGGCGGCAGCCCTGCGTCGGCGGCGCTCGACGTGCGCGCGGGTCAGCACCGTCCGGCCGAGATCGAGGGCGAGGCCGATGTCCGCACACACCTTCGACGCCCGGTCGAGCAGCATGAAGGCGCCCTCCACGTCTCCGCGGGCGCTGAGCAGCTCCGCCTCGGCCCGGTCCAGCTGAGCCCCCACCCCTTCACTCCAGGCCCGCCCGTCCAGGGCGCGACGGGACGCCGCGACCAGGTCGGTCGCCTCGTCGAGCTCACCCAGGGCGACCAGCGCCCCGACCAGCTCGGGCTGCCACCGGTTGACCGTGGGGTCGGCGATGCCGTGCTCGCGCTCGATGTCGCGGATCCGGCCGAGGGCCAGCCGGGCGCCGTGGGCGTCGCCGCTGCGGAGCAGCGCCTGACCGAGCAGCAGCAGGTGCCGCTGGAGGTAGCGGGTGTCACCTCGTTCCTCGGCGGCGACCAGCCCGTGCTCGGCCAGCGACCGGGCTCGTCTGAGGTCCCCACCGGCCAGCTCGGCCAGCCCGGTGATGAACCAGCCGGTGTGCAGGTCGAGCCCGAACTCCTGGCCGGCCCGCTCCGCCCGGGCGGCGTACTCGCTGGCCTCCCGGCACCGGCCGCGCCGGACCGCGACCTCGACCAGGCAGCGCAGCACGTGGACCTGGTCCATCCCGGTCCCGCGTTCGACCTTGACCAGCATCTGGCGGAAGGTGTCCCAGGCCTCGTCGAGCCGGTCGTCGTACAGGGCGAAGCGGCCGGCCATGTACGCCGGGGAGGTGTGCAGCATCCCGTGCGGGACCGGACCGGCGAGGGCGAGCGCGCGGGCGAGGTAGGCGTCGTGGTCGCCCTTCCCGGTCCAGCGGGTGGCCACCGCCAGCGTGGTCAGGGCCGAGGCCTCCCCGGCCTCGTCGCCGGCGCGGCGCAGCAGGTGTGCGGCCTGCTCGGCGTGGCGTGCGGACTCGTCGGGACGAGACTCCATCAGCGCCACCCGGGAGCGCTGGAGCAGCACCATGGCGACCAGCCGGTCGTCGTCGCCGGCGTCCGCGAGCGCCGCGGTGAGCACCTCGTCGAGCGCGACGGCCCCCGACCCGGCCAGCTCCGCCAGCGCCAGGCGCACCCGCACCAGCTGCGCCGGGCTCGCCGCGAGGTCCCGGAACTCCGGCAGCGCCCGGTGCACCAGCTCGGCGTGCTGGCCCACCGCGGCGGTCTCGATCGCGGTGGCCAGCCACTCGACCCGCTCGTCGTCGAGGTCGTAGGGAGCCCGGTCGGCCGCCAACAGGTACAGCTCGGCGGCGATGTCACGGGCCCCGCTCTGCGCGGACGCTTGCGCGGCGACGGCGAGCTCGTGCGCGAGGGTGGCATCCGGACGGGCGTCGGCGAGGGCGCGGTGCCGCAACCTCTCGGGAGCGGTGCTGGCGGCCGCGGCCAGGGCCCGGTGCAGCTCGGCGCGACGTGCCGCGGGGATCTCCTCGACCACGAGGCGGCGCAACGCCGACGGGGTGAAGCGCAGGACGTCGTCGAGCCGGCTGACCAGCCCGGCCGCCACGGCCTCGCGCACGTCCTGGTCGGCCTCGAGCCGGCCCGCGCGCTCGAGCTGCCGGGACGTCGGCCGGTGCAGCAGCGCGGCGTGCTGGAGGGTGGCGCGCACCTCGTCCGACTGGGCGAGATAGCGCTCGCGGAGGACCCGCTCGAGGCTCGGTGCGAGCGGCGTCGGGCAACCGAGCAGCGAGGGTTGTCGACCCACCGCCCCGCCCAGCGTGAGGGCGAGCGCGGGCAGGCCACCGGACTCGACGTACAGGCGCTGCGCCACCTGGGCCGGGACCCCGTGCGCCTCGAGCAGGTCGACCATGTCGTCGGCCTCGAGCGGCGGTACCTCGACCTGGCACAGGCCGGTCAGGTCGATCCCCGCTCCGGGGCCCGAGCCCACGGAGGCGACCACCGTGAGGCGCCCGGCGAGCCGACGCCGTCCGTAGCCGATCACGCAGGCGGACTCCGGGTCCAGCCACTGCGCGTCGTCGAGGAGCAACAGCACCGGAGCGTCCGAGGTCAGCTGCTCCAGAACCCCCCGGAAGGAGTCGCACAGCAGCGAGCGGAGCTCGTCGGTGACGCCGGTCGGTCCGAGGCCCTCGGTCAGCCGGCCCTGCAGGGGGTCGGGCAGGGAGGCGCGGAACGCAGCGGGCAGCTGGTCGACGAGGTCCTGCAGCGCGGCGAAGGGCAGCGACCGTTCGCTCTTGGCGCCGTTCGCGCGCAGGACGAGGGCGTGGGCGCTGGTCTCGAGGGCGTCGAGCAGCGCGCTCTTGCCGATCCCGGCCGGCCCCGCGAGCGCGACCGACTGCCCCTGCTCGAGGAGATCCTGGACGTCCGAGAGCAGGGCGACGCGACCGACCACCCGAGACATGACCCTTGAGAGTAGCGAGGGGACAGGGTTGGGGGTAGAGCCCTCTTGCGCAGAGCCCGGAGCAGGAGTTCCCTCGAGATGAGAGCGTTCGGACGGCGACGAAGGGCGACGTGATGGCCGAGAAGGCAGGCTCCCGGAGAGCAGCGGGGCAGGACCTCGAGACAGACCTCCCGGACCGGATCCGCAACGTGGTGCTGGTGGGGCCGGCCGGTTCGGGCAAGACCACCCTGGTCGAGGCGTTGCTCGCCGAGGCCGGCGCGCTGGCCCGAGCCGGCTCAGTGCGCGACGGCACCACGGTCTGCGACTTCGAGGAGTCCGAGCATGCGCACGGCCGGTCGATCTCCTTGGCCGTCGCCCCGGTCGTGCACGACGGCCGCAAGATCAACCTGATCGACACACCGGGGTACGCCGACTTCGTCGGTGAGCTGCGCGCCGGCCTCCGGGCTGCCGACTGCGCCCTGTTCGTGATCGCCGCCAACGAAGGTGTGGACGACGCGACCCGCGCGCTGTGGCACGAGTGTGCCGCCGTGGACCTGCCGCGGGCGGTGGTGATCGCCAAGCTGGACCAGACCCGCGCCGACCACGACGCGGTGCTGCGCGAGGCGCAGGCGGCGTTCGGCGGCAAGGTGCTGCCCCTCCACGTCCCGGTCCGCGAGGGCGGTGAGGTCGTCGGGCTCATCGACCTGCTCGCCCCGGACCCGGGCCACGGGTCGGGCGACGGGTCGGGCGACGGGTTGGGCGACCTGCGCAGCGAGCTGATCGAGGGGATCATCGAGGAGTCCGAGGACGAGACCCTGATGGAGCGGTACGTCAGCGGCGAGGCGATCGCCGAGGAGGTGCTGGTCGGTGATCTCGAGCAGGCGGTCGCCCGCGCCACCTTCTTCCCGGTGGTGCCGGTCTGCTCGGTCACCTCGGTGGGCTGCCGCGAGCTGCTCGACCTGTGCGTCCGCGGCTTCCCCGCCCCCTCCGAGCACCGGCCTCCCGAGCTGTTCACCCCGGCCGGGGCCACCGCGCCGAGCCTGCCCTGCGACCCGTCGGGTCCCCTGGTCGCCGAGGTGGTGAAGACCACCGGTGACCAGTACGTCGGCCGGGTCAGCCTGGTGCGGGTCTTCTCGGGGACGCTGGGTGCAGACCAGGAGGTCCACGTGTCCGGCCACGTCAGCTCGTTCTTCGGCGCCGACGCCGGGCACGACGACCACGACGAGGACGAACGCATCGGCGCGCTGGCCTTCCCCTTCGGGAGGGTGCAGGTCCCGGCTCGGCGGATCGTCGCCGGTGACCTGTGCGCGATCGCGCGGCTGAGCCGGGCCGAGACCGGCGACACCCTCTCCGGCGTGGACCGGCCGCTGGTGCTGCGTCCCTGGTCGATGCCCGAGCCGCTGCTGCCGATCGCGATCGTCGCGCACAGCAAGGCCGACGAGGACAAGCTGTCCCAGGCCCTGACCCGCCTGGCGGCCGAGGACCCGTCCCTGCGCGTCGAGAACAACTCCGAGACCCACCAGCTGGTGCTCTGGTGCATGGGCGAGACGCATGCCGACGTGGTGCTCGAGCGACTCTCGGCCCGCCACTCGGTCCACGTCGACCAGGTGCCGTTCCGCGTGGCCCTGCGCCAGACGTTCGCCGGCCCCGCGTCCGGCCACGGTCGACACGTCAAGCAGTCCGGTGGTCACGGGCAGTACGCCGTCTGCGACCTCGAGGTGGAGCCCCTGCCGGAGGGCAGCGGCCTGGAGTTCGTGGACAAGGTGGTGGGCGGCACCGTCCCGCGTCAGTACATCCCCAGCGTCGAGAAGGGGGTCCGGGCGCAGATGGAGCGCGGCACCGGGCTCGGCTACCCGCTGGTCGACCTGCGGGTCACCCTGACCGGGGGCAAGGCGCACAGCGTGGACTCCTCCGACATGGCCTTCCAGGCAGCCGGGGCTCTGGCGCTCCGGGAGGCGGCGGGCGCCGCCGGGCTGCACGTCCTCGAGCCGCTGGACTCGGTCACCGTGGAGGTCCCCGACGAGCTGGTGGGCAACGTGATGAGCGACCTGTCCGCCCGGCGGGCCCGGCTGCTCGGCACGGACAAGGACGGCGAGCACCGCACCCAGGTGCTCGCGGACGTGCCGCAGCTCGAGCTGGTCCGCTACGCGATCGACCTGAGGTCGGCCACGCACGGCGCGGGCACCTTCACCCGGACCTTCGGCCACTACGAGGCGATGCCGGACGACGTCGCAGGATCGGTGCCTCCCCGAGAGACCTGACCAGCGAGGCGCCCCCTCTGCGATTCAGGTGTGCTAGATCCCGCCGCGAGGCGTCCGCTCATGCCGAGTTGAGGCTCCGTCGTCACAGCTTCACCATGGGATGCAGGCGAACCGGCACTTCCCACGGCGAATTCACCATGGGAAGCGACACTTCGACTGCATCCCATGGTGAAGCGCCCCCACCTGCAGACACATCCACGGCGGCCGCCCGGTCAGGAGAGTGCGGCCCTGAGGAAGGCCTCCAGGAGGGGTCCGGCCGTGGCCGAGCCGGAGTCGCCGACGTCCACGAGCACCGCCACGGCGAGATCCCCCTGGGCGCCGATCATCCAGGCGTGGGTGAGCACCTTGCCGTCGCGCTCGAACTCGGCGGTGCCGGTCTTGGCGATGGCCGGCGGCCCCGGCAGGTCTGCCAGCAGCCGACCGCTGCCGGAGGTGACCACCTCACGCAGCATCGAGCGCAGCGCGGTCGCCTCCTTCCGGGTCAGCGGCGCCACGTCGGGCGGCGACACGTCCACCGAGGTGACCAGGCGCGGGACCACCACCGACCCGGCCTGGACCGACGCGATCACGGCCGCCATCGCCATCGGCGACGCCAGGATCCGGCCCTGGCCGATCAGGTCCGCCGCGGCCTCGGTCTCGGACGCGGGCGGCGCCACGCTGCCGAAGTACGCCGGGAAGCCGAGATCGTGGTCGACCCCCAGCCCCAGGGATGCGGCCGCCGAGGCGAGCGCGTCGCCACGGACCTTGCCCGCCTGCGAGATGAAGGCGGTGTTGCAGGAGTTGGCGACCGCCGAGCGCAGCGGGATCCGGCCGAGCGCCCCGGGCGGGTAGTCGGAGTAGTTCTTGAAGGTCTTGCCGTTGACCGTGATCGTGGCGGTGCAGGGCACCGTCGACCCCGGCGTGAGGCCAGCCCGGAGCAGGGCCAGCGCACTGACGCTCTTGAAGGTCGACCCGGGCGCGAACTGGCCGAACGTGGCCGCGTTGTAGCCGTTGGTGCCGGGGCCGTTGGCGGCCGCGACGAGGTCGCCGGTCGACGGCCGGACCGCCACGATCGCGCTCGACGGTCCGACGTCGGCGAGCAACCGCTCGGCGGCCTGCTGGAGCTCGAGGTCGAGCGTGAGCTGGAGCGCCCGGCCCTTCGTCGCGGGGAGGCGGAACAGCTCCTCCTCCTCACCGTCCGGCCCGACCGCGGAGACGACCATGCCGGGGGTCCCCCGCAGCTGGTCGTCGTAGCGCGCCTGGAGCCCGGACAGCCCGGCCTCGTCGCCGAGCTGGTACTTCTCGGGCTGGTCCTCGATCATCTCCGCGGTCACCTCACCCACGGTGCCGAGGATCGGGGCGGCGAAGGTCCGGGTGGGCGCCAGCGGCAGGGTCGCCGCGATCCCGGCGGCCCCCGGGATGTCCTGGTAGCCGCGCACGACCTCGGGCGGCACGTCCGCACGGCGGTAGACGATCGCCTCGACGAACGCCTTCTCGCCCGCCGCCTGGACCCGCTTGGCGTAGGCCGCCCGGTCGATGTCGACCAGGTCCGCGAGGCGGAGCGCGGAGGCGCGCGCCCGGCGGGCCGGGACCCGGGAGCGGTCGATGCCGAAGCGGGTGACCGGACGCTCGGTGACGAGCTTCATCCCGTCCGCCCCGACGATCGGCCCCCGCCGGGCCCCGATCGTCGTGGTGTCGAGGACGGCGCCGTCGGTCAGGCCCGGCGCGATGATGCCCGGAGACCACTGCACCTGCCAGGCGTCGCCGGCGAGCGCCAGCGGCGCCTCGGTCTGGTAGCTCCACTCACCGTCACCCACCGGCCAGGACCAGGACAGCACCGCGCTGGCCGTGTCCGCGGACTCGGACTCCGACACGTCACCGACCGTCACGGAGGGGCGCAGGTCGCCGAGCCCCTCGACCGTGTCGGTGTAGACCTGCTCCACCTGCTCCGGAGTCTGGTCCGCGAACTCCACGTCGGCGAACGCCCCGGGGCTGGTCCCGTCACTGAGCCCGGCCGCGAGGCTCTCGGCGGCGTCCGCGGGGTCCGGGCCGGTGATCTCCGCGACCGAGTCGCAGCCGGTGAGCACCGGCGTGAGCAGCAGGCCCATGACGAGCCCGACGGCGAGGTTGGCACGGCTGGCTGAATGACGATCCCCCATGCGTACCTTCTACCACTCGGCTCCCCCAGCCCGGACAGCCAGCAGGACGGTCAGTGGCGCGCGAGCCAGCGACCCAGGTCGATGCCGGCCTCCTGGGCAGCGACCCGGGCCCGGCGGGTGGTCAGGTCCGGCGCCCGGACCGGGCGGGGCTCGATCCCGGCGTCGGCTGCGGCGTACTCACGCTGGAGCGCGGCCTGCGCGGCACCGGCCGCCGCAGCCGACCGGAGAGTCGCGGCGCTGGAGCGCTGCACGGCCCCGGTGAGCAGCGGGCTGACCAGCGGGGTGTAGCCGGACCCGTGGCCGGCCTGGTTCGGGTGGTAGCTCTCGGACACCGGGCTGGACAGGCCGTTGATCCACTCGGGCTGGTCACAGACGGCGTGCCCGACGAACCGGTTGGTGGGGTTGGCGAAGGTGAAGCCCTGGGCCGCGGCGGCGTTCGACATCGTGGCGTTCATCAGGTCCGCGGTGGCGTTGAGCCTGGTCTCCTCGGCCGGGGAGAACCAGGTTCCGGCGTTGCAGTCCTCGCCGTTGAAGATCCGCGGGTAGCCCACCACGACCACCTTCGCGGCCGAGGCCTTCGACGTGATCGAGGCGTAGAGCGTGGCCAGCTTGCCGGGCAGAATGTTGTTGATGAAGGCCCGGGCGTCGTCGATCGCGCCGTCGCAGTCGCTCATCCACCATGGCTGGGCGCACTCGGTGAGCACCTCGGAGAAGCCGGCGTCGTTGCCGCCCACCGAGATCGTGACGTACCGGGTAGCCGCACCCAGGGCGCTGAGCTGGCTGTTGGTGACGTCCGGGATCGTGGCGCCCGAGCAGGCCCGGAAGTTGAGGGCGTACCCCCGGGCGGCGGCGATCAGGCTCGGGTAGGCGTACGTCGAGCGCTGGCAGGACGAGCCGTCGGCGATGTAGCTGCGGGTCCCCACGCCGGACGAGTAGGAGTCGCCCAGCGCGACGTACGACGGGGCCGCGGCAACGGCTGCCGGCGCGGGCGCGAGCGGCAGGACCAGCGCGAGCACGCCGGCCCCGATGAGACGGCGAGTGGTCCGGCGGGCAGCAAGCGACACGGGTTCCTCCAGGAGGGCTCGCCGCCACCACGCGCGGCGGGCGCACTCACGCTAGGAGGCCACGGCCTGCCGGCAGAAGAGGGAAATCCCTTGCGTCAGTCGTACGAGCGCTTGGCGCGCGGCTTGCGGTCCGAGGCAGCAGCGGCGTCCCCGCCACCGGCCGTGAGCTCGATGAGCTTGCCGGAGATCCGGGTGCCGGACAGCTTCGACCAGGCGGCCGCAGGCAGATCGGCCGGGAGCTCGACGAGCGAGTGGTCACCACGGATGTCGATGTGCCCGAAGTCCTGCCGGCTCAGCCCACCCTCGTTGGCGATGGCGCCGACGATCTGGCGAGGCTCGACCTTGTGGCGCTTGCCCACCGAGATCCGGTACGTCGCCATCGGGACGTCGGTGCGGCCGCGCGGCTTGCGGGCGGGCCGGTCGCCGCGGTCCTTGAAGTCCTTGCGCGGCTTGCCGCCACCGTCTCCACGGTTGTCGGAGTACTCGCGCTCGTGCCGGACCGGCTTCTCCTTCGCCGGGTCGAGCAGCAGCGGGGTGTCCCCCTCCATGACGACCGCGAGCGCAGCGGCGACGTCGACCTCGGGCACGTCGTTCTCACGGACGTAGTGGGCGATGATGTCGCGGAACTTGTCGATCCGCGCGGCGTTGGTGAGCGCCTCGGTGATCCCCTCGTCGAAGCGGGCCAGCCGGGTGGTGTTCACGTCGTCCACGGAGGGCAGCTGCATCTGGGTCAGCGGCTGCCGGGTCGCCTTCTCGATCGCCTTGAGCAGGTAGCGCTCGCGGGGCGTGATGAACGAGATCGCGTCGCCGCTGCGGCCGGCGCGGCCGGTGCGGCCGATCCGGTGCACGTAGGACTCGGTGTCGGTCGGGATGTCGTAGTTGACGACGTGGCTGATCCGGTCGACGTCGAGGCCGCGGGCCGCGACGTCGGTGGCCACCAGGATGTCGAGCTTGCCGGACTTCAGCTGGTTGACCGTGCGCTCGCGCTGGGCCTGCACCACGTCGCCGTTGATCGCCATCGCGGAGAAGCCGCGGGCCCGCAGCTTCTCGGCCAGGGTCTCGGTCTCGTTCTTGGTGCGGACGAAGACGATCATCCCCTCGAAGTTCTCGACCTCGAGGATCCGGGTCAGCGCGTCGACCTTCTGCGGGTAGGAGACCATCAGGTACCGCTGCGTGGTGTTCGCCGAGGTGGTGGTCTTGCTCTTGACCGCGATCTCGACCGGGTCGTTGAGGTACTTCTTGGAGATCCGGCGGATCTGCGCGGGCATCGTGGCCGAGAAGAGCGCCACGTTCTTGTCGTCGGGGGTGTCGGCCAGGATCGTCTCGACGTCCTCCGCGAAGCCCATGTTGAGCATCTCGTCGGCCTCGTCGAGCACCAGGAAGCGCAGCTGGGTCAGGTCGAGCGTGCCCTTGTCGAGGTGGTCCATGATCCGGCCGGGAGTGCCGACCACGATGTGCACACCGCGACGCAGCGCGCTGAGCTGGACGCCGTACCCCTGGCCGCCGTAGACGGGCAGCACGTGCACCCCCTTGAGGTGGGCGCCGTACTTCTCGAAGGCCTCACAGACCTGGAGCGCGAGCTCGCGGGTCGGGGCCAGCACGAGCGCCTGGGGAGCCTTCTGCTTCAGGTCGAGGCGCGACAGGATCGGCAGCGCGAACGCCGCCGTCTTGCCGGTCCCGGTCTGCGCGAGGCCCACGACGTCGCGACCCTCCAGCAGCGGCGGGATCGTCGCAGCCTGGATCGCGGACGGGGTCTCGTAGCCCACGTCGCGCAGCGCCTTGAGGACGGCTTCGTCCAGCCCGAGGTCGTTGAAGGTGATGGCCACCTCGGGGGTGGGCTCGTTCTCGGTGGCGGTCACGCTGCGATCCAGTTGTTCATAGCCCACCACGTTACTGGCTGCACGCCCCGGGCTCCGATTCGTCGGACGCCCGGAGCGACGTGCCTCTGGTCACGTGTCCACCCGCGTTCACTCGACGGTGACGGACTTGGCCAGGTTGCGCGGCTTGTCGATGTCGTGGCCGAGGGTGAGCGCTGCGTGGTAGGCCAGCAGCTGCAGCGGCAGCGTCAGCAGGATCGGGTCCAGCTCACGCTCGTTGCGCGGGACGTTGATCCGCCGGGCCGGCACCTCCCCGAGGTCGACGTCCTCGTGCGTGATCACGACGAGCGGGCCCTTGCGGGCCGCGATCTCGTGCAGCGCCCCGACGTTGCGGTCGGTGAGCTCGTCGAGCGGGACGATCGCCACGGTCGGCACCGCCTCGGAGATCAGCGCCAGCGGCCCGTGCTTGAGCTCGGAGGTCTGGTAGGCCTCCGCGTGCCGGTAGGAGATCTCCTTGAACTTCTGCGCACCCTCCCGGGCCACCGGGAAGCCGCGCACCCGGCCGATGAAGAACAGGCTCTCCGCGGCCGCCAGCACCGTGGCCACCTCGGCCATCTCGTCCTCGCGCTCGAGGATCTCCGCCAGCTGCCCCGGCAGTCGGTCGAGCCCGGCGATCAGCCGCTTGCCGTCGGCGATCGACAGGTCGCGCACCCGCCCGAGCTGCAGGGCGAGCAGGGCGAACCCGACGAACATGTTGGTCAGCGCCTTGGTCGAGGCCACCGCGACCTCCGGGCCGGCGTGCAGGTAGATCCCGCCGTCGCACTCGCGCGCGATGGCGCTGCCGACCACGTTGACCAGGCCGATCACCCGACCGCCCTTGCGGCGGATCTCCTGGACCGCGAGCAGCGTGTCGATGGTCTCGCCGGACTGGCTGACCGCGACGTAGAGGGTCTCCGGGTCGATGATCGGGTTGCGGTAGCGGAACTCGCTGGCCGCCTCGGCGTCGGCCGGGATCCGGGCCAGCTCCTCGACGAGCGAGGCGCCCATCTGCCCCACGTAGTACGCCGAGCCGCAGCCGAGGATCTTCACCCGCTTGATCGCCCGGGTCTCGCGGGCGTCCATGTTCAGGCCGCCGAGGTGGGCGGTGCCGAACCGCTCGTCGAGCCGGCCGCGCAGCACGCGCTCGACGGACTCGGGCTGCTCGAGCATCTCCTTGTGCATGAACGAGTCGTGCTCGCCGGCGTCGTACGACGCGGGGTCGACGTCCAGCTTGGTCGCCGCCTTGTTCGTCGAGGTCAGGTCCTGGCGGTACGTCGTGAAGCCACCCGCGGTGAGCGTGGCGAGCTCGCCGTCGTCGAGGTGGGCAACGGTGGTGGTGTAGCGGACCAGCGCAGCGAGGTCGGAGGCGACGTGCATCTCCTTGTCGCCGACGCCGATGATCAGCGGGCTGCCGTTGCGGGCGACCACGATCCGGTCGGGAAAGTCCGCGTGCACGACGGCGATGCCGTAGGTGCCGTCGATCACCGCGAGCGTGTCGCGCACCTTGCCCTCGAGCGTGTCGGCCTCGGAACGCGCGACCAGGTGCGCGAGGACCTCGGAGTCGGTGTCGCTGACCAGGTCCACGCCGTCGTCGGTGAGCTGCTGCCGGAGCGTGGCGGCGTTGTCGATGATCCCGTTGTGGACGACGGCGACGTCGCCCTTGGCGTCGGTGTGCGGGTGGGCGTTGACGTCGTTGGCGGGGCCGTGGGTGGCCCAGCGGGTGTGGCCGATGCCGATCTTGCCGGCGAACCGCTTGGGCAGGTCGTCGCTCAGCGCTCGCACCCGACCGGCCTTCTTGGCGACCTTGACCCCGGAGCTGCCGAGCACGGCGAGGCCGGCGGAGTCGTAGCCGCGGTGCTCGAGCCGGCTCAGGCCTTCGAGCAGGAGGGGTACGGCCTGCTGGCCACCGATGTATCCGACGATCCCGCACATGGTTGGTTCTCCTCGAGGTCAGGGTTGCTGGTGGGGTGGAGCTGGGTGGTGCCGGCTGGTCAGCCGTAGACGATGCGGCGCAGCTGCCGCTCGCTGAGCTCGGGGGCGGCGAACACGCGGCCCTCGAGCTCGGAGGCGAGACGCGTGAAGATCTCGGGGTTCTTCGCCCCGACGGCCTTGAGCTCGGCGTGCCGACGGCGTACGTAGTCGTCCACCGGCTCGGCGTGGAAGGCGACGACGTCGTCGATCACCCGGGCCGCCTCCGCCGGCGGAAGGCCGGTGCTGGCGACCAGATGGGCCACCAGGTCGGAGTCGGAACGGTCAGGCACCCGGCGAGTGTGCGCCCTCGAAGCCGGTTCGGCAAGTTCCTGCCCGAAAATGGGCAGAAACATCAACGACCCGCGGCGTCAGGCTCACGGGGAGCGTTCAGTGCTCCCCGGACCCCGTGGCCGCCCGTCAGTGGAGCGCCGTACCGGATTTCGGGCGTCTTCTGCGCACCCTGGGGGTGTGCGCTACTCTTGGTGAACAAGAGATGAACAGGAGGTGTCACATGAGGGATTCCGAGACGACCAACGGGTTGACGATGAGCTGGGTGCCGGTGGTCGACGGACGCGGGCGGACCCACATGGAGGCGCACTGGGTGGCGTCCTCCCAGGCCCCGGTCCCTGCGCCGGCTCCGCCGCAGACCGCGCACGCCGCCTGACCCGAGCCACCGCCGCTGAGCCGTCTCCGCTGGGCCATCTCCGCTGAGCCGTCTCCGACGGGCGCCGTGACCTGGCCCATGATGGGGCGATGACCACCGGCCCCGCCTCCCCGCTCGCCCTGCTCGACACCGACTCGCTGATCAGCGACGAGGACCGCGCCATCCGCGACACCGTGCGCTCCTTCGTCGACGACCGACTGCGGCCCGAGATCGCCGGCTGGTACGAGTCCGGCTCGGTCCCGGTGCGGGACCTCGCGCTGGAGTTCGGCAGCCTGGGCCTCCTGGGCATGCATCTGGAGGGCTACGGGTGCGCCGGGACCAGCGCCACCGCGTACGGGCTGGCCTGCCTGGAGATGGAGGCCGGCGACTCCGGGCTGCGCTCGATCGTCTCCGTGCAGGGCTCGCTGGCGATGTTCGCGATCCACGAGCACGGCTCGCCCGAGCAGAAGGACGAGTGGCTGCCGCGGATGGCGGCGGGCGAGGCGATCGGCTGCTTCGGCCTGACCGAGCCGGACTTCGGCTCGGACCCGGGCGGGATGCGCACGCGAGGTCGCCGAGACGGCACCGACTGGGTGCTGAACGGCTCCAAGATGTGGATCACGAACGGCTCGGTGGCCGACGTGGCCGTGGTGTGGGCACGCACCGAGGAGGGGATCCGGGGCTTCGTCGTCCCCACCGACACTCCCGGATTCGGAGCCAGCGAGATCACGCGGAAGATGTCGCTGCGCGCCTCGGTGACCGCCGAGCTGAGCCTGGACGACGTGCGGGTGCCCGCAGCGGCGATGCTCCCGGCGGCGCTCGGGCTCTCGGGGCCGCTGTCCTGCCTGACCGAGGCCAGGTTCGGCATCATCTTCGGCGCGCTGGGTGCCGCCCGCGACTGCCTCGAGACGACGATCGCCTACGTCCGGGAGCGGCAGATCTTCGGCAAGCAGCTGGGGGCGTACCAGCTCACCCAGGCCAAGCTCGCGGACATGACCGTCGAGCTCGGCAAGGGGATGCTGCTCGCGCTGCACCTCGGCCGGCTCAAGGACGCCGGAGCCCTGCCCGCGCCGGCGATCAGCATCGGCAAGCTCAACAGCACCCGCGAGGCGCTGGCCATCGCCCGGGAGTGCCGGACCCTGCTCGGCGCGGCCGGCATCACCCTCGAGTACCCGCTGATGCGGCACGCGAACAACCTCGAGTCCGTGCTCACCTACGAGGGGACCGCCGAGGTGCACCAGCTCGTGATCGGCCAGGCGCTGACCGGGGAGTCCGCCTTCCGCTGAGACATTTGTTTGAAAATTCTTTCACTTCGGGAATGAAGCGGACCGCGGACCGGTTCTGCTGGTTGAAGATTCGAAGAACATCGACCCGAGGAGCCCCCATGAACTTCTTCAACCGCAAGTCCGCCTCCACCGTTCTCGACCACGACTTCGACGCCCCCACCTCCACGCTCGAGGACATCAGCGGCGACTACACGATCGACGCGAGTCACACCCGCCTCGGCTTCAGTGCCCGGCACGCCATGGTGACCACCGTGCGCGGCCAGTTCCAGGAGTTCGCCGGCACGGCACACATCGACGCCGCGAACCCGGCCGCCTCCACGGTCAGCCTCACCATCAAGACCGCGAGCATCGACACCGGCAACGCCGACCGCGACGGACACCTCGGCTCCCCCGACTTCTTCGACGCCGAGGCCAACCCCGAGATCACCTTCACCTCGACCACGGTCGAGCGCAGCGACGACTCCACCTGGCTGATCACCGGCGACCTGACCATCGCCGGCGTCGCCAAGCCCGTCACCGTCGAGTTCGAGTCGACCGGGTCGGCCCGCGACCCGTTCGGCAACCTCCGCGTCGGGTTCGAGGGCGGCACCTCGATCAGCCGCAAGGACTGGGGCCTGACCTACAACGCGGCGCTCGAGACCGGCGGCGTGCTGATCTCCGACAAGATCAAGCTCGAGTTCGACGTCTCCGCGATCCGCAACGCCTGATCCACCACTGCTGCACCCGTCGACCGGGGTCGTCCGAAAATGGGCGGCCCCGGTCGCGATTTCCTGTTTGCATGGTCGCCATGACCGACCTGCACCTGCCCCCCGCCCTGACCGACGACCTGACCAGTCGTCCGCTGCGCCTCGCCGACGCCCCGGCCGTGACGGCGGTGATGGCCGCCCAGGAGCTCCACGACGTGGGCGAGGTCGTGATCGAGGAGGCCGACATCGTCGCCGAGTGGCAGCGTCCGTCGTACGACGTCGGCGCCAGCTCGGTCGGCGTCTTCGACGGCGAGCAGCTCGTGGCGTACGCCGAGCTGATGGGCGCGGACCGTGGCGATGCTGCCGTCCACCCGGACCACCGCGGCCGTGGCATCGGCACCGCGCTCGCCCGCTGGATGCAGGAGGCGGCCCGGGACCGTGGCTCGTCGGTCGTCGGGATGCCGGTGCCGCACGGCTCGGCCGGTGACCGGCTGCTGGAGGAGCTCGGCTACCACGTGCGGTGGACCAGCTGGGTGCTCCGACTTCCGGAGGGTGCGACCGTGCCGGACCGACCGCTGCCCGACGGGTATGCCGATTCGCGACGGCGACCGAGGCCGAGCACCGGGCCTGCTGGTCCGTGCTCGAGGACGCGTTCCTGGAGTGGTCGGTCCGCGAGCGGGAGCCCTTCGAGGACTGGGTCGCCCAGATCCCCCGCCGCCCCGGTTTCGAGCCGTGGAACCTGCGCGTGGTCACCGACCCAGGCGGCGAGATCGTCGGGGTCGCGGTGATCCTGCTCAACGAGGGGTGTGGCTACATCAGCCGGCTGGCCACCCGCGCGGACCAGCGCGGCCGCGGGCTCGCGCAGGCACTCCTCGTCGACGCGTTCGCCCAGTCGGCTGCGCACGGTGCGACGGTGTCGGAGCTGTCGACCGACTCGCGCACCGGCGCCCTCGGCCTCTACGAGAAGGTCGGCATGGAGGTGACCTCCACCTGGCTCAGCCGGGCGATCGGCGTCTGACCGCGCGGGTCACCCCGGCTGGCGGTCGAGGCTCGGAGACGGTGGTGACGACCGTGGTGACCGAGGGTCGCCGCGGGGTCGAGGAGAAGCCGAACCGTGCGGGCGGGTCCACGGGCGCGAGCTCGCCGAGGTCCTGGCCGTCCAGGAGGCCGGTGAGAGCAGTGACCCGGTGAGCATCGGTGGCGCCGTACCACTCACGCCGCCCGTTGCCCGCCGTCCCGCGAGTACGCACCCCGCGCAGGACGAGGCGGGAGACCGGGTCGGTCAGCGTGCACCACCACGGGCTCCGAGCCACGGCCGGCGGGACCAGGCGCAGCAGCCTGCCGAGCGCAGTCCGCCGGCCGATCGCCAGGTCCAGGGTGAGAGAGGGCGAGCGGACCGACCAGCCGTGCTCGGCAGCGGCGACCTCGAACGGCTCGATCCGGACCTCGTCGAAGGTGTACGTCGTCGAGATGAAGTCCGCGACCTCCTGACTCGGGGCGAGCAGCAGCCGATGGCCGGCCGCCGTCTCGACCATGGCGTCGGAGAACTCCCCGAACGGAGTCTGTCGCCAGTGCCCCACCACGACCCGGACCCCACTCGTACTGCCCGCTCCCGCGATCGCGCCCCGGAACCGCGACCGGGTCGCGGCTGCCGGATGGCGACGGGGGCGCCTCAGCCGGCGTTCCAGATGTCGGAGCAACAGCGCCACTCGCCGTCACTCTCCCGGCGCCAGACCGTCACGGCTCGGCCGGGGATCGCCATCGGGTTGCCGTCCTCGTCGTTCATCTCGACCAGGTTGGCGCCGAGGATCCACGCCATCGAGCCGTCCTCGGACACCTCGATCCGGTCGGACGTCCACGAGATCCGGAAGCCCGGGATGTTCATCGACCCGGCGACGTACTCGCGCAGCGCCTCCTTGCCGACCACGGGTGGCATGCCGGGTGGGACCACCACCGCGTCATCGGTCCAGTACGACAGGATCTCGTCGATCCCGGCGCCCGAGGACGCCGTCCTCGACCACGCCGCGTCGCGCTCGCGCAGCTCGTCGACCTTCGTGTCCAGCTCCATCCCACGATCTCCTCCGTCAGGTGCCAGTGGGCCCGGCCCGGTGCCTCATGCTGGCAGCACGGACCGGGTCCCTCAAGGGCTGACCGTTCAGGCGTGGGCCGGCTGGTGCGGGTCGAGCTCCTCCTCCACGCCCGGGTCACCCGCGTCCGCGGTGTAGTCGCTCGGCTGGGTCCGGTCGACACCCGGGTCGACGTTCATCGCCCGGAAGACGAAGGTGAGCACGGCCGCCACGACCAGGTTGGCCAAGACCGCGATCACCGCGATGTAGACCTTGGTCTCGGTGCCGGGGAAGAGCGCCAGCGGGCCACCGAAGTGACTGCCGGGGTCGCCGACCACGGGGACGCCGTAGGCCAGCCAGGTGCCGTAGCCCATGCCCACGGCCCAGCCGGCCAGCAGGGCGTGCCGGTGGAACCAGCCGGTGTAGAGGCCGACCACGATCGCCGGCAGGGTCTGCAGGATCCAGACCCCGCCCAGCAGCTGCAGGTTGATCGCGAACGCGTTCGGCAGCGCGAGCACGAAGACCAGCGCACCGAACTTCACCAGCAGCGACATCAGCTTGCTCTGCCGCGCCTCCTGGGACGGCGTGGCGTCGGGGTTGATGAAGGCCCGGTAGATGTTGCGGGTCCACAGGTTCGCGGCTGCGATCGACATGATCGCGGCGGGGACCAGGGCACCGATCACGATCGCGGCGAAGGCGACGCCGGCGAACCACGCCGGGAACTCGTTCTCGAACAGCTGCGGCAGCGCCGCCTGCGCGTTGTCGACCTTTATCCCCGCCGCGATCGCCACGAACCCGAGCAGGGCCAGCAGTCCCAGCAGGAAGGAGTACGCCGGCAGCAGCGCGGCGTTGCGACGGATCACCTTGCGGCTCCGGGTGGACAGCACCCCGGTGATCGAGTGGGGATACATGAACAGCGCCATCGCGGAGCCGAGCGCGAGGCTCGCGTAGGCCCACTGGGCAGCCGCCGGCGGGATGATCCCCCGGGCGCTGGCCTGCCCGGATGCGATCGCGTCGGCGTTCTCGGCGTTGAAGGTCGTGAAGCTGTCGTCGACGGTGGAGAAGATCTCGCCCCAGCCACCGAACCGCGACGGCAGGTAGATGACCGCCACGATGATCACGATGTAGATCAGCGTGTCCTTGACGAAGGCGATCAGCGCCGGCGCCCGCAGGCCCGAGGAGTACGTGTACGCCGCGAGCACGGCGAACGCCAGGAAGAGCGGCAGATCCTTGACGAGCCAGTTGTCGCTGTTCGTGCCGATGCCCATGGTCTCGAGCACCACCTGCATGCCGACCAGCTGGAGGGCGATGTAGGGCATCGTCGCGAGGATGCCGGTCACCGCCACCGCCAGCGCGAGCGGCCGGCTGTCGTAGCGGCCCTCGACGAAGTCCGCGGGCGTCACGTAGCTGTGCCGGTGCGAGACCGACCAGAGCCGCGGCAGGAACAGGAAGATCAGTGGGTAGACCACGATCGTGTACGGCACGGCGAAGAACCCGACCACGCTGCCGGCGTACAGCAGCGCGGGGACCGCGATGAACGTGTACGCCGTGTAGATGTCACCGCCGATCAGGAACCACGCGATGAACGTCCCGAAGCCCCGACCACCCAGGCCCCACTCGTCGAGGCTGTTCAGGTCCGCGCGCCGCCACCGCGAGGCGGCGAAGCCCAGCACGGTGACCAGCAGGAAGAGCGCGACGAAGACGCCGACCATCACGGGGTTCATCTGCGCTCACCCCGGTCGCGCCGTCCGGCGAGCTCCGACAGGTAGAACGCGCTCACCGTGACGACCGCCGAGCACAGGATCAGCAGGAACTGGAACCAGTAGAAGAACGGGATCCCCGCCCAGCTCGGCTCGACCCGGTCGTAGAGCGGCACCAGCAGCGGGACGACCACCGCCGGGGTGAGCAGAACCAGGATCAGGATCCAGATCCCGCGTGACGCGTGCCCTGCGGGCCGGCGTGTTGGGTCGGACATGTGCACCTCCGAGACGAGACGGCGTGTGATCGTAGGCAACGACCACGCCGGTATGCGCCCAGCAACATACCCAGGAAAGGCCGGACCCATGCACGCGGACCTGTCCCGGTACGACGACTGGCTCAGCTGGCTACGCCTGCAGGGCGCACGGGACCCGGACGTGCGGGTGGTGCGGGTCGGTGGCTCCGCCACCACCGGCGGGTACGACGACTGGTCCGACCTCGACGTCGATGTGCTCTGCACGCCCGGCACGGCGCACCAGGTCTACGCCGGGCTCCTCGCGAGGGCGCGGGAGGACTTCGAGGTGGACCACCTCTGGGAGCTGCCGCTGGCGACCTGGCCCGACGGTCGGCAGTGCTTCATCAACCTGCAGTCGCGCCCGGGTCGTCTGGTCGAGCCGACCCGGATGATCGACCTGCACCTCTCCGACCTCTCGGACCGGCACCGGTTCGTCGACGTACGCCGGCACGGCGTCCCGATCGTGCTGCACGACCCGGAGGGGCTCGTGGAGCTGCGTCCCGACGACGAAGAGGCGATGGCCCGGGAGATCGCCGAGGCCGTGGAGCAGATCCGGCAGCGACGCGGCACCGCCGAGTGGCTGGTCAACCGGGCGCTGCGGCGCGGGCACCTCGCGGAGGCGACCGAGCTCTACCTCCGCTTCGCCCTCGGTCCGCTGGTGCGGTTGCTGCGCATCGAGCACTGCCCGTGGCGCCACGACTTCGGGCTGCGCTACCTCGACGAGGACCTGCCCCCCGAGGTCGCCACCCGGGTCGCGGCGCTGGTGCCCGGCGCCGGGGAGCCGGCCGACCTCAGTGCGGCGGCGTTCGGCTGGCTGGACGACCTGCTGGCGGGGCCCGGCCCGGTCTAGAAGCGCCGGGGCGTCCCACAGCGGCTGCGCGCGAAGAAGACCCACCACATCGCCAGGCCGAACAGGATCCAGGGCAGCTTGGTGATCACGGTCGCGACGACCAGGAGCGCCAGCAGCGCGAAGACCCAGCCCGGGAACCGCGGGGTCACCCTGCGAGTGGCGGTCGCGCCTCGTGGAGGGGCGACCGATCGGCGGCTCTGCCGGGGCCGGCCGTAGCCACTGGGCAGGTCCTGGAAGAGCGGGGTCAGCTCGGCGTAGGTGCGGGCTGCCCAGACCTGGTCGAGGCGCTCGCTGTGCTCCTCGGCCGTCAGGCGACCCTCGGCGTAGTGCTCGGCCAGCTCGCTGGCTGCCTGCTCGCGCTCGGCGTCGCTCATCCGCAGGTGCGGGTCGGTCATGACTCCTCCTCGTCGATGTCCCCGTCGATGTCCCCGTCGATGTCCCCGTCCACGTCGTCGTCGGCCGCGCCGTCGGCCAGCAGGCCGTAGAGCCGGCGCCGGGTCTCGACGAGGACGTCGACGGCGTCCCGGCGCTGCTGGGGGGTGCCGGTGGTGACGATCTGCCAGACCGCCCCCATCACCTGGCCGATCTCGGGTTTCAGGTCGGCGTAGTCCGAGAGCTGTTCGCGTCGACGGGACTCGAACGGCGCCCACACGGCCGCCAGCTCGTCGGCGTGCTCCTCGACGTACGTCGCGCCCTGGGTGGTGAGCAGCAGGGTGCGGCGGCCGCGCGTCTCGTCCGCCTCGACCAGACCCTCGTCCTGGAGCTGCTGGATGGTCGGGTAGACCGAGCCCGGGCTGGGTCGCCAGGCGCCCCTGCTCCGCTCGGAGATCTGCTGGATCACCTGGTAGCCGTTGACCTCCTCGCCGGCCTCGGCTCCGCGCGCGAGCACGTCCAGGATCGCGGAGCGCACGTCTCCGCGGCGCACCTTGGGTCCACGCTGCTGCTGCTCCTGGGCCATGCCGAAGAGGCCGGCCACCCAGGGCGGCGGACCCTTGTGCCCGGGCCGGCTCCAGCCGGCCTGCCACTGTCCCCAGTCACCCCACGGGTTGAATCCCTGGTGCCCCATGTCGGTCCCTTCCTCGGTTCGCGGTCCGCGAGCGGGGACTGTCGTCGTACGCTCGCGATATATCGCCAGATTACGCCGGGCCCGTCGCCGGCACAAGGGCAGTCGCGCCGGTCCAGTCCACGAAGGAAAGGTCGTCGACCGGTCGCCCGCCGCTCGGACAGTCCCTACCCTGATCCCATGGCCGCCCCCGCGTTCCGCCTCGCCTCCACCGTCCTCGGCACCCCCGACCCGCGCGGGCTGGCCGCGTTCTACCGCGACCTGCTCGGATGGGTGGTCCGGGTCGAGCGTGACGAGTGGGTGGTGGTCAAGCCGCCGAACGGTGGCCCCGGCCTCTCCTTCCAGCTGGAGACGGGGCACGTGCCGCCGACCTGGCCCGCAGGGCCGGGCGACCAGCAGATGCAGGCCCACCTCGACATCGGCGTCGATGACCTGACGGCGGGCGAGGAGAAGGCCCAGTCCCTGGGTGCCACGGTGGCGACCACGCAGCCGCAGGACGACGTGCGGGTGTTGCTCGACCCGGCAGGTCACCCGTTCTGCCTCTTCCAGACCCGCAGCTGACCTGCCCGGCGGCTACCAGCCCAGCGTGCCGGGCTCACCCTTGAACGGCCCGACCACGTCGCTGGTGATCCAGCCGCCGTAGAACCCGCCCGGCTGCGGGCGGACCGTCTCACCGTCGACGGTGCACCGGTCCACCGAGGCGGGCATCACGGCGATCGCGTCGGCCAGGTCTCGGAAGCCGGCGGTGGGGCGGGGGTAGGTCCACGCCCCACTGGGGACCACGACGTCACCGACCACGAGGTCGAAGTAGCTGGCCTGTCCCTTCCACTCGCACCAGCTCGCACCGGCGCTCGGCCGCAGCACGCCGGGCAGGAACGCCGACCGGGGGACGTAGTACGTCGGCGGGTGGCTGGTCTCGAGCACCCGCCAGCCCTCGGACGTGGCGGCCACGACCCGGCCACCCACCTCGATCTCGATCCGCTGGGTGGTCCGCTCCAGCCGCGGTGGACGCGGGTAGTCCCAGACGGACTCCTGGTCGGGCCCGGGCTGCTCGGGAACTGGTCGGCGCATGCTCCCAGTGAACCCGTGCGCACCAAGCCGGGATCAGGAGTCGACCGCGAGCCTGCCCAGCGCCTCGGCCAGGCCCCGCTCGGCCTCGTCCCCGAGCCGGGTCAGCGCCGGGCGGAGCAGCGGCCCGGCGAGCCGGGCCAGTCCCTTGAAGGTGAAGTCCGCTCGGTAGGTCACCCGGGTCGCCGCACCGTCCGGGCGCACGTGGATCGAGTCGATGGCGATGACGGTGGCGTTCTCGCCGCGGAGCACCACGTGGTGGGGAGCGTCGACATCGGTGACGGTGTAGGTCAGCGTCGACTCCCGACCGAGGAAGCGCGACACGTTGCGGTACGTCGTGCCCACGCCCCCGTCCCCCGAGATCCGGGTCGTCGTGACCGTGCCCGGGTCCCACTCGGTCGTGGTGGTGAAGTCACTGAGGTAGTCGAAGACACGGCCCGGGTCGGCCGACGTCAGGACGGTGCGCTGAAGCCTCATGGCGTCACCGTAGACCGAGCCCGGTCAGCGGGCGTTCTCCCGCAGCGTCGAGCCGCGGGCGCCCCGGACGGTGAGGACGGCACTCACCAGCGCGACGGCGCCGAGCAGGACGCCGGTGAGCAGGGCGAGCACCGCCAGCCGCTGCCAGTCGAGCGCTGCCACCAGTGCCGGTGTGCTGAGGCTCTCGACGAAGCCGAGCGTCACCGTGCGGAGGACGACGTACTGGGCCAGGGCTCCGGCCGCGAGTCCGGCCACCGCCGTGCCGCCGAGCACGGCGGCGAACTCGCGCACGACCGCTGACATCACCGCCCGTCGAGGCACTCCCACCACGCGGAGCGAGGCCGCGTCCCGGCGTCGGGCGGGGAGCTGGACGGCCGTGCTCACGAAGAGTCCGGCGAGCGCCATCAGCAGCACCAGCACGGCGACCACGGCGTAGAGCCGCAGGGTCAGCGCGTAGGCGCCCTGGTCGAGCGTGCGTTGTACGCCGGCCAGGGTCGAGGTCACCGAGACCCCGCGGTCCTGCAGACCCTGACGGATCGCGAGCGGGGTGTCTGCCCGCGCGAGCACGTAGACGGTCGCCTTCTGCTCGTAGACGCTCCGATCGGTGTTGAGCATCTCGTAGTCGATCAGCAGTCCGCGTGGCCCGAGGAACGGGATGCTCTGCGACGTCACCATCGGGTCGACCTCGAACTCGTTGGCGCTGGTCGCGCCGAAGCTGCCCTCCGGACTGGTGGTCCGGGCATCCACCCCACGCACCACCGGCAGTGCGGTGGGAAGGTCTCCCGCCGACAGCTGCGCGATGACGGGTCGCTGGCCGGAGTCCAGCGAAAGCACCAGCTGCTCGCCTTCGGTCGCCAGGTCGGTGACCGCCTCGGGCGCGGACGAGCGCGGCGACCGGACCCACCCGGCCCCGGCGATCGCATCCGGGACCGGTCGCCCGTCGGCGACGACGTCGTACAACCGCAGCTCCCCGGTCATCCGGGCCTGCAGCGCGGCCGGTCCGCCGATCGTGATCGCCTCCAGCGCGCATCCGCTCCGGCAGAACGGCGCCGGGGCACGCACCGTGCTGGTGCCCGGGCCGAGCGGGCCGAGGTAGACGTCGTGCGGGCGCCCCCCGGGGACGTCGAGCCGGACGCGGACGAAGAGGTCGGCGTCGGACTCGACCTGGTTGTCCGCGGTGAGGCCGACCGACCGTCCCGTCATCGTGGGGACCGAGGCCTGCAGGGTCAGGGCGTCGGTGATCTCCTCGGTGCTGGTGCCGGGCGTCCACTGGTCCTGCCACGCCGCGACCCGGCTGAGCCGCGGCAGGTCGGCCACGGTGAACGTCGGACCGAGGGTGTCCAGCCGGCTGGCAGCCATCAACCACTGCCCGTCCGGGTCGAGCTCGTGGGTGAGTGCGACGGTGCGGTCCATCGGCAGCTGCGAGGTCCAGACCACGGACGCGGGCGCAGCGGTCGCCGCCACGCTCGCCCGCCACTGGGCAGCCGAGTCGTAGACGCCGGCGCCGAACACGCAGACCGCGATCGCCGCGGTGATGGGGAGGATCACCAGGGTCCCCTCGTGCCGCCGGCTGATCGCCCGCGCGGCGACGTAGCCCGGGAGCGAGGGTCCCCGACGGTGTCGGGTCCACCACGTGGCGGCCACGGCGGTCAGCCGGGTGGCGGCCAGGCCGGCGACCACCGCGAGCAGCACCGGCAGCACCAGGTCGGTGACGTCCGGGTCTCCCCGGCCGCCGCCGGTGAGCTTGCTCGCGAGCACGGCGGCCGCGGCCGCCACCAGCACCAGCTGCGCGACGAGGCTGCGTCGCGACGTCGTCCGTGGTCGACGTACGCCGGTGAGCTGGTCGGAGAGCGTGACCTGGAGCACCAGCCCGACAGCCACGATCGCGACCCCGACCGCCGCCAGCGCGACACCGACCCCGGCCGCAGCCGCCGCCCAGGGCATCGGCAGCGGCAGGCCCGGCACCAGCCACCAGCGGACCAGCCCGAGCGAGAGCCCGAGCCCGAGGCCCGCCCCCACCGGGATTGCCACCAGCAGCAGGGCGACGGGCTCGGCCAGGCCGAGCGACCACATCCGTCGGCGGGACAGGCCCCGGAGCGAGGCCAGGGCCAGCTCCGGCAGGCGCAGGTCGGCCGCCGCCGTCAGCAGCCGCAGCAGCAGGGCGAGGGCGACCAGGACCAAGGAGAGCACCGCGGGGGCGATCGACGCGCTGGCGGTCCGCTGCTGGGCCTGCGCCTCCGTGACGATGCTGGCGACGTCGTTGAGCGACTCGCCCCGGAGGCGGCCCCCGGGCAGCTTGCGGTCGGTGGTCTCCAGCGTCGCCGCCGCGCGCTCGGCCCGGTCGAGGTCGGCCAGGGTCAAGTCCGGCGGCACGTCGAGGCGGCGGTCGATCCGGACGCTCCACGCCGAGACGGGCAGGGTCTTGAACGTGGCCGCGATCGTGACGAAGGGTGCCGGCTGGAACGGCGTGACGTTGCCGTTGCGGGGGTCCGTGCGGCGCGGGGTGCTCGCGAACCGCTCCACGTCGAACCAGTAGTCGGTCTCGTCGGCGGGCACCCGGTACGACCCGACCACGGTGACCTCGCCGACCGGGTCGTCGACCTCCAGCACGTCGCCGATCGCGTGCCCGGTGTCCGCCAGGTCACCGGCGAGCATCAGGACCTCGCCCGCCCGGGACGGGCAGTCGCCCACGACGTCGAGGTGCCCGCAGGCGCCACGACCGTCGAGGTCGGCGAGGCTGGGTGCCGGGGCGATGACGGTGGCGAGGCCGCCGATCGCGGGGAGCCGGGCGGTCTCGAGCAGGCCCTGCGCGGGAGCGAACGGACCGGGCGCGCGCTCCGCGGCGGTCCGTGCGGTCTCCGCCGACATGACGATCGGCGTGGCTCCGGGGCGGCCCGCCGACGCATTCGGCTGGAACCGCCAGGTGAGGCCGGTCAACAGATTCGGTGCCTCGTCCAGCCGGGTCACGAGATAGGAGTTGGTGACCGCGATCTGGAAGATCGGTCCGAGCACCGCGGAGCCCACGGCCAGGGCGATGAGCAGCACGGAGCCCGCCGACAGCAACGCCCGCGACCGGAGGCCGCGCAGCACGGTGCCGATCATCGAGGCAGGGATCAGCCGGTCTCGCATCATCTGACCTCCTCCCGCAGGATCTCGGGGCGGGTGCGGGCCGCCTCCGTCCGACGGGACCGACCGACGGCGAGGACCACGACCACCGCGGCGGCCACCGCCGTGACCAGGACCGGGCCGGTCCGGACGCCGATCTGGAGGGGAACGGCATGGGCGGGCACCACCACCAGCGGCAGGTCCGCGAGCAGCAGCCGGACCGCGACCAGCGCGCCGGCGGTCGTCGCGAGGACCGCTGCCGTGGCCAGCCAGAGCAGCTCGATCCAGCCGGAGCGTCGGAGCTGGGCGAGTGGCAGGCCGATCACCCGCAGCGCAGCGACCTCCACCCGCCACGACGACCGTTGCCGGGCCGTCGCGGCCAGCAGCGCGAGCAGCGCGAGCGCCAGGCAGAAGCCTGCGGTGAGCGCGTAGATGCCGGCCTGCGCAGCGCCGGTCTCGGCCGCGGTCGCGCGGTCGGCCTGGGCGAGCGTGCGGGGCTGGTGCCCGGCCCGCTCGCCGAGGGCCGCCAGCAGGTCGGCCGGGGTGTCGCTGCGGGCGAGGACCAGCACCGAGGCGGCCGGCACCGTCGGTGGAGCGCCAGCCGCCGACCGCGACAGGTCTGCCAGCAGCCCGTCCGCCTCGACCAGGGGCAGCGCCGGCAGCCGCTCGAGCACCTCGGCGGCACGTTCGTCCCCGCCGGTCGAGTCGAGCTGGGGTTCGCCCCCCGCCCAGTCCACCGAGGTGGTGGCCAGCACGGGCGTCTCTGCCCCGCCCGGCTCGGTCAGCGCGGTGAGCGGGCCGGGCGACGACCTGGCCAGCAGGCCACCGTCGACCGGCAGCGGTCCTCCCGGCTGCCCGGGCCGGTCCCGCCGGGCCGGCGTCCAGTCATAGCCGAGCGCGTCGACGCCGGCGAAGTCGAGCCGCGAGAGGACCCACGGCAGCCCGGTGTCCCCCGGGCTTCGGTCGAGAGTGACGGAGGTGAGCGTGCAGCCACCGGCGCAGTCGGCCAGCGGTTCCTCGACCGTCGTGGCCGTCCCGGCACGGTCCAGCCGCGTCGACAGCCGGACCGAGTGGGTGGTCCCGGTCTCGTCGCGGTAGTCGACCATGACCCGCGGGCGCAGCGTCCCCGAGCGACGGGCGCTCACGCCCTGCACGGTGGCGACGGCGACGTCACCGGTCGCCAGGACGTTCGCTCCCGCACCGAGCTCACCGACCCGGCGAGACACCCCCGCCGCGGCGGTGCCGGCGAAGAAGTCACCCACGACCGCGTCGTACCGCTCGGTGTCCACGAAGGCCCGGCGGGCTGCCGCACTGCCCTGGCCCGGCACGAGCACGGCGGCCATCAGCCACCGGCCCTCCGGGTCCAGCTCGCGGGTGAGCAGGAGCGCCCCGATCGCGTCGGCGTCGACCTCCACCTGCACGGGGCCTCCGGCGCGGAGGCGGGCGGTGTCCTCGGTCCAGTCGTCGACCTGGGTCGCTCCGGTCAGGGCGAGCGCTGCCACGACCGAGGCGGCGACCAGCAGGCGTACGCCGTCCGTGGCTCCCGTGACGCGGGTCAGCCGGCGGGCGGCCAGGAATCCGGCTGTCGACCCGTGCGCGGTGCGGCCGACCGCGATCCGGGCTCCGAGGAGGACCAGCCAGACGGCCAGCTGCCCGGCGACCAGTCCGAGCAGCGCCGGGCCGGCCAGCACGACCAGATCGGGGTCGCTCCCGGTGCTGCCACTGCGGTAGACCGCCACGGCTGCGCCCACGAAGACCAGCACCGTGGCGAAGACGGCGCCCACCTGGGCGTGGCGGGGGCGAGCCGCGATGCGCACCTGGTCCGACAGCGGTTCCTGCAGGGCGCCCGCCATGCCGAGCAGGACCCCGACCAGCCCGCCCAGCACGATGCCGGTGCCGGCGAGCGCGGCGCCTGCTCCCGGCAGCGCAGCCGGCTCGCCGAGCAGGACCCGGCCGGCGACCGACGACCCGACCGCGCCGAGCAGCAGCCCCGAGCCGGCACCGAGGAGCAGGACGAGCAGCGGCTCGACCGCCAGCAGCGCGTACAGCTCGCCGCCGGACAGGCCGCGCACCCTGGCCAGCGCGATCTCCGGGCGCCGCTCGGCCGCGAGGTCACGACCCGCAGCCGGGACCGCGACCGCCCCGATCAGCAGCAGGGGTGCCGCCAGCAGGGCCGAGATCCCGGCCCGCCCGGCGAGGCCGACCACGGTGACCGTCCCGGCCACGACCACGACGGTCAGGAGCAGCAACGGCAGCAGGGTGGCGCGTCGGGACCAGGCCCCCCGGAGTGTGCGTCTCATGCAGGGTCGCTGGTGCCCGGGGACTCGGGCCGGCTGCCTCCGTCGGAGGGGCGGCGGAAGATCGAGTCGTCGGGCCGGTCCGGTCCGGGCGGTGGGGTTGGCGTCGACGCCGGGGCTGCGGTCGGGGCTGCCGTCGGGGTTGCCGTCGGGGTCACCTCGTCGAAGTGCGGAGGCTGCGCGTCCGCGACGACGCCGGCCTCCGGAGCTGCGAACCGGGTCAGGTCGATCGCCGCCACGTGGTCGACCAGCTGTCCCTCGTCCAGCACGAAGTGCCGGTCGCAGGTCGCGACGACAGCCGGGTCGTGGGTGGCCACCACGACGACCGCCCCGCGGTCGGCCTCCCGACGGAGCTCGTCGAGCACCAGGCCGCGGTTGGTCTCGTCGAGCTCACTGGTGGGCTCGTCGGCGAGCAGCACCCCAGCTGCGACGACGAGGCCTCGGGCACAGGCGACCCGCTGCATCTGCCCGCCTGAGAGCTCCTCGACCTGCCGGTCACCGAGGTCCGCGATGTGGAAGCGCGCCAGCGCGGACTCCGCCCGCTCGTCGGCCTCGCGCGGGTGCACGCCACGCGCACGAAGGGCGATCGACACGTTCTCGCGCGCGGACAGGATCGGCACCAGGCCGTACACCTGCAGGATGAAGGCGACCTCGGGCCTGGGATCGCCGGAGCCGAGCCACATCGAGCGTCCGTCGTACGACGTGGTGCCCGCCGTGGGCTCGAGCAGGCCGCCCGCGATCGAGAGCAGGGTGGTCTTCCCCGACCCGCTGGGTCCCGAGAGCGCGGTCATCTCGCCGACCCGGAACTCCAGGTCGACGTCGTCGAGCAGGGTGCGCGAGAGCGTGTAGCTCACCCCGGAGAGCGACAGGGCGGTCATCCCAGTCCTCCCGGGGTGGGGTCGGGGTCGGCAATGGCCTGGTCCTGTGGCCGCGAGACCAGCAGCCGGTCGCGGTCCTCGGGCTCGATCCGGACCAGGGTGCCCGGCGGCCATTCCGCGGCCAGGTGGGTCGGCAGGTGCACGACGCCCTCGGCGCCGATCACGACGTACTCGGCGCCGTCGCGGCCCTCGGCGCCGACCCGGCCTCCCTTCATGGTCACCGTCCGGGGGAACGTCGCCGCCACCTCGGGCTGGTGGGTGACCACCACGATGGTGGTGCCCAGCTCGTCGCCCAGCTCGTGGATCAGCTCGATCACGTGGTCGCGGTCCTCGTGGCTGAGCTGGCTGGTCGGCTCGTCGGCCAGCAGCAGCTGCGGGGAGGTCGAGACCGCGCAGGCCAGGGCGAGTCGCTGCCGCTGGCCACCGGACATGGTCGAGACCACCTGGTCGAGCTGCTGCTCGAGACCCACCCGGGCCAGCAGGTCGGCCTCGGGGACGAGGTCGCGGCGTTCGGCCCCGGTGAGGCCCAGCCGCGCGAAGGCGATGTTCTGCCGGGCAGTTGCGTACGGCAGCAGGTTGCGCGTCGAACCCTGCAGCATCGTGCTGACCCTGCCGGCGCGGAGCCGGGCGAGGTAGCGCTCGCTGATCCGCGAGATCTCCTGGTCACCCAGGAAGATCCTGCCGGCGCTGGGCTTCTGGATCCCGCCGAGCAGGGTGAGCAGCGTGGACTTGCCCGAGCCGCTCGGACCGAGGAAGGCGACCCGCTCGCCCGGGGCGATCGACAGGTCGACGCCCTGGAGCGCGACCACGTCGTGGCCCTCGAACGTGCGGTAGAGGTGGACCACCCCCTGGCAGCGGACGCCCACGCCACCGGGTCGGCCGAGCTCGCCGATGTCGATCCCGAGAACCGCTGACGCCACGTCACCCCTCCGGCCTGCTGCTTGTACAGCGCATCCTAAGCACCTGACGGAACAGTTCGGGGACGACGTAGGTTCAGCACTCGTGGCAGGCATCCGGGGACTCGTCGCGGACACCCGTCCGTTGCGCAACGAGCACTTCCGTCGGCTCTGGCTCGCCAACATCATCACGGTGGTCGGCGCCCAGCTCACGGTGGTCGCGGTCCCCGCCCAGATCTACCAGTCGACCGGCTCCTCGGCGTACGTCGGGCTGACCGGGCTGTTCGGCCTGGTGCCGCTGGTGGTGTTCGGGCTGTGGGGTGGGGCACTGGCCGACGTGTTCGATCGGCGCACGCTGCTGATCGTCACGACCGCGGGGCTGATCGTGACCAGTGCGCTGTTCTGGCTGCAGGCCGCGATGGGTGGCGCCAACGTCTGGCTGCTGCTGAGCCTCTTCTCGGTCCAGCAGGCCTTCTTCGCGGTCAACCAACCGACCCGGAGCGCCCTGCTGCCCAAGATCCTGCCGCTGGAGCTGTTGCCGGCGGCCAACTCGCTGAACATGACGATCTTCCAGGCCGGTGCGATCGCCGGACCGCTGGTGGCGGGCACGCTGATCCCGGTGATCGGCTTCGAGTGGCTCTACCTGATCGACACGATCACCCTGTTCGCCACGATGTCGGCGGTGGTCCGGCTGCCTCGGCTGCCCGTGGAGGGGGCCCTGAAGGGGACGCCGGGGATCCGCGCGGTGATCGACGGGCTCGCGTACCTGAGGGGGCATCCGGTGCTGATGATGTCGTTCGTCGTGGACCTGATCGCGATGGTCTTCGGGATGCCGCGTGCCCTCTTCCCGGAGATCGCGCACCTGGGCTTCGGCGGGCCGACCGGGGGCGGGATCGCGTTCGCCGTGCTGTTCGCGGCGATCCCGGCCGGCGCGGTGATCGGGGGCGTGTTCAGCGGTTGGGTCTCGCGGATCGACCGGCAGGGCCTGGCGGTGATCGTCTGCATCCTGGTGTGGGGCGTCTCGATGGTCGGCTTCGGGCTCGCGGTCGGGCTCGCGGACCGCTGGCGAACCCCGATGCTGGTGACCGCGGTGTCGATGCTGGTCGTCGGCGGGGCGGCCGACATGGCGTCGGCGGCGTTCCGCACGAGCATGTTGCAGAGCTCGGCGACCGATGCCGTGCGCGGCCGGTTGCAGGGGGTGTTCATCGTCGTGGTCGCCGGTGGCCCCCGGATCGCGGACGTGGTGCACGGTGCCAGCGCCGCCGCCGTCGGCACCGCTGCCGCAGCCGCCGGGGGTGGCGTGCTGGTGGTGATCGGGACCGTGGTGGCGGCGATCGCGGTGCCGTCGTTCGTGCGCTACCGGATCACCAGGCCACTCGCCGAAGCGGTCTGAGCGTCCTCCCCCGCCTAGAATCAGGCGGTGATCCAGCCCGACCTCTCCCCTGACACCGGCCCCGCCGGCCCCGTTGACGGCATCGATCCCGCCGACCTCGACGTGACCGTGCGGGTGCTCAACCAGCTCCACCACCTGCCGGTCGACCACCCCGACATCCGGACCGTCAAGCACGCGGCGTCGCACATGTACAAGGCGCTGAAGTCCGAGCGGCGTACCCGCAAGCGGGCCGCGGAGCTCGCTGCCGACCGAGCGGTCACCGAGGCGACCGCGACGGGTTCCCCGATGCGGATCGACGACGAGACCCAGGGCATCCCGCTGGTGTCCACGACGGTCGGCGCGTTCGCGGGCGAGCTGATCAACCCGCGCGGCTGCTACATCTGCAAGACCGACTACACGCTGGTCGACGCGTTCTACCACTACCTCTGCCCTACCTGCGCGGTGAAGTCGCACGCGAAGCGTGACCAGCGCACCGACCTCGCCGGACGGCGGGCGCTGCTGACCGGGGGCCGCGCCAAGATCGGCATGTACATCGCGCTGCGGCTGCTGCGCGACGGCGCGCACACCACGATCACCACGCGCTTCCCCAAGGACGCCGTTCGCAGGTTCACCGCCCTGGAGGACAGCGCGGAGTGGATCGACCGGCTGAAGATCGTCGGCATCGACCTGCGCGACCCGACCCAGGTGGTGGCCCTCGCCGACGACGTGGCCGCGGCCGGCCCGCTCGACATCCTGATCAACAACGCCGCCCAGACCGTACGCCGCTCACCGGGTGCCTACAGCCGGCTGGCGGAGCTCGAGTCGGCTCCGCTGCCGGAGGGCGTCGCGCTCCCCGAGCTGCTCACCTTCGACGGGATCAGCGAGGCACACCCGGCCGCGATTGCCGGCACCCTGCGCCGGCACGCGGTCGCGCACCACGACGGCGAGTCGGCGGAGGAGGCCCTGGCCGCGCAGGAGATGGGCCGGACGGCGGCCTCGATGACCGCGCTCGCCCTGACCGCCGGGCACGCCAGCCTCGAGGCGCACCTGGACGGGACGGCCGTCGACGCCGGTGGGCTGCTGCCCGACCTGCAGACGGTGAACTCCTGGACCCAGAAGGTCGACGACGTGGACCCGCTCGAGATGCTCGAGGTGCAGCTCTGCAACGCCACCGCGCCGTTCATCCTGATCTCGCGGCTGCGCTCCGCGATGCGAGCCGCCGGACGGGCCGCGGAGGGTCGGCGTACCCACGTCGTGAACGTCTCCGCGATGGAGGGCCAGTTCTCCCGCACCTACAAGGGACCCGGCCACCCGCACACCAACATGGCCAAGGCCGCGCTCAACATGCTCACCCGGACCAGCGCCGGGGAGATGTTCGAGACCGACCGGATCCTGATGAACGCCGTGGACACCGGCTGGATCACCGACGAGCGGCCGCACCAGGAGAAGCTGCGGATCGCCGCGGAGGGCTGGCATGCGCCGCTCGACCTCGTCGACGGTGCGGCCCGGGTCTACGACCCGATCGTGCGCGGCGAGCGGGGCGAGGACCTGCTCGGCCACTTCCTGAAGGACTTCGAACCCAGCCCCTGGTGACCGCGGCGGTCTGCTGCGGTGGGGCCGGTGTCTGGCCCAGGCTCAGGCCTCGATCGGCTGCCCGAACCTCGCCACGTGGTGCCAGACCTTCTTCAGGTCCTGGGGATCCTCGGTCCCGGTGAGGACAGCCCGGGCGATGACTGAGGCGTCCAGCACTCCGCCGCGACTGATGCGATGGCCGACCTCGACGATGCGCGGGCCGCGGAAGCCGGGATGCTCCGCCAAGGTCTCGACCCGGAGTCGCCGACCCTCGTGCCACTCCACCGGCACCCCGAGCGACCTGGCCTGGTCCTCGATCGAGGAGCCGCGGAAGCAGGGGTCCAGGACCACCGCCTCGACGTCCTCGGCCAGGTCGACCACGCCGTGGACGTGCGCCTCGACGTAGTCGTCCAGGAGACCGCCCTCGGTGGCCTCCATCTCGTCGGAGCGCTCGCACGCCTCGAAGCTCTCCACCAGTCGGAACAGGTCGAAGTGGGTCGCGGTCGCCATCGCGCGAGGCTCGAAGACCGAGTCCGGGAAGCAGAACGTGCTGCGGTCGAGCACCTGCTCGGCCAGCCGGAGGTGCGCCGACCCGAACCTCGGCGCGGCCCCGATGCGCCTGCGGCGGTGGTTGAGGGCGCCGTACTTCGGCCGCACCGAGACCGGGGCGTCGTCGTACGCATGGCCGAAGATGCGTTGCTCCCAGCGCCAGCGGTCCCCACCCGGATGAGCGGTGAGCCCGCCGTTGCTCGTGCCGGTCTCGAACTGCGACTTGTAGACGCCGTCTCGGGCCAGCCACTCCAGAACCGTGGCGCCGTCGCGTTGACGGTCGGGGTGGAAGTTGAGCGTGACGCGAAGCGAGCGGTCGAGCGCGCCGCCCGATGCTGAACGCGCGACGTGCTCCGTGGCCCGCTGCGCCCAGTCGCCCGCCCCGCTCGTCATGTTGCCGATGGTGTCCAAGCCCCGTCGCTCACTGACCGGTGCGGCCGTCGATGCACTCACGCAGCAGGTCGGCGTGACCGCAGTGGCGGGCGTACTCCTCGATCATGTGCACGATGACCCCCCGCACCTGCCACGGCTCGCCGGGGATGAAGCTCTCGTCGAGATCGTCGTAGCGCGCGTAGACCTCGCGTGCGTGCGCCACCTCGCGCCGCCACGACTCCCAGGCGTCCGCTACGCAGGCGTCGGTCCCGACCGCGCCGTCGAAGTCGAGGTCGGGATCGTCCTCGGTGAGGTAGAGGTGAGCGAGATCCGAGTGGCCCTCCAGCGTGCGCCGGAACCAGTGGTGCTCGATGTTGGCCAGATGCCGCACCAGCCCCAACAGGCTCATCGTGCTCGGTGGGACCGACCGGGTGGCCAACTGCTCCGGCGTGAGGCCCTCGCACTTCATCTCGAAGGTCATCCGGTAGCGGTCGAGGTACTGCCGCAGGGTCGTCGTCTCGCCCACCGGCAGCTCGTCGCTGTCGCGCGGGTCGTGCGCTGGGTCGACCCAGAACGCGCGGCGGGTGCGTGCTGTCTGCTCGGTCACCGGCGCAGCCCATCAGGTGCGCAGCAGGTTGGCAACCGCGAACCCGACCGGGCCGAGGTTCGCACGCGACCCGGGACCCCGGCGGCCCGATGCTCTTCCTCGCCACCCAGGTGGCCCACAACGGGCTGGTCTCGACGCAGGCCGATGCCCCGCTGATCGGTCAGGTCAGCGGGGGTGGGGCGGTCAGGCTCTTCGTTCGGGTGGGGGAGTGGGTGTCCGACGAGTGTCGCGGCTGACGTCGAGGGTGCCGGAGCGGTCGCGGAGGTAGGTGTAGCCGTGCGGGCTGGTCCACAGGAAGGTGCCGGCCTCGATCCGGGTGTAGGTCCACCTGCCGTGGGTCTTCAACCGGTGGTGCTTGCGACACAGGGGCGCGATGTTGTCGCTGCAGGTGGGTCCGCCGCGGTCGTGGGGCTCGATGTGGTCGCTGTCGCAGGAGCGGGCTGATCGGGTGCACCAGGGGAAGACGCAAGCGTGGTTGATCAGGGTCGACTGCTCGGCGATCCGGTCCGGGACCTCGTAGGCGTCGACGTGGTGGTGCTCGTCCAGGTCGATCACCGGCTTGACCACCACCTCGGCGTCGGGGTTGGCGCACCAGTCGCGGATCTGCTCGGCGGTGACCGGGGTCCGGGTGTTCTCGCACCGGCCGAACCCACCTGACTCTCCGCGGAGGGCTGCTTCGGCGAGGTGGACGTAGAGCACGACCTGCCGTGGTTGCCGCGGCTTGCGCGGCTGAGCGTTGCCCTGCTCGCGGTCGTCATCGGAGTCGTCGGTGGTGTCGGGGTTGGCGTTGAGGTCGAGGGAGAGCTGTCGCCGGGCCAGGGCGCCGACCGCCTGCGCCCGGCGTACGTCGAGCGACTCGGTGGAGCCAAGAGCCTTGAGGCTCTGGGCGCCGGCCGACACGGCGGCGTCGAGGTCGAGGGCGTCGGCCACGTCGAGGGTGCCCCACACGTCCGCGGTGCCCTGCAGGGTGGTCTGGGAGGTGCCGATGTTGAAGGACCGGCCATCAGCTGCGGCCTTGCGGCGGCGTTCGGTCTCCTCGGGCATGAACCGGGCGATCGCCTCCTCGACCAACCGGTCGAGCTGGGCCAGCCGGACCCGGTGCGCGACCGGCGCGACGTGGCGGTCCACGAACCCGGCTGCCTCGGGTGAGAGCAGGATCGTGGCCCGGGCGATCCGCCGTGCCTTCCACGCCACCAGGTCCCCGGCCGTGACCCGGGCCCACACCTTCGGCAGCCGGTACCTGCAGCTCGACGGCTTCGCCGAGGTAGGCCTTGCCGGCCTCCGTCGCCAGACCGACGGCGGCCGCGAACTCCGCGACACTGAACTCCGCCACCAACGGCGCACCCGGACCGGCCACGGTGATGCCGGTGTCGCCGTAGGTCCGGTCCCACACGGTCGCGGCCTGGTCGATCGAGTCGACCGAGTGCATGCCCACCCAGGACACCGCGGCCTGCAGCAGCTCGGCCTCCGCCCGGTCCGCGACGAGCGCGTCGATCGCGCACGAAACCGAGCACCGCAGCAGCAGAATCTGCCTCGGTGCTGGTCTCGCGGATGGTCTCGGTCATGGGTCCATTCAAGCCGTCACCACCGACACTTTCCGCTGCCCTGACAGGCCTGTGGAAGCGGCTCGCCGGACGGTCCGGTGTGGACCAACACCGGCCCCGGTCGAGCTCGCGCGACCGCCCAGCTGAAGGCACTTCACGCCGACTCGGCCACCATCTGGGGGCACTTCACGCAGGGTCGGCCACCAGCTGGGGGCACTTCACGCCGACTCGGCCTCGGAGGTCGTGTGGAAGGATCCCGCGTACCCGAAACGCAACCACAGGGGGCTCGACCGATGAAGATGCGGCTGGAACTGATCCCGCTCCCCGTCTCGGACGTGGACCGAGCGATCGCCTTCTACGTCGACCAGCTCGGCTTCACCAAGGATGTCGACGTGCAGCCCAGCGACGGTGTCCGGGTCGTGCAGCTGACCCCGGAGGGCTCGGGCTGTTCGGTCGGTTTCGGGACCGGGCTCGATGCCTACGCGGGCGAGCCCGGCACGGTCAGGGGCCTGCACCTGGTGGTGGAGGACATCGCCCAGGCACGGGCCGAGCTCGTCGGCCGGGGCGTGGCCGTCGGTGAGATCCACGACTTCGGGGGCGGCGTCAGGGGAGCGAGCTTCGCTGATCCCGACGGCAACACCTTCGAGCTCCAGGAGATGGCGTGGCGCAGGGGCGCGACGTACTAGGAGTCAACTGAGGGCACTTCGCGCCGACTCGGCAGATGCGGGCGCCCGCTCACCAACGGGCGGCCCCGCAGCTCACATCGCACCCTCGCCACCCGAGCCGGGACGCGACCGCTCGACGCGCGCGACCTTGCGGTCGGTCAGCACGATCCAGAGCGCGAGCGCGGCGCCGGCCAGCACGGCGAAGGTGAAGCAGAACATCGCGATCGCCGGGTAGCCGAGCACCGTGTGCGGGCTGGGCACGCGCATCATCAGTGCCGCTCCCATGACCACCGCGGCGATCACGATGCCCAGCGTCACCCGGTTGGCCACCCGTTGCAGCACTGTGTGCAGGCGCTCCTCGTCGATCGCCCGCACCCGAATCGTGAAGTCGCCCTCGGCGAGGTCGTCCAGGATTCGGTTGCCACGCTTGGGCAGCATCGAGGTGAACTCCTTGGCCTCGATCGCGGCGGCCATGATTCCGCCCGGGCTGACCTTGAGCCCGCTCGCCAGCAGCTCGCTGACGTGGTGGCGGATCGCCTCGGCCGGGGCGAAGTCGGGGTCCAGGTGCAGGGTTGCCTGGTCGAGGTTCAGCAGCGCCTTGCCGATCATCGACATCTCGGCCGGCGGGCGGAGTCCGTGCGTGCCGGAGAGCCTGCTCAGCTCCACCAGCACGGTCCCGGCCTGCAGGTCCGGGCCGGCGGCCGCGGCCTCCGAGACCAGGTGCGAGACCTCGGCGCGGAACGTCGCGGCGTCGTACTCCGCCAGCGGGTGCCCCATGCCCGCGAGAACCAGCGCGGCCTCCTCGCCGTCGCCGTCGCCGATGGCCAGGAGCAGCTTGACCACCTTGTCCTGCAACCGGGGCGAGACGCTGGAGACCATGCCGAGGTCCAGCAGGGCCAGCCGGCCGTCATCGGTCAGCATCAGGTTGCCGGGGTGCGGGTCGGCGTGCAGAACGCCGTGGTCGAGCATCAGCTTGAGGTAGCAGCCGAAGAGCTGGTCGACCATGGGACGGGCGTCGATGTCGAGCAGACCGAGCGGTCCGACGTCGGTGACCTTGCGGCCCTCGATCCGGGTCATCGTGAGGACCCGCGAGGAGGAGTGCTCCAACACCGGCTCGGGCACGACCAGCAGGTCGTAGTCGGCGGTGAGCTCGTGGAACTTCAGCAGGTTGCGGGCCTCGCGCCGGTAGTCCAGCTCACCGGCGAGGGAGCGCCGGAACTGCGCCAGCAGCGCCTCGAAGCCGTAGCGGCGCCCGGCCTGCGTGTGCCGATCGGCCAGGCCGGCCAGCCGGGTCAGCGTCTCCATGTCCTCGCGCGCGATCTCCCGGGCCCCCGGCCGCTGGACCTTGACGACCACCTCCCTGCCGCTGCGGAGCGTGGCCCGGTGCACCTGCCCGAGCGAGGCCGCCGCGAGGGGCTCGCGCTCGAACTCCGCGAACAGGTGCCGCACCCCGGCCCCCAGCTCCGCCTCGATGATCTCCTCGACCTCCTCGAAGCCGAACGGTTCCGCGTCGTCCTGGAGCCGAGCCAGCGCCGAGGTGTACGCCGCGGGCAGCAGGTCGAACCGGGTCGAGAGCAGCTGCCCGAGCTTGATGTACGTCGGCCCGAGCTCCTCGAGGTCCCGGGCGAAGGCGTCGGCCTTCTGCTCGTCGCCCATCGGCGGGTCGTCGTCGAAGGTGAAGTCGTCCAGGCCGGCACCGGCCAGGAGGTCGGAGCGGCCATGTCGGACCAGCAGCCTGGCCAGCGCGGCGTACCGGCCGACCTGCTTGGCAGTCAGTGAGCTCATGGGCACACAGTGCCCACCCTGTGCCAACCGCAACCCTGGGCCGACTCGCGTGCTGTCGGCGCGGGCCGTGATACTCGACCGCATGTCTGACGCCACTACGAACAGCAGCGCCGCATGAGCGACGCCATCCGCGCCGAAGGGCTCGTCAAGCGGTACAAAGAGGTCACCGCGCTGGACGGGATCGACCTCCGGGTCCCGACCGGCAGCGTCCTGGGGGTGCTCGGGCCCAACGGAGCCGGCAAGACGACCGCGGTGAAGATCCTGACCACCCTGATCACCGCCGACGCCGGTCACGCCGAGGTGGCCGGGATCGACGTCCGCCGAGACCCGCGCGGCGTACGCCGGCTGATCGGCGTCTCCGGCCAGTACGCCGCGGTCGACGAGTACCTCACCGGGTTCGAGAACCTCGACATGATCGGCCGGCTCTACCACCTCGGTCGCAAGGCGAGCGCGATCCGGGCGCGCGAACTGCTGGCCGACTTCCGGCTGGACGATGCCGGCGACCGGATGTCGAAGACCTACTCCGGCGGCATGCGACGCCGCCTCGACCTCGCGGGAGCACTGGTGGCCCGACCGCCGGTGCTCTTCCTCGACGAGCCGACCACCGGACTGGACCCGCGCAGCCGCACCGAGATGTGGGAGATCCTCCAGAACCTGGTCGCCGAAGGCACCAGCCTGCTGCTCACCACGCAGTACCTCGAGGAGGCCGACCTGCTGGCCGACAACATCATCGTCATCGACCACGGCCGGATCATCGCCGAGGGCACCGCAGACGAGCTGAAGTCCCAGGTCGGTGGCGAGCGGCTCGAGATCACCGTCAGCGACGTCGCCCAGGTCCGGACGGCTGCCGGGCTGATCGCCCCACTCGGCATCGGCGAGGCCACGGTCGACGAGTCACGGCGCACGATGCTGGTCCCCGTCACCGGTGGCGCCGCGCTGCTGGCCGACGCGCTGCGCCGCCTCGACGCCGCCGGCATCGCCGTCGACGACGTGGGCCTGCGCCGGCCCACCCTCGACGACGTCTTTCTCTCCCTCACCGGCCACGTGGCCGAGGACACCGAGCAGCCGCAGGAGACCCGATGAACCCCGCGTCCAGCCTGAGCGACGCCTACACGGTCGCCCGGCGCAACCTGATCAAGATCAAGCGGGTCCCCGACCTGCTCGTCTTCACCACGATGTCGCCGATCATGTTCATCCTGCTCTTCGCCTACGTCTTCGGCGGCGCGATCGACCCGAGCGGCGGCGGAGCGGGCTACCGCGAGTTCCTGATCGCCGGGATCTTCGCGCAGACCGTGGTCTTCGGATCGACGATCACCGGCGCGGGCCTGGCCGAGGACGTGAAGAAGGGGATCATCGACCGGTTCCGCTCGCTGCCGATGTCGCCGTCGGCCGTGCTCGCGGGCCGCACCCTGTCCGACGTCCTCAACAACGTGATCGTGCTCGTCGTGATGAGCCTGACCGGCCTGCTGGTCGGTTGGCGGATCCGCGGCACCGCGCTCGAGGCCCTGTGGGGCTTCGTGCTGCTGCTCGTCTTCGCCTACGCCATCAGCTGGATCATGGCCTGGATCGGGATGCTGGTGCCCTCGCCCGAGGTGGTCAACAACGCGTCGTTCATCGTGATCTTCCCGCTGACCTTCGTCGCCAACACCTTCGTCCCGCTGGCCACCCTGCCCGGTCCCCTGCGGGTCTTCGCCGAGTGGAACCCGGTCTCCGCCGTCACCGCAGCGGCACGGGACCTGTTCGGGAACCCCGACCCGATCCCGGGTCCGGTGTCGTCGGCCTGGTCGTTGCAGCACCCCGAGCTCTACACCTTGCTCTGGTCCGCGGTGATCCTGGCGATCTTCATCCCGCTGGCCACGGCGCAGTACCGCAGGGCCACCAGCCGCTGACCGCGGTCGACCGCTCCGGGCACGGCTACACGTAGTGGTTGTCGTGCTCCTCGTAGAACGCCAGGAGCTCCTGCTCGGTCGGGTTCCACCGTCCCTCGGCCCGGTCGACGAGGCCCTGGAAGTAGGCCTCCCGCGGTGCTCCCGGTGAGAAGAGGATCAGCAGCACGGCGTCCGCACCGGACAGGTTGCGGAAGCCGTGCAGCCCGCCCTCCGGCACGTAGGCGAAGTCGCCCGGCTCCGCCTCGGCCCATCCGTTGCCGTCGTACAACTCGACGGCTCCCGAGACCACGAAGAACGACTCGCTGAACGTGCGGTGGAAGTGCGGCTCGGCACCGGCCGGCTCGGGACCCATGTCCCAGCGGTAGAGCCCGAACCGTCCACCGGTGCTGGCCCCGGTGGCCAGGAAGCTGGCCGCGCCGTTCGGGCGGGGAAGTTCCGGGGCGGCCCGCACCGAGCGGATGTGAGCACTGACCTCGCCGTCGCCGGCGTACACGGGCTCGGGGTACGACATGTCCGAAGACGCTACGACTCCCCGCCGCCACGCGCCCCCGCAGTCCAGACCACCGGGGGTTTCCGGTGCGCCGGTTCGAGGTTTTCCCAACCCGGTGGGCGGACCTTCACCTGCAGGAGAACAGCGACCGGCTGTTCGGATGGGGCAGCAATGCGAAACAAACTGATCATGGGGGCTGCCCTGATGGGCCTGCTCCTCTCCGGCTGCGGGACGTTGACGTCCACGCCGAGTGGTGAGGCCGGGGTGGGCGCCGCCCCCGTGCCGGGCCAGGTGCGCACCTACTACATCGCGGCAGACGAGGTGCTGTGGGACTACGCCCCCCACGACACCAACGACATCACCGGCGACCCGTGGACCGACGACGAGAAGGTCTTCGTCCAGAACGGGCCGAACCGGATCGGGCACATCTACCGGAAGTCGCTGTACCGCGGCTACACGGACGCGTCGTTCACCAGGCGGATCACCCCGCCGACCAGCTGCCCAGCGGGCACCCGGCCGTGCGACGACACCCTGGGCATGATGGGGCCGGTGATCCGGGCGGTGGTCGGCGACACGATCAAGGTCGTGTTCAAGAACAACACGTCGTACCCCGCGTCGATCCACCCGCACGGCGTCTTCTACACCAAGAGCGCGGAGGGGGCGCCGTACGCCGACGGGACCGGAGCGGCCGACAAGGCCGACGACGCGGTGGCGCCGGGCGCCACCTACACCTACACCTGGAAGGTGCCGGAGCGGGCCGGACCGGGGCCGATGGACGGCTCCTCCGTGCTGTGGATGTACCACTCGCACACCGACGAGATCGCGGACACCAACGCCGGCCTGGTCGGCCCGATGGTGATCACCGCACGTGGCAAGGCCGACATGGCGACCGCCACGCCGCTCGACGTGGACCGCGAGATCTTCAGCTACTACACCGTCGAGAACGAGAACGAGAGCCTCCACCTCGACCAGAACTTCGCCGAGCTGTCCAGCTCACCGCGCACCGTCTCGGCGAGCGACGAGGAGGCCTTCGAGGAGAGCAACCTGATGCACGCGGTCAACGGCTACGTGTACGGCAACGGGCCGGTCCCGGTGATGAGGGTGGGCGAGCGGGTGCGGTGGTACACCTACACGCTCGGCACCGAGGTGGACCTGCACACACCGCACTGGCACGGCAACACCGTGACCACGATGGGGATGCGGTCGGACATGATCCAGCTGCTGCCCGGGATGATGATGGTCTCCGACATGGTTCCGGACGACCCGGGCACCTGGCTGTTCCACTGCCACGTCAACGACCACATCGCGGCCGGGATGCTCGCGCGCTACAAGGTCGTCAGCTGATCCCCACGGCGACCGTCTCGCTGGGCGGTGCGGGCTCCGGAAGGCCCGCACCGCCCTCGGCCGCTACCCCTGGTCGCCCCAGGGACCCAGCTTCTCGAGCCGGGTGCGCAACGACGGCTCCCGGTGGCTGTTGCCGTGCAGGCCGACGTAGCGCTCACCGAAGACCGCCAGCAGGGCGTCGTCGAGCCGGCGCACCGCACCCGGCGGGTAGCGGTACTCCATCCGCTTGCTGAGCCCGGCGGAGTCAACGGGCCGCAGCACGTCGCCGAGCTCGACGAGCGAGGTGATGCCCAGCTCCAGCAACAGGCCCGAGATCCACGAGTAGTGGTCGGTGCGTGACCAGCCGGCGTCGGCGTACTGCCCGGCGAGGAACGCGGCGAGCTCCCGAGGGCTGATCCGCGGGTCGTCGCCCTCGGGCTCCGGCCGCTGGCCCGTCATCCCGGCCTGCAGCCGGTCGCGGATCGTGGAGAACTCCCGGTCGGCGAGCTCGAGCAGCCCGGCCGCCAGGGTGAAGCGCCGGTCGAAGTCCCGGACGTGCTCGTCGGGGATGTCGCCCTTGTAGCGGATGTCGTGCTCGAACTCCGCCCATGCGTGCTGCAGCACCGTCCGGATCTGGACCTGGGCACGGCGGTCGCGCAGCAGCTGGTAGGCCGGCTGGGACTCGCGCGCCGCATCGAGCGAGACGAGCAGATGCCTGCTCGCGTAGCCGAACCTGCCCTCGCTCGCCGTCTCCTGGCCCATGTCCCGGTCGTCGAGCACCGCGACCTGGTCGTCGAGCAGGTCCGCCACCGCGGCCACGTCGCTGTGCACGTAGGTGATCACCCGGATGCCGATCTGGTCGGTGATGTCGCGCAGGGGGTCGTCGAAGACCGGCACACCGTCCAGGGTCCGAGCCGCCTTGGCCGCGAACGACGCGACGCTCTTGGCCCGCCCCGTGACACTCAGGTAGTTGATGCCCGCGTCGTCCAGGATCGTGGTGACCAGGGCGACGAACTGCTCGGCGGTCTCGCTGAGCGTTGCGTGCCGGGCGGCGTACTCCCGCACCGCGGAGCGGGCCGGATCCTCGCGCACCCGCCGCTCACGGGGAGTCGGCCGGTGGCCGGCGGGCAGGACCGGCGTGATGATGTAGCCGGTCTCGAAGTCTCCGTAGGTCTGGGTGCGCTCGGGCTCTCGGGTCGCGAACAGCGCGACGTAGGCGCAGACCACGGCGTCCACCTGGTCCTCGACCACCCGGAGCTCGCTCTTGCGGGAGGCGGTCTCCACCCGCTGGATCAGCGCGTCCCACTCGGGTCCGGCCACCTCGAGCGGGGTGGCAGCCACGCTCAGACCCTCGAGCAGCCCCATCAGGGCGAGCAGCTCGCCGCGCAGCTGCTCGAGACTGCGTCCGGTCTTGTTCTTGTACTTCAGCGTGCGGCCGAGCTCGAACAACGCCACCGTCGCCGGATGCGGGTAGACCTCGATCGCCCGGCGCGGCCGGCGGGACCGCGGGTTCATGTCGAGGCCGAGCAGAGAGCTCAACCTGGCCCCCCGTGGAGTGACGCTGAACTCGCGCTTGCCGGTGTTCGCCGGGTGAGCGCCGGCGTCGAAGCGCGCGAAGTCACGGTTCAGGGCTGCCTCGGCCGGCCGGTTGCCCGTGGCGTTGCGGACGATCAGCGGCGCATCGATGGCGACCAGGCAGTCGCCCTCGACGTACGGCGCGAGCGCCTCGGCGATCTCGGCATCCGTGCCGACGGCGGACAGGTGCCGCAGCCGCCCTGAGTCGTCGAGCACCGCCAGCCCGGTGGGCTTGTTCTCGCCCCAGGCGAGGTCGACTCCGACGTACTGCATGAGTGCAGCCTGCCGCATCGCCCGGAGGTTCGGCGCGTCCGGAGTAGGTTCACGGTGAATGTCGCGGACGGCGACGCCCAGCAGCACGGCGATGAGGAGCCTTCGTGAACGCGCGTATCGAGGAGCTCGACTGGTGCGACTCGCCGATCGGGGTGATCAGCCTGCGCCGGCGGCACGACCCGCTGCTCGATCTCGACGTCTACGAGGTGAAGATCGACGACGAGTTCCTGATGTCGAGCTACTTCACCGCCTCCGAGACCGCCCTGGCCACGTTGGGGCTGGCGGTCACCGAGGGGGAGCACCTCTCCGTGCTGGTCGGTGGGCTCGGGCTCGCGTACACCGCCCGTGCCGTCCTGGCCGATCCCCGGGTCGACGCGCTCACCGTGATCGAGGCCGTGGCGCCGGTCATCGACTGGCAGCGCCGCAACCTGTTGCCGGACACCGCCGGCCTGGCCGCGGACCCCCGCTGCTCGCTGGTGCACGACAGCTTCTTCGCCCTGGTGGCCGAGGGTCGGGCGGACCGGCAGTACGACGCCGTCCTGGTCGACATCGACCACACCCCGCGCAACATCCTGCACCCGAGTCACGCTGCGTTCTACACGGCCGAGGGCCTGGGCAAGCTGGCCACGATGCTGACCCCCGACGGTGTCTTCGGTCTGTGGTCCGACGACCCGCCGGACGCCGACTTCGAGGCCGTGCTGGCCCAGGTCTTCAGCCGGACGCAGTCGCACGTCGTCACGTTCGCCAACCCGCTGACCCGCGGCGAGTCGTCGTGCACGGTCTACGTCGGCCGGGGTCTGCGCGCGCCGAGCTGACCTCGCCCGCGGAGGCGACGCCTAGGTCGGTCCGCCGCCGAGCTTGGCCGCGCCACGCATCACCACGAGCGGACCCCAGAGCGTCGCCAACGCAGCGACCTGCCCGGCTCGTTCCCCAGGGCCCATCGTCGGCTCGCAACCCTCCTTCGCGGTGGAGCGCCAGACATACCCGTGCGGCTGCTCGGCGTCCGGACAGGCCCACATCTGCTGGGGCCCGTAGTTGAGCGCGAACAGCAGGCCGAGCGCCAGATAGACCCCGAGCAGGGTCGTCCCCACACGCACCGCTCGTTTCATGTGAAACACGCTAGTCGAAGGCGATCGGGGTGGCCTGGACCCGCCAGGTGAGGTGTCGCCCCTGGCGGTTGCGGTAGTTCCAGTAGTCGACCACGGCGTACCGGACTCCGTCTGCGGGTATCCGGAACCGGGTCTCGAGCGCCGCGCCCGTGCTCGACCGGGCCACCACGACATGCCGGCCCGGTGGCACTGTGAGCGCGAAGCGCCGCCAGTTGTGCTGGCCCTCGACGGCGAAGCGCTCGGCGACGACCTCGGTCCCGTCGATCGAGATCGTGAGTCGGACCGGGTCGTCCACGAACGACTGGTTGCTCACCCAGAGCTGCAGGTCGGCCGCAACCGCTGCGGACGATTCCGGCGCTGACGCCGGACCGGAGCGAGGCTCCCCTTCCGTGCAGGACGCCAGCAGGACCGAGAGCACCACCGACGACACCACGATTGTCGTTCGCGCGAACGTCAACGGACTCACCTCCACCGCTACGACGTCGCGGACCTCGACCCGGTTCCACCGGCATGCGGCAGCAGCCTGTCCATCAGCCGCTCGTCCCTGCCGTCACGCACGCGTGCCTCGCCCTCGTCAGGGCGAACTCGCACAGGCTCGCCGACCCCGGGGGTTGTCCTCCATCACCCGGAGCGCGATTCGACGTGGCTCAGGCCACGCCGTCATCGGGCTCCCACCAGTCACCGGGGGCAAACTCGCGCCCGAAGTCGGGGCACGCCTCGTTCTCGCACCGTCCCTGGGTCTCGAAGGTCACCCCGGCATTGCCCGTCGTTGCGATCAGGGACACCGTTTCCGTGGAGAGGTGGCCACCGTGCCGCAGCGGCTGCCCGCACGTGGGACACAGCGGATCGGTCACGTTCCCTACCTCGCCCATGAGCCCAACGTAGACCGCACCTGCTGCCCGGACGAGGCGGTCTGGACGACGCCCGCTGCCCGGGGACCGTCCACCCAGCACTCGCGCCGAGGGTTGGCTGCCCGGCGTGCGGGTAGACAGGAGGGAGTCCCGGAACACGCCCCGTCGAACCAGGAGGACGCATGACCCGCATCATCATCATCGGAGGACACGGCAAGATCGCTCGCAAGGTGACCCCCCTGCTGGTCGAGGATGGGCACAGCGTGAGCTCGGTGATCCGCAACCCCGACCAGACTGCCGACCTCACCAAGCTGGGCGCGGAGCCGGTGGTCGCCGACGTCCAGCGGCTGCAGGAGCACGAGCTCGAGGATGTGTTGCGCGGTCACGACGTGGTCATCTGGGCCGCCGGCGCCGGAGGCGGTGGCGATGCGGAGCAGACCTACGCGGTGGACCGGGACGCCGCGATCCGATCGATGGACGCGGCCGCCAAGGCCGGCGCCGAGCGCTACGTCATGGTGTCGTACTTCGGCGCCGCCCCCGACCACGGCGTACCCGCGGACGACCCGTTCTTCGCGTACGCCGAGGCGAAGGCCGCGGCCGACCTGCACCTGGAGAGCTCCGCGCTCAAGTGGACGATCCTGCAGCCCAGCAGCCTCACCGACGGGCCGACCACCGGCAGCATCGACGCGCGTGCCGACTCGAGCGAGAAGGTGTCGCGCGGCAACGTTGCCGCGGTGATCCGCGCCGTCGTCGCCGCCGACCCGGCGTCGGTTGCGGGCCTGGCGATCAGGTTCAACGACGGCGACGTCCCGGTGGAGCAGGCGCTGCGCCAAGCCCGCTGACCGAGGATGACACCGGGACGGGGGCGACACCCGGCGTCGATCCGAACCCAGACGATTCGGTCAGGGTCGCTTCACCATGGGATGCAGTCGAAGTGTCGCTCCCCATGGTGAATTCGCCGTGGGAACCGCCAGTTCGACTGCATCCCATGGTGAAGCTGTGACGACGGGGGCCACCACGTCAGCGTGAGCGAATGACCCCGCGGGCGGGCAATCGCAACACGATCTGCACCCCTGGCACATCGGATCGGTCCATCGCAGATTCGCCGATCATCGACGTCCACCGTGCCGATGATCGGCGAGAACGCAACAGCCTGACGCTCCAGGAGAACGAATCTGCAATGGCGACCCCGTGAACCTGCAACGAGACCGCCTGAACCCGCAGGCAGATCCGGGCGCTTCTCCGCCGAGTCGCAAGCGCTCGGAGCGACCCCGACTACGCATCCTGACGATGATGGGTTCGACCGGCTTCACACAGGAGCAGAAGTGAACTGAATGTCTGCGCCACGCGCAGGAAGAAGGATCGCGTCGCCAAGTGACCATTCAGCTGCACGGGATGCCAACTCGGCAGGCACAGGCGACTCAGTCAGACTGTAGGCCGGAACTGGGTAGGTCGCGTGGCTGTCATGCGCCAGCAGGACTCGATAGCCGAGTCCCATCGCCGTTCGAGCAGTGGCGGCCACACACATCTCCGAAAGCAACCCGCAGACCGAGAAGGTCGTGACGCCCCGGTCCCGCAATAGTTCATCAAGGCCGGTGCCCTCGAAGCCGTCGTCACCGACCTTGCGTATGACGAACTCGTCAGGCTCAGCGTCGAGAACCAGGCTCCATCCGGCGGAGCCCGGCTCGTCCGGGGCACCTAGTTCTCCATCGTTCTGGAGATGCACGACCATGGAGTTGGCCCCACGCGCAGCCTCCAACTGCTGACGGGCAGCCGCCATCAGGACAGCGCTGTCCGGTACGGCAGCCTCGCCGTCAACGAAGGCCGTTTGCAGGTCTATCAGAACTAGACAATGAGCCCCGTGCTGCGTCATAGCGCAACCTTACGAGCGCCCGCACATCGGCACGAGCGGACGAGCGACTCGCGGCAGATGAGGATGTTCCATGGCGCGGTCTGCGTTAGCCGCGACCGCCCCGTCTACGTATCGGCCCGCGCAAGTACCCGTCCAGTCGACGGGAAAAGGCCGTAGCAACGTACAGCCCCGCCAGTACGAAGAAGCCCGTAGCAAGCCAAGCCGACTCGTCCCACGCCCAGAACCCGAACAAGGCGAACCCAAAGCCGAAGAGAATTCCAGATCTGTCCACGGCCCGGATCCTCCCATGTCGATTGTCCGATCATCGGCACGAGCGGACGAGCGACTCGCGGCACATGAGGGCGTTTCTCGCGGGCTGGTAAAGCGCGTGGGGCCGGAAGCTTGGTGATGGACACCGAGGACCCGGCGTCTCGGTCAGTGGTCGTTGTCCCTGATGCGCACCTGTGACCACTTGGGGGTGCCGAGCAGCGCCGGGCTGCTGGGGCCGGAGAGCTTCAGCACCAGGTCCTCGTCCCGTTCGCGGCGCTGGTCGTTGAGAATCTTCACCTTGAAGCTTCGACGGGTGACGCCCTTGGCGAAGCGCAGGGTCCCGGACCTGGCCACGAAGTCCTTACCGGCCTTCGCGGTGTCACTGCGGGTCCGGAAGCGCACGGTCACGGCCCGGTCGGTGCGTCCGTAGCGGGTGACCCGGACGGTGACTCGCCCAACGCCCTCTTTCACTTTGTGGTGGACACGCCGGAAGGCGACCATCGGCCGGGTGGTCTCACCCAGGAGCCAGGCAGTCGCGGTGTAGTCGCGGTTGCCCTCGTCGGCCCAACCGACCACCACTCCGTCGTCGACCCCGCCCACTCCGCTCTCGCGACGGCCGCCCGCTCCCAGGTCGACGAAGTGTGGGTCGGTCGCGCTGAGGTCGTAGGCGAAGGCGCGGTACGGGTACCACTCCCCTGTACGGAGCTCCCACCGTCCGATGACGACGTCGCCGTCGATCCCGCTCGCCGAGGTAGGTGCACCTGCCAGCGTGCCGAGGTTCCGCATGACCGGGTCGGGCGCGGCAAGGTCGTAGGCGAACGCGCGTGTCTTGCCCTTGGCGGTGAGCGCTGTTCCGACGACCATGTCCCCGTCCACGGCCGCGGCCCAGCTGGAGTCCCCGCCGAGGGTGCCCAGGTCCCGCATGACCGGGTCGGGGGCCGCGAGGTCGTAGACGAACGCGTGCGACTCCCCGGACGGGGTGTCTGCCCGGCCCACGACGATGCCGCCGTCCACGGCCGTGGCCCAGCTGGAGTCCCCGCCGAGGGTGCCCAGGTCCTGCATGACCGGGTCGGGGGCCGCGAGGTCATAGACGAACGCGTGCGACTCCCCGGACGGGGTGTCTGCCCGGCCTACGACGATGCCGCCGTCCACGGCCGTGGCCCAGCTGGAGTCCCCGCCGAGGGTGCCCAGGTCCTGCATGACCGGGTCGGGGGCCGCGAGGTCGTAGACGAACGCGTGCGACTCCCCGGAAGCGGTCGATGACGAACCCACGACGATGGTGCCGTCCACGTCCCCGGCGGCGCTGCTACTCCCGCCGAGGGTGCCCAGGTCGATCATGGCGGGGTTCGCGGCGGCGAGGTCGTATGCGAATGCGTGTTCACCGCGGGTCGTGGTCTCTCCCCAACCCACGACGATGGCGCCGTCCACGGCAGTGGCCTCGCTCATACCCCCGCCGAGGCCGCCGAGGCGCTGGATGTGCGGCTCGGGTGAGGCGAGGTCGTAGGCGAACGCATCGTCGCCTGCAGCCCCCACGACGATGTCGCCATCCACGTCCCCCCGGCCCGCCACCATGTCATTAGGGGCAGCGCCCAGGTCGAGAGCCGTGACGGTCAGGTTCGCCTCCCCCGGGCCGGCGATCGCCGCCCTGGCGGCCACGGAGGTGGACCCGAGAACCGGCGTGCTGAGCACCGGTACGACCAGACTGGCGGCAGCCACGACACCCAGCACCGTGGTCGCCGTCCCGAGACGGCGTGAGCAAAGCGTTCCCCCGAGCATGCGCTTCACTCTAGGCCTCCCGGAGCCAGACGTCTCAACCATTCCCGACTGCCCATCCCCAACGGGTCAGCCGCCCCGCGCTGTCATCGGCATGAGCGGAAGCCTCCGCGGCCCAGCGCTCACACCCGAATCTGCAAAGTTGCAGATTGGATCGTCCCATTGCAGATTCGATCATCGGCGGCAGCCGCACTGCTCAGTGCGCCATGTCCACGAAGCGCGAGTAGTGACCCTGGAACGCGACGGTGATGTCGCGGGTGGGGCCGTTGCGGTGCTTGGCCACGATCAGGTCCGCCTCGCCGGGGCGGGTGGACTCCTTCTCGTAGACGTCGTCGCGGTGCAGCAGGATCACCATGTCGGCGTCCTGCTCGAGCGAGCCGGACTCACGCAGGTCGCTCATCATCGGGCGCTTGTCGCCACGCTGCTCGGGCCCACGGTTGAGCTGGGAGAGGGCGATGATCGGCAGCTCGAGCTCCTTGGCGAGGAGCTTGATCTGGCGGGAGAACTCCGAGACCTCGAGCTGGCGCGACTCGACCTTCTTGCCCGACGACATCAGCTGCATGTAGTCGATCACGATCAGGCGCAGGTCGTGGCGCTGCTTGAGTCGGCGGGCCTTGGCCCGGATCTCCATCATCGTCATGTTCGGCGAGTCGTCGATGAACATCGGTGCGGACGAGATCTCGCCCATCTTGCGCGCGAGCTTGGCCCAGTCGTCGTCGTTCATCGCGCCGTTGCGGATGTGGTTGAGCGGCACCTTGGCCTCGGCGGAGAGCAGGCGCATGGTGATCTCCGAGCGCGTCATCTCGAGGCTGAAGAAGCAGCTGGTCAGGTTGTTGTGGATCGACGCGGCCCGGCACAGGTCCAGGGCCAGCGTGGACTTACCCATGGCGGGACGGGCCGCCACGATGATCATCTGGCCCGAGTGCAGACCGTTGGTGAGGTCGTCGAGGTCAGCGAACCCGGTCGGCACGCCGTAGAGGCCTGCCTCGCGGTTGCCGATCGCCTCGATCTCGTCGAGGACGCCGTCCATGATGTCGCTCAGCGGGGAGTAGTCCTCCGACGCGCGGCGCTCGGTGATCTTGTAGACCTCGGCCTGGGCCTGGTCCACCACGTCGTCGACCTGGCCCTCGCCGGCGTAGCCGATCTGGACGATCTTGGTGCCGGCCTCGACGAGCCGGCGCAAGATGGCCTTCTCGCGCACGATCTCGGCGTAGTAGCCGGCGTTCGCGGCGATCGGGACGTTGGCCGACAACGTGTGGAGGTACGGCGCCCCGCCGATCCGCTGGAGCTCCCCGCGGCGCTGGAGCTCGGCGGCGATCGTCACCATGTCGACCGGCTCGCTGCGCCCGTAGAGGTCGATGATCGCGTCGTGGATGGTCTCGTGGGCCGGCCGGTAGAAGTCGACTCCGCGCAGCACCTCGGCGACGTCCGCGATCGCGTCCTTGGACAGCAGCATCGCCCCGAGCACCGACTGCTCGGCCGCCATGTCCTGGGGCGGGGTCCGGTCACCCGGCGAGCTCGGCCGCTCCCCCGGTGCATACGGCGCCGGACCGTCGCCCCACTCCTCGATCGGGGGCTCGGACATGCTCCGGGTGTCGTGCTCGGTGACACTCACGGGGCGCCTCCAGAGGGCGGATGGATCACGGGCGAACTCATGGGCGACGGCTGCTGCAGACGGTAGGGGAGAGCGCCGACAGTGCCCGGAGGAGCCGGACGCGGCGACGGCGACCTCCGGACGGTACGTCCTCGACGGGTCCCGGGGACAGTCGGTTATCCACAGGCCCTGTGGATAACCGACCGAACCCCGTGGACGACACGCACCAGCCTGTGCACAGGATGGGGAGACGCCTGTGGAGGAATCTCGCCCAACGCCTGAAATAGTGCCTCTGACCTGCACAAACGCGAGTGCACACCTGTGGAGCAGAAATCTCTTGCAGAAGTTTTCGTTCATCCGCCGGCCATCTCACCGTTGCCCGGGTGTTTATCGACAAAGCGTCCCGGTCCGGGGATTCCCACAGATCCCGCCTAGTTACCCACAGGCCCTGTGCACTAGTCAGCGTAGGGAGCAGGAGCCCTCCTGTGTCTTACCATGACTAGACTCCCGCCATGGCCCGCCCACACGACCGCGAGATCGTGCGACTGGCCGTGCCCGCGTTCCTGGCCCTGGTGGCCGAGCCCCTCTTCCTGCTCGCCGACGCAGCCGTGGTCGGCCGCCTCGGGACCGTGCCGCTGGCCGGACTGGGCATCGCCGCCGTGGTGCTGCAGACCGTGATCGGCCTGTGCGTGTTCCTGGCCTACGGCACCACCGCCGCCGTCGCCCGGCACGTCGGTGCCGGCGACCTGCGGGGCGCGCTCGCCCAAGGGGTGGACGGGCTCTGGCTGGCCGTCCTGATCGGCACCGTCGCCACGGTCGCGGGGGTGCTGCTCACCGGCCCGCTGGTCAGTGCCTTCGGAGCCAGCGAGGCGGTCTCCGGACCCGCCGTGACCTACCTGCGGATCGCCTTCCTGGGCACCGTGCCGCTGCTGCTGATGCTGGCGGCGACCGGAGTGCTCCGTGGGCTCCAGGACACCCGGACCCCCCTGCTGGTCGCGGTCGCGGGCAATGCCCTCAACGTCGTCCTCAACGTCGTGCTCGTGCACGGCGCCGGCTCCTTCGCCGGGCTGGGGATCGCCGGGTCGGCGCTGGGCTCGGTGATCGCCCAGGTGGCGAGCGCGGTCGCCCTGCTCGCCGTCGTCGTCCGCGGCGCTCGCCGCGAGCAGGCCTCGCTGCGTCCCGACCTGCCCGGCATCCGTGCTGCGGCGCACGCCGCGGTCGCACTCGTGGTCCGCACCCTCACCCTGCGGGCCGCGCTGCTCGTCACGACGTACGCCGTGACCGCCGGGGCCGCCGACGGCGACCGGCAGGCGGTGGACCTGGCCACCCACCAGCTGGCGATGACCCTCTGGATCTTCCTCGCCTTCGCTCTGGATGCGATCGCCATCGCGGCGCAGGCCATCACCGGACGCCACCTCGGCGCGGGCGACGTGACCAGCACCCGGGAGGTGACCCGGCGGATGGTGCAGTGGGGGCTCTGGGCGGGGGTCGCGGGCGGAGCGCTCCTGATCGCCGTGAGTCCGGTGATCGGGCGGCTGTTCACCGGGGACCCCGAGGTGCAGCGGCTCCTGGTGCCGGTCCTGGTCGTGGCGGCGCTCGGCCAGCCGGTGGCCGGAGTCGTCTTCGTGCTCGACGGCGTGCTGATCGGGGCGGGCGACGGCTCCTACCTGGCCCGCGGCGGGCTGCTCACCCTCGCCGCGTACGCGCCGCTCGCGCTCGCCGTCGCCTGGTCGTCCGGAGGGCTGGTGCTGGTCTGGGTCAGCTTCACGGTGGTCTTCATGGGGGCTCGGTTGCTGGTGCTGGTCCGGCGAGCCCGCGGCGACGCCTGGCTGGTCACCGGCACGGGCCGTGCCCGCGCCGTGGGCAACCCGTCCTCCTAGCATGTCGTCATGAAGCCGCTCCAGTCCGTCGCGATGGGGCTGGTGATCATCGTGCTCTCGGCGCGGGTCCACGGCTACGACGCGCTGCCCGACCCGGTCGGCTGGGTGCTCGTCCTGGTGGGGGTGGCTGCCCTGCCCACCGACCTCGCGCACCGGACGCAGCTGCTGGGCTTCGCCGGACTGGCCGGCGCAGTGGCGGTCGCCGTCTGGTTCCCCGGCGTGACCGACCGGCTCTACTCGGGCGACACCGCCAACGCGGCGTCGCTGGCCTGGGTCGCCAACCTGCCCCAGGTGGTCTTCTCGGCGCTGCTGTGCCACGACCTGGCCGGACGGGCGGCAGCCGCAGGCGACGGCTCCGCGGCCCGCTGGCTGGCGCTGACCCGGAGCGCCCTGGTCCTCGTGGGGCTGATGCCGGTGCTGGTCTTCGGCGCCGGGCTCACGACGTTCGAGGTGACGTCGTACGTCGCTGCCGCGGCCGTTGCCGTGGTGCTGATCTGGCAGCTGTTCACCTACGCGTCGCGAGGGTGGACCGGCGTGCCGAGCCGCCCCTAGGGTGTGGCTGCTTGTCACACCGCTCACGGGATGAGCCGCCTGAGCGTCAGAGGCCGGTTCCCCTCCTTCCTCGGATTGGACCGCCATGCCCTCAGCCGTCGCCACCGCCGCCACCTGGACCGGCGGCCTGCTCGTGGCCACCCTGCTGGCGATGGTGGGACCTGTCGCACCGACTCAGGCCGCCGAGGCGGACGCCTGCCTCGAGGAGACCGCCTCGGAGACGCTGCCGACGACTCCCTTGCCGCCCGTCCCGCCACTCGCCCTGCCGCTCCTGCCCGGCGTCGACTTCGGCTGCGACGACATCACCCCGCCGGACACCCGGGTGACCGTCACCTCACTCCCCGACCCGAGTGACGGCGCGATCCGGAGCGCCACCGACGAGGTCACCTTCGACTTCGAGCAGGTGGTCCTGGACGGGGACACCAACGGCGGACAGCCCTGGGCCTTCAAGTGCCGGCTCGCCGGGCCGGGCCGGAACGCCGGCTACGAGGACTGCGGCACTCCACAGTCTCCGACCACGCAGTCCTACACGGGTCTGCAGGACACCACGACCGCGCCGTACGTCTTCTCGGTGTACGCCGTCGACGTCCACGACAGCGCCATCCACTACACCGGCAACCCGCTCATCGACACCGACGACGAGGACCCGGCACTGCCGGACGACGACTCGCGTTCACCGGCAACCGTGACCTGGCACCAGGACACCGTCGCCCCCAACACCTTCGTCTTCGGGGGACCGCGCGACGACGAGGGCACCGGCTGGCCGATCAGCCGTCGGAAGTCCGGCACGGTGCTCACCCTCGACGCCAGCGAGTCGGACGTCACCTACCAGTGCCGGCTCAACGGCGTCGCCCTGGCCTGCCCCAGCCGCAAGGTGCGCCTGCGCGACCTGCCAGGCGGGGACTGGGTCTTCCGCGCCCAGGCCATCGACAGCGCGGGAAACCTCGACGAGACCGCCGCCACCCGCCGGTTCCTCGTCCCCTTCAACCTGGCGACGGCGCGTGGGTGGAAGCTGACCAAGCAGAGGGGCGCCTTCGAGCGCGACGTGCTGACCACCCGGAAGAAGGGCGCCACGATCCGGTTCCGAGCCGACCGGGTCCGCGAAGTGCGGGTGCTGGCCCCGAGCGGCCGCGGGCTCGGCAAGTTCCGGGTCCGCATGGGCCGGAGCGGGTGGAAGACCTTCAACCCCGCTGCGGTCAAGGCCTCGCGGTCACATGACTTCGTGGTGCGGGGTCGGTCGGCGAGGCGGTT
>CAWGWW010000008.1:0-36812 GCA_963826415.1 uncultured Actinomycetota bacterium | reverse complement strand
GTGGCCCGAACGAACGGATCGTGGACGCGCTGGCCGACGACGAGCCGGTCAAGGCCGGCGAGGTGATCCGGATCCGGACCACCGGAGGTGGCGGCTGGGGCAACCCGCTGGCCCGCGACCCCGAGCTCGTGGTGCGCGACGTGGTCTGGCGCAAGGTCTCCCCGGAGGCGGCGCTCGCGTCGTACGGCGTGGTGCTGACCGGCTCGCTCGACGACGACTCGCTGGGCTTCGACGAGACGGCGACCGGGAAGGAGCGCGCCGGACGCCCGGCCGCCTCCGAGGCGTTCTTCGACCGGGGCCCCGGCTACGCCACCCTCGCCGGTGGTGCTGCGCACGCCGCTGTCGACCTCGTGTGATTCGGAAGGCGAGCGAGCTGATGCAGACCCGGATCGCCGTTCTCGGCGGGCGTGGCAAGACCGGCCGCGCGGTCGGCGCGGCCCTCACCGCCCGTGGGCAGACCCCGGTGTCGATCGGTCGCGCCGAGTGGCCCGACCTGGCCGGGGCGATGGCCGGGTGCACGGCGATGTACGTGCTCGCGCCCAACATGCACGCGAACGAGTCCGGCTACGTCTCGGAAGCGGTGGACGCGGCCAGAGCTGCCGGGGTGGACCGGTTGGTCTACCACTCGGTGACGGCGCCGTACGCGCCCGCGATGCCGCACCATTGGGGCAAGGCTCGCGCCGAGGACCTGGTCCGACGCTGCGGCCTGGCCTGGACGATCCTCCAGCCCGGCGCCTACCTGCAGAACCTTCCGCTCGACGGCTCCACGATCGAGGTGCCGTACAGCGCCGACGCGCCCTTCGGCTTCGCCCACCTCGACGACGTGGCCGAGGTCGCCGCGACCGTGCTGGTCGAGGAGGGTCACCACGGCGCGACCTACGAGCTGGCCTCGATCCGGGCGACGGTGGCCGAGGTCGCCTCCGCGGTCGGTGCCGATCTCCGGGTCGTGGACCCCGAGGACTGGGCGCGCGCGCACGCAGTCGGGCTGGACACCCGGGTCGAGGCCTGGCTGCGGGCGATGTTCGCCTACTACGACCAGTACGGGCTGCCGGTCGGCACGTTGCCGATGACAGCCCTCCTGGGCCGTGCTCCGACGGACCTGGCGGCCGCCGTCAGCTGACCTCGTGGTGCCGGCGTCCGAGCCGCATCCGCTCGTGGGTGTGCGGCTCGCCGGCCGGTACGGCGCTCGACTCCCAGCCCATCAGGTGGTCGACGGAGAAGCGTCCGGGTCCGATGAACAGCAGCGCCAGCAGCCCTGCGAGCAGCCCGGTCTCGAGCTCTGCGCCCATGGCGTCGCTGACCACGAACCCGACATCGACCTTGACCAGCCAGATGGCACCGATCATCGTCACGATCAGCGGCAGCGCCACCAGTCGGGTGAGGACGCCGGCGATCAGCATCAGTCCGCCGATCCCCTCGGCAGCCGTCTGCAACCAGGCGACCAGGTCCGGAGCGGGGACGTTCAGCGAGTCGAGGTAATCGGCGAAGTTGCCGACGCCGTTGTCGAGCTTCTGCCAACCGTGCACCGCGAACACGAGTCCTACGCCGATCCGGAGCGCCAGCGGACCGAGGTCGGCCGACCGGCCCATCCCGCTCCCAGAAATTTTGTCCATGATTCCTCCCGCATCCTGAGAAGCCCCCTTGACTTCAGGATGGACCCGTGGATCAGATCTCGCAAGGGTGCTCGGCGGGCCGCCCTCGACCACTGCCGGCCCGCGCGGGACACTGGCGGTGTGCACAGTGCAGCCACCACCGTCGACGACTACCTCGCCGCGCTCCCGGACGACCGCCGCGGCGTGATCTCCACCGTCCGCGACGTGATCAACCAGCACCTGCCCGAGGGTTACGTCGAGGCCATGGACTACGGGATGATCTCGTGGCGGATCCCGCTGACCGAGTATCCGGACACCTACAACGGCAAGCCCCTCTGCTACGTCTCGCTCGCCTCGCAGAAGCACCACATGGCCGTCTACCTGATGGGGCTCTACGCCGACCACGGTGACGAGGCGTGGTTCCGTCAGCAGTACGCCGACCGCGGGCTGAAGCTCGACATGGGCAAGTCCTGCGTGCGGTTCAGGCGCCTCGAGGAGCTGCCCCTGGACGTGCTCGGCGCGGTGGTGGCCCGGACCCCACCCGGCGAGTACATCGCCCGGTACGAAGCCGCTCGCGCGCGGTGAGCGCGCAGGTCACGTTCGGGCAAAGGTTTGCCGCCCGAGACTTGTGTGGCGCATGTGGTCGCAGGATGCTTGCAGAAGTGGGCAGTCCGAGAGGATGACACCATGGACGTGCTCGACGTCTTTCGCAGCTCGATTCTCTACACGCACGAGGATCTCGCCACCCGGCTCGACCGGGCGAGCGCGATGTCGCACGTCCCCGGGCAGCCCCGCAAGGGCTACGAGGAGCTCGACAGCTTCCTCGCGGTCGCGAGCCGGCACCTGAGTGCGCTGGACGCCACGCTCCTCGCGACCGTACGTCGGCAGGTCCCCGACGGCGGGCACGTCGTCCACGACTACCTCAGGACGGCCCGCCGCTTCGAGCTGGCGCTGGCGCACGCGAAGGCCCGGGCGTACGGCTCGGCCTACCAGGTGGGCCGGTCGTGGGAGTCGGTCTGGCGTGAGGTGGCCGAGGCGCTGGCCGCACACCGCGACCACGAGTTCCGGGTCGCCGACCTGCTCGCCGCCCAGCTGGGTGAGCGGGAGCTGGAGCGCCTCGAGGTCCGGCTGCGGGCCGCCGAGAAACGGGCCCCGAGCCGGCCGCACCCGTACGTCCCGCACACGGGACCGCTCGGGTTCGTCGCCCGCCGGGTGATGCACGCAGCGGACGCCTTCTGGGACATGGCCGAGGGGCGGATGCTGCCGGAGCCGGCCCGGGCGCCGCACCCGCTCCCGGGGCCGTTCACGCAGTACCTGTTGGCCGACCCCCGCTTCGACGAGGGTGGCCCGGCCCACGGGGCCGCCTGAGCGGCGTTGGCAACTAGTGCCAGCCAACCGCTGGTGCGTTGGCCGTAGTTGCTCGTGCCCCCACCGGAGGCGGTCACTAGGTTCGACACCATGAGGGTCCTGCTCGCACTCGGCGGAAACGCCATGACCAACGCCGACGGGCGCGCCCGCGTCGAGGACCAGGTGGCCGCGGCCCAGATCGCGATGGAGGCCGTCGCCGGGCTGATCGCCGCGGGTGTCGACGTCGTGATCACCCACGGCAACGGGCCCCAGGTGGGCAACCTGCTGGTCAAGAACGAGCTGGCCGCGGCCGTCGTACCCCCGGTCCCGCTGGACTGGTGCGGCGCGCAGACCCAGGCCACGCTCGGGTTCGTCTTGATGAACGCACTCGACGCCGCGCTGCTGAAGCGTGGGATCGACAAGCGCACGGCCGCGGTGGTCACCCGAGCGCGGGTCTCAGCGGACGACGAGGGGTTCCGTGAGCCGACCAAGCCGATCGGCCGCTTCCTCCCGGCCGCCGAGGCCGCGGTGCTGATCGAGCACGGCGAGACCTGGCAGGACCGCGGGGAGAAGGGGTGGCGACGCGTCGTGGCCTCACCCGAGCCGCTCGAGATCGTGGACGCACCCACGGTCGTGGCGCTCGTGGAGGCCGGCTTCGTCGTGATCTCCAACGGCGGTGGCGGCATTCCCGTCGTCCGCGAAGCCGACGGCAGCCTGCGCGGTGTCGAGGCTGTCATCGACAAGGACCTCGGCGCCTCCCTGCTCGCCGGCACGGTCGACGCCGACGTCCTCGTCATCGGCACCGACGTCCCGAACGCCGTGCTGCGCTACGGCCAGCCGGATGCCGAGTCGGTCGGGACGGTCAGCGTCCAGGAGATGCGGGACCTGGCTGCCGAGGGCCACTTCGCCAGCGGCTCCATGGGGCCGAAGGTCGACGCGGTCTGCCGGTTCGTGGAGCAGGGCGGCAGCCGAGCCGTCATCACCAATCTCGAGAGCATCGTCGCCGCCGTGACCGCCCCCGAGGGGCAGCGCGCCGGCACCGTCGTCGTACCCAACTAGTCACCATCAGGAGAGCAACGCCATGCCCGAAGCCATCGAAGTACGCAAGGTCCCGATCCACTCCGTCGCCGATGCCTCCGAGCTCGCCAAGCTGATCGACGACGGGGTCATGGCAGCCGACCGCGTCATCGCGATCATCGGCAAGACCGAGGGCAACGGCGGCGTCAACGACTACACCCGGATCATCTCCGACCGGGCGTTCCGCGAGGTGCTGGTCGCCAAGGGCGCCTCGCCCGAGAAGGTCAAGCAGGTCCCGATCGTCTGGTCCGGCGGCACCGACGGCGTGATCAGCCCCCACGCCACCATCTTCGCCACGACCGACGCCGAGCCCAGCGACGAGCCGCGGCTGAGCGTCGGCTTCGCGATGAGCGAGCAGTTGCTCCCCGAGGACATCGGCCGGGTGGCGATGGTCTCGAAGGTCGCCGACGCCGTGAAGGTCGCCATGGAGAAGGCCGGCATCACCGACGTCGCCGACGTCCACTACGTGCAGACCAAGACCCCGCTGCTCACCGTGCACACCATCCGGGACGCCAAGTCCCGCGGCAAGACGGTCTGGACCGAGCACACCCACGAGTCGATGGACCTCTCCAACGGGTGCACCGCGCTCGGGATCGCGGTCGCGCTCGGCGAGATCGAGATGCCGACCGACGCGGACGTCATGCACGACCGCTCGCTCTACTCGGCCGTCGCCTCCTGCTCCTCGGGCGTCGAGCTCGACGTGGCGCAGATCGTCGTGGTCGGCAACGCCAAGGGGATCGGTGGCCGCTACCGCGTCGGGCACTCGGTGATGAAGGACGCGCTGGACGCCGACGGCATCTGGGACGCGATCCGCTCCGCCGGGCTCGAGCTGCCCGAGCGTCCGCACACCTCCGACCTCGACGGCAAGCTGGTCAACGTCTTCCTCAAGTGCGAGGTCTCGCAGGACGGCAACGTCCGCGGGCGGCGCAACGCGATGCTCGACGACTCCGACGTCCACTGGCACCGGCAGATCAAGGCCGCCGTCGGTGGCGTCACCGCAGCCGTCACCGGTGACCCGGCCGTCTTCGTCTCGGTCTCGGCCGCACACCAGGGCCCGGACGGTGGCGGCCCGGTCGCCGCGATCGTCGACCTCGGCTGACGCCCGCCCGGCTAGGCCAGGGTCCGGCCGGCGTACGCGGCGAGCCGGTCGTAGACCGGTGCGTCGTCGGGCGCCGGCTGGGCCGCGGCGAACGCCTGCCCGCGGTTCTCCGGTGTCAACGCCGAGGACATGAAGGCGAGCCCGCGCTCGGCCACCTCGGGATCCAGGTCGATGGGCTGGCCGGTGGCCCGGGCCAGGTCCCAGGTGTGGAGGGCGAACTCCGCGGTCTGCCAGTCCACCTTCGCCGGGTCGGCGGCCTCACCGGCCTGGTGCCAGGAGTGGATCAGGTCGTCGGCGTCAGAGCGGAAGCGGCTCGTCCAGCCGGTCTCGACCGGGGGCGGCTCCGCGGACCAGTCCGGCTGGTTGCCGCGACCCATCTCGAGGAAGATCCGCGGCGCCGCGCCCAGGTGTGCCATCAGCCGGGCGACGTTCCAGTCGCCGCAGGGCGTGGGCCGGTCGAACTGGTCCTCGTGGACCCGGGCCAGGACGTCGCCGGCCTGGTCGAGCGCCCGGGAGAGTACGACGACGGACTCGACGGGGGGCTCGACGGGAGGCTCGACCGGGGTCTCGATGGGAGTGGACATGGCTCCTCCTCGTCCTTGTTCGTGCCTCCCACGATAGTCCGGTGCGGTCAGGAGTCGAGCCACTCCCGGATCGACTCGTTGTGCTGGCCGAGGGTCGGGGGAGCCTCGTGCGTGCGGCGTCCGCCCGAGTAGGCGTTCTCGTCGAACCGGATCGGGGACCCGGGCAGCTCGAGCTCACCCTGGGTCGGGTGCTGCACCGACAGCAGCAGGTGCTGCGACCGCGTCTGCTCCCACGCATAGACGTCGTCCAGCGTGCGCACCTTCCCCGACGGGACGCCGGCCTCGGAGAGCAGGGCCAGCCAGTGCTCGGCCGGGTCGGTGGCGAAGTGCGCCTCGAGGAGCGCGATCAGCTCGTCGCGATGCGCGACCCGCGACTGGTTGGTCTCGAAGCGCGGGTCGGCCGGGTCCAGGTCGAGTGCCACGCACAGCGCCCGCCACAGCCCCTCGGAGCCGCACGCGATCTGCACCGGCGCCGTACCCGTCTCGAAGAGACCGTACGGCGCGATCGCCGGGTGGTGCGAACCAGCCAGGCCCGGCACCTCGCCGGCGACGGTCCAGCGTGTGCCCTGGAAGGCGTGCACGCCGACCATGCCGGCCAGCAGCGACGTCCGCACCACGCGGCCGAGCCCGGTGACGGACCGCTCGTGCAGCGCGGCCACGACCCCGAACGCGCCGTTCATCCCGGCCAGCAGATCGGCGATCGGGACCCCGACCTTGGTCGGCTGGTCGCTGCCGGTCAACGACATCAGGCCGCCCTCACCCTGCGCGATCTGGTCGTAGCCTGCGCGGGTTGCCTCCGGGCCGTCGTGGCCGAAGCCGGTGATCGACAAGATGACCAGGCGCGGGTTGAGCTCGTGCAGCCGCTCGACCGAGAAGCCGAGCCGGTCCAGCACCCCGACGCGGAAGTTCTCCATCAGCACGTCGGCCCGCTCCACGAGGCGGGCCAGGACGTCCTTGTCGGCCGGGTCCTTGAGGTCCAGGACCAGCGACTCCTTGTTGCGGTTGGCGGAGAGGTAGTACGTCGACTCCTGCTCGTCTCCCTCGCCGATGAACGGCGGCCCCCAGCCACGGGTGTCGTCACCGGTGGGGGACTCGATCTTGATCACCCGCGCACCCATGTCGCCGAGCATCATCGCGGCGTGCGGACCGGCCAGGGCCCGGGTCAGGTCGAGCACGACCAGGTCGGAGAGCGGGCCATCGGCCTGATGGGTGGTCTGGTGATCGGTCATGTCCGCACTCAACCACCCCCGGAGGGTGCCGAGGAATGGCAGGGCTTGCCAAGCCGCGTGCCGCCACCTGTCGGTGTCTGATGATTGGGTGGCCCCATGAGTACGCCGACGACCTACCGCCTGGTGCGACCGGACGCCGTCGTCGACGTACCCCGCCTCGACGAGCACCAGCAGCGCGTCGTCGACCACCCGGGCGGGCCGCTGCTCGTGCTGGCCGGCCCCGGCACCGGCAAGACCACCACGCTGGTGGAGGCGATCGCGACCGCCATCGAGGCGGGAGCCAGCCCGGACGGCGTGCTGGCGCTGACCTTCTCGCGCAAGGCGGCCGAGCAGCTCCGCGACCGGGTCACCGCGCGGGTCGGGCGGACCATGACCACCTCGCTGAGCTCGACCTTCCACTCGTTCGCCTACGGGCTGGTGCGTGCCTACAGCCCGGCCGACCTCTACGCGACGCCGTTGCGCCTGCTGTCGGCCCCCGAGCAGGACGTGGTCCTCCAGGAGCTGCTCACCGACAAGCCGGAGTCGGTGCGGTGGCCGGCCGAGCTCCGCGCCGCCGTCGGGACGCGCGGCTTCGCGAGGGAGGTGCACGCCGTGCTGTCGCGGGCCCGGGAGCGTGGCCTGGACCCGACCGACCTCCGGACGCTCGGCCGCGACGAGGGGGTCGCGGAGTTCGAGGCGGCCGGGCTCTTCCTCGAGCAGTATCTCGACGTGCTCGGCGACCTGGGCGCCATCGACTACCCCGACCTCATCGCCCGGGCCGTGATCGAGGCCCAGGTGCATCGGGCGGAGCTGCGGGCCCGGTTCAGCCACGTCTTCGTCGACGAGTACCAGGACACCGACCCGGCGCAGGTGGCCCTGCTCCAGGCCATCGCCGGCGACGGCCGCAGCCTCACCGTCGTCGGCGACCCCGACCAGTCCATCTACGGCTTCCGCGGCGCGGACGTGCGCGGGATCCTCGACTTCCCTTCGGCGTTCCCACGTCAGGACGGCACGCCTGCGCCCGTCGTGGCGCTCGGCACGAGCCGACGGTTCGGCTCCCGCCTGCTGCGCGCCTCCCGGTCGATCGCCGCGTCCATCGGGATCTCCGGCTCGATCCCCGCCGAGCAGTACGCCGCGTTCCGGTCCCCGGAAGCCGCCGCCAACGAGTGGGGGCCCGGTGCCGTCGAGGCGATCACGTTCGACACCGCCCGGGCCGAGTCGGAGCACATCGCCGACCTGCTGCGTCGCGCCCACCTCGAGGACGGCATCGGCTGGTCGCAGATGGCGGTGCTGGTGCGCTCGGGGCGCGGCTCGATCCCCGGCCTGCGCCGCTCGCTGGCCGGTGCCGGAGTCCCCGTCGAGGTCGCGAGCGACGAGACGCCACTGGTGCGGGAGCCTGCGGTGCTCCCGCTGCTCGGCGCACTCGCCGTGGCGGTCGATGCCGACATCGAGGATCCCGATCACGACGACCACGTCGACGCCGAGCGGGTCGAGGCACTGCTCACCTCGCCGCTGGGCGGACTGGACGCCACCGACGTCCGGGCGCTCACCCGTGCGCTGCGCCCGTCGGACCGGTCCGTGCTCGCCCGCGACCTGGTCCGGTCCGCGGTGCTGGCGCCCGAGACGCTCACGGTGGTGCCCGGGGAGCCGGCGCGTCGCGCCCAGCGGCTCGGCGAGCTCCTGGGGAGTGCCCGCAGCGCGCTCGCGGACGGCGCGACCGTCGAGGAGGTGCTCTGGGTGCTGTGGCAGGGCTCCGACTGGGGTCGACGGTTGCGCAGCGCCACCGAGTACGGCGGCCAGGGGGCGCGCCTGGCCCATCGCGACCTGGACGCCGTCTGCGCGTTGTTCGAGGTCGCCGCCCGGGTCGAGGACCAGAAGGGACACACCAGCGTCCGGGAGTTCCTCGCCACCCTGCGCGCCCAGGAGATCCCGGCCGACACCCTCGCCGACCGGGGCGTCCGCGGCGAGGCCGTGCGGCTGCTCACCGCGCACCGGTCCAAGGGGCTCGAGTGGCGGCTGGTCGTGGTGGCCCACGTCCAGGAGGCCGCCTGGCCGGACCTGCGCCGGCGTTCGTCCCTGCTGCGCGCCGACGAGATCGACGCCGGAGGCCTGCGCCCCCCGGTCACCCCCCGAGAGCTCCTGGCCGAGGAGCGTCGGCTCTTCTACGTCGCCTGCACCCGCGCCCGACAGCGCCTGGTCGTGACCGCGGTCGCCTCACCCGACGACGACGGCGAGCAGCCCTCACGGTTCGTCCACGAGCTCGGCACCGATCCCGAGCACCGCATCGGTCGCCCTCGCCGCCCGCTGTCCATGGCAGGGCTGGTCTCCGAGCTGCGGCGGACGGTGGCCGACCCCGAGCAGCCCGAGCCGCTGCGCGCGGCCGCGGCCCGGCGGTTGCGGGTCCTCGCCGAGCTCGACGTGCACGGGCGCCCGGTCGCCCCAGCCGCAGATCCGGCCACCTGGTGGGGGCTGCGCGAGCCGAGCCGGTCCGACCGCCCGGTCCGTCCCACCGACGCCCCGCTCACCCTGTCCGCCAGCGCCCTCGAGGGGCTGCTCACCTGTCCGGCGCAGTGGTTCCTGCAGCGGGAGGCCGGGGGAGCGGTCACCAGCTCGGCGAGCCAGGGCTTCGGCAAGGTCGTCCACGCCCTCGCCGAGCGGCTCGCCTCCGGTGACCTGGCCCTCGACACCGACCTGAGCGGGCTCGTCGACGAGGTGTGGACCCGGATGGAGTTCCGCACACCCTGGTCCCGCGAGCGGGAGCGGCAGGCCGCCACCGATGCCCTGGCCCGCTTCGTCGCCTGGCACAGCCGCCCGGGCGCCCGGCTGGTCCTCGCGACCGAGCCCGAGGTGCGCGCGGAGGTGTCGCTGCCGGACGGCCAGGTGGTCCGCCTGCACGGGTACGCCGACCGGCTCGAGCTGGACGAGGAGGGCCGGGTCGTGGTGGTCGACCTCAAGACCGGCAAGTACTCCCCGAGCGGGCCCGAGGTCGCAAGCCACGCCCAGCTGGGTCTCTACCAGCTCGCGGTCGAGCACGGTGCCGCTGACGAGCTGGCCGGCCGGCCGGTGACCTCTGGCGGCGCAGAGCTGGTGCACCTGCGGCTGGGCAACGACGTCCCGAAGGTCCAGCACCAGCCGCCCCAGCAGCCGGTCGACGGGGTCCGGACCGTCGAGCAGCAGCTGATGCAGGCGGTCGCCACGGTGCGCTCCGAGGAGTTCGTGGCCCGGCCAGGTAGCCACTGCGACCGGTGCTCCTTCCAGCCGATCTGCCCCGACAAGGCCGCAGGGAGCGTGCTGTCATGAGCATCCGCGACATCACCACCCCCGAGCAGCTGCGTGAGCTGACCGGCGACGACTTCGCCTTCAGCGCACAGCAGTTCGCGGCGATCACGGCGCCGCTCGAGCCGGCCGTGGTGATCGCGGGCGCCGGCTCCGGCAAGACCACCGTGATGGCGGCGCGGGTGGTCTGGCTGGTGGCCACCGGGAGGGTGCAGCCCGGCGAGATCCTGGGCCTCACCTTCACGACCAAGGCCACCGCCGAGCTGGGTGAACGCATCCGCAGCAGCCTGCGCAAGGCGGGGCTCCTCCCGGCCCGGGACGCACGCCTGGACGAGGAGGTCGAGGAGCCCACCGTCTCGACGTACCACTCCTACGCCTCCGGCCTGCTCTCCGAGCACGGCCTGCGGATCGGGCACGAGCCGGACACGCGGCTGATCGCCGACGCGAGCCGCTACCAACTGGCGGCCCGAGCGGTCGCGCGTCACCGGCAACCGGTCGAGCACCTCACCGACTCCCCGCGCCACGCAATCCAGTACCTCCTCTCGCTCGACGCGGAGATGAGCGAGCACCTCGTGACGCCGCGACAGGTGCGCGAGTACGACGCCGCCGAGCGGCCCCGCTTCGAGGCCGGGATGGCCGACGAGCACCGCAAGACCTACCGCGAGAAGAACGAGAAGGCGATCCTCGCGATCGACCGGCGAGCCGAGCTGCTCGAGCTGGTCGAGGGCTACCGCGACCTGAAGCGGTCGCTGGGCCTGATGGACTTCTCCGACCAGATCGCGCTCGCCGCGCGGCTGGCCGAGCAGTGCCCGGAGGTGGGCGAGCTGGAGCGGTCGAAGTTCCGGATCGTGCTGCTCGACGAGTACCAGGACACCTCGGTGGCCCAGGCCCTGATGCTCAGCCGGCTCTTCTCCGGTCCGGACGCCGGGTCGGGGCTGGGTCACCCCGTCACCGCGGTCGGTGACCCCAACCAGGCCATCTACGGCTGGCGCGGCGCCTCGGTCTCCAACATCCTGGAGTTCGGCCAGGACTTTCCCTCGGTGAGCGGCCGGCCCACCACCTACCCGCTCACCGTCAACCGCCGCTCCGACGAGCGGATCCTCACCACTGCCAACCACCTCGCCGCAGAGCTCTACGCCACGCGACCCGAGCTGCTGCCGCTCGAGCCCAAGCCCGGCGCCCTGCCCGGTGAGGTCCGGGTCGCCGTCCACGAGACGTACGACGACGAGCTGAGCTGGCTCGCCGATCGCGTGGTCGAGGCGCGGGACGCGATGGTGGAGCCGTCGTGGAAGGAGATCGGGGTCCTCACCCGGGACAACGCGCACGCCGCCGCGGTCTTCGACGCGTTGAGCTCGCGCGAGATCCCGGTCGAGATCGTCGGTCTCAAGGGCCTGCTCCGGCTGCCCGAGGTCTCCGAGGTGGTGGCGTGCCTGACCCTGGTCCAGGACGTCACCGCCAACGCCGCCCTGCTGACCCTGCTGGCCGGTCCACGCTGGGCCATCGGCCCGCGTGACCTCGCGCTGCTGGGCCGCCGCGCCAGGGAGATCGCCGGAGGCCAGCGCGGCGGTGAGACGTTCGCCAACGTCGAGCAGCAGCTCCTGGCCGCGGTGGAGGGCGCCGACCCGACCGAGATCCCGTCGCTCTGCGACGCGCTGGAGGACCCCGGTGAGCTCGAGTACTCCGAGGAGGCCCGCCAGCGCTTCACGCTGCTGGCCGCCGAGCTGCGCCGGCTGCGCTCCTCGATCGGCGAACCGATCCTCGACCTGGTGCGTCGCATCGTCGAGACCACCGGCATCGACGTGGAGCTCGCCTCGTCGGTGAGCCCGGCCGCGGCAGCCCGTCGGGACAACCTCGACCTCTTCGTGCAGGCGGTCGCGGAGTTCCAGGCAGTGGACGGCCAGGTGACGCTCGCCGCGCTGCTCGCGTGGCTGGAGGCGGAGGACGAGTTCGGGCAGGGGCTCGACGTGGCCACTCCCTCCGAGGCGGACTCCGTCAAGCTGCTCACCGTGCACCGGGCCAAGGGGCTCGAGTGGGACGCGGTCTTCCTCGTCGGCGTCACCGAGCGCAAGTTCCCCACCAACCGCACCCGCTCCAGCTGGCTCACCGTGCCGTTCGTGATGCCCAACGCCCTGCGCGGCGATGCTCGCGACCTGCCCGCCCTGACCGGGCACACCGCCGCGGCGATCGCCGCGTACGCCACGGCCGCCAAGCAGCACGAGGCGATGGAGGAGCTGCGCCTCGGGTACGTCGCCTGGACGCGAGCCCGGCACCTGCTGTCGGTGTCGGCCTGGTGCTGGGCCCGGCGCCTCAAGGCCGGGCTCGGGCCCTCGGCCTACCTGCTGCGCACCAAGGAGGCGATCGCCGCCTGGGGTGCCCAGCCGGACCCCTGGCGGGAGGCGGTGGTGAAGGGCGAGCCCAGCCCCTTCGCGGACGACTCCCCGGACCAGCACTGGCCGATCTCGCACCGGACGCTCGAGGTCGAGCGTCGCGTCGACGCGGCCCGTCGGGTCCGGGAGGCGGCCGTCGACGGCACGGACGATCTGGAGGACGTGCTGCTCCTCGACCGGGTCCAGCAGTGGGACGACGAGATCGCTCGGCTGCTCGACGAGGCCGTGCGCGACCGTGCACCCGAGATCCAGGTGCCGATGCCCTCCAGCCTGTCCGCGACCTCGCTGACCCGGCTGCGGGACGACCCGGAGACCTTCGCCCGCGACCTGGCCCGACCGATGCCACGGCGCCCGTCACCCGCCGCGCGGTTCGGCACCCGCTTCCACGCCTGGGTGGAGGCGCGCTTCGGTCAGCAGCTGCTGCTCGACCCCGACGAGCTCCCGGGTCGGGGCGACCACGGGATCGACGACGACTCGGACCTGCACGAGCTGATCAAGCAGTTCGAGAACGGCCCCTTCGCCGAGCGGGCGCCGCACGTGGTCGAGCCGCCGTTCGCGCTCGTGCTGGCCGGTCAGGTCGTCCGGGGCCGGATCGACGCGGTCTACCGCGAGGGCGACGGCTACCTCCTGGTCGACTGGAAGACCAACCGGGCGCCGACCGCCGACCCGCTCCAGCTCGCGATCTACCGGGTCGCCTGGGCGGAGCTCGCCGGCGTGCCGGTCGAGCAGGTGCGGGCGGCGTTCTACTACGTACGCAGCGGTGAGGTCGTGGAGCCCGCCGACCTGCCCGACCGGGCGGCGCTGGAGCAGCTGGTGCGATGACCGAGGTGTGCGGAGACGGTGACCTGGCCGGTCGGGTGCGCGAGCGGCTCGGTCCCCGGCACCGGGTCGTGGTGGCGGCGGAGGTCACGGCGGCGGGGGTCGCGCTGGCCGCGACCGGCGCCGACCTGGAGTCGGATGTCGAGATCGGCTCGATCTCCAAGGGCGTCACCGGGCTGCTGTACGTCGATGCCCGCGAGCGTGGCGAGGTCACCGAGACCGCCACGCTGGGCGAGTTCCTGGACCTGGGTGACAGCCCGGTCGCGGCGACGCCGCTTGCGGCGCTCAGCACCCACACCTCCGGACTGCCTCGACTGCCTGCTGCCATGCACCCGTTGACGCGCACCTGGCAGCTCCACCGGCACGGGACCAACCCGTACGGCGACGATCTGGCCACCCTGCTCGACCAGACCCGCCGGACCCGACTCGGCCGACCTCGGCCGCGCTACTCGAACCTGGGCTTCGAGTTGCTCGGCCACGCGGTCGCCACCGCGGCCGGGACTACGTACGACCGGCTGCTCGCGGACCGGCTCGTGTCGCCGCTGGGGCTCACCGCCACCTACGCGCCGGCGACCGCTGCCGACCTGAGCACTCACGCGGTGCCCGGGCTCACCCGCGGAGGTCGTGAGGTGGAGCCCTGGACCGGCGTGGCGCTCGCACCGGCCGGGGGCGTCCGCTCCTCGATCACCGACCTCGCCCGCCTGGTGGGGGCGCTGCTGGACGGGTCCTCGCCCGGAGTCGGCGCCCTCGACCCGGTCCGCGCGTTCGTCGGGCACGCCAGGATCGGGGCAGCGTGGCTGACCCTCTCGGTCCGGGGTCGTGACGTCACCTGGCACGACGGCGGCACCGGAGGCTTCCGGAGCTGGTTGGGGCTCGACCGCGAAGCCGGGGTCGGGGTGGTGCTGGTCTCGGCGAGCACCCGTTCGGTCGACCGTGCCGGCTTCGACCTGCTCCGCGAGCTCGCGCTGCTCAGTCCTGGCTGAGCGCCGCGGTCAGCGCGATCTCGACCATCGCGCCGAAGGTCTGCTCGCGCTCTCTTGCGGAGGTCTGCTCGCCGGAGACGATGTGGTCCGAGACGGTGCAGATTGCGAGCGCGCGCCGGGCGTACTTCGCGGCCAGCGTGTAGAGCGCGCTGGCCTCCATCTCGACGGCGAGCACGCCGTACTCCACCATCCGCGCGGTCAGCTCGGGGCGCGGGCTGTAGAACGAGTCACCGCTGAAGATCAGCCCCACGTGCACGGCGGCGTCCCCGGCCAAGGTGGTCGAGGCGTCGTACGCCGCGCGGAGCAGACCGAAGTCGGCCACCGGCGCGTAGTCCAGGCCCTCGAAGCGGATCCGGTTCATCGACGAGTCGGTGCAGGCACCGGAGGCGATCACCAGGTCGCGCAGGGCCAGCTTGTCGGTGAGCGCCCCGCAGGAGCCGACCCGGATCACCGACGCGACGTCGTACTCGCTGAACAGCTCGTTGGCGTAGATGGCCAGCGAGGGCTGTCCCATCCCGGACCCCTGCACGGAGACCGGGGTGCCCTGCCAGCTGCCGGTGTAGCCGAGCATGCCGCGGACCTCGGTGTAGCACCGGGCATCGGTCAGGAAGTGCTCCGCGATCCACTTCGCCCGCAGCGGGTCGCCGGGCATCAGGACGGTGGGGGCGACGTCGCCCGGCCGGGCGCCGATGTGGGTGCTCATGCGCCCGACCCTAGAGGCACCGGGCACGGGCTAGCCTCTGAGCCGTGACGTTTCCGCACCTGAGCATGTCGGCCAACCCGCACGACCGGACCGGCGTCCGGCGGGGCGACGACGCGTGGCTGGAACAGCGGTGGGCCGACCCGGCCAGCCGCGTCGTCGTGGTCTCCGGAGCCCGGATCCGACGATCGACGGGGCCGATCGACTGGGTCGAGCCGGCGGCGGCGCCCGCGGGGATGCGGGTGCTCCTGGGGGAGTTCCGCGGCACGACGTACTTCGCGGTCGTCGTCGACCCGGACGCCGCGAGGTCGGACGACGCCGAGTGGGTCGGCCTGCGCGGCCTGCTGCCGCACCTCGCGGGCGCCGGCGAGGACGAGGCCCCGCTGCTGCTGCATGCGATCGGGCTGGCCGAGTGGCACGCCCGGACCCGGTTCTGCCCCACCTGCGGTGGCGGACTGGCGGCACGCGCGGCCGGGCACGAGCTCCAGTGCACGGACTGCGGCCGCGTCCAGTTCCCGCGCACCGACCCCGCCGTGATCATGCTGGTCACCTCCGGGGCGGCCGGCACCCCGGACGAACGCTGCCTGCTGGGTCGTCAGGCAGCCTGGCCCGAGGGCCGGTACTCCACGCTGGCCGGCTTCTGCGAGCCGGGGGAGACCCTGGAGGACGCCGTACGCCGCGAGGTCGCCGAGGAGGTCGGCATCCGGGTGGGCGCGGTCGAGTACTTCGGCAACCAGCCGTGGCCGCTGCCGGCCAGCCTGATGATCGGCTTCGTGGCGGCGGCCGAGACGACCGAGATCCGGGTCGACCGGACCGAGATCGAGGACGCCCGCTGGCTCACCCGCGCCGAGATGCGGCACGAGGCCGAGGCCGGCACGCTCGTGCTGCCGGGCGGGGTCTCGATCTCCCGGTCACTGGTGGAGCACTGGTACGGCGGTCCACTGCCCGGGTCGTGGTGACCCACCCCCGCGGACGGATCGACCACGAGGCGGGTCAGCGGGTCAGGAGACCGGCTGCAGCTCGGCCAGCTTGTTCTTGACCTGCTTCAGCGACGGGTTCGACTGCGCGGTGCCGTCGGAGTACACCAGGGTCGGGACGGTCTGGTTGCCGTTGTTGGCCGCCTCGACGATCAGCGCGGCCTCGGGGACCTGCTCGATGTCGACGACGCGGTAGCTGATGCCCTCGCGGTCCATCTGGCTCTTGAGGCGGTGGCAGTAGCCGCACCACGGGGTGGAGTACATGGTGACGGTGCTGCTGGTGGTCTCAACCGGGCTCATCTGGACTGTCGCCTCCGACGTCTAGGGTTCACTGCGTACACGATGCCCAACCATCATGGTCGAGGAGTTGTTCCCGCATGTCCGGCGCCGAGCCAGTCCGCCCGCTCGACCTGCTCGCCGCCCTCGACCCCGAGCAGCGTCGTGTCGCGGAGTCGTTGCGCGGCCCGGTGCGGGTGCTCGCGGGTGCGGGGACCGGCAAGACCCGGGCGATCACCCACCGGATCGCCCACGGCGTGCACACCGGGGTGTATGCCCCCACCGAGGTGCTGGCGGTCACGTTCACGACCCGGGCAGCGGGGGAGATGCGCGGTCGGCTGCGCGAGCTGGGCGCGGGCGCGGTGCAGGCGCGGACCTTCCACTCCGCCGCCCTGCGCCAGCTTCGCTACTTCTGGCCGCACGTCCACGGCACGGAGCTGCCCACGCTGATCGCCTCCAAGATCGGCCTGCTCGCGACGGCTGCCCGCCGCCAGCGACTTGCCGCTGACCAGGCCCTGCTGCGCGACCTGGCCTCCGAGATCGAGTGGGCCAAGGTCAGCAACGTCCATCCCGACGACTATGCCCGGGTTGCCACCGCGCGGGGCCGCTCGGTGGCCGGGCAGGACGCCGACACCGTCGGCCGCGTCTTCGGCAGCTACGAGGAGGTCAAGCGCGGCCAGGGCCGGATGGACATGGAGGACGTCCTGCTGCTCACCGCGGGCATGCTCTCCGAGGACGAGCGCGTGGCAGCGCAGGTCCGGCGCCAGTACAAATGGTTCGTCGTCGACGAGTTCCAGGACGTCTCCCCGATCCAGTCCGCGCTGCTGGACCTGTGGCTGGGTGGGCGTGACGAGCTCTGCGTGGTCGGGGACCCGGCCCAGACGATCTACTCGTTCGCCGGTGCCAACGCCGCGTACCTCCGCGACTTCCCGACGAAGTTCCCGGCGACCACCTCCATCGAGCTGGTCCGCAACTACCGCTCGAGTCCCGAGGTGGTGGCGGCCGCCAACGCGTTGCTGGCCGGCTCCGAGAGCAGGGGCGTCGAGCTGCGGGCGCAGCGATCCTCCGGCCCGGCCGTGAGCTTCACCCCCCAGCCCGATGAGGTCGCGGAGGCCGAGGCCGTGGCCACCAGGATCGCCCGGCTGAGGGACCAGGGCCGCACGCTGGCCGAGGTGGCCGTGCTCTTCCGGATCAACGCCCAGTCCGAGGCCTACGAGGACGCGCTGTCCGGTCGCGGCATCCCCTACGTCGTGCGCGGCGCCGCCCGGTTCTTCGACCGGCCCGAGGTGCGGGAGGCCGTCACCCGGCTCCGCGGCGCGGCCCGCTCGGGCGAGGGGACGGAGCTGCTCGACACCGTGCGCGGCACCCTCGCCGGGATGGGTTGGGTGGCCGAGCCGCCCACCACCCGGGGCCAGACCCGTGACCGGTGGGAGTCGTGGCAGGCGCTGGTCGACCAGGCTGCCGAGTTCGCCCGCGACGAGACGCACGACCTCGGGGCGTTCGTCGACGACCTGGACCGGCGCGCGGCCGAGCAGCACGCCCCGGTCGCCGAGGGCGTCACCCTGGCCACCTTCCACGCGGCCAAGGGACTGGAGTGGGACTCCGTCTTCCTCTGCGGCCTGCAGGACGGCACCATGCCGATCACCTACGCCGACACACCCGCCGCCGTCGAGGAGGAGCGTCGGCTCCTCTACGTCGGCATGACCCGGGCCCGGGTCGACCTGACGCTCTCGTGGTCGCTCGCCCGCAACCCCGGTGGTCGCGCCAACCGCAAGGCGTCCCGGTTCCTCGACCCGCTGCTGCCCGACGACCACCCGGTCGCCACCGTCGCCGCTCGCAACCGCAAGGTGCTGAGCTGCCGCGAGTGCGGCAAGCCCCTGGCCTCCGGCGCCGAGAAGAAGCGCGGCCGCTGCACCGACTGCCCGGCGTCGTACGACGAGGCGCTCTTCGACCGGCTGCGCGAGTGGCGCAAGGACCGGGCCGCGGGCGAGAAGGTGCCGGCGTTCGTGGTCTTCACCGACGCGACCCTGCAGCTGATCGCCGAGCACAGGCCGGTCACCGAGCAGGCGCTGCTCAAGATCAACGGCATCGGACGCGCGAAGGTGGACCGCTACGGCGACGACGTGCTGGGCCTCTGCCGGTAGTCCTGAGGCAGGTGCGGGCAACTGGTCCAGAAATTTCCAGAAATAGTCATAAAATGGTTTGCCCATTACCCAGTGGGCGCGATAACTTTTCGCCTACGCAAACGCGCACCACGATCCTGACAAGATCGGCGCCCGAAGAACCGAAGGAGGTGGCCTCGATGGTCAGCACCAAGCTCACGCGGACGGTACAGAACCCGTCTGTCTTTGGCATGCCCAAGTCCGGCCCCGATTTCGGTGCAGTCTTCGGCGCCACCCCGGCCTGCGGCATTTCCGCGACCGTCGTGCGCGACCGTTCCGCCGTCATCACCGGAGCCGACCTGGGCCTCGCCCAGGGCTACTTCCCGGGGACCCCTGCCTGGAGACCTCCGACCTGTTGAGAACCAACAGTTCGGTCACCTCCAGGCCGCGGACCCGTCACCGGGATCCGCGGCCTTTTTGTTTCTCCGACCAACCCGACCAGGTCACCCGAGGAGGTGAACACATGACCATCAGCATTCTGGACCGCACCGAGGGGAGAACCCCCGAGGTCGGACAGCCGAGCCTGGGCGGCCTGCACGACGTGGCCGGCCAGGTGGACGAAGCGCTGCTGCCCTGCCGGGTCAACAACCCGGAGCTGTGGTTCGCCGAGTCTCCTGCCGACGTGGAGTTCGCCAAGCTGCTCTGCCAGGACTGCCCCGTCCGCTCGCTGTGCCTCGATGGTGCTCTCGGGCGGCGTGAGCCCTGGGGAGTCTGGGGCGGCGAGCTCTTCCTCCAGGGAGTGGTGATCCCGCGCAAGAGGCCCCGTGGCCGACCCCGCAAGGACGAGGCCGCCGCGTAGGGCCTCCCACAAGGAAATGACGACATCAGTGAACACTTTTGCGAAACGGAGTACGACCATGAATCTCATGCAGGAAAACCTGGCCCGGGCACAGATGTCCGGGCGCCTGGGAGAGGCGCACGAACTGCGACGCGGCCACCACCTGGCTCGGGCTCGGCGCCTGAGCCGCAAGGCCGAGGACGCCGCACAGCAGGCTCGCCTCGCTCTCGCCCGCGCGCTGTAGGGGATCGGTGAGCCAGCCGATCGCGGGGGCCGCACCAGCAGCCACCGCACCACCCCGCACCGCGAAGACCAGGAGCCGGGTACGACGAACCGCGTCGTACCCGGCTCTTGTCGTTCCCGGACCCTTGCGGCCCGTTGTCCAGCAATGCGCCAGGAGTACCCTCACCCGATGATCACCTGTGACTTCTGCGGTCGGCAGGAGGCCGACGAGTCCGCCACGCTCACCTGGACCACGTCGGTCGAGAACGGTCGGCGACGGCGGTTCTGCGACACCTGCTCGCGCGAGCACCTGCGGGCGATGGAGGGCAAGCTCGACAGCGAGTTCTGGTGAGCCGGCCCCACCCCATCAGCCCCGATCAGCCCTGAGCGGCCGCGAACCCCAGGTCCCAGGCGCACCCGCAGCCCGGGTGCCGCTTCCACTCCTGCCGGTGGACCACCAGATCTGGACGCAGCGTGATCGACGCCGACCAGGTCGACGGCCGGTCGCCGTCCACGAAGCTGACCACGTCCCGCACCGCCCAGGCAGCCGCCAGCGTGAGCAGCGCCGGGTCGAGCGGCTGCTCGACCCGCGACTGCCGGGCGCACTGCTCGACGACGATCGCGCGCCGGGGGTCCAGCTCCGCCCGCTGCGCATCGGCGCAGCGCAGGCACGCGGTGCGACCGGGCACCACGAAGGGCCCGAGCGTGACTCCCGTGGACCCGGCGCACACGACCAGGTGCGGGTGCCCGTCGCGCACGGCGTCATCCAGGCGATCACGGGAGACCTCGCCGACCGTCATCCCCAGCGACACGGTGGGCACGTCGTCCGCGCCGGAGCCGCCGGAGTCGCCGGAGTCGTTGGCGAGGGGGACGCCGGAGGCCCGCAACAGCCGGGTCGTCAGGTCCCGCACCGGCGGCGGCACGTCGACCGCTACCCGCGCGGCCGACCGGGATCTGAGCCGGGCCGGCGCCTCGTCGCCGTGCTGGGCGAAGGCAGCGCGCACGCAGTCGCGGTCGACGACGCCGGCCAGCGCGGCGTCGAGCTGGGTGCCGTCGACGACCAGCTGCGCCCGGCTGAGCTCGACGAGCAGCCGCCCACCGGCTGCCGTCCTCGGTGCGGGGGCGCGACCGGCCAGCAGGTCCTCGAGGGTGCGGCGTACGTCGGCGTCGTCGCGCAGGACCACCCGGGCCGGGGGATCGACCCCGACCTGCAGATGGTGGTCGTCACGACGGACGACCGGAACACCGGGGCGCAGGGCCAGCCGCGGGGAGTGCTCGCTGGACGTGAGAGGTGACATGCCGGGCACCTTGGCACAGCACGCGGCGACCCGACGGCGGATCTCCACAGGCGGGGAAATGCCGACAGCGGCACCGCCCGGCCGTGACCGGGAGGCGCCGCTGTATCAGCTCGTGGGGGCGATTACGCCTTGCCGAGAATGCGGTTCAGGTTCGTGCTGCAGACGGGGCACACGGCCTTGGCCATGCGGGTGCCCTTGTCGTTGACCCTGACCTCGCCCTCCGCCTCGCGCTTCTCCTTGCACTTCACGCAGTAGAACTCGCCGCTCCAGGTCTCCGCCATGACGGCCTCCTTGCAATAGGTGTTCTTCGGTCGTCGCGACGGGGAAATTCGGGGGGAAGCCCGTCGGAAGCCCGGCGACGGTTGCCGCTGAGCCGCCTTGACCCTACGACACTCCCGCCTGCGCGTGCCGCAGGCACACCGAAATGCGTGAATCCGGTCACGGCGCGGTCCGGTCCGGCTCAGTACGGTGAGCGCATGCCTGAACCCACCCCGCCGGCCGATTCGTCGGCCGATTCGCCAGCCCCTCCTACACCCACCGACCGTCCGCACCTGCGCCTCGAGCGACCCTCGGCCGGGGTGGTGCGGCTGGTCCTCGACAACCCGGCCCAACGCAACGCCATGTCCGACGAGATGACCGACTCGTGGGTCGCGGCCGTCGACGAGCTCGCGGCGGACCGGTCGGTGCGGGTCGTGGTGGTGACCGGGGAGGGATCGGCGTTCTGCTCCGGGGGCAACACCTCGTGGATCGCCAGCGAGCCGGACGCCTCCGTGGACCACCTGCGTACCCGGATGCTCGCCTTCTACCGGGCCTGGCTCTCGATCCGCAGGCTCGAGGTACCCACGATCGCGGCGATCAACGGGCCTGCGATCGGAGCCGGGCTGTGCCTGGCCCTCGCCTGCGACATCCGGTACGCCGCTCGTGGCGCTCGGATGGGGGTGCCGTTCGTGAAGCTCGGCATGCATGCGGGCATGGCCGGCACCTACCTGCTTCCCCAGGTCGTCGGGGAGGCCCACGCCCGCGATCTGCTGCTGACCGGTCGCACCGTGGACGCCGACGAGGCGCTGCGCCTGGGCCTGGTCTCGCGGGTGCTGGAGCCGGACGTCTTCGACGCCGAGGTGCTGGCGACGGCCGAGGGGGTCGCGGCCACCGCCCCGATCGCCAGCCGGCTCACCAAGCTCGCCCTGCTGGACGGCGGGCACGCGGACTTCGAGAGCTGCCTGCAGTGGGAGGCGATGGCGCAGCCGATCACGCTGGCCACCGAGGACCTGCAGGAAGGGATCCGCGCCGCGCAGGCCAAGCGGGCGCCCCTGTTCACCGGCGCCTGAGCCTCAGACCCTGAGCCCAGAAGAAGAGGCCCTCGATCCACGTCTCGACATTCGCCTTCCCCTTGCGAGTGTCGATCGATGGGCCGGGGGCCTCTTCTGCCGCCACGCTAGGAGGCGCACCGCCGCCGGGTCAACGAAACCCGGTGCCGCCCTGTGGAGGAGCCTGTGGATAACGCTGGGGACAAGGCCGGGTTCGTGTGGAAAAGTGGCGGAGATCCGGGCATTGACCTGTGGAGGAAATGCCCGACCCCACCGGCTATGGTGCCGCTGACCAGCCAGAACGCTTGTCCACCGGGTGTGCACGAAAAATTGTCGGGAGGTATCGCGTGGCGGAGGTCGACCAGCGCGGCTCGGGGCGTCCCGGGTACGCCGACGGGCCGGTGGCGGCGCTACGCCGGATCGCCTTCCTGCTCGAGCGCTCCCGGGCCGACACCTACAAGGTCAAGGCCTTCCGTGGGGCGGCCGCCACCCTGTTGCCGATGCCCGAGGACGCGGTCGCCGCGGCCGTCGAGGACGGCAGCCTGACCGACCTGCCGGGGATCGGCGCGAGTTCCGCGAGCGTGATCGCCGACGCGGTGCGCGGCGTCCTGCCGGAGCGGTTGGCCAGGCTCGAGCAGGAGCACGGCGGGCCGCTGACCGCCGGGGGACAGCGAGCTGCGCGCGGCGTTGCGCGGGGACCTGCACACGCACTCCGACTGGTCCGACGGGGGCTCCCCGATCGAGGAGATGGCCTTCACAGCGATCGAGCTCGGCCACGACTACCTGGTGCTGACCGACCACTCGCCGCGCCTCACCGTCGCCCACGGGTTGAGCGCGGAACGCCTGGCCCGGCAGCTCGACGTCGTCGACGCGGTCAACGAGCACCTGGCCGGTGCCGGGTTCACGCTGCTCAAGGGCATCGAGGTGGACATCCTGGACGACGGCGGTCTCGACCAGTCCGAGGAGCTGCTGGCCCGTCTCGACGTCCGGGTGGCCAGCGTGCACTCCAAGCTGGCGATGGACTCCGAGCCGATGACCCGGCGGATGATCGGTGCGATCCGCAACCCGCGCACGAACGTCCTCGGTCACTGCACCGGGCGGTTGGTCACCGGGAACCGCGGCGCCCGCAAGTCCTCCACGTTCGACGCCAGAGCGGTCTTCGAGGCGTGCGTCGAGCACGACGTGGCCGTCGAGATCAACTCCCGGCCGGAGCGGCGCGACCCGCCGACCGCCCTGCTGGAGCAGGCCCGTGACCTCGGTTGCCTGTTCTCGATCGACAGCGACGCCCACGCCCCGGGACAGCTGGACTTCCTGGTCTACGGCTGCGAGCGGGCCGAGCAGGCCGGCATCCCGGCCGAACGCATCGTCAACACCTGGCCGCAGGATCGACTGCTGGCCTGGGCGAACGGATAGTTTGCTGTCATGCAGGCCGAACCCGACGTGGAGGTACGCCGCTCGAAGCGGCGGCGCCGTACGGTCTCTGCGTACCGCGACGGGGACCGGATCGTGGTGATGATCCCGTCCTCGCTCAGCCGGGCCGAAGAAGCCGAGTGGGTCAAGACCATGGTCTCCCGGCTCCAGCGGTCGGAGCGGCGCAAGAAGCCCTCCGACGCGGCGCTCTTGCAACGCGCCACCAACCTCAACGACCGCTACCTGGGCGGGCTGGCCACCCCCGGCTCGGTGCGCTGGGTGGAGAACCAGCAGGCGCGGTGGGGGTCGTGCACCCCGGGCGACCGGGCGATCCGGCTCTCCGCCCGGCTCCAGGGCATGCCGGCGTGGGTGATCGACTACGTCCTGGTCCACGAGCTGGCCCATCTCCTCGAGCCGGGGCACGGCGAGAAGTTCTGGGCCTGGGTCGAGCGCTACCCCCAGGCGGAGCGGGCCCGCGGCTACCTGCTGGGCTGGTCCGCGGCGGCGCGGATGGACCTGCCGCCCGGCTACGACGGCGACTGAGCGAACCGGGCCCTGGCGATCGCGATCAGCTCGTGCATCTCGGCCTCCAGGTCGGGCAGGCCGTCGATCGGCCACCACCGCACCTCCAGCGACTCCTCGCTCGGCGCGGGCTCCGCACCGGCCGGAGCCCGGGCGACGTAGCGCACGTCGAGATGGTGCACCGTGCCGCGCGGATCACAGAACCGCACCGCGTGGGCGTCGAGGTGCGCCGGGACCGGGTCGAAGCGCAGGTCGTCGATCCCGGACTCCTCGCGAGCCTCTCGCTGGGCGGCGCCGGCCAGGGTGGGGTCCTCGTCCTCACAGTGCCCACCGAACGCGAACCAGCGCCTCGCCTTGCCGTGCAGGTTGAGCAGCACCCGGTCCAGGGTGTCGTCCAGGACGAGCACCCCGGCAGTGAGGTGGTCGGGAAAGCAGGCGCGCAGCATCCCATCGGCGCGCCGGGTCAGGTGGTCGACGTAGCGGACCCGCAACGCCTCCTGCTCCGGGGTCGGCGCGGTCCAGTCGGTGAGGACCGCCAGGGCATCGGCGTGCAGGCTCACTCGGTGGGCGCGTCGGGGTCGGGCCCTTCGAGCAGATCGCGCAGCGCGGCGTCGAAGTCCTCCTCGCTGAGCTCCTCGGGAGCCGCGGCGTCCTCGCGGAAACCCAGCGGGTCGTCGAGGTCCGCGGCCGTGGGCAGCAGGTGCGGGTGCATCCACACGCCGTCGCGAGCCTCGGCCCCCTGACGGGTGCGCAGCGACCCCCACAGCGTCGAGGCGTCCCGCAGCCGACGCGGTCGCAGCTCGAGGCCGACCAGCGAGGCGAACGTCTGCTCGGCAGGGCCGCCCGCGGCACGCCGGCGGCGTACCGCCTCCTGGAGCTTGGCTGCGGCCGGCATCCGCTCGACCGTGGCCTGGCCGACGACGTCGTCGACCCACCCCTCGACCAGCGCCAGGGTGATCTCGAGGCGCTGCAGCGCGGCCTCCTGGGCCGGCGACTTGGGCAGGTCGAAGAGCTCGCCCTCGAAGAGGTTCTGCATCGACTCGGGGTTCATCGGGTCGATCCCGCGCATCTGCTCCTCGATGCGGCTCTGGATCGCCTCGGTGTTGATCTCGATGCCGCGGGCGTAGGCGGTCACGGCGCCGATCAGGTGCTCGCGCAGCCACGGCACGTGGGCGAAGAGCCGCTGGTGGGCGGCCTCACGAAGGGCGAAGTAGAGCAGCAGGTCGTCCTCGGTCACGTCGAGGCCCTCGGCGAACGCCGTCACGTTGGCGGGGACCATCGCGGCCCGGCCGGTGGGGGCCAGCGGGAGCCCGATGTCGGAGACGCTGAGCACCTCGGCGGCGAGCGCGCCCAGCCCGGAGCCCACCTGCGAGGCGAGCATCACGCCGACCGCCTTGCCCAGGATGCCGAGCAACGGGCCGGACATGGACTTGGCCTCGTCCGGCAGCGCGCCCGACAGGGCCTGCACGGAGCCCTCGGCGATCGGCTCGACGAGCACCTTCCAGACCTCGGTCGTGCCGACCACCCACTCGGCGCGGCTCCAGGCCACGGTCGAGGAGACGCCCGACGGGAACGCCGTCGTCTCGTCGAGCCAGTGGTCGGCCAGGCGCAGTGCGTCGGCGACCGCCTCCTGCTGCTTCTGGCTGGGAGTCGGGTCGGGACTCTGGGCGACGGTCTTGCGGGCCAGGTCCACGGCGTGGTCCCAGTTGATGGTGCCGTCGTGGGGCTGCATCAGGGACTGCAGCTGGCTGAAGATCTGGCCCAGGTCGGGCATCCCTCCGGGCAGCCCGCCGCCGCCGAAGAACTGCGCGAACGGGGTGCCTTCGAAGGGGTTCTGGCCCTCGTCGCCGGATCCGTCGGGGGTGTCACCGGGGTTGTCGTCCATACCCCAAATGTACGCGCGGACGGCAAGGTCGCGCGGGCGCCCCGGCTAGGCTCGGGTCGTGAGCAACTCCGCCCTGCGCCTGGTCGACCTGCGCGAGACTCCGTTGGACGTCGCCGAGGTGGTCGCCGCCCTCGACGACGACGCGTCCGGAGGGCTGACCCTCTTCGTGGGTCGGGTCCGCGACCACGACGGCGGCCGTGGCGTCGACGGTCTCGACTACTCCGCCCACCCGACCGCGCTGGCCCGGCTCACCGAGGTCTGCGCCCGGGTCGCGGACGAGTACGACGTGCACGGAGTGGCAGCGGTCCACCGCACCGGCACCCTCGCGATCGGCGACATCGCCGTCATCGTCGCGACCACCGCCGCCCACCGGGGCGAGGCGTTCACCGCGTCCCGTGCGCTGATCGACACGCTCAAGGCGGAGGTGCCGATCTGGAAGCACCAGCGCTTCGACGACGGTGACGACGAGTGGGTGGGTTCCCCCTGAGCGTTTCTCCCAGGCCTGGACCTCGTCGTTGCCTAGGCTGCGAGTGTGGAGATCCTGTTCTGGCTGGTGCCGCCGGTCGTGGTGACGTTCGTCGCCATGCTCTGGGTGAGCTGGTTGGGGCGGGAGGGTCGCGGTGAGGTCGACCGTGACGTGGCGGTCAGCAGGCTGGCCGAGGCGCTCCAGCGCGACCACGGCGCCCAGCAGCTGCCGTACGCCGCCCGGACGCCGGTGCGCGACCGCAGCACCGGGATCGCCGTACGCCCGTCGCGTGCCCCGCGCGCCCCGACCACACCGCAGCAGCCCGACGACCGGGACCGCTTCGTCTCGTAGGCCGACCACCGGCACCAGCCGTGCGCAGCGCGGTTGTCGCCGAATGAGAGGCTTGACCACATGACGCAGCGCACTCTGGCCGGGATCCTGGCGGTCCCGTTGCTCGTGGCGCTGTGGGTGACCGCCGCGACCCGTCCGCTGCCCTACGTCACCTACCAGCCCGGCTTGACCGTCGACGTGCTCGCGGAGACCGAGGGGCAGGAGATCATCCAGGTGCAGGGCCAGAAGACCTACCGGGACGACGGCGAGCTGCGGATGACCACGGTCTACGTCTCGCAGCCGGACGCCCGGGTGAACCTCTTCCAGCTGATGGGGGACTGGATCAGCCCGGACGCGTCGGTCTACCCGTACAAGGCGGTCTACCGGCCAGACGAGACGACGGCACAGAACCGCGAGGAGGGGGCCGTCGACATGGTCACCTCCCAGGATGCCGCGATCGCCGTTGCGCTCGAGGAGCTCGGCTACGACGTCAAGCCCGCACTGGAGGTCCTGAGCGTGGGCAAGGGCACCCCGGCCGATGGGCGGCTGAAGGTGCGCGACATCTTCCTCGAGGCGGACGGTGCTCCCGTGGCCTCGACCGACGACGTGATCAACGCGGTCCGGGCGGCGCCGGCGGGCACGCCGGTCGACTTCGTGGTGCGCCGCGACGGCAAACGGACCGAGGTGAGCGTGACCCCGGAGCAGGTCGACGGCACGAGCACCATCGGGATCAGGTTCGGCACGGGCTACGAGTTCCCGTTCCAGGTCTCGGTCAACATCGACCCGAGCATCGGGGGACCCAGCGCGGGCCTGATGTTCTCACTCGGCATCTACGACACGCTGACCCCCGGGTCGCTCACCGGCGGCGCCACAGTGGCCGGCACCGGCACCATCGACGGGACCGGCAAGGTCGGCCCGATCGGCGGGATCCAGCAGAAGATCGTGGGTGCCCGCCAGGCCGGCGCGGAGCTGTTCCTGGTGCCGCCGGACAACTGCTCCGACGCACTCGGGGCACCCAACGAGGACATGCAGCTCGTCCGCGCCGAGACCATGCACAGCGCCGTCCAGGCGATCGAGGCCTGGGTCGCCGACCCGACTGCCGACCTGCCCACCTGCAAGGAGGAATCGTGAGCGAATTCGAGGCCGAGGTGGACCCGGAGCTGGCCCGCGAGCTCGACGTGGACCCCGCCCTGGCGGCGGCGGTCCTGGAGATCGAGTCGCACATCGCGGCCGGAGGCTGGGACCAGCCGGCGCGCCTCTACGCCCTGGTGCCCACCGCACAGCTGGTCGAGCGCGAGCCTGCGCTCTCGGCCGCGATGGGTCTGGACGCCGACTCGGAGGCCGGATCGCTGACCGCTGTCGAGCAGGACCAGCTCAGCCCCGAGAAGCGGCTGGAGACGGTGCTCGAGTCGATCGTCTGGCCGGCCGACGTGGCCGGCTGTGCGGCGGTCGTCGAGCGCCTGGTGCTGCCCCCGGACGCCGACGGCGAGATCCCCGAAGACCCGGCCGCGGCCGAGGAGTTCGCCCGCGAACATCCCGACCGGCAGGAGGTGCGGATCGTCGCCGGCGCCACGCGGGCCGGCTCGACGTACTGCGCCCTCCGGCTGCGTGCCCACGATGACGACCAGTCAGTGGTGGGTGGCGGGGACCTGGTCCCCGGACTGCTTGCCCTTCTCACAGCAACACTGGAAGAGGAATCGCCATGAGCGAGCTTTTCGACGACGACCCGCGGGACACCCCGCCGCCGGCCCCCGAGCGGGGGCGCTCCCGGGCGCTCGCGATCACCGCGGTGGTGGTCATCTTCACGTTCTTCCTGCTCACGGCCTTCGCCGGTCTCTACACGGACCGGCTGTGGTTCAAGTCGATCGGCTACGCAGGGGTGTTCACCACCCTGTTCTGGACGAAGGCCGGGCTGTTCCTGATCTTCGGTGCCGTGATGGCGCTGGCGGTCGGGGCCAACATGTACGTCGCCTACCGGATGCGGCCGCTGTTCCGGCCGAACTCACCGGAGCAGACCGGGCTCGACCGCTACCGCGAGGCGGTCACCCCGATCCGCACCTGGCTCCTGGTCGGGGTCTCGCTGGTGCTCGGCATGTTCGCCGGGTCCTCGGCGCTGGGGGAGTGGCGCAGCTACCTGCTGTGGCGCAACGGGGTCCCGTTCGACGCGACCGACGTCTACTTCAAGAAGGACATCGGCTTCTACGTCTTCGACCTGCCGTGGCTGCACTACCTCGTGGACTTCACGATGGCGGTCACCGTCGTGGCCCTGATGGCTGCCGCCCTGGTGCACTACCTGTACGGCGGCGTGCGGCTGCAGACCTCGCACGATCGGCTGTCCGGTGCGGCCCAGGGCCAGCTCTCGCTGCTGCTCGGGGTCTTCGTCCTCGCCAAGGCCGGTGACTACTGGCTGGACCGGTTCGACCTGGTCAACCAGGGCGGTCGCCTGATCACCGGGATGACGTACACCGACGACCACGCGGTGCTCCCGGCCAAGAACATCCTGATGGGGATCGCGGTGATCTGCGCGATCCTGTTCTTCCTCAACGTGTGGCGCCGCACCTGGCTGCTCCCGTCGGTCGGGCTCGCGCTGCTGGCGCTCTCCGCCGTGCTGCTCGGCCTGATCTGGCCGGGCATCGTGCAGCAGTTCCAGGTCAAGCCGTCCGAGGCGGACAAGGAGGAGCCGTACATCGCCGCGAACATCGAGGCGACCCGTGCGGCGTACGACCTCAAGGACGTCGAGGTCGACCTCTACACCAGCAACTCCTCCGCGAGCCCGGGTCAGCTCCCGATCCTCGACCGGCAGACGTCCTCGACGCCGCTGGTGGACCCGCAGCTGGTCCGCCAGACCTTCGAGCAGAACCAGCAGGCGCGCGCCTACTACTCGGTCGCGCCGGTGCTCGACGTGGACCGCTACACCATCGACGGCACCGACCGGGCGCTCGTGCTCGGCGTCCGCGAGCTCGACCAGACCGGCATCAACGCGGCCGACCAGAACTGGTCCAACCTGCACACCGTCTACACCCACGGCAACGGCGTGATCGCGGCGTTCGCCAACCAGCGGCCGGAGGACAACTCCGCCGAGGGGACCAGCATCCAGTGGGCCGAGGGTCAGCCGACCGAGGACGACCCGGAGGCGCAGAACGCACTCGGGCCGTACGAGGGCCGGGTCTACTTCGGTGAGCAGAGCCCCGACTACTCCATCGTCGGGCGTCCCGACGGCGCGGGACCCGTCGAGCTGGACCTGGGCAGCTCCAACGCGACCCTCGACGTGGAGGACCAGACCACGACGTACGACGGCCTGGGTGGCGTCGGGGTCGGCGGGTTCTTCAACAAGCTGATGTACGCGGTGAAGTTCGGTGAGCCGAACTTCCTGCTCTCCGGCCGGGTCAACCCGGAGAGCAAGGTGCTCTACAACCGGGCGCCGCGCGACCGGGTCGAGAAGGTCGCCCCCTGGCTGACCGTGGACAGCGACCCCTACCCTGCCGTGGTCGACGGCAAGATCCTGTGGATCCTGGACGCCTACACCACGACCGACCGGTACCCGCTGTCCGAGCGGGAGTCGTTCAAGACGATGACCGACGACTCGCTGCAGGACACCGTCGGGCTGCGTGCGCTGCCGACCGACGAGGTCAACTACATGCGCAACGCGGTGAAGGCGACCGTGGACGCGTACGACGGGACCGTCACGCTCTACGAGTGGGACGAGACCGACCCGATCCTCAAGGCGTGGATGGGTGCCTTCCCGGGGACGGTGCAGGCCAAGGACACGATCGACGCCGAGCTCCTCGACCACCTGCGCTACCCCGAGGACCTGTTCAAGGTGCAGCGCTACCAGTTCGCCCGGTACCACGTCACCGACGCCGGTGACTTCTACCAGGGCAACAACCGCTGGGCGGTCCCCGAGGACCCGAACGCCAAGGGCAGCCTGCAGCCGCCGTACCGGCTGTTCGTCGAGCAGCCGACCGAGTCCGGGGGAGTGCGCGGCACGTACTCGCTGACCTCGGTCTTCACGCCGTACAACAAGGCGACGCTGTCGGCGTTCGTGTCCGCGGACTCCGATGCGGCCGACCCTTCGACGTACGGCCGGTTGCGGGTCCTCCAGCTGCCGGACCAGCGCACCCCTGGCCCCGGCCTGATCGCCAACGAGTTCGCCCAGAACAACGACGTTCGGGCGAAGCTGCTGCCCTACCAGTCCGGCAACGCGCCGCCGATCTTCGGCAACCTGCTCACGCTGCCGGTCGCCGACGGGCTGATCTACGTCGAGCCGGTCTACGCGGTGCGTGCCGGGTCCACGTCGGGTTACCCGATCCTGCAGTTCGTGCTGGTCTCGTACGGCGGTGACGTCGGCATCGGTCGCACCCTCGGTGAGGCCCTCGCGGACGCGCTCGGTGTCGACCGTTCGGCTCCGGTGGAGAACAACGGCAATGGCAACGGGAACGGTGACGGCAACGGCGACGGGGGCCCGGTGGGCACGGTGCCGGCGCAGATCCGGGCCGCGCTGGCCGAGGCCGACAGCGCATTCGCGGCGGCTGACAAGGCACTGGAGCAGAAGAACTTCGCGAAGTACGGCAGGGAGATCGCGAAGGCCCAGTCCGCGATCGACAAGGCGATCCGGCTCGCCAACCAGCAGCCGACCACGCCCGGGTCGTAGCGGGATCGGCGGTGGGGTCGGGTCGGTCAGCGACCCCGCCCACCGCCGTCCGGCACCCGGATTTGGCCTGTCCGTGGCGATCACCTAAGGTTGTGTCCAGCGACGCGGGGTGGAGCAGTTCGGTAGCTCGCTGGGCTCATAACCCAGAGGTCGCAGGTTCAAATCCTGCCCCCGCTACAAAGAAAGTGGCCCCTGACCTGCGGAAACGCAAGTCAGGGGCCACTTGCTTTCTTGAATCATTTCGGCCTGTGTCGCGCTTTGCTCCCCGAAAACTAACCTGAGACCTGGTTCGTGCGCTGGTAGTCAGGCGCGGCTAGCACCACACGAGTGGTGCGGAAGACTCATCCGTTGCGACCGCGTGTCGCTGGTTCAAATTCCTCGGCGTGCCATGTGAGAGCGTTGCTGCTCTGCGGCATTTGCGGCGAAGTGGTGCTGCTCTCATGGTGAGAGATTTGAACCATGGAGGCTTCTAGCGCGCTCTGGGCCCCAAAAAACCCCATGCCCGCGCTGGATTCACAACCGTCGCCGCGAGCTTTGCCTCCAGCCCTTCGGACTGCTGTCGGCACCGCAGAAGGCCCCGGTCCCGGCGACCGCCTCCGGACAGGTCTATCGGGACGTCCGGATGCTTACGCGGCTGATGATGAGCGCCGTTGCCGTCAGAGGTTCCGCTTGCGGGACGGGTCTAGCGAGTGGTGGCCAGGACTGCGCCTCCGACGCCGGCCAGTGCAGTACCAGTAGCTCGATCGCGCCAGACTTGGAAGCGGATGGAGGACATTCGTCGACCGAGGCGATCGCCGAGCACTATCACGATGGCCCACGGCAGGAATCCGAAGATGACATCAATGACCCCGAGCAGCAGGATCTGGCCCGCGACGGATGCGTCGGGCGAGATGAACTGGGGCAGCACGCTGGCGAAGAACAAGATGGCCTTCGGGTTCGTCACGTTTGTGAGGAAACCCTGCATGAATGCTCCGCGGTCGGTGCCTCCACCGGACGCCGCGTCCTCTCCTTCCGCCGCAGTCCTCAGGTTTCGCGCCTTCCACGCCAAGGACGCGCCGAGCCACACCAAGTAGAGCCCGCCGACGACGCGGACGAGGACAAGCGCATCCGGGTGTCGGGCGAGGACGGCGCTGAGCCCGACGACTGCAAGTAGCATGTGCAGGCACAACCCGGTCTGGGCGCCAACGGCTGCGAGCACGCCGGATCGGCGCGTGCGGGTGGCTTGGCGCAGGATGACCGCGAAGTCAGGACCTGGGATGAGGTAGGCCACCACCAGGACTGCAAAGAATGCGGACCAGCTAATCGACATGATCACTGCTTCGGGTCGGTTCGATGTATGTCCGCACAACGGGGTGTAGGCGCTTGTGGCGACTGACTCGAGCTCGGTTGCCACAGTCGGGGTGACACCAGCGTTGGTTGGGGCGACCCTGTAGGTAGAGCCAATGGCAGCCCGGCGCGCGACATAGAGCGATCCGATCCGCGGCCGTGCTCATGAGCACCACGGTGTTCGCAGCGATGAGGCCGAGGAACTGGTCTTGGGGCTTCTGGTCGTGGCGTGCGTCCCAGGCAGGGCCGGCCTCGTCGAGGACCTGGATCACCGGATGGGACAGGCAGGTGTGGGCCAGGCGTCCTAGCGCCGCGGCTGGTGCGGTGCTGCCCTCGCTCAGTGCGCTGAAGATCTCGATGAGCAGGTCACGGAGCTCTCGAAAGGCGTTGAGGTCGCGCTGGTCGAAGGACTCGGGGAGATCGAGTCGGTGTCGGGGAAGTCGCGGTCGCACGACTTCGAGCCAGGCTTCGAGGTCGGCCGGGGTGTTGAGGAACTCGGTCTGGCTGTCGTCGGCCCAGCGGCGCGTGTTGGCTGCGTCCAGGGGCAGGGGCTCGGTGAGCCACGTCCAGGTCGTCACCATGTCAGCGTAGCGCCAGTCTAATGGTTTACAGATCGAAAACCATTGGCCGCTCCTCACGACTTCGTACACCCGCGCCCTGGAGCCCCGGCCGGCGCCATGGTCAGACTCTGAACTGCATCCGCCGGGTTTCGATCATCACCGCGCGGCCATCGCTTTCCGGCGACTGCTCAGCCGTTGAAGCGTGCCGCCTGCTCGTCAGAGACCGCAGCGTCGATGCGTGCCCGGAGCATCTCCTTCATCGGCGGAAGGTCGTCGAGTGACCACCACCGGACCTCGACGCTTTCATCGTCGCCGATGCGCGCCTCTCCCGAGAGCCAAGAACAGGCGAAGCACAGGTCGAGGTAGGCGGCCCGATCGCCGTTGGTGTGGACGACATCGCGCATCACCGAGGTGGACGCGAGCCGGTCTACGCGCACAACGACACCGGTCTCCTCCAGGACCTCTCGAGCAGCGCACACCGCCGGTTCCTCACCCGGGTCCACAATTCCGGTCACTGGCGCCCATTCACCGTTGTCCGAGCGGCGCACAAGCAGTAGTTCCTCGCCCCGTCGTACGACGGCCGTGACGCCAGGCATCCAGAGCTCTGCCTGCCCGATGTGTCGGCGCAGTTCAACGACGAAGTCCGGAATCGGCATGAGCGACAGGCTACGCAGTTGTGCCTCCCAACCAAGGCGAGTCACCTCGTTAGAGCCCTGTTCGGACGGGGATCCGTTTGTGGCTACCAACCGAATGCGCTGGCTCCCTCGTGCCACGATGAACGGGTGCCCGCACGATTCAAAGACCTCGCGCTCGACGCTGTCGACCACCAAGCGCTCGCAGACTGGTGGTGCACCGCCCTCGGCTACCGGCGATCGGATGAGCTACATCCGCGCGACGGCGGCTGGATACGACCGGCGGAGTGGCCAACCCCGATAGTCGACCCGGCGGGGAGCGGGCCTCAGATCTGGATCAATCCGGTCTCCGAACAGAAGTCGGTCAAGAACCGAATGCACCTGGACGTGTACGGAGACAGCGAGGAGCTCGTCGAGCTAGGTGCGACCTTGATACGCCGGCGCGGCCCGGAAATCGATTGGGATGTCCTCGCGGACCCGGAGGGCAACGAGTTCTGCGTGTTCCAGCCGGAGTGAGTCAGGGGTTCCGGTTGGCGATCGGCTCGCGGAGTGTGCCAATACGGGATTGGCTACCGGGGCGTGTGCGTCAGGAAGTCAGCCAGTGCCGCGGTGAGTTCTTCAGGGGCGTCCTCGGCCATGTGATGGCCGGATTCGATGCCGTGGCCCGCCACGTGTTCAGCCCAGGTGGCCCAGATGGCGAGCGGGTCGCCGTACAGGTCTTCGAGGTCGTCGCGAAGGGACCACAACACCAGCAGGGGCTGCTCTACGCGCCGGCCTGCGCCACGGTCGTCCCGTTCATGGTCGGCATCGACCGTAAGGCCGGCTCGGTAGTCCTCAAGCATGCCTCTCACTACGGCGGGATCGTGGATCGCGGAGCGCCACTCAGCGAAGTTTTCCCTGCCCATCGCGTCGGGGTCTCCGTGGTACCACGCGTCGGGATCGGCCCCGATGACGCGTTCGGGGATGTCCGGCTGGGCGAAGAAGAACCAGTGCCACCAAGCGGTGGCGAACCGAGCGTCCGCGCGGTCGAGGTGCTCGCAGATCGGCAGGCAGTCGAGCAGGGCGACCTGCGTGACGCTTGCGGGATGGTCCAGCGCCATGCGGAGTGCGTAGTAGCTGCCGCGGTCGTGGCCGACCACGGCGAACTGGTCGTGCCCGAGTTCGTGCATTGCGTGCAGCAGACGCCGCGCGCCGGCTCGCTTGGAGTGTGCCGCGTGATCGGCGGTCGGTTCCGGCTTGCCCGATCGGCCGTAGCCGGGGAGGTCGGCACACACCACGGCAAAGCCGTGGTCGAGCAATGCGGGGGCGACACGGTGCCAGGTCGCCGACGTACGCGGGTGACCGTGCAGCAACAGCACCGCTGGCCCGTCGCCGGCGAAACGAACGAGCAGCTGGAGGTCGCCCGCGTCGACCATCGTCTCGGTGAAGCCATCGAACATGGGGAGAGTCTGACATCACGTCTGCTCGCCGCCGGACGGTGCTGATGCGAACGGTGCGGGGTGATCTGCCGAACCCGGGGACCCCGCACCGGCACTCTCCGCGAGTCGATCGGCCCGCGACCGCGCATCGACTCACACCGACGATCGACTCGTCCCCGAGGAACGCGCAGCAAGCGACTCCGCAGCTACGCTAATGTTATTGACTGGGTAAACCATTAGTCTCAGCTACGCTGGAACGATGACCAACTGGACGTGGCTCACCGAACCGCTACCGCTGGACACGGCCAATACACGCCGCTGGGCCGACGGCAGCGACACCGAGTTCCTCCACGAACCCGCTGACCTTGCTGCCTGGCTGGATGCGGCGCGACCTCGACTGCCCCGACACCGATTCGACCTGCCCGTGTCTTTTGACCAGCACGACCTGAACACGTTCCGAGAGCTTCGTGACCTCCTGATCAGCATCTTCAGCCCACGAAGTGAGGGTCTGGTCGCGCCGGCACCAGCACTGGCACGCCTCGCTGATGTCTGTCGGACCTACCCGGTGGTCCGGATTCTCGACGAGGCCGGCGCGTCGTGGGCGGTGCCGGTCGGCGACGACCCGAAGGGCCGGCTCGTGGGTCTCGTCGCCGCGGAGAGCGTGTCGCTCGCCAACACCGGTCCTGACCGGGTGGCTGTGTGTCACGCGCCGGGCTGCCACTGGCTCTACCTCCAGGGCCGGCCCAATCAACGCTGGTGTCACCCAGAATGTGGCAACCGGGCTCGAGTCAGCCGCCACCAGCAACGCCACACCCCTGCCCTGCTTCACCCGGTCGGTCAAGGGTGAGCATGTCGATCAACTGGTCAGCTTTCCTGGCACTCCTCCTGGTGGCCTACGTGATCCCAGGTCCCGACCTCGCGGTGATCTTGCGCCAAGCCACCCGCGCACGCCGATCCGGGATACTTGCAGCCGTCGGCGCGCAGACCGGGCTGTGCGTGCACATGCTGCTTGCGGTCGTCGGGCTGAGCGCCGTACTGGCCAGCCACCCCGAAGCTCTCATCCTCGTTCGGATCGTGGGCGGGCTCTACCTGGTTTGGCTCGGTGCGTCCTTGGCCTGGAAGACGCGAAACGCGAGCAGCGCCGGTCGAGAAGAAGAAGTCGCGACGACCCACGGCACCGCTGACCGCGGAGCATTCACGCAAGGATTCCTCACCAACGTGACCAACCCCAAGGCAATCTTGTTCTTCGCCAGCGTGCTGCCCCAGTTCATCGCGCCCGACGCATCCGTAGCGGGACAGATCCTTCTGCTCGGCGTGGTTGACGTCCTCTTCGGCTTCCTGCCGTGGACCCTCGTGGTCGTCCTCGGTGACCGCCTCGGTCGACGAATGTCATCCCTACACTTCCAACTCTGGCGTGACCGAGCCACCGGTATCGCACTGGCCGGCGTCGGAGGCACCGTCCTCGCCACCACTCGCTGGACGCGACCCTAAGCCGATCGGCACGCGGAGCGTGCCACAGA
>CAWGWW010000007.1:0-579803 GCA_963826415.1 uncultured Actinomycetota bacterium | reverse complement strand
CCCGCACCTGCCTGACCCACCCGGTGGTCCGGGTCGTCGACGAGGCTGGCCCTGCCTGGGCCGCACCCGACGGAGGAAAGCCCCAGCACCACTTTCTCGGCCTCATCGCCGCAGAGAGCGTGCATCTGATCAGCACGAGCTCGGACCGGATCGCCCTCTGTCACGCGCCGAGCTGCCACTGGCTATACGTGCGAAAGCGTCCCAACCAACGGTGGTGTCACCCTGAGTGTGGCAACCGGGCTCGAGTCAGTCGCCACCACCGCCGGCACTCCGCGGTACGGGCGCAACCAGGCCCGGCCGGTCTAGGGTGATCATGTCGATCAATTGGTCGGCGTTCTTGGCCGTCATGGTGGTGGCCTACGTCATCCCGGGTCCTGACTTCGCCGTCATCCTGCGTCAATCCACCCGCGCGCGCCGATCCGGCGCGCTCGCAGCTGTTGGCGCCCAGACTGGGTTGTGTGTTCACATGCTTCTGGCACTCGTCGGGTTGAGCGCCGTCCTCGCCCGACACCCGGACGCGCTCATCCTCATCCGGGTCGTCGGCGGGCTCTATCTGGTGTGGCTGGGAGGATCCTTGGCGTGGAAGGCGCGAACTCTGAGGACCGCAGCGCGAGATGCAGACGAGGCGACCCGCAGGGACATCAGCAGCGGAGCCTTCAGACAGGGTTTCCTCACCAACGTGACGAACCCCAAGGCCGTCCTGTTCTTCGCAAGCGTGCTGCCGCAGTTCATCTCGCCCGACGCATCCATTGCGGGTCAGATCCTGCTGCTCGGGGTCATCGATATCATCTTCGGGTTACTGCCGTGGGCCATCGTGATCGTGCTAGGCGATCGCCTCGGTCGACGAATGTCCTCGCTCCGCTTTCAAGCCTGGCGCGACCGAGCCACCGGCACCGCGTTGGCCGGCGTCGGAGGTACCGTCTTGGCGACCACGCGCTAGATCCGACCGCAAGCCGAACCGCAACCGGTGACGTTGAGCAATGCCGGGCGACGTCAACGAGATCACCGGATGGCGATCGGCTCGCGGAGCGTGCCAGTGCGGGATCGGCAATCAATGGCGACCGCTTCAGCCAAGCAGCTTGCCGTACCAGCGGTCCGAGTATGGTCCGCCCGAGTGGGGCGGTGTCTCGCAGTAGCCGAGGGACTCGTAGAGCCGCTGTGATTCCACGAGGTCCTTGCGGGTATCGAGGCGTAGCTGGGCGAAACCCATGCCACGAGCTAGCTCCTCAACTTCCAGCATCAACCGCCGACCGAGTCCAAGTCTGCGGAAGCGGCTGTCGACGTGCAGCCGACGGACTTCTCCGACGCCTGGTGCCACACGCGCGAGTGCAACGCAGCCGCAAACAACGTCGGCACTTGTCGTTGCCACGAGAAACACGCCATGAGGGGCAATGAGGTCATCACTAGGGTGCTCCGACAGTGCGATCTCTAGCTCAGCTGAGGTGGCAGGCCGTCCGTGGTAGCTACTCGCGACATCATGCAGGTACGCGCGCATCGCCCGATCAGCCAACGTCGAAGTCGGCTCGACTGCCCTGACCCGGAAGTCCGAGGCGAGCATCACCTCGCTGCGCGAATTACTCGTTTCGTCCACGCCGACATCGTGACATGCAAGTAGTCAGCCTTCGGCACGAGGGAGCGCATCGCGGATGCGGCCATCCCCTAAGCCGAACGACTTGCGGTGATCGCGCGGCGCTTGATCGGGAGTGCAAACCTCTCAAGCGTTCTGAGGACGTCCTCGAAGGTGAGCTCCCGGTGTCCGTCAGCTTCCTGGGGTGTAGCGAGTGAGGACGCAGAACTCATTGCCCTCAGGGTCTGCCAGCACCGCCCACCCCTTGTCAGGTCCGACGCGCCGATCGTCAACGAGTGTGGCGCCCAGCGCGAGGATTCGGTCGACCTCTTCCTCGCGGGTGCGGTCGGTGGGGCGAACACAGAGGTGCATGCGGTTCTTGACGATCTTCGGCTCCGGCACCCGGGCGAAGATGATCTCCCGATCATCGGGGCCCACCAGCCAGCACTCCTCCTCGTCGGGCCCCATCTCCGCTTCGTCGAGGAGTCGGAAGTCATCGAGCACCAGTGACCACCACCTCACCTGCGCATACGGGTCGGCCGCGTCGATACAGAAGTTCGATGTCCGAGATGCCATAGCCGCCATGGTTGCTGACGCGGCTCCTCGATGACAACGGTTCTCTCTGACGAGCGCGAGCTCCGCGCAACGATCCGGTAGCGGGATACGCCAAACGGATTGGCCAGGTGTCGGGTTGGCACGGACTCGATGACCGTAGAGCCTGGAGGGCGCTGGCACGCAGACTCAGTCGGGTTGCTCGAGACACAATTCGAGTGCGTCGAGACGGTCGCTCCAGAACGTTATATAGGTGTCGGCCCAGTCCATCAGGTCCCGGAGGGGGGCGGGGTTGAGCGAGTGGATCCGTTCGCGTCCGAGGCGTTCTGATCGGACGAGGTCTGCGTCTTCGAGCAGGGTCAGGTGCTTGGCGACGGCTTGTCGGGTGATCGGCAGGCTTCGGCACAGGTCGTTGAGGTTCTGCTCGCCATGATCCCTGAGCAGGTCCAGGAGCTGGCGCCGATGCGGATCGGCCACCGCTCGATACACGGACGTGCTCACCCTTGAACTTTAGGGCAACCATATGGTTGCCTGTCAATGATCGGCAGATCTTGGGGAGGTGACGTACGTGCACGGCAGGATCTCGTCCGGCGAGGCGGGCTACGCCCTGGTCTTTACTCGCGAGCTGGAGGCGTCCATCGGCCGGGTGTGGACGATGCTGACCGACCGTGCGGCGCGCGCCGACTGGTTGTTCGACGGCACGATCGAACCGCGCGTGGGCGGCCTGGTGGATCTGCACGACAGTCATCACGACATCGCCGGACGGGTCACTGAGTGGGAGCCGCCCCACCTGTTGGCTCTGACCTGGAGCAGCCCCGACGCCCCGGAGGGCGAGGTGCGGTTCGAGCTGAGCAGTACCGCCGAGGGTCGCTGCCAACTGAGGGTAGTGCACACGACCGGCGCCGATGCTCAGCCGCGGAGCCTGGCAGCGGGCTGGCACGCGATGCTGGAGCGTCTCCTCGTCGTTCTCGGGCTCATACCGGCGGGCAGTGGTCCTGGCTTCGAGCAGCTCGTGCGGGAATATCGCGACGTCCCGATCGATGGGTCCGCCACCTCGTGACCAATATCGACAGCGCCCGGCTGACTGGTCGTCGTGCCGCGGTGTTCGGTGTCGGCGTGGTGGCGCTGGAGTTCGCGGCTGCCGTCGCGACCCTGGTCGTGACGACGCTGCTTCCTGTCGTCACGCGCGACCTGGGTGCCGGGGACCAGCTCGCGGTCCTGCTCAGCGGCTCCACGGTTGGGCTGTTCACCGCCGTGGCCGTGGCGCCCTGGCTCCTCGGCCGCATCGGCAGCCGTCCCTTTCTCGCGGTCGGGCTTGCACTGACACTCACGGGCGTCGCATGGACGGCTACGGCAGGTGATGCGTGGGCGTTCGCCGGTGGCCGGTTCGTCACCGGCTTCGCTGCCGGACTGCTCGCCGTCTTCGGCGTGTCTGCTGCCATCCAGCACCTCGAGGAGCGCATCCGGCTGCGCGTGATCGCCGCCTCCACCGCGATGTGGATCATCCCTGGCCTCGTCGGTCCCACCGCAGCCGCCGCGCTCGAGCATCTTGTGGGGTGGCGCTGGACCATCCTGTTGCCGATTCCTCTCGTACTGTTGGGCCGCCTCCTGGTGATCCGTGCCGCCCCGCAGTCCTCGGGAACCGTGACGCAGCCAAACCGCCCCATCAGGCGCACGCTGCTCATCCCTGTGGGGGTAGCGGGATTCGTGGCGCTCACCGAGGCGCAGCTTTGGCTACTGGCTCTCTTACCACTCACTTTGGCCGGCGTCGGGTTCGCTGCCCTGATGCCTGCCGGCACCCTACGGCTCCGGCCAGGCGCCCCCGCCGCGATGGCGTCCCTCACCCTCTTCGGTGTGGGCTACTTTGGAGCCACCAGTCTGCTCACTCTCGCACTCACCGACGTCCTCGGGGCATCCCTAGCCCAGGCGGGCTGGGCGCTCGGCGCGGCGCCCGTGGCGTGGGCGTTGACCACTCTGGCGATCCCCCGTCTCCGCGACCGTGGGATCGCCCCCAGCCCGGCAGCAGGACTCACCTTGACCACGGTCGGAGTCGTCGTGGCGGGAACCCTTCTCCTCACCAACGCCACGTACCCCCTCGCGCTCATCACCTGGACCGCAGTCGGGGCAGGAGTAGGCGCCGCGTACCCGACCCTCTATCTGCGGGCCACCAGCCCTGACGCCGCCACCGACGCCCACACCTTGGCGTCGGCCGTAATCACGACCGAGACCTTCGGCGGTCTCGTCGGCAGCACCGTAGGGGGCGCCGGCATCTCCGCTTCCCTGAGCTCAGGCTTCGCCGCGCCCACCACGTTCGGACTCGCCTACTTCGGGTTCGCCGCCGCGCTTGGTCTGGGCGTCTTTGCAGCCGTTCGGAGCGACCCATCCTCATGAATCACCCCGCGTACGCCGCCAGACACTCAAGGAGTCAGCATCAGGACCGCGTCAAAGAGCGATGCATAAGGCAAGTCGAACGGTCGCTCTCAACCGTCCACCTTGCCCGAGAGCCGGACTGGCCACTCCCGCAAGCGGATCCCGTTGTGGGCAGGGTTGAAAGACTTCGTGACGATCTGGCTACTTCATCCCGTCGAGTAGGCGCGCGAATGCAGCTTCGGTGACTACTGGGATGCCGTAGTTGCGGGCCTTGGCCGCCTTGCCGCTTTGGGAATCGGGATCGGCGGCCACAACGATGCGAGTGCTCTTGTTAACGCCCCCGTGCGTGAGACCAGCCGCCTCGGCACGCTGTACCCATTGCTCGCGGGGCACCGAGAGTTCGCCGGTGAAGACCACCTGATCGCCGCGAGCCAACTGAAACGTCGCAAGTGCCGGCGCCTTGGCCCGTTCGGCCCGCTCCAGAGCGACATGGACGAGGCGACGTGGGAGTCCGAGCATCTCGGCGACGCTCAGCAACCGTGCCGCCTCATCTTCGGTGACGACGCCGTCTTCCCAGGCCGCGATGGCCATCGAGTCCAGGAAGGTCGCGTGGACAGCGGTGATCTGGTCGCGGTGCAGCCCGAGTTCCACAGCCACCTCAATGAGGGCTTGTTCCTCGTGGGCCGACAGGTAGCCGTCGAGCATCGCGTGCTCGAGCACTGCCAAGTAGGCCTCGATCCGCGGATCCGGATTCCGGGGCAGGTGGGACGTGATCCGGTCCAACCAAGCATCCGGACGTCGTACTCCGGCGCCCCTGAGGAACGTCCGTACGGTTCCGGTGGTCTGCACCGGCGGCCAGGTGTGCTCGCGGCTGAACCTGTTGGTGTCATCCCACGGCACCGGCACGCCGCACCGGCCCATGTAGTGCAACAGCAGCCCCGCGACAGCGCGCGCATCACCGAGCGCAGTGTGCTCATCGACGTGGTCGACGCCGGCGGCTGAGCAGCAGTCCTTCAGCTTCCGAGAGGCACCCCGCAGGAACCGAGCCGACCACTGCATCGTGCACAAGGACGGCGTCGGCGGGGTGGTGGCGATGCCGGCGCGCGCGAACTCATAGTCCAGAAACGAGGTGTCGAAGCGGGCGTTGTGCGCCACCATCGTCTTGCCGGCCAGCGAGCTGATCACCTGTGGGGCCACCTCGGCGAAAGTCGGCGCATCCAACACTTCACGCGCCGTGATGCCGTGGATGCGCGTCGGCCCAACATCGCGCTGTGGGTTCACCAGCGTCGACCATTCCTGCTCGATGTGACCGGCGCCGGAGACCGTGACGATGGCGATCTCAACGATCCGGTCATGCTGTTGCGGGAAGAGTCCCGTTGTTTCCAGATCCACGACTGTGTACCCGCTCATGTCCACCCCCGGGTGATCGACTCGATCAGCCACGGTAAGTCGGGGCCACCCGCCGCGCAGCGGTTTCAGGCAGTTCGGGAATCGCCCTGTCATCATGCCGCCGAGTGAGTCGGCGTTAGAGGAACGGTCTGAGGGCGTCGCTCGGCTGACCATCCAAGAACCGGAGTGATCCCGCAATGGATCCCGGACCGCTACGGCCGCGCGGACCGCGACTGAGGGCGCATCCGCGAGGGTCTCAGGGTCACTGACTCAAGACGGCCTCAGTCCGCAAAAAGTCCGCAAGAAGTCCGAAAGCGCTCGTCGGCGACCAACGCGGCCCTCGAGCTTCGTGGAGACGTTTGTGCAGGTCAGAAGGGCTATTCGGTGAAACCCAACGATGGTCGATGACGTTCGGATCCGGCTAGGATGCTTCCCCTGGTACTACTGAGCCGACCCGGCGTGAAGTTCCCCTCAACCACCGTCGACCCGGCGTGAAGTTCCCCGCAACCACCGTCGACCCGGCGTGAAGTTCCCCTGCGCGGGTGGCTTCGCGCTGGTCTACTGATCCCTCACTCATCGAGAAGAGGCGTCGCATGCTCAGGTCTGTCTTCACCACGCTGGTCGCCGTCCTTGCGCTGGGCGCCCTGTCGTCCTGCTCGGGCTCGGTGAGTGTCGGGGACGCCAGCGTCAGTGCCGGGGACGTCGAGGCCCAGATGATGAGCGAGCTCGAGGATGCGGCCGGCCAGGGCCCTGATGAGGCGTCCTGCTCCGACGACCTCAAGGCCGAGGTCGGTGCCTCGATCACCTGCACGGCCACCTCGGGCGACGAGACCTTCGACATCGAGGCCGTCGTGACGTCGGTCGACGGAGACAACGTCAACTTCGACTTGAACCCGGTCGAGTGAGCTGACGTCTCGCCGGTCCCGGAGGGAACTTCACGCCGGGTCGGCCGCCCCGGGAGGGAACTTCACGCCGGGTCGGCGGGTCCGGGAGGGAACTTCACGCCGGGTCGGCAGGGAACTTCACGCCGGGTCGGCGGGTGGGGGAGGCAGGATGGTGCGATGAACACCCGTTGGGAGCGCATCGCCCGCCAGACGGTCGGGGACGACTACGCCCACATCTACGCGGACCGCTTCCGGGCGATGGCCGAGCGCGGTGAGGACATCCACGGCGAGGCCACCTTCGTGACCGGCCTGGTCGACCCTCCGGCCCGAGTCCTGGACGCCGGCTGCGGGACCGGGCGGATCGCCGTACGCCTGGCCGAGCTGGGCTACGACGTGGTGGGCGTCGACGCGGACGAGACCATGCTCGAGGTGGCGCGCGACGAGGCGCCGACGCTGGACTGGCGTCCGGCCGACCTGGCGAGCTTCGACCTGGGGGAGAGGTACGACGTCGTCCTGCTCGCCGGCAACATCATCCCGCTGCTCGAGCCGGACACGCTCAGCCAGGTGTGCGCTCGGCTGGCCGCGCACGTGAGCCCGGCTGGCCGGGTGGTCTGCGGCTTCGGGCTCGACGCCGCGCATCTGCCCGGCGACTGCCCGGTGACGCCGCTCGCCGACGTCGACCGGGCGATGGTGGCGGCGGGGCTGCGGCTGGTCTCGCGCTTCGCCGGCTGGGGCCGGGAGGAGTTCGCCACCGACGAGGGGTACGTCGTCACTGTGCACGAGCCCGGCGAGCCGACCCCGTGAAGGTGGTCGTGCTGACCGGTGCGGGGATCTCGGCGGAGAGCGGGCTCCCGACGTTCCGCGATGCCGACGGCCTGTGGGAGGGGCACCGGGTCGAGGACGTGGCGACCCCCGAGGCGTACGACGCCGACCCGGCCCTGGTGCACGCCTTCTACGACGCCCGTCGGCGCGCGCTCGCCGGGGTGGCGCCGAACGTCGCCCACCGCGCGCTCGCTGGGCTGGAGCAGCGACTCGGCGACGACTGGCTGCTGGTGACCCAGAACATCGACGACCTGCACGAGCGGGCCGGCTCCCGCCGGGTCCTGCACATGCACGGCGAGCTGCGCGCCGCGCTCTGCCGGGCGTGCGGCAGCCGCTCAGCGTGGCTGGACGACCTTGCCGACCGGCCGGCCTGTCCGGCGTGCGGGGCAGCAGAGCTACGCCCGGACGTGGTGTGGTTCGGCGAGATCCCGCACCGGATGGACGAGATCGAGGAGGCGATCGCGACCGCCGACCTCTTCGTCTCGATCGGGACGTCGGGCGCGGTCTACCCGGCGGCCGGCTTCGTCCAGCTGGCCGCGGCGTACGGCGCCCGCACGCTCGAGCTCAACCTGCTGCCGAGCATCGGCAGCCCGCTCTTCGACGAGTCCCGTCAGGGCCCGGCCACCCTGCTCGTCCCCGCCTGGGCGCAGGAGCTGCTGGGCTAGTCGCGAGACACGACGGCGCCGGCATGGGCCGGCAGCGTGAGCGTCCCGGCGCTGTCCAGACGTACGCCGCCCGAGGTGGCGAACAGCAGCCCGCCGGCCTCGTCGACGCTCACCGAGCGCTCGTCGTCGGCGAAGTTCACCAGGATGCGCAGGCCGCCGCGGCTCATCACGAACAGGCGGGCCTCCTCGTCGACGTCGCACGAGACCGCGCCGAACTCCGGGTCGGTGAGCTCGGGCCGCTCCCGCCGGAGCACAGCCAGCTCGCGGTAGACCGCGAGCAGCCGCGCGTGGCGGCCGTCGGAGAGCTCCGCCCAGTCCAGCTTGGAGTTCGCGAACGTCGCCGGGTCCTGCGGGTCGGGCACGACGGCGGGGTCCCAGCCCATCCGCTCGAACTCCGCGATCCGTCCGTCCGCGGTCGCCTTGCCGAGGTCCGGCTCCGGGTGCGAGGTGAAGAACTGGAACGGCGTCGAGGCCGCCCACTCCTCGCCCTGGAAGAGCATCGGCGTGAACGGACCGGCGAGGGTGAGCAGCGCGGCACAGGCCAGCTGGTCGTCGTCGAGGACCTCGGTGATCCGGTCGCCCCGCGCCCGGTTGCCGATCTGGTCGTGGTTCTGGCTGCAGACCACGAGTCGCCAGGTGGGCATCGCGTGGGTGTCGATCGGTACGCCGTGGTCCCGGTCGCGGAACGACGAGAACGTGCCGTCGTGGAAGAAACCCTTCTCGCAGACCTTGGCCAGCGCCGACAGCGGCTCGAAGTCGGCGTAGTAGCCGGCCGTCTCACCGGTCAGCGCGACGTGCACGGCGTGGTGGAAGTCGTCGCTCCACTGGGCGTCGAGTCCGTAGCCGCGGGCCTCCCTCGGGGTGATCAGCATCGGGTCGTTGAGGTCCGACTCCGCGATCAGCGTCAGTGGGCGCCGCTGGTGCGCCGACAGGGCGGCCACCTCGATCGCCATCTCCTCGAGCAGGTGCGGGTCCGAGGCGTCGGCCAGCGCGTGCACGGCGTCGAGGCGCAGCCCGTCGACGTGGTAGTCCGCGAGCCACATCCGCACGTTGTCGAGGATGTAGCGGCGTACCTCACCGGAGTCGGGACCGTCGAGGTTGACCAGGTCGCCCCAGGTGTTGGCGCCCTCCTTGAGGTACGGGCCGAACATCGGGAGGTAGTTCCCGGACGGACCGAGGTGGTTGTGGACCACGTCCTGGATCACTCCGAGCCCGGCGGCGTGACAGCCGTCGACGAAGCGCTGGTACGCCGCGGGGCCGCCGTAGCCCTCGTGCACCGCATGCCACAGGACACCGTCGTAGCCCCAGTTGTGGGTGCCGTTGAAGGCGTTGACCGGCATCACCTCGACGAAGTCGACCCCGATCGAGCGCAGGTGGTCGAGCTTCTCGAGGGCGGCGTCGAACGTGCCCTCGGGGGTGAAGGTGCCGATGTGCAGCTCGTAGATCACCGACCCGGCGAGCTGGCGGCCGGTCCAGCCGGAGTCCTGCCACTCGTGGGCGGTCGGGTCGAAGGTGCGCGACAGCCCGTGCACCCCGTCCGGCTGACGCCGGGAGCGCGGGTCGGGGAGGGGAGTCTCGTGGTCGTCGACGAGGTAGCCGTAGTCCGTGTCCCCGGCGCTGACGTCGGGGACCGGCTCGCTCGGCGTCCACCAGCCGTTGTCGCCGCGGACCATCTCGAGGGTCTCGCCGGCCAGCACCAGCCGGAGGCGGGCAGGGGTGGGCGCCCAGACGTCGAACGGCCCCCTGTGGTCGGTCCGGGTCATCGGTCCTCCTGGACGAGCAGGGCCACGGGCAGGTCGGCCAGGATCTCGGCCACCGAGCCGGACCCGACCGGGCGGTCGGAGATCAGGTCGCGCCAGGCGCCGGGTGGCAGCGGCAGGGTGGTGTCGCCCCACCCGCCCGAGGCGGCGAGCCCGAGCGGCAGCCGGGTGACCACGGTGATCGCGCCGCCGCGGTCGAAGGCCAGCACGTGCTCGGCGGCGGAGCCGGTCGCCGGCACCGCGGCGTACGACGTGAACAGCTCGGGCCGGTCCCGGCGCAGCGTGAGCGCGGCATGGGTGAGCGCGAGCTTGACGGTGCCGGGGTCGTCGGCCCGGTCGGTGAGCAGTGGCGTGGCGCCCTCGTGCAGCGCGCCGAGCAGGTCCGTGCGGCTGTCGAAGTCGACGAACCGGCGGTTGTCCGGGTCCACCAGGCTCTGCTCCCACAGCTCGCTGCCCTGGTAGACGTCGGGCACGCCGGGGATCGTGATCGCGACCAGCTTGGCCGCCAGCGCGTCACTCCATCCGGGCGCGACCACCGCGTCGAGCAGCCGGTCCAGCACCGCGCCGACCCGGGGGTCGTCGTACGCCGCGTCCACCGCTGCGTGCACCGCGGCCTCGTACGCCGCGTCCGGCTCGGTCCAGGTGGTCCGGTCGCCGGCCTCCCGCATCGCCTTCTCGGCGTAGCCGTGCAGCCGCTCCCGCTCGGCCGGCCAGGCCCCGAGGACCGCCTGCCAGAGCAGCGCGGCGAACCCGGGGTCGGGGACCGGCGCCAGCTCGAGCAGCTCGTCGAGCGCCGCCTGCCACGCCTCGGGGATCTCGGCGAGCGCGGTGATCCGGGCGCGGACGTCCTCGCCGCGCTTGGTGTCGTGCGTCGACAGGGTGGTCATCGCGTCCGGCCACTGCGCCTGCCGGGTGCGCATGTGCTCGTGGAACTCGTCCGGCGAGATCGCGAAGATGCTGGGGTCGCCGCCCACCTCGTTCAGGGACGTCAGCCGCGAGAGCCGGTAGAACGCGCAGTCCTCCACCCCCTTGGCCATCACCATGCCGCTGGTCTGCTGGAACCGCTTGGCCGGATCGGCCTCGGGGTCGGAGAGGACCGGCAGCAGCAGGTCGAACGTGTCGGCCAGGTCCGGTCGGTGCCGACGGGCCAGCGCGAACGCCTCGTCGAGGTGGTGGCGCCCCTCGGGCAGGTAGGACCGGTAGACGGGGAAGCAGGCGAGCAGCTCGGCGACCGCGTCCTCGATCGGCCCCGGTCCGCCGAGGACCGCTCCGGTGGCGATCACCTCGCGGGTGATCCGACGGACCTCGGAGTTGAGGATCCCGTCGGCGACCGCGCGCTTGGTGTCGTGGATCAGCCCGTGCCAGTCGACCGGTGCGCCGCGGAGGCGGGACTCGAGAGCGTCGAGCGGCGCCTGTGCGGCCGGGTCGGTGAGGACGCGGTCGATGTGGGCCAGGGCGTCGTACCCCGTGGTCCCGGTGGTGGCCCAGGTGGTCGGCAGCTCCTCGCCGGGCTCCAGGATCTTCTCGACCAGCACGTAGGCGTTCCCGGTCAGCTCGGCGAGGTCGGCGAGGTAGCCCTCGGGGTCGCGCAGGCCGTCCGGGTGGTCGACCCGCAGCCCGTCGACGAGACCCTCGTCGAACCAGCGCTTGATCTCGACGTGGGAGTCGGCGAAGACGTCCGGCTCCTCGACCCGGACCGCGGCCAGGGTGTTGACCGCGAAGAACCGGCGGTAGTTGAGCCCCGAGTCCGCGACCTTCCAGTGCACCAGGCGGTAGTGCTGGCGGTCGTGCACGGTGTTCGCGTCGACGCCGTCCTGGCCGAGGTCGTCCGCGGTCCCGGGCGCGATCGGGAACGCGTTGTCGTGGTAGCGGAGCTGGGGTTCCTCGCCCGAGTCCACCACCGCGAGGTTGCCGATCCGGCCGTCCTCGAGGACGTCGTCGTCACCGAGGACGGGGATCACGAGGCGGTCCTGCCCGGCCGCCCAGTCGACGTCGAAGGCGTGCGCGTGCGCCGACTCCTGGCCGTGCTGCAGCAGGTCCCACCACCAGGTGCCCGGATCGGGCTTCGCGACCCCGACGTGGTTGGGCACGATGTCGACCAGCACCCCCATCCCGAGCCGCTTCGCCTCGGCCGAGAGCGCCTCCAGCCCGGCCGCACCGCCCCGCGAGGGGTCGATGTGGTCGTGGCTGCGGACGTCGTACCCGTGGCTGCTGCCGATCTCGGCGGCCAGCAGCGGCGACAGGTAGACCCAGTCAGCGCCGAGGTCGTGCAGGTACGGCAGCCGCCGGGCGGCCTCGAACAGGTCGAACTCCTCGGTGATCTGGAGCCGGTAGGTGCTGGTGGGCTTGCGCATGCGTTCCCTCGGGGTGGCGGCGTACGTCGCGGGGCGGTGTCGTCAGGCGTTGTTGGCGTGGGCGGCCACCGAGGCTGCGACGGAGTGGTCCGGCTCGTCCTCGGGCTCGGCGTGCTCACGCAGCACCACGAGGCTGTGCGTCTCCAGGTGCAGCGTCGCGCCGGCCTTGTAGGTCCCGGCGCTGTCGGCGGCGCCGCCGGTGTCGATGACCACGTCCCACGCCTCGGAGTACTCGTCCGGCGGCAGGGTCACCTCCGCCGGTCCGTCGGCGTTGAAGTAGAGCAGGAAGTGGTCGTCGGTGATCGCCTCACCACGCGCGCCCTTGCCGGCGATCCCGTCGCCGTTGAGGTACATGCCGATCGCCTGGGAGCCCGAGGTCCAGTCCTCCTCCTCCATCGGCCGCCCGTCGAGGTGCAGCCAGACGATGTCGTTGAGCCGCTCGCCGTCGCCGGTGCGCACGGTCTTGCCGGTGAAGAACCGCTTGCGGTGGAACGTCGGGTGGTCGGCACGCAGGCGTGCGACCGCGGCCGTGAACTCGATCAGCGGCTTGTCGGCCCGGTCCCAGTGCACCCAGCTGATCTCGGAGTCCTGGGCGTAGGTGTTGTTGTTGCCGTCCTGGGTGCGGCTCATCTCGTCGCCGTGCAGCAGCATCGGGACGCCTTGGCTCAGCAGCAGCGTGGCGATGAAGTTGCGCTGCTCGCGGGCCCTGGCCTGGAGCACCTCGGGGTCGTCGGTCGGACCCTCGACCCCGTGGTTCCAGGAGCGGTTGTGGCTCTCGCCGTCGTTGTTGTCCTCGCCGTTGGCGTCGTTGTGCTTCTCGTTGTAGGACACCAGGTCGCGCAGGGTGAACCCGTCGTGGGCGGTGACGAAGTTGATGCTCGCGAAGGGGCGGCGACCGGAGTGCTCGTAGAAGTCCGAGGATCCCGCGAGCCGGGAGGCGAACTCGCCCAGCGACGGCTCGCCGCGCCAGAAGTCGCGCACGGTGTCGCGGTAGGCGCCGTTCCACTCGGTCCACTGGGGCGGGAAGTTGCCGACCTGGTAGCCGCCGGGGCCGATGTCCCAGGGCTCGGCGATCAGCTTCACCTGACTGACGACCGGGTCCTGCTGGACGAGCTCGAAGAAGGTCGCCAGCCGGTCGACGTCGTAGAACTCGCGGGCCAGGGTGGCGGCCAGGTCGAAGCGGAAGCCGTCGACGTGCATCTCGGTGACCCAGTAGCGCAGCGAGTCCATCAGCAGCTGCAGCGAGTGGGGGTGACGGACGTTGAGGGTGTTCCCGGTGCCGGTGTAGTCGGTGTAGTAGCGCTGGTCGTCCTCCTCCAGCCGGTAGTACGCCGGGTTGTCGATGCCGCGGAAGCTCAGTGTCGGGCCGAGGTGGTTGCCCTCGGCGGTGTGGTTGTAGACCACGTCGAGGATGACCTCGATGCCGGCGGCGTGCATCGACTTCACCATCGCCTTGAACTCCTGCACCTGCTGGCCGTGCTCGCCGTTGGCGGCGTAGTCGATGTGCGGTGCGAAGAAGCCGAGGGTGTTGTAGCCCCAGTAGTTGCGCAGGCCCTGGTCGAGCAGGGTGCTGTCCTGCACGAACTGGTGGACCGGCATCAGCTCGATGGCGGTCACGCCGAGCTTGGTGAGGTGGTCGGTGACCGCCGGGTGCGCGAGGCCGGCGTAGGTGCCGCGCTGCTCCTCCGGGATGTCGGGGTGCAGCTGGGTGAGCCCCTTGACGTGCGCCTCGTAGATGAACGACTCGTTGTAGGGGACGTTGAGCCGTCGGTCGCCCTCCCAGTCGAAGAACGGGGTGATCACGACGCTCTTGGTCATGTACGCCGCCGAGTCGTCGTCGTTGCGCGAGTCGGGGTCGCCGAAGGTGTAGCCGAAGAGCGACTGGTCCCACTCGATCTCGCCGCTGGTCGCCTTGGCGTACGGGTCGAGCAGGAGCTTGTTGGGGTTGCAGCGCAGCCCGTGCTCGGGGTCCCAGGGGCCGTGCACCCGGTAGCCGTAGCGCTGGCCCGGCTGCACGCTGGGCAGGTAGCAGTGCCACACGTAGGCGTCGACCTCGGTGACGTCGACCCTCGTCTCCTTGCCGTCCTCGTCGAAGAGGCACAGCTCCACGCGCTCGGCGACCTCGCTGAACAGCGCGAAGTTCGTGCCGCTGCCGTCGAAGGTCGCGCCCAGCGGGTATGCCTGTCCGGGCCAGGTCTCCACCACGGTTGTTCTCCTGAGTTCTGCGGCCAGGGCGGCCGCGGTTGCTGTCGACCTGTCGTACCACCGACTTGGATCGATCAAACCACAAGGATGCCAACGACTGACTGCCGTTCGTCGTCCGGGGCCCGCGGAACCGTTCCCCGTTGGCTACCGTCTCACGCGTCATGGAGATCACTCGGCGCGAAGGTTTGCGGCTGCTGGCCGTGCTCGGCGGGTTCGCCGCCCTGCCCGGGGGCCTCGTGGGCTGTGCCGATGACGAGGCGCTCGGTCCGGCCGGCCCGCGCCCAGCCGGGCCAGGAGAGCTCGAGGTCGTGCGCAGCGGGCTCGGTCGCGGACGCGGGTCGGTGCCGGCCCTGCCCGACGCGGCGGCATCGGTCGCGACGCTCGGGGCCGGGCTCTTCGGGGCCTTGCGGGAGCAGCCGGGGAACCTGGTGCTCTCGCCGTACTCCGTGGCCGTCGCCCTGGCGATGGGGCTCAACGGTGCCGCGGGGGAGACCGCCGCCGAGATGGGTCGGGTCCTGGGCGTCGACGACCTTCCCCGCTTCAACGGCGGGCTGAACGCCCTCACCCAGTACGTCGAGGGGCTGGCCGGGCGGGTCGAGCTCAGCGACGGGACCTCCGCCGACCTCGTCCTGGCCGCGGCCAACCAGCTCTTCGGCCAGCGGGACACCACCTGGGCTGCGCCGTTCCTCGACACGCTCGCCCGCGACTACGGCGCCGGGATGCGGCTGGTGGACTACGTGGCCGACCCCGAGGGAGCCCGGTCCCTGATCAACGGCTGGACCGCGGAGCAGACCCGCGACCGGATTCCGGAGATCGTCCCCGAGGGAGTGCTCGACGAGCTCACCCGCCTGGTGCTGGTCAACGCGCTCTACCTGAAGGCGCCGTGGGACGTGGCGTTCGAGCCGGAGCGGACGGAGCTGCGCGCCTTCCGGACCGAGGATGGCCGGAGCGTCGAGGTGCCCACCATGATGCGGGGCCTGGACACCGCCGGCTACGCGCAGCGGCGACGGCTGGGAGGCGGTCCGGATCCCCTACGCCGGGCGCCGCCTCGCGATGACCGTCGTCCTGCCCGCTGCCGGAGGGTTCGAGGACCTGTCCGAGGCCGTGGCCGGCGGGGGACTGGACCGCGATCCTGCGCGACGTCCGGCCGTCCCCGGTGCAGCTCTGGCTCCCGACGTGGGAGTTCCGGACCCAGGTCGGCCTGGTCGAGGCGCTGCAGGGGCTGGGCATGCGGGCGGCGTTCGACCCGGCGCGCGCCGACTTCACCGGCATGACGGCCGAGGAGCGGCTCCACGTCTCGGCGGTGCTGCACGAGGGGTTCATCGCGGTCGACGAGGCCGGCACGGAGGCTGCGGCCGCCACCGGCCTGGTCCTGGCCGGGACCTCGGCGCCGGTCTACACCGAGGTCGTGGTGGACCGCCCGTTCCTCTTCGTCATCCACGACGTGGAGCACGGGACCCCGCTCTTTCTCGGCCGCGTGGTCGATCCCACGGGGTGACCCGCTGGTTACCCGGCAGTAGAGTCGGGCTCATGAAGCGGACCATCTACGACGAGGACCACGAGGCGTTCCGCTCGTCGGTCAAGGAGTTCCTCGACCGGGAGGTCGTGCCCCACCTGGAGGAGCACGTCGCCGCCAAGGCGCTGCCGCGCGAGCTCTGGACCTCGGCCGGCAAGCAGGGGTTCCTCGGGCTCGAGGTCCCCGAGGAGTACGGCGGCTCCGCGGCCGGTGACTACCGGTTCAACGCGGTGCTCACCGAGGAGCTGTCCAAGATCAACATGGCACTGCCCTCGTGCATGGGCATCCACTCCGACATCGTGGCGCCGTACCTGGTGCACCTGACGACCGAGGAGCAGCGCAAGCGCTGGCTGCCCGGCTTCTGCACCGGCGAGGTGCTGACCGCCATCGGGATGACCGAGCCGTCGGGTGGCTCCGACCTCGCCGCCCTCAAGACGACGGCGGTCAAGGACGGTGACGACTGGGTGCTGAACGGCTCCAAGACGTTCATCACCAACGGCCACTCCGCCGACCTGGTCATCGTCGCGGCGCGGACCAGCCCGGAGAAGAAGGCCCGGGGGATCACGCTGTTCGGCGTGGAGACCGCCAAGGACGGGTTCTCCCGCGGTCGCAAGCTCGACAAGGTCGGCCAGGACGAGTCCGACACCGCCGAGCTGAACTTCACCGACCTGCGGCTCTCGGACGACGACATCATCGGCGAGCTCGACAACGGCTTCATCCACATGATGACGTTCCTGCCGCAGGAGCGGCTCAGCGCCGCGATCACCAACCTCGCGCACGCCGCGCAGATCCTCGACGAGACGCTCGAGTACGCCAAGGAGCGCAAGGCGTTCGGCCAGGCGATCGGCAACTTCCAGCACAACAAGTTCCTGCTCGCCGAGCTCTACACCCAGGTCGAGGTGACCCAGGCGTACGTCGACCAGTGCGTGCTGGCGCACAGCCAGGGCGAGCTCACGCCCATCGACGCGGCCAAGGCGAAGTGGTGGACCGCCCAGGTGCAGGGCGAGGTGCTCGACCACTGCGTGCAGCTCTACGGCGGCTACGGCTTCATGAACGAGTACCGCGTGGCTCGTGCCTGGCGCGACGCCCGGGTGACCAAGATCTGGGCCGGCTCCAACGAGATCATGAAGGAGCTGATCGGGCGCGACCTCGGGCTCTGACGTGTCCGTCGCACCGGTGCGCACCTCGGCTTGCTAGGGTCCGGCGACCCTACACACCCTGCCGAATCTCGGGAGCCCTCTCATGAACCGCAAGTTCACCGGCGTCGCCGGCCTCACCGCCGCGCTCGCCCTCGTGCTCGCCGGCTGCGGCGGCGGCGACGAGGCCGACCAGTCGCCCTCGTCGGGCGACAGCGTCGACCCCGCCAGCCTCTCCGCCGAGCTCACCTGGTGGGACACCTCCGACCCGCAGAACGAGGCCCCGGCCTTCAAGAAGCTGATCGAGAAGTTCAACGCCGAGTACCCCGACGTCAAGATCAACTACCAGTCGGTCCCGTTCGCCGACGCGCAGAACAAGTTCAAGACCGCGGCGGACTCGGGCAGCGGCGCTCCCGACATCCTGCGCGCCGAGGTCGCCTGGGTGCCCGAGTTCGCGTCGCTCGGCTACCTCTACGCCCTCGACGGCACGCCCCTGCTCGAGGAGAACGACTTCCTCGAGACCCCGCTGTCGAGCAACGTCTACGACGGCAAGACCTACGGCGTCCCGCAGGTCACCGACACGTTGGCGCTGATGTACAACAAGAAGCTCTTCGCCAAGGCCGGCATCGAGCAGGCCCCCACCACGTGGGACGAGGTCGCCGACGCCTCCCAGGCGCTGCAGGACAAGGCCGGCGTGGACGGCCTGTACATCAACTCCGGCGGCTACTTCCTGCTCCCGTTCATCTACGGCGAGGGTGGTGACCTGGTCGACGTCGACGCCGAGCAGATCGTCGTGAACAGCCCGGAGAACGTCGCCGGGATCAGCGAGGCGCAGCAGCTGGTCGACAGCGGTGCGGCCGTGAAGCCGGACGCCAACGACTCCTACGGCACCATGATGACGCTGTTCAAGGAGGGCAGCGTCGGCATGATCATCAACGGCCCCTGGGAGGTGGCCGGGATCGAGTCCGACCCCGCCTTCGGCGGTTTCGACAACCTCGGCGTGGCTCCCGTTCCCTCCGGCTCGGCGGGTGCCGGTGCTCCGGTGGGTGGGCACAACTACGTGATCTACTCCGGCATGGACGACGCCAAGGCGGACGCCGCCATCGCGTTCGTGCAGTTCATGAGCTCTCCGGAGTCGCAGGCGTTCATCGCCGACGAGCTGGGCCTGCTCCCGACCAGCCAGGCGGCGTACGACCTGGTCCCGGACAACGCCAAGGTGGCGGCCTTCAAGGGCGCGATCGACGTCGCCCACGCCCGTCCCTGGATCCCCGAGGGCGGCCAGTTCTTCGGCCCGCTCGACGAGATGGCGACGCAGGTGCTGATCCAGGGCGCCGACCCGAAGAAGGCGCTGGACGGCGTGGCCTCGAAGTACAAGTCCGAGGTCGTGACCGACTACTCGCAGGAGTGACCGCTGGGGACCGGGCCGCGGTGCGGTCCGGTCCCTGCGTCCTGCCCTCGCTGTCCTTCGATCGGAAGTCTCGATGCCGCCCTCCTCCCTGCCCCCGCTCCCGGACCCGGTCTCGGAGACCACCGGCCTGCCCCGCGTGCGCCGACCGGAGGGTCGTCTCCGGCGCAGCTTCGACCGGCACTGGTACGCGTGGGTGATGGTGCTGCCGACCGTCCTCGTGCTGAGCGTCCTGCTGCTCTTCCCGCTGGCGCAGGGGGTCTACCAGTCGTTCACCGACCTCAACGAGGGCAACCAGCGCGACCAGATCTGCACCAAGGTCCTCGGCGGTGACGAGACCTGCGTGCCCAATCCCGATCGGGCGAAGTTCGTCGGCCTCGACAACTACGTCGACATCCTCAGCGGCCGGGTCGGGAGCTTCTGGCTGCAGTTCACCAACACGATGGTGTGGACCGTCTCGTGCGTGACCCTCCACTTCGGCCTCGGGATGGGGCTGGCGGTGATGCTGAACCGGAGGTTCCGCGGGCGCGGCATCTACCGGGTGCTGCTGATCGTGCCGTGGGCGGTGCCGGCCTTCGTGAGTGCGTTCGCGTGGAAGTTCCTGTTCAACCCGCGGTTCGGCCTGATCAACTCCACGCTGGAGGCGGTCGGTCTCGACGCGGTCGAGTGGTTCAACCACCGGTGGACCTCGCTGTTCACCGCGATCGTCGCGAACGTGTGGCTCGGGGTGCCCTTCATGATGGTGGCGCTGCTCGGGGGGCTGCAGGCGATCCCCGAGGACCTCTACGAGGCGGCCGAGATCGACGGAGCCAGCCCGTGGCAGCGCTTCCGCCACATCACCGTGCCGGGCCTGCGACCGATCAGTGCCACGGTGATCCTGCTCGGGACCATCTGGACGTTCAACATGTTCCCGATCATCTACTTCGTCACCGGCGGCCAGCCGGCCGGGCAGACCGAGATCCTGGTCACCGGTGCCTACCGGGCGGCGTTCTCGGGGATCCGCGACTACTCGCTGGCGGCGACGTACGGCGTCCTGATCCTGTCGATGCTCGTCGTCTACGCCGGCGTCTACCGCAGGGTGCTGCGCAAGCAGGGAGAGGTCTTCTGATGGCGACCACACCGACGGTCCACCGCCGCCGCGAACGCTCCAGGGCGAAGTCGGTGCTGCTGCACAGCACCCTCGGCCTGGCGAGCTTCATCGCGCTGTTCCCCGTCCTGTGGATCGTGCTGAGCTCGCTGAAGCCCGGCTACGCGATCCAGAGCAGCAAGATCAGGCTGTTCGTGGACCCGTCCCTGGACAACTACCGGCACGTCCTGACCGAGACGAACTTCCCGAGCTGGTTCCTCAACTCGGTGGTGGTCGCGGCGTTCACGATGGTGATCGGCATCTCGATGTCGGCGACCGCCGGCTACGCGCTGAGCCGGTTCAACTTCCCGGGCCGACGCACCCTGATGTGGGTCTTCCTGCTCACGCAGATGTTCCCGGTGGCGATCCTGATCGTCCCCATCTACACCCTGATGGCGAGGGCCGGCCTGATCGACACGAAGCTCTCCCTGGTCATCGCCTACTGCACCGTGGCCGTCCCGTTCTGTGCCTGGATGCTGCGTGGGTACTTCGACTCGATCCCGCGCGAGCTGGACGAGGCGGCCTCGCTCGATGGGCTCGGACCGTTCGGCATCTTCTGGCGCATCGTGCTGCCGCTGGCCCGCCCCGGCCTGGCGGTGACGGCGTTCTACACATTCCTGACCGCCTGGGGGGAGGTGGCCTACGCGATCGCATTCATCCAGTCCGACGAAAAGCTCACCTTGGGGGCCGGGCTTCAGCAGTTCGTACCGCGCTTCAACCCGCAGTGGGACAACCTCACCGCCGGTGCCGTGATGATCACGATCCCCGCCGCGATCGTCTTCTTCTTCGCGCAGCGGCACCTCGTCGGTGGCCTGACTGCCGGTGGCACCAAGGGCTGAGCGCAGCCTTACCTTGCTTGCGAACGATCACGCCGCCACGAAGGATTGCCCCATGACCTCAGATGCCAGCGCGATCGACCTTCCGGCCGGGCCGCACGACGACGAGCCGCACAGTGGCGGCGTCAACAACCGGCTGAACTGGCTGCGCGCCGCGGTACTCGGAGCCAACGACGGCATCGTGTCCACCGCGGGCATCGTGATGGGCGTGGCCGGTGCGACCAGCGACCGCGGCGCGATCATGGTCGCCGGCGTGGCCGGGCTCGCCGCAGGAGCGCTCAGCATGGGGGCCGGGGAGTACGTCTCGGTCAGCACCCAGAGCGACTCCGAGCAGGCACTGCTGGAGAAGGAGCGCCGCGAGCTGATCGAGGAGCCGGAGGAGGAGCTGGCCGAGCTGGCCCACATCTTCGCCGCCAAGGGCCTCAGCGACCGGCTGGCGATGGAGGTGGCCAAGGAGCTCACCGAGCACGACGCGCTCCGGGCGCACGCCGACGCCGAGCTGGGCATCAACCCCGACGACCTGACGAACCCGTGGCACGCGGCCTGGGCCTCGATGGCGGCGTTCTTCGTCGGCGCACTGCTCCCGCTGCTGTCGATCCTGCTGGCGCCCCAGGCGCACCGGATCTGGGTCACCGTGCTGGCGGTGGTCATCGCGCTCGCCGTCACCGGGTGGACCAGCGCGAAGTTCGGCTACGGTCCGCGCGGTCGCGCGGTCGTCCGCAACGTCGCCGGCGGGGTGCTCGCGATGGGGATCACCTACGCCATCGGTGCCGCGATCGGCACCCAGCTCTGACCCGTCGCTGTTGACGCCAAAGCACGCCGACCCGTCGCTTGTTGACGCGCAGAGCACGCCGACCCGTCGCTTGTTGACGCCGGACCCGCGTAGTTTCGGCGCGTGCGGATGTTCGTGGCCCTGGTGCCGTCCGATGAGGCCGTGGAGGACCTGGAGGCGTTCCTCGAGCCGCGGCGGGCTGCGGGAGACTTCCGGTGGGCGACCCCCGAGCAGTTCCATCTGACGCTGGCGTTCCTCGCCTCGGTCGAGGAACGCCGACTCGACGAGCTGGCCGAGCGACTGACCCGGGCGGCGCGGAAGCGAGGCCGCTTCACGACCCGGATCGCGGGCGGAGGTGCCTTCCCCAACGCGGCGCGGGCTCGGGTGCTCTGGGCGGGGCTCGAGCTGGACCAGCCGGCAGCCACCGAGCTGGACCGGCTCGCCACCGGTGCCCGGGCGGCGGCCTCCCGCACCGGGATCCCGGTGGCCGGCCAGCGGTTCCGGCCCCATCTCACCCTCGCCCGATTGGGCCGGCCCGCAGAGGTGACGAGATGGGTGCGGCTGCTCGACTCGTACGCCGGCCCGACCTGGTCCGCCGACCGGATCGCCCTCGTCGCGTCGTACCTCGGTGAGGGCCCACGGGGCCGTCCCCGCTACGAGATCGTGGACGAGTTCGAGCTGTCGACACCGGGACCGTCCCTGCCGATGTGACGAAACCACCACGCCGAGAACCTGAGATGCCTGTTGGTGGCGCGCGATCTGCCCTAGGTTTCGGCGGGTGAAGATCGCTGTAGCCAGGGAAACCCGAGAGGGCGAGTCACGCGTCGCGATGGTGCCCGAGCTGGTGGGCAAGCTGACGGGGCTGGGGTACGACGTACTGGTCGAGCCGGGTGCCGGGAAGCACGCGTTGATCGCCGACGACGAGTACGCCGAGGCCGGCGCCCGCATCGACGACCGCGCTCTCGAGGAGGCCGACCTGGTCGTCTCCGTCCAGCCGTTGGCCACGGACTCGATCCGCCGCCTCGTCGCGGGTGCGGCCACCGTCTCCTTCCTGCCGACCAGCCAGGAGCCCGAGGTGGTCCGGCAGCTGCGCGACGACCGGATCACGTCGTTCGCGATGGAGCTGGTGCCCCGGATCTCCCGCGCCCAGTCGATGGACGCGCTCTCCTCGCAGGCGCTGGTCTCCGGCTACCGCAGCGCGATCGTGGCCGCGGGGTTGCTCCGTCGCTTCTTCCCGCTCAACATGACCGCCGCCGGCACGGTCAAGCCCGCCCAGGTGGTCGTCCTCGGCGCGGGCGTCGCCGGCCTGCAGGCCATCGCCACTGCGCGCCGGCTCGGCGCGGTCGTCCAGGCGTACGACGTGCGCGCCGCCGCCGCCGAGGAGATCCGCTCGGTCGGAGCCCAGGCCATCGAGCTCGAGCTGGAGACCCTGGAGGGCACCGGCGGCTACGCGCGCGAGATGACCGAGGACCGGGCGGCCCGCCAGCGTGACCTGCTCGCGCCGTTCATCGCGAACGCCGACGCTCTCATCACGACCGCGGCCGTCCCCGGCCGCCAGGCACCGATGCTGGTGACCCGCGAGATGGTCGAGCAGATGGCTCCCGGCTCGGTGGTCGTCGACCTCGCGGCGGAGACCGGTGGCAACGTCGAGGGCTCGGTCGCCGGCGAGGTGGTCCGGGTCGGCAACGCCCAGGTCTGGGGCGGGCGCAACGTGCCCTCGCAGATGCCGGGCCCGGCATCGAAGCTCTACGCCCAGAACATCGTCAATCTCGTCACGCTGATGACCACGACCTCCGAGGACGAGGGCGGTGCGGCGTTCGCGCCCGACTTCGACGACGAGATCGTCGCCGGCTCGTGCGTCACCCACGACGGCGTGATCCGGCACGAGCCCACCCGGGCCGCCCTCGAGGGTGAGCAACCGGTGGCTCCGCCCGACGGCGAGGTCGAAGAACCGGTCGTCGACGAACCGGTCGACCCGCCGGGCGACGAAGCAGCCGACGTGCCCGACGAGCCGGTCGCGTCGCCCAGGGCGGCAGTCCCGCTCGACGAGCAACCGCAGCTCCCGTACGACCAGGAGGAAGACCAGTGAGCGAGCCCATCGTCTGGCTGACGATCTTCGTCCTCAGCATCTTCGTCGGTATCGAGGTGATCTCGAAGGTCTCCTCGACCCTGCACACCCCGTTGATGTCCGGCGCCAACGCGATCCACGGGATCATCCTGCTCGGCGCCATCCTGGTCACCGGCACCTCGGAGAGCGACGTCGCCCTGGTGGTCGGCCTGGTGGCGATCGTGCTGGCCGCCATCAACATGGTGGGCGGGTTCGTGGTGACCGACCGGATGCTGCAGATGTTCGTGCGCAAGAAGCCCAAGAAGGCGCCCGCCCAGGACGCCGCGGGCGGTGCCGCATGACGCCGACCTGGGTCCAGCTGGCCTACCTCGCCTGCGCGGTCTGCTTCATCCTGGCGCTCAAGGGGCTCTCCGGCCCGAAGACCGCCCGCGTCGGCAACATCATCGGCGCCGTGGGCGCGGTCGTCGCCGTGGCCATCCCGTTCCTCTACCTGGACCTCGCCCACGTCCCGCTGATCCTGGTCGCCATCGCCGTGGGTACGGCGATCGGACTGGTCGGCGCCCGCCGGGTGCAGATGACCCAGATGCCGCAGATGGTGGCGCTGTTCAACGGCGTCGGCGGTGGCGCGGCTGCGCTGGTCGCACTGCTCGAGCTCGAGGAGCTGGTCCCGGACGCGGACCGCGTCAACTGGTTCATCCTCGCCGCGACCGCCTTCACCGTCGCGGTCGGCTCGATCTCGTTCGCCGGGTCGGTGGTCACCTTCGCCAAGCTGCAGGAGCTGATGACCTCACGCCCGGTCGTCTTCCCGGGGCTGCCGGTGATCTTCGGCGCGGCGCTGATCGCGACGATCGGGCTCTCGGTCAAGACCGTGACCGGCCCGACGATCTGGGTCGGGATCATCCTCGGTCTGGTCGGCCTGCTCATCGGCCTGCTGCTGGTGCTGCCCGTCGGCGGCGCCGACGTACCGATCGTGATCTCGCTGCTCAACGCGTTCACCGGACTCACGGTGGCCGCGGGCGGCTACGTGCTCGGCAACGTCGTCCTGCTCGTCGGCGGCACGCTGGTCGGTGCCGCCGGTACCTTCCTGACGATGCTGATGGCCCGGGCGATGGGCCGCTCCGTGGCCAACATCCTCTTCGGCGCCCTCAAGGGCGGCTCGACGCTCGGCGCCGGCGTCGCCTCCGACCGCCCGGTGCACAGCGCCGGTCCCGAGGACGTGGCGATCCTGCTCGGGTACGCCGACCGCGTGATCGTGGTGCCCGGCTACGGCCTGGCCGTGGCCCAGGCGCAGCACACGCTGCGCGAGCTCGTGGAGGTGCTGATCGAGCGCGGCACCCGGGTCGACTACGCGATCCATCCGGTGGCCGGCCGGATGCCCGGGCACATGAACGTGCTGCTCGCCGAGGCCCAGGTGCCGTACGAGCAGCTGCAGGAGATGGACGACATCAACGGCGAGTTCAAGCACACCGACGTGGTGCTCGTCGTCGGCGCGAACGACGTGGTGAACCCGGCCGCCAAGACCACCCCCGGTGCCCCGATCTACGGGATGCCGATCCTGAACGCCGACGAGGCCAAGCAGGTGGTGTTCATGAAGCGGTCGATGCGCCCCGGCTTCGCCGGCATCGAGAACGAGCTGCTCTTCGAGCCCACCACCACGCTGCTGTTCGGTGACGCCAAGGAGATGCTCGGCAAGCTGCTGAACGCGGTCAAGGCGCTCTGAGTCGGGCTCCGCAGCAGCTGCGGTTCGGTCCCCCATCGCGACATCGCGCACCCGGAACCTCCGGTTTGTGACCAATCAGCCCGTGGAACGTTGATCCGGTCAGCATCCCCGACCGATCAGAGGAACCCGCCATGAGCGACGAGAACGACGAGCGCCTGGCGCGCCCCGACGGGCACCGGTACGACGCCCCGGACTCCGAGGAGACCCGGACCAACAAGGAGTGGACCTACGCGGCGCTCGGCCTGCTGGTCCTCGTCCTGATGGTGCTGATCGCGACCGGGACCGTGCAGATCTTCCCGGGCTGACCGAGCGGACCGATCGGGCTCAGCCAGCCACGCCGTAGAGCCGGTCGCCGGCGTCACCGAGGCCCGGCACGATGTAGCCCTTCTCGTTGAGCCGCTCGTCCATGGCCGCGGTGACCACCGTGACCGGCACGTCGATGTCGGCGAGGTCGCGCTCGAGCCGCTCACAACCCTCCGGGGCCGCCAGCAGGCAGATCGCGGTGATGTCGTCCGCGCCGCGGTCGGTGAGGAACGTGATCGCCGCCGCGAGGGTCCCCCCGGTGGCGAGCATCGGGTCCAGCACGTAGCACTGGCGACCGGACAGGTCGTCGGGCAGCCGCTCGGCGTACGTCGCGGCCTCCAGCGTCTCCTCGTTGCGCACCATGCCCAGGAAGCCGACCTCGGCCGTGGGCAGCAGGCGCATCATCCCGTCGAGCATGCCGAGCCCGGCGCGCAGGATCGGCACGACCAGCGGCTTCGGGCTCGCCAGCTTCACCCCGGTCGTGGGGGACACCGGCGTCCGGATCTCACTGGGCTCCACCCGCACGTCCCGGGTGGCCTCGTAGGCCAGCAGGGTGACGAGCTCGTCGGCCAGCCGGCGGAACGTCGGCGAGTCGGTGTTCTCGTCGCGAAGGGCGGTGAGCTTGTGGGCCACGAGGGGGTGGTCGACGACCTGGGTGCGCATGGGCGGAACCCTAGTCCAGACCCACCGCGCTCGATCAGGCCAGTCGTCGCCGAGTGGGGGTTGGCCGACCCGCCCGGGTCTGTCAGTCTGGAGCCGTCCCAGCAGCACCGCACCACTGGAGCGGAGGAGTGGCATGTCCGAGCAGCCCGACGGAGTCGACTTCGCGCTCGCTGCCTACCGCGAAGAGGGCGTCTGGCAGGTCCAGGCCCTCGCCCACGACGTACTCGGCGAGATGGGGACTCTTGCCCACGCGCTGCGCCGGTTCCCCGGCGACGGCGGGGCGGTGGGACTGATCGCGATCGACGAGGACTTCTTCGTGATCGTCCGGGTCGCCGGCGCCACGACGCGGGTGCTGCTCTCCGACATCACCGCGGCAGACGAGTGGGAGCTCGCCAGCTCGGTCGTCGAGTTCCTGCACCTGCCCATGCCCGAGGACGAGGACGACCAGGTCCCTGCGGGCGACCTCGACCTGCTCGGTGACATGGGGATGCACGCCATCGACATGGCCGTCCTGCTGGACGACTTCGACCTCTTCCCCGACGAGATGCTCTCCGAGGTGGCCCGTCGGCTGGGCTTCGGCGCCCTCTTCGACGAGGCCGTCGGCCTCGCCTCTGCCTGACCGGCGCCGATGACGGACCTGTACGACGCCTGGCGTCAGCCGATGCGCGCCGCCCTCGCCGAGGCGCGCGCCGCCCTCGAGACCGGTGACGTGCCCATCGGGGCGGTGGTGCTCGACGAGACCGGCGCGGTGATCGGGCGTGGCCGCAACATCCGCGAGGCGGAGTCGGACCCGACCGGCCATGCCGAGGTGGTCGCGCTGCGCGAAGCGGCGAAGGCTCGCGGGGAGTGGCGCCTGGTCGGCTGCACGCTGGTGGTCACCCTCGAGCCCTGCACGATGTGCGCCGGGGCCGCCGTGCTCAGCCGGGTGGAGCGCGTCGTCTTCGCCGCCTTCGACCCGAAGGCGGGTGCGGTCGGCAGCCTGTGGGACGTGGTCCGGGACCGCCGGCTCAACCACCGCCCCGAGGTCGTCTCCGGCGTGCTCGCCGAGGAGTCGACCGCGCTGCTCGAGACGTTCTTCAGGAGCCAACGGAAGAACGGGGGGTCTCGACGGATGAAGCGACAGCTGCCCACGCGTCACGACCTGGCGCCGCTGCTCAGGTTCCAGAAGCCGACGCTGTCGCTGAAGGAGCGACGGCTGGCCTCCGCGCTGACCATCGAGGACCTCCGGCGGATCGCGAGACGGCGTACGCCGAAGGCGGCGTTCGACTACACCGACGGCGCGGCCGACGGCGAGGTGTCGCTTGCCCGGGCCCGGGAGGCCTTCGGCGACGTCCAGTTCAACCCCGCGATCCTGCGCGACGTCTCGCGGGTGGACACCTCCCGCGAGGTGCTGGGTCAGCGGGTCGCGCTGCCGTTCGCGATCGCGCCGACCGGGTTCACCCGGATGATGCAGGCCGAGGGCGAGCGGGCGGGGGCCGCCGCCGCGGGTGCCGCCGGGATCCCGTTCACGCTCTCCACGATGGGCACCACGTCCATCGAGGAGGTGGCCGCGGCGAACCCGGCCAGCCAGGGCGGCCGGAACTGGTTCCAGCTGTACATGTGGAAGGACCGGGACCGGTCGATGGCCCTGGTCGACCGGGCGGCGAAGGCCGGCTACGACACGCTGGTGGTGACCGTCGACGTCCCCGTGGCCGGTGCCCGGCTGCGCGACGTCCGCAACGGGATGACCATCCCGCCCACCCTGAGCGCCCGGACGGTGGCCAACGCCATCCCGCGCCCGGCCTGGTGGATCAACTTCCTGACCACGGAGCCGCTCGCCTTTGCCTCCCTCGACTCCTGGTCGGGCACCGTCGCCGACCTGCTGGACACGATGTTCGACCCGACCGTGACCTACGACGACCTGGCCTGGATCCGCGACCAGTGGCCGGGGAAGGTCTCGGTGAAGGGCGTGCAGACGGTCGCCGACGCCCGACGGCTGGCGGAGGTCGGCGTCGACGCGATCATCCTGTCCAACCATGGTGGCCGCCAGCTCGACCGGGCGCCGGTGCCGTTCCACCTCCTTCCGGAGGTGGTGGCGGCCGTGGGCGACGACCTCGAGGTGCACCTCGACACCGGCATCATGTCCGGGCAGGACATCGTGGCCGCGCTCGCGCACGGTGCGCACTTCACGCTGATCGGCCGGGCGTACCTGTACGGGCTGATGGCGGGGGGCCGCGAGGGGGTCGACCGCACGATCGAGATCCTGCGCGGCCAGATCGAGCGGACCATGCGGCTGCTCGGGGTGGCGAGCCTCGACGAGCTCGAGCCCGGGCACGTCACCCAGCTGGTGCGCCTGCAGCCTCGCCCGCGCACCTGAACCGAGCGCCTTGTCCGGTCACCTCAATTTCACCCGCCGACGCGGCTCCGGTAATCTCTCCGGCGGTGGCGTGTCCGAGCGGCCGAAGGTGCATCACTCGAAATGATGTGTGGGGTCAAACCCACCGTGGGTTCAAATCCCACCGCCACCGCCACGGGTCGGGTCACGCAAGTGCCCGGCTCGAGACAGCGCCGGTTCTGCTCTCCGCCAAGAGCGAACCGGCGCTGTTGTCTTTCCGGAGGAGCCGGTCGTGGTCAGCCGTCCGCGGCGGGCTGGGCGGGATGCTCGACCGAGGCGTCGGGTCCCGGGAAGGTCAGCGACTCGTGGTCGTCCTCCGACCAGTGCACGAGGTACGGCGGTGCGCCGTCCGCGCCGTGCACTTCGAGGATCTCGCCCTCCCGCGTGGGCTCACCCACGTGGGCGCTGTGCACGATCAACCGATCGCCTTTGGTGGCATGCATGTCGGGTCCCTCCTGCTGGTCGGTGGGCTTCGAGGATGTCTCTCGAGACTACGACTCCCGACCCCGGTCGCGAAGGGGCCGGAGGTCCCCGAAATGGACCTTCGACCCTTCCCCGGACCGCCCGCGAGCGGTTCACTGGGAAACAGGACGAGAAGAACCGGAATTGGGTACTGAGGCGCAGGGGACCCGGACGCAGGTCCACCGGCCAAGACTCCTTGTTCGTGTCAAACGAACTGAAGTTCTTCTCGTCCGCCAGGCTGTCAGGACCACGTCAGCCGGGGCCGTCGCCGACGCGTGCATGCGGCGCCGCACCGGCGCATGATGGCTGCATGGAGACCCGGCAGTCCAAGGACGAGAAGACGGTCGCGATCTTCGGCGCGCTGCTCGTGGTCGTCATGATCTGCGCCGCCACCACGGGTGCGCTCGCCCTGGCGGATCGCTGGGTCGGGGTGAGTGACGGCATCCGGGCCACGGTCTTCACGGGCGCGTTGTTGCTGGGCCTGGTGCTCGCCATCGCCCGCCTGGTACGTCGCAGGTCACAGTTGGCGCGTTCGGCTGAGGACGGCGTGGGTCGTCGCTAGCGTGGCAGTACCTTCCCCGGCACCTGTATCGGAGATTCTTCGTGCTGTCCCGCTCCGCCCTTCCACGCGTCGGCGCGCTAGCCGCGCTCGCCCTGCTGGCCCTGACCGGGGCCGTCCAGACGCACCCGAGCCCCGACGCCGGCTCGCTGGCCCTCGTCGCCGCGGGCAAGGACGACCCCGGCGACGACCCGGGCAACAACAAGTCCGGTGACCTCGTCCTGGTCACCACCTCCCTGCCGTCGATGGCCGCTGGGCAGGAGGGCTGGGTGAGCCTGATCTGGACGGCCGAGACGGATGTCTGCGACATCGAGGTGACCGCCAAGAGCAAGGACTTCGAGATCACCTACCCCGCGAACACCGGGAAGTTCTCCTCGCTCTACACCAACAACGCGCTGGCCGAGACGAACCTCGACTACACGGCGTTCCGGCTGACCGCACCCGCCAAGGCGGGCACGGAGACCATCGAGTTCGAGGCCAGGTTCACCCGGCTCAGCGACTCGGAAGAGCTCAGGAAGAGCGACAACCTGGTGACCAAGGACGTCAAGGACTGCAAGGGCAGCTCCGGCAAGGTCAAGACCAAGGTCGACATCAACGTCACCCAGTCCTCCGGCCCGGCCGTCGAGCTGCAGACCACGAGCGTCGACCTCCGCTCCGGCGGCCCGACGTGGGTGCGGCTCTCCTTCCGGGGCAACCAGCCCGAGCTCGACGACTTCCGGGTGAAGGTCGCGGCTCCTGCCGGGTTCGAGGTCGTCTATCCCAAGGACGGCAGCTCCAGCGGCCTGAACAACGGCTCCCGGCTCCCCGTCGCAGCCTCGGACAGCGCCGCCGTACGCCTGGACCCGCTGGACACCAAGCCCGGCAGCTACCAGCTGCCGGTGACCGCGACCTGGAAGGGCGGCAGCTGGTCCGGCACGCTGAAGGTGACGGTCACGTGATGCGCCCCCTTGCCGCGTTCGTGCTGGTCGTGTCGCTGACCGGAGCTCTGGCCGGCTGCAGCCAGGATGCCGAGGTCGCGACCCAGCCCTCCTCCTCCGAGACGCCCACCGCGCAGACCAGCCCGTCGCAGACGGAGCCCGACGCGTCGGCCGAGAGCGTCTTCCTGGCCGCCAACGCCGCACACCTCTGTGACGTCCAGTCGGCCGTCTTCGAGGACCCGGCCGAGCTGGCCGCGGCGTACGCCCTGGCCCCCGAGTACGTCGGGCTCAGCGAAGGCCAGGTCGCCGATCTGACCGCGCGTCTGGCGGAGGACGCTGCGTTCAGCGCGCAGCTGCGCACGGAGATCGCCGAGACCTGCGGCTGAGGGTGGGCCGGTGAGGACTCCGGCCTATGCTCGCGCGATGACCTGGTTCTCCTCGCCGGACGATGCCGGCACCCGACTTGCCGAGGCCGGGTATCTCGCCGACCCGGCGACCGCGACCACCGCCTTCCTCGCCGGCGCGCTGGAGAAGCCGCTGCTGGTCGAGGGCCCGGCCGGGGTCGGCAAGACCGAGCTCGCGAAGGCGGTCGCCCGCGCCACCGGCGCGGACCTGGTGCGGCTGCAGTGCTACGAAGGGCTCGACGAGGCGCGGGCGCTCTACGAGTGGAACTACAAGAAGCAGCTGCTGCGCATCCAGGCCTCCCAGGGCGACGACCAGACCTGGTCGGAGACGCACGACGACATCTTCACCGACGAGTTCCTGCTGACCCGTCCCTTGTTGACGGCGATCAGGCGCGAGGAGCAGACGGTGCTGCTGATCGACGAGGTCGACAAGACCGATGTCGAGGTCGAGGGCCTGCTGCTGGAGGTGCTCTCCGACTTCCAGGTCACCATCCCCGAGATGGGGACCGTGACCGCACTCCGTCGCCCGTTCGTCGTGCTGACCTCGAACGCCACCCGGGAGCTCTCGGAGGCCGTCAAGCGCCGCTGCCTCTACCTGCATCTCGACTACCCCGACGCGACGCGAGAGCGGGAGATCGTCAGCTCCCAGGTGCCCGGCCTCGAGGAGAAGGTCGCGGCCCAGCTGGTGGCCACGATCGGTCGGCTGCGTGACCTGGACCTGAAGAAGGCGCCCTCGATCGCGGAGTCGATCGACTGGGCGCGCACCCTGATCGCGCTCGAGATCCGGGACCTCGACGAGAACGCCGTCGCCGACACGCTCGGCGTCGTCCTCAAGCACGCCTCCGACCAGGAGCGTGCGATCCGTGAGCTGAAGCTGCGGTCCTGACCGTGCCGGAGCCGCAGCCGGAGACGCGCCCGAGCGGGCTGGTCGACCGGCACATCTCGTTCCTGGAGGCGTTGCGCGGAGCCGGACTGCCGGTGTCGCTGGCCGAGGACCTCGACGCGGTCGCGGCGTTGACCGCGCTCGAGTGGGACGACCGGCGTACGGTCCGGGACGCGTACGCCGCGACGCTGGTCAAGCGGCAGGCGCAGCGCAGCACCTTCGACGTCCTCTTCGACCTCTACTACCCCCGGCTGGTCGGTGCCGGAGCACGGCTGGCCGACGAGCAGGCCGGCAGCGATCCGGAGGCGCCCGACTCGGAGGTGGGGTCGGTGCGCGACAACGGGGAGGCACTGGCAGCCTTCCGCGCCGAGCTGGCGGAGGCGCTGGCCGCCGACGATGCCGCTGCTCTGGCCGCGCTCGCCGTCGAGGCGGTCGCCCGCTTCGGGGCCATGCCCGGCCGCGGGCCGGGACTCTCCGCCTGGTCCGCGTACACCGCGCTGCAGCGGGTCTCGGCCGCCGACCTCACCGACCAGATCGTCGACGCGCTCCTCGCCGAGGGCCGCGTCGAGGGTGAGTCCCGTCGCGCCGCCGGACGGCGGGTCGGCGCCTTCACCCGGCTGGTCGAGGACGACGCCAGGCGGCGGATCGCCGAGGAGAAGGGCCCCGACCACGTCGCGAACGTGGCGGTGCGCCCCAGCATCGACCGGCTGGACTTCACCGCCGCGCGCAAGGCCGACCTGGACGAGCTGCGTCGCGAGATCTACCCCCTCGCGCGTCGCCTGGCGACCCGGCTGACCAAGGAGCACCACGCCCGCAGACGTGGGCCGCTGGACTTCCGGCGTACCGTGCGGGCCTCCGTCTCGAGCGGCGGCGTCCCGCTGGTCACCCATCACAGGCCGAAGCGGCCGCACCGCACGGAGCTCGTCGTGCTGTGCGACGTCAGCGGCTCGGTCGCCAACTTCGCTCAGTTCACGCTGTTGCTCGTCTTCGCCCTCAGCGACCAGTTCCAGAAGGTCCGGGCCTTCACGTTCGTCGACCAGGTGCACGAGGTCACCGGACACTTCCGTCCCGGTGCCGACCCCGGTGACGTGATGGCCGAGCTCGCCGCGAGCACGGCACACGCGGCCCTGTGGGGTCGCACCAACTACGGCCGGGCGTTCACCACGTTCGCCGAGCAGCACGCCGACGCGATCGGGCCGAAGTCGTCGTTGCTGATCCTCGGCGACGCCAGGTCCAACTACAGCGACCTCGCGCTGCCGGCGCTCCGCGGGCTGGCCGACGGCGCGCGGCAGGCCTGGTGGCTCAACCCGGAGCACGCGCGGCACTGGGACACCGGAGACTCCGCCGCTCGTGCGTACGGCGAGGTGGTCTCCATGGTCGAGTGCCGCAACCTCGCCCAGCTCAGCGAGTTCGTGCACGACCTCGTCTGAAGCGCCCGGACGTAACCGTCGCCCCTGCCCGCTCGTTGGGCGGATGGCGGCCCGAGGTGGCCCGCCGACCCGCCCCCCGGAAGGTAAGCCGCATGCCGCGTCCGCTCCCGCCCATCCAGCCCGTGAGCACGTCGGGCCGACGGACCGGTCGGCGCCTGCTCGCGCTCGTCGGGGCAGGGCTGGCTTCGTTGCTCGTGGTTCCGCTCGTCCCAGCCGCCGAGGCGAGGATCCCGGCGGGTGCCACCGAGCGTCGGGCCGGGCCGGACGCCGTCCGGCGTGCCGTCTTCGTGGGCAACAACTGGGACGGCACCGCCGACGTGCTCGCGCCGGGATCGTTCCGGCGACTGGGCCGGATCAACGTGATCCCCGACCGCGACGCGCGGATGCAGGAGATCGCCAGCAACCCGGTCCGGCTGGGGTACTTCCTCGCCGTCCGCGAGCTGATCGGCGAGGGCCACGACCAGTTCGTCGACGACATGTACTCCTCCAACGACGGGCGGCTGCTCGTCGTGTCGCGTCCGTCGTTCGCCGACGTCGTGGCGATCAGCCTGGACACCAAGCAGATCGTCTGGCGGTTCCCGGTCGCGGGCTACCGCTCCGACCACATGGCGATGTCACCCGACGGCACCGAGGTCGTCGTGAGCGCCTCGACCGCCAACGTCGTGCACGTGCTGCGCGTCTCGGACGGCACCGAGGTGGGCCAGTTCCCGTCCGGCGGGTCGCCCCACGAGAGCGTCTACATCGACGGTGGGCGCAAGATCCTGCACGCGAGCATCGGGATGGTCTACAGCCCGCTGGACCAGCCCGCCGCCGACCCGACCAAGCAGGAGCGGGTCCTGCAGATCGTCGATGCCGACACGTTCGAGGTGCTGCGACGCTACGACCTCCGCAAGGCGCTCGACGAACGCGGCCTGGAGGACACCAGCACCGCGATCCGACCGATCACCCTGTCGCCCGACGAGGACACCTTCTACTTCCAGCTGTCGTTCCTGCACGGGTTCGTCGAGATGGACCGGGCCTCGGGCGCCATCACCCGGGTCAAGCACCTGCCGAACCTGGTGCCGGACATGCCGCGCGAGGAGTACCTCCTGGACTCCGCGCACCACGGGATCGCGATGAACCCGAGGGGCAGCAAGATCTGCGTCGCCGGCACCATGTCGGACTACGCCACCGTGGTGGATGCCCGGACCTTCGAGCGCGGTCGGCTGCTGAAGGGTGGGACCAAGCCGTACTGGGTGACCCCGTCCTGGAACGGTCGCGCCTGCTACATCTCCTGGAGCGGCACGGACGCGATCTCGAAGATCTCCTACCGGACCGGACGGATCACCCGGACCGTCGGGGTGGGCGACCACCCGCAGCGGGTGCGCAACGGGGTCGTCGCCCGACGGCTCGTCAGCGGTCTCTGACCGCGCGACCCGACTGCCGGTCAGCGCCGGAGTGGGTTCGGGTACGAGAACCGGGTCGAGTAGACCGCGACATGCCGCACCCCGTCGGCGGTGCGGTAGACGAGGTTGACGTTGTTGTTCATGCTCCTGGCGTGGCCGTCGACGTCGGCGGGGAGGCTCGGACCGATGCGCAGCACCAGGATCGGCGCCCGTCGTGCCCCTCGTGGCGGAAGGCAGTGGCCGGTCAGGTCGGGCCCGGGCGGGGTGGCGGCCAGGGGCCGGAAGCGCAGGTGGCCGTGCGCAGGCGCTACGTAGGCACCCGCCAGCCGCACCGGCGAGGCTCCCGGCTCCGGGGTGAGCCGGACCTCCTCGAGCAGCACCGGGGTGGGTCCGTCGTTGCGCAGCTCGATCACGGCAGCGTCCTGGAGCCCCGGGGACGGGCGGGTCAAGCCCCAGGTCTGCGCGTTCTCCTCGGGCTCACCCAGCGGGCCGCCGACCACCCCCACTCCCGAGGCGGTGGGGAAGTCGCACCCGGCCACCGAGTCGGGGGGTTCGCCAGCCCCACCGGGGGCATCGGCAGTGTGGTCGGCGCGGCACCCGGCCAGCGGGACCGCGACGAGCAGCAGCGCTGCGCCGAGCGTCGTACGACGCCGGCTACGCACGGGACCTCGTGCACCGACGTGGCCCCGAGCCCCCGCGACAGTCCGGCCCGCCTCCCGAGCGTGGCTTCACGAAGGTCACGAACAGTCGGGACGAGTGGGCGAGGGTCGAGGCGTTCCCACCCAGACAGAACCGGTGCCGGCGGTGGCTGCGCGGGTACTGGTAGCGGACCCGGGTCGCGGTGCCGTACTCGGCGGAGACCGAGAGCGAGCTGCCGAATCCGGACAGGCTCACCTCGGAGGTGAAGACCGCGCCCCGGTGCACCTCGTGGGAGGTGGTGGTGCGGTTGTTGAAGTACGTCGCCCGGGCCGGGCCTCCGGTGCACGGCACGTAGTCGGTGCGCGAGGTCTCGATCCGGCCGGTCCACTCGCCCTGTGCCTCGACGACGCAGTGGCGCTCACCCTTGACGCTGAAGCCGCCCGAGTAGGGGTTGTAGTGCGGGCAGAAGTAGCGGCCGGTCATGGACAGCTCCGGACGCACGAGGCGCGCCCTCCGTGGATGCCGGGCGCTGGCGCGGAGAACTCGGCCGCTGGCAAAGCCCGCCTCACCGGCCAGCGAGACCGAGCCGGCGGCTCCGTATCCCCCTCGGTTGACCCCGACCATGGCGGTGATGGCCCGCACGGTGTCGGACGACATCGTGTAGCGCGCGGTCATGTGCCGGACGGCCTGCACGAACATGAGCGGTGGATGCACGACCTGCGCAGAGACGTCGAGCGCACCGGTGCTCCGCGCGGCGCCGCCCGGCCCGTCGACCGACTGCCGGTGCCCGCTGCCGGGCACCGTGCGGGCGCGGGTGAACCGCGCGGGGACGTGCACCCGCCTGGCGCCGGCGTAGCGCCGCGTCAGCACGCGGGCGAAGAAGGAGCCTCCGTGCCCTCGCTCGTGGGCCAGCAGGGTGAGGTTGACCCGCCCGGCGTGCCGTCGGGCGTAGCGGGCCAGCATCCGGGTCCGGCAGGTGCTCAGCCGGAATCCGCCCCGACGGCTGGTCACGGACGCGGCGAGCGGGCGGTCCCGCCCCTTGAGGAAGAGCGCCACGTGGTCGCGCGAGAGGCGGTGGCCGCCTCCCGACGCCCGCCCGTGCACGGACAGGAGTGGACACCGGCCAGCCTCGCTGCCCATGCCCGTCATGCCCGTCGAGCCCGTCGAGCCTGTCGCCGGCGCAGCCCGGGCCACGGGCTCGGGCGCGACGAACGCGAGCGCGAGTGCCAGCAGCAGACCGGCGGTCAGGACCAGCGGTCGCCGCGCGGGGTGTGCTGCAGCGGTGCCGTGGAGGGTGCGGTTCATGAGTGACGTCCTTCCGGTTGAGGTGGCCCGGGGCCGGATCGCTCCTCCCGGTCGGTTGGCAGGACGGGTTCCCGGACCGGACCGTGGAAAACGAGGCCACCACCCGGCTGTGGACCGGCCGCGATCAGGCGCCCGCTGTGGAGGTCTGCGGGTCCGCCGTGGTCCACCGCGACGAGCACCGCACGGAGTGGCCCCGTGGTCCCGATAGACTGCGGACCCGCCGCCCCTGCTGTCGCACGAGGTGACCTGTGACGTTCGACGTCCACCAGCTCAACGTCTTCGTGCTGATGGGCTCCGCGGTCACCCTCCTGGCGATTCTGGCGGTGCGCCTGTCCTCACGGGCCGGGTTGCCGAGTCTGCTGATCTACCTGCTGATGGGCGTGGCGCTCGGCGAGTCCGGCGCCGGCATCCGCTTCGAGGACGCCGACGTCGCGCACGCCCTGGGCTTCGCTGCGCTCGCGGTGATCCTGGCCGAGGGCGGGCTCACCACGAACTGGCGCGATGCCCGGCCCTCGATGCGGCTCGGGCGTCTCGCTGGCCACCATCGGGGTCTCGGTCTCGGTGGCGGTGGTCGCCGTGGTCTCGCACTACCTGCTCGGCCTGCCCTGGGAGCTGGCGGTCCTGCTCGGCGCGGTCACCTCGCCCACCGACGCCGCCGCGGTCTTCTCGGTGCTCCGGGTGGTGCCGCTCCCGCGACGCCTGACCAGCACGCTCGAGGCCGAGTCCGGGCTGAACGACGCGCCCACGGTTGTCCTGGTGACCCTGATCTCGGCCGGCTCAGTGGCGACGTACGGCGTGCTCGGGACGTTCGGCGTCGTGGTCTTCGAGCTGGTCGTCGGAATCCTGACCGGCCTGCTGTGCGGTTTCGGCGGCGCGTGGCTGATGCGACGGGTCGCGCTACCGTCCTCCGGTCTCTACCCGCTGGCCGTGCTGACGCTCGCCTTCCTCGGCTACGGCGCGGCGGCGGCCCTGCACGGCTCCGGCTTCGCCGCGGTGTACGTCGCGGCCCTGGTGCTCGGCAACCGGGACCTGCCGCACCGGGCAGCCACCCGGTCGTTCGCGGAAGGCATCGCGATCCTGGCCCAGATCGGGCTCTTCGTGATGCTGGGGCTGCTGCTCAGCCCCGGCCGGATCAGCTTCACCACGGTCGGGCTGGCCATGGCCGCCGGCCTGGTGCTGACCTTCGTCGCGCGTCCGCTCTCCGTGCTGGTCAGCGCCGTGGTCCAACCTCTGCCGTGGCGGGAGCTCGGCTTCCTCACCTGGGCCGGGTTGCGCGGTGCGGTTCCGATCGTGCTCACCACGATCCCGCTGGCGGCCGGGGTCGACGGTGCCGAGCGGCTCTTCGACCTGGTCTTCGTGATGGTGGTCGTCTACACGATCCTGACCGGACCCACGCTCCCGTGGGTCGCCCGGGTGCTGCGTGTGGCCCGGCGCTCCGAGCCCCGAGGGCTCGAGATGGAGGCGGCACCGCTCGAGCGGATCGACGCCGACATGCTCCAGGTGACGATCAGCCCGGCCTCCCTGATGCACGGCGTCGAGGTCGGGGAGCTGAGGCTGCCTCCCGGTGCGTCGGTGTCGATGGTGATCCGGGACGGCGAGACGCTGGTGCCGGAGCGGCGCACCGTGCTGCGGCACGGCGACGACCTGCTCGTGGTCACCCCGCGCCGGGTCCGGGAGCGCACCGAGCAGCGGCTGCGCGAGGTGAGCCGGGGCGGCCGGCTGGCCCAGTGGCTGGGCGACGGCAAGTCCCCGTAGCGGTCAGGCGCTGGGCGGGCTGCAGATCTCGGAGTCCTCGCGGGCCTTCACCGTGGCCTTGCCCTTGCCGAGCTGGTCGAACCCGTCACCGACGACGACCACGACGCCCGACTGGGTGACATCGTCCTTGAGCACCACCTTGGTGCCCTTGCCGAGCCGGGTCCGGACCAGTCTGACCGCGGGACTGGACGGGTTGTCGGTCCAGATCTCCTTGGCAGCCACGTCGGTCCCCTTCGGGGCGTTGGCGCTCTCGCCGGCGGTGAAGCCCTGGTCGGTGAACAGGCGCATGGTGCGGCCGGCGAGCCCCTCGCGGGTGCCGGCGTTCAGCACGCTGACCACGACCTGACGGGGGAACACCTTGTCTCCCTTGGAGATCTGGGTGGCCAGGCACGTCGGAGCGGCGACGTCGGTGGGCAGCGGCCTCGTGAGGGCCGACCAGCCCCACGCGGCGCCCACGGCGAGGATCGTGCCGAGGACCGACAACGTGACGGCCGTCTTGACTCCGGGGCGCATCAACCCTCCATCGGGTGGACGCGGGCGTGCAGGACGTTGCGTTGCTGCAGGGCTGCGCGCAGGGCGCGGTGCAGGCCGTCCTCGAGGTAGTACTCGCCGCGCCAGTCCACGACGTGGGCGAACAGGTCGCCGTAGAAGGTGGAGTCCTCGTCCAGCAGCGCCGCCAGCCGGAGGGTGTCCTTGGTGGTGACCAGCTCGTCGAGCCGCACCTGACGGGGAGGGACCGCCGCCCACCCGCGCGACGTCAGCCCGTGGTCGGGGTACGGGCGACCATCGCCGACACGCTTGAAGATCACGCCGCGACTATAGCCAGCCCGGGTGCCGGGGCCCGCAGCCTCGCTAGGGTGCGGAGGATGACGGAGACACCGCAGACGCCGACGTCCGACGAGAACCCCATCACCACGCAGGTGCGGGCCGGCTACGCGTTCGAGGGCCAGGCCCTCGAGCTGGGCGGCCTGATGCTGGACGCCACCGAGCTCACGGACGTCTCGATCCGGATCCCGCTGGCAATGGTCAACCGGCACGGGCTGGTGGCCGGAGCGACCGGCACCGGCAAGACCAAGACCCTCCAGCTGCTGGCCGAGCAGCTCAGCGAGCTGGGCGTGCCGGTCTTCGCCGCCGACATCAAGGGTGACCTGTCCGGCCTCAGCGCGCCCGGCGCCCCGCACGAGAAGATCGACGCCCGGGCGGCCTCGGTCGGTCAGGACTGGGCGGCGACCGGCTTCCCCGTCGAGTTCTACGCCCTCGGTGGTGAGGGGACCGGCATCCCGCTGCGGGTCACGATGACGGCGTTCGGCCCGACTCTGCTCAGCAAGGTGCTCGGTCTCAACGACACCCAGGAGTCCAGCCTGGGGCTGATCTTCCACTACGCCGACCTGGCCGGCCTGCCGCTGCTCGACCTGGCCGATCTGCGAGCCGTCGTCCACTTCCTGACCAGCGACGAGGGCAAGGGCGAGCTCAAGGCGCTGGGAGGACTGTCCCCGGCCACCGCCGGGGTGATCCTGCGCGAGCTGATCGCCTTCCAGGCGCAGGGGGCCGACGCGTTCTTCGGCGAGCCGGAGTTCGAGTCGTCGGACTTCCTGCAGACCACGGCCGACGGCAAGGGGCTGATCAGCCTGGTCGAGCTGCCCAACCTCCAGGACCGGCCGGCGATCTTCTCGACGTTCCTGATGTGGCTGCTGGCCGACCTCTTCCACGACCTCCCCGAGGTGGGGGACATCGACCGACCCAAGCTGGTCTTCTTCTTCGACGAGGCACACCTGCTGTTCAACGACGCGTCGAAGGCGTTCCTCGACCAGATCGCCCAGACCGTGCGGCTGATCCGGTCCAAGGGGGTGGGCGTGTTCTTCGTGACCCAGAGCCCGACCGACGTGCCGGACGCGGTGCTGGCCCAGCTCGGCTCCCGGGTCCAGCACCAGCTGCGCGCGCACACCCCGAACGACGCCAAGGCCCTCAAGGCGACCGTCAACACCTACCCGACGTCGGAGTACGACGACCTCGGTGAGGTGATCACCAGCCTCGGGATCGGTGAGGCGGTCGTGACGGTGATGAACGAGCGCGGTGCTCCGACTCCGGTCGCGTGGACCCGGCTGCGGGCGCCGGAGTCCCTGATGGGTCCTGCCGAGGCCGCGGCGATGCAGGCCGTGGTGACCGCCAGCCCGCGCTACGCGAAGTACGCCGAGCCGGTCGACCGCGAGTCGGCCCGCGAGAAGCTCGCCGCGAAGCTGGAGGCGGGGGCCGCCAAGCAGGAGCAGGAGGCGGAGGCCTCCGAGGCCGAGAAGGCCGGGTCGCGGAAGATCCCGGTGCCGAAGAGCCCGACCAAGGCCAAGCCGAAGCAGGAGGACGGCCTGGTCCACGACGTGGTGACGTCCGGGGCGTTCAAGGACTTCATGCGGACCGCCGCCCGCGAGATCGCCCGCGGCATGTTCAACACCGGCCGGCGCTGACCCGGCCCTGCGACGCTGCTAAGCGGTCCAGCGCACCGCGTCGTCGACGAAGTCGGCGAGGGCGTGCACGCCGCGCAGGTCGTCGCGGGCCTCCATCAGCAGGGTGAGGGCCTGGGCGTGCCGGGTCTGCAGTCGTTCGCGCTGGGCGGTGGCGGGGTCGGCCGGCGTCTCGGTGGCGGTTCGGTCTTCCATCTCGTCTCCTGAGGGTGAGGTGGCTCAGTGGGATCGCCGACGGTTCCCCCGCGGCTCCGGGCCCAGCATGGAGGAGCCGGATATCCGGGAGGTTGACGCGCGGTTACCGGCTCGTCACGGGGTTTCGCTGTTGTCGGCGCGCCGGGCAGCCGTGGCGTCGTTGATCTCGCCGACCAGCACCTCCAGCACGTCCTCCAGGAACAGCAGCCCCAGGGTCGTGCCCGCGCCGTCGACGCTCTTGGCCACGTGCGCCCCGTGTCGCCGCATGCTGGCGAGAGCGTCCTCGAGCTCTGCGTCCCGGGGGACCGCCACCAGGCGTCGGATCCGCTTGCCCGGGATCGGCTCGCGGTACAGCTCCGGGGCGAGGTCGATCACGTCCTTCATGTGCAGGTAGCCGTTCGGCTCCCCGGACTCGTCGGTGACCACGTAGCGGGAGTAGCCGTGCTCGGTCACCGCCCGCTGCATGTCGGCGGGGCTGACGTGCGCCGGGAGCAGCACCATGTCGGCCAGGGGTACGTCGACGTCCTGCACCGTCTGGTCGGTGAAGTCGAAGGCGCGGGTGAGCGTGCCGGACTGGTCGCTGAGGGTGCCCTCGCGCCGCGACTGCTCGATGATGCCGGCCACCTCCTTGAGCGTGAAGGTGCTCGTGGCCTCGTCCTTGGGCTCCACCCGGAAGAGCCGGAGTACGCCGTTGGCGATGCCGTTGAGCGCCGCGATCACCGGGCGGAACAGCCGCGAGACCGCCACCAGCGGGGGAGCCAGGATCAGCGCGGCGCGGTCGGGCACGGAGAACGACAGGTTCTTCGGGACCATCTCGCCGAACACGACGTGCAGATAGGTGACGAGCGTCAGGGCGATGACGAAGGCTGCGACGCTGACCAGCTCCGGGGAGAGCGAAACCAGGCCGAGTGGGTATTCGAGGAGGTGGTGGATCGCCGGCTCGGAGACGGTGAGGATCAGCAACGAGCAGACCGTGATGCCGAGCTGGCTGGTGGCAAGCATCAGGGTGGCGTGCTCCATCGCCCACAGCGTCGTCTTCGCCGAGCGGCTGCCCTCGGCGGCACGCGGCTCGATCTGGGAACGACGCGCGGACATGACGGCGAACTCCGCGCCGACGAAGAACGCGTTGCCGGCCAGCAGCACGACCAGCCAGACCAGGCCGGGCAGGTACTCACTCATGGTCGGCCCCCGGGTCGCGCGGGAGGAACTGCAGGCGGGCGATCCGCGGGCCGTCGATCCGGTCGACCCGCAACGTCCCGCCCTCGGTCGCCACCTCGTCGCCCAGCTCGGGAAGACGGTCGAGCTGGGCGGTCACGTAGCCGCCAGCGGTGTCCCAGTCGTCGTGCTCGGGGATGCTGACCCCGGCACGCTCCCGCACCTCGTCGGGGCGCCAGGAAGCATCGAAGACGACCGAGGTGCCGCGGTGCGTCATCCCGACCCGGGGTCGGTCGTGCTCGTCCTCCAGCTCGCCGACGATCTCCTCGACCAGGTCCTCGAGGGTGACGATGCCCGCGGTCCCGCCGTACTCGTCGGTGACCACCGCGATCTGCAGCCCCTCCTCCCGCAGCAGCGCGAGCAGGACGTCCGCGCTCATCGTGTCGGGGACCCGGCTCGGCTCGAACATCAGGTCGGCCGCGGTCACGTCCGCGCGGGTGTCGACGTCGACGCCGAACGCCTTCTTCACGTGCACGAAGCCGACGATCTCGTCGGGGCCGTCCAGGGTGACCGGGAGTCGGGAGTAGCCGGTCGAGGCACAGACGGCGAGGATGTCCGCTGCGGAGTCGATCGTCCGGACCGAGGCCATCCTGACCCGGGGCGTCATCACGTCCGAGGCGTCGTACGTCGTGAACCGCAGGGCGCGGTTCAACAGCGTGGCATCGTCCTGCTCGAGCAGGCCGGCGGTGGCCGAGTGCCGGATCAGGTAGGTCAGCTCGTCGGCTGTCCTGGCCCCGCTGAGCTCCTCCTGTGGCTCGACCCCCATCGCCCGGATCAGGGCGTTGGCGGTGTTGTTGAGCATGACCACTGCCGGCTTGAACGTGTAGGTGAAGGCGGTCTGGAACGGGATCACCAGCTTGGCGGTGGCCGACGGCAGGGCGATCGCGAAGTTCTTGGGGACCAGCTCGCCGATCACCATCGAGAACAGCGTGGCGAGCAGGAGCCCGACCACGGCGCCGAAGCCGGGAACCACGGCTGCTGGAAGCCCGGCCGAGGTGAGCGGTCCCTGCAGGAGGGCGCTGGCGGCCGGCTCGAACGTGTAGCCGGTGAGCAGGGTGGTCAAGGTGATGCCCAGCTGGGCGCTGGACAGGTGGGTCGAGGTGATCCGGAGCGCGGCGATCGTCGGCCCGAGCCGCTTCTCCCCGGCCTCGGCCCGGGTCTCGAGATCGTGGCGGTCCAGGTTCACCAGGGCGAACTCGGACGCCACGAACAGACCGGTCCCCACGGTGAGCGCGAGGCCGATGCCCAGCATCACCCACTCGTTCACGCGGAACACTCCCTGACGGTCCCCGGGTGGTGGACATGAGGGTCAGGGGGCTTCGGACTTCGGGGGATGTCGTCCATTGTCGGGTCCACATTACCGAGCGGACCCCACCGCGGCCACACGGGACGGCCATGGACCGCTGCCGCCCCCGGCGGCTGCCACGATGGCGCGGTGACCGGGTGCAGGATCGTGGATGTCTTCGAGCTGGCCGACCAGCTCCCCGAGGTCACCCGCGTGGACAACGGGCGCTACTGGCGACTGACCGTCGGCGACAAGCCGTTCGGCTACGTGTGGGAACCCACCGGCACCGTCGGGCTCAAGCAGACGATCGCAGAGCAGCTCGCGATGGTCGCCGAGCGCCCCGAGACCTTCGAGGTGCAGTTCACCTCGGGTGGCTTCGGATGGGTGGTCGTGACGTTTGCGGGCGTCGAGAGGGACGAGCTGGCCGAGCTCGTCTTCGAGGCCTGGCGGCTGACCGCGCCTGCTGCGTTGGTGGACCGCCGCGGTGATCGCCTGCCCCGGTGACCGAGCCGTCCGACGGGTCGATCTCCAGCCCGGGAGACGACGAACGGCGCTGACCGGAGTCAGCGCCGTTCGGCTGGCGGAGGATAGGGGATTCGAACCCCTGAGGGCTTTCACACCCAACCCGCTTTCCAAGCGAGCGCCATAGGCCACTAGGCGAATCCTCCGCCGAGGAGCATACGGGTCCCCCCGCGGTCGGGTGAAATCCTCCTCGTCCGGCCCCGCGCAGTCCCGGGCGGGCCCGTCTTGGAGCCCGGCGCGGTGGTCACCTAGACTTCCCGACAACCCCCCGCGTGGCGACACCTTGCCCAATTCCCCCAGGGCCGGAAGGCAGCAAGGGTAAGCGAGCTCTGTCGGGTACGCGGGGGGCCTTTTTCTGCCCCGGACCGTGCGGCTTCCCACGGCGACCCGGGTGGCCCACGATGGGCTGGTGCTGGTCATCGCTCACCTCAGCGACACCCATGTCGGTGGCGCCTGGGACCCGATCGGGAGAACCCGTCGGGTGCTGGCCCATCTCGCCACGCTCGTCCCCCCGGTGGACGTGGTGCTCGTGACCGGCGACATCGCCGACCACGGCACCGACGCGGAGTACGCCGACGCGGCCGAGGTCCTGGGGGAGTGGTCCGGGCCGGCACCCATGCTGCTGTGCATCGGCAACCACGACGTGCGTGCGGGGTACGCCGCGCTGCGCGCCGTCCCGGCCGATCGGCCGGTCAACGAGGCGCACCGCGTCGGTGGGGCCCTGTTCCTGATGCTCGACTCGATGGTCCCGGCACCGCCCGGCGAGCGCATCGACCACGGCCTCCTCGCGGAGGAGACGTTGGCCTGGCTGGACCGGGAGCTGGCTGCCCGCGCGCCGGGCGAGCCGGCGTTCGTGTGCCTGCACCACCCGCCGGTGACGATCCACCTCGGCCTGATGGACCCGATCCGGCTCACCAACGCGGAGCAGCTCGCCGAGGTGCTCGACCGCCACGACGGCGTGGTGGCGGTGCTGGTCGGCCACGCCCACACCGCCTGCGCGACGACGTACCACCAGATGCGGCGGCCGGTGCCGGTCCTGGTCCCCGGTGGGGTGGCGTCCACGGTCACCCTCGACGCCGAGCCGTTCCCGGCGATCACGCCTGAGCTCGAGCCGACGTTCGCCGTGCACTTCGTCGACGACCGGGGGCGCATCGTGACCCACTGGCGCTCGCTGGCGATGGGGAGCTGAGCCGGGTGTCCGCCGTCGGCGGGGGTGGCTAGGGTTCAACACGTGGAGTCACCCCTCGCGTTGTACCGCCGCTACCGGCCCGAGACGTTTGCCGAGGTCATCGGTCAGGACCACGTCACGGCGCCGCTGCGCGCTGCCCTGGCCAACAACCGGGTCAACCACGCCTATCTCTTCTCGGGCCCGCGCGGCTGTGGCAAGACCACCTCGGCCCGGATCCTGGCCCGCGCCCTCAACTGCGACCGGGCCCCGGTGGCCGACCCCTGCGGGGTCTGCGACAGCTGCGTCGACCTGGCCCGCGGCGGTCCCGGCTCCATCGACGTCATCGAGATCGACGCCGCCTCGCACGGTGGGGTGGACGACGCCCGCGACCTGCGCGAGAAGGCGTTCTTCGCGCCGGTGCGCAGCCGCTACAAGGTCTACATCATCGACGAGGCGCACATGGTCACCACGCAGGGCTTCAACGCCCTGCTCAAGCTCGTCGAGGAGCCGCCGCCGCACCTGCGGTTCATCTTCGCGACCACGGAGCCCGACAAGGTGCTCCCGACCATCCGGTCCCGGACCCACCACTACCCGTTCCGGCTGATCCCGCCCCGGCTGCTCTCGTCGTACCTCTCCGAGCTGTGCGACAAGGAGGGCGTCACCATCGAGCCCGCGGCGGTCCCGCTGGTCGTGCGGGCCGGCGCCGGCTCTGCGCGCGACACCCTCTCGGTGCTGGACCAGCTGCTGGGTGGGGCGGGTCCCGAGGGCGTCACCTATCCGCTGGCGGCCGGGCTGCTCGGCTACACCCCGGACACCCTGCTCGACGAGGTGGTCGACGCCTTCGCCGCCGCCGACGGGGCCGCGATCTTCGGCGTCGTCGACAAGGTGATCGAGACCGGCCAGGATCCCCGCCGCTTCACCGAGGACCTGTTGCGCCGGCTGCGCGACCTGGTCATCGTGGACGCCGTCCCCGATGCGCCGGCCACCGGACTGATCGACGTCTCCGAGGACCAGGGGGAGCGACTCGTCGCGCAGGCGGCCCGCTTCGGCAGCGCCGAGCTGAGCCGTGCCGCTGACCTGGTCGCGACCGGGCTGACCGAGATGCGCGGCGCCACCGCACCGCGGCTGCTGCTCGAGCTCATCTGCGCCCGGGTGCTGCTGCCCGGTGCCGACCACGCGACCCAGGGCGTGCTGGCGCGGCTGGACCGGGTCGAGCGCCGGATCGCGATCACCGGTACGCCGTCCCCGCAGGCCACCGCGGTCAGCCCACCGGCACCGCCCGCGCAGGACCGACCGGCGGCCACCTCCGCGCCGAGCGAGGACGAGCCGCCCCTCGAGATCAGTCCCGTGGTCCGCGCCGCCCCCGACGTGAGCGCGCCGGAGCCGGCCTCCGAGCCGCCGTCGCCCACGCCCGTCGCCGCGGACACCCCTCCGGTCCCCGAGCGGCCGGCGCCTGCGCCGGTGGCGGCACCGCCGGCACCCGCCGGCGCCCGCACCGGCTGGCACACCGGCTGGCGCACCGGCTGGCGGGCTCACCCTCGTCGACGTCCGGCGCCTCTGGCCGGACATCGTGGACGCCACCAAGCTCCGTCGCCGGGTCACCTGGATGCACCTGGCCCAGAACTGCCAGGTCGTCGCGGTCGAGGGCAACGTCCTGACCCTGGGGTTCACCAACGCCGGGGCTCGGGACTCCTTCGACAACGGTGGCAGTGCCGAGATCGTCCGCCAGGCAGCGATCGACGTGGTCGGGGCCGACTGGCGGATCGAGACCATCGTCGACCCCGGAGCGAAGGCCGACGTGCCCCCGCCGCGGGCAGCCACCCCGGCCGCGGCGCCGGACGAGCCGTCCGGTGCCGAGCCCACCCCGGACCCGCAGGCTGCCGCACCGAGTGGCCCGCCGGCGTGGGCAAGCGACGACGCGGACTCCGAGAGCAGCGCCCCGGCCACGCCGGCCGCAGCGCCCGCACCGCCCACGTCCGGCCCGAGCGCCGGACCGGAGGCGATCGCCGCCGCGCGCGGCGCGATCCAGCAGACCCGACAGGCCGGCGCCAACGAGCGCGACGCCTCCGGCGACCTGGCTGCCGCCGACGCCGACGCCCACCCCGACGACCCCGACGCCGAGAACCAAGGCCTCGACAACGCCGAGCTGCTCCGCCGCGAGCTCGGCGCCCAGGTCATCGACGAGATCCGGCACCAGTGACACACCCGACCGCACGGACACCCGACCGCAGGACCGAGAGGCGAGGCACACCATGACGCAGAACCCGTTCGAGGGGCTCGGGGAGGGCGGCTTCGACATGAACGCGCTGCTCCAGCAGGCCCAGCAGATGCAGGAGCAGCTCCAGGACGCCCAGGCGCGCCTGGCCGAGACCACCGTCGAGGGCACCGTCGCGGGCGGCGCCGTGAGCGTCAAGGTCAACGGCATCGGCGACCTGGTCGGCGTGGAGATCAAGGCCGGTGGCTTCGACGGCACCGACGCCGACGACCTCGCCGACCTCAGCGACATGATCGTCGCGGCCTACCGCGACGCCAAGGCCCAGGCCGACGCGCTGGCCGGCGAGACCCTCGGTCCGCTGGCCGGCGGCGGCGGCCTGCCCGGTCTCGGCGGCTAGGTCCGAGGCTGCTTTGTACGAAGGCATCGTCCAGGACCTGATCGACGAGCTCGGCAGACTGCCGGGCGTCGGTCCCAAGAGCGCCCAACGGATCGCGTTCCACCTGCTCCAGGCCGAGCCGGCCGACGTACGCCGTCTCGCGGACGTGCTGATCCAGGTGAAGGCCAAGGTGAAGTTCTGCAGCATCTGCTTCAACGTCTCCGAGGACGACCAGTGCCGCATCTGCCGCGACCCGCGCCGCGACCCGGCGCTGCTCTGCGTGGTCGAGGAGTACAAGGACGTGGTCGCCATCGAGCGGACCCGGGAGTTCCGGGGTCGCTACCACGTGCTCGGCGGGGCGATCTCGCCGATCGACGGGATCGGCCCGGAGCAGCTGCGGATCCGCGAGCTGATGATCCGCCTGGCCGACGGGACGATCACCGAGACCATCCTGGCGACCGATCCCAATCTCGAAGGCGAGGCGACGGCGACGTACCTCACCCGTATGCTCAAACCACTCGGCTTGCGCGTGACCCGGCTGGCGAGTGGGCTGCCGGTGGGTGGCGACCTCGAGTACGCCGACGAAGTGACCTTGGGCCGAGCATTCGCAGGGAGGCGATCCGCAGATGACTGAGCAGGAACCGCTCGACGGCGAGCTCGAGGAGTTCGCCCAGCAGATCGCAGACCAGGTCGAGAGCTTTCTGCTTGCGCTGCAGGCGATCTCGCGCGAGCCGGACGGCAGCCGTGCGATCTCGCTGCTGCTGCTCGAGATCTCCCAGGTGCTGCTGGCCGGGGCCCGGCTGGGAGTCCAGGCCGACTTCACGCCGCACCAGGAGTACCAGCCCGACGTCGGGCCCGACCCGGACCTCGACGCGATGCGGCTCCGGCTGGCCCGGATGCTGGACAACGTCGACACCTACACGTTCGTGTTCGACATGTACGACCCGGAGCTGGTCACCTCCCAGCTCTCCGACGACCTGACCAGCATCGCCGCCGACCTCGCCAACGGACTTCGCCACTTCCGCGCCGGCAACATCCTCGAGGCCCTCTGGTGGTGGCAGTTCTCGTACGTCGCGTCCTGGGGCAACGCCGCCAGCGCGGCCCTGCGGGCCCTGCAGTCGGTGGTGACCCACGACCGCCTGGACCTCGACCTGGCCGACGACGCCGAGGTGGTGGCCGTGGCCAATGAGATCCTCGGATCGGACGGGTCCGGCCCCGGCTAGACTCGTGCGCGGTCGCCGCGCAGCGTCGCGCGAGCCCGGGGTCAGGCCCACGGGCGGGCGGCCGTCAGACGCCGACGACGATCAAGGACTGAGCAGTGGGCATTGTCGTGCAGAAGTACGGCGGCTCTTCGGTCGCCGACGCGGCCGGGATCAAGCGGGTCGCGCAACGCATCGTCGCCACCCGCAAGGCCGGTCACGACGTGGTCGTGGTGGTCTCGGCGATGGGCGACACCACCGACGAGCTCCGCGACCTCGCCGAGCAGGTGACGCCGCTGCCGCCGCCGCGCGAGCTCGACATGCTGCTCACCGCCGGTGAGCGCATCTCGATGGCCCTGGTCGCGATGGCGATCGCCCAGCTGGGCCACAAGGCCCAGTCGTTCACCGGCTCGCAGGCGGGGGTGATCACGGACTCCGCGCACGGCAAGGCGAAGATCATCGACATCACGCCGGGCCGGATCGAGAACGCCATCGCGGACGGTGCCATCGCGATCGTCGCCGGCTTCCAGGGCGTCTCCCAGGACACCAAGGACGTCACCACGCTCGGTCGCGGCGCCTCGGACACCACCGCTGTGGCCCTGGCCGCTGCGCTGGGCGCCGAGGTGTGCGAGATCTACACCGACGTCGACGGCGTCTTCACCGCCGACCCGCGGATCGTGCGGCGGGCCCGCAAGCTCGACCAGGTCTCCACCGAGGTGATGCTCGAGATGGCGGCGTCCGGCGCGAAGATCCTGCACGTGCGGTGCGTGGAGTACGCCCGCCGCTACAACATGCCCGTCCACGTCCGCTCGTCGTTCAAGCAGCACGAGGGCACCTGGATCATTCCCGACCCGCAGCAGGGAGAAGAACCCATGGAGCAGGCGATCATCTCCGGCGTCGCGCACGACCGGAGCGAGGCCAAGATCACCGTCGTCGGGGTCCCCGACAAGGTGGGTGAGGCGGCCCGGATCTTCGAGGCGCTCGCCGTCGCCGAGGTCAACATCGACATGGTGGTGCAGAACGTCTCGGCAGCGACCACCGGCCGTACCGACATCTCGTTCACGCTCCCGCGCGAGGACGGCCAGGGCGCGATGGCCGCGCTCGCCCGGATCCAGGACGAGGTCGGCTACGACAAGCTGCTCTTCGACGACCAGATCGGCAAGATCTCCCTGATCGGTGCCGGCATGCGCAGCCATCCCGGCATCACCGCCCGGTTCTTCGCCGCGCTGGCCGCCTCGGGGGTCAACATCGAGATGATCTCGACGTCGGAGATCCGGATCTCCGTCATCGTCGACGAGACCCAGGTCGACACGGCCGTCCAGGCCACCCACACGGCGTTCGACCTCGACGCAGAAGAGGGCGAGGCCGTCGTCTACGGCGGGACCGGCCGATGAACGCCGGCAACGGCGCCCGGATCGGCGTGGTCGGGGCGACCGGCCAGGTGGGCGTCGCGATGCGGCAGATCCTCGAGGAGCGGGGCTTTCCGGCCTCGGAGGTCCGGTTCTTCGCCTCGGCCCGCTCGGCCGGCACCGTGCTCCCGTTCGCCGGGCGCGAGATCACCGTCGAGGACGCGGCCACGGCCGACCCGGCCGGGTTGGACATCGCGCTCTTCTCCGCCGGCGCGACCACATCGCGTGCGCTCGCCCCGGTGTTCGCCGCGGCCGGCGCGGTCGTCGTGGACAACTCCTCGGCGTTCCGGATGGACCCCGACGTCCCGCTCGTGGTCTCCGAGGTCAACCCGGAGGCGATCGACCAGGCCCGCAAGGGCATCATCGCCAACCCGAACTGCACCACGATGGCCGCGATGCCGGTGTTGAAGCCCCTGCACGACGCGGCCGGACTGGTGCGCCTCGTCGCCTCCACCTACCAGGCCGTCTCCGGCAGCGGCGTCGCTGGTGTCGACGAACTGGCCTCCCAGGTCTCGGCCGCCGGCGAGAAGGCGCGTGAGCTGGCCTACGACGGGTCGGCGGTCGCGTTCCCGGACCCGGTCAAGTACGCCCGCACCATCGCCTACAACGTGCTCCCGCTGGCCGGGTCGATCGTCGACGACGGCTCCTTCGAGACCGACGAGGAGCAGAAGCTCCGCAACGAGTCCCGCAAGATCCTGGGCATTCCGGACCTGCGGGTCTCCGGCATCTGCGTGCGGGTCCCGGTCTTCACCGGCCACTCACTGGCGATCAACGCGGAGTTCGCCGAGGCGATGACCGTCGAGCGCGCCCGCGAGCTGCTCGGCCGGGCCCCGGGAGTCGAGCTCTCCGACATCCCGACGCCGTTGCAGGCAGCCGGCCGCGACCCGTCGTACGTCGGGCGGCTGCGGCAGGACCCGGGTGTGGACGGCGACCGCGGGCTTGCGCTCTTCGTCTCCAACGACAACCTGCGCAAGGGCGCCGCGCTGAACACCGTCCAGATCGCCGAGCTGCTCGCAGCCCGACTCTGACCGGGAGTGTGCCTGGTCCGGCGGAAGCGCACTCGTCCGCCGATGAGGCTCGTCGTCACAGCTTCACCATGGGATGCAGGCGAACCGGTACTTCCCACGGCGAATTCACCATGGGAACCCACACTTCGACTGCATCCCGATGAGTGAAGTGGCGCCCAGCCGCCCGCTCATGCCTGCGGGCTCAGGCGATCAGCGCATGCTTCTGCCGGGCATGGGGACACGCCACCTGACACCTGACGCCGAGTCGGCGCGACGTGCCTCAGCTCGCGCTGTCCTCGGTGATCGAGGTGGTGACCCAGTGCGACAGGGCGTACGCGGCCGCCGCCACCAGTGGGATGACGAGGATCATCGTCCAGCTCTCCAGCGCCCCCACGAGGAAGACGAGCACGAAGACCGCGAGCAGGCCGACGGCCAGGAAGCTGATGCTGGTGGCGTCCGGGATGCCCCACGCTCGTAGGAGGACCGAGCCCAGCAGGACCATGGCGATCAGGATGGCGACCAGCAGCAGGTAGCCGGGGTTGCCGCACGACGAGGTGCCCTTGACGGCGTCGCACAGGCCGAGTGCTGCCCAGGTCAGACCGACGGTGAGTACGCCGACCACGAGGCCGGTGACGACTGCGGCGGCGCGGTCGTCGATCGCCGGCAGCCGGAAGGGCCGACGGGCTGGGGAGCTGTCGTCGGCCGGCGTGGGGGCCGGCGCGACGGCCGACTCGGGCTCAGGTGTCGGCTCCGGCGCAGGTGCGGGCGCGGGCGGGACCTGGGGTGCGGTCTCGTCGACGAACAGCGCAGGTGCCGCGGGTGCATCGGGGACGGGAGCGGGCTCGGGCGGCGGAGGGCGCACCGCTTCGGGCGCGGGAGATGCCTCGGTCGGCGTTTCCGGCAGCGGTTGCGTCCCGTCCGCCGCGGGACCGGCGGGTTCGACCTCGCGGTTGCGACGCTTGCGTCCGAAGCCGAACGACGGCAGCTCCAGCGAGGGCCCGTCCTGGTCGCGATCCTCATCTGCCATGGTGCGCAGTTTGCCAGACCTTCCGGCCACGGAAATGACCACGGGCCCGGATCCGTGATGGATCCGGGCCCTGCTGGTCGGGCTGACAGGATTTGAACCTGCGGCCTCGTCGTCCCGAACGACGCGCGCTACCAAGCTGCGCCACAGCCCGAACACCTGCCCCGACACGGTGGTCGGCCAACAGGCAGGGCGAGCATACCCGAGCAGTGACGGGCCCTTGAAATCGGTCGGCGCCTTGTCCCCGGCGGCCGCCCCGGACCTGGGTTCAGGTCCGGACCGTGAGCGTCATCAGGGTGGCTTCGGGGCGACAGGCCACCCGGATCCGGGCGTACGGGCTGGTCCCGAGACCGGCCGACACGTGCAGCCACGCGGAGCCGGGGTCGCCAGGACGCGACTCGGCCGGGTGCCGGTGCAGCCCCTTGGCGCGCGCCGGCTCGAGGTCGCAGTTCGTGGTGAGGGCACCGACGAACGGGAGACACACCTGGCCTCCGTGCGTGTGTCCGGCGACGATCGCGTCGTACCCGTCGGCGGCGAACTGGTCGAGCACCCGGAGGTACGGCGCGTGCGCGACCGCGAGCCGCAGGTCCGCCGCCGGGTCGGCCGGACCGGCCACCTCGTCGAGCCGGTCGTAGCTCAGGTGCGGGTCGTCCACGCCGGCGAACGCGATCGAGGTGTCGCCCACCTGGATCGTCCCGCGCGTGTTGGTCAGGTCGAGCCAGCCGCCGGCGGTGAACTGGTCGCGGAGCTCGCGCCACGGCAGCTCGGGGGTGTTGATGTTGCGGCGCCCGTCGTCCGGGAGCAGGTAGCGCAGCGGGTTGCGCAGGCTCGGCGCGAAGTAGTCGTTCGAACCGAGGACGAAGACCCCCGGCACGCCGAGCAGCGAGCCCAGGGACTCACGCACGAACGGCACCGAGAGCCGGTGCGCCAGGTTGTCGCCGGTGTTCACGACGAGGTCGGGTCGCAGCTCGGCCAGGCCGCGGACCCACTCCTGCTTGCGGGTCTGGCCCGGTGTCATGTGCACGTCGGAGAGGTGCAGCACCCGCAGGTCCCGATGGCCCGGCGGCAGCAGCGGGACGCTCACCCGGCGCAACGTGTAGGCACGCGCCTCGCAGGCGGCGTACGCCGTCAGCCCCAGGCCCGCGGCAGCACCCGCTCCGACCAGACGACCCAGTGCACGACGGGCGGAGTGCGGGGAGGTCATGGCGCAAGGCTGCCACAATGGCCGCCATGAGCACTTCACGAACCCGTTCCACACCTGGCTCCGCCCAGGGCGCCCGACTCCTGGTGCCGGGCGGGACGCGAGCATGAGCGCGCTGAAGGACCGGCTGCGGGCCGACCTCACCACCAGCATCAAGGCACGCGACGAGATCCGCTCCTCGACGCTGCGGATGGTCCTCACCGCGATCACCAACGCCGAGGTCGCCGGCAAGGAGCAGCGCGAGCTCAGCGACGACGACATCGTCGGGGTGCTCTCCACCGAGGCCAAGAAGCGCCGGGAGGCCGCGACCGCCTTCGAGGACGGTGGGCGCGCCGAGATGGCGGCCAAGGAGAAGGCCGAGGCAGCGGTGCTCGCGGACTACCTGCCCGAGCAGCTCAGCGCGGAGGACATCACGGCGATCGTCACCGCCGCGGTCGCCCAGACCGGCGCCGCCGGCGAGGGCATGAAGGCGATGGGCAAGGTGATGGGCGTCGTCCAGCCGCAGGTCAAGGGTCGCGCGGACGGCGGAGCCGTCGCAGCGGAGGTACGCCGCCAGCTCGGCTGAGCCGAGCAGGCCGGCGCCGGAAAGCAGGCCGTCAGCCGCGCCCGCGTCCTCCGCCGTTGCCGTTGCCGTTCCCGTTCCCGTTCCCGCCGCCGTTACCACCGCCGTTGCCACCGCCGTTGCCACCACCACCGCCGCCGTTGTTGTTGCTGGGCGGGGGAGGCGGTGCGGAGATGCCGTTCGACACGTAGATCGTCACGGTGGTCCCGCTGCTCGCCTGGCTGCCTCCGGACGGTGAGGTGTAGGCAACGCTGCCACTGGCGTACGAGGAGTAGACGGAGCCGCCGGTGCTGACCCGGAAGCCGGCGTCCTCGAGCACGCCCTGCGCCTGCGAGACGCTCATCCCGCCGGTCGAGGGCACGCTCGTCTGCACGCCGGCGATGTCCTGGGCGGACGGCCGGACGAAGTCGTCGTTGGGCAGGAAGTCGTCGATCACCTTCATCGCGTCGCCCCACATCGGGCCGGCGAACCCAGACCCGGACGCCGAGTCCCGGTAGGCCCCGCCGATGACCTGGCCCGCGAGCCCCTTGGGCCGGCCCAGGCTGTCGGCGCCGGCGATCATCGCGGCCGTCGAGAGCTGCGGGGTGTAGCCGACGAACCAGACCGCCTTGCCCTCCTGGGTGGTACCGGTCTTGGCGGCGGACGGCTGGTCGAGCTGCAGGCCGTTGGTGGCGCCGAACCCGTCGTTCTCCTGGACGCCTCGCAGCACGTCGTTGACCGCGTCGGCGGTGCCCTGCGGCAGCGCCTGCTCGCAGGACGGCGGGTACTCCTTGACGGTGTTGCCGGCGGCGTCCTCGATCGCGGTCACCGGGCGCGAGTCGCAGTGCAGACCGCGGGCGGCGAACGTGGCGTACGCCTCTGCCATCTCCAGCGGGCTCACGCTGGGGACGCCGAGGGTGAAGGTGGGGACCCGCTCCGCGCCGTTGCCGAACTCGTCGCCGGTGGGGTTCGTCAGCTGGACGCCCAGGGCCTTCGCCAGCCGGTACGGAGCGCAGACCCCGGTCGCCCGCTCGAGCTGGGCGTAGAAGGTGTTCACCGACTCCCGGGTGCCGGTGTAGAGGTTCTTCACGCCGTTGGTCGTCGAGTTGCGCACCTTGAACTCACCGACGAAGTTGCCGGCGCCCGGGCAGTTGGCGAAGTCCGCCTGGTCGAAGGTCATCTCGGGCTGCGCGTTGAACGTCTTGGTCAGCGGGATGCCCTTGTTGACCGCGGCGGCCAGCACGAAGGCCTTGAACGTCGAGCCCGCCTGGAAGCCGGCCGAGTCGCCGTACTTCGTCGGCACGACGTGGTTGAGGAACGTCTCGCCGGCCCTCTTCTTGCGGCCCATCGGGCGCGACTGGGCGATCGCCTTGACGTCCCCGGTGCCGGGCTCGACCATCGCCAGCGCGCCGATCGCCAGGTCCTGTGGGAAGACGTGCTTGCGCACCGAGTCGTCGGCGGCGTCCTGGTCCCGCAGGTCGATGGTGGTGCGGATGGTCAGCCCGCCGGAGTAGAGCAGCTGCTTGCGCTCCTTGGTGGTCTTGCCGAGCGACTTGTCCCGCAGCAGGGTGCTGATCACGTAGTCGCAGAAGAACGGCGCCCGGGAGAACACGCAGCCGTTGTTGGAGGCCGTGACGTTCAGTCCTAGCGGCTTGGCCTTGAGCTTCTCGGCCTTCTGCACGCTGATCACGTTGAGCTCGGCCATCCGCTCCAGGACGACGTTGCGACGGTCGATGGACCGGTCCGGCGAGTTCGTGGGGTCGAACCGCGTGGGGCTCTGGACGATGCCGGCCAGCATCGCGGACTGCCGCAGGTTCAGGTTCTTGGCGTTGACGTCGAAGTAGTGCCGGGCTGCCGCCTGGACCCCGAAGGCCCCGTCCCCGAAGTAGGCGATGTTGAGGTAGCGCTCGAGGATCCAGTCCTTGGTGTGGTTCTGCTCGAAGGCGATGGCGTAGCGCAGCTCGCGGACCTTGCGGGCGTAGGTGTCGTCGGTGGCGGCCTTCTCCTCCTCCTCGGTCTCGGCCTGGCTCAGCAGCGTGAGCTTCACCATCTGCTGGGTGATCGACGAGCCGCCCTGGGAAACGCCACCGCTGGCCTGGTTGGTGATCAGGGCGCGGAGCGTGCCCTTCAGGTCGAGGGCGCCGTGCTGGTAGAAGCGGTAGTCCTCGATCGCGACGATGGACTTCACCATCGCGCGCGAGATCTGGCTGAGCGGGACGCTGATCCGGTTCTCGTCGTACAGCGAGGCGATGACGTTGCCCTCGCCGTCGACGATCCGGGTCTTCTGCGCCAGCGGTTGGGTCTCGAGCTCTGCCGGCAGGTTGTCCATGGTGTTGGCGACGTTGCGGGCGCCGATGCCCAGCACGCCGGCGAACGGAATGGCCAGCCCCGCGGTGACCACGCCCATCACGACCGCCACGGCCAGCATCACTCCAAGGTGGGAGGCGACACGGCCGATCGGGAGACGTTCGTTGTGGGGCAGCGACATGGCCCCCAGAGTACGGGAGGGGGCTCGACGGCACCCAGTCGCGAACACGTGAAACTAGTCATTTGTGACTATGGAGTTTCGGTCGTTCGCTCCTTGGGCGGGGTCGCCGCATTTTCATACCTTCATGGCCTGGGAGAAAAAGTCCCGGACCAGGCGTCATGGGGATGCCGATGGACGTGGATGAAATGTGGGGGCAGTGACATGTGGGTTGAGGACTGGACACCAGCGGCCGCGTGCCGACAGGCAAAGCCGGACGAGCTCTTCGTCCGAGGTGCCGAGCAGAACAAGGCCAAGCAGCTGTGTGGGGGCTGCCCGGTCCGCACCGAGTGCCTTGCCGAGGCGCTCGACAACCAGATCGAGTGGGGCGTCTGGGGCGGGATGACCGAGCGGGAGCGCCGTGCGCTGCTGCGTCGTCGTCCGAAGTCCTCGTGGCGCACGCTGCTCGAGACCGCCCGCGACGCCAAGATCTCCGTCACCGCTTGATCGTCGAGTCCTGAGCGCCCCCGGCCCGGCCGGGGGCGCGCTCAGGACTCAGCCAGCAGCTCGCCGACGCGACGCAGGCCCGCGAGGTCGTGGACGTCACCGGCCAGTGCCGGCACCACCGCCGTCGGCACCTCGGGGTGTGCGGCGGCGAAGCGCTGCCGCAGGAGCGTCTCGCGCTGCACCATCCGGCTCCGGTCCGCGTGCAGGCGGAGCAGTCCGGCCGTCACCGACTCCGGGTCCTGCTTGTGCAGGCGAGCGGAGGCGGTCATCGCCTCGTCCACCGACAGGGTCCCCTCGGGTGCCGGGCTGGCCCGGTTCACGATCAGGCCGGCCAGGGGCATCCGGTCGGCACTGAGCCGCTCGACGAAGTACGCCGCCTCGCGCAGGGCGTCCGGCTCCGGGGCGGCCACCACCACGAACGCCGTGCCGTCGGCCTGCAGCAGCTCGAAGGTCTTCTGCGCCCGCTGCCGGAAGCCGCCGAAGAGCGTGTCGAACGCCGCCACGAAGGTCTGCATGTCGCGCAGCACCTGTGCGCCGAGGATCTTGGTGAGGGCGTTGGTGATCAGCCCGAGCCCCGCCGTCATCAGCCGCGCGGGTCCGCGGGCCGGCGCGAGCAGCAACCGGATGAACCTGCCGTCGAGGAAGCTCGAGAGGCGTTCGGGGGCGTCGAGGAAGTCGAGGGCGGATCTCGACGGCGGCGTGTCCACCACGATCAGGTCGTAGGTCCCGGCGCGCTGCGCGTCCCGGTGGATCTGACCGAGCTTCTCCATCGCCATGTACTCCTGCGTGCCCGCGAACGAGCTGGAGAGCGCGACGTAGAAGGGGTTCTCCAGGATCTGGCGCGCCTTCTCGGGCGTGGCCTGGCTCTGCACGACCTCGTCGAAGGTCCGCTTCATGTCGAGCATCATCGCGTCGAGGCTGCCGCCGCCGTCCGGGTCGACCCCGAGGACCGGACTGGGGGTGTTGCCGAGCGCCTCGATCCCCATCGACTGGGCGAGCCGGCGCGCCGGGTCGATGGTCAGCACGACCACTCGCCGGCCGCGCTCGGCCGCGCGGAGGGCGAGCGCCGCGGAGGCCGTCGTCTTCCCGACGCCGCCGGAGCCGCAGCAGACGATGATCCCGGTGCCCGGGTCGTCGAGCAGCGCGTCGACGTCGAGCGCGGGGGCGGGGACCTCGCCGGTGGCGAGCGGTCCCACCCGACTGGTGTGCTTCATGCGAGTCCCTGTTCCTTGAGCAGTGCGGCGATCTCGTAGAGCGCCCCGAGGTCGACTCCGCCGGCCAGCCGGGGCAGCTCGTAGGTCGGCACTCCCAGCTCGCCCACCAGGCGGCGCTGGGCGTCCTCGAGGGCGCGTCGTTCGGCATGGTCCGCGGCCTCGGCGAGCAGGCTGTCGACCAGGTCGGCGCCGTCCTCGACGCCGGACGCCTTCAGGTCGGCGTGGAGCTGGTCGAGATCGAGCGTGCCCTGGCGGACCGCGTCGAGGTCCTCGGCGTCGAGGTCGCTCGGACGGACCAGGTTGACGATGACGCCGCCCACCGGGAGGTCGGCGGACCGCAGCTCGTCGATCCCGTCGCTGGTCTCCTGGACCGGCATCTCCTCGAGCACGGTGACCAGGTGCACGGCGGTACGGGGTGAGCGGAAGAGGCCCATGACATGGTCGGCCTGGCTCCTGATCGGGCCCACCTTGGCCAGCCCGGCCAGCTCGTTGTTCACGTTGAGGAACTGGGTGATCCGGCCGGTCGGCGGAGCGTCGAGCACGATCGCGTCGTACCGGATCGCCTGCTTGTTGCGGCTGTTGCGCTCCGCAGCCTCGAAGACCTTGCCGGTCAGGAGCACGTCGCGGACGCCCGGCGCGATGGTGGTGGCGAACTCGATCACGCCGAAGCGGTCGAGCGCACGGCCGGCGCGCCCCATCTTGTAGTACATCGCCAGGTACTCCAGCAGCGCGGACTCCGGGTCGATGTGCAGCGCGTGGACGGCGCCGGGCGACCCCTCCGGTCCGCGCAGGCCCGTGGCGATCCGGCGTTCCTCGTAGGGCAACGGGTCGACGTCGAAGAGACGGGCGATGCCCTGGCGGCCCTCGACCTCGCAGAGCAGCACGTTCTTCCCGTGCGAGGCGAGCGCGAGCGCGAGGGCCGCGGCGACGGTCGACTTCCCGGTCCCGCCCTTCCCGGTGACGATGTGGAGACGGACGCGCGGCCAGTCGGGCTTCTGCTCGGACACGTAGGGCAGCGTAGGGCGTCCGTCCAAGGCGGCCTGGCGACGGCAGCCCCGGCCGGAGCGGGAGATGGGTGTCTGCGGTCACCACCGGCCCGGGTCGGGTGTGTGGTTGCCGGCCATCTCGCACGACCGTCGTGCTCGCTAGGATCGCCGAGGCGGGCCGGTGGACCGGTCGCGCTCACAGAGGTGTGCAGCGATGCAGCGAGGGAGGAACCGGCGTGGACAAGGTCGTGGCGAGCGCAGCCGAGGCGGTGGCGGACATCGGGAGCGGGTCGAGGCTGTCGGTCGGTGGGTTCGGGCTGTGCGGGATCCCGTCGGTGCTGATCGAGGCGTTGCTCGAGGCCGGGGTCGACGACCTCGAGGCGGTCTCGAACAACTGCGGTGTCGATGACTGGGGTCTGGGCCGGCTGCTGTTCGCGAAGCGGCTGCGCCGGATGATCTCGTCGTACGTCGGGGAGAACAAGGAGTTCGCCCGGCAGTACCTCTCCGGTGAGCTCGAGGTCGAGCTGACCCCGCAGGGCACGCTGGCCGAGCGGATGCGTGCCGGTGGGTCGGGGATCCCGGCGTTCTTCACCGCGACCGGTGGCGGCACCCAGGTGGCCGAGGGTGGCCTGCCGTGGCGCTACGACACCGAGGGCAACGTCACCGTGGCCTCGCCGCCGAAGGAGACCCGCGACTTCGGTGGGCGTGAGTACGTCCTCGAGGAGGCGATCATCGCCGACTTCGGCCTGGTCCGGGCCTGGAAGGGCGACCGGCACGGCAACCTCGTCTACCGCGACTCCGCACAGAACTTCAACCCGCTGGCCGCGATGTGCGGCCGGGTCACGATCGCCGAGGTCGAGCACCTCGTCGAGCCCGGTGAGCTGGACCCGAACCACGTCCACACCCCGGGTGTCTTCGTGCAGCGCGTGGTCGCGCTGACCCCGGAGCAGGCCGCGGACAAGCGGATCGAGAAGCGGACGGTGCGTCCGCGCAACGACAACGACACCGGACAGGGGGCCTCGGCATGAGCTGGTCGCGTGAGGAGATGGCGGCGCGTGCCGCCTCGGAGCTGGTCGACGGGTCCTACGTCAACCTGGGGATCGGGCTGCCGACCCTGGTGCCGAACTACGTCGCCGACGACGTCGAGCTGGTGCTGCAGTCGGAGAACGGGATCCTCGGGGTCGGGGCCTACCCGGTCGACGGCGAGGAGGACCCGGACCTGATCAACGCCGGCAAGGAGACCGTGACGCTGCGCCGTGGAGCGTCGTTCTTCGACTCGGCCACGTCCTTCGGCATGATCCGCGGCGGCAAGATCGACGCCGCGATCCTCGGCGCCATGCAGGTCAGCGCCGCCGGCGACATCGCCAACTGGATGATCCCCGGCAAGATGGTCAAGGGCATGGGCGGGGCGATGGACCTGGTGCACGGCGCGAAGCGGGTGATCGTGCTGATGGAGCACGTGGCCCGCGACGGCTCCTACAAGATCGTGGACGAGTGCTCGTTGCCCTACACCGGCCGCGCGGTGGTCGAGCGGATCATCACCGACCTCTGCGTGATCGACGTGCTCCCCGACGGCGGCGGCCTCACGCTGGTCGAGCTCGCCCCCGGGGTCACCGAGGACGAGGTCCGCGAGAAGACCGAACCCCCGCTGCACTGACCTCGCCGTACGGGTGGCACCGGCGTCACGGCCCGTTGCATGATGGCCCGGTGACTTCTCGGGACACGGAATCGACGCACGCCCAGCCGCTCGACACCCCCGACGACCGCGCGCCGCGATGGCGGATCGTCGGCCCGGGCCTGGTGGTGGCCGCCACCGGTGTCGGCGCCGCCGACCTGGTGGCGACACTCGTGGCCGGCGCGAAGTTCGGGTACACGCTGCTGTGGGTCGCCGTCCTCGGAGCGGTGATCAAGGTGGTGCTCGTCGAGGGTGCGGGCCGGTACTCCCTGGCCTCCGGCCGCACGATCTTCGAGGGCTGGCGCAGCCTCGGCCGGTGGACCACGTGGTACTTCGCGCCGTACATCGTGGTCTGGGGGCTGGTGTACGGCGCCACCGCGATGTCCTCCTCGGCGCTTCCCCTGGTGGCGGTCTTCCCGGACCTCTCGCTGCGCTGGACGGCGATCGCCTCGGGCCTGGTCGGGCTCGTCCTGGTCTGGTTCGGCTCGTACGCCACCTTCGAGAAGGTGATCACGGGCTTCGTCGGGGCCATGTTCGTCGCGGTCGTCGGCGCCGCCGTACTCACCCTGCCCAACCTCGGCGAGGTCGCCCTCGGGCTGCGGCCGATCTTCCCCGACGACTCGATCTTCAACGTGCTCGCGATCGCCGGGGGCGTCGGCGGCACGATCACGCTCGCGGCGTACGGGTACTGGCTGCGCGAGAAGGGCTGGTCGTCGCCGCGCTTCATGCGGGTCATGCGCCTCGACAACGGAGTCGCCTACGCCGTCACCGGGGTCTTCGTGGTGTCGATGCTCATCGTCGGCGCCGAGCTGCTCTACTCCGCCAACATCGCCCTCGCCTCCGGGGACCAGGCGCTGGTGCAGCTCTCCGGCGTGCTGCGCGACCGGTACGGCGACGTCTTCGGCTATGTCTTCCTGGTCGGCTTCTGGGCGGCGTCGTTCTCGTCGCTGATCGGGGTGTGGAGCGGGGTGAGCCTGATGTTCGCGGACTTCTGGGGCAACCTGCGCCACCTGCCGTCGGGACATCGCGACACCCGCACCGGTGGTCGCTACTTCCGGGCGTACATGCTCTGGCTGACGTTCCCGCCCATGCTCCTGCTGCTGCTCGACAAGCCGATCGGGCTGATCCTCGCCTACGGCACGCTCGGCGCCCTGTTCATGCCGTTCCTGGCGATCACGCTGCTGGTGCTGCTGAACCGGCGAGGTGACGGCGACATGCCCGGTGCTGCCGTGCCGCCGCAGTGGCGCAACGGCTGGCTGTCCAACGCGCTGCTCGCGCTGTGCGCGCTGCTGTTCGCGGCGCTGGCGGTCAACGAGCTGCGGGGTGTGCTCGCGCCGTACCTCTCCGGTGGCTGACGACGCAGCCGAGGCATGGTGATCGACTCAGCGCTTGCGCGGCAGCGCAGCCGCAGCGGCCACGCCGAGGTCCACCCAGGTCGCGCACTGGGCCCGGGTCCGCAGCCCCTCCGGGGCCACCTGGAGCCAGGTCCGAGACGTGCGCCCGCCCATCGTCATCGGACCGACATGGGGCTGGTCGAGGAGTCCCGGCTGCTCCTGCGCGCCGACGCGCACCAGCAGCCCGCCGTCGCCGCTCGCGCTGACCGCCAGATTGCCGTCGAGGAGGAAGGCGAGGCCGCCGAACATCCGCTTCTCCTCGGTGACCGCCGAGTCACCCACCCGCTCGGCGACCAGCGAGCGCACCAGGCCGGCCAGCTCTTCGTCGTACGCCACCGCCACAGGATGCCCTGCGACCGCTCGGTGGTCCAGGGCCGTGCTCGGGACGTGGCCAGGGCCGCTAGTAGGGTGCGAGCCATGACGAAGTGGGAATACCTGACCGCCCCGATCCTCACCCATGCTGCGAAGCAGATCCTCGACAACTTCGGGTCCGACGGCTGGGAGCTCGTGCAGATCGCTCCCGGCATGAACCCCGAGAACAACGTCGGCTACTTCAAGCGACCGGTCCAGTGAGCCACCCCGAGGAACGGCTCGCCGAGCTCGGGCTCTCCGTGCCCGAGGTGGCCAAGCCGGTGGCGGTCTACGTCCCGGCAGTCCGCTCGGGCAACCATGTCTTCACCTCCGGCCAGCTGCCGATGCGCTCGGGCGAGCTGATGCTCACCGGCAAGGTCGGGGCCGAGGTCACCGTCGAGGAGGCGATCGCCTGTGCCGAGCAGTGCGCGCTGAACGCCATCGCCGCCGTGAAGGCCGAGGTCGGTGACCTGGCGCAGGTCAAGCGCATCGTGAAGGTCGTCGCCTTCGTCGCCTCGGCCCCTGACTTCACCGGCCAGCCGCAGGTCGCCAACGGGGTCTCCGAGCTGCTCGGCAAGGTCTTCGGCGACGCCGGGGTGCACGCTCGCTCGGCCGTCGGCGTCACGGTGCTGCCGCTGGACGCGCCGGTCGAGGTCGAGCTGCTGGTCGAGGTCTGAGCCTTGCTCAGGGTCCCCCTGCCGGCGCAGCTGGTCGAGCAGGCCCGGCAGTACGCCGCCGGGGCGCTGACGCCGGCGGAGCCGCGCAACGCTGCGACCGTCGTGCTGCTGAGGCCGCCGGCGGACGGGGCGGTCGCAGCAGGACCGTCGGTCTACCTGATGCGTCGACAGACCTCGATGGCGTTCGCGGCCGGCATGTGCGTCTTCCCGGGCGGCGGGGTCGACCCCCGGGACTTCGACGCCTCGGTCGCCTGGGCCGGGCCGGACGCGAGCGAGTGGGCGCATCGGCTCGGCACCGACGAGGCCACCGCCCGAGCGTTGGTCTGCGCGGCGGTGCGCGAGACCTTCGAGGAGTCCGGCGTGCTGCTCGCCGGCGACTCGCCGACGACCGTGGTCGCCGACACGACCGGTGACGACTGGGAGACGGACCGGGTGGCGCTCGAGGCGCGCGACCTCGCCCTCACCGAGTTCCTCGCCCGACGCGGGCTGGTGCTGCGCAGCGACCTGCTCGGTGCCTGGTCCGGCTGGCTCACGCCGGCCTTCGAGCCGCGTCGCTACCGCACCTGGTTCTTCGTGGCGTCGCTGCCGACCGGGCAGCTGACCCGCGACGTCTCCAGCGAGTCGTCCCAGGTCTCGTGGCTCCCGGCGATGACCGCCGTGGAGAGCGTCGAGGCCGAGGAGCTGCTGATGCTGCCGCCGACCTACCTGACCTGCCTCGAGGTCGGGCAGTTCGCCCACCCCGACGAAGTGCTGGAGGCCGCGGCCACCCGGCAGGTCCGGATGTTCACCCCCGAGGTCGAGGGCGACGGCGAGGCAGCCACGTTGTCGATGCCCGACGAGCTGCGCCCGCTGATGGAGTCCAGGCAGCCGTGACCAGCGGTTGGGCCGGAGGGTCGTTCGGCGAACGAGCGCAGTGCGTGCTCGCCCCGAACGCGAACCCGATGACCCTCGACGGCACCAACACGTGGGTGCTCCGCGAACCCGGCGCGCGCCGCTCGGTCGTGGTCGACCCCGGTCCGTCGATCCTGAGCCACCTCGACGCGATCGCCGAGGTCGGCGGCGAGGTCGGGATCGTGCTGCTGACCCACCACCACGCCGACCACTCCGAGGCGGCGCGGGAGTTCGCGGAGCGGGTCGGGTGCGGCGTACGTGCGCTCGATCCGGCGTACCGGCTGGGCTCCGAAGGTCTCGGTGACGGTGACGTCGTCGCGATGGACGGCCTCGAGATCCGGGTGGTCGCCACGCCGGGGCACACCGCCGACTCGTTGTCGTTCCTGCTGCCCGCGGAGTCGGCGGTGCTCACGGGCGACACGGTGCTCGGGCGTGGCACCACGGTCGTGGCGCACCCGGACGGGCAGCTCGGGGCCTACCTCGACTCGCTGGACCGGCTGCACGCGCTGGCCGAGTCGCGCGAGGTCGCCTCGATCTGGCCCGGCCACGGCCCGGTGATCGAGGACGCGCTCGGTGCCCTGGACTTCTACCTCGCCCACCGCCGGGAACGCCTCGGTCAGGTGGAGGTCGCAGCGGCGCAGCTGCGGGAGTCGTCGCCGGTCGAGGAGGGGCGCGGAGCGGGGCCTCGGACTGCGGGGGGCCGAGGAGCTGCCCCGTCGGGTGGTGGAGCTGGTCTACCAGGACGTGGACCCGGTGCTCTGGGGTGCGGCCGAGCTCTCGGTGCGCGCCCAGCTCGCCTACCTGGCCGAGCGGGACTGACGCCGCCTGGGTTGTCGGCTCCGGCAGACGCCATGATGAACGCCATGACGACTCGGGCGAAGTACGTGGCCCCCTTGCTGTACGTCCTTCTCGGCGGGTCGATCGGGATCGCGGCGATCGAGCTGACCCGTGGCACGGCGCTCGCGGAGCCCTTGGGATACCTAGGATCGGCGTTGTTCCTGGGCTCGATGGCCTACTCCGGGTATCTGGTCTGGCACGCCGAGGAAAGGCCGCGGAGCTTTCGGCTCATCCTCGTCTCGTTGCTGGCGGTCTCGGCCGTCAGCTATTTCGGGCTCACGCTCCTGGCCTGAATGGGGTCGCAGGGCAGGCGTGGCTCTCCCCTGTAACGCGGGGTTATGGTCGCTGAACATGCCGCGTACGGGTCACTCAGCGTCCATGAGCCCGCGCTAGAGCTCGATCAACCGGCTCAGCGGAGACCGTCGGAGACGCGCTGCTGTGACGCGGGCTTATGCGCCGAGTGCGCCTCCTGCGCCTTGTTCAGCGTCAATAACCCCGCGTTACAAGGGCGGGCGGCGCGGCCCCGGCTCAGCGGGCGCGTCGGGCCAGACGCTCGACGTCCATGATCACGACCGAGCGCGGCTCGAGGCGCAGCCATCCGCGCGAGGCGAAGTCGGCCAGTGCCTTGTTGACCGTCTCGCGGGAGGCGCCGACCAGCTGGGCGAGCTCCTCCTGCGTGAGGTCGTGGTGCACGTGGACGCCGTCGTCGGCGGTGCGGCCGAACCGGTCGGCGAGGTCGAGCAGGGCCTTGGCGACGCGGCCGGGGACGTCGGAGAAGACCAGGTCGGCCACGACGTCGTTGGCCTTGCGGAGTCGGCTGGCCAGCTGGGTGAGCAGGCCGCGGGCGACCGTGGGTCGACCCTCGAGCCAGCGCAGCAGGTCCTCGTGCGAGAGCGACGCGAACGTCGCGTCGGTGACGGCCGTGACCGTCGCCGAGCGCGGGCCCGGGTCGAACAGCGAGAGCTCGCCGAACATCTGCCCCGGACCGAGGATGGCGAGCAGGTTCTCGCGGCCGTCCGAGGAGGTCCGGCCGAGCTTCACCTTGCCGTCGAGCACGACGTAGAGCTTGTCGCCGGAGTCGCCCTCGTGGAACAGCACGTCTCCGCGACGCAGCCGGCTGTCAGTCATCGACGACCGCAGCGCGGTCGCCGCCTCGTCGTCGAGTGCACTGAACAGGGGCGCTTGACGCAACACGTCGTTGTCCACGAGTCCTCCTAGAGACTTCGCCCACTTCACGCGGGAGTGGGCCGATCCTAACCAGTGGGATAGGTCACAGGAACAATCGAGACCGGAAGTCGGCCCCTGAACCTCCGTCGGGGCGGCGCCGTAGGCTGGGCTCGTGCCCCACGTGGAAACCAGGACCGGCCTCGTGCGCCGTGCCCGCAGGATCGACCGCGTGCTGGCCGAGACCTATCCCGACGCCCGCTGTGAGCTCGACTTCGACAACCCCTTCGAGCTGCTCGTCGTCACCGTGCTCTCCGCCCAGACCACCGACCGGCGGGTCAACGCCGTGCGGCCGACCCTGTTCGCGGCCTACCCGGACGCGTCCGCGATGGCCGGCGCGCCCCGCGAGCACCTCGAGCAGATCATCGGCCCGCTGGGCTTCTTCCGCGCCAAGACCGACTCGTTGCTGCGGCTGAGCCAGGCCCTCGTCGAGCGGTACGACGCGCAGGTGCCCGGCCGGCTCGAGGACCTGGTGACGCTTCCCGGGGTGGGCCGGAAGACCGCGAACGTCGTGCTGGGCAATGCGTTCGACGTCCCCGGGATCACCGTCGACACCCACTTCGGCCGACTGGTCCGGCGCTTCGGCTGGACCGACGAGACGGACCCGGTCAAGGTCGAGCACGCCGTCGGCGCGCTGTTCCCCAAGCGGGACTGGACGATGCTCAGCCACCACCTGATCTGGCACGGACGGCGCCGCTGCCACGCCCGCAACCCCGCGTGCGGTGCCTGTCCGCTCGCGCGGCTCTGCCCGGCGTACGGCGAGGGGCCGGTCGACCCCGAGGTGGCCGCCAAGCTGGTCAAGACCCAGGGCCCTGCATGAGGCGGCTGCTGGCCGGGCTGTTCGTGGCGGCGCTGCTCACCGGCTGCGCCGACTCGAGCCCGGGGCTGCAGGCCGGCGGAGCCGCCCGGGTCGACGTCGACACCCCCGAGCTCCGGGCGGCCAAGCAGGCGGCCGACGTTGCCGACTGCACTCCCGGGACCGGTTCGCCCGTGGCCGGGGGGCCTGCCGGACGTGACCCTGCCCTGCTTCGGCGGCGGCCCGGATGTCGAGCTCGGTGCCCTGCGAGGGCCCCTGGTCGTGAGCCTGTGGGCGTCCTGGTGCGGCCCGTGCCGCAAGGAGATGCCGGTGCTGGAGGCCTTCGCCGACCATCACGGAGACCGGGTCGCGCTGCTCGGCATCGACTACCAGGACGTGCAGACCTCGGCGGCGATGTCGCTGATCGAGGAGACGGGCGCGACGTACCCGATGCTGGCCGACCCGCAGGGCGACCTGGACGCGGCGGCGCCGTTCCCGGCCCTGCGCGGGCTGCCGTTCCTCGCCCTGGTCGACGAGAACGGCGAGGTGGTCCACCAGGAGTTCACCGTGATCGGCTCCGAGCAGGAGCTGGTCGACCTGGTCAACGAGCACCTCGGTGCCGAGCTGTGAACGCCCCCAGCGGGAACGACCCGTCGCTGCCCGGGTGGCTGCAGCCGGTGGCCGCGGGCGCGTCGACGATCAGCGTCGACGACCTCACCCGGTTCAAGCCGCCGGAGGACGCGGAGGTACGCCGCGGCGCCGTGCTGATGCTCTTCGGCGAAGGCTCCGACGGCGGCGACCTGCTGCTGACCGAACGCGCCCACCACATGCGCTCCCACCCCGGTCAGGTGTCGTTCCCGGGCGGGACGATCGACCCGGGGGAGACCCCGCGTGAGGCCGCCCTGCGCGAGGCCTGGGAGGAGACCGGCCTGGACCCGGGCGGCGTCGAGGTCTTCGCGGAGCTGCCCGAGCTGTGGCTGCCGCCGAGCAACTTCGCGGTCACCCCGATCCTCGGCTGGTGGCGTACGCCGACCGTGGTGGGCGTCGTCGACCCCGACGAGGTGCACGAGATCTACCGGGTCCCGATCAGCGAGCTGGTCGACCCGACCCACCGGATCGTCGTGCGCCATCCCTCGGGATGGAGGGGACCCGGCTTCCTGATCGGCTCCGACAAGGACGTCATCCTGTGGGGGTTCACCGCCGGGATCATCGCCCGGCTCTTCGACCACCTCGGCTGGACGTCGGACGTCCCGGACGCGCCGCTGCACGAAGTCCCGTCGTACATGCTGCAAGGTGAACCCACCCGGTCCGACATCCGTCCGAACACCAGATTCGAGGAGCGACAGTGAACCTGCTCGACTGGTTGCTGGTGGCCCTGGTGCTGGCGTACGCCCTGTCCGGCTACTGGCAGGGGTTCGTCACGGGGGCGTTCGCCACGGCCGGCCTGCTGCTCGGCGGGCTCTTCGGCGTCTGGCTGGCGCCGGTGGCGCTGGGCGACGCGCGGCCGTCGGTGCTGGTGTCCCTCGGGGCGCTGTTCATCGTGATCCTCGCGGCCACCCTGGGCCAGGCGTTGCTCCAGTTCGCCGGGGCGCGACTGCGCGACCGGATCACCTGGCAGCCGATCCGGGCCCTGGACGCGGTCGGTGGCGCCGCCCTCAGCGCGGCTGCCGTGCTGCTGGTCGCCTGGGCGCTCGGGGTCGCGGTCTCCGGGACCCGGCTCGGCTCGGTCACCCCGATGGTGCGCAGCTCGGCGGTCCTCGCCAAGGTCGACCAGGCCCTCCCGACCTCCGCCGGGCGGGTGCTGAAGGCGTTCAACGACGTGGTCGGCACCAGCTTCTTCCCGGCGTACCTCGAACCCTTCTCGCCCGAGCGGATCGTCGAGGTGGGCCCCGGTCCGACCCGGCTGCTCGCGGACCCGGACGTGCTCGACGCCCAGGCCAGCGTGCTGAAGATCCGCGGGACCAACAAGTGCGGCCGCGGGGTCGAGGGTTCGGGTTTCCTCTACGCGGAGGACCGGCTGATGACCAACGCGCACGTCGTCGCCGGGGTCAGCGATCCGCAGGTCGAGCTCGACGGGTCGACGCTGGCCGCCGAGGTCGTCTACTACAACCCCGACATCGACGTCGCCGTGCTCTCCGTCGAGAGCGGTGACACCGAGACCGTCGCCTTCGACACGTCGGCCGGTGCCTCCGACGGCGTGGCGATCCTCGGCTACCCGCAGGACGGGCCGTACGACGTACAGCCGGGCCGGATCCGCGCCGAGCAACGGCTCCGCTCACCGAACATCTACGGTGACGGGACCGTGATCCGCGAGGTCTACTCGCTGCGGGGGCTGGTCCGCCCGGGCAACTCCGGCGGACCCATCGTCTCCTCCGCGGGTGACGTGGTCGGGGTGGTGTTCGCCGCGTCGGTGAGCGACAGGGACACCGGGTACGCCCTCACCGCCGACCAGGTCTCGCGGAGCGCGACCCTGGGGCTGTCCGCCTCGAGCTCGGTCTCGACCGGCGACTGCGCCGGCTGACCGGACGCCGTTCAGCCGACCGGGTGGCTCAGGCCTTGCCCTTGAGCGACTGGGGGATCTGCTTGCCCTGGCGGATCGCGCCCTCGGGCGGCCCGACCTGCTTGACCTTCTTGAGACCGATCACGGCCAGCAGACCCGCGAGCAGCAGGTAGAAGGCGAAGACGATCAGGAACGCCCAGTGCAGGCTGAGGCCGGAGCCGTTCCAGTTGATCAGGTAGGCGATCGCCACCGAGAGCATGATCACGGCCAGCACGGCGAGGAAGCCGGCGGCGGCGAACAGGCCGATGCCGATGCCGCCAGCCTTGACGCTGACCTTGAGCTCCGACTTGGCCAGCGCGATCTCGTTGGAGATCAGCGAGGAGATGTCACGGCTGGCGTCGGTGACCAGACGCCCGATGGTCGGATCGGTGTCGCGGACCGGTGCGGTTGCCATGCAGGTAGTCCCTCTGTCTGGTGGGTGAGATCTCGGAACGACCCTACAACGATGCTCGGCGGCCACGGCGTTGGTAACCTTCGCGGTGGTGAGCCGGGAAGCCTGGTCGGCACTGTGCCCGAGTCGCGGGCCGGTTCAATCACCCCTCTCCCCTGGGAGCTCCGAAGCCGTGATCGTCACTCGTCGCAACCGCTTCCTACCTCGCTATGACGCTGGCGAGACCAGCGTTCCTCGGCGACCTGCTGCGCCGCGAGGCGGTCGGCGGGTCGATCGCCCTGATCGCGGCCGCGATCGCCGTGGTGTGGGTGAACTCGCCGGTCGGGTCGTCGTACGACGCGTTCCGGCACTTCCAGCTCGGCCCCCTGGACCTGGAGCACTGGGGTGCGGACGGGGCGCTGACCCTCTTCTTCTTCGTGGCCGGTCTCGAGCTCAAGCGTGAGTTCGTCGTGGGGTCGCTGCGCAAGCCGGTCGATGCGGCGGTGCCGGTGGTGGCGGCGATCTGCGGGGTGGCGGTTCCCGCCCTGATCTACCTGTCGCTGAACTCAGGCCTCAGCGGCTTGGACGGGGTGAGGGCCGGGGGCTGGGCGATCCCCGCCGCCACCGACATCGCCTTCGCGCTGGCCGTCCTGGCTGTGGTCGGGCTCGAACCTGCCGACCCCGCTGCGGGCGTTCCTGCTCACGCTGGCGGTCGTCGACGACCTGATCGTGATCGTGATCATCGCGGTCTTCTTCACCTCGAGCCTGGACCTGCTTCCGCTGGCCCTTGCCGGCCTCGCGTTCGCGGCCTGGGCGTACCTGCAGCACCGGAGGATCAGGACGGTGTGGTTGTACGTGCCGCTGGCGATCGGCGCCTGGTGGATGGTGCACGAGAGCGGCATCCACGCCACCGTTGCCGGGGTGGTGCTCGGGCTGCTGACCCGGGTGCGTCCCGACGAGACCGAGAAGCGCAGCCCGGCGGAGCGCCTCGAGCACGTCCTCTCCCCGATCTCCTCGGGCGTGGCGGTGCCGTTCTTCGCGCTGCTCTCCGCGGGCGTCGTCCTGGGCGGCGGGGGCGACCTGCTCTCCGACCCCGTGGTGATCGGCGTCGTCCTCGGGCTCGTCGTCGGCAAGCCGATCGGGGTGTTCGGTGGCGCGTGGCTGGTCGACCCGGGTCACCCGGGCCGAGCTGAACGAGTCCCTGTCCTGGCGCGACATCGTCGGCGTCGCGGTGCTGGCGGGGATCGGCTTCACGGTGTCGCTGCTGGTCTCGGACCTCTCCTTCGAGGGGCCGGCGCGGGACGCGGCCAAGACCGCGGTGCTCGGCGGTTCGGTGCTCGCTGCGCTGCTCGGGGCGCTGATCCTCGGCCACCGCGACCGCTTCCACGCCACCCCCTGACCGACCCGTCGCGTGTTGACCTGAAATCGCGCCGACCCGTCGCGTGTTGACCTGAAATCGCGCCGACCCGTCGTTAATTAACGACGGGTCGGCGCGTTTGAGGCGTGAACAAGCGACGGGTCGGGGTCAGTCCTCGGGGGAGCCGGAGGAGAGGCCGTCCGAGATCAGGCTCATCACCGACGAGTCGGCGAGCGTGGTCACGTCCCCGACCGTGCGGTGCTCGGCGACGTCCTTCAGCAGCCGGCGCATGATCTTGCCCGAGCGGGTCTTGGGCAGCTCGGGGACGACCATGATCTGCCGCGGCTTGGCGATCGCGCCGATCTCCTTCTGCACGTGCCGGCGCAGCTCCTCGACGATGTCCTCGCCGCCGTCGCCCGCGCTCTCGCGCAGGATCACGAAGGCACAGACCGCCTGCCCCGTGGTCTCGTCCGCGGCGCCCACCACGGCCGCCTCGGCGACCTTGGGGTGCGACACGAGCGCCGACTCGATCTCGGTGGTGGAGAGCCGGTGGCCGGACACGTTCATCACGTCGTCCACCCGGCCGAGCAGCCAGATGTCGCCGTCGTCGTCCTTCTTGGCACCGTCGCCGGCGAAGTACATCGTCTTGAAGCGCGACCAGTAGGTGTCCTTGTACCGCTCGTCGTCACCCCAGATGGTCCGCAGCATGGAGGGCCACGGCTCCCGGATCACCAGGTAGCCACCGGAGCCGTTCGGGACGGACTCGCCGGCCTCGTCGACGACGTCCGCGACGATGCCCGGGATCGGCGTCATCGCGGAGCCGGGCTTGCCGGCCGTGACGCCGGGAAGCGGGCTGATCATGATCGAGCCGGTCTCGGTCTGCCACCAGGTGTCGACGATCGGGGCGCGCTCGCCGCCGATCACCTCGCGGTACCACATGTAGGCCTCGGGGTTGATCGACTCACCCACCGACCCCAGCAGCCGCAGCGAGGTCAGGTCGAACTTGTCGGGCACCTCGCGGCCCCACTTCATGAACGTCCGGATCGCGGTGGGGGCGGTGTAGAAGATCGTGACGCCGTACTCCTGGATGATCTCCCACCACCGACCCTTGTGCGGGCTGTCCGGCGTGCCCTCGTACATCACCTGGGTGGCGCCGTTCGCCATCGGCCCGTAGACGATGTAGGAGTGGCCGGTGACCCAGCCGATGTCGGCCGAGCACCAGTAGACGTCGGTCTCCGGCTTCAGGTCGAAGACCGACCAGTGCGTGTACGCCGACCCGACCAGGTAGCCGCCGGTCGTGTGCAGGATGCCCTTGGGCTTGCCGGTCGTGCCCGACGTGTACATGACGTACAGCGGGTGCTCGGCGTCGAAGAACTCGCAGGCGTGCTCGGTCGAGGCCGAGTCGACGGCGTCGTGCCACCAGACGTCGACGGAGTCGTCCCAGGCGACCTCCTGTCCGGTACGCCGCACCACGAGCACGTGCTCGACGTCGAAGCCGTCCTCGGCGGTCTTGGCCCGGGCCTCGTCGACGGCCGGCTTGAGTGCGGACGGCGCGCCCCGGCGGTAGCCACCGTCCGAGGTGATCACGACCTTGGCCTGGCAGTCGACGAGCCGTGACGCGAGGGCGTCGGAGGAGAAGCCGCCGAAGACCACGGTGTGCGGTGCGCCGATCCGGGCGCACGCCAGCATCGCCACGACTGCCTCGGGGATCATCGGCATGTAGATGGCGACCCGGTCGCCGGTCTCGACCCCCAGCGCGATGAGCGCGTTGGCGGCCTGCGAGACCTCGTCCTTGAGCTGGGCGTACGTGAGGGTGCGGGTGTCGTCGGCAGGCTCGCCGACCCAGTGCAGCGCCACGCGGTCGCCGTTGCCGGCCTCGACGTGCCGGTCCACGCAGTTGTACGCCGCGTTGAGCTTGCCGCCGACGAACCACTTCGCGAAGGGCGGGTTGTCCCAGTCCAGGACCCGGTCCCACGGCTCGGCCCAGTCCAGCCGGGCGGCCTGCTCGGCCCAGAAGCCCTCTCGGTCGGCCGTCGCGCGCTCATAGGCCTCCGCCTTGAGGTTGGCGTCCGCGGCCAGGGCTGCGGGGGGCTCGAAGGTGCGGTGCTCGGTGGACAGGTTGGACAAGGTCTCTTCGCTCACGACGTCTCCCGGTGGTGCTGTGTGATTGCTGGGTCTCGCTGATGATTTCCACCCTAGGGCGTGGGCCCGGGTGGGGCGACGGCTCCGGGTGGAGCCGTCGCCCGACGCCGACCGTCCGTAGGTCCGGACGGTCGACGCGTCCAGCTCAGTGCACGAGCGCCTTCTCGGACCCGGCGCCGGTGAGCGCACGGACCTCGAGCTCGGTGAACCGGTCCTCGGCCGCCTCCTCGCGACGCGACATCGTGCCCAGGAACCCGAACAGGAAGCCCAGCGGGATCGACACGATGCCGGGGTTCTCCAGGGGGAACCACGAGATGTCGATGCTGGCCGGCAGCAGGCTCTGGTTGACCCCGTCGATGACGCCCTTGCCGGACATCACCGGCGAGAAGACCACCAGCAGCAGCGACGAGGCCAGCCCGCCGTAGATGCTCCACGTGGCGCCGCGGGTGTTGAACCGTCGCCAGAACATGTTGTAGACGATCGCCGGCAGGTTGGCCGACGCGGCGACCGCGAAGGCCAGGGCCACCAGGAACGCGATGTTCAGGTTCTGCGCCGGGATGGCGAGCAGGATCGCGATCAGGCCGATCGAGAACGCCGCGATCCGGGTCACCTTGATCTCCTGCTGCTCGGTGGCCTGTCCCTTCTTGACCACGTTGTTGTAGATGTCGTGCGCCACCGACGCCGACGACGTGAGGGTGAGCCCCGCCACGACCGCCAGGATGGTCGCGAACGCGACGGCCGAGATCACGGCCAGCAGCACGGCGCCACCGGTCGATCCGGCACCTCCACCGACCGCTTCGGCGAGCAGCGGAGACGCGAGGTTGCCCTTGCTCGCCGCCATCTCCGTGGCCTTGTCACCCGACAGCAGGGCCGCGGCACCGAAGCCGAGCACCAGCGTGAACAGGTAGAAGACACCGATCAGGCCGATCGCCCACAGCACCGACTTCCGGGCGTCGCGCGAGGTGGGGACGGTGTAGAAGCGGATCAGGATGTGGGGCAGACCCGCGGTACCCAGCACCAGGGCCAGGCCGAGGCTGATGAAGTCGAGCTTGCTGGTCAGCGAGACGCCGAACTTGAGGCCCGGCTCGAGGAACGCCTGGCCCTTGCCGCTGTTGGACGCGGCGGCACCGAGCAGGTCGGACAGGTTGAAGTTGAACTGCATGAGCACCAGCAGCACGATCAGGGCCGAGCCGGCCATCAGCAGCACCGCCTTGACGATCTGCACCCAGGTCGTGCCGCGCATGCCGCCCACGGTCACGTAGAAGATCATCAGGATCCCGACACCGAAGATGACGAGGTTCTTGACCGCCTGGCTGTCCACGCCCAGCAGCAGCGCGACCAGCGCGCCGGCGCCGACCATCTGGGCGAGCAGGTAGAAGATCGAGACCACGACGGTCGAGGTGGCTGCGGCCATCCGGACCGGCGTCTTCCGCATCCGGAAGGCGAGCTGGTCGGCCATCGTGTAGCGACCGGCGTTGCGCAGCATCTCCGCGACCAGCAGCAGCGCGACCAGCCAGGCCACGAGGAAGCCGACGGAGTACAGGAAGCCGTCGTACCCGTTGATCGCGATGGCACCCGAGATCCCGAGGAACGACGCGGCCGACATGTAGTCGCCGCCGATCGCGAAGCCGTTCTGCATCGGCGTGAACGACCGCCCGCCCGCGTAGAAGTTGGCGGAGCCACTGCCCTGGCGACTGGCCCAGACGGTGATGCCGACGGTCAGCGCGACGACCGAGAGGAAGAGGACGGTGGTGAGGAATTGGTGGTCCATGTCAGCGGCTCTTCTCGTACTCGTCGTTCAGCTGGCGGGCCAGGGGGTCGAGCTTGGCGTTGGAGTGCTGGCTGTACAGCCAGGCCAGCCCGAACGTCGTGGCGAACTGCAGGAGCCCGAAGACCAGGGCCACGTTGATGTTGCCGATGAGCCGGATGTTCATGAAGCCGGTCGCCCAGTTCGACATGACGACGTAGAGGAGATACCAGGCCAGGAAGGCAACCGTGGCGGGGAAGACGAAGCCGCGGTAGGCCTTGCGCAGCTCCGCGAACTCCGGGGTTGCGGCCAGGTGGTCGTAGATCGGATCGTGGCGTTGTGCCTGTTCCTGGTCGTGCGGGACCTGCTCGGTCATCCGGTGACCCCCTTCGTGTGGGTGTGATGGGCGTCACCGTAGGAGCGAGGTGGGGCGTCGGGTCAGGGCCCCGCGCAGTCCGCTCGCCGAGTGGGGCGGAGGAATCGCTCAGCGGTCGTGCTCGAGCGCCGAACGGTCGGGACCGCGGTCCACGTCGAGGGCCTCCGGGGTGTGCAGGCGGACCATGAAACGGCCGGTGTGGGCCGGCACCCGGTGCGGGGTCAGCAGGCTCACCGCGACCATCGTCCCCAGGGCCAGCGGAACGCTCCAGGCCGCCGGCTGCTCCATGAGGACGGCGCCCCAGCCGGTCCGGTCGTTCGCCGCCAGGGTCCACGCGACCGCTGCCCCCGACCCGAGCCCGCCGACGAGCAGTCCGGCGATCGCGCCGACGTCGGTCAGCCGTCGCCACCAGATCCCCAGCAGGAGCAGGGGGCAGAACGTCGACGCTGCCACGGCGAAGGCCAGTCCCACGGCGCGGGCGATACCCAGCTCCGGGTTGGCCAGCGCAGCAGCCGCCGGCACCACGACGCCCAGCACGGCGCCGAGCCGGAAGGCCGGGATCCCACCGAGCCGCCGCCCGCGGTAGGTCCGCCCGGTGACGTCCTGGCTGAGCACGCCGGCCACCGCGATCGTCAGTCCCGACGAGGTCGACAGGAACGCCGCGAAGGCGCCCGCCGTGACCAGCCCGGTCAGCATCTCCCCGGCGAGTCCCGGCACCATCAGCCGGGGCAGCTCCAGCACCAGGACGTCGGCACGACCCGAGGCCGCCAGGTCCGCGGCGTAGATGCGGCCCAGGGCGGCGTACACCGGGGGCAGCAGGTAGAAGAGGCCGAGCAGGGCCAGCACCACCAGCGTCGTACGACGTGCTGCCCGACCGTCGGGGTTGGTGTAGAAGCGGACGACCACGTGCGGCAGGCCCATGGTGCCCAGGAACGTGGCGATGATCAGCGAGTAGGTCAGGTAGAGACCCTGCCCGCCGCCGGAAGCGAGCGGGATCGACCAGTCCACGTCGGCGGCTCTCGCTCCGGACGCCACCCGGTCGCCCGACCAGACCGCGAGCAGGACGGCGGCGGGGAGCAGGAGGGCGGTGAGCTTCAGCCAGTACTGGAAGGCCTGTACGAACGTGATGCTCCGCATGCCTCCGGAGGTGACGTTGGCGAGGACGACCAGCGCGACGATCGCGGGGCCGACCCACAGCGGTGCCCCGATCGCGGTCCGCAGCGTCAGCCCGGCGCCGACGAACTGCGGCAGCAGGTAGAGCCAGCCGATCGCCACCACCAGCAGTGAGCAGGTCGCGCGAACGCCGCGGGACCCCAGTCGGGCCTCGGCGAAGTCGGGCAGCGTGTAGGCGCCCGACCGGCGCAGCGGGGCGGCGACCAGGACGAGCAGCACCAGGTAGCCGGCCGTCCACCCGACCGGGTACCAGAACATCTCCGCACCGAAGGTCAGCAGCAGTCCGGCGACCCCGAGGAACGACGCCGCCGAGAGGTACTCGCCGCCGATCGCCGAGGCGTTGAGTCCCGGCCGCACGGTGCGCGAGGCGACGAAGAAGTCGCTGGTCGTGCGCGAGAAGCGCAGTCCCCAGCTGCCGATCAGCAGCGTCGCGACGGTCACCAGGGTCACCGCGACGATGCCCGGCGCGGCAGCCAGGCCGTCGACCATGAACGCGACCCGGGGCCTCACCGGTCCACCTCGCTCATCAGCTCGGCGAAGTGCCGCTCGTTGCGCTCGGCCCGCCGGATGTAGAGCCAGCCCAGGAGCACGAGGTACGGATAGACGAGTACGCCGAGCACCAGCCAGGGCAGCGGCAGGCCGAGGAACCGGACATCGGCGAGAGCGGGGGCGAGGTGGAGTGCCAGCGGCACCACCCCCAGGGTGCCGACCAGCACGGACAGGACGAGAACGGCCAGCCGGAGCTGCTCGCGCAGCAGCGACCGCATGTACATGCCACCGAGCCGGGTCTCGGCGTCGATGTCCCCCGTCCGCGCGAGCGGCGTCCGGCGTCGCGGCGGTCCGGTGACCCGCACCCGCGGTGGCCGGGACTGGTCCTCCGGGCTCACGGGCCCTCGGCCAACCCTCCGGCCGGCCCTCCGGCCGGCCCTTCCGCCAGCCCTTCCGGCGGGTGGGCGGCCCGGCCGACCCGACCGGCACCACCCAGCAGCAGCTCGCGCAGCTCGCGCGTGTGCCGTCGGCTCACCCCGAGCTCGACGCCGGGGCCCGGGGCGCCGTCCGCGCCGGCGGGGGGCCCGGCGAGCAGCACCGAGCACCGTCCCGCGTCCATCCGCACCTCACGGATGTGGGCGGTCGAGACCAGGAGCGAGCGGTGGATCCGGACGAAACCGGCGTCCGCCCACTCCTCCTCGAGCGTTGCCAGCGCGGTCCGGACGAGGTGCGCTCCGGTGGCCGTGTGCAGTCGCGCGTAGTCGCCGTGCGCCTCGACATGGGTGATCGCCGAGCGATTGATGAACCGGGTGACTCCGCCGCGTTCGACGGCCACCTGGAGGTCCGGGGTCGGCACGGCCGCTTCGCCGCCGGCCACCACCCGGCGTACGGCCTCGGCGAGCCGGTCGGCCCGCACCGGTTTGAGGACGTAGTCGACGGCGTGCACGTCGAACGCATCGACGGCGTGCCCCTCGTGGGCGGTGACGAACACGATCGGCGGGGGACTGCGGAAGCGGGAGAGCACCTGCGCGAGCTCGAGCCCGGTCAGCCCGGGCATCTGGATGTCGAGGAAGACCACGTCCACGTCGGTCTCCTGCAGGATCCGCAGACCGTCGGTGGCCGAGCCGCTGGTCAGCACCTCCCCGATCCGCTCGTCGCGTCCCAGCAGGTAGGCCAGCTCGTCGCGTGAAGGCCGCTCGTCGTCGATGACCAGGGCCAGCAGGGGCCGGCTCACGGGTGCACCCCGGGGGCGAACTTGGGGACCCGCACGATCACCTTGGTGCCCGCACCGGGGGCGGTCTCGACGACCAGGCCGTACTCGTCGCCGAACGCGTTGCGCAGCCGGGCGTCCACGTTGCCGAGACCGACGGAGTCCAGCGCCGCGTCGCCGGCGAGCGCCCGGCGGACCCGCTCGGGGTCCTCGCCGATCCCGTCGTCCTCCACCTCGATCACACACTCCTGCCCGCGGTCGCTCGCGATGATCCTGATCCGGCCGCCCCCCTCGGACGTCTCGAGACCGTGCCGTACGGCGTTCTCGACGAGCGGCTGGATGCAGAGGAAGGGTACGGCGACCGGCAGCACCTCGGGGGCGATCCGGAGCGTCACCTGGAGCCGCTCGCCGAAGCGGGCCTGCTCGAGGAGCAGATAGCGCTCCACGGAGCGCAGCTCCTCGGCGAGCGTCGTGAACTCCCCGTGGGTCCGGAACGAGTAGCGCGTGAAGTCGGCGAACTCCAGCAGCAGCTCTCGGGCCCGGTCCGGGTCGGTCCGGACGAAGGAGGCGATGGCGCCGAGGCTGTTGTAGATGAAATGGGGGCTGATCTGGGCCCGCAGGGCCCGCACCTCTGCCTCCATCGCCCGGGTGCGGGACGCGTCGAGCTCGGCGAGCTCGAGCTGGCCGGAGACCCAGAGGGCCACCTCGTCGCAGGCCCGGGCCAGCCCGGCGCTGGGCTGTGGCGCGAACACCTGCAGGGTGCCGACGATCCGCTCCTCGACGACCAGCGGGGCCACGATCGCGGTGCGCAGCTCGCACCCGGCTTCACTGCAGGGCAGGTCGCCACGGTCGAACATCCGGGTGCTGCCCCGCTCCACCGTGGCCCGGGCGAGCGCCGCCGCCTGGATGCGGTGATGGGCGCCCGCGCCGTCCCAGGCGAGCACTCCCTCGGTGTCGGTCAGGGAGAGGGCGAGGGTGCCGAGCAGAGTGCGCAGATGGCGGATGCTGCGCTCGGCGCTCTCCACCGTGAGCCCCTGGCGCAGCGCGGGGGAGGCCAGGGAGGCGCTGTGCAGCGTGCGGAACGTCGCCCGGTCCGCCTGTGTGCCCAGCTGCGGGCGGCGCCAGGGACGGGGCATGTCAGCGGAAGTCGATGAGCAGCATGTCGGTGTCGGAGCCGTCCGAGGGCGGCTCGGGCTCGCCCGGGTGGTCGCTGCCCTCGTTTTCCGGGGCGGTCTCCGCAGCACCCGGACCGCTACCCGGGCGTGCGGCAGGACTGCTCGGCTGCGCCCGCGCCACCACGGTCGCGCGGAAGCAGGTGGCGGCGTACGGCAGCTGCATGCCGTCCATGCCGCGCCCGTAGTCGTCGTAGAACGCGAGCACCTCGGCCAGCTTGGCGGCGCGCGCCTCGTCGTCCAGCGCGAGGATGTGCGACCGGGATCCGACCAGGTCCAGCACCGAGCTGCGGTCGATGGTCTGGCGGAACCGGAAGGACTCGCTCTCGACGTACCCGAAGAGCTCCGAGAGCACCAGGGGCTCGGCGGGTTCGCTCGGCTTGCCCTGGGCTCGTGTCCTGGGGTCGGTCCCCGATCAGGTCGCCGAGGCGGCGCACCCACGGGATGCGCTCGTCCCGTTCGTTCCAGACCACGCCGATCCGGCCGCCGGGCTTGAGAACCCGGGCGATCTCCGGCAGCGCGCGGTCGAGGTCGAACCAGTGGAGCGCCTGGGCAGCCACGACGACGTCGACCGAGCGGTCCACCAGGGGGATCTGCTCGGCAGCGGCCACCGAGGTGCGGACACCGGGCAGGCGCCGTTCGAGGACCGCCAGCATCCGGGGGTCCGGGTCGACGGCGTGCACGTCGTGGCCGAGGGCGACCAGCTCCGCCGTCAGCTTGCCGGTGCCGGCGCCCAGCTCGAGGACCGTCAGCGGCTCCGGTCCGGTCAGCCAGGCCGCCGCAGCGCGGGGATACGTCGGCCGGCCACGGTCGTACGCCTCGGCAACCGAGCCGAAGGAGGTGGCGCCGTCGGGCGCCGGAGGCGGCAGCTCGTCAGTCATCACGCGCAGGCTACCGGCTGGGTGTGGCCGATCGTGGCCCACTGGCTAACGTTCGGGCACATGAGTACGGATCCGTTGGCCTGGTTGAGCTCGCTCGAGGGAGTGCCCTCGGCGTTCGCGTCCGCTCGCGACGGGATCGACGTCATGCTGCGCGACCGCGGGCTGCGCCGCACCTCCCCGGAGACCACCGCCGAGTCCCTGCTCCGCGGCGCACACGCGAGTGCCGTGCTGGAAGGCTCGACGGCCACCGTGGCCGACGTCCGCGACGGCACCGGGGACGAGATCGCCCAGGCTGCGGTGTGCATCTCGACCGAGCTGCTGGCGCTGTCCCCGACGTTCGGCCGCTCGCCCCTGCAGGCCTTGGCCAGGCTCCACGCCCTGGCAGCTGCGGGGTCGCTGCCCGAGGACCGGCTGGGGCGACCGCGGGACGCCGCGTCGGCGGACCGCCTGCGTGCGCTCGCGGAGCTGCTCACCACCGAGACCGCGGCGCCGGCGCTGCTGGTGGCTGCCGTCGTCCACGCCGATCTGGTGACGACGGCGCCCTTCGGGTCGCACAACGGCCTGGTCGCACGCGCCGCCGAGCGGCTGGTGCTGGTCTCGAGGGGCGTCGACGAGAAGTCGCTCGTGGTGCCGGAGGCGGGACACCTCGCGCTGCGCGCGGCGTACGAGTCGAACCTGCGCGGCTATCGCGACGGCGGACCCACGGGAGTGCATGCCTGGCTGCTGTACGCCGCCGAGGCGTTCGCCGCAGGGGCCGAGGCGAGCCCGCTGCGCACCGGGAGCTGAACATGCGAACGGCACTCGAACCCCGAAGGGTCGAATGCCGCCGCTGACATGTGAGTCCCTGGCTACCAAGCGTGCAATGACTAACTGCTGCCCCGGGTGTGTCCCGAATGGCCAGCGCCCTGAAGGAAGGGTAGGTCGCCGCGTGGGTACCGGATTCACATGGTGAATCTGTAGTTCTGGTTACCTGTCTACGCCTCTTGGCCGCGGGGTTCAAGGCTTGACATTTCGGGGCTCAGCGCGATTGCTCACACGTCGCGACGTCGCCGGCGCGCGTTGCTCCACATCACGCCGCCGACCGCGACGGCCCCACCGACCGCGAGGGCGGCCAGCGTCTGGCGGGCCGGCGGCAGGTGCACGCGGCTCTGCAGGGCGACAGGTTTGGTGAAGACCAGCACCGGCCAGCCACGGGACGCGGCGACCTTGCGCAGCTCGCGATCGGGGTTCACCGCATGCGGGTGGCCGACGGTCTCGAGCATGAAGACGTCGGTCACCGAGTCGCTGTACGCGTAGCTGGCCTCGAGGTCGTAGCCGACCTCCTCGGCCAGGTCCCGGATCGCCCGGGCCTTCTCCTCGGCGTAGGCGTAGTACTCGATGTCGCCGGTGTAGCGGCCGTCGACGATCTCCAGCCGGGTGGCGACCACCCGGTCGGCGCCGAGCATCTCCCCGATCGGGCCGACCACCTCGGTGCCGGAGGTCGAGACGATGACGACGTCCCGGCCGGCGAGGTGGTGCTCCTCGATCAGCGAGACCGCCTCGTCGTACACGATCGGGTCGACGATGTTGTGCAGGGTGTCGGCCACGATCTCGCGCACCGTCGCCACGTCCCAGCCGGCGCAGAGCTGGGACATGAACTGCCGCAGCTTCTCCATCTGGTCGTGGTCCGCCCCGCCGACCAGATACACGAACTGGGCGTACGCCGAGCGCAGCACCGCGCGCCGCGAGATCAGGCCACCTGCCTGGAACGGCTTGCTGAAGGCCAGGGTGCTCGACTTGGCGATGATCGTCTTGTCCAGGTCGAAGAAGGCAGCTGTCGGGCGGAGCGCCATGCGGTCATCGTAGGTGGGAGTCCGGTCCCGACCCGGGAGGCGGGGCCCCTGGCCGTCCACAGCCGGGCCACTGGCCCCAGATCTCCACAGCCGCTGCGCCGTCCACTCAGCACCCGTTCCCGACGCGTCAGCATCGACCACATGACCGCTCCACTCATCATCACCCGTGACGAAAGCCTCCTCGATGAGCTGCTGCGGCTCGCGGCTGCGGCCGGGGTCACCCCGGAGGTGGCCCACGACGGGGCGGCCGCGCTGCGCGGCTGGCGGGCGGCTCCGCTGGTGCTGCTCGGCGCCGATCTCGCCGAGGAGGTCGCGCGGACCGGGCCGTCGCGCCGCGAAGGGGTGCACGTCGTGGCCCTGGGTGCGGTCCCCGACGACCTCTTCCGCGTCGCCCTGAGCGTCGGTGCCGAGAACGTCGCCGAGCTGCCGCGCTCCGAGGGCTGGCTGACCGAGACCCTCACCGACCTGGGCGAGACCGGGCGTCCCCGCGGCCTGGTTCTCGGGGTGCTGGGCGGATCCGGCGGCGCGGGCGCGACCACCTTCGCCTGCGCCCTCGCCCAGACCGCGGCACGGGTGGCGCCGGCCGTCGTGGTCGACGCCGACCCGCTCGGACCCGGCGCCGACCGGGTGCTGGGGCTCGAGTCGCAGGACGGGGTGCGGTGGGATGCCCTGTGCCAGACCACCGGCCGGCTGAGCTCCCGTGCGCTGCGCGAGGCCTTGCCGCGGCGTGGAGCCCTCGGCGTTCTCACCTGGCGTGCGGGCGCGGCCGGGAGCCTGCAGTCCTTCGCCGTGCGCGAAGCCCTCTCGGCCGCGCAACGAGGTCACGACAGGGTGCTGATCGACCTGCCGCGCACCGTCGACCCGGTGACCACCGAGGTGATCGCCCGCTGTGACCGGGTGGTGGTCATGGTCGTGCCCACGGTCGCGGGAGTCGCGTCGGCCGGTCGGCTGTGCACCCGCCTGGCCGATCCGACCCGGGTCCGGCTGGTGGTGCGCGGCGCCGGGGTCGGCTCCCGGGAGATCGCGCGGGCCACCGGGGTGCCGGTCATCGCACGGATGCCCGACCAGCGCGGGCTGGCGGAGGCGATCGACCTGGGGCTGGGCCCGGTGCGCTCCACTCGAGGCCCGCTCGGTCGGACGGCCGCCGACGTGCTGGCCCGGCTCTCGGTGATGGGCGCGGCCGCGTGAGCGCGACGATCCCGGTGGCCGACCTGGAGCTGGTGCGCGACCGACTGGCCCGCGAGCCGGGTGACGTGACGCCCCACCGCGTGGCGGTGGCGCTGCGGCAGTCGGGTCGACCGGTCGGAGACGCCGCGGTGCTCGAGGTCTACGAGGCGTTGCGCCGCGACGTGGTCGGGGCGGGCCCGCTCGAGCCGTTGTTGCGACTGCCGGGGGTGACCGATGTGCTCGTGAACGGCGCCGACCGGGTGTATCTCGACCGTGGGGCAGGGCTGGAGCTCACCCACGTGCGCTTTCCCGACGACGAGTCGGTGCGCCGGCTCGCGCAGCGGCTCGCTGCCCTCGGCGGCCGCCGGCTCGACGATGCCACCCCGCACGTCGACCTGCGGCTGGGCGACGGCACCCGGTTCCACGCCGTCCTGGCGCCGGTCGCCAGGCCGGGCACACTGATCTCGCTGCGGGTGCCGCAGGCGCGTGCCTTCACCCTCGACGAGCTCCAGCAGGCCGGGTCCTTGACCAGCGAGAGCGCCCGGCTGCTGCGTCGGATCGTGGAGTCCCGGCGCGCCTTCCTGGTCAGCGGGGGCACCGGGACCGGCAAGACCACCCTGCTCGCGGCCCTGCTCTCGCTGGTCGACCCCGGCGAGCGCCTGGTGCTGGTCGAGGACGCGGGGGAGCTCCGACCGGACCATCCCCATGTCGTCTGCCTGGAGAGCCGGCCGCCCAACATCGAGGGTGCCGGCGAGATCGACCTGCGCACCTTGGTCCGCCAGGCCCTCCGGATGCGACCGGACCGACTCGTCGTCGGCGAGGTCCGTGGTGCCGAGGTGGTCGACCTGCTGGCCGCGCTCAACACGGGGCACGAGGGCGGGTGCGGCACCCTGCACGCGAACTCGGCCCTGGACGTGCCGGCCCGGATCGAGGCACTGGCCCTGGCCGCTGGTCTCGACCGCGCCGCGGCGCACAGCCAGCTCGCGTCGGCCGTTGACGTGGTGCTGCACCTGGCGCGTGGTCCGAGCGGCGTCCGACAGCTGCGTCAGGTGGCCGTCCCCGCACGAGAGGACTCGGGCATCGTCACGATGCTCCCGGCCCTGGACCTCGCCGACGACGGGTCCGCGCGGTTCGGGCCGGGCGCCGACCGGCTGGCGGCGGTGCTGACGCCGTGATCGTGGTCGCCGTCGGCTGTCTCGCGGTGGCCGTCGCGCTGCTCGTCCCGGCCCAGGCTCGACTGCCGCCCCGGCTCGCCGGGCAGGCGACGGCGCGCGGCGAGCGTGGGGTCCGGGCCGCGGGTCACCCGGTAGGTCGACGAAACGTCCGCGCCGGCCATCCGCCCCGCGGCCTGCCGCGGTGGGCGGTCCCGCTCACCGGGGCCGGACTCGCGGTGCTGGTGCCGCTTTTCCCCGGGGCCGTCGTACTGCTCGCGCTGGCCGGCGCGGCCGCGGCGGCCGGGGCAGCGCTCTGGGCCGCCGGTCGGCGCCGGCGACGTGCGATCACGGAGGCGGGCCGCGTTCTCGAGACCTGCGAGGTGCTCGCAGCCGAGCTGACCGCCGGACGCCCGCCCGGGACCGCCCTGGACCTGGCCGCCCACGTGTGGGCGCCGCTCGCCCCGGCGGCCGAGGCGTTCCGGGTGGGCGCCGACGTTCCCGAGGCGCTCCGCCGACTGGCCCAGCGGCCGGGCGCGCACGACCTCCGACTGGTCGCCGCGGCGTGGCAGGTGGCGCACCGCACGGGTCAGGGGCTGGCCGAGGCGATGGACCGGGTGGCCGGCGGCCTGCGCGCCGGGCAGGCGAGCCGCCGGGTCGTCGAGAGTGAGCTCGCGTCTGCCCGAGCCACGGCGCGGCTGGTCGCCGGGCTGCCGGTGCTGGCCCTGGCGATGGGCTCCGGCGTGGGCGGGGACCCATGGGGGTTCCTGCTCGGTCACCCGCTCGGACTCGCCTGTCTCGGCGGAGGACTCGCTTTCGGCTTCGCCGGTCTGTGGTGGATCGAAGCGCTCGCCCGGGATGTGGACCGGGTCTCGTGACCAGCTGGCTGGCCCTGCTCAGTGCGGCCTGCGCGGTGAGCCTCCTGATTCCGCCCCGCCCCCGGATGGTGGCGGACACTGCACCACCATCGGTGGAGGTCCACGGGACCGGGGGCGGGGCAGCGGACCGAGGCGTGCTGCGCCGTCGGCTGCCCTGGTGCCTGGGAGCCGGGCTCGGTGCTGGCTTCGTCGTCGGCGGCTGGGCGGCACCGCTGGTCGGTATCGGCGCATCGGTCGCCGCCTGGGTGGTGCTCGGCCACGTGGAGCCGCCGGAGGTCCGGCGAGCGCGGGAGCAGGTGCGCCGCGACCTCCCGCACCTCGTCGAGCTCTTCGGCGCCGCGCTGCGCTCCGGGGCTGCGCCGGCCGAGGCGATCACGGTGGTCTCGGCTGCATTGCCGGGTGTGGCGGGGGACCGGCTCTCCAGCGTCGGGACCAGGCTCGCCCTGGGCATGGATCCGGTCCAGGTCTGGGAGTCGCTGGTCGCGGACCCGGAGCTCGCGCCGCTCGGGCGAGCCCTGGCCCGCTCGCAGACGACCGGAGCCTCGGTCCTGACGGCGATGGAACGCCTGGCCGACGAGCTGGCCGGCCGGTCCCGGGCCGACGTGGAGGAGCGCGCCCGCTCGGTCGGCGTCAAGGCCGCGCTGCCGTTGGGGCTCTGCCTGCTGCCGGCCTTCATCCTGATCGGCATCGTGCCGCTGGTGGCGGCACTCCTCCTCACCGTCGTGCCGTGACGGCCACCAACGGCTCACCGGCGGCCGTCCGACCGCGTCATCCCCAGCCCGAAGAAGCGGCCTGTCCGACGGCCGGCCGACGGCCGAGTGTTGTCCCGGACGGCCGCATCGGGCGGCTGGGACAAGGAGAAGCACATGCTGCAGACCATCGACAACAAGCGGATGCGGGCGGAGGCGGGCATCACGACCGCGGAGTACGCCGTCGGGACCGCCGCCGGCGCGGGGCTGGCCGGCCTGCTCTACAAGCTGCTCACCAGCGAGCTCGGCGAGCAGCTGCTGCGGGCGATCTTCGACCACGTCCTCGGCCTGCTGGGGATCGGGTGATCAGAGGTCCCCGCGACCAGCGTGGCGCAGCCACCGCGGAGCTCGCGATGTCGCTGCCGGTGCTCGTGGCGGTGACCCTGGCCCTGGTGTGGGTGCTCTCCGTGGGCATCGCCCAGGTCCGGGTCGTCGACGCAGCCCGGGAGACCGCCCGGGCCGCCGCGCGAGGTGAGGCCTCCCGGGACGCCGTCGGACGTGGCCTGCGGGTCGCGCCCGACGGCGTCCGGATCAGCCTCGAGCGAGAGGGCGGCAACGTCACCGCCGTCGCCGAGGGAGAGGTCTCCGGGCCAGGCGGTGTCTTCGGGGTGCTGCCGTCGGTCACGGTCCGCTCGACTGCCGTCGCCGCGCTGGAGGTGGCTCCGTGAGCCGCCGCCGTGAGCAGGGCTCGGTCAGCCTGTTCGTGGTCAGCTGCGTGGCCGTGCTGCTGCTCCTGGGTGCGGCCGCGGGCGTGGTGGTGGCGATGGTGCACGCGCACCGGATGGCCCAGTCGGCGGCAGACCTCGCGGCCCTGGCCGCCGCGTCCGCCATCTCGGGTGACCCGTGCGCGGCGGGCGACGGGATCGCCACCGCCAACGGCGCCCGTCAGGTCTCCTGCCGGCTGGAGGGTCGCGACGCGATCGTGCGGGTCGTGGTCGACGGGCCCCACTGGCTGGGTCAGGTCGCCGATCTCGAGGCGATCGCGCGAGCCGGCCCGACGTGACCGGCGCCCCGGGTCGGTGCTCAGCTCACGCCGAGGAGCACGTCGAGCAGGGACGCCGCGCCGGCCTTGTCCAGGGGGTTGTTCTGGTTGCCGCACTTGGGTGACTGGATGCACGAGGGGCAGCCCTCGTCGCAGCCGCAGGCGACGATCGTGTCGCGGGTGGCGGTCAGCCACTCGCGGGCCGACGCGAAGCCCCGCTCGGCGAACCCCGCACCACCCGGGTGGCCGTCGTAGACGAAGACGGTCAGCTGGCCGGTGTCCGGGTGGACGGCGGTGGACACGCCCCCGATGTCCCATCGGTCGCAGGTCGCGAAGAGCGGCAGCAGTCCGATCGAGCAGTGCTCCGCGGCGTGCGCGGCCCCGGGCAGGTCGCGACCGGTCAGGCCGCTCTCCACCAAGATGTGCTCCGGCACCGTCCACCACACGGCACTCGTGCGCAGCGACCGGACCGGTAGGTCGAGCGGCTCCTCGCCCAGCACCTCGCCCCCCGGCTGTCGGCGACGCAGGAAGGACACGACCTGGTGCGACACGTCGACCTCGCCGAACGAGAGCCGGCAGCCGGACCAGTCCCGGTACTCGCGCTCCTGGACGATGGAGATGTCGGTGACCTCACGGGCGGACGTCGAGTAGGCCGGCTCCGCGCGGTGGATCACCGCGACGTTCTCCTCCAGATCGAGGGACTCGACCAGCCAGGTCTCGCCGCGGTGCAGGTAGACGGCGCCGGCGTGGGCGACGCCGTGCGAGCTGGACGCGTCGACGGTGCCGATCACCCGGCCGGTCTCGGCCTCGATCAGCTGGACCGGGGCACCGCCGGTCGAGCGGATGTCGGCCAGGTCGCAGGCCCGTCGCCGGTCGGTCCAGAACCAGCCCCGCGGGCGACGACGGAGCAGGCCCGCGTCGGTCAACGACTGGAGCACGTCGGCGGCGGTGGGCCCGAAGAGATCGAGGTCGGCCTCGGTCAGCGGGATCTCGTGGGCGGCCGCGCACAGGTGGGGGCCGAGGACATAGGGGTTGGTCGGGTCGAAGACGGTTGCCTCGACCGGGCCGCCGAGCAGCGCCTCGGGGTGATGCACCAGATAGGTGTCCAGCGGGTCGTCGCGCGCGACGAGGATCCCCAGGGCGTCCTGGGCGCCGCGCCCGGCTCGACCCAGCTGCTGCCACAGGGCTGCCCGGGTGCCGGGGAAGCCGGCCATCAGCACCGCGTCCAGGCCGCTGATGTCGATGCCGAGCTCCAGTGCGTTGGTGGCGGCCAGGCCGGTCAGCTGCCCCCCGCGCAGGGCGTCCTCCAGGGCGCGGCGCTCCTCGGGCAGGTAGCCCCCGCGGTAGGCGGCGACCCGACCGGGCAGGGACGGGTCGACCTCCGCCAACAGCTCGGCGGCCGTCATCGCCACCTGCTCGGCTCCGCGGCGGGAGCGCACGAAGGCGAGTGTCCGGACGTCCTCGGCCACCAGATCGGCGAGCAGGTCCGCCGTCTCCGACGTGGCGGCGCGGCGGACGGGTGCGCCGTTCTCACCGGCGTACGACGTGAACGGCGGCTCCCACAGTGCCAGCGCGACCTGGCCGCGGGGCGAGGCGTCCTCGGTGACCGCACGGACGTCGAGCCCGGTGAGCCGTCCGGCCGCCAGCTCGGGCTCGGCCACCGTCGCCGAGGCCAGCACGAACGTCGGGTCGGCGCCGTAGGCGGCGCAGATCCGACGCAGCCGGCGCAGGACGTGGGAGACGTGGGCCCCGAAGACACCCCGGTAGTGATGGCACTCGTCGACCACGACATAGGTCAGCGAACCGAGGAACGACGCCCACCGGGCGTGGGTCGGCAGCAGCGAGCGGTGCAGCATGTCGGGGTTGGTGAGGATGTACTCGGCATGGTCGCGCGCCCAGTCGCGCTGCTCGCGGGAGCTGTCGCCGTCGTGCGTGGTGATCCGGACGTCCAGGTCGAGCGCGGCCAGCCCGGCGAGCTGGTCCTGCGCGAGGGCCTTGGTCGGGGCGAGGTACAGCACGGTGGCGCCTCGCTGGCCCCGCTCGCCACGGGCGGCCCGGATCGCCGAGAGCGCCGGCAGCTGGTAGGCGAGCGACTTGCCGGATGCGGTCCCGGTGGCGAGAACGACGTGCCGGCCGGCGTGTGCCGCCTCCGCGGCCTCCGCCTGGTGCTGCCACGGCTGGGCCACGCCACGCGCGACGAACGCAGCAACCACCTCCGGGCTGGACCAGTCCGGCCAGTCCGTGGACGAGGCCGCGCGGCTCGGGAGCACCTCGAGATGGGTCAGCCGCCCCTCCCGGCCCGGCACCGAGGTGAGTCGGTCGACGAGGTCGGCCACCGATCTCGGAGTCCGGGCGAGCGCGATGTCCACGCCTGACAGTCTCCCAAACGACACCGACACCCGGCGTCGCGACCGGTCTGGGCATCTCCACAACCCGGGGGCTACGTTGTACGCCCAGCGCTCGGGCGTGGTTACATAATGGTGGCTGGACCCGCTGTCGACATCAGTTGCGATGGGTCGGGTCCGGGAAATCTCAGTGGCTCAAGGAGAGAAGCGCGTGGACCTGACTCTTGCGACGCACGATGTCGATGGCAAGACCATCGTTGCCGTCGGCGGCGAGATCGACGTGTACACCGCACCCAAGCTCCGCGACAAGATCACCGAGCTGGTCGGGGCCGGGGTCTACGAGATCATCATCGACATGCAGGCCGTGGAGTTCCTCGACTCCACCGGCCTCGGGGTGCTCGTCGGAGGCCTCAAGAAGGTGCGCGCCCACGAGGGTTCCCTCCAGCTGGTCTGCAACCAGGATCGGCTGCTGAAGATCTTCCGGATCACCGGTCTCGCGAAGGTCTTCGTGATCCACCCCTCGACCGAAGCGGCGCTCGCGGGCGAGTGAGCCCCGCCCCCTGAGCCCCAGCCCGCCGACCGGCCCGCCCTGCGCGTCCGCCGGCGTGTGGTTCACGTCACACCACCCTGCCTGCCGGGGGTGACTCATGCGTAGACTCCCCGTCGTTCGTGAGACCTGAATCACTACCTGAGCTCGCAGGAGGAAACACATGACGGGGATTGCTCCCGCTGTCGTTGAACTCTCCGGAGGCAATCTCGTCCTGGTCATCGTCGTCGCCCTCATCGCGCTCGGCGCGCTGGCGATGGCGATGATGTTCCGCCAGGAGGTTCTTGCTGCCGGTGAAGGCACCGACAACATGAAGAACATCGCGCAAGCGGTGCAGGAGGGCGCCAACGCCTACCTGACCCGGCAGTTCCGGACTCTCGGCGTCTTCGCGGTGCTGGCGTTCTTCCTGCTGCTGGCGCTACCCGCCGACGACACGGCCGTGCGGATCTTCCGCTCGGTGTTCTTCCTGATCGGCGCCGGCTTCTCGGCCAGCGTCGGCTACCTCGGCATGAACCTCGCCGTGCGCGCCAACCTGCGCGTCGCGGCCGCCGCCAACGACACCGGCCGCGAGCCGGCGATGACCATCGGGCTGCGCACCGGCGCGATGGTGGGCATGCTCACCGTCGGGCTCGGTCTGCTCGGCGCCAGCCTCGTGGTGCTGCTCTTCCAGGACAAGGCCCCCGACGTGCTCGAGGGCTTCGGCTTCGGTGCCGCCCTGCTCGCCATGTTCATGCGAGTCGGCGGCGGCATCTTCACCAAGGCGGCCGACGTCGGCGCCGACCTGGTGGGCAAGGTCGAGCAGAACATCCCCGAGGACGACCCGCGCAACGCCGCCACGATCGCGGACAACGTCGGCGACAACGTCGGCGACTGCGCCGGTATGGCTGCGGACCTCTTCGAGTCGTACGCCGTGACCCTGGTCGCTGCGCTGATCCTCGGCTCGCAGGCGTTCGGCGACAAGGGTCTCGTCTTCCCGCTGCTGATCCCCGCGATCGGCGCCCTCACGGCCGTCGCCGGTGTCTACCTCACGAAGCCCAAGGTGGGGGAGAACGGGCTGAAGACCATCAACCGGTCGTTCTACCTGTCGTCCGGCATCGCCGCCGTCGCCAGCGTGGTGCTCGCCTACGTCTACCTGCCGGGCAGCTTCTCGGAGTTCACCAACATCGCCGCCGACCTCGCGTCGGCCGACGGTGACCCGCGGTTCATCGCCTCGTCCGCCGTGGTGATCGGCATCGTGATGTCCGCCGGGATCCTGGCCCTGACCGGCTACTACACCGGCACCGAGCACCGCCCGGTCAAGGACGTCGGCAAGACGTCGCTCACCGGTGCGGCGACGGTGATCCTGTCCGGTCTCTCGGTCGGGTTCGAGTCCGCGGTCTACACCACCCTGGTGATCGGGGCCGCCGTCTTCGGCGCGTACCTGCTCGGCGGCGCGACGCTGACGGTGTCGCTGTTCGCGGTCGCGCTGGCCGGTTGTGGCCTGCTCACGACCGTCGGCGTCATCGTCGCGATGGACACCTTCGGTCCGGTCTCCGACAACGCCCAGGGCATCGCCGAGATGTCCGGCGACGTCAGCCCCGAGGGTGCACAGATCCTCACCGAGCTCGACGCCGTCGGCAACACCACCAAGGCGATCACCAAGGGCATCGCGATCGCGACGGCCGTGCTCGCCGCGACGGCGTTGTTCGGCTCGTACGCGACGTCGGTCTTCGAGTCGCTGCGCGAGGCGAACGTCCGGGCCGACGAGGCCTACCTGCTCGACTTCAGCGTCTTCAACCCGGCCGTCATCGTCGGTGTGCTGCTGGGCGCGAGCGTGGTCTTCCTCTTCTCCGGCCTGGCGATCAACGCCGTGGCCCGGGCCGCCGGCGCCGTCGTCTACGAGGTCCGCCGCCAGTTCCGCGAGATCCCGGGGATCATGGAGGGCACCGGCCGGCCGGAGTACGGCAAGGTCGTCGACATCGTCACCAAGGACTCGTTGCGCGAGCTGGTCACGCCCGGCCTCCTGGCCGTCCTGGCCCCGATCGCGGTGGGCTTCGGCCTCGGCGCCACGGCGCTCGCCGGGTTCCTGGCCGGTGCCATCGGCGCCGGCACCCTGATGGCGGTCTTCCTGGCCAACTCGGGCGGGGCCTGGGACAACGCCAAGAAGCTGGTCGAGGACGGCCACCACGGCGGGAAGGGCTCGCTGGCCCACGAGGCCACGATCATCGGTGACACCGTCGGCGACCCGTTCAAGGACACCGCCGGACCGGCGATCAACCCGCTGATCAAGGTGATGAACCTGGTCTCGCTGCTGATCGCCAGCGCCGTCGTCTCGATGAGCGTCGGTGACAACCAGAACGACGTGGGCCGGATCCTGATCGCGCTGGTCGCGGTCGCCATCATCGTGGTGGCGATCTACATCTCCAAGCAGCGTGAGGTCTCGATGGGCGACGACTCCGGCACCCCGGCGCCGCCCACCACCGTGGTGGACCCGGTGCACACGTCGGCCCAGGCCGACCCGGCGCCGACCCAGCGGTTCGAGGCGCCGTAGCCCCAGCACCACCAGCCACACCCACTGACCCGCCCGGACCCCCGGGCGGGTCAGTGTCGTTGTACGGCGATGCGGGGCGTCACCGGTCGGGGCCTAGGCTCGCCCGACATGAGTACCCCCGGATCCAGCGACCTCCCGGAGCGGCTGGGTGCCGCCCTCGCACACGCTGACTTCACCTACGACGCCGTCGCCGAGCTGCTCGGTGTCCGTGCGCACGCCGCACTGGGGCGCAACGAGACCACGCCCGGTCTGCAGCGCACCGGTGGTGGTTCGCCGCTGGAGACCCTGGTCCGGCTGTTCCTGCTCCAGGCGCCGGTCTCGCTCCCGGCGGCGGAGGCCGCCCTGCCCGGGCTGGTCGACCGGATGGCCGCCGAGGGCCTGCTCGAGCAGACGGTGGGTGAGGTCGGGGCTCGCCTGGACGTGCGCCCCTACGCCACCGGTGACGACGACCTCTGGGTGGTCAGCGACCTGACCCCCGGTCTCGACGGTCGCCCGGTCCGGCTGCGCACCGACCACGTGCTCGGCGTCAGCTCGGCCTCCTCGTCGCTGGCCCAGCTGACCATGCGCGAACCCGTCGGCAGCTCGCTCGACCTGGGCACTGGTTGCGGGGTCCAGGCCCTGCACCTGGCGGCGCACAGCGACCGCGTTGTCGCGACCGACGTGAACACCCGCGCCCTGCGGATGACCCGGTTCAACGCCGCGCTGAACGGCCTCCCGGCGCCGGTCGACGTACGCGAGGGCTCGTTCTTCGAGCCGGTACGCGGCGAGCGCTTCGACCTGATCGCCACCAACCCGCCGTTCGTGATCTCGCCGGCCACGGGGGAGCGACTGGTCTACCGGGACTCCGGCCTGCCCGGCGACCGGGTCGTCGAGGACATCGTGCGGTCGGCGCCGGACCACCTCACCGACGGCGGCTGGTGCCAGATCCTGGCCAACTGGGTGATCGCCACGGACCTGCCGTGGGAGGAGCGGCTGCTGCCGTGGGTGGCCGACGACTGCGACGCCTTCGTCGTCCAGCGGGAGGTGATCGACCCTGCGTCGTACGTCGAGCTGTGGCTGAAGGACGCCGGGCTGCACGGGGGCGACGACTACGCCGTCCGCTACGACACCTGGCTCTCGTGGTTCGACCAGCAGGGGATCGAGGCGGTCGGCTTCGGCTGGATCAACCTGCGCAAGAAGGGACCGGCCAGTCGGTCGGACGCGACCCGGGACTTCCTGGAGTGGCCCTACGAGGTGGAGCAGCCGGTCGCCCCGGCCGTCCGGGACTGGGGACGGGCCGTCGAGGTCGAGGTGTCCCTGGACTCGCGTCTCGTGGTGCGGTCGGACATCCAGCAGGAGTCGGTCGGCCAGCCCGGCGCCGAGGACCCCGACACGGTCGTGCTCCGGCAGCAGCGTGGGCCTGCGCCGGGCCCGCCGGGTGGACACGGTCGAGGCGGCCCTGGTCGGGGCCTGTGACGGTGAGCTGACCGTGGGGCAGATACTCGACGCCATCGCCCAGCTGCTGGAGCTGGACCCGGTCCGGACGAGGGCGACGTACCAGCCGGTGGTCAGGGAGCTCGTCGTGGAAGGCTTCCTCGACGAGACCACCTCCTAGTGGTCCCCGGCATGGTCTGGTCACCGGACGCGCTACCGTGTTCGGCCGTGAGCCCTACAGCGGGGCCCGTCAGGTAACGCGAAGGCAGGAAAGAAGTCCAGTGGCACACAAGTTGGTGATCGTCGAGTCCCCGGCGAAGGCCCGCACCATCGGCGGGTACCTCGGCGCGGGCTACGTCGTCGAGTCCTCCATCGGCCACATTCGCGACCTCCCGAACAACGCCGCGGACACGCCCTCCAAGATCAAGGACAAGCCCTGGGGCCGGCTCGCGGTCGACGTGGAGAACGGCTTCGTGCCGTACTACGTCGTGCCGCGCGACAAGAAGGCGCACATCACCAAGCTCAAGGGCCTGTTGAAGGACGCCGACGAGCTCTACCTCGCCACCGATGAGGACCGCGAGGGAGAGGCGATCGCCTGGCACCTGCTGGACGAGCTGAAGCCGAAGAACATCCCCGTGAAGCGGATGGTCTTCCACGAGATCACCAAGACCGCGATCCTGGCGGCCGCCGAGAGCCCGCGCGAGATCGACATGGACCTCGTCGAGGCGCAGGAGGCCCGCCGGATCCTCGACCGGCTCTTCGGCTACGAGGTCTCCCCGGTGCTGTGGAAGAAGGTCATGTCCGGCCTGTCCGCCGGCCGCGTGCAGTCGGTGGCGACCCGGCTGGTCGTCGACAAGGAACGCGAGCGGATGCAGTTCCGGCTCGCGTCGTACTGGGACCTCGAGGGGACCTTCGACGCCGGCTCCAAGCACGAGCAGCGGATGTTCCCGGCCAAGCTGTACTCCGTCGACGGCGCCCGGGTGGCGCGCGGATCCGACTTCGGGCCCGACGGGCTGCTCAAGGAGTCGACCTCGGCCAAGCAGACGGTCCACCTCGACCGGGCCCGGGCCGAGGCGCTCGCCGAGGCGCTGCGCGACACGACGTACGACGTCCGCTCGGTCGAGGCGAAGCCCTACCGGCGTTCGCCGTACGCGCCGTTCCGGACCACGACCATGCAGCAGGAGGCCTCGCGCAAGCTCGGCTTCAGCGCCTCGTCGACGATGTCGGTGGCCCAGCGGCTGTACGAGAACGGCTTCATCACCTACATGCGTACCGACTCGACCACGCTCTCGGGCGGGGCGGTCGAGAGCGCCCGGGCCCAGGTGCGCGAGCTGTACGGCGCGGAGTACCTCCCCGACGAGCCGCGCACCTACGCCTCGAAGGTCAAGAACGCCCAGGAGGCGCACGAGGCGATCCGTCCCGCAGGCGAGAGCTTCCGGACCCCGGCCCAGACCGGGCTGACCGGTGACCAGTTCCGGCTCTACGAGCTGATCTGGATGCGCACCGTCGCCTCGCAGATGAAGGACGCCGTCGGCCAGTCGGTCACGATCCGGATCGGTGGCGCCGCCACCACCGGCGAGGACGCCGTCTTCTCCGCCAGCGGCCGGGTGATCACCTTCCACGGCTTCCTCAAGGCGTACGTCGAGGGCACCGACGACGCGTCGGACGACAAGGACGACGCCCAGACCCGGCTGCCCGCGCTGGTCGAGGGCGACGCGGTCTCCGCGGCCTCGGTCACCGCGAACGGTCACGAGACCAAGCCGCCGTCCCGCTACACCGAGGCCACCCTGATCCGCGAGCTCGAGGAGCGCGAGATCGGCCGCCCCTCGACGTACGCCTCGATCATCGGCACGATCCTCAACCGCGGCTACGTCTACAAGAAGGGCACCGCGCTGGTGCCGGCCTGGCTGGCGTTCTCGGTGATCCGGCTGCTGGAGGAGCACTTCCCGCGCCAGGTGTCCTACGAGTTCACCGCCCTGATGGAGGACGTGCTCGACGACATCGCCGGCGGCCGCAAGGACCGCACCACCGAGCTCGGCGAGTTCTACTACGGCACCGACGCCGTGGTCGGGCTGCACACGCTGGTCAACGAGCTCGGCGACATCGACGCCAAGGACCTGGCGACCTTCCCGGTGGGCGGTGCCGAGAGCGGTGTCGTGCTGCGGGTCGGTCGCTACGGCCCCTACATCGAGAAGCCCGGTCCGAAGTCCGAGGACAAGCCGGACGACGACGGCACCTCCGACGTGGTGCGCGCCAACGTCCCCGACGACCTGCCGCCCGACGAGCTGACCCTCGAGAAGGCCACCGAGCTGTTCGCGAACCCCGCCGGCGAGGAGATCGAGCTCGGCGTGCACCCGGAGACCGGTCTCCAGGTCGTCGCCAAGAGCGGTCGGTTCGGTCCGTACGTGACCGAGCTGCTGCCCGAGGACGCCAAGAAGTCCGCGAAGCCGCGCACCGGGTCGCTGTTCAAGTCGATGTCCCTCGACACCGTCACGCTCGAGGACGCGGTCAAGCTGCTGTCCCTGCCCCGCGTGGTGGGCGTCGACGAGGCCGGTGAGGAGATCACCGCGCAGAACGGTCGCTACGGTCCCTACCTCAAGAAGGGCACGGACTCGCGCTCGCTGACCTCCGAGGACCAGCTCCTCGCGATCACGCTGGACGAGGCGCTCGCGATCTACGCCCAGCCCAAGCAGCGCGGCCGGGCCGCGGCGGCACCTCCGCTCAAGGAGCTCGGCAACGACCCGGTCTCCGGCCAGCCGGTCGTGGTGAAGGCAGGACGCTTCGGTGAGTACGTCACCGACGGTGAGTACAACGCGACCCTCCGCAAGGACGACTCCATCGAGGAGCTGACCCTGGAGCGGGCCGCCGAGCTGCTCGCCGAGCGTCGAGCCAAGGGGCCGGCCAAGAAGGGCGCGAAGAAGACCGCCAAGAAGAGCGCCGCGAAGAAGACGACCAAGAAGGCGCCGGCCAAGAAGACCGCGAAGAAGGCCGCCGCGAAGAAGGCCTGAACGCACAGGTTCGGACCCGCCGGTGGTGGGCGTCGGTGCGACCTCGTAGGTTCGGCGCGTGCACAGCTTGCCCGGCGTCTACGCGTCCACCGGCGTCTTCGTCTGCTTCGAGGGCGGCGAGGGCTCCGGCAAGTCCACCCAGTCCCGGCTGCTGGCCGACTGGCTCGAGGAGCAGGGCCGCCCCGTGCTGCTCACCCACGAGCCCGGGGACACCGAGGTGGGGCGCGAGCTCCGCCGGATCGTGCTCGACCCGGCCACGGGCGAGCTCTCCGACCGCACCGAGGTCCTGCTGTACGCCGCCGACAAGGCCGAGCACGTCGACACGGTGGTCCAGCCGGCCCTCGACCGCGGTGCGGTCGTGATCACCGACCGCTACGTCGACTCCACGCTCGCCTACCAGGGCGCCGGACGGGCGCTGGACGTCGCCGAGGTGGAGGTGGTGGCCCGCTGGGCGACCGGCAACCTCCGCCCGCACCTGACCGTCGTCCTCGACCTCGCGCCCGAGCAGGGCCTCGGCCGCTTCGAGGGGCGCGACCGGATCGAGGGGGAGTCGGCGGAGTTCCACCAGCGGGTGCGCCGGGCCTTCGTGGCGATGGCCGAGGCCGACCCCGACCACTACCTCGTCCTCGACGCCCGGCTGCCGGTGGACGAGATCGCTGCCGCGGTGCGCGAGCGGATGGCGCCCCTGCTCGTGGAGACCGGGTCATGACGGTCTGGGACGACCTGGTCGGGCAGCACGCCGCGGTCGCCGCGCTGCGCACCGCCGCCGAGGGCCGCGGCATGAGCCACTCGTGGCTGTTCACCGGGCCTCCCGGCTCGGGCCGGTCCAACGCCGCGGTGGCGTTCGCGGCTGCGCTCCAGTGCGAGCAGGCCGGCTGCGGCGAGTGCCACGCCTGCCACACCGCGGTGGGCGGCTCGCACGCCGACGTGTCGATCATCCGCACCCAGAAGCTGTCCATCGGCGTCGACGAGGTGCGCGACCTGGTCCGCCGCGCAGCCCTGGCCCCGGTCGGCCGACGGTGGCAGGTGCTCATCGTCGAGGACGCCGACCGGCTCACCGACCAGGCCTGCAACGCCCTGCTCAAGGCGATCGAGGAGCCGACCGACCGGACCGTGTGGATCCTGTGCGCCCCCACCGTCGACGACGTGCTGTCGACGATCCGGTCGCGGTGTCGTCTGGTCACGCTCACCACGCCCACCGCCGAGGACGTCGCGGCGTTCCTGGTCCGCACGGAGGGCGTGGCCGACGCGCTCGCGTCGTACGCCGCCCGCGCCAGCCAGGGCCACATCGGGCGGGCCCGGGCGCTGGCGCGGGACGAAGCCACCCGCAACCGTCGCCGCGAGGTGGTCTCCCTGCCCGCGCGGCTCACCTCGCTCGGCGCCTGCATGAACGCCGCGGCCAACCTCAACGAGGTGACCAAGGAGGAGGCCGACGTGATCACCGGCGAGCTCGACGCCCGCGAGAAGGCGGACCTCGACGCCGCGTACGGCGTGGTGGAGCGCGGCCGGCGCCCGCGCGAGTACTCCCCGGCCCTGGCCGCGCTCGAGAAGGCGCAGAAGACCCGGGCCAAGCGTCGTCACCTCGACGTGGTCGACCGGAGCCTGATGGACCTGGTCTCGGTCTACCGGGACGCGATCGCCGTGGCCGCCGGCGCCCCCGGCCGGCTGGTGAACGAGGAGATCCGTGGCGACGTCGACCAGATCGTCCGGGGCGGGTCGCCCGAGCTCAACCTGCGTCGGATCGCGTGGATCTTCGAGGCGCGAGAGCAGATGCTCGAGTTCAATGTGCCCGTGGCCCTGGCCCTCGAGGCGATGATGGTGGCACTCAAGGTGCCGGAAGCGAGCAACCGATGAAGCGCGTGGTCGCAGTCCTGATCGTGCTGGCCCTGGTCGGCGCGGTGGTCCTGGCTGCCCTGGCCGCCCTGGGATCCGACGATCCGTCGGACCCGGGCACCCAGCCGTCCGGCAGCCCGGCGCCCACGAGCACTCCGGTCGCGGGGGCCACCCGTGCGCCGAGCCCGGAACTGGCGGAGTACTACGGCCAGGAGCTCGACTGGGAGTCGTGCGCCGCCGCGGAGTGCGCCACCCTCACCGTGCCGCTCGACTACGACGAGCCGGCCGGCGAGACCATCGACCTGGCCCTGCTCAAGGTCCCGGCCAGCGAGCCGTCGGCGCGGATCGGCTCCCTCGTGGTGAACCCGGGCGGCCCCGGCGCTCCCGGCACGTCGTACGCCGCCCAGTCCGAGCAGGTCTTCCGGGAGCCGCTGCTCCAGCAGTTCGACATCGTGGGCTTCGACCCGCGCGGCACCGGTGACAGTGCGCCGGTCGACTGCCTCTCCGACGAGGAGCTCGACGACTTCATCGCGACCGACCCCGACCCGGACACGCGCGCCGAGGCGCGCACCTACGCGGACTGGGTGGACCGGATCGGCGCCGGCTGCAGCGAGCGGTCGGGCGCCCTGGCCGAGCACGTCTCGACCGTCGAGGCTGCGCGCGACATGGACGTGCTGCGGGCCGCGCTCGGCGAGGCGACGATGACCTACTTCGGGGCGTCCTACGGCACCAAGCTCGGCGCGACGTACGCCGACCTGTTCCCCGACAAGGTCGGCCGGATGGTGCTGGACGGCGCTGTCGACCTGTCCATCGACTCGCGCGAGCTGAGCCTCGAGCAGGCGGCAGGCTTCGAGACCGCGCTGCGGTCCTACGTGCAGGACTGCATCGACCAGGGCTCCTGCTTCCTCGGGGAGTCGGTCGCCGAGGGGCTCGACCGGATCGAGACCCTCACCGCCGAGATCGACGCCAGCCCGCTCCCGACCAACCTCGGCGATCGCGAGCTCGAGGTCGGCAACGCGTTCTACGGCATCGTCGCGCCCCTCTACAACCGCGACTACTGGTTCATCCTCACCCAGGCCCTGAAGGGTGCGCTCGACGGTGACGGCTCGATCCTGCTGCGGCTCTCCGACCTCTACACCTCGCGGGAAGGCTCCGGCTCGTACTCCGACAACAGCTCGGAGGCGATCTACGCGATCAACTGCCTCGACGACCCCTACTCGATCCCGGCGTCCGAGGTCGCCGACAACATCCCCGCCTTCGAGGAGGCGTCGCCGACCTTCGGCCGGGTCTTCGCCTGGGGGCTCACCGGCTGCGCCGGCTTCCCCGAGGACACCGCGACCGAGCCGCGCGACATCCGCGCCGCCGGTGCGGCACCGATCGTGGTCGTCGGGACGAGTCGCGACCCGGCGACGCCGTACCTCTGGGCGGTGCACCTGGCCGAGCAGCTCGAGTCCGGCGTCCTGGTCAGCAGGGACGGGGACGGTCACACCGGCTACAACGCCGGCAACGCGTGCGTCGACCAGGCGATCGAGGCCTATCTGATCCGGGGCAAGGTGCCGCAGGACGGGCTCTCCTGCTGAGTCCGGACGTCCGGCTCGGCTCAGCGCGGGTGGATCGGCTCGGCGATCGCCTGGATCCGCGCGGTGGCCAGCTCGATCATCAGCCTCGCCGCGGGTGAGAGTGAGGCCCCGGCCCGGTGCACGATCGCGAGCATGTCGAACTGCTTGGGCCGCATCGAGACCCAGCCGGCGTTCGGCGCCAAGCGGTGCAGGAGCTGTTCGGCGGCGCCCTTCGGGATGACCGAATCGGCCAGCCCCATGCCGACCAGCTCGACGGCGGTCTCGACGTCTTCCACCTCGATCCGGGTCTGGGGGTTGCGACCGGTCTCGTGCAGCATCTGTCGCAACACCATCCGGGTCGAGTCGTCGGCCCGCCAGGTGGTCTCGGGCATCACCAGTGACGCCTCGGCCAGTCGGTGCGCCGTCACCGGCGAGCGGAGCTTCTCCGGGTCGGCGCTGATGTAGACGAGCTCGTCGCGAGCGACCGGCGTCACCGACATGCCCTCGCTGCTCACCGTCGGGACCGCGATCATCGCCGCCTCCAGCCGCCCTCGGCGCAGGTCGTCCTGGACGTCGGAGGAGTTCTGGCCGATCAGCTCGACCCGGACGCCGGGGTGCCGGGCCAGGACGTCGGCCACCAGGCCGGCGCCGGCGTAGAGCCGGGCGGTGCCGAACATCCCGAACCGGATCGTGCCGGTCTCCAGCGCCACCACGCTCTGCACCGCCCGACGCGCGTCCTCGGCCGCCGCGATGGTGCGCTCGGCGTACGGACGCAGCTCGTAGGCCACCGTCGTGGGTACGACGCCGCGCCCGACCCGGTGGAAGAGGCGTGCGCCGAGGGTCTTCTCGAGGTTGCGGATCTGCTCGGAGACCGACGGCTGCGCGTAGCCGAGCTCCTCGGCGGCCGCGGTCAGGGACCCGAGCTCGTAGGTGGTGAGGAAGCACCGCAGCTGGTGCAGCGAAAGCATAGGGATCTCCTTTGTTACCTACTGGAAAGAGAGGCTACCCCTATGGCTTGATCCGATGGATCATTCTCTTGTACCCGTCTGCCGTCCTCGAGAGGGAGGTCACCTCATGTTCGACCACTACTGCACCGCCTGCGACAAGCGCCAGCTGATCTTCCCGAGCCAGGTCACCGCGATGACCAACACCGACCACGGCATCGTCGTCGACTTCAGCTGCTGGTGCGGCGCCGACCAGACCATGACCACGGGCCTCGCCGCCCAGCGTCGGTCCAAGGTCTCGCTCGCTGCCTGATCGGCCGCGGCGGCGCCGGTTTCGTCCCCTCCGGCGGGATCCGTATACTTCCCCGGGTTGCCCGGCAAGGTCCTCGACCTGACCCGGGCAGTGCGCCGCCTTAGCTCAGTCGGTAGAGCGTCTCACTCGTAATGAGAAGGTCGTCGGTTCGATTCCGACAGGCGGCCCCAGCAGGTGGCCTCGAGTCACCGTGCACGAGCCAGGAAGGTCCGTCACCCCGTTGCGGGAGGCGGGCCTTCGGCCATTTCCAGCCGGCTATCCCTCGGTCGGCTCGTCTGCCTGATCCGGCTGCTCGGGCTGCTCCGGCTGCTCTGGGGTCGGGTTCTCGGACCGGTGCCGGCGGCGCTGCTCCTCGGCGCGCTCGCGACACCGCTTGAGGAACTCCTCGTCGGACTCGACGCTCTGGCCCGCAGCCCGGCCCGGCCGGTTGTACTCCGGGAACTCCGGGACGGCTCGCTCGTGCGGTCGAGGACGGTCCCGGCGTGGTCGGCCGACCGCCAGCCAGGCCAAGGAGCCGACCAGCGGGAAGAACAGCACGAGCGCCAGCCAGAAGTACTTGCCGAGGTGCCGGGTGTCCTCGTCGCGGGTGAGGATCACGTCGATGACGCAGAAGACCCAGAGCGCCAGCGTCAACGGCCCGAGCACCGCCGCGAGACGTACCATCACATTCCCCTCGTCGCCCGGCACGACCGATGTGTCGAGCCCAGCGAGAGAATAGGGCCAGGCACCGCCGGCACCATGAAATCTGTCAGAACGGGCCGGCGATCGTGACGCTGACCGAGCGGGGGGAGTCGCCGAGGCGGCCGCTACTCCCGCCGCGGCCTGCTCCGGATCCAGGTGGACGACGTCACTCCTCGTCTCGGCGGTGGCAGGAACTCGGGCCGCCCGTCCGAGGGGCTGAGTCGGATCTCCCACGGCGTGTGATGGACGACCCGATGGTGGTGCCCGCACAGGAGGGCGAGGTTGTCCACGCTGGTGGCTCCGCCGTTCGCCCAGTGCCGGACGTGATGGGCGTGGCACATCAGTGGCGGCCGGGTGCAGCCGGGGAACGAGCAGTGCTGGTCGCGGCAGACCAGCGCGCGCCAGAGGGCCGGGGTGACCAGGCGCTGCGTACGGCCGACGTCGAGGACCTCGCCCCGGCTGCCCAGCACGACCGGGATGATGTCGGCGTCGCAGGCCAGCCGACGTACGACGGAGGGAGTCAGCTCGAGCCCGTCGTCGGTGACGGAGGTGCCCGCGCCGAGCGTGGCCCAGTCGATCCGGCCGGCCAGGACGTCGTAGCTGGTGGTCACGGCCAGCCTGGGTCGGGCTCCGTGGCTGTCCGGCGGCAGATCGGTGGACAGCGCTGCCCGGCAGGTCTCGACCAGGGCGTCCCAGAGGCGGGCTCCGTGGTCCCTCGGGTCGCCGTGCGTGGCGGCGGTGTCGGGATCCAGGGCCGGCGCCGGCTTGGTGAGGGGCAGCAGTGCCGCCTTGATGGCCGCCGCGTCCTCGACGGTGCCGCGCCCCCGCACGCGGACACCACCGGCGCCGTCGTCGGTGATGGCGAGGAACCGGTGGAGGTGCGCCGCCCGATCCTGGCGGTCCAGCTGCTTCTCGGCGTCACGCTCCGCCCGCTCGGGGTCGGCGACCTCGGCGAGGTGCCGGGCGGCTCTCGCCAGGTCCGTCGCGTCGAGGTGCGCCGCCTGCTCGATCAGGAACTGCTCGGCCCGGTCGCGAACACCGCGGTCGAGGGGCAACCGGTCGATCCCGTCCACGATCACCGCCGCCTGCTCGGGTGACAACGCGCCCTCGATCAGGGCCGCGCGCGTGGCGTCGCGCTCGGTCGCCAGGGTCCTCGACTGACGAACGGCGCGGCGGCCGTCGCGGCGGTGCAGTCCGGCCAGGTGCGTGAACCAGTCGCCCGTCGATCCCCACGCCAGCTCACGCTTGGCAATCTGGCGGGCGTCGATCTCGGCCAGCACGGAGGCTTCGACCGCGGCCAGGTGAGCACGCAGGGCTTCGAGCTCCTCGACCGCGCCGACCAGCTCTGCGGGCGTCCGGGCCGCCCACATGGCCTCGTCGAGCGAGCCCAGCTGGGCGCTCGCGTCCGCCACCACCCCGGCCGGGGAGGTCGACGGCTGCATGAGGAGCTCCATGGCCCAACTCAACCAGGGGCCACCGACAGTTTCGGCCTGCTGACCCGGCGTTGTTCCACATGGCGAGACGATATTCGAAGAAAGGTTCGAGACCGGATGGAAGTCCCGTCAGGGCGATGCCGGGGCTGGAGCGATCCCGCACAGCGCGTCGAGCAGATCCACCGGGTTGCCGGCGCCCGACGCTACGTCGCCGAGCTTCGCGTCGTACGTCGCGAAGGCGCCGGCGGCCTTGTTGGTGACGCAGATCTGGAACGAGTCGGGCTTGACCCGGTAGGCACGCACCTTGGTGCCCTTTGACAGCTCGGACGGCCGAGTCCGGCTCGCCACCGCGCCTGCTGCGACGCTCGGGGTAGCTGGCCCTCGGCGGTGAAGTACGCCGCCAGCGCCGAGCCGAGTCGTCCTCGCGTCGTCGGCGAGCGCTTCGCCCGCCGGGGCAGACGCGAGCCCGGGTGACTCGCTGGCCGGGCTCGGAGACTCATCGGCGGCGTGCTCGTCCAGCCTGATCCTCGAGGCTGGGGTTGCTGACGATGGCATCGACTCGCAGGTCGCCCATCAGTGCGGCTCCCTTCACCCACTCGCCGGGAAGGTCTGTCCCGACGACCGCAGCGGCCGCCTCGTCGTACGAGCACTCGCCGTCACCGAGGAAGATGTCGAGGTCGCGCGTCCAGTCGAATGTGACGTAGGTGCCATCCGGGGACACCAGGCACATCCGCTCAGCATCACCGTTCTCATCGGCCGAGTAGTCCGCGAACCACAGGTCGGACGTCGTCGCCCAGCCCGAGTCGGCCGTTTGCCTCCGCGGCTGACTCGAGGCGGAGGCTCTGACTCGTCGAGCATGTCGTCGGCCTTCCGAAACAGCGCGGCCGTATCCGAACCACAGGTGCTGGAACCGCTGCACAGAAGCCGCGCTCGCGGGTTCTTCGACGACGAGGGCGTTGTTGCTGCTCGAGCAGGCGGGCAGCGTCGCCAGCAGGAGTGCCGCCGCGGTGAAGGCGAGGGCGAAGCGTGCCCGTGGGCGAGCGCCGCCGTCGGGCTGCGAAGTGGGCTCCATCGAGGCTCCTAGGTGGGCTGCCTCTGGAGACGCGGAGGCTCAGGCGCCCTCCGATTCTGACGCAGGAACGCAGTCCCCACAGGTGAACCCCGAGTCCTGCCCACCCGCGTCGCCGCATGATTCCCGCTCCCTGCGGCTCAGTGCTCCGCGAGAACCGCTTCGGGAAGGCCGGACGGCTGCGGGTCGACCAGTACCAGTTCGTCGATGGTCTCGGTGAGGATCCGGTCCGCGTGGGACGGGAGCGCTGTGTCGCTGACGACCAGCGAGGCGTCGGCCAGGTCGGCCATCGAGCTGAGCCCCACGACGCCCCACTTGGTGGAGTCGGCGAGGACGATCAGCCGGCGTCCGCTCGCGATCATCGCCCGGTTGGTCTCTGCCTCCAGCAGGTTGGGGGTGCTGAAGCCGGCCCGCGCCTCCATGCCGTGCACACCCATGAAGACGGCGTCGAGGTGCAGGGACCGGAGCGCGGAGATCGCGATGGGTCCGACCAGGGCATCCGACGGGGTCCGGAGCCCGCCGGTCAGGAGCACGGAGAGCGTGTTGTTGCCGGAGCGGTGCAGGACGTCAGCCACCCACACCGAGTTCGTCACGACGGTGAGCTCGGGAACGTCGACCAGAAGCCTGGCCAGCGCGTGCGTCGTGGTTCCGGCGGAGATCGCGATCGCCGACCCGGGCTTGATCAGCGTGGCGGCGTACGCCGCGATCGCTGCCTTCTCGGCTGTCTGCCGGTCGGACTTGGTCTCGAAGCTCGGCTCGACGGCGCTGGGGGTGGCGGTCACCACGGCCCCTCCGTGGACCTTCTCCAGCAGGCCGTCGCGTTCGAGGGCGCCGAGATCGCGTCGGATCGTCATGTCGGAGACACCCAGGACGCGCACCAGCTCGCTGACCCGCACCGAGCCTTCCCGGTCGAGCTCGCTCAGGATCATGGCGCGACGTTGTGCGGCGAGCATCAATTCTCCCTGACTACGGCGACTGAGCCGCCTTCGACGACGAGGTCTGCGGTGACAGATCGGTCGGTGACCAGGTCGTGTCCCCGGATCGGCAAGGTTGCCGGGTGTTCGGTGTGGTTGATGACGAAGACCCACGAGTGCCCATCGTCCGACACGCGCCGGACCATCTCGACCCCGGGCCGCCCTCCGGCTGCCACCGGCGCGACGCCGGCCTCCTCGACGAGGCGGGCCACGAGCGCGTCCATGCCGGGCTGATCGACGCGGCAGGGGAGGTACCAGGCGGTCCCCGACCCATGCTGTTTCCGGGTGAGGGCCGGGATGCCGGCCATGGGACCGTCGGCGTACTCGGCCATCGACTCCGCCCCGTTCAGGTGTAGGTGTTCGGTCCAGACATCAGCCGACCAGCCGTTGCTGAGCCGGACCTGTTCGCCCTCCCGGAGGGGGACGAACTCTTCGGTTCGGATGCCGAGCAGGTCACGGAACGCTCCGGGGTAGCCGCCGAGCCAGATGTGGTCGTTCTCGTCCACGATGCCGCTGAAGTAGGTCACCAGTGCGGTGGCGCCGGCGGCGACCGCCGCGGCCACCCGCTCACTCACCGCAGCCGAAGCGACGTAGAGCGTGGGCACCAGGACGAGCCGGTAGCCGCTCAGGTCGCTGTCCGGATGCACGAAGTCGACGCCCACGCCCAGGTCGGACAGCGCCCGGTGTAGCGCATGAGCGCGATCGAGATAGGTCACGTCGACGCTCGGGTGCGAGTCGAGCTCGCAGGCCCACCAGGCCTGCCAGTCGAACAGCATCGCCACCGCATTGTCGGCACCGCTGCCGGCGACCTCCTCGATCCGGTCGAGCGTCCGGCTGAGGTCGACCACCTCGCGCCACACCCGCGAGTCGGTGCCCGCATGCGGCACGAGACCCGCGTGGAACTTCTCGGCTCCGGCCTTCGAGGCCCGCCACTGGAAGAAGAGGATGGCGTCCGAGCCGCGCGAGACGTGCTGCAGGCTGGAGTGCAGCAGCTCCCCGGCCCGCTTGGGCACGTTGCGCGGCTGCCAGTTCACGGCGCTGGTGGACTGTTCCATCAGCAGCCACGGTCGGCCTCCGGCCAGGCCGCGGGTGAGGTCCGCGGAGAAGGCAAGCTCGCGCCAGGACTCCGGGTCCGCGGCCATCGGGTAGTGGTCGTTCGAGACGACGTCCACCTCACGGGCCCAGCGCCAGTAGTCCATCTCCCACACGTGCTCCATCACCATGAAGTTCGTGGTCACCGGGACGCCCGGCGACAGGTCGTGGAGGATGTCGCGCTCCATCACGAAGTTGTCGAGCAGCTCGTCGGAGGAGAACCTGCGGAAGTCGAGCTGCTGGGTGGGGTTCGGGAAGTTGGGAGCGACTCGCGGCGGCAGGATCTGCTCGAACGAGGTATACCGCTGGGACCAGAACGCCGTACCCCAGGCGTGGTTGAGCGTGTCGAGGTCGCCGTACCGCTTCTCGAGCCAGATCCGGAAGGCAGCGGCGCTGACGTCGCAGTAGCACCACGCGTTGTGGTTGCCGATCTCGTTGCTGACGTGCCAGAGCCGGACCGCCTCGTGCCGGCCGTAGCGCTCGGCCAGCGCCGTGCAGAGCTTGGCGGCTCGCTCCCGGTAGATCGGGGAGCTAGGGCAGAACGCCTGCCGTCCTCCGGGCCAGAGCGTGGTCCCGTCGGCGGTGACCGGGAGCATCTCGGGGTGCTGGTGAGTCAGCCAGGGTGGGGGTGAGGCGGTCGCCGTGGCCAGGTCGACGCCGATGCCGGCGCCGGCGAGCTTCTCGATGATCTGGTCGAGCCAGCCGAAGTCGAAGATCTCGGGGGCCACCTCGAGATGCGCCCACGAGAAGACGCCGAGCGTGACCAGATCGACGCCGGCCTCGGCCATCAGGGCAATGTCCTCGTCGTGCACTGCGGTCGGCCACTGCTCGGGGTTGTAGTCCCCACCGAAGGCGAGGCGAGGGAGCTCTCCGGACATGCTGGCCATCTTGTGGCCGCGAGTGCCCCCGAGTCAACAAGTTCCACCAAGGAATCTGGGGGTGACTGTTCGACTCTCGTCAGTGGGAAGGTGAAATGTTGGTTCTACGCCTTGACAGTGACGACGGTCACCAACATGATGTGGGAATCGGTGTTTGATTCTGTTCGATCCCCCGGAGGTAAGCATGTCTCGTCCGTTGTCGTCCCAGATCCCCCCGTCGGCGATCGTCACTGCGGCGGCCTCGCGCCGCAACTTCCTGCGTGGCATCGGTCTCGGGGGCGCGCTCCTCGGCTCCTCGAGCCTGCTGGCCGCCTGTGGCGGCGGTGACAGCGGTGGGAGCAGCAACACGGTGCGACTCGGGATGAACGAGGCCGGCGAGGGCGTGGCGCCCGACCGCCTGCGCGCGATGGCCGAGGCCTACGCGAAGAAGTCCGGAGTGAGCGTCAAGCGCAACGAGGTCGCGCACAACACGTTCCAGGAGAACATCAGCACCTACCTGCAGGGCAACCCGGACGACGTCTTCACGTGGTTCGCGGGCTTCCGGATGAACCAGTTCGCCGAGCAGGGCCTGATCTCCGACGTGAGCGCCGCGTGGCCGATCGACGGCATGTCGGACAGCTTCAAGGCGGCCTCGACGGCCAGCGACGGCAAGCAGTACTTCGTGCCCAAGGACTACTACCCGTGGGCGGTCTTCTACAAGAAGTCGGTCTTCGAGAAGAACGGCTACGAGGTGCCCACCAACCTCGACGAGCTGACGACGCTGTCGACGAAGATGCAGAAGAACGGAATCACCCCGTTCGCCTTCGGCGACAAGGACGGGTGGCCGGCCATGGGCACGTTCGACATCCTGAACATGCGGATCAACGGTTTCCAGTACCACATGGACCTGATGGCCGGGAACGAGGCGTGGGACTCCGCCGAGACCAAGCAGGTCTTCGATGCCTGGCGCGGGCTGCTGCCCTACCACCAGAGCGACGCCCTCGGCCGCACCTGGCAGGAGGCCGCCTCGTCCATGGACAAGGGCGAGTCGGGCATGTACCTGCTCGGAACCTTCGTCGTCGATGAGCTCCCCGGCTCGGTCGAGGACATCGACTTCTTCACATTCCCGGAGCTGGACTCCTCGATCGGTGCGACCGCCCTGGACGCCCCGATCGACGGCTTCTGCGTCGCCGCCGGCGGCGACAACCAGGACGCCGCGCTGGAGATGATGAAGTGGCTCGGCACCGCCGAGGCCGCCGACGCGGCCAACGCGAACGTCGACGTCCCGATGATCGCGGCCAACGCGAACGCCAACACGGCGGCCTACACCGCACTCCAGCAGAAGTCTGCCGAGGTGGTGGGGGCGGCGACCGACATTGCCCAGTTCCTGGACCGTGACACCCGGTCGGACTTCGCCGTGACGGTGATCATCCCCGCGATCCAGAGCTTCCTGGCCAAGCCCGACGACGTCGACGGGATCACCAAGAGCATTCAGCAGCAGAAGGTCTCGATCTTCGGCAGTTGACCTCCCACTCGAACTCGATCTCGAAGGACGGAGTCGGCTGATGGCAGTCGAGGTTGCAGAGCCCGAACACGGCGTACGCAAGAAGGGCGCGGCTGCCGGCCGGTCCCGCAAGCTGTCGGGAATCGATCGCGCGGTCGTGGTCACCATGGTGGCGATCCCGTCGATCTTCGTGGTCGGCCTGGTGTGGCTGCCGGCCATCGGCTCTGTCGTGCTGTCCTTCGGCAAGTGGTCCGGGATCGGTGGCTTCGACACGATCGAGTGGGTCGGTCCCAAGAACTACACCGACATCGCCACGATCTATCCGCCGTTCTGGCCGGCGATTCGGCACAACATCATCTGGCTGGTCTTCCTGTTCGTCGGGCCGACGCTGCTGGGGATCTTCCTGGCCGTCCTGCTCGACAAGGACCTCAGGGGGAGCCGGGCCTACCAGACCGCCTTCTACATGCCCGTCGTTCTGTCCCTGGCCCTCGTCGGGTTCATCTGGCAGCTCTTCTACTCTCGCGACCAGGGACTGATCAACCAGGTCTTCAGCAGCGAGGTCGACTGGTACGGCGACCCCAACATCAACCTGTGGGCAGTCCTGGTGGCCACGGCCTGGCGGCACACCGGCTACATCATGCTGATCTACCTGGCTGGGCTGAAGGGCGTTGATCCGGGGTTGCGAGAGGCCGCCTCGGTGGACGGAGCCTCGGAGGTCAAAACCTTCTTCAAGATCATCGTCCCGGTCATGCGACCGATCAACCTGATCGTGCTGGTGATCGTGGTGATCGAGTCGCTGCGGGCCTTCGACCTGGTCTGGATCGTCAACCAGGGCCGCAACGGCCTGGAGATCATCGCCGCCCTCGTGACCCAGAACGTCGTCGGTGAGGCGAGCCGGATCGGCTTCGGCTCGGCGCTGGCCACGATCATGATGCTGATCTCGTCGGTCTTCATCTTCTTGTACCTGCGTGTCGTGTTCAACGAGGAGGAGAAGCGATGACGGCGACAGCGGTCACCCGCGGAGGCAAGAAGGAGGCAGGCCAGGGCGGACACGCGCCTGCCAGGAAGAGCGCCCGTCCCCGGGTCGTGGTCTTCATGACCATCCTGGCGCTGGTCTGGGTCTTCCCGATCTTCTGGGCAGTGCTGAACTCGTTCCGCAACTACGCCTACACCCAGCAGAACGGGTACCTCTCCTTCGGCGGCTGGACCTTCGACAACTACCGAACCGCCTGGACCAACGGCGACATGGGCAAGCACTTCGTCAACTCGCTGATCATCACGGTCCCGGCCGTGTTCCTCACCCTGTTGCTCGCCTCGCTGGCCGCCTTCGTGCTCAGCCGGTTCACCTACCGGTTCAACCTCGTGATGCTCGCGGTGTTCCTGTCGGCCAACCTGCTCCCGCCGCAGGCGCTGCTGGTCCCGATCTTCCGGCTGTACCGGATGATCCCGCTGCCCTCGGTGATGAGCGACACCGGCCAGATGTTGGGCAGCTACTGGGGCCTGATTGCGATCAACGTCGCCTTCCAGCTGGGCTTCTGCACCTTCGTGCTCAGCAACTACATGAAGACATTGCCCTACGAGATCTACGAGTCGGCGGAGATGGACGGCGCCAGCATCTGGCGGCAGTACTGGCAGCTCACGATGCCGCTGGTGCGGCCGGCTCTCGCGGCACTGGCGACCCTGCAGGTGACCTGGATCTACAACGAGTTCTTCTGGGCCACCGTGCTCCTGCAGGACGGCGAGAAGTACCCGATCACGAGCGCCCTGAACAACCTGCGCACGCAGTTCTTCGTCGACTACAACCTGTTGTCGGCAGGCTCGGTCCTCGTCGCGCTCCCGGTGCTGATCGTCTTCTTCATCCTGCAGAAACAGTTCGTCGCCGGTCTCACCCTCGGGTCGACCAAGGGCTGACCGGCGTCTGCCGACATCATCAGCTCGGGCAGCGCGAAACCGCCGTACCCGACCGCCGTACACGAGGAAGGCACGAGGGCCTTGTCGCCTGACGCATTCATCCACGCCCGAGCTGCCGGCACCAGTCTGGTCCTGGACTGTCGTGGTCCGCGGCTGCCGCGAGTCCTCCATTGGGGCCGTGACCTCGGCGAGGTGACCGACGGCGAGCTCGACCAGCTGGCTGGCGGGCTCATCGGGCAGGTGGTCTCGAACTCGATGGACAGTCCCGTCCCGTTCTCCCTCATCCCCGAGCAGTCCGCCGGCTGGCTCGGTACGCCGGGTCTGGCTGCTCACCGGTCCGGTCAGGAGTTCTCCGCCCAGTTCACGGTCCAGTCCATCGACCAGTCCGGCGAGTGGGGCGAGCACCAGTCCATCCGGGTGCACGCCCGGGACGCGCGGGCACAGCTCTCGCTCGTCATCGATGTGAAGCTCGAGTCCGGGGGGCTGTTGCGCCAACAGGCGAAGCTGGTCAACCAGGGAAGCGGTGGTCTGAGCGTGGAGTCCCTGCTGCTCTCGTTGCCGGTCCCGCAGGCTGCGCAGGAGATCCTCGACCTGACCGGCCGGCACCTGCGCGAGCGCAGTCCGCAGCGCCACGCCTTCACGCTCGGGACCCACCTGCGCGAGAACCGCCGTGGTCGCACCGGCACGGATGCGAGTCTGGTGCTCGTCGCCGGGGAGCCAGGGTTCGGCTTCCGACAGGGCCAGGTCTGGGGAATGCACGTGGGCTGGAGCGGCAACCACCGCACGCTGGCCGAGGCGACTCCCTCCGGCGTACGGCTGCTGGCCGGGGGCGAGCTGCTGCTCCCGGGCGAGATCCACCTGCCGCCCGACGGCGTGCACACGTCGCCCTGGGTCTACTTCTCGCACGGTGACGGACTGGACGAGCTGTCGGCCCGCTTCCACCGGTACGTCCGCGGTCTGGACGTGTACCCGGCCAGCGAGCGGCCGGTGACGCTCAACACCTGGGAGGCGGTCTACTTCGACCATGATCTCGGCCGTCTGCTGAACCTGGCCGACCGGGCCGCGACGCTCGGTGTCGAGCGGTTCGTGCTGGATGACGGTTGGTTCCGGGCTCGCGATGACGACACCGCGGGACTGGGGGACTGGTACGTCGACGCCGAGGCCTGGCCTGACGGGCTCCACCCGCTGGCGAATGCGGTGGTGGCGCACGGCATGGAGTTCGGGCTCTGGGTGGAGCCGGAGATGGTCAACCTCGACTCCGACCTCGCGCGAGCGCACCCGGACTGGATCCTGAGCACGGGTGGTCGCCTACCTCCCGCGTCGCGCAACCAGCAGGTGCTCGACGTGGCACATCCCGAGGCCCACCGCTACCTGCTCGAACGGCTCGACGCGCTGCTGGCCGAGTACCCGATCAGCTATCTCAAGTGGGACCACAACCGCGACCTGGTGGATGCCGGCACCAGCGTCTCGGGAACCGCGAGCGTGCACGAGCAGACGCTGGCGGTCTATGCCCTGATGGACGAGCTGCTGCTCCGGTACCCCGGCCTCGAGATCGAGTCGTGCTCGTCCGGCGGCGGGCGGGTCGACCTCGGAGTCCTCGAACGCACCCACCGGATCTGGGCGAGTGACTGCATCGACCCGCTCGAACGCCAGCAGAACCAGCGCTGGACCGGGCTGCTGGTCCCACCGGAGCTGATGGGCTCGCACGTGGGTTCGCCGACGGCGCACACCACCGGGCGCAGTCATACGCTCGACTTCCGGGCGGGTACGGCGTTCTTCGGACACCTGGGGATCGAGTGGGACATCTCGACCGCGACGGCCGACGAGCTGGAGCGGCTGGGCGAGTGGATCGCGGCGCACAAGGCTCTCCGCGCGCTGCTGCACAGCGGCGAGGTGGTCCGGGCCGACCATCCCGACCCTGCGCTCTGGGTGCACGGGGTCGTCTCAGACGACCGGTCCGAGGCGCTCTACTCAGTGGTGCAGATGGCGACGAGCGTCCACTCGCCGCCTGGCCCGATCCGGTTGCCCGGTCTCGATGAGAACGCGACGTACCACGTGAGCGCGCGGGAGCCCGGGGCTGCCGCGGACGGCCCGGTGCTGGGTCCGCCCATCTGGTGGGAGAAGGGGGTCACGCTGCCGGGCCGTCTCCTGGGCGGGGTCGGGATCCAGGCGCCGGTCCTGTACCCCGAGCGGCTGGTTCTCCTCGAGGCCCGGCGCGTGTCTCCGCAGGACAGCTAGCGCTCCACCTGGCCGGCGCCGCGGCCGGCCGCCGACGTCAGCAGCGACGGCTGGCGTAGCCCGGCGTCGGCGAAGGCTCGAGCCAGGGCGTCCACCACGCGCTCGACCCTCTCCTGGGGGACCAGCGCGATCGCCGAGCCGCCGAACCCACCTCCGGTCATCCGTGCGCCGAGGGCGCCGCTGCGCAGGACCGTGTCGACCACCAGGTCGAGCTCGGTGCAGGACACCTCGAAATCGTCGCGCAGCGAGGCGTGTGAGGCGGTCATCAGCGGTCCGAGCGCGCCGGTGTTCCCGGACTCGAGATGACGGACCGCGTCGGCGACCCGCTCGATCTCGGTGAGCACGTGTCGTACTCGCCGCCGCAGCCGCTCGTCGTCCAGCGTGGCGAGTGCCGCGTCCAGGTCGACCAGGTCGGCCAGCAGGGGTACGCCGAGGGTGGCTGCCGCGTCCTCGCAGTCCTGGCGGCGGGACGCGTAGCCGCCGTCGTTCAGCGAGTGACTGGCGTGGGTGTCGATGATCAGGAGGGTGAGTCCGTCGTCAGCCGGGGTCCACGGGACCTGGGTGCCGGTGAGGTCGCGGCAGTCGATCCAGAGCGCGTGGCCGGGCTCGGCGAGTAGGGAGATCGTCTGGTCCATGCCGCCGGTCGGTGCGCCCGCGACCTCCGCCTCTGCCCGCATGCAGGCGGCGACAAGGCGGTGCCGGAGCGGTTGGTCGAGCTCGAGGCCGAGCGCGGCGCAGACGCCGACGGCCACAGCGCACTCCAGGGCCGCGGAGCTCGAGAGCCCTGCACCGAGGGGCACGCGGCTGTCCACGACGATGTCCAGGCCCGGCAGGCGCAGCCCGTCCTGCTGCAGGGCCCAGAGCACGCCCGCGACGTACGCCGGCCAGCCGCTGACGTCGCCTGGGCCCAGGGTGTCGAGGGTGCCGATCCACGGGTCGGGCTGCTGCAGGCTGGCGATGCTGACCACGTCGTCGGACCGAGTGGCGAGCGCGGCACAGGTGCCGTGCTCGAGGGCGATCGGCAGGCAGGTGCCGCCGTTGTAGTCGAGGTGCTCACCGATCACGTTCACCCGACCGGGGGCGAAGAAGACTCCCGCGGGCCGCCGCCCGTGCCGGTCGCGGAAGGCCCGCTCGAGGGACGCGGCGATGTCGTCGGGCTCGCCGGCGGCGATCCAGGTCAGGGGCACGGGATCAGGCTAGTCGCGGGCGCCGGTCGCTCCGCTCGCGTCTCGCGGCGGGGTCACCGGGGTGTTCCGGGCCGAGGGCTGGGCCGGTCGGCTCATCCCTCGGGGCGGCGCACCTCGCGGGACGCGAGCCAGGTCTGGAACTGTCCGGTCGGGGTGTCGAGGTGGTCGCGGAAGTGCGTCTCGAACGCCGCGATCTCCTCGCGCAGACCGAACATCGCGTAGTCCAGCAGTCGCTCCGAGTCACACAGGTGGTCCTGTGTCTCGGTGCGTTCGACGGACTCGCCGCACAACGAACAGGGCATGAAGCGGGATGTGAACATGGCCGCGTACCTCCAATGGGGGAAAATTCTTCCCCGTGCGCGGCTCGGTCAAACAATGCGTTGTCGTGTCCCGGCCCCGCGTCTAGGTTGAACGTCGGGCAGGTGCCAGAGCGGAGGCTCACATGCCAGACAACGCAGCAATTGCACGCAGTCTCTACGAGGGCTGGAACGCGCGGAACTTCGACCTCCTGGCCGAGACGATGGCTCCGGACGGTGAGTTGATCGTGGTCGGCTCCGGGGAAGTGTTCCGGGGTCCGGAAGGCGCTCGGAAGTACAACACGATGTGGGCGAACGGCTTCCCGGACGGCGTCATCACGATCGACAACGTCGTGTCTGCCGGTGACTCCGTGATCGTGGAGTTCACCGGCCGCGGGACCCACACCGGCACTCTGGACACATCCATGGGCTCGATCCCGGCGACGGGGCGGTCTCTGACGCTGAAGCTGTGCGATGTCACCGAGTTCGACAGCGGCAAGATCAAGCGGCAGCGCACGTACTTCGACAGCGGTTCGATGATGGCGCAGCTCGGCCTGGCAGCCGAGGAACGAACGGCCACCTCTCAGTAGCAAGCACCGAACGCAGGACCGCCCAGCCACTGACCCGGCATCTGCCGACTGGGCGGAACTGCGACCAGACCGCAATCCTTCACCCACGTCGTACGGTGGGGCGCGTGCGCGCAGTCGAGTACTCCCTCACCGGTGACCCCGACGTCCTGACCCTGGTGGAGGCACCGGTCCCCGAGCCCGGGCCGGGGGAGGTGCGGGTCCGGCTCCATCGCTCCGGGGTGAACCCGACCGACTGGAAGTCCCGTCGTGGTGCCGCTCCCGGCGTAGCCGTCGACCCGCCCCAGGTGCCCAACCAGGACGGTGCGGGTGACGTCGATGCGGTCGGCGCCGGGGTGGACTCCGCCCTGGTCGGTCGCCGCGTGTGGGTGTGGGAGGCCGCGCACCTGCGTCCCAAGGGCGGCACCGCTCAGGAGTACGCCGTCCTCCCGGAGGCGCACGTGGTGCCACTGCCCGACGCGGCGTCGTACGACCTGGGCGCCAGCCTGGGGATCCCGTTCCTGACTGCCCACCGCTGCCTGACCGTGACCGAGGACGGCCCGACCCGGCTCGGGCCGGGCGCCCTGCGCGGGCGGACCGTCCTCGTGGCCGGTGGCGCGGGGGCCGTGGGCAACGCCGCGATCCAGCTCGCCCGCTGGTCCGACGCCACCGTCCTGACCACCGTGAGCAGCGAGGCAGAAGGCCGACCTCGCGACCCGCGCCGGGGCCGACCACGTCATCGACTACACCAGCGAGGACGTCGTCGACCGGGTGCGCGGCATCGCTCCCGACGGGGTGAACACCATCGTCGAGGTCTCGCCGTCCGTGAACGCCGCGCTGGACGCCGAGGTCCTGGCCCGGCACGGGTCGGTGGCCGTCTACGCCAACGACGGGGGATCCGAGATGCAGCTCCCGGTGCGACCGCTGATGGTGCCGAACGCCCGCTGGCAGTTCGTCCTGGTCTACAACGCGCCGGCCCGCTGGCGCGCCGGGGCGCTGGACGACGTGAGCGCGGCGGTGGCGGCCGGCGCGATCCGGGTGGGTGAGGAGGCGGGCCTCCCGCTGCACCACTACTCGCTCGAGCAGCTCGCGCAGGCGCACGCGGCGGTCGAGAACGGTGCCGTCGGCAAGGTCCTGGTCGACGTACGCCCGTAGCTCCCGCGGTTGGGGGAGTGGTTCGACGCCACGGGGCGGGCCGGGTGTGAGGGAGCCCACCCGAGATTCCGTGTGGCGCTGCTCTCGTTGACGCGTGTGACCCGCAGGAGTGGGAAACAGTGGTCCACGAGGCCGTTGACGCACCCGAGCGGTGGGCCGATTCCGACCTACCGACCGAGGAGATGGCGTTGTCCGCCGACGTTGCTGCGCGCGCCCGCGCCCGCGACCGCGTGCTCTGGCCCGACCTGGCCAAGGGGATCTGCATCCTGCTGGTCGTGCTGCACCACACCACCACGAAGCACTACGTCGACCTGGTCCCGCCGGGAGCCGCCGGGATCGCGAACGGCTGGGCGGACGTGAGTCACTTCCTCAAGCCGGTCCGGATGCCGCTCTTCTTCGTGATCTCGGGCCTTTTCGCCGCATCGGCACTGGCCCGCCCGTGGCGGCAGGTGGCCCGCCGGGCGCTTGCCCCCTACTACCTGTACGTCGTCTGGCTGCTCGTGCTCGGCGCCGTCTTCGCCGTCGAGCGAACGCTGCCGATGAACCGCACCCAGGACCTGGCCGAGCTCGCGTGGGACCTGGTCCTCGCGTCCACCGGGTTGTGGTTCCTCTACGCGCTCGCGGTCTACTTCGTGCTCGCCAAGCTGCTCCTGCGGCTGCCGGCCGCGTGGGTGGTGCTGCCGGCCGCAGCCCTGACGGCCTCGGCCTCGGCGCTGCCCTTCGACGAGGTCAACCGGGTCTCGGTGCTCGTGCACTTCAGCTACTTCCTGCTCGGCAGCCGTTGCCCCGACCTGGTCTGGGGACTCGCCCGGACGCCGCGACGGTCCCTCCTGCCCGCCCTTGGCCTGGCGTACGTCGTCCTGGCCGGGCTGCTCGAGGTGGCCGGCGCTCCGTCCGGGCTCCGCCTCCTGCTGCTCAGCCTGGTCGGCGTCCCGGCGGCGCTGGTTGCCGCGGTGACGCTGTCGCGCCGGTCCCGGGTGGCTGCGCCGCTCTCCTGGATGGGGCGCCGGACGCTGCCGATCTACGTGCTGCACATGCCGTTGCTGGCGGTGCTCCAGCACTCACCGGTCGGCTTCGGCTCGGCCACCGGCGCGACGGCGGCCGCGCTCGCACTGGCCTACCCGGTCCTGGCCGCCGGTGCGATCGCGGTCGGCTCCCTCGTCGTTCATCGCGCGCTGGTCGGGATGGGGCTCGGAGCGTTGTTCTCGCTCCCGCGCCTGAGCCGTCACCCCGACCCCGGTCACCTAGCCGGCCTTCGCGGCACGGTCGCTCGCGAGCCTGGCCAGGGCCAGGGCGCCGACCAGGAGCCCGAAGTCGCGTAGCGCGATGTCGTAGTAGTCGCCGATCGAGACGAGGTTCACGATGATGCCGAGCAGCCACAGGGCAACGACGTAGCCACCGAGCTGCGGGCGCAACGCGACCAGTACGCCCGCGGCGATCTCGACCACGCCGACCAGCAGCATCGCGTCGTGCGCGCTGCCCGGGACCAGATCGTTGATCCAGGGCGCGAGGTACTGGTCCCAGTCGGTGAGCAACCCGGCGAACTTGTCCAGGCCGAACGCGATCGGCGCGATCGTGAAGACCGTGCGCAGCAGCAGGAAGGCCTGGTGGCTGCCGGTGGTGGGTGCGGTGTCCGTCTCCGTGGCGCGGGGGTTCAGTAGTGCCATGACGAGCCGTCCTTTCTAAAGGTGAAGGATTAGTACGTTAGAACTTCACCAGGCTTTTCGTCAACAGTTTTGTCCTTTAGAGTGGGCTCGACCAGTCCACCGCGCTCGAGGAGTCCCATGCCAGACGAGTTCGCCAGCCGGGTTGCCGGTGTCGGGGCGCTGGCGGAGCCGGCGCGCCGCGAGCTCTACCTGTACGTCGTCGCGCAGCCGGAGCCGGTGAGCCGCGAGCAGGCTGCCGAAGCGTGCGGCACACCGCTGCACTCGGTGAAGTTCCACCTCGACCGTCTCGTCGACGAGGGGCTGCTCGACGTGGAGTTCCGCCGGCTCTCGGGCCGCACCGGACCGGGCGCCGGCCGCCCCTCGAAGCTGTACCGCCGGTCGGCCCGGGAGGTGAGCGTCTCGCTTCCGGAGCGACGGTACGACCTGGCCGGCGAGGTCCTCGCGGCCGCGATCGACCGGTCGCTCCGTGAGTCGGTCCCGGTGGCCGAGGCGGTCGCCGAGGAGGCCGGCCGGCTCGGCCGGTCGATCGCCCTCGAGGAGCCGGAGGACGACGGCGACGACCTTCACCGCACCTCGGCGGCGTTGGCCCGGCACGGCTACGAGCCGCGCCCGATGGACGGGGGCCTCTGCCTGGCGAACTGCCCCTTCGACCGGCTCGCCCGCGAGCACACTGCGCTGGTCTGCGGGATGAACCAGGCCCTCGTCGCCGGACTGGTGGACGGACTCGGGTGTGCCTCACTGGAGGCGGTGCTGGAGCCGGATCCGGAGCTGTGCTGCGTCAAGGCCCGCACGAAGCAGCCACGCCCCGTGCCGCAGCCGCGGAGATGAGCCCCAGCCCGGCCGCGTGCTGCGCCAGTGCGGCCGAGTCTCCGGCCACCACGAACGGCACCTCGTGGTCCCACCCGTCGGTGACCGCCTCGACCCGGCCGTCGCCCGGGTCCAGGCGGACCTCGCGGATGTAGACGGCCAGGATCCGGCCGGGGTTGCTGCGCACGACGTCGGCGTAGATCTCGGGATCGTGCTGGCCGGAGTCGCCGACGAGGACGAACTGCAGGTCCGGGTGCAGGTCCAGGATCTCCGCGATGTGCCGCTGCTTGCCGCTGCCGTGGGTCCGGCGCTCGCGCCCGCCCAGCAGGTCGCGCAGCAGCAGCGGCCCGAGCGGGAAGTCGCGGTGCTCGAGGAAGGCGGTGAGGAAGCCGTGCAGGTTCCACGGGCTGGAGGAGACGTAGAAGAACGGGTTCTGCTGCTTCCCGGTGCGCCCGCGGGCCAGTGCCCGGTAGAGCTCAGCCGCCCCGTCGATCGGGGACCGGGTCAACGCCGACCCGGTGAAGGTCTGCCGCAGCATCTCGAGTCACGCGCTGGGCACCCGTGTGCATGATCGTGTCGTCGACGTCCGAGATCACTCCGAACGACGTTCGCCGGCCGGGCACCAGCACCCGCATCGTCGTGGGGTGCGGGTCATCGAGGCCGCGGTAGGGGAGCGCGACCTCGACCTGACCGCGTGCCCACGGGTCGTCGGCGCCGGTGAGGCCGGCCTCGACCACGAGGTCGAAGTAGCCCTCCCGGTCGGTGACCGTCTCCACCTCGGCCGCCCGACCCGGATCCTCAGGGGCACGCCGGGGAGCTCGTCGGTGAGGAAGCTGGACAGGGTGCGGCGTACCGCAGCCCCGGTGCCCTCGCCCTCGGCGGCCGCCACCGGCTCGGCGCCATCGAGCACCCGTCCGCGGACCACGACCCGGGGTCCGGAGCCGTGACCGAGATAGGTGGCGATCCGCAGCTCGTCCGGGGGCCGATCGGCCGCGCGGGAGTGCCGGGTGCGGTCCCACCAGTCCTCGATGCCGACGGCTGCACCGTGCAGCAGGACCCGGGGGTCGAAGCGGCCCGGCTGGGCGCCGTCGTCCATGGAGCCTCCGGGGTTGCTGTCGGGCTGGTCGGGTCCGTCCCACGCTAGCCGTGGAAACGTCACGGCGCGCGCCGACCGGCGACCACGGTCGCCTCCAGCGCCGCGTCGGAGTGGACCTCGACCGACTCGAGGCCGGCCGCGACCATCAGGTCGACGGTGAGTGCAGCCTGGCCTGCGCTGGTCTCGATCAGCAGCCGACCACCGGCGGTCAGCCACGGCCACGCCTCCCCGGCCACCCGGGCCTGCACTCGCACGCCGTCGGCACCGCCGTCGAGGGCGATCCGGTGCTCGTGGTCGCGGGCCTCCGGTGGCATCAGGGCGATCGCATCGGTCGGCACGTACGGCGCGTTGCAGACGACCACGTCGACCCGTCCTCGCAGGGCGGGGGGCAGGGCCGCGAAGAGATCGCCCTCGAAGACCCGGTCCGGCGGCAGGTTCTGCCGGGCACAGGCCACGGCAGCCGGGTCGAGATCCACCGCGTACACCTCGAGGCCGGGCACCGACTCCCGCAGGGCCGCGCCCACGGCCCCCGTGCCGCAGCAGAGATCGACCACGACCGAGGCTGCCGTCAGCCCGGGCAGGGCTCCGGCGACCAGCAGCTCCGTGCGTCGGCGCGGCACGAACACCCCGCGGGCAACCGACACCCGCAGACCGCAGAAGGCGGCCCAGCCCACCACCACCTCGAGCGGGGTGCCGGCGACGCGCTCGGCGACCAGTCGCTCGAGCTCGGCGGGGGAGCCGGCCTCGGCGACGAGCAGGGCGGCCTCCTCCTCGGCGAAGACACAGCCCGCGGCGCGCAGCCGCGCGACGACCTCCGGCAGGGGCATGCAGGCTCCGATCGGTGCTGGACGATGATGGTCGCATGCCCTCTGCCCTGGACCAGCTGACGTTCGTCGCCATCGGGTACGCCGCGCTGGTGGCGGTCGCAGCCGTGGTCGTCACCGTCCGGCGAACGGAGCGTCCGCAGCTGCTCGACCACGCTGTCTGGATCCTCGAGGTGCTGATGGCGATGCGGGTGGTGGCCGGGATCGGGACCATGCTCAACGGCCAGCGCCCCGAGTCGCTGTCCACGCATGTCGGCTACCTGGTGGCGGCCGTCTGCGTGCTGCCGATCGCGATGCAGTCGATCAGCGATGACCGCGGTCCCTGGTCGTCAGGTGTGGTGACGGTGGCCGCGCTGGCGGTGGCCGTGGTCGCCGTACGCCTGCAGATGACGGTCGGCTCGGGTGCCTGAGCCACGCAGCGGGCCGCACCAGGTGCTGCTCACGTTCTATGCGCTGTTCGTGCTGGCCGCTGGTGCGCGCAGCGCCGTCCAGCTGGCCACCGACGCTGGCCGGGCGCCGATCGCCTACACGCTCTCCGCAGTCGCCGCGCTGACGTATGCCGCCGGCTGGGTGGCCATCCGGCGTGCGTCGGTCGGCCGGACCGGTCTCGCCAGCGTGATGCTCTGGGTCGAGCTCTTCGGGGTCTTCGCGGTCGGAACGCTCAGCCTGGTCCGGCAGGACTGGTTCCCGGACGCCTCGGTCTGGTCGGACTTCGGCATCGGCTACGGGTTCATCCCGGCCGTTCTCCCGGTCGCGGGACTGCTCTGGCTGCGCCGGCAGCGGGTCGACTCAGGTCAGGTCGCCGCCTAGCACCTTTGTCGCACACGTCGGGCGGAGAACCTTGCGGGAATCTTCGGTTTTCGTGGAGTGCACCTTGAGGTCGCGTCGCCAAGGTGGTCTCTACCAGCGTGGCCGACCGGCCACCGATTTCTTCGTTGTCGAGACAGGTGCTGAGCGTCGCGCTCATCATGGAGCGTCTCGGGATGAAGTCCTAGGGGGGAACGTCGTGCCGACACTTCACAAGCGCCTGCAGTCCAGGCGGCAGGAGGGGGCGGCGGCAGTCGAGTTCGCGCTCGTGTCGCTGATGCTCATCACGCTGCTGCTCGGCATCGTCGACTTCGGCTACGCGATCAACCGGGACACCATGCTCAACAACGCTGCCCGCGAAGGCGCCCGCGAGGGGTCGCTCAACCCCAAGACCACCGACATCAAGGCCGTGGTCAGCGCCGCAGCCTCCGGTCTGGACGGTGCCAGCCTGACCACCACCGTCACCTGCCGCAAGGCCGGCGGCGGGAGCTGCTCGATCGCGACTGCCACCAGCGGCGACGTGGTCGTGGTCAAGGTCGACTACACGCACAAGTGGATCACGCCGATCGGCTCGACCTTCGGGCCCAGCCTGGCGCTCTCCAAGTCCGCAGAGATGAGAATCGAATGAGTCTCACGAAGTTCGTGCAAGCTCGGGCCCGCAACGATCGCGGCGCGGTCGCGGTTCTCGTGGCGATGGTCGCGATCGTCCTCTTCGGGATGGCGGCGATGGCGGTGGACATCACGCATCAGGTGAACCAGCGCCAGGAGCTGCACGACACCATCGACGAGGCGGTCCACGCCGGGGCCTACGACCTGCCGGGCACCTCGGCCGAGGCGACCGCCATCGCGTTCGCGAAGAGCATGGACGCCAACTCCAACCCGACCGCAAAGCTGTACTGCGTCGTGGCCTCGGTGCCCCTGGGTGGGTCCTACGTGGTGGACGCCAACCAGATCCCGGGCACCTGCAACCCCGGCCTTCCGCCGTACAACGTCGGCAAGTACGGCAGCGACCTGAAGTGCAACAGCCAGATCTGCAAGATCCCCTGCTACCCGGCCTCCGGGGGGCAGTGCAACACGATCTTTCTCGCGGGGCAGAAGCCCGTCGGCTTCGGTTTCGCCCGGGCGCTGGGCATCAACCAGGGCAACACCGGAACGGTCAGCACCGCGGCCTGCAAGGGGCTGTGCGGCAGGTCATCCACGAACCCGCTCGACCTGGTCGTGGTCGGCGACCGGACCGGCAGCATGGGCAGCGGCATCACCGCGCTGCGCGACGCGGTCATGGGGATGCTGACGATCCTGGACCCGAACACCCAGCAGGTCGCGCTCGGCACCATCGGCGAGAGCGCCAGCCCCGCGAACGGCAACGGCAACGTCGCGCCCCCGAACTGCCTCAGCAAACCGGCGTCCGCCAAGGCGTCGGGTCTCTGGGTCCCGGTCGGGTTCTCGAAGAACTACCTCAACGCGGACACGTCGGTGAACACGACGACCAGTCCCCTCGGGATGGCAGCCAGGTGTCTCGGCGACGCCAACTCCGGGACCGGCACCTACCTGGCCGCTCCGTTCCGGACAGCGCGGGACGTCATCAAGCAGTCGTGCCAGCCGTCGTACTGCGACGTCAACGGTCTGCCGCCACGCGCCGGCGTCAAGAAGGCGATCATCTTCATGACCGACGGTGAGCCGAACGAGCAGAGCCCGCCCGGAAACGGTCTGCCCTGGAGCAGCAACGGGAACACTGCCTGCAACAACGTCAAGGCCGAGGCCACCGCCGCCAAGGCCGAAGGCACGATCGTGGCCACCATCGCCTTCCGGCTGGACGGGGTCGAGTGCTCGTCGAACGGGCAGAAGGTGACCGAGGTCCTCGCGGGAATGGCGTCAGACGCCCCGGCAACCGCCAAGGTTCCGGGACCGAGTCTCGACGACGGCGGCGACGGACCCGGCGGCTTTCCGGGCGGCTGCCAGGACGCCGGACATGCGGCCACGAGTGAGAACTCCGATGGTGACTACTTCTTCTGCACACCCTCGACGGACGAGCTCAAGTCGCTCTTCAAGGTCGCGGTCAGCCAGATCACCGGCTCCATCAGGCTGCTCCGGCTGCCCTGACGCTCGCCAGACAGTGCCCTCCCGGAGCCCCGGGAGGGCACTGTCAGGCCGGGCTGGTGCGCAGCATCGGCACGTGGGGGATGCCGTCCTCGAGGAACCCCGGCCCGCTCACCTCGAACCCGAAGCCCGCGTACCAGCGTTCCAAGGGCTCCTGGGCGTCGAGCACCACCTCACGGCCCTCGCACTCGGCGAGCGCCGCCAGCATCAGGTCGTCCGCCAACCCGCGACCGCGAGCACCCTTCGTCAGCAGCACCCGGCCGATCCGGGCGTGCCCGCCGTCGTCGAGCAGCCGCAGGTAGCCGACCAGGCCCGTGTCGTCCTCGAGCAGCAGGTGCCGGGTGCCGGGCTCGAGGTCGCGGCCGTCGAGGTCGGGGTAGGGGCACTGCTGCTCGACCACGAAGACGTCCTGCCGCAGTCGGCAGATCTCGTACGTCGTCCGCGCGTCGAGGTCGTCGAAGCGCAGCACCCGCACACTCACCGCAGGAACTCCAGGGTCCGCTGCCACGCGTGCCGTGCCTCGGGCAGCAGCGGCAGGATCGGGTAGACGTGGATCAGGTCGTCGACCTCGACGTAGGTCAGGTCCCAGTCGGACCTCGCGGCCCGCTCGGCCAGCAGGCGACAACCCGGTGCGAGCGTGTCCCGGGTGCCGCAGAACATCAGTGCCGGAGGCAGCCCGTCGAGCGATGCCAGCGTCGGCGAGACCTCGGGCCGGTCCAGGTCGGCGGCCGACCCGGCCCACCACCCGGCGTACGCGTGCATCTTGCCGAGGAAGATCCACGGGTCGCGCTCCGAGAACTCCTCGGTGTCGGGAGCGCTCGCGGTCAGGTCGCCCCAGGGGGAGTGCAGCAGCAGGTGCGAGGGCTGCGGCCCACCGCGGTCCCGCAGCGTCTGCGCCAGCGCGAGCGCGAGCCCGCCACCAGCGGAGTCGCCCGCGAGGATCAGGTCGTGCGAGTCCGCCGCCCAACGGGCGGTGAGGTCCGCGAGCGCCTGGTGCGAGTCGCGCCAGGTGTGGCCCGGGGTCAGCGGGTAGTCGGGGAGCACCACGCGGGCCTGCAGCGCCCGGGCGAGGCGGGTGGCGTACCGCACGTGGAAGGCGTCGATCGGCGAGACGAAGCCACCGCCGTGGATGTAGACGATCGTGTGCAGCGGGTCGATCCCGCGCGGCGTGATCACGTACGACGCGAAGTCGGCCGAGGCCCCGCGGACCTGCTCGGTGACCACGGAGAAGCGCTTGGCGAAGCGCGGGACCGCCCGGGTCGGCAACCGGGGGACCAGGTCGGCCTGTCCGCGCTCGACGCGTTCACGCTCGGCTTCCACCGACTCGAGGTCGCGCGACTGCCGCAGGCGGGGGATGACCCAGGCCAGGAGCTCATGCCGTCGACTGGGGGACATGACCCGAGGCTGTCACACGCGGGCGCCGGGCGGTGTCTTGATGTCCGACGAACGAACCCGCGAACCCAGGAGGCCATCGTGTCCAGCACCTTCCGCATCCCCGCCGCCCCACTGTCCGGCGCCTTCGGACGGATCCTCGCCGGCTACGCCCGGCGTACGTTCGGCCAGGTCCCTGACGTCGCGCTGGTCCTCGCGAACCACCGTCCCGCGATGCGGGCGGTCTTCGGCTTCGAGCGGAAGGTGGCCACGTGGGACCGGCTCGACCCGGAGCTCAAGACCTACGCGGTGATGGCCTCCGCAGCGAGCATCGGCTGCTCCTGGTGCCTCGACTTCGGCTACTTCCACGCCCGGGGTGAGGGGCTGGACCTGGCCAAGGTCCGCGAGGTGCCGCGCTGGCGCGAGTCCGAGGTCTTCAGCCCGCTCGAGCGCGACGTGATGGCGTATGCCGAGGCGATGACCGCGACGCCCCCCACCGTCACCGACGAGATGGTCGAGCCGCTGGTGGCGGAGCTCGGTGCCGCCGGGATGGTCGAGCTGACCCAGATGATCGCGATCGAGAACCAGCGCTCGCGGTTCAACTTCGCGGCCGGACTCTCCAGCCAGGGCTTCTCCGACGTCTGCGAGCTGCCCCTCGCCGTACCCTCGCAGCCATGACCGGAACCGATGCGTTCGTCGCCCACCGCAACCTGCTCTTCACGGTGGCCTACGAGATGCTCGGCTCGGCGGCCGACGCCGAGGACGTGCTGCAGGAGACCTGGCTGCGCTGGGCGGAGGTGGACCACGCCGAGGTCCGCGACCCGCGCAGCTACCTGGTCCGGATCACGACCCGGCTCGCGCTGAACCGCATGCGCACCGTGTCCCGTCGACGCGAGAGCTACGTCGGCCCCTGGCTGCCGGAGCCGCTGCTGACCACCCCGGACGTCGCGGACGACGTCGAGCTCGCCGACAGTGTCTCGACGGCGATGCTGCTGGTGCTCGAGACGCTGGCACCCGTCGAACGCGCGGTCTTCGTGCTCCGGGAGGTCTTCGCGTTCGGGTACGACGAGATCGCCGAAGCGGTCGACAAGTCACCGGCGGCCGTGCGTCAGGTCGCCCACCGGGCCCGGGCCCACGTGGTCGAGCGACGGCCCCGGGAGGCGGTCGACGCCTCGGAACGGGAGCTCGTGGTGGCGCGATTCCTCGACGCGGCGACGAGCGGTGACCTGCAGAGCCTGATGGACGTCCTCGCTCCGGACGTCGTCCTGGTCACCGACGGTGGCGGGGCCAGGAGTGCCGCGCTGCGGCCGATCCTGGGCCGGGAGAAGGTGCTGCGCTTCCTGGCCGGCGTGATGCCCGACGGGACGCACCAGGTCGACTTCGCCCGGGTGGTGGTGAACGGCAGCCCGGGTCTCCGGCTCACGGTCGACGGCGAGCTCGACACGATCGGCACGCTGCTGGTCGAGGGCGGCATCGTGACCGGGCTCTACCTCGTGCGCAACCCCGCCAAGCTGGCCCGAGCCGACGAGCTGGTCGCCCTGACTCGGTGAGGGCGCGGCGTGCGAATGGGGTGAGCGCAGCACACCCGCCGGCGTAGCAGCGCGCGGAACGTCGCATGAGCTTGCGACTGGGCCACCTTCGCTTCATCACGGGATGCAGACGAACCGGAACTTCCCATGGCGAATTCACCGTGGGAAGTTCGGTTTGAGCAACATCCCCTGATGAAGCAGAGCACTCAGCTCGGCATGAGCGTCCGCCTTGCGACGGGCGTTGTCACACCTCAGTCGCTGGGGGCGCGGCGGGCTCAGCCCGGGTCGGGAGCCTGCTGGCCGGGGACCTGCGGGGCCAACCGACCCGGTTGGCCACCGGTGCCGCCCGGCCCGCCGCGGCCACCGGGGCCACCGGAGGAACCGCTGTCGCCGGTCACCGCGAGCGCCGCGCCGCCGGCGGCGCCCAGGGCGACCACGAGCACCCCGGCCAGGGCCAGCCTGGCGAAGGACCAGGCCCGGCCGTCGGCGTCTGGGGTGGGCGTGGCGGAAGTCGAGTCGGTCATGGCCGGAAGTCTCGGGACCGGATCTGTGCGTTCCATGTGAGGACGCTGGCCGCGGGCTGCGACTAGACCGACCGGAGGGCGCTCACAGGTGGCGCACAGCGACAGCCCACGCCCGTGCCAGCCCGGGTCGACACGGTCGGGGCATGAGCAACCAGACCAGCACCCTGATGCCTGCCCAGCCCGGCCCTCCGCCGACTTACGACGAGCGCGCTTCGCCGACGGCGTCCTCCGCCGGCTCCCGCAGCGGCGTATGGCGTGGCTCCGACCAGGACCCGGCGTGGGTCCGCCCTGCCCTCCTCGGCCTGCTCCTCGGCACCGGGCTGCTCTACCTCTGGGGCCTCGGCGAGTCCGGCTGGGCCAACTCCTTCTACTCCGCGGCGGCGCAGGCCGGCTCCGAGTCGTGGAAGGCGTTCTTCTTCGGCTCCTCCGACGCGGCGAACAGCATCACCGTCGACAAGCCGCCGCTGTCGCTGTGGGCGATGTCGCTCTCGGTGCGGATCTTCGGGCTGTCCTCGTGGAGCATCCTCGTGCCACAGGCCCTGATGGGCGTGGCGTCGGTGGCCCTGCTGCACGCCACGGTCCGGCGTACGACGGGCTCCGCGGCGGCGGGGCTGCTCGCGGGTGCCGTGCTCGCACTCACCCCCGTCGCGGTCCTGATGTTCCGCTTCAACAACCCCGACGCCCTGCTGACCCTGCTGGTCATCGGCTCGGTCGCCTGCACCGTGCGGGCACTGGAGTCGACCCGGCTGCGGGCCGCGGGTGTCGTTGCGCACCCGGTGCGCTGGCTCGCCCTGGGCGGTGCGCTGGTCGGCCTCGCGTTCCTCACCAAGATGCTCCAGGCCTTCCTGGTGCTGCCGGCCCTGGCCCTGGTCTACCTGCTCGCCGCCCACACGCCGCTCGGGCGACGCCTGGGCCACCTCCTGGTCGCCTTCGCCTCGATGATCGTGGCCGCGGGCTGGTGGATCGCGATCGTGGAGCTCTGGCCGGCGTCGTCGCGGCCCTACATCGGAGGCTCGCAGAGCAACTCGATCCTCGAGCTGACCCTCGGCTACAACGGCTTCGGCCGGCTCACCGGCGACGAGGTCGGCTCCGTCGGCGGCGGCGGCGGAGCCGGAGGCACGGGACAGTGGGGTGAGACCGGGATCCTGCGGATGTTCTCCTCGGAGATCGGTGGCCAGATCGCCTGGCTGCTCCCCGCGGCTCTGGTCCTCCTCGTGGCCGGGCTCTGGTCGACCCGCCGGCATCCGCGCACCGACCTCGCCCGCGCCGGCTTCGTGGTCTGGGGCGTGCTGCTGGTCGTCACCACGCTGACCTTCTCGTTCATGGCCGGGATCTTCCACGCCTACTACACGGTCGCGTTGGCCCCGGCGATCGCGGCGCTGGTCGGCAGCGGCGCCGTACTGCTGTGGCGACGCCGCCGGTCGTACACCGCTGCGCTGACGATGGCCGGCACCCTCGCTCTCACCGCGGCGCTCGCCTTCTTCCTGCTGGACCGCACCTCGGACTACCTGCCGTGGCTGAAGTGGCTGGTCCTGGTGGCCGGGCTGGTGTCGGCGCTGGCGCTGGCCACGGTCCGGCACCTGCCGAGGGGAATCGTGGCGGCAGTGGCCGCCACGGCACTGGTGGTCGGTCTCGCCGGCCCCACGGCGTACGCGGTCTCGACCGCCAGCACGGCGCACTCCGGCTCCCTGCCGACCGCCGGTCCGAGCGCCGGCAGCACCGACGGCGCCGGCAGACCCGGCGGACGCGGAGGCCAGGCTGCCGGAGGCACAGCTGCTGGTGGCCCGGCAGCTGGTGCCCCCGCTGCCGGCGGCACGGGTGCCGCTGGCACGACCACCGGAGGAGGCGCCGCCGCCGGTGGCCTGCTCGAGGGCAGCGAGTCGTCGGCGGCGATGACCGCGCTGCTGCTGGAGGACGCGAGCTCCTACACCTGGGTGGCGGCGACGGTCGGCTCGAACTCGGCGTCGGGCTACCAGCTGGCCAGCGAGGAGCCGGTGATGGCGATCGGCGGCTTCAACGGCAGTGACCCGAGCCCGACCCTGGCGGAGTTCCAGGCCTACGTCGCGAACGGCGAGATCCACTACTTCATCGACGGCGGTGGAGGTGGCCGCGGTGGACCGGGCGGCGGCTCGGACGACGGCGGCGGCTCGGAGATCTCGAGCTGGGTCCAGGAGACCTTCCCGGCGACCACGGTCGACGGCGTGACGGTCTACGACCTGTCCGGCGGCACCGCATGACCGCCCGGACCCCGGAGCCGCGGACCGGCGGCCTCCCGGTGCGCGGCGACGGGGACCTGCCCGTCGCTGCCCTCGACGTGGTGATCCCGGTCCACAACGAGGAGCAGGACCTGGCCGGGTCGGTGACCCGGCTGCACGAGCACCTGACCCGGTTGCCGTACAGCTTCCGGATCACGATCGCGGACAACGCGAGCACCGACGGCACCTTGCTGGTGGCGCACCGGCTCACGCACCAGTTCGACGAGGTGGAGCTGGTGCACCTCGCCGAGAAGGGCCGGGGCCGGGCGCTCAAGCAGGTCTGGTCGGACTCGGAGTCCGAGGTGCTCGTCTACATGGATGTCGACCTGTCCACCGACCTCAACGCGTTCCTCCCGCTCGTGGCGCCGCTGCTCTCGGGGCACTCCGACCTCGCGATCGGCAGTCGGCTGACCCGGGGCTCGCGCACCACGCGCGGACCCAAGCGCGAGGTGATCTCCCGCGGCTACAACCTGCTGCTGCGCGGGACCCTGCGTGCGCAGTTCTCCGATGCGCAGTGCGGTTTCAAGGCGATCCGCGCCGACGTCGCCCAGGAGCTGCTGCCGCTGGTCGAGGACACCGGATGGTTCTTCGACACCGAGCTGCTGGTGCTCGCCGAGCGGGCCGGACTGCGCATCCACGAGGTGCCGGTCGACTGGATCGACGACCCCGACAGCCGGGTCGACGTCTGGCGTACCGCGCGCGACGACCTTCGCGGCATCGCCCGGCTGGGCTGGTCGATGCTGCGCGGGGCGGTGCCGCTGGCCGAGGTGCGACGGCGCCTCGACCGGACGACCGCCGCGGCGACCGCCGGCACTGCGGGCGCCGTCGGCACCCAGGTGGCGCTCTTCGCCGTCGTCGGTGCCTTCTCGACCCTGGCGTACGCCGTGCTCTACCTGGTGCTGCGCGAGGCGATGACGCCGATGTGGGCCAATGCGACGGCGCTGGTGCTCACCGCCATCGCGAACACCGCGGCGAACCGCCGGCTCACGTTCGGTGTCCGGGGGCGCGACCACGTCCTGCGACACCAGCTGCAGGGGTTGGTGATCTTCGGCGTCGGCCTGGGGGTGACGTCCGGGCTGCTGGCGGTGCTGCATGCGACGACCACCCAGCCCGGTGCCCTGACCGAGGTGGTGCTGCTGACCCTGGGGAACCTGCTCGTCACGGTGGGGCGCTTCGTGGCGATGCGCCGCTGGGTCTTCGTGCGACGGTGACCCGTAGGCTGGGGGGACAACGACAGGGGAGCACCCCGGCCATGGGCTGGGTGCTGAGAGTGCGGATCCGCCGCAGACCCTAGAACCTGCTCCGGTTAGTACCGGCGAAGGGAGTCACGATGGCATCCGTCCGCGCGCTCGCAACGACCACTCCGCGCCTCGCTCGAGGCCACGCCGGTCCTGGGCCGCAGCGTCCTCGGCCTGGCCGCCCTGGCGATCACGGTCTCCGGCTGCTCGCTCATGGGGGAGAGCTCGTCCGACAGCGCCACCGACGCCTGACAGCTCGGGCGGCGGCTCCTCGACGGAGGTGGTCCTGGTCACCCACGAGTCCTTCGAGCTGCCCAAGAAGCTGGTCCGGGAGTTCGAGGACGAGTCGGGCTACGACCTCGTCGTGCGGGCCTCCAGCGATGCCGGGACGCTGACCAACAAGCTCGTGCTGACCCAGGGCGACCCGATCGGGGACGTGGCCTTCGGGGTGGACAACACCTTCGCGTCCCGGGCGCTGGAGGCAGACGTGTTCGCGCCGTTCGCCCACGACCTCCCGGCGGGGGCGGACGAGTTCGCGCTGCCCGGTGACGACGACCAGCGGCTCACCCCGGTCGACAGCGGCAACGTCTGCGTCAACGTGGACGACACCTGGTTCGCCGAGCAGGGGCTCACCCCGCCGACGTCGCTCGACGACCTGACCGACCCGGCGTACCGCGACCTCTTCGTGCTGCCGGGTGCGACGACCAGCTCCACCGGACTGGCGTTCCTGCTGGCGACGATCGCGGCGTACGGCGACGGCTGGTCCGACTACTGGTCCCGCCTGATGGCGAACGGCGCCCAGCTGACCGCCGGCTGGGAGGACGCCTACTACGTCGACTTCACCCAGGGCGGCGGCTCGGGCCAGCGCCCGATCGTGCTGTCCTACGACTCGTCCCCGGCGTTCACCGTCCCCAAGGGCGCCGAAGAGTCGAGCACCAGCGCGCTGCTGGACACCTGCTTCCAGCAGGTGGAGTACGCCGGTGTGCTCGAGGGCGCGGAGAACCCGGACGGCGCCGAGGCGTTCGTGCGCTTCCTGAGCACTCCCGAGGTGCAGGCCGCCCTCCCGGAGAGCATGTACGTCTTCCCGGTCGTCGACGGGACCGACCTGCCCGCTGACTGGGCGAGGTACGCCGAGCGGCCCGCACAGCCCTACACCGTGGACCCGGCGGAGATCGCCGCGAACCGGGACGACTGGCTGCGCGAGTGGAGCGACGTCACCTCCCGGTGACGGGCCGATGATGACCAGACGCCTGGTCACCCTCGCGGGGCTCGCCCTGGTGCCGGTCCTGGCGCTCGGGGTGTTCTTCGTGCTGCCGGTGACCGGGATGGTGCAGCGCGGCTTCTGGTCGGAGGGTGGGTTCGACCCGCTCGGGGTCCTGGAGGTGCTCGGTCGCCCGCGCGTCCACCGCGTCCTCTGGTTCACGCTGTGGTCGGCCACCGCCGGCACCGCCGTCTCGATCCTGCTCGGGCTGCCCGCAGCCCACGCCCTGCACCGGCTCGACTTCCCCGGCCGGGGCGTGCTCCGGGCCGCGCTGCTCGTGCCGTTCGTCCTGCCGACCGTCGTGGTGGGGTTGCCTTCCGTGAGCTGCTCGGCGAGGCCGGACCCCTCGGGTTCCTCGGTCTGGACGGCAGCCCGGTCGCCATCGTGGCCGGGATGGCCTTCTTCAACGTCGCCCTGGTGATCCGTGGGGTGGGCGCGGCCTGGGAGTCGCTCGACCCGCGTCCCGCGGAGGCGGCGGCAGCCCTCGGAGCCAGTCCGGCGCAGGTGCTGTGGACGGTGACCCTGCCCGCCCTCCGCCCCGCGATCGTGTCGGTGGCGAGCGTGGTCTTCCTCTTCTGCGCCACGGCGTTCGGCATCGTGCTGATCCTCGGCGGGCTGCGCTACTCCTCGGTCGAGACCGAGATCTACCTGCTGACCACCAACCTGCTCGACCTGCAGGCGGCAGCGGCCCTGTCGATCCTCCAGCTGGTCGCGGTGACCGTGCTCCTGGTCGTGGCCGGCCGGCTCCGGGCCGTGCCCGACCCCAGCGCGGCTCGGACGATGTCCCGGCCCCGGCGGCCGTCCCGCCAGGACTGGCCCGGCGTCGGCGCCACGGCGCTGCTGCTGGTGCTGGTCGCCGCCCCCATCGCGACCCTGGTCGCGGGGTCCCTGCGGGTCGCCGACGGCTGGGGGCTGGGGAACTACCGGGCGCTGAGCACACCGGGGACGAACCGCGCCCTGCTGGTCCCGGTCACGGAGGCGCTCGGCACCTCCCTGCGCACGGCCGCCGACGCGACCTGGCTGTCGCTCTCGATGGGACTGCTGATCGCCGTGCTCGTCACCCGCCGGTCGCAGTCCCCGACCGAGCGGCGCTTCCGCGGCCTGCTGGACGGCTTCTTCATGCTGCCGCTGGGCGTCTCCGCCGTCACGCTCGGCTTCGGCTTCCTGATCACGCTGAACCAGCCTCCGCTGGACCTGCGGGACTCCCCGCTGCTGGTGCCGATCGCGCAGGCGCTCGTGGCGCTGCCGCTCGTCGTCCGCACGATCGTGCCGGTGCTGGCCGGGATCGACGACCGGCAGCGGCAGGCGGCGGCCTCGTTGGGCGCCGGGGCCCTGCGCACGCTGCTGACCGTGGACCTGCCGGTGGTCTGGAAACCGCTGCTGGCGGCGGCCGGCTTCGCGTTCGCGGTCTCGCTCGGGGAGTTCGGCGCGACGTCGTTCCTGGCGCGGGACGAGCATCCGACCGTGCCGGTGGTGATCTTCCGCCTGATCGGGCACCCCGGGCCGATGAACTACGGGATGGCTCTGGCCGCCTCGGTGGTGCTGGCCGCGACCACCGCCCTCGTGATGCTCGCCGTCGAGCGGCTGCGGGTGCCGTCCGTGGGAGCCTTCTGACGATGCTCACCCTGCAGAACGTGTCGGTCGCGTACGGCGCCGTGCCCGCCGTCGTCGACGTCTCGCTGGAGCTCCCCGACGGCGGCGTGCTCGCGGTGCTCGGCCCGTCCGGCTGCGGGAAGTCGACCCTGCTGCGAGCGGTGGCGGGCCTGGAGCCCACCTCCGCCGGGCGGATCTGCTGGGACGGTGTCGACCTCGGCGGGGTGCCGACGCACAAGCGCGGGTTCGCGCTGATGTTCCAGGACGGCCAGCTGTTCAACCACCTGAGCGTGGCCCGCAACGTCGGGTACGCGCTGCGGCTGCGCCGGGAACGCCGGATCCCGCAGCGGGTGGCGGAGCTGCTCGCCCTGGTCGGGCTCGAGGGCTTCGGTGACCGGCTCCCCGGGACCCTGTCCGGGGGCGAGCGCCAGCGCGTCGCCCTGGCGCGCTCACTGGCCGTGGAGCCCCGGCTGCTGCTGCTCGACGAGCCGCTCTCCGCCCTCGACGCAGGGCTGCGCGAGCGGCTCGCGGGCGACCTGGCGGCCATCCTGCGCGCAGCCGGCACGACCGCGCTGATGGTGACCCACGACCACGAGGAGGCGTTCACGGTCGCCGACCGGCTCGCGGTCATGCGGGCGGGCCGGGTGGTCCAGCAGGGGGCGATCGGCGAGGTGTGGCGCAGCCCGGCCGACCCGGACACGGCCCTCTTCCTCGGGTACGCCCAGGTCCTGCGCGGCCCGGCCGCCGCGGTCGTGCTGGAGGCTGCCGGGCTGGCGTCGGCGCCCGCGGTCGCCGTACGGCGCAGTGCGCTCGGCGTCGTCGCCGACGGGGCGTTGGGCGGGACCGTGGTCTCCAGCAGGGCCACTCCGGACCAGGTGCGGCTGGTCGTCGAGGTCGAGCAGGTGGGCGAGATCGACGCCGTCGCGCCGCTCGACGTACACCCGGGACCGGGCGCACCGGTGCGGCTCGCGGTCGATCCCACCCGGCTTGCGGTCATCCCGGGCGCCTGACCTGCCGGGCTGCTCCCTAGACTGGGTCGTGTGTATCGCCGCGCCTACGCCCTTCTCGTCGGCATCGCCGTCGTCATGGGCGTGCTGGCGGTCCTGACCGCGATCCTGCAGGACAAGCGGCTCGCCGACCCCGACGGCTTCCTCGGCCCGTCCTGGGCCCGACTGCCGCTGCTCGTCGGCGGCGCCTTCCTGGCCGACCTGCTGCCGCGGACCCTGTGGCAGTCCAAGATGGTGCCGGCCGCGATGTGGCCGATCTTCCGGGACCGGGTGCGCAGCCACTGGACCCGGGAGCGGATGACCCTCGTCGTGATGGGCGTCGTCTGCTTCTACGTCACCTACGTGAGCTACCGGAACCTCAAGTCGTTCCTGCCGTTCGTGCTCAACGACACGAAGTACGACCGGGAGCTCCACCTGCTCGACCGACTGCTGTTCTTCGGCAACGACCCCGGCGTGGTCTTCCACGACGTGCTCGGCACCGGCGTCTCGGCCTGGGTGCTGTCCTACGTCTACCTGTGGTTCCTGCCGCTCGTGCCGCTGGCGCTGACCGGGTGGCTGGTCTGGTCGCGGAACCTGACGTTCGGCTACTGGTTCGCCACCTCCCAGTGCATCGCCTGGGCGCTGGGCACCCTGTCCTACTACGCGCTGCCCACTCTCGGGCCCGGCTTCGCCTACGTCGCGCCGTACGCCGGACTGCCGGACACGCCGACCTCGGCCCTGATGGAGTCGCTCTACAACTCGCGACAACAAGTGATGCACGGCGGCGTCGAGGGGGTCGTGCAGTCGGTGGCCGGCTTCGCCAGCCTGCACTGCGCGATCACGCTGCTGGTGGCGCTGATGGTGCAGTTCACGCTGCGGTCCAAGGTGCTCAAGTGGATCTTCTGGGTGAACTTCGGGCTCACCATCATCGCCACGATCTACTTCGGCTGGCACTACGTCGCCGATGACGTCGCCGGGATCATGATCGCCTTCATCGCGTTCTACGTGGGCGGGATCGCCAGCGGCCAGAAGTTCGAACGGCATGGTCTCTCGTCGCATCCGACGACGACCACCACGCACGTGCCCGTCGACGCCGACGCCTGAGCCCCACCCTCTCGTGCGGCAGCGCCCTGCTGCCCGGGGAGACGTCCGCGCCTTTGCGAATGACAACCATGTAGTTCGTCAAGTCGACACGCCGGAGATTTCTGGGAATTTTGGGGTTTCTGTGTCTTTTGGGACGAATGAGCACTACCGTGCAGGGAGTGCCCCGGGCCATGGGGATTTTGCCCGGGGCACTCACACGTCGGACCGGACGGTCCGAGAAGAGCACGGAAGGACCGGAAGTGCGGCAACTGCGGGTCGGCTCGGCGATCGCCTGGACGACGGTCCTGGTGACGGTGGTGGGCTCCGTCGCCGGAGTGGCCGCGGCCGACGAGTCGAGCACCCCGTCTCGCCGGGAGGTCGCGCAGTCCCGCGTCGCGGTCGAGGAGAAGGCGGACGACGTCGCTTCGGTGCGGGCGCGGCTGGTGCTCGCCAACCAACGGCTCCAGGCCTCGGCCGTGGAGGCCGCCCGCGCGGCGGAGGCCTTCAACGGCGCCCGCTGGGCGGTGCGGGAGGCTCGCGCCGCGGCCCGGGTCGCTGAGCGCCGCTCCGCGGCCGCCGGCACCGACGTCGAGCGCCAGCGGGAGGCCTACAGCGGTGCCCTGGTCACGTCGTACGTCGTGGCGCCGAGCCTCACCGCCCTCGCGGCGATGGCGCAGTCGGACGGCATCAGCACGGTGATCGACCAGGTGACCACCCTGCACAACGCCGAGGACGCCCTCGACAGCAGGTACGACGTGTTCCGCGCGTCCGCGACCGTGGCTGACGTGTCGGCCGCACAGGCGCTCGAGGCTCGCGATGCCGCCACCCGCGCCCAGACCCGTGCCCGGCAGGCCCGCGACGCCGCCCGCCAGGCGGCAGCGGCGGCCAGTCACGAGGCCGCCACGATCGCCGCGGAGAAGACCGAGCTGATCGTCCAGCTCGCCGACCTCGAGCAGATCAGTGTCGAGCTCGCCCAGACCCGCCAGTCCGCACTCGAGGAGCAGGCCGCTGCCGCGGCGGCGGCCGCCGCCCAGCGTGAGCAGGAGAAGTCGGTCCAGGCGCAGTCCACCGGCACCCAGCCCGCCACCAACAGCAATGGCAACAGCAACAGCAACAGCAACAGCAACCAGAGCGGGAACGGCGGCGGCACCAGCTCGGGCGGGTCTCCCGCCCCGGCGCCCCAGCCGTCCCCGACCCCGCAGCCCACGCCCAGCCCGGCACCCCCCGCTCCGGCGGCGGGCGCGCAGGGCGCGATCGACTTCGCCCGGGCCCAGCTCGGTGAGCCCTACCGTTGGGCCGCCGCCGGCCCCGACGCCTGGGACTGCTCCGGACTCACCATGGGCGCCTGGCGCGCCGGTGGTCGGTCGCTGCCGCACTACTCGGTCGCCCAGTACGAGCAGTCCACCAAGGTCTCGGCCGGGGACCTGCGGGCGGGGGACCTGGTCTTCTGGGGTTCGTCGAACGACCCTTCGTCGATCTACCACGTGGCGCTCTACATCGGTGGCGGGCAGATCATCCACGCGCCGCGCACCGGGCGACCCGTCGTCCAGGAGTCGATGTACTACTGGACTCCGCCCAACTTCTACGCCCGTCCCTGACCGCCGGCAGCCCTGATGCGCCAGCGGTCGCGCGGCTGTCGGGCCTTCCCCGGGGGCGGTAGCGTCGCGTCATGGCCACCGACACCGCACCCCCCACGGACCAGGACGGCACCGAGGTCTCGCGCTACCGCCAGCCCGAGATCGACGTCGAGCAGCTGACCGCCCTGCTGGACGGCACGTACGCCGAGGTCCGTGGCCTGGTCCGGCGCAACCTCGCCGAGCACGCCCGGATCCTCGAGGACGCGGAGACCATGTCGCGGCCGGAGTTCCGCGAGCGGGTCAAGGACGTGCTCGTCGAGATGGCCCGCACCGGCCAGACGGGGATGGGGTTCCCGGTCGAGTTCGGGGGCGGTGGCGACATCGGGGCCTCCGTGGCGGCGTTCGAGACCCTCGCGTACGGCGACCTGTCGGTGCTGGTCAAGGTGGGGGTGCAGTTCGGCCTCTTCGGTGGCGCGATCCTCCAGCTCGGCACCAAGCGGCACCACGACGCCTACCTCGCCGAGCTGATCACCGGGGAGCTGATGGGCTGCTTCGCGATGACCGAGACCGGACACGGCTCGAACGTGCAGGAGCTCGGGACCATCGCGACGTACGACGTGGCGACCGAGGAGTTCGTGATCACCACCCACGGCGACGAGGCCCGCAAGGACTACATCGGCAACGCGGCGGTCCACGGCGAGCTCGCCGTGGTCTTCGCCCAGCTCGAGGTCGGCGGGGTCTCCGAGGGGGTGCACGCGTTCGTGGTGCCGATCCGCGAGCGGGGCAAGCCCTGCACCGGTGTCCGGATCGAGGACGACGGCCAGAAGATGGGGCTCAACGGCGTCGACAACGGCCGGATCTGGTTCGACGAGGTCCGGGTGCCCCGCACCGCGTTGCTCAACCGGTTCGCCGACGTCAGCCCCGCCGGGGTCTACGAGAGCCCGATCGAGAACCCCAACCGGCGCTTCTTCACCATGCTCGGCACCCTCGTGCAGGGCCGGGTGTGCGTCGGGGGAGCCGGGATCAACGCCGCGAAGGTCGCGCTGACCATCGCCACGCGATACGCCGACCGTCGCCGTCAGTTCGCCACCAGCGACGACCAGCGTGAGGAGCTGCTCCTCGACTACGGGATGCACCAGCGCCGGCTGCTGCCGCTGCTGGCCCGCACCTACGCGCTGCACTTCGCCCAGGAGGTCGTGGCCGGGCAGCTGCACGACGTCTTCTCCGGCGTCGCCGACAACGAGCAGACCCGGCGCGAGCTCGAGTCCCGCGCGGCCGGGACCAAGGCGCTCGGCACCTGGCACGGCACCACGACCATCCAGGAGTGTCGCGAGGCCTGCGGCGGAGCCGGCTACCTCTCCATCAACCGGTTCGCCGCACTCAAGGCGGACACCGACGTCTTCACGACCTTCGAGGGCGACAACCACGTCCTGCTGCAGCTCGTCGCCAAGGGGCTGCTCACCGACTACTCCAGCGAGTTCTCCGACATGGACCAGTTCGGACTCGTCCGCTTCGTCGCCGGACTGGCCGTCGAGACGGTGATCGAGCGCACCAGCGTGCACAAGCTGCTCGAGCGGCTCAAGGACGTGCTCCCCGGCGGCGACCAGTGGGACCAGGAGGCCGGCCTGCTCGACCCCGACTACCAGCTCGCGATGCTGCGGTACCGCGAGGAGCACATGCTCGCCGGGGTGGCGCGCCGGCTCAAGCGGGGCATCGACCAGGGCATGGACGCCGGCGAGGTCTTCTCCCGTGTCCAGGACCACGTGATCGGCGCTGCCCGCGCGCACGTCGAGCGACTGGTGCTCGAGGCGTTCATCGCCAAGGTGCGTCCGCTGCCCGACTCCGACCTGAAGGTGGCTCTCTACCTGCTCGCCGACCTGCACGCCCTGTCCACCATCGAGTCCGACCGGGCCTGGTTCATGGAGCACGGACGGCTCACCGTGCAGCGGTCCAAGGCGATCAGCCGCGAGATCGGTGGTCTGTGCCGCAAGCTCCGCCCGCTCGCGGTCGACCTGGTCGACGCGTTCGACGTACCCGTCGAGATGCTGCGGGCGCCCGACCTGATCGGCGACTGAGTGCGCCTGCTCGGCGGCTGGCAGCAGGACCCGCTCTGGGCCACCGTCTACGACTGGACCGTGGAGCACCCGCGTCTCGGCGGTCCGCTCTGGCGCGCCGGCCTCGGCAGCGACCTGCACCGGCTGTACGCCGCCGCGGACGAGATCGGCCGCCAGCCGGCGGGCGCCCACATCCTCGACGTGCCCTGCGGAGGAGGGGTCGCGCTGCGTGGTCTCCGGCCGGGGCAGGGCGTCAGCTACGTCGCTGCCGACATCGCCCAGCCGATGCTCGACCGGACGGCCGCGGCCGCGGCCGAGTGGGGCGTCGCCGACCAGGTCGAGACCCGGCTCGCGGACGTGGCGCGGCTGCCCTTCGCCGATGCCACCTTCGACCTGGTCGTCTCGTTCACCGGCCTGCACTGCTTCCCCGACCCCGCGCTCGCGGTGATCGAGATGACGCGCGTGCTGCGCCCCGGGGGCGTCATCACCGGCAGTGCCCTGCTCAACGACACCGGCCTCCGCTTCGAGCCGGTGCGCCTCGCCGGTCGGGCCACCGGGCTGCTCGGACCGGGCTGCACGTCCGAGCAGGTGACCGGCTGGCTGGAGGCGCGCGGCCTCCGCGACGTCACGGTGGAGGTCAGCGGAGCGCTGGGCTACTTCCGGGGCGTGCTGGAGTCCTGAGCGAGCTCAGTGCCCCTCGGTCTTCGCGCGCTCGAAGGACGCGAGCACCTCGGCCTCGGCCTCGACCCGCCCGACCCACTCGGCGCCTTCGACGGACTTGCCGGGCTCGAGGTCCTTGTAGACCTCGAAGAAGTGCTGGATCTCGAGACGGTCGAACTTCGAGACGTGGTTGATGTCGCGCAGGTGCTCGAGGCGCGGGTCGTGGGTGGGGACGCAGAGGACCTTGTCGTCGCCGCCGGCCTCGTCGGTCATCCGGAACATCCCGATCGCGCGGCACTTGATGATGCAGCCGGGGAACGTCGGTGCCTGGAGGATCACCAGTGCGTCGAGCGGGTCGCCGTCCTGGCCGAGGGTGTTCTCGATGTAGCCGTAGTCCTCGGGGTACGCCGTCGACGTGAAGAGCATCCGGTCCAGCCGGATGCGACCCGTCTCGTGGTCCACCTCGTACTTGTTGCGCGAGCCCTTGGGAATCTCCACGAGTACGTCGAACTCCAGCACGTCACCCTCCGCGTCGTCGTCGGCTCCGCCGGAGCCGGGTCTGGGTGGCCCCTGAGCGGGCCAGGGGTCAGTCTCGCGCACAATGGCCGCAAACGTGCAGTCGGAAGGAGGAATCGGTGACCCGACGTGACCCACGCCACCACAGGAGTGGCGGGCGTGATTTGCCGTCGGGGCGGTTCCTGCGCTGGTTCCCGGTGTTCCTGGTGCTCGCGATCCTGGTCGCGGCCACCGCCTCCTACCGCTTCGACCTCGGTGCCCGGTGGTTCGGGTTCGAGGGCCCGGACCCGTCGGTCGACCCGGCGGCGGTGGCGCCACCCCCCGGACTCACGCTCCCACCGCTCGCGACCCCGGATCCGCTGGCCCAGCCGGTCACTGCTGTCGCGGGCACCGGGGTCGGCCCGCTCGCGCCCGGCCGCGTCGAGAAGGCGCTGGCTCGCGCGCTCCGGGACGACGACCTGGGGCCCGACGTCTTCGCCGCGGTCGCCGGGCTCACTGGCGCCGAGCTCTTCTCACGCGGCGACGGCTCGGCGGTGCCCGCCTCGACGCTGAAGCTGCTGACCGGGATAGCCGCCCTCGAGACCCTGGGTCCGGCCCACGTCTTCAGCACCGACGTGGTGCCCGACGGGAACCGCCGGATCGTGCTGGTGGGGGGTGGCGACCCGTTCCTCGCCAGTCGACGGGTCGACGGATCCACCTATCCGGCTCGCGCGAACGTCGTGGCGCTGGCCAAGTCGACGGCCGCTGCGCTCGGCGAGCAGGGGGTCAGCCGGGTCCGGGTGGGCTACGACGACTCGCTGTTCTCCGGGCCGGCCTTCAGCCCGCACTGGCCGGCGAGCTACCGAGCCGACGGGGTGGTGACGCCGATCTCGGCCCTGTGGGTCGACGAGGGGCGCCCGGTGGTCGGCGCTCGTCCGGTCGACGACCCGGCGGCGGTCGCCGCGGCCGCCTTCGCCGGTGCGCTGGCCCGGCAGGGGGTGGAGGTGGTCGGGGTGGCTCGCCCACGCAGCGCCGACCCCGAGGCGGAGCCCCTCGCCAGTGTCACCAGTGCACCCCTGTCGCAGATCGTCGAGCGAGTCCTGCTGGTCAGCGACAACGAGGGCGCCGAGGTGCTGGCCCGCCACGTCGGACTCGCCACGACCGGAGTCGGGTCGTTCGCCGCCGGCGCCCGCGGCGTACTCACGGTGCTGCGCGACCTCGGCGTACCCGTGGCCGGCGCCAAGGTCCGCGACGGCAGCGGGCTGTCGCGCAAGAACCTGCTCGACCCCGACACACTGATCGGCGTGCTGCAGGCGGCTGCCTCACCCGAGCACCCGGAGCTCAGGTCGGTCCTGACCGGGCTCCCGGTCGCCGGCTTCACCGGTTCGCTCGAGTTCCGGTTCGACGATGCGCCGCGGCCGGGCCGTGGGCACGTGCGCGCCAAGACCGGCACCCTGTCCGGGGTCAGCGCCCTGGCCGGGATCGCGACCGACCTCGACGGTCGGCCGATCGTCTTCGTGCTGATGGCCGACCGCGTGGCGTTGGTCGACACGCTCGGCGCCCGCGACGCCCTGGACGACCTGGCAGCTTCGCTCGGGTCCTGCCACTGCGGGCGCTGAACCTCCAGCGGCCAGGGTCCGACGGCCCGACCGGACGCTGGGCGCCGCCCGGTACGGTCGGTCCATGACGAAGCAGCCCGGTCCGGCCGACGAGGCATCCGACGGTTCGGGCGACCCCGGCTCCCGGGCGATGGTCGACTGGGACCTCGCCGTGTCGCTCGGTTCCCGACTCGCGGGGGAGGGCCCGCAGGTCAGCCGGGACGAGGCCGAGGCCGTGGTCGCCGAGCTGCGCGCCGGTGCCGACCGCTCGACCGGCCTGGTGCGCGACTTCACGGGCCTGGTCGCCCACGACCGAACGGCGCCGGTCCTGATCGTGGACCGGCCGGGATGGGTCCAGGCCAACGCCGACAGCTTCGCTGCCATCCTGGCGCCGATCCTCGACAAGCTGTCCTCGCGCAAGGGCCCGGCCGTCGGTCTCTCCCACGCCATCGGGTCGCGGGTGACCGGGGTCGAGGTCGGGGCCCTGCTGGGTTTCCTGGCCGGCAAGGTGCTCGGGCAGTTCGACCCGTTCTACGACCCGTCCGGCCGGCTGCTGCTCGTGGCGCCCAACATCGTGCAGGTCGAGCGGGAGATCTCCGCGGTGCCGGCCGACTTCCGGCTCTGGGTGTGCCTGCACGAGGAGACGCACCGGGTGCAGTTCACCGCCGTTCCCTGGATGCGCGACCACATCTACACCGAGATGCAGAAGATCGCCGAGACCCTCGAGCCGTCCGGTCTGCTCGACGACGGGTTCAAGCGGATCGCCTCAGCCGTCAAGGGTGGCGGCGACAGCCTGATCGACGCGCTCGGCACGCCCGAGCAGCGCGAGATCATGGACCGGGTCACCGGCGTCATGTCCCTGCTCGAGGGACATGCCGATGTCGTGATGGACGGCGTCGGACCGAGCGTGATCCCCAGCGTGGGTGCCATCCGCCGCAGCTTCGACCGGCGCCGCCAGGGGGTGGGGGTGCTCGACAAGCTCCTGCGTCGCCTGCTCGGCCTCGACGCCAAGATGGCGCAGTACCGAGACGGCGCCCGCTTCGTGCGTGGCGTCGTCGACAAGACCGGCATGGCGGAGTTCAACGCCGTGTGGGAGCGCCCGGAGAACCTGCCGTCGAAGGCGGAGATCGCCGACCCGGCTGCGTGGGTCTCCCGGGTCCTGTGAGCCTGGCCCTCCTGAAGCGAACGGGTCTGCGATGAGGCTGCATCCGGCGGTCGCCGCGGTCCGACTCGCCGTACGCCGCTGCCTCGCCGACGTGGAGCCCGGCGGCACTGTGGTGGTCGCCTGCTCCGGTGGCGCGGACTCGCTGGCCCTGCTGGCCGCGACCGTGTTCGAGGGCAGGGCGGCGGCGCTGCACGTGGTCGGAGCGACGATCGACCACGGGCTGCAGGAGGGCTCGGCCGAGCACGCCGAGCGGGTGGTCGCACAGATGGTGGCGCTCGGCGCCGCCGAGACGGTCGGTGCCCGGGTCCACATCGAGGGGGCCGGGCTGGGACCGGAGGCGGCGGCCCGTGAGGCTCGCTACGCGGTGCTGGAGGAGATCGGGTCCCGCTTCGAGGCAGCCGCGATCCTGCTCGGCCACACCCGCGACGACCAGGCCGAGACGGTGCTCCTCGGCCTGGCCCGCGGCTCAGGGGGCAGGTCTGTGGCCGGGATGCGCCGCGCCTTCGACCGCTACCGCCGCCCGCTCCTGGACGTGGCACGGGTCGACACCGTCACGGCCTGCCAGGTCGAGGCGATCGACGTCTGGGTCGACCCCCACAACGCCGACCCACGCTTCACTCGGGCCCGGGTGCGCACTCGTGTGCTGCCGATGCTGGAGGACGAGCTCGGCCCCGGAGTGGCCCGGACCCTCGCCCGCACCGCTGACCAGCTGCGCGACGACATGGACCACCTCGACGGGCTGGCCGAGGCTGCGCTGGCGGAGCTGGGCGACGAGCTCCTGGTGGAGCCGCTGCTGGCCCAGCCCACCGCCGTACGCCGACGGGTGCTGCGGCTGGCCGCGATCGCCGCCGGGGCCCATGCACACGAGCTGTTCCACGAGCACGTGCTGGCCATGGACGCCCTGCTCACCGACTGGCGGGGGCAGAAGTGGGTGGACCTCCCCGGTCGACTGCGGATGCGCCGAGTGGATGCGGTCCTGGGCTTCGAAACGAACCCCTGAGCGAATTCTCCGATTCTGCTCCGCGAGCCCGCTCCCGAGCGGATCATCTTGCGCAGCCCATCACTTTCCCACGGAGGACCCATGTCCCGGCTGCGCACTCTCCCAGGCCCGCTCCTGCTCGCCGTCGTCTCGTTCGCGCTCGTCGCAGGCGGCCTCGCGCCGTCCTCGGCAGCGCCGGCGACCGACTCCAAGATCATTCGCGGTCTGGTCACCGACCAGTCCGACCGCCTCGTTGACGACGTCCAGGTCGAGGCGATCGACGCCGACGGGGTCGTCGCGGCGTCCGCGCTGACCTACGCCAGTGACAAGGGAGCCGCTGGGGTCCAGCACGGCTTCTACGGGCTGTACGTCCCGGCCGGCACCTACACGCTGCGCTTCTCCAAGGAGGGCTTCCGCACCCAGAGCGTGGCCGATGCCGTCACGACCGGTCGGCGGCAGGTCGTCCGCGCGGACGAGGTCACCCTCGTGGTCCCGCGCGCGGGCAGCAACACGAAGGCGCGGCTGGTCGACGGCACGATCCGTCCCACCCAGCGCGGCAGAGTGGTCGTCAGCGTGACGGGGAAGGCCAGCAACGTGGTCGGCGAGGTCGAGGTGCTGAGCGGACGGAAGGTCGTCGGGTCCGGCACGCTGCGCAAGAAGGACAACGGCAGGACCGCCGTCGACCTGAAGCGGCTCGCCAAGGGCCGCTACCTGCTCACGGTCGCCTTCGCCGGCTCCACGACGCTCAAGCCGTCGAGCGACCAGCTGCGGCTCCAGGTCACCCGGACCGGTAGCCGGCCGCTGGCCCTGCGGCCCAACGTCTGGTAGCTCCAGATCAGCTGCGGGGGTGCGAGCCGGGAACGGGCGCACCCCCTAGTCTTTCGCCATGGACTCGTCCCACGTCGAGAACGACCTCGTCAACGTCATCTTCACCGAGGCGCAGATCCAAGGGCGGCTCGAGGAGCTCGCCCGGGAGATCGAGGCTGACTACGCCGGCAAGGACCTGCTGATCGTCGGCATCCTGCGGGGCGCGGTCATGGTGATGGCCGATCTCGCCCGCAGCTTCGGACGCCACGTCGAGATGGACTGGATGGCGGTGTCGTCCTACGGCTCCGGCACCAAGTCGAGCGGCGTGGTGCGGATCCTGAAGGACCTCGACACCGACATCTCGGGGCGCGACGTGCTGATCGTCGACGAGATCATCGACACCGGGTTGACCCTGTCCTGGCTCACCTCGAACCTCTCGTCGCGCAGCCCCGCGAGCGTCGAGATCTGCACCCTGCTGCGCAAGCCCGAGGCCCTGCAGATGCCGGTCGAGGTGAAGTACGTCGGCTGGGACATCGCCAACGAGTTCGTCGTCGGCTACGGCCTCGACTACCGGGAGAAGTACCGCAACCTGCGCGACATCGGCACGCTGGCGCCGCACGTCTACTCCTGAGGCGACGCGACCCGTCCTCCGACCGGTCCTTCCGGCCGTCCGGGGCCAGGTCCGGGCCACCGCCCGGGGCCACCGCCCGGGGCCACGGCTGACAGAATGGGCGTTGCCGACGCCGTGTACCGTCGTCAGTTCAGATGAGCGTCCGGCCGGCCGAGGCCGCCGGACGGCAATAGACGCGTCGAGAGAAGCCTGTGAAGCGCATAGTCAAGGGTCCCTGGGTGTGGATCGTCGTCGCCGTGATCGGCGTCCTCCTCGCCCTGCAGTACCTCGCCCCGAACGGTGGGTACGACGAGGTCACCACCTCGGAGATGAACTCCTACATCGCCAACGGCGAGGTCAAGGAGATCACCTTCATCGACGGTGACCAGGAGATCAGGGCCACCCTGGACGACGGTGTCGACCGGGCCGGTGGCGCCAAGATCACCACCCACTGGGTCACCGGCCAGCAGATCGACATGATCAAGGCGGTCGACCAGCAGATCGCCGAGGGCGCCATCGAGGAGTCCAACTCCGAGAACCCGACGCCGAGCCTGATCGGGACGATCCTGGGCGCCCTGCTCCCGTTCGCGCTGATCGTCCTGGTCTTCCTGTTCCTGATGAACCAGGTCCAGGGTGGTGGCGGCCGCGGAGTCATGCAGTTCGGCAAGTCCAAGGCGAAGCTGATCTCCAAGGACATGCCCAAGACCACCTTCTCCGACGTGGCCGGCTGCAACGAGGCGATCGAGGAGCTCGGTGAGATCAAGGAGTTCCTCCAGGAGCCTGCGAAGTTCCAGGCCGTAGGAGCCAAGATCCCCAAGGGCGTGCTGCTCTACGGGCCCCCCGGCACCGGCAAGACCCTGCTGGCCCGTGCGGTCGCCGGCGAGGCCGGCGTGCCGTTCTACTCCATCTCCGGCTCCGACTTCGTCGAGATGTTCGTCGGTGTCGGTGCCTCCCGGGTGCGTGACCTGTTCGAGCAGGCCAAGGAGAACGCTCCGGCGATCGTCTTCATCGACGAGATCGACGCCGTGGGCCGGCACCGAGGCGCCGGCATGGGCGGCGGCCACGACGAGCGCGAGCAGACCCTCAACCAGCTCCTCGTCGAGATGGACGGCTTCGACGTCCGCGGCGGCGTCATCCTGATCGCCGCCACGAACCGCCCCGACGTGCTCGACCCGGCGCTGCTGCGCCCCGGCCGCTTCGACCGGCAGATCGGCGTCGACGCGCCGGACCTCGCCGGCCGGCACCGGATCCTCGAGGTCCACTCGCGCGGCAAGCCGATGGCCGAGGACATCGACCTGCTGTCGTACGCCCGGCGCACCCCCGGTTTCACCGGTGCCGACCTCGCCAACGTGCTCAACGAGGCGGCTCTGCTCACCGCGCGCAACAACGAGAAGCAGATCAGCAACGAGTCGCTGGACGAGGCGATCGACCGCGTCATCGCCGGGCCGCAGCGCAGCTCGCGGCTGATGAGCGAGAAGGAGAAGCTGATCACGGCGTACCACGAGGGCGGTCACGCCCTGGTCGCCGCGGCGCTCCCCGGCACCGATCCCGTGCACAAGATCACGATCCTGCCGCGTGGGCGGGCCCTCGGTTACACGATGGTGCTGCCGGACGAGGACAAGTACTCCCAGACCCGGTCCGAGATGCTCGACAAGCTGGCCTACATGCTCGGCGGCCGTGCCGCCGAGGAGATGGTCTTCCACGACCCGACCACGGGCGCCGGCAACGACATCGAGAAGGCGACGAGCCTGGCTCGGGCGATGGTCACCCAGTACGGCATGACCGAGCGGCTCGGGGCGATCAAGCTCGGCGACGCCCAGGGAGAGCCGTTCCTGGGCCGCGACATGGGACACCAGCGCAACTACTCCGAAGACGTCGCCGCGATCATCGACGAGGAGACCAAGAAGTTCCTGGCCGCTGCCCACCAGGAGGCCTACGACATCCTCGAGGAGAACCGCGACGTCCTCGACGCGCTGGTGCTCGCGCTGCTCGACAAGGAGACGCTCGACAAGGCCGAGGTGGCGCAGGTCTTCGAGCCGCTGCGGCTGCGTTCCTCGCGCCCGGCGTGGACCGGCTCACCCGACCGCAACCCGTCCTCGATCCCGCCGATCGAGATCCCGCAGGAGATCCGGGACCGTGTGGCCGCCAACGGTGCCGCGGCCGATCGCGAGGGTGCCGTGATCATCACGCCTCCGGGTGCCGGGGGCGACGTCCACGGGGATCCAGGCGTCGGTCAGGCGCCGTCACCGGGGTCGGACCTGCCACCACGATGACCGACCCGATCGCCCTCCCCACCTTCGACCCGGCGGACGTCCCGGCGTTCGACCAGCCGCGGGCCGAGGCTGCGGTGCGCGAGCTGCTCGCGGCGATCGGGGAGGACCCGACCCGCGAGGGCCTGCGGGAGACGCCGGCCCGCGTCGCCCGAGCCTATGCCGAGCTGACCTCCGGGATGCGGATGACCGCGGAGGACGTGCTCACCACGACGTTCGACATCGGCCACGACGAGATGGTGCTGGTCCGCGACATCGAGCTGTGGTCGATGTGCGAGCACCATCTGGTCCCGTTCACCGGCGTCGCGCACGTGGGCTACATCCCGGCGGACACCGGCAAGATCACCGGCCTGTCCAAGCTCGCCCGCCTCGTCGACGTCTACGCGAAGCGGCCGCAGGTCCAGGAGCGACTGACCACGCAGGTCGCCGACTCGCTGATGGAGATCCTCGAGGCCCGCGGCGTGATCGTCGTGATCGAGGCGGAGCATCTGTGCATGACCATGCGCGGCGTGCGGAAGGCCGGTGCCCGCACGATCACCTCCGCGGTCCGCGGGATCATGCACAACCCGGCCACCAGGTCCGAGGCGATGGCGCTGATCCACAGCCGCCGCTGATGACCGTCCCCTCCGTGCTCGAGCCGATCGGACGGCCCCGACTGATGGGCGTCGTGAACGTCACGCCCGACTCGTTCTCCGACGGGGGCCGCTGGGCCGACCCGGAGGCGGCGGTCGCGCACGGTCGCGACCTGCGCGAGCAGGGAGCGGACATCCTGGACGTCGGCGGCGAGTCCACCCGCCCGGGGGCCACCAGGCCGCTGGTGGCCGAGGAGCTGGACCGGGTGATCCCGGTGATCACGGAGCTGGCCGCCGGGGGCGCCGTGGTCTCGGTCGACACGATGCGCTCGGAGGTCGCGGCGGCGGCGCTCGCGGCCGGAGCGACGATCGTCAACGACGTGTCTGGTGGCCTCGCCGACCCGCAGATGCTCGCGGTGGTGGCCGACGCGCAGGCGACGTACGTCGCGATGCACTGGCGGGCGCACAGCGAGTCGATGCGTGACTTCGCCGTCTACGACGGACCCGGCGGCGTCGTGGCGGCCGTGTACGACGAGCTGTCGACACGCCTGGACGCGATGGCCGCCGCCGGTGTCGCCCTCGACCGGGTCGTCCTCGACCCCGGGCTGGGCTTCGCGAAGCGCGCCGACCACAACTGGGAGCTGCTGGCCGGCGTCGAGCGGCTCAAGGCCCTGGGCCGGCCGCTGCTCGTGGGTGCCAGTCGCAAGTCGTTCCTCGGGGTGCTGCTCGCCGATGCCGACGGGGTGCCGCGACCGGTCGACCAGCGTGAGCAGGCCAATGCCGCGCTGACCGTCCACCTGGCTCGGGCCGGCGTCTGGGGGATCCGCGTGCACGACGTGCGCGCCAGCCGCGACGTGCTGGCGGTCCTGGCCCGACTCGAGGAGAGAAGAAGTTGAACGACGAACTGTCCGTCATCGGCATCGAGTGCTTCGGCCATCACGGGGTCTTCGAGTTCGAGCGACGCGAGGGCCAGACCTTCGTGATCGACCTCACGCTGGGCCTGGACACCAAGCCTGCGGCGGCTTCCGACGACTTGCGCGACACCGTCGACTACGGAAGTCTCGTGGCCGCGGTGCACGCCGCAGTAGCAAATGATCCGGTCGACCTGATCGAGACCCTGGCCCAACGAATCTCGGACGTCTGTCTCGCGGATGACCGTGTTCAATGGGCTCGGGTCACCGTTCACAAGCCGGACGCACCCATTGAGGCGACGTTCGCAGACGTCGCCCTGACGATCACCCGGAAGCGCGAGGGCCGACCGTGACTGAGACTCCCAACCCGAACATCATCGATGCCGACACCCTGACCGGCGAGATGCGGCCGATCCGTCGCGCCGTCCTGGCGCTGGGGTCGAACCTCGGTGAGCGGATGGCGTCTCTCCAGGGCGCCGTCAACGCCCTGGCGGACACCCCGGACGTGTGGGTGACCGGCGTCTCGCCGGTCTACGAGACCGAGCCCGTCGACTCGCCGGCCGGCGTCCGGAACTATCTCAACGCCGTGGTGCTGATCGACACGACGCTCGCCGCCAGCCGGTTGATGGACCGCGCGCTGGCGATCGAGGACGCCTTCGGGCGTGAGCGTGACGACGTCGTGGTCAACGCGCCCCGGACCCTCGACATCGACCTCATCGTGGTCGGGGACCGCCGCAGCGACGACGAGTCGCTGCGGCTGCCCCACCCGCGGGCGAAGTCGCGCGCGTTCGTGCTGCGACCGTGGTTCGACCTCGAGCCCGACGCGCAGCTGCCGAACGTCGGGTCGATCGCCGACCTGCTGGACGACACCGACGAGTCCGGGATCGCCCTGCGGGAAGACCTGAAGCTCGAGATCCAGTGACCGCTGACCCGTCCGACGACGAGTCGTCCGGCGGGCACCTGCGGCCCACCTCACCCGGCGCGCTGGTCGCCTGGACCGTGGCGGGGCTGGTCGGTGGTTGGCTGCTGCATCCCCTCGCGGAGCGGATCCGGGGGACCGCGCCGATCGTCACCTGGACCCAGGTCCTGGCCCTGGTCCTGCTCGGCTTCATTCTCGGCGGGACGGCCTGGCTGACCTGGCGTGCGGTGCACGTACGCCGCGAGCGGCTCGAGCCGCACCATGCCGTGAACCGGCTGGTTCTGGCCCGGTCCTCGGCCCTGGTCGGCTCGCTGGTGGCCGGCGGCTACCTCGGGTACGCCGTGAGCTGGCTCGGCGTCGATGCCGAGCTCGCGGGCCAGCGGGTGTGGAGATCGGCCGCCGCAGCGCTCGCCGGTGTGGCCGTCGTCATCACGGCGATCCTGCTCGAGCGTGCGTGTCGCGTCCGTTCCGAGCCCCACGGGTCCTAACCTGCTGGTATGGCTTCCCCCAAGGCTCCCGCGAGCAGGCGTCGGCAACGCAGCACCCGCCTCATCGTCGCCGTCCTGCTCCTCTCGCTCTCGGCGCTCGTCGTCATCGGCGCCGTCCTCAGTGGCTCGTGGCTCATGGTCACCGTCGCTGCCGGTCTCAGCGTCGTGCTCGGCGCTGCCGCCACCCGGATCACCCACTCCGAGCTGATGGCGTCGCGCCGCGACGCCGCCCGCGACCGGGCCGCGCAGGCTCAGGCCTACCGTGACCTCACCGCCGCCCGCACCGTCGAGCAGCTGGCCTTCAGCGCGACCATGGAGTCGCGCATCGCGGGCCAGAACGACGCGATCGAGGAGCTCGAGGGCGCGCTGATCCGCGCCCAGCGGCGCGCCGCCGAGGCCACCCGCAAGCTGAACAGCGAGGCCCGCCGCGCCGACGTGGCCGAGCAGGAGGGTCGCGCCACGACCCACCAGCTCGACGAGGCCGAGGGCCGCGCTGCCGAGGCGATCGTCCGGGTTGCCGAGCTCGAGCAGGAGCTGGACGTCCTGCGTGCCGAGCTCCTCGCCTGGCAGGCCACCCCGGCCCGGCGCCACGCCTGACGGACTGCCGCCGGGGTGATCCCCGGCGGCATACGGCAGAATCAGCGATTGTGATTCCCGAGGACTCCAGGTTCGAGAGCGACCCCGTCGAAGTTCTGGGCGACAACCACGGCCTGCCGGCCGGTTGGCTGGTCGAGGCGCCGGACCCGGCCGACCGGTTCGACGTGGCACGGCTGACCCGCCTGCTCCGGGCGCACGAACGCCACGGACGCGGCTGGGCGGCCTCCGGGGTCGACGACGTGCTGGTCGAGGTCTCCGAGGTCGGACTGCGCACCCGCGAGAACGTCGTGGTCCGCGATCCGGACGGCGAGATCAAGGCGTGGGGCAGCGTGCACGACCGCGCCGAGGGCCGGATGCTCTTCGTCCACATCGTCGAGCGCGAGCTGCCGGAGCAGCTGGCCGACCGCTGCTCCTCCGTCCTCTTCGAGTGGGCGGTGGGCCAGGCGCGCGCGGTCGGTGAGGCCCGTGGCATCGAGGTCCAGCAGATCGACACCGGCGCCTTCCAGGACGACGACCGGCAGCACGGCTGGCTTGCAGGTGCCGGCTTCGAACGCGTGCGTACCTGGTGGCAGATGAGCCGCCCGGTCACCGCCGAGGAGGCCGACCTGGTGGAGTCTCCCGACCACTGGGAGCGAGACGGGGTGGTCTTCCGGCTGGTCCGCCGCAGCGGCGGCGGGATGCCCGAGGAGGGCGACCTCCGCGAGGTGCACGAGGTGCTCGAGGGTGCGTTCGTGGACCACTTCAACTCCAGCGAGGAGACCTTCGAGGAGTTCCTGCACCGGCTCCGCGAGGACCCGGGCCACCGCTGGGACCACTGGTGGCTCGCCGAGCTCGTCGACGACGCCGGGGAGCGGCAGCCGGTCGGCGCGCTCGTGGGTACGGTCTCGGAGGGCTCGTCCGGGCCGGACGGGTCCTACGTCTCCTACCTCGGGGTGCTGAGCGCCGCCCGTGGGCGCGGGGTGGCCAAGGGGCTGCTCAACACGATCATCGCCGACGCGGCGCGGCGTGGCCGGGACCGCGTGGGCCTCGAGGTCGACGCGGACTCCCCGACCGGAGCCGCGGGCCTCTACACGTCGATGGACTGGAAGACGAAGTACGTGACGGAGTCCTGGCACCGCGACGTGACCGTCGCCGACTGAGACCCCGCTACGCTGAGCCGCATGACCGGCGGCTCGTTCTCGCGGCGTGTGGCCGGGACCCTCGCCGGCGTGCTGCCGCCCGCCGCGCGTCGTGAGCTCCGCCGTCGCCTTGGCCATCGCGTGGGCATTCCGGGCGCCGAGGCCGGCCTGGTCTCGGTCGTCGTGGTCGTGGAGCCGGTCGACCTGGCCCGGCTCCGGGGTGCCCTGGCCTCGGTGCTCGGGCAGCCGCACGCGTTCCTGGAGGTGCTGGTCTGCCCGGTGGCCTGGGCGGACCGCGACCTGGGCGTCGTCCTGGCCGGGAGCGACGACGTGCGGGTGCGGGTGCTGGCGTCCCGGGACAGCTGGGCCGAGGCGGCCGATGACGGCGCGGCGGTGGCCAGCGGCGAGTTCATCGTCTTCCTGCGTGGCTGCGACCGGCTGGCGCCGCAGGCCCTGGGCCGGGCGGCCGGGGCCCTCGCCGACGCCGAGGCGGGCCTGGCCCTCGGCCGGGTGGAGCAGGCCGGTGAGCCGGAGCCGTGGCTGGAGCGGTCCCAGCGGGCGCTCCACGCCACGGCGGCGACGGACGTGGAGCCGCGGAGCCGTCCGGACCTCGCCGGTGCCCTCACGATCGGCGGCGCGATGGTGCGACGGACCGCCTGGCACGCCGGTGGGCACCGCTTCGGACCGGACGACGACTGGCTGCTCTCACCGACGATGGCCGGCCTGCTGGCCACGGTCCCGCGGGTCTGCGTCCTCGACGCCGCGACGTACCTCTTCTCGCACGACCACGGGACTCGTGCGTTCGGCGCGACCCCGAACGCACTGGCGGGGCTGGGCGCCTGGCGGCACCGGGCCGAGCTGGTGGAGGCCGAGCTCACCGGACCGCTCGCTGACGGATGGGTGCGTCAGGTGCTCGGTGTGGAGCTCCCGCGACTGCTCCAGGACACCGAGCGTGCCACCAGCGAGCAGTGGGCGGAGCTGCGGAGCCTGGTGGAGCGGTACGCCGCCAAGGGGAGCCCCGAGCTGCCGGTCGCGGCCCGGGCTCTGGTGACGCTGGCCCTCGAGGACCGCCGCGCCGACCTCGAGCTGCTGGCTGCCGAGATCGCCGCCTCGGGGGAGGACCTGCCGACGACCGTCCGCGACGGCGTCGTGCTCGCCGACTGGCCGGTCCCGGGCCTCGAGCTGCCCGACGAGGTGCGCCCGCTCACGATCGGCGAGACCGGCCTTCGGCTGCACCTCCAGCGGACGACGTGGGGCAGCGACGGGCGCGAGATCGAGGTCTTCGTGGCCGTCGACCACGTCGACCTGGGCTCGCTCCCGACGGCGATCCGGGTGCGCACGGCCGCCGGCGAGGACCTCGCGGTCCGTGAGCTGGCGTCGCTCGAGGCGACCCGGTGGCTCGGGCGCCGCTTCCAGTCCGCACGCGCGGTCGTCGTGGAGGTCCCCGGGCGCCTGGACACCGAGCTCCTCGTCGAGGTCTCCGTCGCCGGGCTGTCCCGGGCGGGGCGCCTGGTCGCTCCCGGTCCGACCTCGCACCCGGAGGCGGGCCCGGTCCGGGTCACCGACCTCGCGCTCGACGGGACCCGGCTCGCTGTCTCGGTCGACGGGGATCCCGAGCTGCTCCGGCTGCTCGACGCGTCGGGGCGCCCGGTCGCTGCGGCGTTCGACCGGGGCACGCCCGGGGTCGTGCGGATCTCCTTGCAGGCCGATCTGTTCGGCACGCCCACCTGGCTGGGGGCCGGCGGCTACCGGCTCGTCACCCCCGAGGCCAACGTCTCGTTGAGCGACCGGCTGCGCGACCGGATGCCGGTGGAGCTCGCCGGGGAGCGGCACCGGGTCCGCGCCCATCTGGGTCCGGCCGGCGGCCTGGTCCTGGGCCTGCTGCCCCCGCTCGCGGACGACGAGCTCGGCCCGTACGCCCAGCAGCAGCTCAGGACGGCGTACGCGCTCACCGAGCGGACCCCCGAGCCGGGACTCTTCTACTTCGAGACGTATGCCGGCCGCACCGCCACCGACAGCCCCCGGCCGATCTTCGAGGAGCTGCGGCGGCGCCGGCCGGACGCCCGGATCTGCTGGGGAGTCGCCGACCACAGCCAGCTGGCCCCTTCCGGGGCCGAGCCGGTGCTGCTCCGCAGCCGGGCCTGGTACGACGTGCTGGCGCGCGCCGCGTGCATCGTGACGAACACCGACGTGGAGCCGTGGTTCCGTCGCCGACCCGGCCAGTTCCTGCTGCAGACCTTCCACGGCTACCCGTCCAAGGCGATGGGCCGGGACCAGTGGCTGGCCAAGGACTACGGGCCGGCGCGGATCCGCGAGTTCCGCGCCCGCGGGGTGGACACGTGGAGCACGATCCTGACCCCGACGCCGGAGATGACGCGTCACTACCGGGAGCAGTACGACTACCGGGGGCCGGCCTTCGAGCACGGCTACCCCCGCAACGACGACCTGGTGCTGCCGGAGGCAGACCGGCGCCGGGTGGCGACCCGGCGCGTGCTCGGCCTCGCTGACGACCAGGTCGCGGTGCTGTACGCGCCCACCTGGCGCGACCACCTCGCGAGCCGGCCGCGTGCGGCGGAGATGACCGACTTCCTCGACGTGGAGGCGGCGTCGCGGGCGCTGGGAGACCGGTACGTGCTGCTGCTGCGCGGCCACCGGTTCCACACGCCCGCCACCACGGCGGCGGGCGTCGTGGACGTGACGGCGTACCCCGAGGTCAACGACCTGATCCTCGCCTCCGACGCGGCGGTGCTGGACTACTCCTCGCTCCGCTTCGACTATGCGCTGACCGGCAAGCCGATGGTCTTCCTGGTCCCCGACCTGGCCGACTACTCCACCGGGAGCAGGCGCTTCCTCTTCCCGTTCGAGGAGTCGGCCCCGGGGCCGCTGGTGCGGGACACGGCCGCCGTGGTGGCAGAGCTGTCCGATCTCGGCCGGCTGCGTGAGCGCCACGCCGCCGCCATCACGGCCTTCAACGCACGCTACAACCCGTGGCAGGACGGCCAGGCGACCGAGCGGGTCGTCGACCAGCTGCTCGGCGCCCTCGACCTGCCCGCGTCCCGAGTGGCCACCTAGGATGGCGGCCATGCCCGCCATCAGCGTCGTGGTGCCGATCTACAACGTCGAGGCGTACGTCGCCGACTGTCTGGAGAGCATCCTGGCCCAGGATTTCGACGACTTCGAGGTGCTGCTGGTCGACGACGGCTCACCGGACGGCTCCCGCGCGATCGTGGAGGGTTTCGTCGCTCGGGACGACCGGCTGCGGCTGCTCACCCGGGAGAACGGTGGCCTGGGCGCGGCCCGCAACACCGGCTTGCGAGAGGCCGGCGGCGAGTTCCTGACGTTCGTCGACTCCGACGACGAGCTCCCGAGACACGCGTTGGGCACCATGGTCCGGTCGGCACGAGAGACCGGTGCCGACATCGTCTGCGGCTCGGTCGAGCGGTTCGACGGCTCCAAGGCCTGGCCGGCCCGGTGGGCAGAGCCGATCCACACGCACCGTCGGGCGGGCATCACTCTCGAGGAGTTCCCGCCGCTCGTGCGCAATCTGTACACGCCGGACAAGTTGTTCCGGCGCGGCTTCCTCCTCGCCCAGGACCTGTGGTTCCGCGAGGGCGTGTCCTACGAGGACCAGCCGATCATCACCCAGCTGCTCGCGCGCGCGCGGTCGATCGACGTCCTTCCCGACGTGGTCTACCGCTACCGCCAGCGTGAGGACCGCAGCTCCCTCAGCCAGCAGACTGCCACCGTCCGGGACCTGCGCGACCGGATCCTCGCGTGGGAACTGAGCCGTGAGGTGCTCACCGCTGAGCTGTCCCGGCACGGGTACGAAGCGTGGCTCCAGACGCTCTTCGAAGCGCACTTCCGGTGGTACCTCACCAGTCCCGGGACGGAGGACGACACCTACTGGGACCTGCTCGAGCGGGCTGTGCAGGAGCTCAGCACGGAGGCGCCGGACTGGGTCTGGGCCGCCACGCCGCCTCCGCAGCGTGTGCTCGTGCGCCTGGCGCAGCTCGGGCGGCGCGAGGACCTGCAGGCGTTCGTGCGCGCGGGGGGCATGCGACTCGGCCGGTGGCCCGTCCGGGAAAGCCCCGACGGGCCACTGGTGCAGCTCCCGCTGTGGGACGACCCCGAGCTGCCGGACTCGCTGTTCCTGATGGGTCCTGAGCGCGGCCGACGTGCCGGTCGGCGCGCTCGGAGCCGTTCGTCGGACTGAGCCGGTCCCCGCGGGCCGGTCAGGTCAGGTGGTCGGCCTCGAGCGCCAGGGGGTCGTCCTTGCGGACGTCGATGATGTGGCCGGTGAGGCCGGAGATCAGCACGTCGAGCGAGGCCCGCGCGACGACCTCGGACTCCAGCAGCGATCCGGCAGGCTCCTCGCCGAACGCCTTGGTCCGCATCGGCGTACCGGTCCGCTCCGGGTTGACGCAGTTGACCCGCACCTTGTCCGCGGCCCACTCGTCGGCGAGGGCCTGGGTCAGGTTGACGGTTGCCGCCTTTGCCGACGAGTACAGGCTGTAGCCACTGCGACCACGCGTGTACGAGCTCGAGGTGAACAGGAGCAGCGAGCCTGCTGTCTTCTGCAGGTAGGGGAAGAAGACCTGGGCGATGAAGACCGGTGCCAGGTAGTTGATCTCGGTCGCGGCGTAGACCGTCTCCTCGCTGGTCTCCATCAGGTTGCCGCGCGGGAGGACCCCTGCGGTGTTGACCACGAAGTCGATCCGGCCGGTGGCCTCGAATGCCTTCCGGGCCGCGGCCAGTACGTCGAGGCGACGTTCCACGTGGGTGTTGGTGCTGGAACGACTGAACGTGAAGACGTCGGCACCCAGCCGCTCAGCGAGCTCGGCGATGTCGGCGCCGATCCCGTAGCTGCCACCGAAGACCACCACGGTGCGGCCGGCGAGGGCCTCGCGGTACTCCTCCTCCGGGGACGGCGAGGGTGGGTCGTTGCTGTAGAGCTGGAAGAGCTTGTCCGCCAGATAGACGTCGATGGGTTCGGTGACCTTCATGTTGCGCTCATCGCCGTGGACCACCCAGATCGGTTGGTCGGGCAGGTAGCGCAGGACCACGGTGCAGTCGTCGGTGGCCACGAAGTCCGGGTCGCGGCCGGCGATCTCGTAGGCCTGCTTGATCACGGCGGACCGGAAGGCCTGCGGCGTCTGGCCGCGTCGGAGCAGGGCCCGCGGCGGGATCTCCTTGATCGTGTTCTCGGGACCCACCTCGATGATGGTGTCGGCCGAGGGGATGGCGACGTCGACCGCCGGGTGGGTCTCCAGCGCCTCGAAGCACTCCTGGATGATGCGCGCGGTCACCAGCGGGCGTACGGCGTCGTGGAAGAGCACGTGGCACTCCTCCTCGCCGAGGCTCGACAGCGCCCGGAGCGTGGTGTCGTTGCGGGTGTCACCGCCCTCGAGGATCCCGGTGACCTTCGAGTAGTCCCCGGTGTGGACGATCGCGCGGACGGCGTCGAGGTGGCCGGGGGCCATCATGATCTTGACCTCATCGACCATGGGGTGGTCGTGGAGGGCCACCAGGGCGTGCTCGAGGATGGTCTTGCCGGCGACCTTGATCAGCTGCTTGGGGATGCCGAGGCCGATCCGGACGCCGACGCCGCCGGCCAGGAGAACGGCGATCCTTCTCGGCCGGGTGGGGGAGGTCCGCTGCATGGCAGCATCCTCGCAGCCGTCGACCGTGGCCCGCGCCGGACCCTGCCGTGCCGCGCGGATTTTCCGATAATGCCACGGGGACCCCCTGCTGCTACCTAGCATGAATTCGGTCGCGGTCAAAGTCTGTCGGTCTTCTCCGCTCCCGCGGCCAGGGGGACAGCCATGCGTCGCGCTTTCGTCATGCTCATCAGCCTGCTCTGCCTCGGTTCGGGTGCCCTCGTCGCGGCCCCGTCGGCCCAAGCACTCTCCGCTCCCAGTGGGGTCAAGGCGAGCCGAGGTCAGTCGTTCGACGCCGTCCTCGTCAAGTGGCGATGGAGTCGCAAGCCTGCCTCGTACGTCGTCCAGATCGCCGAGCGCAAGTCTTTCGCCCAGGCCGCGCAGGTCAAGGTCGCCGTACGACGCTCCCGTCCCTCGGGTGGCCGACAGACCTACAAGTTCAAGGGCCTCGAGGACGGCACGCGTTACTTCGTCCGGGTTCGCGCCGTCACCAAGAGCGGCAAGGAGTCTGGCTGGTCCAGCGTCAAGCGTGCCACGACCCGCAAGCGCTATCCCTCTGCGCCGATCGGCCCGGTCAAGGCGACGTCGGGCCCCGGACCCGGCGAGGTGACCTTCGTCTGGGACACGAAGGGCGAGTACACGGACAACTTCCTGATCGAGACAGCCACGTCGCCGTTCAAGAAGGGCGCCCGCGACCGGACCCTGTTCAAGGTCGACCCCGATCTGCGCAGGTACACGCTCACCGCTGAGCAGACCGCGCAGGCCAACGCCGGTATCGGCACGGCCTGGACATTGGTGTGGCGCTTCCGCGCCGTCAACTACGGGACCGCCGGCAGCCAGGAGCGCTACTTCGGTCAGGGCCAGAGCCGTGTGCAAGGCACCGCCCCGACCGGCTCGGGTGCTGACATCCGGGTCGCGTCCTACAACATCCGGACCGACAACATCAGCAGCCCGAATGCGCTGACCTGGGACAGCCGGTTGCCCCGAATCGCGCAGACCATCAAGGACCGGGACCCCGGCATCGTCCTGGTGCAGGAGCTCTTCCCCAGCATGGTCTCCAAGTTCCGCAACGCCTTGGCGGCGAAGAACATGAGCCAGTACGTCCTCAACCGTGAGACCGGATTGGTCACGGGCGCAAAGGGCGAGCACAAGCTGCAGAACCGGATCCTGTACGACACCAGCAGGTACGACATGGTCGGCCGGTGCAGTGTCGATGCCGCGAGCAACGACTGCCACATCACCTGGCCGGCCGGCGACGGCCCGGACTACTCCCCGTTCCTGCGGATGCGGGACAAGGCAACCGGCGAGGAGTTCTACGTCCTGGGCCTGCATCTTCCTGCTGGGACGGGTCTGGATGCCGTCCGGACCTCAGCGATGCGCAGCATCGTGAACCAGGTCGAGGCGCGGAACGTCGACGGCCTGCCCGTCATCCTGGGGGGTGACACGAACAGCAGCCAGCTCCGCACCGGAGTGCGTCCGCACGACGTCCTGATGGAGCACGGGTTCTACGACACCGCCTCCACGGTGGATCACGTGAACCCGGCGTACGGCACCGCCAACGCCTTCGAGTACCAGGAGCCTTCGCCCTTCGGCGTCAGCCCGCGCATCGACGTGATCGCAACCCTGGGGATGCCTGGCTCGGCGACGTTCGTGAACGTGGTCGTCCAGAAGGGCGACCCGTTCCCGTCCGACCACAACATGATCTACACCGACCTCCGGCTGCCCTAGCCGGAAGGCGGGCCGAATCGTCGGGCCGAATCGTCCGGCCGAATCGTCGGGCCCGGTCGTCGGGTCCGAGTTCGGCTGCCCGGCTCTCAGCCTCGGGCGCGAGCGTCCCCCCGGGGTACGAACACGGCGTCCGTCAGCCGAGCCGCCGCGTGTCCGTCGTCGAGGTCGGCATAGGCCCGTCGGAACTCGTCGATGCGGGGTGCGGTGCTGCGACGGAGCCCGTCGAGGTCCTGGAGGTGGCGCACGACCTCACGGGTGCTGGTCACCAGTGGCCCGGGCGCCGTCGGCTCGTAGGGGATGACCCCGGGCCGGGCCCGGTGGTACGCCCGCAGGTCCGGGACCAGGAAGATCATCGGCTTCCCGGTCAGGGCGTAGTCGAAGCGCAGGGACGAGTAGTCGAGGACCGCCACGTCCGAGGCCAGGATGAGCTCGTTGATGTCAGGGTGGTCGGTCACGTCCACGACCTGCCCCCTGCTGACCACACGATCGCTGGAGCGGGCGTTGAAGGCGTGACCGCGTACCAGGAGCAGATAGTCGTCCCCGAGCCGCTCGGCCGCTGCCTCCGCATCGAAGAAGTCGACGCGACGCGCCGTCATGTCGTCCGAGGAGAGGTAGTCCCGGAACGTGGGCGCGTACATCACCACGGTCTGGCCCTCACGAGCGCCGAGCTGGGCGCGGGTCTGCCGACGGACGTCGGCTCCGGCGTCTGACATGAGGACGTCGTTGCGCGGGTAGCCGATCTCGAGCACCTCGGCCTCGGATGCTGCCGGACGGAGGAAGGCGTCGACGAGCAACGGCGTGGCGTAGGTGGCCGGCGAGACGAAGTAGTCCCACTCGCGAGCACGGCGGTCGTAGTTGGCGACCTGCGGGGCAGGGAAGCCGCCCTTGTCCCACCACGTGTGCCCCATCACCTTGTACGGGTACCCGTGCATCGTCTGGATGATGACCTGCCCCTCCGGCTTGGCGAACCAGTCCAGCTGGTGCACGTTCACCATGTGGTAGCGGGAGCGCAGGATGGCGTCGTGCCAGGCGCGACTGCCCTCCAGCACGCCGACCCCGCCGGGGGGAACCCCGACGCTGTGGTCGACGACCGACCAGAAGAGGGTGAGGTCGCTGCCGCGGCGCAGCAGCTCCTCGTGCACGGCCAGCCCGTTGCAGTTGGCGGCCTCCCCGTAGAGCGCCCGGAAGAACACCGAGTCGTCCTCGGCCCTCGCCACGTGGTGCTCCTCGCGGAGTCGGCGCTGGTTGCGCGGCCCCCACTCGTCCTCGGCGAGGGGCGCCCTGAGCGCCACAGCGAGCGCGAGCTGCTGCCCAGGAGCGACCTCCACAGAAGCGAAGTACCGGTCCAGCCGCTGGTCGGCCGGCAGCCGGTCGAGGAGACCGGGTGCCGGAGCCAGCGAGATCGAGGCGCCACTCGGCGAGCGGAGCTGGACGACGTACTTCCCCGTCCGCAGGGCCAGCCGCTGCCGCCCCCAGTGGTCACGGTGCAGCGGCAGGACCAGCCGGACGGCAGCCGGGTCCGAGCGGTCCACCGATCCCTCGACCACCACCACCTCCGCCGTCGGCTCGCCGACAACGGCCACGGGGCGCCAGTCCTCGCCCGTGGGGAGGCCGTCGACGACCGCGACCAGCGCCTCCTCCTCGAGCCAGGCGTCGGAGACGAACACGGAGGGGGACACGGTCGGCGGGGGCTGCGGTGCCGCCTCCGCGTGGCCGCGCCAGGAGGCGAGGCCCAGTAGCTCGTCGCTCTCAGCGGTGACCTCGGCATGGTGCTTGACCGCCGAGACGGTCAACGGCCGCCGCAACGCGTCGACCCACACCTGACTCCCGTCGGCACGGACCAGGACCCGGGGAATGCGCGTGCTGCCACCGCGGGCGCTGTCCAGGACAGGGGTTTCACGACTGATGTTCCCCACGGTCAGGCCGGCCGTCACGACCCAGGGCCCGCTGCCGACCGCGAGGCCGGCGGTGTCGATCGTGGCGGTGAAGCCGCCGGGTCGGTAGTCGCAGTACCAGTGGTCGCCCAAGAGGTCGGTGCGCGGCTCCGACCGTCGCGCCACCGTCATGGGGAGGCGGTCGCCGTCCGGGCCGACCAGGTCGACCGACAGCGTGGAGGGGTTCTCCGTCAGGTCGATGTTGCGGATGTAGGCCCAGCCCTCAACGGTCAGGACCCCGTCCTCTCCCAGACGAGCGCGCAGGGACCGGGCCAGGAGGCCGAGCTGCGCGTGCGACATCACCGTCACGTGCCGGGGCATGGTGTCGCCGAGGGGCAGGGCGGAGTGGACCCCGTCGTCGGCGACCGTCGTGGGGAATCGCCTGGCGTCGGCGCCGAAACTCTTCAGGAAGTCGCGGGCGTCATCGCGTCGGTCCGTCATCAGCAGCTCGTACAGCAGCTTGTTGTGGGCGGCCACCTCCCCCGCGTAGACCTCAGGCGGAAGGCTCTCCATGAGGTCGGTGATGGCCACGCTCAGCAGGCGCCAGAACTCCTCGTCACCGCGCACGATGTGACGCATGAAGAACGGCATGTTGTTGGCGAGGATCTGCAGGACCCGACGTTCGGCTGCGTGTGGCTTCCCGGCGGCGTGGAGCTCGGCCAGCGAGGAGCGCACGGCGTCGGTGTGCGCTGCGAGGTTGCGTGTGGTGTTCGACGCCTGGGAGATGGAGGACCGGTCGTGGCGGATGCGCCACGACACCCCGATGTCGGGCAGGACGTCGAACGCGCGCGCCCGACCGTAGGCAGCCATCGAGACCTGCTGGTCCTCGTAGAGCTTGTCCAGCGGAAAGCTGAGCTCCTGCCGGTCCCAGAACACGCGGCGGTAGGTCTTGCTCCAGGCCACGGCGTTCACCATGACATCGGGGAACTCGTCCACGGTGACCCCGAGCCGGCGCACCGCGTGCGCCTCGCGGATCCACCGGTCGGCGGGCTTGCGCCGGATCTTGTCGATGCGGTCGTAGTTCGTCACCGCGAAATCCGAACCTGATGCACGGAGTGCCTCGAGGGGGGCGGAGAACGCCGTGGGCTGGACGACGTCGTCGGAGTCGACGAACGTGAGGAACTCGCCGCGGGCGTGGCGAACGCCGGTGTTGCGGGCGGCGCTGAGGCCGGCGTTCTCCTGGCGCACCAGCCGGATCCTCGGATCTCGGCGACGGTGCGCGCGGGCGATCTCGGCGCTGCCGTCCTGGCTACCGTCGTCGACGAGGATGATCTCCACCTTGCGGTGGTCCTGGAAGCGCAGTGAGACCAGACACTCCTCGAGGTAGTCCTCGACGTTGTAGAAGGGCACCACCACGCTCAGGAGCCCCGGGACGTAGCCGCGGACCTGGACGGCGCGTCGAGCACGCACCTGCGCGCCCGACGCGAGCCGGTAGCCCCGGCCCCCGAGGGACCGGACGCCAGCGCCGATCCGCGAGCCGGCAGCCGCGGGCTGGCTCATCGCGGGTCCGCCCCTCGCCGCCGGACGAGATCGCGGGCGCGGGCCAGGTAGCGGTGTGCGGTTCCCTCGTGTCCGGCCAGTGCTTCCTCCCGGGCTCGCCGCGCTGCCTGACGGCGCTCCTTGCGGACCCGAGCGCCCGTGCGGGACCGGGCCACCTCGAAGCACTCGTCGTACCACGCAGTGAACTCCGCCCCGAGCTCGTCCAGCTCGGTACGGGCGTCGTCCTGCTCGTCGGCCGTCCGGCCGACCAGTCGCCCGTACGCGTCGTAGACGCGGCTGGTCAGGTCGAGGGCGTGGGGAGGCAGGGCCAGCTCCGACCAGTCGGTGACGGATCGGTGGAGGGACGGGTCGACCAGCCCTCCGGCCGCCTCGACCCGCTCCGGGTCGTCGAGCAGCTTCAGGCCGAGGCTCGCGTCGGCCCGCTCCATGGCCGACTGCCAGTCGCTGAGGAGGTCGTCGTACCGCACGACCGCACGGGGCAGGCCGCGGGTGCGGGCCTCGGTCCCCAGCATCATGTTCACCCAGCCGGTCACCCGGGTGGTGTTCTTGGTCTTGGTGCCGTACGCGAGCTCGCGCGAGCGCAGCACCTCGGCAGGGTGACGGAGCAAGGTGGCCACGTGCAGGTCGACACCGAGGCTGAGGGCGGACCGTCCGTAGAGGGCGAGGAACCAGCCGAGTCGCGGGTCCTTGACCACGATGCGACTGGACTGGTCGAGCTGCTCCTCCAGCCACGACGTCAACCGTGCCGCGATCCGGTCGTCCTCCGCCAGGGCGTCGGTCAGCTCCCACGCCTCAGGGCGGCCGTCGTCGACGACGACGTCCACCGCGGCGAGCAGCTCGTTGTGGAAGTCCACCGCCCAGCGGGGCTCCCCGAAGCCGCGTGGGTTGGACCGGTTGGCCTGGACCTCGGGCTTCGGGATGTGCAGGCCGAGCTCGCCGGTCAGTCCGGTGAACAGGCTGGTGCCGCTGCGACCGGAACCGGCGACGAGGAGGATCTGGCCGGCTCGGGCTGGAGCGGCCGCGGCGGACGAGGCAGCGGTCGACATGGGCTGAACTCTGTCACATCGGGTCAGCCGGAGAGAGCGCCGCACGATCCGTCCGACCGGCGGTGCCGCACGAGTGCACTCGCTGGGTACGCGGTGTCCTACACTCGCCTGCGGTGAACACTGGTTGGTACGTCGCGGCATCGACGCCCGGGAGGGAGAGCTGGTGACCGAAGAGCTCGTACTGCCCCCGGACGCCGTTCTGGTGCACGTCGGCCCGTACAAGACCGGGACGTCCGCGATCCAGATGGCCCTGCACCAGCGCCGCGAGGAGCTGGTCGGTCACGGGGTCTGCTATCCCGGGACGGCCTACCGGCACATGCGCCCCTCGGCCGCTGTCCTCGGGCGCAGTCCGCGGGGTGTGGGCAAGGTGCCGATGAAGGAGTGGCGCGCGCTGGTCGACCAGGTGCGGGCCTCCCCGGCAGGCCGCGCCGTGGTGAGCAGCGAGGCCTTCTGCTCGGCGGGTCCGGACCAGGCCGCGCGCATCGTCTCCGACCTGGGGCCCGAGCGCGTGCACGTCGTGGCCGTCGCCCGTCGTCTCGACCGACTGCTGCCCTCGGTGTGGCAGGAGCGGGTCAAGTCCTCCAACGAGGTTCGCGCCTACCCCGACTTCCTCGACCCCGTGCTTGCCCGGGACGCCGACGACGAGGCTGGTCGGGCGTTCTGGCGGGCGCACGGGCTGGCTGACTTCCTCGACGCCTGGGGCGCCGCACTTCCTCCCGAGCAGGTCGTCCTCCTCGTGGCCGAGGAGGGCCGCCGTGACCAGCTGCCACGGACGTTCGAGCGCCTCCTCGACCTCCCGACCGGCTTCCTGGACGCGGAGGACCGTCCGAACAGCTCCCTGTCGTGGGAGAAGGTGGAGCTCTACCGCCAGCTGAACCTGGTCTTCGACCAGGAGGGCTGGACCAACCGGCAACGGCGCGTGTACCTCCAGCAGGGGATGCTCCTCGCGCTCCGCGAGCTCGCGCCCGGTCCGTCGGACGTGGCGATCCCGCCACTGGACCCGGCCCGTGCGGCTCGGGTGGCCGAGCTGAGCCGAGAACGTGCCGAGCTGGTGCGGTCGTCCGGGGTGCGCGTGCTGGGGGACCCCGACCGGCTGCTCGTCGAGGCGTCGGTCGGTGACCCCGAGGGTCTTCCCGAGGCGCCCAGCGCCGTGTCGGTGGAGGCCGCGGCGGCGGCTGTGCGCGGCGTACTGACGGTGGCCCTGCGCCGGGAGAAGGAGCGGAGGGCGGCGGGCCGTGAGTGACTCCCCGACCGATCCACCGACCGTCGCGCCGTTGCTGCCGCAGGATGCGGTGCTTCTGCACATCGGGCCCTACAAGACCGGGTCGACCGCGATCCAGGCGGCGTTGTTCGCCCGCCGTGACGAGCTGGCGCCGTTCGGGGTGGCCTATCCCGGCAACTGGCGACGCCTGTTCGGGATCGGTCACGCGCTCCTCCGGTGGGCACCCCGAGGTCATCAGGTTCCCGACGTCGAGCGCTGGGACGCGTTCGCGGCGAAGGTGCGGGGCATGGACGACCTGCGCGTGTGTCTCTCCACCGAGGACTTCGGACGCATTCGGGATCCGGAGAAGGTGCAGAAGATCGTCACCGACCTCGATCCCGACCGGCTGCACGTCATCGCGGTCGCGCGCGCCTATCACCGCGTGCTCCCGTCGCACTGGCAGGAGCGGGTGAAGAGCCACATCACGACGAGCTACGACGGCTGGTTGCGCGAGGTGCTGGGTGACGACCCCACGGTCGAGACGCACCGGTCGTTCCACATGTCCCACGATGTTCGATGGATGACGTCGATGTGGCTTCCCCACGTGCCTCCCGAGCGCTTCACGCTCGTCGCCACGGACGACACCGACCGGCGCCTGCTCCCGCGCACGTTCGAGCAGATGCTGGGACTGCCGGACGAGTTCCTCACGCTCGACGAGGGCACGAACGCCTCGCTGAGCTTCCAGGCCACCGAGATGCTGCGGGCGGTCAACGCCGGATTCGAAGGGCGCGCCTGGTCCGACACCGCCTACACGCAGTTCGTGCAGAAGGGCCTGGTTCCGGCGCTGCAAGCCCGCGGCCGCGGGCCCGGAGAGACCCCCCTTCCTCCGCTCCCCTCCTGGGCTCGCGACGAGGTGCGTCGGCAGAGCGAGGACCGCATCGCCGCGATACGCGAGTCGGGCGTCAACGTGGTGGGTGACCCGTCGGTGCTGCTGCCCCCGGAGGGCGAGGACGCGCCCGTGTCGGTCCCCACCGTGGAGACCGTGTCGCTGGAGACCGCCGCCACGGCGGTGCTGGGAGCCCTGGAGCGCGCCGTAGAGCTCGAGGAGAAGGAGAGGGCGCGGCAGGACAAGGCGAGGCGAGCCCGCCACCCCGAGGGCGAGCCTGGGGATGACCTGCTGTCCACCGCCCCTGGCCGTGCGCTGCTGCGCGAGCTCGCCCGACGCTCACACAGGCGACTGCGGCGCGGGTTGCGGAGCTAGGGTGGGAGCCGTGTCCGAGACGCCCGCAGGGTCCGCTGTCGACCCGATTCCGCCGGGCGCCGTGCTCGTCCACATCGGACCCCCCAAGACCGGCACCACCTCGCTCCAGGCCGCGTTGGCCCGTGAACGGCCTCGCCTGGCCGATCACGACGTCGTGTATCCCGGTGTGCGCCGACGGCACCGTCGGGCCGGTGATGCGCTGCTCGAGCGCATCCGTACCGACGGCAAGCCGGTGCGACGCTCGGCATGGGACGAGCTCGTCGACGAGGTGCGCGCTGCGCCGGCGGCTCGGGTGTGCATCAGCACCGAGAATCTCGCTCGCGCGAACCCCGACCAGATCCGCAGGATCGTGTCGGACCTGGGACCCGACCGCGTGCACATGGTCGTCGTCGCCAGGCGGCTGGACCGGCTGCTGCCGTCTGCCTGGCAGCAGCGGGTCAAGGGTGTCGGTGAGACCCTCAGCTACGGGGAGTGGCTGGAGGAGGTGCTGGGAGAGGAGCAGGCCTCCTACGCAGCAACCAGATTCTGGCGCCATCACCGGTTGTCCCAGACCTTGCACGACTGGCTCGAGCACCTGCCGGGTGGGCGGGTCGTCGTGGCGGTCGGCGACGAGTCCGACCGCTCCGGGCTGCTCCGCGTCTTCGAGCAGCTGCTGCGGCTGCCGGCCGGCGTTCTCGTCGGCGACGGCCGTGCCGACGAGAGCCACAACACGTCGCTGTCCCATGAGCGTGCCGAGCTGCTGCGGCGGGTGACCCTTGCCCTGGGCGACCGCGGGACCAGCGAGCAGCGGGCCAAGGCGGGGAGAGCCGTGCAGCGCGCACTGTTGGCGACGCCCAGGACGGAGCAGGAGCACTCGCTTCCGAGGCTCCCGACCTGGGCCCTGACCAAGGTGGCCGAAGCCAGCCGCGAGCAGGTGGAGGCGATCCGGAGCGAGGGCGTGCGGGTCCTGGGGGACCCCGCTTCCTTGCTGGTCGATCCCACTGGTCCCGACGTCGACCTGCCCCCGGCGCCGGACATGATCCCCCTCGACGTGGCGGCGCAGGCGCTGAGCGCGCTTTGGCGACCGGGTGAAAGCACCCGGGACGACCTCGGCGAGGACCCGGCGAGCTGAGCCCTGTGGGGGACCAGGATCGCGGGCAAGAAGCGGCGTCCTGGCCCTCCGGCCCGGGAAGCTGGGCGCGGCCAGCACGAGGGTAGGCTCCGCCCATGCGAGTCTCCGAGGCCCAGCGGGTGCTGTTCGTGCACGTTCCCAAGACGGGCGGGTCAACGCTGGATGCCATGATCGACGCGGAGGTCGCCGACGCCCGCAAGGTCAAGGGCCGCACCCGACACGAAGGCCTGGCCGCATTGCTGGAGACCGAACCGGCCCTGGCCGACTACTGGTCGTGCGGATTCGTGCGGAACCCATGGTCGCGGATGGTCTCGTGGTGGGCGATGGCCCAGCGTTTCGCCGACGCGCTCGAAGCAGGCGGTAGCAGGCAACGACAGAAGATCAGTCGGGTGCCACACATCTGGACGCCGCTCGTTCGCTACAGCGGCTCCTTCGACACCTTCGTGATGGAGGGGACGAAGCACGTCCCGAGACTCGTGGTATCGCAGGTCAGCCTGTTGACTGCTGGTGACCAACGGGTCGACTTCGTGGGCAGGATCGAGAACTTCCTCGCCGACACCAACGTCCTGCGCGAGAGGCTGGGTCTGGCGCCGGTGACCGCGTTGCCGCAGCGCAACCCGTCCTCGCACGGGCACTACTCGGAGTACTACACCGACCGGACCCGCGAGCGGGTCGCTGAAGTCTTCGCCGCCGACATCGAGGCGTTCGGCTACACCTTCGAGACTCGCTGAGCATTCGCTCGGTCCTGTCCCGACCGGGCGCGGAGGCGGTGCGGCGCACGGAACCGAGTCGCTGACCTCGGCTGGGGGGCGCCGCGGAGAGTCGTCACTCGTGCCCGCCCGTTGGCGTTGCGCTCGGCAATGACACCAACTCCGCCGCCTCGGGTGTGGCGCGGTGTCCGCGGCGCCGGGCCTGGCCGTGGGTATGGTGGCTTCGTCCTGGCAATAACGCAGAAGGCAGATGGTGAGTTCCGAGACCGGCGTGCTCGCCCCGCAAGTAGCGCGCCTGGTCCTCCACATCAGGCTCCGCACGATCGGGAGCACTGCCGGCCAGGTCGCGACGAGGTCGGCTGCGTTGGGCGGAGCCAGCCGCAGCTCGGCGCCGAGCGCGGGCGACGTCGACACCCACGAGGAGACGGAGTGAAGCTGCGCTGGGGCAACTCGGACCGGACGCCGGCCGAAGCCCTCGATCCGACGACGACCTGCGCGGGCTCCGTGCACGGGATGGTCGAGGAGTTCTCCCGCCGGCTCGTGGTCGGCTGGGTCTCCGTGCCGGTGGACGCCTCTCCGACGCAGGTGACGCTCAACCTCGACGAGTTCCAGGTCAGCGCCACCTACGCGACGCCGAACGGCGCCATGTCGGGCCGGGGCGGCCGGCAGCGCGGCGTCATGGCCACCGACGGAGCCACCGGGGCAGCCCCCCACGTGAAGCAGCCTGGGCAGCCGCGGATGATCGCCGGCCCGGCTGATGACCGGCGCAACAGCGGGCTGCAGATTCGGACCTTCGCCTTCCGGGTCAGGGACATCTGGCCGTACGTGAGGAAGCGCACCCAGATCACGGTCCGAGTCGCTGGCCAGCCGTTGCCGATCCACGGCCACGGCATGTACCTCAGCCCGCCGAAGAACGGAAAGCACACGGTCGCGGAGCTTGCCGAACTTTTCGAGCGAGGCCACTTGCTCACGCAGTTCGGACAGGTGGCCCTGTCCAAGAAGCTGGACACGGAGTGGCAGTCGAAGGTGATGGCGCTGTACCGCCGGACCAGCGACATCCTCCGCCGGGCCTACGGCTACGACGCCTTCTTCGTCTACGGCACGCTGCTCGGTGCCGTTCGCGAGGGTGGGTTCATCGGACACGACGCCGATTTCGACGCGGCCTACGTGTCGCGTCACCGGACCGGCCCCGAGGCGCTCCTCGAGCTCCACGACATCGCTCTGTTGCTCATCGAGCACGGTCTGGACGTCGAGTGCGCGTCCGCCCACCTCCACATCCAGGACCCCGAGGACCCCGGGACCAGGATCGACCTGTTCCACACCTGGTTCGACGACGACGGGCTGATGCGCTTCCCCTTCGGGGTTGCGGGCTCCACGCAGATGTCCGAGCAGCAGTGGGAGGGCTTCCGCGAGGTCGACTTCCCGGGTGGTACCGGCCTGGTGCCGGTCGTGGCCGAGCAGCTGGTCGAGCACCTGTACGGCGCTGACTGGCGGCGGCCCAAGCCGGGGTTCAACTGGAACCTCGACCGGACCGACGCGGCCGACGACGGCGTGCTGCCGATCGCGATCCGCACCAAGGTCTACTGGGCGAACTTCTACTCACGCACCAGCTACCGCGATGGCTCGACCTTCTTCGAGTTCGTGAACGCGCGGGACGACACGCCAGCCACGATCATCGACATCGGCTGTGGCGACGGCCGCGACGGCTGCGCCTTCGGGGCGGCCGGCCGGACCGTGCTGGGGCTGGACCAGTCACCGGTCGGCGTCGAGCACGCGACAGCCCATGCCGCGCAGCTCGGGGTGTCGGATCGCGTCCGCTTCGAGGTGTGCGACGTCGCTGACGCGGACGACCTGGGCCGGGCGCTGGACCTGGCAGCGCGCACGTCGGACGAGCCGCTCATGTTCTACCTGCGGTTCTTCCTGCATGCGATCTCGGCAGAGGTCCAGGAGCGGCTGATGTCCGCGATCGACAAGCACGCGCGGCCGGGCGACGGGTTCGCTGCGGAGTTCCGCACCGACAAGGACGAGGAGAAGAGCCACGTCCACACCCGTCACTACCGCCGCTTCCAGAGTGCCGAGGAGTTCGGTGCGCGCCTTGCGGCCATGGGTTTCGGCATCCTGTACGAGCAGGAGGGGACCGGTCTGTCGCCGTACCAGGGTGAGGATCCGGTGCTCTACCGTGTCGTGGCCCGCCGCTGACGGAGTTGTTGACGTCACAGTGCGGGCCGTTCACACGGCGGGTGCGGCGGCGTACATTCGTCAGTGACCGCAACCGAGCACACGTCCGGTACCCACACCGGCTCCCCTGGGAGTCGACGGGATTGGAACGAAAGGTTCGACGATGAACAGCATGCCTCTGCGCGTCGGGGTGGTGGGCGCAGGCCGCGTCGGTGCCGTCCTCGCTGCCGCCCTTGCCGCGGCCGGCCACGACGTGGTGGGTGCCGCCGGTGAGTCCGACGCCTCGCTGCGACGGATCGCCGACCTGCTGCCCGGCACCCCCAACGAGAAGCCGTCCGTCGTCGCCCGTGGCTGCGACCTGCTGCTGCTGACGGTCCCCGACGACATGTTGCCGAACGTCGTGGCGATGCTGAGCGCCAGCGGCGCCATCCACGAGGGTCAGTACGTCGTGCACACCTCCGGTCGGCACGGGCTCGCCGTGCTGGCCGATGCGGCCGCCGTCGGGGCGCGGCCGGTGGCGATGCACCCGGCGATGACCTTCACCGGCACCGCGGTCGACCTGGGCCGACTCTCGGGTTGCGTGTTCGGCCTCACCGCCGCGCCGGGCGAGCGGGAGTTCGCCGAGCGACTCGTCGCCGACCTGGACGGGCGGTCCATGTGGGTCGCGGAGGAGATGCGGACGCTCTACCACGCGGGCCTCGCGCACGGTGCCAACCACCTGGTCACGCTGGTCACCGAGGCGATGGAGATGCTCGCCGCGGCCGGCGCCGACGACCCCGCCGGGACGTTGCGGCCGCTGCTCTCCGCAGCCCTGGACAACGCCCTCGAGCAGGGCGACGCCGCCCTCACCGGGCCGATCGTCCGCGGCGACGTCAACACCGTGAGCGCCCACCTCGACGACCTGGTCACCAGCGCTCCGCAGACCCTCCCGACGTACCTGGCGCTGGCGCGGGCCACCCTCGACCGCGCGCTGACCGACGGCCGGCTGCTGCCCATCCGGGCGGCCCGGATGCGGCAGGTGCTGGACTCCGCGGCTGCAGCGGCCGCCCAGCCCGGGCTGCGCCAGGCGCCCCTGCAATGAGCTCCAGCCCCCTCCTCGTGCGCACGCGCGAGGAGCTGACCGCGCGCCTGTCCGGGGCCCGCCTCCAGGGTGACCGGATCGGGTTCGTGCCGACCATGGGCGCCCTGCACGACGGTCACGCCAGCCTGATCCGGGTCGCCCGGGAGCGAGTGGCCCGTGGCCCGGTCGTGGTCTCGGTCTTCGTCAACCCGCTGCAGTTCGGCGCCGGTGAGGATCTCGACCGCTATCCGCGCACCCTCGACGACGACGTGGCGCTCTGCGCGAGCGAGGGAGTCGATGTGGTCTTCGCGCCGACGCTGGAGGAGGTCTACCCCGGCGGTGAGCCCCAGGTGTCGGTCGATCCCGGTCCGCTCGCCGAGGTGCTCGAGGGCAGGCTCCGGCCCGGTCACTTCCGCGGCGTGCTCACGGTCGTGGCCAAGCTCTTCGGTCTGGTCCGCCCCGACGTCGCGGTGTTCGGCCAGAAGGACTACCAGCAGCTGGTGCTGGTGCGCCGCATGGTCCTGGACCTCAACCTCGGCGTCGAGGTCGTGGGGGCGGAGACGCTGCGGGAGCCCGACGGACTCGCGCTCTCCAGCCGCAACCGCTACCTCGACGACGAGCAACGCGCCGAGGCCGTGGTGCTCAGCCGCACCCTGCTGGCGGCCCGCGAAGTCGCCGAGTACGGCGTGCAGGTGGCGCTCGACTCCGCGCGGGCGGAGCTGCGTCGGTCGAGCCGGGTCGACCTCGACTACCTCGAGCTCACCGGGCCCGACCTCGAGCCGCTCCCCGAGCGGGTGCCGCCCGGGACCGAGGCCCGGATCCTGATCGCGGCCCGGGTCGGTGGCACCCGGCTGATCGACAATCTCCCCATCACCTTCGGCAGCGACCCGGCCGGCCGCGCCGACGCCACCACCCAGACCGCACCCGACCGGGGAAACGGAGACAGCTGATGCTGCGCACGATGATGAAGAGCAAGATCCACCGGGCCACCGTGACCCAGGCGGACCTCCACTACGTCGGCTCGGTCACCGTGGACGAGGACCTGCTGGACGCCGCGGACCTGCTGGCCGGCGAGCTGGTGCACATCGTGGACGTGACCAACGGTGCGCGGATCGAGACGTACACGATCGCGGGCGAGCGTGGCTCCGGCGTACTCGGGATCAACGGGGCGGCAGCCCGGCTGGTGCACCCCGGCGACATCGTGATCCTGATCGGCTACGGCCAGATGGAGACGGCCGAGGCTCGGGAGCTCCAGCCGCACGTGGTCTTCGTCGACGCCGACAACCAGATCATGGCGACCGGCTTCGACCCCGCCGAGACGTTCGGTGACCCCGGACTGCGCCGTGGCGACGTCACGTCCGGCCGGTAGCCTGCTGCCCTGATGGCGACGAGAGCGGTTGACGCACCCCTGCGGCGGGTTCCCGGTCGCCTCACCGCGCCCGCTCCCGGCTGGACCACCACCGCCGACGTGGTCGTCATCGGCTCCGGCATCGCCGGCCTCACCGCGGCGCTGCGCCTGCGCGGCCAGGTGGACAAGATCCTGGTCGTCACGAAGGACGTGCTCGCGGCCGGCTCCACCCGGTGGGCCCAGGGCGGGATCGCGGCCGCGCTGGGGCCGGGGGACACCCCCGCCGAGCACGAGGTGGACACGTTGGTCGCCGGCGCCGGCGTCTGTGACCTCGAGGCGGTGCGGATCCTCGTCAACGAGGGCCCCGAAGCGGTGCGTGAGCTGATCGCGCTCGGCACCAAGTTCGACCACGACCCCGACGGGGTGCTCTCGCTCACCCGTGAGGGTGGCCACCACCGCGACCGGATCGCGCACGCCGGCGGCGACGCCACGGGCGCCGAGATCCAGCGCGCGCTGATCGCGGCGATCGAGCGGGCTCCGGAGATCGAGGTCGTCCAGCACGCCCTCGCCGTCGACCTGCTCCTCGACGGACCGCTCGACCAGGGCGGTGGCATCGCCGGGGTGACCCTCCACGTCATGGGCGAGGGCCAGCGCGACGGCGTCGGCGCCGTCCACTGCCGCGCGGCCGTGCTGGCCAGCGGCGGACTCGGACAGGTCTTCTCCCAGACCACCAACCCCGCGGTCACCACCGGCGACGGGATGGCGGTGGCGCTGCGGGTGGGCGCGGTGCTCCGGGACCTGGAGTTCGTGCAGTTCCACCCGACGGTCATGTACCTCGGACCCGACTCGCGCGGGCAGCAACCGCTGATCTCCGAGGCCGTTCGCGGTGAAGGCGCCTTCCTCGTCGACTTCGAGGGCAACCGCTTCATGCAGGGCGTCCACGAGCTGGCCGACCTGGCGCCGCGCGACGTGGTCGCCAAGGCGATCACCCGCCGGATGAACGAGACCGGTCACCCCCACATGTGGCTGGACGCCCGCCACCTGGGCCGCGAGTTCTGGGAGCGGCGCTTCCCGACCATCCTGGCCACCACGCGCTCGCACGGCGTGGACCCGGTCACGGAGCTGATCCCGGTCTCGCCGGCCTGCCACTACGCCTCCGGCGGCGTCCGGACCGACCTGTGGGGTCGCTCCAACGTCCCGGGTCTCTACGCGACGGGGGAGGTCGCCTGCTCGGGCGTCCACGGCGCGAACCGGCTGGCCTCCAACTCCCTGCTCGAGGGGTTGGTCTTCTCGCGGCGCATCGCCGAGGTGCTGCCCGGCGAGCTGCGGGACTGGTCCCAGCCGACCCTGGACGGGCGGACGGAGGGGCTGGTCCCCGAGTCGGCCCGGTCCGAGCTGCAGGAGGTGATGACCTCCCGGGTCGGCGTACTGCGCAGTGCCGACGGCCTGGACGAGGCGGCCCTGCTGCTCGACAAGCTGGCCGGCCTGCGGGCGGACGAGATCAACCAGGAGTCGTGGGAGACCACCAACCTGCTCACCATCGGTGCTGCGCTGACCGATGCTGCTGCGCTGCGCCAGGAGACCCGCGGTTCGCACTGGCGCGAGGACTTCCCCGAGCGCGATGACGCCGACTGGTCCGGCCACTTCGACGTGGTGATGGTCGACGGGGCCGCCACGCTGGCCTTCGCCCCCGAGCCCCCGAGCGACGGTCGCGTCGCCGAGGTGCCGCGATGATCGCCCGCACGCCGTACGCCGCCCTGCCTGCAGACCTGCTCGAGGAGCTCACCGCGGCCGGTCTCGACCCGGCGGCGATCTACGCCGCGGTCGTCTCGGCCGTCGCCGAGGACCTGCCGGGCGACCCCGCCGGGCCCGATGGTCTGGACGTGACCAGCGCCGCGACGATCGCCGAGTCGGCGCAAGGTGTTGCGGACTTCGCCGCCCGCGAACCCGGCGTCGTCGCCGGCCTCGGCGTGGCCGCGCTGGTCTTCCACTACGTGATGGGCGACGACGCGAAGATCACCGAGCGGGTGGCGGACGGCAGTCGGGTGAGCGCGGGCGACGTGGTGCTGCGGGTCGGCGGACCGACCCGTGGGCTGTTGACCGCCGAGCGGACCGCGCTGAACTTCGCCTCCCACCTGTCCGGGGTCGCGACGGGCACTGCCGCGTGGGTCGCGGCGCTGGAGGGGACTCGCGCCCGGGTGCTCGACACCCGCAAGACGCTGCCCGGCTTCCGCGCCCTGCAGAAGTACGCCGTCCGGTGCGGGGGCGGGGTCAACCACCGGTTCAGCCTCTCGGACCTGGCGATGGTCAAGGACAACCACGTGGTGGCCGCCGGCGGGGTGGTCCCGGCCTACCGCGCGGTGCGCGCGGCGTACCCCGCGGTGCCCGTCGAGGTCGAGGTGACCGACCTCGACCAGCTCCGCGAGCTCCTCGAGGCGGGCTGCGACCGGATCCTGCTGGACAACATGGACAGTCCGACGATGGCCGAGGCCGTCCGGATCGCCGCCGGGCGCGCCACGCTGGAGGCATCCGGGGGGCTCACCCTGGAGCGCGCCCGCGAGGTGGCCGAGACCGGGGTCGACTTCATCTCGGTGGGAGCGCTCACGCACTCGGTGAGGGTCTTCGACCTCGGCATGGACCTGCAGGACCTGGACTAGCCATGTCCCTGCTCGCGGTCGACATCGGCAACAGCCACACCGTGCTCGGTCTGGTGGCCGGCGCGGACGTGACCGCGCACTGGCGGGTCGCCACCGACGCCCGGCGTACCTCCGACGAGTGGGCGGTGCTGCTGCGCGGGCTGCTCGACGACCGCGCCGGCGAGATCACCGGCGTCTCCGTGTGCTCGACGGTCCCGGCGGTGCTGCACGAGTGGCGCGACATGCTGGTCGCGCACTTCGCCGACGTGCCTCACGTGGTGGTCGAGCCGGGGGTGCGCACCGGCGTCTCGGTGCTGATGGACAACCCGCGCGAGGTGGGCTCGGACCGGATCGTGAACGCCCTGGCCGCCGCCACGGAGTTCGGCGGGCCGGCGATCGTCGTCGACTTCGGCGGCACGGCCACCACGTTCGACGTGGTGAATGCGGCCGGCCACTACGTCGGGGGTGCGATCGCGCCCGGAATCGAGATCTCGCTCGAGGCGCTGGGTCATCGGGGCGCCCAGCTCCGCAAGGTCGAATTGCTGCGACCGCGTTCGGTCATTGCCAAGAACACCGTCGAGGCGCTCCAGTCCGGAATGGTTTTCGGAGTCGCCAGCCAGGTCGAGGGAATTGTGGCGCGGATGATCGCCGAGCTCGATGTCGAAACCGCAGACGTCACGGTCATCGCAACCGGCCATCTGGCTCCGCTCGTGCTCGAGGAATGCCGTTGTTTCACCGAGCATTCGCCCTGGCTCACGCTGCGCGGCCTCGCGCTCGTCTTCGCGCGCAACTCCTGAGCCGCGAGCGGGCGCGGTTCTCGGAGCGGGCCCCGCCCCTCTGCGATGGTTGGGGTGATGGCGCGGCACGGGCACGTGCTCTGAGTCCTGACAGCGCTCCCGAGGTCCGTCATGACGGACGTTGCCCCTGCTCGGCGTTCGAGATGGCTTGACGCCGACTCGACCACGCGGAGCAGGTTGACCAGGGCGTGTCTCCTCAGGATTCCGGTCGCTTCACCATGGGATGTAGTCGAAGTGTCGCTTCCCATGGTGAATTCGCCGTGGGAAGCGCCGGTTCGCCTGCATCCCATGGTGAAGCTGTGACGACGGGACCGCACATCGGCCTGAGCGGTTTCTGCGCGGCGAGAGTTATCACAGCGCAATCGGATGGGGCGAGATGGGTTTGCGCAATCGCCACAGTGCCCGGGGGATAACTAACACTTTCCATTTCAGACATGCCATGATGAATTCAATGACCCGCGGGGGATTACCAGTAAGGGAATGCAATGGCGCAAAAAGTCCACATTGTGCTCGTCGACGATCTCGACGGAAGTGAGGCGACCGAAACGGTTTCCTTCGGCCTCGACGGCACGTCGTACGAGATAGACCTGAACAAGAAGAATGCCGCCGCCATGCGCGACGCGCTCTCGGGGTACGTCGGACACGCGCGCAAGGTCGGGTCCGCCAAGGGCCGGCCCCGTCGGTCCTCGTCCTCCGCGGCGAACAACAGCGGGACCAGCGCCAAGGAGATCCGGGACTGGGCGCGCTCCAACGGCCTCGACGTGCCCGACCGGGGCCGCGTCTCCGCCGAGGTGCGCCAGGCATTCGACGCCGCCCACTGACCCGTCGCTTGGTGACGCCGACCCGTCGCTTGTTTCACCCCCGTGCGGTGAACAAACGACGGGTCGGCGTGATTTCGGGTGAACAAGCGACGGGTCGGCGGGATGTGTGTTCGCTCTGAGCGGAGTCGCGTGGGCCCGGTTCGGGGAACGCGTAGGCTGTCATCGGGGTTAGTCCTCATGTCCCGTCCGCCAGCCCAGGCGTGGCGGCCCCGAAGTCTTTCAGGAGCGATGCGCATGTTCGAGCGGTTCACAGACCGAGCCCGACGAGTTGTCGTGCTGGCCCAGGAAGAGGCCCGCATGCTCTCCCACAACTACATCGGGACCGAGCACATCCTGCTCGGCCTGATCCACGAGGGCGAAGGGGTCGCGGCCAAGGCTCTCGAGAGCCTCGACATCTCGCTCGAGGCCGTACGCGCCCAGGTCGAGGAGATCATCGGCCAGGGCCAGCAGGCACCCAGCGGGCACATCCCGTTCACCCCGCGCGCCAAGAAGGTGCTCGAGCTGTCCCTGCGCGAGGCGCTGCAGCTCGGTCACTCCTACATCGGCACCGAGCACATCCTGCTCGGCCTGATCCGCGAGGGCGAGGGCGTCGCTGCGCAGGTGCTGCAGAAGCTCGGCGCCGACCTCAACCGGGTCCGCCAGCAGGTCATCCAGCTGCTCTCCGGCTTCCAGGGCAAGGAGTCGGCCGCCTCGGGGGCCGCCACCAGTGGCGCCGGCAGCGACGCGCCGTCGTCGTCGCTCGTGCTCGACCAGTTCGGCCGCAACCTCACCCAGGACGCCCGCGAGGGCAAGCTCGACCCGGTGATCGGCCGCGAGCAGGAGATCGAGCGGGTCATGCAGATCCTGTCTCGACGTACGAAGAACAACCCCGTGCTGATCGGTGAGCCCGGCGTCGGCAAGACCACGATCGTCGAGGGCCTCGCCCAGGACATCGTCAAGGGCAACGTGCCCGAGACGCTCAAGGACAAGCAGATCTACACGCTCGACCTCGGTGCGCTCGTGGCCGGGTCGCGCTACCGCGGTGACTTCGAGGAGCGCCTGAAGAAGGTGCTCAAGGAGATCCGCACCCGGGGCGACATCGTGCTGTTCATCGACGAGATCCACACGCTCGTCGGGGCCGGCGCCGCCGAGGGCGCGATCGACGCTGCCAGCATCCTCAAGCCGATGCTGGCCCGGGGCGAGCTGCAGACCATCGGTGCGACCACCCTGGACGAGTACCGCAAGTACCTCGAGAAGGATGCCGCGCTGGAGCGCCGGTTCCAGCCGATCCAGGTCGCCGAGCCGTCGATCGCCAACACGATCCTGATGCTCAAGGGCCTGCGCGACCGCTACGAGGCGCACCACCGGGTGACCATCACCGACGAGGCGCTGGTCTCGGCCGCGACGCTGGCCGACCGGTACATCTCCGACCGCTTCCTGCCGGACAAGGCGATCGACCTGATCGACGAGGCCGGTTCGCGGCTGCGGATCCGCCGGATGACGGCCCCCGCCGACCTGCGTGAGTACGACGACAAGATCGGCGACGTCCGCCAGCGCAAGGAGGCGGCGATCGACGGCCAGGACTTCGAGGCCGCCGCCCGCCTGCGCGACGAGGAGAAGCAGCTGATCGCCAAGAAGGCCGAGCGCGAGCGCCAGTGGCGCGCCGGCGACATGGACGAGGTCGCCGAGGTCGACGAGGAGCTGATCGCCGAGGTCCTCGCGGTCGCCACCGGGATCCCGATCGTCAAGCTCTCCGAGGAGGAGTCCACGCGACTGCTCAACATGGAGGAGGAGCTGCACAAGCGGGTCATCGGCCAGGAGGAAGCCGTCAAGGCGATCTCGCGGGCGATCCGGCGTACCCGCGCCGGCATGAAGGACCCCAAGCGTCCCGGCGGGTCGTTCATCTTCGCCGGGCCCTCGGGGGTCGGCAAGACGTGGCTGTCGAAGACGCTCGCCGAGTTCCTCTTCGGTGACGAGGACGCGCTGATCCAGCTCGACATGAGCGAGTTCGGCGAGAAGCACACGGTCTCGCGGCTCTTCGGCTCGCCTCCCGGGTACGTCGGCTACGAAGAGGGCGGCCAGCTCACCGAGAAGGTGCGGCGCAAGCCGTTCTCCGTGGTGCTGTTCGACGAGGTCGAGAAGGCCCACCCGGACATCTTCAACAGCCTGCTGCAGATCCTCGAGGAAGGTCGCCTGACCGACTCGCAGGGTCGGGTCGTGGACTTCAAGAACACCGTGATCATCATGACCACGAACCTCGGCACCCGCGACATCTCGAAGGGCGTCAACCTCGGCTTCCAGCAGGGCAGCGGCGAGGGCTCCTACGACCGGATGAAGGGCAAGGTGAAGGAGGAGCTCAAGCAGCACTTCCGTCCCGAGTTCCTCAACCGGGTCGACGAGATCATCGTCTTCCCGCCGCTGACGCAGGACCAGATCGTCCACATGGTCGACAACATGATCGCGGGCGTGGAGCTCCGGCTGAAGGACCGCGACATGTCGCTCGAGCTGACCCAGGCGGCCAAGAGCCTGCTGGCGGAGCGGGGCTTCGACCCGGTGCTGGGGGCGCGCCCGTTGCGGCGCACGATCCAGCGGGAGATCGAGGACGTGCTGTCGGAGAAGATGCTCTTCGGCGAGGTCGGTCCGGGTCAGATCGTCCTGGTCGACGTCGAGGGCGAGGGCCCGGGTGCGTCGTTCACCTTCCACGGCCAGAAGGTCGGCGTCCTCCCGGACGTGCCGCCGTTCGAGGCTGCCGGCGTCGAGCTGGCGCCGGGCGAGGGCGAGGCCGAGCCCGGTCCGGTCGACATCGAGAAGCTGCCGCCCGAGAGCGAGTGACCGTCACCACCTGAGCAACACACGGACGCCCCGGACCGACAGGTCCGGGGCGTTCTGCGTGCCGGGCCCCGACCGGGACCCACGCCGGCCGGGTCAGGGCAGCGCGTAGCGATCCGCTGCGGTCGCGACGACCAGTCCGTCTCGGACCAGGCCCGCCAGGCACCGCGCCCGCTGCTCCTCCTGCGGCCAGGCCGGCTCGAGCTGTTCGCGGGAGACCGAGCCCTCGCTCTCGCGGAGCACGGCCAGCAACCGGCCGCGGCACTGCCGGTCGGTGCCGGCCCAGGCCTGCACCTTGCGGGGCGGCCCGTCGTACGCCGGGTGGCCGGCGGCACGCCACGCGCACAGGTCGGCGACGGGGCAGTCCGTGCAGCGCGGGTTGCGGGCGGTGCAGACCAGCGCGCCCAGCTCCATGACCGCGACCGACCAGGTGGCCGCGGTCGCCTCGTCCTGCGGCAACAGCTGCTCCGCCAGCTCCCGCTCCGCGCGGGTCACCGCTGCGGCGGGGAACTCCACCCCCGACTGGGTGCGCCCGAGCACTCGCCGGACATTGGTGTCGAGCACGACGTGTCGGCGACCGAAGGCGAAGGAGGCCACCGCGGCCGCGGTGTAGTCACCGACGCCGGGGAGCGTGCGCAGCTCGTCGTACGACTCGGGCACCCGGCCGCCGTAGCGTGCGACGACCTCGGTGGCGGCTCCGTGCAGCCGCAGCGCGCGGCGCGGGTAGCCCAGGCGGCCCCAGGCCCGCACCGCCTCACCGGCCGGCTCGGCGGCCAGGTCGGCAGGGGTCGGCCACCGGTCGAGCCACTGGGCGTGGACCGGCAGCACCCGGCTGACCGGGGTCTGCTGGAGCATGAACTCCGAGACCAACACCGACCAGGCCGACGCCGACGGCTCGCGCCACGGGAGCTCGCGCGCGTGGGCGTCGTACCACTCGAGGATGGGGGCCAGGTGCGGATTCATCTCCGCCATTGTCCGGTGACGGCCGGCGTGACGGCAGACCGGGCTGCGATCTGGCCGGACCCCGGTGTGGCAGCGCGACCGGGGCCGACTCCGTCGTTAGCGTGACGCCCATGACCTCTCTCACCCGCGGGCCGCTCCCCGCACGGGTGTACTGGACCCGACGTGTCCTGGTCCTGGGAGTGGCCTTCGCGCTGGTCTTCGGGATCGCCCGGGTGCTGACCCTCGGCAGCGATGCCTCGTCCCCTGCGCCCAGCGCTGCCCAGGCCGCGGCGGAGACGATCCCCGAGCCGCTGACCTCGCCGACGAGCACCCAGTCGACCAAGCCGGCCAAGAAGAAGAAGACCCCCAAGGCGCCGGTCCTGGCCGATCCCGACGGCCCGTGCGCGGACGACGACATCGCGGTCACGCCGAAGGTGAAGAACGCCGTCGCCGGCCGCGACGTCGATCTGGTGCTCAAGCTGAGCACCCTGACCGCCGAGGCGTGCACCTGGCGGGTCTCCCGCGACAGCGTGACGCTGAAGATCTCGTCGGGCAAGGACGACATCTGGTCGAGCCGCCAGTGCCCGAAGGCGATCACGAGTACGCCGGTGATCGTGCGGCGCGCGGTCACCACGTCGGTGGGAGTGACCTGGAACGCGAAGCGTTCGGACGACGAGTGCTCCAAGCTGACCGACTGGGCGCTCCCGGGCTTCTACCACCTGAAGGTCGCTGCTCTGTCCGGGGAGCCGGCCGACATCCAGTTCGAGCTCGCGAGACCGACGTCGCCGGTGATCACCCGTGCGCCCGAGCCGAAGAAGTCGCGTGAGGAGCGGCAGGGGAAGAAGAACAAGCAGGGCGGTCGGCCGGTCACCTCGCCCTCACCGTCGGGCGCGACCGAGCCGAACGGCTGACGGGTCAGACGTACCGCTCGAGGATCGTCGACTCGGCCAGCCGGGACAGGCCCTCACGCACGCTGCGCGCGCGCAGCTCGCCGACGCCCTCGACGGCCTGCAGGTCGTCCACCCCGGCGGACAGCAGCTTCTGCAAGGTCCCGAAGTGGTCGACCAGTCGGTCCACCACCGAGGTCGGCAGCCGGGGGACCTTGGAGAGCAGTCGGTAGCCCCGCGGCGCCACCGCGCCGTCGAGGTGCTCGGCCGTGCCGAGGCCCAGCGCCTTGGCGGCCGCGGCCGGGTCGACCAGCTCGGTGGCCGAGAGCGACTCGAGGCGGTGCAGCAGCTCCTCGGGGCTCTTGGTGCGCCGCCCCGTCGGCAGGTAGTCGCGGATCACCAGCTCGCGCTCGGCGTCGACCCCGGTGATCAGCTCCTCGAGCTGGAGCGAGAGCAGCCGACCGTCGGTGCCGAGCTCCAGGACGTAGTCCTCGATCTCCCGGGCGATCCGGGTCACCATCTCGAGCCGCTGGGCGACCACGGCGACGTCCCGCACGGTGACCAGGTCCTCGATCTCGAGCGCGGACAGGGTGCTCGCCACCTCGTCCAGGCGCATCTTGTAGCGCTCGAGGGTCGCCAGCGCCTGGTTGGCCCGGGACAGGATCTGCCCGGAGTCCTCGAGGACGTGGCGGGTCTCCCCGACGTACGCCGCGATGATCTGCATCGACTGCGACACTGAGATGACCGGGAAGCCGGTCTGGCGGGCCACCCGGTCGGCGGTGCGGTGCCGGGTGCCGGTCTCCTCGGAGGGGATCGTGTGGTCGGGCATCAGGTGGACCGCCGCCCGGATGATCCGGGTGACGGTGGTGTCGAGAATGATGCCGCCGTCCATCTTGGCGAGCTCGCGCAGCCCGGTGGCGGTGAACGGCACGTCGAGCTGGAAGCCGCCGGTGGAGATGCCGTCGACGACCTTGTCGTTGCCGAGCACGATCAGCGCGCCGGTCCGGCCGCGGAGGATGCGCTCGAGGCCGTCGCGCAGCGGCGTACCCGGTGCGATCGAGGCCAGGGTCGCGCGCAGGCGCAGCGTTTCGTCCGAGCGATCCGTGCCCACCACTGCCGTGTCCTCCTCCAGGCGGCGACGTACGACGGCCGCGCGCGGTCAGTCTAGGGGACGAAGCGCGCGCTGCCCGTCGTTGGTGAGATGGAGCAGCCGCAGGGTGGAGGCGATGTCGGGAACCTCGAGGACCCGCATGCCGTCGACGGTCTGGGCGCGGACCGGCGTGGGTCCCGCCGAGCGCTTGCCGGGCTCCTCGGGGACGACGGCGACCTTGAACCCGAGCCGCGCCGCCTCCGCGATGCGTTGCGGCAGGTCCCGGACCCGGCGCAGCTCACCGGCCAACCCGATCTCACCCATGGCCACCACTCCTTGGGGTGCCGGCGCGCCGCTGGTGGCCGAGGCGATGGCCACCGCGACCGCGAGGTCGCTGGCCGGCTCGGAGAGGCGAGCGCCGCCGACGGTGGAGGTGAACACGTCGTGCGCGTGGAGCCGGATGCCGCAGTGCTGCTGCAGCACCGCCAGCACCATCGCGATCCGGGAGCCGTCCAGGCCGGAGGTGGTCCGGCGCGGCCGCTCGGCGGCGGTCGGCGTCACCAGGGCCTGGACCTCCGCCAGCAGCGGGCGCCGGCCCTCCATGGTGACCGCGACGCAGGTCCCCGGGACCTGGGCGTGGTGGTTCTCGACGAAGAGGCCGGTGGGGTCGGTGACCGCGGTGATCCCGTCGGAGGACAGGTCGAAGCAGCCGACCTCGTCGACCGGGCCGAACCGGTTCTTCATCGCGCGCACCATGCGGAAGCGTGAGTTGCGGTCGCCCTCGAAGTGCAGCACGACGTCGACCACGTGCTCGAGCACCCGGGGACCGGCGATCGCGCCGTCCTTGGTGACGTGGCCGATCAGCACGATGGTGATGTTGCGCGTCTTGGCGACCCGGATCAGCGCCGCGGCCACCTCCTTGACCTGGGTCACGCCGCCGGGCACGCCCTCGACCCCGGAGGCGCCGATCGTCTGGATCGAGTCGACGACCAGCAGCGCGGGACGCACCTGCTCGATGTGCGTGAGCACCGCGCCGAGATCGGTCTCCGCAGCCAGGAAGAGCTCGTCGTGCACGCCCCCGGTGCGGTCCGCGCGCAGCCGGACCTGGGAGGCGGACTCCTCGCCGGTGATGTAGAGCGTGCGGCGCTGGTGGCGGGCGGTCTGGGCGGCCACCTCGAGCAGCAGCGTGCTCTTGCCGACGCCCGGCTCGCCGGCGAGCAGGATTGCGGCGCCGGGGACCAGGCCGCCGCCGAGCACCCGGTCGAGCTCGGGAACCCCGGAGGGGCGGAACGTCGAGTCCTCGGCAGACACCTGCCCGATCGGCACCGCCGGCCGGGTGACCGGAGAGGCGGCCGACCGGCCGGAGGGCGCGGTCACCTCGGCGACCGACCCCCACGCCTGGCACTCACCGCACCTCCCGACCCACTTGCCGGTCTCCCAGCCGCACTCGGTGCAGCGGAACGCGGAACGAGGTGGCTTGGGCATGGACGAGACGTTAGGCGAACCCGCCGACACTCCGGGTGAGGGCGGGCCGGAAGAGGTGCGGTTCGGTCCCCGAACCGCAACCTTCAGCCCCCGAGAGCTGCGGTTCGCGACCAATCAGCGGTACGTCAGCACCATGTGGACAGCCCCAGGGTGGGCGTTCTGGCGGCCCGCGCACCAGACCGCCACAAGTCCGGGGAAGACACCAGGCCGGACCGCCCGTCCTGGCGCCGACCGCGTCGTTATGCTGTGACTTGGAACGATCAACATGACCGAGGGGAACCTGAGGTGGCGACTATTCCGGGACGCGCCCCGACGCTGCCGCCGACGTTGGCCGACGTGGCGGAGCTGGCCGGTGTCTCGCGACAGACGGTGTCGAACGCCGTCAACAATCCTGACCTGTTGCGCGGGGACACCCTGCAGCGCGTCCAGGAAGCCATCGACCAGCTCGGCTACTCACCCAACCGCGCCGCCCGCAACCTCCGCACCCGCGCGTCGCACCAGATCGGGCTCCGCATCGGCCCGGCCCAGGAGGGCAGTGCGGACGCCCTGATGGACCGGTTCGTGCACTCGCTCGTCGAGGCCTCCAGCGAGGCCGGCTACCACGTCCTGCTCTTCGCCGGCGACCACCACGACCCGCTTGCGGGGTACGACGACCTGCTGCGCTCGACGGCCGTGGACGCGTTCGTCATCACCGACACCTACCTCGGCAACCCCCAGGCCAGCTGGCTCGAGCAGCGCCGGGCGCCGTTCGTCGCCTTCGGCCGCCCCTGGGAGATGCCGGAGGCGCGTCACCCGTGGGTGGACGTCGACGGTGCCGCGGGCTCGGAGCTCGCCGCGACCCACCTGCTCGATCGCGGCCACACGCGGATCGCCTGGATCGGCTGGCGCAAGGACTCCTGGATCGGGGAGGACCGGCGCGCCGGCTGGAGTCGTGCGCTGCGCTCGCGCGGGCTGCCCACCAGCGGCCTCGCCTCGCGGGTCGAGGACACCGTTGCCAGCGGCCGCGAGGCCAGTGCGGTGCTGCTCGACGAAGCGCAGCCCACGGCGTTCGTGTGCGCCTCGGACACCCTCGCCATGGGCGTGCTGCACACCCTCGGTGAGCGTGGCCTGCGGGCGGGGCAGGACATCGCCGTCGTCGGGTTCGACGACTCCCAGGTCGCCCAGGTCGTCTCGCCGGGGCTGACCTCGGTGCGCCAGCCGCTCGAGCAGGTCGGGATCGAGGTCGTCAAGGCGCTCGAGGGGCTCCTCGGCCATCCCAAGGCGCCCGGCGGGGGAGTGCTGCTCACCCCCACGCTCGCCATGCGCGGCTCGAGCTGAGCCAGTGGCGCCGACCGGCTAGTACGACCGTGACCAGAGGTTGACCGCGTAGTCGACCTCGGTGCCCCGGTGCTCGGTCAGGATCGCCTCGGCCACGGACACGGGGAACTCGATCCGCACCACGCTCTCCAGGTCGGCGCGCGAACCGAACGACCAGCGGAGGTCGAGCGGCGTACGCGACCACCCGCGCAGCGACCAGAAGCGTTGGACGGCGACCGGGTCGACGTCGGGGTAGCCGCGCCGGAACCAGCCCCCGAACGTCGAGCGCGTGGGATCGTTGTCGATGACGAACGCGGTGCCCCCGCGTCGCACCACCCGGTCCAGCTCGGCCAGGCCGGGCTCGCAGCCGGGCCCGAAGAAGTAGGCCCAGCGCGCGTGGACGACGTCCACGGACGCATCGGGCAGCGGGATCGCCTGGGCGGTCCCCTGGAGGACCGTCACGCCGGGCACGCGTCGGGTACGCCGCCGCGCCAGCGCAGCCAGGTCGGGATGCGGCTCGACCCCGACCACTGCGGCGGCCGTTCGCGCGAAGCGGGGCAGGTGGAAGCCGGTCCCGCACCCCACGTCCAGCACCGTCCGCCCGGCCCAGTCACCCAGACCGGCCATGGTGGCCTCGAGGATCCCGTCCGGGTCGACGGCGCGGTTCTCGATCTCGTACGTCGCCGGGTGGTGCCAGATGTTCGGGCTCGGCCGGGCGCCGGGGCTCGGTGTCGCCACGGTGATGCCGCCGGAACGGCCTAGAGCCGGACCAGTCCCTTGGGAGTCTGCACCTGAGCGGCGATGATGCCGGGGGTGCCGTGCGGGGCGACCCATTCGACCTTGACGTCCTCGAGGGGTGCCTCGACGGTCTCGCCGAGCCACTCGCTGACCCGCTGCGGATCGCCGGCGATCTCCAGGCAGGCCAGGGAGAACGCCGGGTCGGCGCCCGCACTGGGGTGCAGCTCCGCGGGGGTCTCCCAGTGGATGAAGAAGGGGAGCTGCGGGTCCGCCATCAGGCCGTTGACGCCGATCTGCTGCCACCTCAGCTCGGTGCCGTCGGGACGGTGCCGGCTGCCGATGGCCGACTCGCGGCCCAGGCGCCTCTCGACGGTGGCGATGTCGTCGACCGACACCACCCAGCCGAGCCAGCCGCCACCGAGGGCGGAGCGCGCCCGCACGGCCTGGCCGAACGGGGCCTTGTCCGATGCGGGGTGGTCGAGCACCTCGACGATCTCGAGGTACGTGCCACCTCCCAGCGGCATGATCATGTTGCGTGTGCCGAAGCGCGGATGCACTCCACCGTCGGTGAAGTCCCGGCCGAGCAGTCCCCCGATGCGCTGGGCGGTGCTGGCGAGGCCATCCGGTCCTGCTGCATAAGAAAGATGGTCCAAGCGCATGTCACACATTCTCAACAACCTCTCAGCAACCGCGGACATCGGGGTCGGGGTCTCTTGATGTCAAGAAGGTTGGTGGCGAGAAGTTCTGGTGTCCGTCAGTGCGGGTCGGCGGGGTGCAGCGCCAGTGCCGAGCGGGAGCGCAGGTGGGCCTCGCAGTGCCGCACCAGTTCGGCGTATGCGGCCTGACCCATCAGCTCGGTCAGCTCCGCCTCGTGCGTGACGAAGACCGGCTCCTGGGCGACGTGCGCCTCGGTGTTGCCCGAGCAGTACCAGTCCAGGTCGTGGCCGCCGGGACCCCAGCCGCGCCGGTCGTACTCGCCGATCGACACCTCGGTGTACGACGACCCGTCCGGCTGCTCGACCTCGCGGAACGTGCGCCGGATCGGCAGCTGCCAGCACACGTCCGGCTTGGTCTCCAGGGGGTTGCGACCCTGGGTGAGAGCCAGTCCATGCAGGGCGCAGCCGGCGCCGGTGTGGAAGTCCGCCCGGTTGTGGAAGACGCACGCCTGCTGCCCGTCGACCTCGATCGTGAGCGTCTTGCGCTCGCCGTCGGCGTCGGACTCGATCCAGTCGGACTTCTTCACCTTGCGGCCCTGCGGGCGGAACTGCCAGTGCGCGTCGTCGAGCTGGTCGACGTACGCCGCCACCCGCTTCTCGTCGTCCTTGTCGGCGAAGTGCGCGCCGAGCGTGCAGCAGCCGGTGTCGGGTGCGGTCTCGTAGATCCCCTGGCAGCCCTGCCCGAAGATGCACATGTAGCTGGACGTCAGCCAGGTCAGATCACACCGCATCACCTGGGAGTCGTCGGCGGGGTCGGCGAACTCGACGAACGCGCGGGGAAAGACCAGGTCCACTTCAGGCACCGGCTCAGACTAGTCGCCGGGTAGTTTGGTCCCATGCGACTGGGCGTTCTCGACATCGGCTCCAACACCGGACACCTGCTCGTGGTCGACGCGCACGGCGGTGCAGCACCGCTCCCGGCCTTCTCCTACAAGGAACCGCTGCGACTGGCCGAGCACCTCGACGAGAGCGGCGCGGTCTCCCGGACCGGTATCGACGCGTTGACGGCGTTCACCGCGCAGGCCCTCACGGTGGCCGAGGACAAGGGCTGCGAGGACATGCTGGCGTTCGCCACGTCCGCAGTGCGCGACGCCGACAACTCCGACGAGGTGCTCGACCACGTCCGCGACAGCACGGGGCTCCGGATCAAGGTGCTCCCCGGCGAGGACGAGGCTCGTCTCACCTTCCTGGCGGTACGGCGCTGGTTCGGCTGGTCCGCCGGGCGCCTGGCGGTCTTCGACATCGGCGGCGGATCGCTGGAGATCGCCGGGGGAGCGGACGAGGCGCCTGACGTGGCCTGGTCGCTGCCGCTCGGCGCCGCCCGGCTCGCCCGCCAGTTCTTCGGCAGCGGTCAGCTCGACGACGACGCGGTCCGGGGGCTGCGCAAGCAGATCCGCACCGAGATCGCTCGCGACGCCGGGCACCTGCTGCGCGCCGGCATCCCCGACCACGCAGCGGCCACCTCGAAGACGTTCCGCTCGCTGGCGCGGATCTGCGGCGCCGCACCGTCCGGCGACGGGCCGCTCGTGCAGCGGAGCCTGCGGCGCGGCGAGCTCGCCGAATGGATCCCGAAGCTGATCAAGATGTCACCCGATGAGCTCGCCGACCTGCCGGGCGTCTCGCCGAGCCGGACCCACCAGATCGTTCCTGGGGCGCTGGTGGCCGAGGCCTGCCTGGACATCTTCGACCTCGAAGCCTTCGAGATCTGTCCCTGGGCGCTGCGCGAGGGTGTCATCCTCGAACGCATCGACCAGATCAGCGTGCTGGGGTAACCCGGTGGCTCCTCGTGTCGGACTGTCGACGGCGTCGGTCTATCCGGAGTCCTCGGCGCACGCGTTCGGGTACGCCGCGTCGCTCGGCTACGACGCGGTCGAGGTGATGGTGGGCATCGATGCGCTGAGCCAGCAGACCTCGGTCGTGAAGCAGCTGTCCGAGCACCACGACATCGCGGTCTCGGCGATCCACGCGCCGTGCCTGCTGTTCACCCAGCGCGTGTGGGGCACCGAGCCCTGGGGCAAGCTCGAGCGGTCCGCGGAGATGGCCCAGGCCGTCGGCGCCGAGGTGGTGGTCGTCCACCCGCCGTTCCGCTGGCAGCGTGACTACGCGCGCGACTTCGTCAACGGCATCGCGGCCCTCGAGGAGTCGACCGGCATCGCCTTCGCGGTCGAGAACATGTACCCGTGGCGGGCGTCGTCCCGGCGTGGGATGGAGATGTACCTCCCGGGGTGGGACCCGTCCGAGGAGCCGTACGCCAACACCACCATCGACCTGTCCCACGCGGCGATCGCGCAGTCCGACCCGATCCTGATGGCCGAGCGGTTGGGCGGCCGGCTGCGGCACGTCCACCTCACCGACGGCACCGCGAACGCGAAGGACGAGCACCTGGTGCCGGGGCGCGGGGTGATGGGTGCCGCGGGGTTCCTCCGGCACCTGGGGACGATCGGCTTCGCCGGCGAGATCATCGTCGAGATCAACACCCGCAAGTGCGCCGACCGGGCCGAACGCCAGCGCGACCTGGTGGAGTCGCTGGAGTTCGCCCGCCAGCACCTGTCGGTGGTCACACCATGACTGCCGGCGTGGCCGGCCCGGCTCCGCGACGTACGCCGCGGCGCGGTCGGCGTCCCGGCGCACCCGACACCCGGGCGGCGATCCTGGGCGCGGCTCGCGAACGGTTCGCGGCCTCTGGTTTCGCCGGAACGACGATCCGGGCCGTCGCCACCGAGGCCGGGGTGGATGCCGCGCTGGTGCACCACTACTTCGGCACCAAGGAGGACCTGTTCCTGGCTGCCCTGGAGCTGCGCGTGGACCCGCGCGTGGCGTTGCTCCCGGTCGTGGAGGGTGGAGTCGTGGGTGCCGGCGAGCGGCTGATGCGGACCTTCGTGCAGGTGTGGGACGACGAGGCGAACCGGTTGCCGCTGATGGCGGTCTTCCGGGGCGTGGTCGAACCGACGGGGCAGCAGCTGGTCCGAGACGGCCTCTTCCGGATCGTGCTGGGACCGATGGGTCGCGGGCTGGGGCTCGACGAGCCGGACCGGCGGATGTCACTGGTCGCCTCGCAGCTGATGGGCGTCGTGCTGATGCGCTACCTGATGCGGGTCGAGCCGCTGGCCTCGATGCCCGCGGACGAGCTGGTGGCGACGTACGCCCCGACCCTGCAGCGGTACCTCGCGGATCCGCTGCCCTGACCTGCCGACCCGTCGCTTGTTCACCCGGAAACACGCCGACCCGTCGCTTGTTCACGGATGGCCGTGTCAACAAGCGACGGGTCGGCGGGATTTGACGTCAACAAGCGACGGGTCGGGGGCTTGACAGGGGCGCACCGCGGAGGATAATTCAACGCATGATGAAAAACGCGGTGGAGGTGCGCGACCTGCTCGTCGTCCGCGGCGGACGCGAGGCGATCCGGCACCTCGACGTGACCATCGGCGGCGGCGTCACCGGTCTGCTCGGCCCCTCGGGCTGCGGCAAGTCCACGCTGATGCGCAGCCTGGCCGGGGTGCAGCGACTCACGTCGGGCACGGTGGAGGTCTTCGGCGAGCCGGCGGGAAGTGCGGGGCTCCGGGACCGGATCGGGTACGTCACCCAGGCCGCCAGCGTGTACGACGACCTCACCGTCGTCGAGAACCTGCTCTTCTTCGCTCGGGTGCTGGGGCTCGGCCGCGCCGAGGTGGACCTGGCGGTCGAGGCGGTGGACCTCGGCTCCCACCAGGACCGCGTCGTCGGAAGGCTCTCCGGCGGCCAGCGGTCGCGGGCCAGCCTCGCCGTCGCCCTGCTCGGGAAGCCCGATCTGCTGCTGCTCGACGAGCCGACCGTCGGACTCGACCCGGTGCTGCGCGAGGAGCTGTGGACCCTCTTCCACCGGCTCGCGGACGCCGGGGCTGCGGTCTTCGTCTCCAGCCACGTGATGGACGAGGCGGACCGTTGCGACCGGCTGCTGCTGATGCGGGAGGGGCAGATCATCGCCGACGGGTCCCCCGACGACATCCGACGCCAGAGCAACGTGGACGACATCGAGTCGGCGTTCCTCGCCCTGGTCCGGGGCGCCGCGACCCAGGGAGGTGACGCGGCATGAACGGACGGATCGTCCTGGCCGTGGCGCGACGCGTGCTCACCCAGCTCCGTCGCGACCACCGCACCCTGGCCATGCTCCTGCTGCTGCCGACCCTGCTGATCTCGCTGCTCTGGTGGATGTACGACAACACCGGCGCGGAGGTCTTCGACCGGGTCGGGCCGGCGCTGCTGGCGATGTTCCCCTTCACGGTGATGTTCCTGGTGACCAGCGTGACCACACTGCGCGAGCGGTCCAGCGGCACCCTGGAGCGGCTGCTCGCGATGCCGATGGGCAAGCTCGACTTCCTGGCCGGCTACGCGCTCGCGTTCGGCGCAGTGGCGGCGGTCCAGTCGGCGTTGGCGGTGGGCGTCAGCGTCGGACTGCTCGGTCTCGGCATCGAGGGACCGGTCTGGCTGCTGATCGTGGTGGCGATCGCGGACGGCGTGCTCGGCACGGCACTCGGGCTGTTCGTCTCGGCGTTCGCGCAGACGGAGTTCCAGGCGGTCCAGTTCATGCCGGCCGTGGTGATCCCACAGATCCTGCTCTGCGGGCTGTTCGTCCCCAGGCCGCTGCTGCCCGGGGTGCTCGAGACGATCAGCAACGTCCTCCCGCTGTCCTACGCCGTCGACGCCATGCAGCACCTGACGCGGTCGACGGGCACCGTGGACGTCTGGCAGGACATCGGCATCGTCGCCGGCTTCGCCCTCGCGGTGCTGGTGCTCGGCGCTGCCACGCTTCGACGTCGTACGGCGTAGCCTGTGGGTGCTCCGCTGGAGGTCAGTCGGGGCATCTGATCCAGGAGGACCCGTTGTCACTGCTCCGTCAGCCACTGCTGCTTCTCGCCCGCAGTGAGCAGGTCAAGAAGCTCGTCAGCACGATGCCGGTCTCGGCCGGCATCGTCAGCAGCTACGTGCCCGGTGAGACCACCGAGTCCGCCGTCGACGCCACGGCCGTGCTGGCGGAGGAAGGGCTCCAGGTCACCCTGGACTTCCTCGGCGAGGACACGCTCGACGCCGAGCAGGCGGACGCGACGGTCGCCGCCTACATCGACGCGCTCGAGCAGCTGTCCGCGCGCGGGCTGACCCGCAACGCCGAGGTCTCGCTGAAGCTGTCGGCGATGGGGCAGGCGCTGCCCGAGAACGGCAACAAGATCGCGCTCGAGAACGCCCGGACGATCTGCCGTGCCGCCCGCAACGCCGGCAGCACGGTCACCCTCGACATGGAGGACCACACCACCACCGACTCGACGCTGGCGATCCTGCGCGAGCTGCGCAAGGACTTCCCCGAGACCGGCGCCGTGCTGCAGGCCTACCTGCACCGCACCGAGGCCGACTGCCGCGCGCTCGCCTTCGAGGGCTCCCGGGTCCGGCTCTGCAAGGGTGCCTACCACGAGCCCGAGTCGGTCGCCTTCCAGGACAAGCTCGACGTCGACAAGTCCTACGTCCGCTGCCTCAAGATCCTGCTGGCCGGCCAGGGCTACCCGATGATCGCCACCCACGACCCCCGGATGGTCGAGATCGCGGGGTCGCTGGCCAGCCGCTACGGGCGGGCCAAGGGCTCCTACGAGTACCAGATGCTCTTCGGCATCCGGCCCGAGGAGCAGAAGCGCCTCGCGGCCGAGGGCGAGACGGTTCGGGTCTACATCCCCTACGGCACCGAGTGGTACGGCTACCTCATGAGACGTCTCGCCGAACGCCCCCAGAACCTGTCATTCTTCGCGAAGTCGCTGATCTCCAAGAAGTAGGACGCTGATGACCTCGCAGACCGGCCCCACGATCCAGTCCCAGACCGCGATCCTCGGCGCCGGAGTGATGGGGGAGACCCTGCTCTCCGGCCTGGTCCGGGCCGGCCGCCGGGTCGACAACCTGCTGGTCGGCGAGAAGCGTCCCGAGCGGGCCCGTGAGCTCGAGGAGCGGTACGGCGTCGCGGTCGTCTCCAACGTCGAGGCGGCCCGCAAGGCCGAGACGCTCGCGCTCGTCGTGAAGCCCCAGGACATGAGCGACCTGCTCGCCGAGATCTCCCCGGTCCTGCGGCCCGGACAGCTGGTCGTCTCGCTGGCCGCCGGGATCACCACCGCGTTCATCGAGTCCCGGGTGCCCGAGGGCGTCGCCGTGGTGCGGGTCATGCCGAACACGCCGGCCCTTGTCGACGAGGGGATGGCCGCGATCTCGCCCGGCTCGCACTGCGACGAGGCCCACCTCGCGGAGGTCGAGTCGCTGATGGCCTCCGTGGGCAAGGTGCTGCGGATCCCCGAGCGCCAGCAGGACGCGGTCACCGCGATCTCGGGCTCCGGTCCGGCGTACATCTTCTTCGTGGTCGAGTCGATGATCGAGGCGGGCGTCCACCTGGGCCTGCCCCGCGGCACCTCGACGGAGCTGGTCATCCAGACGCTGGTGGGCTCCGCGAAGATGCTGCGCGAGACCGGCACCCACCCGGTGGTGCTGCGCGAGCAGGTCACCTCGCCCGGCGGCACGACCGCGGCCGCGCTGCGCGAGCTGGAGATCCACAAGGTGCGCGCGGCGTTCCTCGCCGCCATGGAGGCCGCCCGCGACCGGTCCCGGGAGCTTGCCGAGGGGTCCTAGTCCCGGGTGCGCCGGCAGGCGTCGACTCAAGAAGTGGCGGCTGGGAGACTCACGCGATGGACACCTTCCGCACTCCCGAGGACCGCTTCACGAACCTGCCCGACTTCCCCTGGGAGCCGGCGTACGCCGACGTGGTCGACGGTGACGGCGGGTCCCTGCGGATGGCGTACGTCGACGTGGGGCCGGCCGACGGACGCGCCGACGCTCCGGTCGCCCTGCTGCTGCACGGCGAACCCACCTGGTCGTACCTCTACCGGCACGTGATCGCCACGCTCGCGGGGGCCGGCATCCGCTCGGTCGCGATCGACCTGGTCGGGTTCGGGCGCTCCGACAAGCCACTGCAGGCGGCCGACCACTCGTACGAGCGACACGTCGAGTGGGTGCGGTCGGTCGCGTTCGACCACCTGGACCTGACCGGCGTCACCCTGGTCGGCCAGGACTGGGGCGGGTTGATCGGGTTGCGGCTCGTGGCCGAGCAGCCCGACCGGTTCGCCCGCGTCGTCGCCGCCAACACCGGTTTGCCCACCGGGGACCACGACATGCCCGAGGTCTGGTGGCGGTTCCGCAACGCGGTCGTCAAGGCCGAGACGCTCGACGTCGGCCGGCTGGTGGCGGCCGGTTGTGCCCGGCCGATGTCCGACGAGGTCCGGGCGGCGTACGACGCGCCGTTCCCCACCGAGGCGGCCAAGGCCGGGCCGCGGGCGATGCCCACCCTGGTCCCGACCAGCCCGGACGATCCCGCGACCGCGGCGAACCGCGCGGCCTGGGAGGTCCTCAGCAGCTGGCAGAAGCCGTTCCTGACCGCTTTCAGCGACGGCGACCCGATCACCGGTGCGATGGCCCCGATCATGCGCAAGCTGGTCCCCGGCACCCAGGGCCTCGAGCACCCGGTCGTCGAGAACGCCGGGCACTTCCTGCAGGAGGACGCCGGTCCCGACCTGGGCCGGGTCGTCGCCGACTTCATGCGGGGTTGACCGCCGCGCCTCAGGCCAGCCCGATGGCGGCCTCGGCGGCGGCCAGCACCGGCGCAGTCACCTCCCGGCAGCGAGCCGCCCCGGTCGCGTAGACCTGGGTGACGTGGGCAGGGTCGGCCGCCAGCTCGGCGTACCGGCGCTGGATCGGGTCGAGCTGGGCGATCACGGCGTCGGTGACGGCCTGCTTGAGGGCGCCGTACGTCTGGAGGCCGTCGGCGGAGCCGCCGCAGGAGACCAGGATGTCGAGCAGGTTGGTCACCCCCGGCTTCTCGTCCCGGTCAGCGCGGACGGCGGTGGGGCCGGACTCGGAGTCGGTCACGGCCCGGGCGACCTTGCGTCGTACGACGTCGGGCGGGTCCAGCAGGTAGATGATCCCGGCGCCGTCCACGTGGGACTTGCCCATCTTCGAGGCCGGGTCGGCGAGGTTCATCACGCGTGCTCCGGCTGCGGGTGTCGTGGTCCTCGGGACGGTGAAGACGTCCCCGTAGGTGGAGTTGAAGCGGATCGCCAGATCGCGGGCGAGCTCGACGTGCTGACGTTGGTCCTCACCGACCGGCACCTCGGAGGGGCGGTAGAGCAGGATGTCCGCGGCCATCAGGGCCGGGTACGTGAAGAGCGAGACCCGGGTCGAGGGCCGGCCGCGTCCCTTCTCCTTGAACTGGATCATCCGGTTCAGCTCGCCGGTGTACGCCGTGCACTCCAGGAGGTAGGCCAGCTGGGCGTGGGCCGGGACCCGGCTCTGCACGAACAACGTGCTGGGCGCGAGCCCGACCGCCAGCAGCAGGGTGGCCATCTCGTGGGTCAGCTCCCGCAGCCGCTGCGGGTCGTGGTGCACCGTCAGCGCGTGCAGGTCGGCGATGCCGAGGAAGCAGTCCGCGCGGGTCTGGGTGTCCGCGATCGGGCGCAGCGCCCCGAGCAGGCTGCCCAGCGTGAGGCTGCCGGTCGGCTTGAGCAGGGACAGGTGACGTGGGGTGGTGTCGGACATCGGGTTCTCCTGGGGTGATGGCCCCCGGACGAGGCTGCTCTCGACCCGTCACCGACCCACCCGGGTCGGGGAGAACGAGAAAACGGCCGCCCGAGGGCGGCCGTGTGAAGTCGTGCTGGGAACGAGGGCCGCCGTTCAGGCGACCCACCAGGTGAAGGTCTGGTTCGTGAGCACGAACCAAGCCTGACACACGACCACCGGTTGGCGCATCCACAGGTCGGGGCGACGTCCCGGTAGGTTCGCTGCATGCTCGCGTGCTCCGGACCCGCCACGGTCGTCTTCGACGAGAGCCTCACGGAGTACAACTTCGGTCCGGCCCACCCGATGTCCCCGATCCGGGTCGACCTCACCATGCGGCTGGCTCGTGAGCTCGGTGTCCTCAACGGGCACCTGCGGTGCGTCGATGCGCCGATCGCCGACGAGGACCTGATCGCCACCGTCCACGACCCCGGCCTGATCGAGGCGGTGACCAAGGTCGGCAGCACCCGTGGTGCGGTCGACCTGGCCAGGGGGCTCGGCACCGACGACAACCCGGTCTTCGAGGGCATGCACCAGGCCGCTGCCCACGTGGTCGGCGCGAGCGTCGAGGCGTTCCGACAGGTCTGGACCGGCGAGAGCCTGCACTCGGCCAACATCACCGGCGGACTGCACCACGCGATGGCGGACCGCGCCAGCGGGTTCTGCATCTACAACGACGTGGCGGTGGGGATCCAGTACCTCCTCGACCAGGGCGCTCAGCGCGTCGCCTACGTCGACGTCGACGTCCACCACGGCGACGGGGTGGAGAAGATCTTCTGGAACGACCCCCGGGTCCTCACGATCAGCCTGCACGAGACCGGGCAGATGCTGTTCCCGGGCACCGGCTTCCCTCCGGACCTGGGCGGCCCCGACGCGCTGGGCAGCGCGGTGAACGTCGCCCTGCCCCCGGGCACCGCGGACGCCGGCTGGTTGCGGGCCTTCCATGCCGTGGTCCCCCCGATCCTGCGGGAGTTCCAGCCGGAGGTGCTGGTCACCCAGCACGGCTGCGACTCCCACATCGAGGACCCACTGGCCCACCTGATGCTGACCGTCGACGGCCAGCGGGCGACGTACCTCGCGCTGCACGAGCTGGCCCACGAGGTCGCCGGCGGACGCTGGGTGGTCACCGGCGGTGGGGGCTATGCGCTGGTCGAGGTGGTGCCGCGCGCCTGGAGCCACCTGCTCGCGATCGTGGGCGGCCAGCCGCTGGACCCGCGCACGGACACCCCCGAGGGCTGGCGTGAGTACGTGCGCGAGATGCTGGGCCGGACCGCACCGTTCCGGCTCACCGATGGGCGTACGCCGGCCTACCGGGACTGGTCGGAGGGCTACGACCCCAACACCTGGCTGGACCGGGCCATCCACGCGACCCGGACCGAGGCCTTCCCGTGGCACGGACTTGATCCACTGCCCTGACGTTCGGCGCAACCTCTTTTCGGACATTTCAAGTGGACACGCCGCACTATTTTGAGTTTCAGTAGCCATTCCCTTCCCCACGAGTCACTTCAGGCCCTATTCTCACTGTGCGCGGCGCGTGCAATCACCGGCGGGGAAGTTGGTGGCGCGTTGCAAAGAAAGTCGGTGCACGATGGCTACCAACTCACCCGGGGATCACTCCAGCTCGAACTTCCTGACCGTTGCCGAGGTTGCCGCGATGATGCGCGTCTCCAAGATGACCGTCTATCGCCTGGTGCACAGCGGGGAGCTTCCTGCCGTGCGCGTGGGCCGTTCGTTCCGCGTCGTCGAGCAGGACGTCGACGAGTACCTCCGGAAGAGCTTCTACAGCGCCGGCTGACCCGTACGTTCGCGGGCCGGGCCCTGCGTTGTCTCCGTCTCGGGTGTGACCATTCCGCACTTCGTGCCGCCCCCGCCAGCCTCCCGCGGGGACGTTGCCGGCTCACCCTGTGAGCCAGAGCGGACTCGGATTCCGCCGCCCGTGCATGGGCGGATAGGCTGAGCGGGTCCTTCGGGCGTCTCCCCGGAGCGACCGATCAGCATTGTGAAAGGTTTCCTGTGGGTTCTGTCATCAAGAAGCGGCGTAAGCGCATGGCCAAGAAGAAGCACCGCAAGCTGCTGAAGAAGACGCGCGTGCAGCGTCGCAAGCTCGGCAAGTAGCTCCGGGTCCGGCATGGGAACGGGCGGCAGGGTCGTACTGGTCACCGGGGTCTCTCGAGACCTCGGCCGGCGGTTCGCGCGTGCCGTGGCCACCGACCCTGCCGTCGAGCGCGTCATCGGTGTCGACGTGGTGCCCCCACGTGGCGACGTCGGTGACGTGTCGTTCGTCCGTGCCGACATCCGCAACCCCGTCATCGCCAAGGTCATCGCCAAGGAGGACGTCGACACCGTCGTCCACATGAGCGTGATCGCGACCCCCGGCACCACCGGTGGTCGCAACACGATGAAGGAGCTCAACGTCATCGGGACGATGCAGCTCCTGGCGGCCTGTCAGAAGGCGCCCGGGCTGCGCAACCTCGTGGTCAAGTCCACGACCACGGTGTACGGCGCGAGCAGCCGTGACCCGGCGATGTTCACCGAGGAGATGGAGCCCCGTCGGGCTCCGCGAGCCGGGTACGCCAAGGACGTGGCCGAGATCGAGGGCTACGTCCGCGGTTTCGCGCGCCGTCGCTCCGATGTCCGCGTCACCCTGCTGCGTGCCGCGAACGTCATCGGCCCCCACGTGGCCAGCCCGATCACCTCCTACTTCCGGTTGCCGGTGATCCCGACGGTGCTCGGCCACGACCCTCGGTTGCAGTTCCTGCACGAGCAGGACCTGCTGGACGTGCTCCAGCACTCGGTGGTCACCGACGTCGCCGGCACCTTCAACGTCGCCGGTGACGGGGTCCTGATGCTGTCCCAGGCGATCCGGCGCCTGCAGCGTCCGGCCGTCCCGTTGCCGGCCGCTGCCGTGGGTGCCGTGGGCTCGGTGCTCAAGTCCGCCCGGATGGCGGAATTCTCGCCGGAGCAGCTCGGCCTGCTGACCTATGGTCGGGGAGTGGACACGACCCGGATGCGCGAGGTGCTCGACTTCCACCCGCGCTTCACCACCGAAGCGGCGTTCGCCGACTTCAGCTCGCTGCTGCCGCCCACCGGCGGCCGCACGGAGCGGGCGCTGGCCGGTCTGGAGCGCGCCCTCCCGGCCACCGGCTCCGGCCATCGGGCTGGACCGGGAGCTGGACAGGGGGCTGGACATGGGTGACGCGGAGATCATCCCGATCGGTACCCGCGGTCGCCCCGGACGCGGGAGCGGTCGGCAGTCGTCGCAGGCCGCCCGCAACCTGGTCGCCTCGCCCCGCCCGTCCGCGAGGAAGGCGGAGCCAGGTGCTGCCCGCAAGCCGGCGCCGCGCCAGCGACCCCCCGAGCCCCGACCCGCTGAGCCGGCAGAGTTTCCGCGCGCGGCCGCGTCGCCACGCCCGCCGACGACCACCCGGGACCGCGGACCCCTGGCCGGGATCCCGGCCAGCGACTGGCTCGCTGCGTTCCAGCACGCGGCCCGCGAGCTGTTCGGCGACCAGTGGGAGGTCCAGCTCGCCCACTTCCTGGCCTTCCTGCGCCGCCGGGTCGCCGGTGACTACGTCGTCGACGAGTACGGCTTCGACCAGGAGATGACCCAGCGCTTCTTCATGGCCGCGCTCCGGCCGATCGCCGAGAAGTGGTTCCGGATCGAGGTGCGCGGGATCGAGAACATCCCCACCGACGGTGGTGCCCTGGTCGTCTCGAACCACTCCGGGACGATCCCGATGGACGGTCTGATGACCATGGTCGCGGTCCACGACCGGACCGGCCGGTTCCTGCGGCCGCTGGGCGCGGACCTGGTCTTCCGGATGCCGTTGATCAGCACCATGGCTCGCAAGGGTGGTGCCACCCTGGCCTGCTCCGAGGACGCCGAGCGGATGCTCAGCGGCGGCGAGCTGGTCGGCGTCTGGCCCGAGGGCTTCAAGGGGATCGGGAAGCCGTACTCCGAGCGGTACAAGCTGCAGCGCTTCGGTCGGGGCGGCTTCGTGGCCGCCGCCCTGCGCACCGGGGTGCCGATCGTGCCGCTCTCCGTCGTGGGTGCCGAGGAGATCTATCCCCTCGTCGGCAACCTCCCGTCGCTGGCTCGCGTGCTCGGGGTCCCGTACCTGCCGATCACGCCGTTCTTCCCGCTGCTCGGTCCGCTGGGCCTGATCCCGCTGCCGTCGAAGTGGCTGCTGGAGTTCGGGGAGCCGATCCGCACCGACGAGTACGACCACGCCGAGGCGGAGGACCCGATGCTGGTCTTCAACGTCACCGACCAGGTCCGGGAGACGATCCAGCAGACCCTGTACTCGTTGCTGATGGAGCGGGAGTCGGTCTTCCGCTAGGCGGCACCCAGCCGATCGCACATGCCGCGATCCGAGCCTTTGGCCACGCTGCCGCTGGCCTAGGGGCGACTGCGGGTCTTCCTGCGATCCCACCAGCCGAACATCGCGGACAAGGCACGCCCGATGCCGAAATCTCCGGTTCCCCATCCCGACTGCGTCATCCCGGCTTCGCGGGCGACATGCGCGGCCGCCTCGCCGTTGCCCTCTGGATCGGGCTCGCCGGGCAACCGCTTGGGCTGGTGGTCCACGTCGTTGCCTCTCCAGGTACTGAGGCCGGCTGGTGAGCCGGGTCTACACGACTGGCCGCGTGACGGGTCAGGGAAGGTTCTGGCCGACGCCGTCGACCGCGTCGCCGACGGCGTCTCCGGCTCCGTCGAGGACTCCGCCGACACCGTCTGTCGCCCCGCCGGTCGGCCCGTCGCCACCGGTTGCCCCGCTCGAGCTGCCACCGGAGGTGCCGCCGAGCACCCCGCCCGGGTTGGGGACGGGCGGGATCGACGTCGGCGTCGAGGCGCCGCCGCCGGTGACGGTCCCGGTCAGTCCGCCGAGCGGGTCTCCCGAGCCCGGGCTGGGCTGCTGCACGGGCGAAGGCTGGGAGGGGTCCAGCACGCTGCCGGGCGGCAGCGGGCCGGTCCCGACGCCGGGCTGGTCGGCCGGAGTGGACGAGTCCTTCGACCCGCTGGTCGAGGCATCGGTCTGGGGGGTGACCACCTGGGTGCTGCTGGTGCCGCTGACCGCCGCCATCGACGCGAAGATCGGGGGAACCTCGGTGATGCCACCCGCGCACGGCGGGCAGACCTGCCGGGCCTCGGCGTCGATCTGGAGCAGGACGCGAGCGGCGTTCTGCAGCTCGTCGTAGGCGTCGAGGGGCACGACCGGCTCGAGGCCGGTCAGCTGGTCGAGGCTGCTGCTGGTGAAGTCCTGGAGCTCGGTGATCGAGTCCTGGTCGCCGGTCTCCGCGAAGTCGTCCAGGAGCACCTCGGAGGCCTCGCCGGCCTGCTGGGCGAAGTCGTCGAGCGTGGTGGCGATCGCCAGCGCGTTGACGGTGTCGCCTGCGCGGCTCAGGGCGGCGACCTCGTCGAGGCGTCCGGCGGCGTTCGCGAGCAGGCTCTGGCCGCGCGCGGCGTCGTCGGTGCGGACGCTGGTCTGGACGTTCTCGATCGCCCGCTTGATCGGGTAGAGGACGTCGCCGGGCAGCGCGCTCTGGGCGGCCAGGGCCACCGACGTGGTGACACCGACCAGCGCGAACCCGCCGACCGCCGCGGCGATACGACGATCGCGTGCGGGACGACGCTCGGGCAGCAGCAGTCGCTCCGCCTCACGGGTGACGAGGGCGGTCTGGGCCTCGATCAGCAGCCGCTCACGCAGGCTGGTGACGAACTCGGGTCGAGGCTCGACCGGCGGTGCCTCCTGCAGCTCACGGACGAGCGGGAGCAGATCGGAGAACCGCGCGTCGCTGAGCCCGCTCGTCGAGGCGTCCTCGACCAGCTGAGCGAACTCGTCGGCGCGTCGTCGCGCCGGGAACACGGGGATCATCGAATCCGTCCTGTCGTGGCTGGGTCGCCAGCGCTGCTGACCAGCGCCGACATGGTGCTCAACGACGGCCGGGCCGCCGAGGTTACGGCGGGCGCAGCGAGATCCGCGGGGGCGGCCACGGGGAGGGTCGGACGGGGTGCCGGTCGGAGCGTCATCAGTCGGCCATCCCTTCCGGCATCAGCTTGGCCAGGTTGCGCACCCCGCGCAGCTGGAGCTGCTTGATCGCACCGTCGCTGCGGCCCAGGACCGCGGCCGTCTCGGCGATGCTCATGCCCTGGAGGAAGCGCATGATCAGGCAGTCGCGCTGCTCGTCGGGCAGCTCCTTGAGGGCGCGCAGCAGGATCTCGTTGGTCAGGCCGGCCAGGACGGAGGTCTCGGGCCCCTCGGTGGCGTCGTCGTGCAGCCCCATGTCCTCGGTGGTGAGCTCGAGACGGGTACGGCCGGCCTTGAAGTGGTCGGTGGCGAGGTTGCGCGCGATCGTCATCAGCCAGGCGCCGAAGTCCTTGCCCTGCCACCGGAAGTTGGTCATGCTGCGCAGCGCCCGGAAGAAGGTCTCGGAGGTGAGGTCCTCGGCGAGGGTGGCCGAGCGGGTGCGGTAGAAGAGGAAGCGGTAGACCGAGGCCTGGTAGTGGTCGTAGAGGAGTCCGAAGGCCTCCGAGTCGCCCGTGCGGGACAGCTCGACGAGCGCGATCAGCCGGGTGCGCTCCGCCTCGCTCTCCTCCGACGAGGTGGCGAGCTCGGCGTCGCCGAAGCCCGACGGGCCGCGGGACCCGGGAGGCGCTGCGGACCCTGAGGCCGGCCTGGTCTCGCTGAGGACCAGGTGGGCGGAGAGTCGACCCGGTCCGCCGGGCGTGGTCGACGGGCCCCCCGCCAGGGCGACCCGGTCGCCGAGCAGGACCTGCACGACCGTGGCACGTAGGGCGTCGAGCCCGCGCGCAAGGTCGTACCCGTCCGACGACATATCGATGCGACCCTCCCGGTCAGCGCCCCGTGGCTCCCCCCGAAGCTCAATTCATGGTAGAGGGGTATCCCGGACCTGGGAACAGCTCTCGGAAAAACGTGGTCCACGCCACGTTTCGACTGCGAAGGCCCGCACGGGTGAGCGGCCCGCGTCAGCGTCGCCGGCCCCGGAAGGCGATGCCGGCCGCGACGCTCCCACTGGCGGCACCCGCGAGGGCGCCGACCAGAAGTCCGGCCCGTGCCGCCTTCCGACCGGTGCGGTAGTCGCGGATCCGCCAGCCGGCTGCCCGGGCGTGGGCGCGCAGCCGGGAGTCGGGGTTGATGGCACAGGCGTCCCCGACCAGGCTGAGCATCGGCAGGTCGTTGTAGGAGTCGGAGTACGCCGAGCAGGCGGCGAGGTCGAGCTGCTCGCGCGCCGCCAGCGCCTTGATCGCCTCGCCCTTGGCCGGGCCGTGCAGCAGCTCGCCCACGAGCCGGCCGGTGTAGACACCGTCGATGTGCTCGGCGACCGTGCCCATGGCCCCGGTCAGCCCCAGCCGGCGTGCGAGGAGCTGCCCGATCTCGATCGGCGCCGCGGTGACCAGCCACACCCGCTGCCCCCGGTCGAGGTGCAGCTGCGCCAGCGCGCGGGTGCCGGGCCAGATGCGGTGCGCCATCGCCTCCTCGAAGATCTCCTCGACGAGCTCCTCGAGCTCGGTCACCGTGTGTCCGGCGATGAAGCTCAGGGCGGAGCTGCGCGCCTCGGCCACGTGCTCGGGGTCCTCGACCCCCACCACCCGGAAGTAGGCCTGCTTCCACGCAGCGCCGAGCAGGTCGCGGGTGGTGAAGAAGTCCCGGCGGTGCAGTCCCCGGGCCAGATGGAAGATGCTGGCACCCTGCATGAGCGTGTTGTCCACGTCGAAGAACGCGGCCGACGTGGGGTCCGCGGGCGTGTCCAGCGCGGTCTCGACCTCCGTGGCAGCCGCGGCGGCCTCGCCCGCCAGCGTCGAGCGGAGCTGGAGGTTGCGCGGCCGGCGGCTCTTCTCGGCAGGGGGTGTCACCCCGTCAGGGTAGACCCGGGAGACCCGACGTCGAGCCCCGATCGGGTGTGGAAGTATCGGCAGCATGTCCGCGACCGAGCCTGTGATCCACGACGTCGCCGACCTGGTCACCGAGGCGGCCCTGGTGAGCCCCGACAAGCTCGCGCTGGTCGAGGCCGGGGGGCGCAGCCTGACCTGGCGCCAGCTCGACGACGAGGTCGGCCGGGTGGCCACCGGCCTCGGGACCGCCGGCGTGGTGGCCGGCTACCGGGTGCTGATCGCCGTCACCAACCGGATCGAGTTCGTCACGACGTACCTCGGTGCGCTCCGGGCCCAGGTGGTCGCAGTTCCGGTCAACCCCCGCGGCTCCGTGGGCGAGCTGGCCCGGATGATCGCGGACTCCGGTTCGCGGATGGTGGTCGCCGACGCGGCGAGCCTCGACGTCGTCCGCTCGGCGGTCGCCCTGGTGCGGGCCGCGATCGCAGGCAGCACCGACGACCTCGACGCCGACCTGGTCGGACGGGCCGTGCAGCCGCGAGTCGTGGTCGTCGACGCGGAGCCCGGCCCCGGCGAGAGCTCCTACGACCAGCTGCGGGCCGAAGCGCCCCGGGCGGTCCCGCGGATGGCGGACGCGGAGCGGTTGGCCACGCTGCTCTACACCAGCGGCACCTCGGGTCGGCCGCGCGCCGCGATGCTCAGCCACCGGGCGCTGCTCGCCAACATCGACCAGGTCTCCCGCGTCGACCCGCCGATGATCCACGGCGACGACGTGGTGCTCGGCGTGCTGCCGCTCTTCCACGTCTACGGCCTGAACGCCGTGCTCGGCGGCGTGCTCCGGCGCCGGGCGAAGCTGGTGCTGGTCGACCGGTTCGACCCGCAGGGCACGCTCGACCTGATCGAGGACGAGGCCTGCAGTGTCGTCCCGGTCGCGCCGCCGGTCTTCGCCTACTGGCAGGACGAGGAGCACCTCGAGGAGCGGCTCGGGCCGGTGCGGATGATGCTCTCCGGCTCGGCTCCGCTCTCTCCCGAGCTGGTCGACCAGTTCACCGAGCGGACCGGGATCCCGGTCCACCAGGGCTACGGGCTCACCGAGGCGTCGCCGGTCGTCACCAGCACGCTGTGCAGCGAGGTGCTCCAGACCGGTTCGGTCGGAGCCGCGCTGCCTGGCATCTCGATCCGGCTGGTGGACGACGCCGGTCGCGCGCCGGACGGCGAGGACCCGGGACAGATCCAGATCGCCGGGAGCAACCTGTTCAGCGGCTACTGGCCGGACGGCACCGGTGGTCCGGACGCCGACGGGTGGTGGGCCACCGGCGACATCGGCTTCCTCGACGCCTCCGGCGACCTCTTCCTCGTGGACCGGCTCAAGGAGCTGGTGATCGTCTCGGGGTTCAACGTGTACCCGATGGAGGTCGAGGAGGTCATCCGTGAGGTGCCCGGCGTGCTGGAGGCGGCGGTGATCGGGGTGGACGACCCGCTGACCGGCGAGGCCGTGGTCGCCTACGTGCGTGCCTCGGGTCCGGACCCGGCCGCGACCGAGGAGGCGGTGCGCCGGCACTGCGTCGCACGGCTGGCCCGGTTCAAGCAGCCGTCGCGGATCGAGATGGTCCCCGAGCTGCCCCTCACCGGGACCGGAAAGGTCCAGAAGGGCCGGCTCCGGGGCATCGAGCGGCGCCGGTCGCTGGGCCTGCTGGAGTGAGCGCGGATGTCCGCTGAGCAGCCTCTCGACGCCGCGCCCCCGGCCCGGGTGACGCTGTACTCCCGGCCGGGATGCCACCTCTGCGAGGTGGCTCGCGAGGTGATAGAGCGGGTCTGTGCCGAGCTCGGCGAGCAGTACACCGAGGTCTCCATCGACGACGACCAGGAGCTGTCCGAGCGCTTTGCCGAGGAGATCCCGGTGACGTTCGTGGACGGTCGGCAGCACGACTTCTGGCGCGTCGACGAGCAGCGACTGCGGGTCGCGCTCACCACCTGACGCCCGTTCGACTCCCCGTGCCGGTGCGCTCGGGCGACCCCGCGCGAGGTGGGACATGTCACATGTGCTAGCCGCGCTCGGGCCGTGCCGTCACCGAGGCGTTGTCTCGGTTTGTTCTCCCGTTCACAAACTCCTACAGTGAATGAGCCGCAGCCGATCCACAGCGAGCCGTTCCACCGCCAGCGCATCCACGGCCCATCCGGTACGGAGACGAGAGCATTGACCGCACGCACGTCAGGCGAGAACGCCCGGGACATTCCCGAGGCCACCGTCGCGCGGTTGCCCATCTACCTGCGGGCTCTCACCACCCTCGGCGAAGCCGGGACCAGCAAGTGCTCCAGCGAGGAGCTGGCGGCCGCGGCCGGCGTGAACAGCGCCAAGCTCCGCAAGGATCTCTCCTACCTCGGCAGCTACGGCACCAGGGGCGTCGGGTACGACGTCGACTACCTGCGCTACCAGATCGCCCGCGAGATCGGGGTCACCCAGGACTGGCCGGTCGTGATCGTCGGGATCGGAAACCTCGGGCACGCCCTGGCCAACTACTCCGGGTTCCGCAGTCGCGGGTTCCGGGTGGTGGCCCTGCTCGACGCCGACCCGCACCGGCACGACGAGGTGGTGGCCGGAGTCGACGTACGCCCGTTCGAGAACCTCGAGCAGATCGTCCGGGACCACGGCGTCGCCATCGGTGTGATCGCCACGCCGGCACTGGCCGCGCAGGACGTCGCCGACCGGATGGTGGCCTGCGGCATCACGAGCATCCTGAACTTCGCGCCCGCCGTCCTCACCGTCCCCGCGGGGGTGGACGTCCGCAAGGTCGACCTCTCCATCGAGCTGCAGATCCTCGCCTACCACGAGCAGCGCAAAGCCCACGTGGAGCCCGTGTGAGCATCCTGGTGGTGGGCATCTCCCACAACTCCGCGCCGGTGGCCCTGCTCGAGCGGGTGGCGCTCGACGCCGACGGCGTCCGCAAGCTGATCCACGAGGCGGCGGCCTGCGACCACGTCTCCGAGGTCACGGTGATCGCCACCTGCAACCGGCTCGAGATCTACGCGGACGTCGACCGCTTCCACGGCAGCGTCGAGGACGTGTCCCGGCTCCTGCTCGAGCGAGCCGGTGAGGACGACGTCGCCGCGATCGTGCCGCACCTCTACGTGCACTACGACGACGGCGCGATCTCGCACCTCTTCCACGTCGCCGCCGGGCTCGACTCGATGGCGGTCGGCGAGGGCCAGATCCTCGGCCAGACCCGGGAGGCGCTGCGGCTGGGCCAGGAGCTCAGCACGGTCGGCCCCGCCCTCAACGTGCTGTTCCAGCAGGCGCTGCGGGTCGGCAAGCGCTCGCGGGCCGAGACCGACATCGACCATGCCGCGCCCACCCTGGTGAGCGCCGCGATCGCGCGCTCCGGAGGCGCGGACGACACGATCGAGGGCAAGCACGTCGTCGTCCTGGGTGCCGGCTCCATGGCCGGCCTGGCCACCGCCACCGCCTCGCGGCTCCGCGCCGGCCGGATCACCGTCGTGAACCGGACCCCCGACAACGCCGCCCGGCTGGCGGCGGAGTACGACGCCCACACCGCCCGGCTCGAGGACCTGCCCGCCGAGCTGGACCGGGCCGACGTGGTCATCGCGTGCACCGGCGCCACCGGCGTGCTGGTGACCCGACAGATGGTCGCCGCCCGGACCGTGACCGGTCCCCTGGCGATCATCGACCTCGCCCTCCCGCACGACGTCGACCCCACGGTCGCCGAGCTGCCGGGGGTCGGCCTGGTCGGCCTCGCCGACCTGGCCGAGGAGCTGCGCGAGTCCGACGCCGGCCGTGAGGTCGAGGCGGTGCGCGGCATCGTCGGGCAGGAGGTCAGCGCGTTCCTGACCGCCCGGCAGCAGGCCAGCGTCACCCCGACGGTCGTCGCCCTGCGCTCGATGGCCACCGTCGTGGTCGAGGCGGAGATGGAGCGGCTGGTCGGTCGGCTCCCCGACCTGGACGAGACCGCTCGGGCCGAGGTGCTGCGCACGATGCGCCGGGTCGCCGACAAGCTGCTGCACGAGCCCACCGTCCGGGTGAAGGAGCTCGCCAACGAGACCGGTGCCGTGTCGTACGCCGCTGCGCTGGCCGAGCTCTTCGCCCTCGACTCCGACGCGGTCGACGCCGTGACCCGACCGGAGGGGCTGTCATGACCGACGTCATCCGGGTCGGGACCCGTCGCTCGGTGCTCGCCACGACCCAGTCCGGGCACGTGGCCGAGATGATCCGGACCACCCTGGGACGACACGTCGAGCTCGTGGAGGTGACGACCGAGGGGGACCAGTCCCAGGACGCCGGCACCCCCCTGGCCACCGTGGGCGGACAGGGTGTCTTCGTGGGAGCGCTGCGCGACGCGCTGCTCCGCGGCGACGTGGACGTGGCCGTGCACTCCCTCAAGGACCTCCCGACGTACCCCCATGAGGGGATCACCCTGGTCGCCGTGCCCGAACGCGAGGACCCGCGCGACCTGGTCGTGGCCCGAGACGGCCTGACCCTCGGCGAGCTGCCGGTGGGCAGCCGGGTCGGCACAGGCTCTCCCCGGCGGGTGGCGCAGCTGCACGCGCTCGGCCTCGGTTTGGAGATCTCGGGGATTCGGGGCAACGTTGACACCAGGATCGGCAAGGTTCGCTCGGGGGAGTTCGATGCCGTGGTGCTGGCCCGTGCCGGGCTTGCGCGCCTGGGCCGCCTCGACGAGGCGACCGAGGTGCTGGACCCGCTCCAGATGCTTCCGGCTCCGGGTCAGGGTGCCCTGGCGATCGAGTGTCGTTCCGGCGACACCGAGCTCCTCGCGGAGCTGGTGAAGCTGGACCACACCCGCTCCCGGGCGGCGGTCGAGGCCGAGCGAGCAGTGCTGGCAACACTCGAGGGTGGCTGTTCGGCACCGATCGGTGCGCTGGCCGAGGTGGTCGAAGGTGAAGACGGAGACGAGATGTGGGTCAGGGCTGTCGCCCTGTCCCTGGACGGGGGGCTCACGGTGCGCAAGTCCGGCACAGGAGCGCCCACCGACGCGGTAGGCGTCGGAACCCGGTTGGCGAGCGAGATGCTCGCCGACGGGGCAGATCGGTTGGCAGGACCGCAGCAGGAGACACCAGACAAGAGGCAGAACGCATGACGCGAGGCAAGACCACTTCCCAGAACGCGACCCAGGGCGCCGGCAACGGCACGAGCCGAGGCTGGGTGTCGTTCGTCGGTAGCGGCCCCGGCGACCCCGGACTGCTCACGGTCCGCGCCGTCGACCTGATCGAGCAGGCCGACGTCGTCGTCACCGAGGCGCCCGAGCACGCGGACCTGGTCCGCACGCTGCTGGGCCTGCCCCAGCCGGTCGAGACCGAGGACGGGGTGGTCGTGCCCGAGGCCGGTCCCGAGCTGGTCGACGGCGGCTTCGGCGAGGACGGCCAGCCGCTGACCCACGCGGCCCGGGCCAAGGTCGTCGTCAAGCACGCCAAGCGCGGGCGCCGCGTCGTCCGGCTGATGACCGGCGACCCGTTCCTCTACGCGTCGGGACCCGAGGAGGCGCAGGCCTGCGTCAAGGCGGGGCTCGGTTTCGAGATCGTCCCCGGCGTCTCGTCGGTGAGCGCGGTCCCGGCGTACGCCGGCATCCCGTTGACCACCAAGCACCACCGCGAGGTCGCCGTCGTCACCTGTGGCGAGAAGGTCGACTGGTCGCAGTACGCCGACAACCGCACCCTGGTCCTGCTGTCGGCCGTCGGGATGATCGGTGACATCGCGAAGGCGCTCGTCGAGGCCGGGCGCCCCGCGCACACGCCGGTCGCGATGACCCGGGTCGGCACCACCACCGAGCAGGCGACCGTCACCTCGACGCTCGAGCACATCGCCGCCGACGCCCGGTCCGCACGCATCACGCCGCCCGCCGTGACCGTCATCGGCGACGTCGTGGACCTGCGCGACACGCTGTCGTGGTTCGAGACCAAGCCGCTGTTCGGCTGGCGGGTTCTCGTCCCGCGCACCAAGGAGCAGGCCGGCGGCCTCTCCCAGCGCCTGCGCGGCTACGGCGCGGTGCCCGAGGAGGTGCCGACCATCTCGGTCGAGCCCCCGCGCAACCCGCTGCAGATGGACAAGGCCGTGCGCGGCCTCGTCGAGGGCCGCTACGAGTGGATCGCGTTCACCTCGGTCAACGCCGTGAAGGCGGTCCGCGAGAAGTTCGAGGAGTACGGCCTCGACGCCCGCGCGTTCTCCGGGCTCAAGATCGCCGCGGTCGGCGACAAGACCGCCGCCGCGATCGGCGCCTGGGGCCTGCGGGCCGACCTGGTCCCGTCGGGTGAGCAGTCCGCTGCCGGGCTCCTGGCCGACTGGCCGGAGTACGACGAGCTGCTCGACCCGATCAACCGGGTCTTCCTGCCGCGCGCCGACATCGCCACCGAGAACCTCGTCGCCGGCCTGATCGACCTCGGGTGGGAGTGCGACGACGTGACGGCCTACCGGACCGTGCGGGCCACCCCGCCGCCGGCGCCGACCCGCGACGCGATCAAGACCGGCAAGTTCGACGCGGTGGTCTTCACCTCCTCGTCGACCGTGCGGAACCTCGTCGGCATCGCCGGCAAGCCGCACCCGTCCACGATCATCGCCGTGATCGGGCCGGCCACGGCCAAGACCGCCGAGGAGCACGGGCTCCGGGTCGACGTGCTGGCCGCCAAGCCGGACGTCGAGGAGCTCGTCGACGCCCTGGCGGACTTCGGCGCAGCCCGACGGGTCTCGATGCTCGACTCCGGGCAGCCGGTCACCAAGCCCTCCGAGCGCAAGCCGTCGGCTCGCCGGAAGGCGACCTCCTCGCGATGACGGCCCGCCGATGAGCGAGCAGGACGCCCCGGCGCCGGTCGGACCCCTGGTCCGGCCGCGCCGGCTGCGCACCACGCCGGCCATCCGCCGGCTGGTCGCCGAGACCTCGCTCGAGGCGCGGCAGCTGGTGCTGCCGCTGTTCATCCGGGAGGGGCTCGACGAGCCACGTCCGATCAGCTCCATGCCCGGCGTCGTCCAGCACACCCGCTCGTCCCTGCTGGCCGCGGTGAGCGAGGCAGCCGAGCTCGGGCTGGGCGGGGTGATGCTCTTCGGCATCCCGGAGGCCAAGGACGCGACCGGCTCCGGCTCGGTCGACCCGGCCGGCATCCTCAACCTCGCGATCACCGACGTGGTGGCCGAGGTGGGGGACAGCCTCACCGTGATGAGCGACCTGTGCCTCGACGAGTTCACCGACCACGGTCACTGCGGCCTGCTCACCCCGGACGGCAAGGTCGACAACGACCGCACGCTGGCGGCGTACGCCGACATGGCGCGCGCCCAGGCCCACGCCGGCGTCGACGTGGTCGGGCCCAGCGGGATGATGGACGGCCAGGTCGCCGTGATCCGCGAGGCGTTGGACGGCTCCGAGCACACCGACGTCTCGATCCTGGCCTACTCCGCGAAGTACGCCTCGGCCTTCTACGGCCCGTTCCGCGAGGCAGTCGACTCGTCGCTCACCGGGGACCGGCGGACCTACCAGCAGGACGGCGCCAACGCCCGTGAGGGCGTGCGCGAGGCGCTGCTCGACGTCGAGCAGGGCGCCGACATCGTGATGGTCAAGCCGGCCCTGGCCTACCTCGACGTCGTACGCCGGGTCCGCGACGCGGTCGACGTCCCCGTCGCGGCGTACAACATCTCGGGGGAGTACTCCATGCTCGAGGCAGCAGCGGCCCAGGGCTGGATCGACCGCGAGCCGGCGATCCTCGAGACGCTCACCTCGATCCGGCGTGCCGGAGCCGACGTGGTGCTGACCTACTGGGCCGCCGAGGCCGCACGGCTCCTGCGGCGCTGACCGGCTCCTGGCTCGGGTGAGGGACCGGACTCAGGGGTTGGTGTAGCCCGCGACGCAGGCGTTGAACTGCTGGGTGCCCGGGATGTAGCCCTCAGCGGTGCACTGGGCGATCGCCTGGGCCTCGGTGAGCACGTCGTCCACGGGCGGGGTCGACGGGGTCGGGAGCGGAGGCACCGGCGGGTTCGGCGTACCGCCGCCGCCGCCACCGCTGGGCGTGCCCGGCGTCTGGGTGGGCGTGCTCGGGGTCGGCGTCTCGCCGGCCGGGGGCGTGGTGCCGCCGCCGCCGCCGCGGTGCTGCTGCCGCCGCCGCCGGTGCTGCTGCCGCCACCACTGTTGCCGCCACCGCTGCGCGGGCCGTTGCGGGTCTTGACCGGGGCCTGCGCCTGCGGGTCCTCCACGATGAAGCCGGCCGAGGTGGTGCCGTTGGGCACCGAGGTGAAGTCGCCGGCCAGGTAGGCGTTCATGATCGACAGCACCAGGTCGACGTAGGACTTGCTGTGGTTGTAGCGGAACACCGAGGCCCGCTGACCGGCGTCCGTGGAGAGGTCGTCGTCGCCCGAGCAGAGGTAGACCGCGGTGGCCAGCGCGGCGTCGTCGATGTCCTGCGGGTTCCGCTCGGAGTCACCGTCGGCGTCCACGCCGACGACCGACCAGGTCGAGGGGATGAACTGCATCGGGCCGACCGCCCGGTCGAACTTCGCGTCGGAGTCGTACTGGCCGGCGTCGGTGTCGCGGATCAGCGAGGTGTTGTGCTTGCCGTTCAGGGCGATGCCGAAGATCCCGGGCTGGGCCACGCCCTTGTCGTCGAGGGTGTTGCCGTTGGTCCGGCCGTGGTCGGACTCGACCCGGCCGATCGCGGCGACCAGCTGCCAGGTGAGGTTGCAGCTCTTGTCGGCGGCGTTGATGACGGTCTCGGCGCGCTGGTAGGCGGCGAGCGCCGCAGACGGGATGCCGGAGGTCGAGGCGGTGGCGACGGCCTTGCGGGCACCACCGTTGATGCCGGGCGCCACCTTGCCGGGAGCAGAGACGCTGGCCGCGGCCTCGATGGCCTGGCTCGGCACGCTGGTGCCGTCGGGGAGCGCTTCCGCGGGAGGGTTCTGCTCAGCGGAGGCCGTGGAGACGCCGACACCGGCCAGGCTCGCCGTCCAGGCGAAGGACAGCAGTGCCAGTGGCACGAGCGCCGTCGCCTTCTGGAAGCGGCCGAATCGGGTTGTGGACATCTGACTCTCCCTGTAGTGCTGCTGAACCTATCGTGCTCCCTCAAGCACAGGTGCTGGCCTAACGAGAGGTGTCACGCACAGTTACGGTTCCGCCCCAAGTATGTGACGTGCCTCTCACCCTCGGCGAGGAACGCGCACCTTCGTGATCCTTCCCACCGTAGGTTGCAGCAAACTCGCGACGGCGGGAAGTGGTCTGGCCCACCTGACCGGTGGGTGACAGGCGCCCTCGACTGGGACCCGTTGGGTGGCTCGGGGACAATGAGGCGGTGACTTCGCTCCGACCGCACAGCACCGCTGCCTCCGGCTCCCTGTTCGAGCGCGCCCGGGCGGTCACGCCCGGCGGCGTGAACTCGCCGGTGCGCGCGTTCAACGCGGTCGGCGGCACCCCCCGGTTCATCCGCTCGGCGAGCGGGGCCTGGCTCACCGACGTCGACGGCAACGAGTACGTCGACCTGATCTGCTCGTGGGGGCCGATGCTGCTGGGCCACGCCCACCCCGAGGTGCAGGCGGCGGTGGCCGCTGCGGTCGCCCGCGGCACGTCGTACGGCACGCCGACCGAGCCCGAGGTCGAGCTCGCCGAGGAGATCGTGTCGCGCACCTCGGTGGAGCGGGTCCGGTTCGTCTCGTCCGGCACCGAGGCCACCATGTCGGCGATCCGGCTGGCCCGGGGGTTCACCGGGCGCGACGTGGTGGTCAAGTTCGCCGGTTGCTACCACGGCCACGTCGACTCGCTGCTCGCCTCCGCGGGCTCGGGGCTCGCGACGTTCGCCGTGCCCGGGACCCCCGGTGTGCCGGAGTCGTCGACCGCGCTGACCATGGTGCTGCCCTACAACGACCGGGCCGCGGTCGACAAAGCCTTTGCCGAGCACGGGGACCGGATCGCCTGCCTGATCACCGAGGCCGCCCCCGGCAACATGGGCGTCGTTCCTCCCGAGCCCGGCTTCAACGCCTTCCTCGCCGAGACCTGCGCCCGTCACGGCGCCCTCTTCGTCAGCGACGAGGTGATGACCGGCTTCCGCGCCAGCAGGCTCGGGCAGTGGGGCCTGGACGGAGCGACGGAGGGCTGGCGCCCGGACCTGGTCACCTTCGGCAAGGTGATGGGCGGCGGCTTCCCAGCCGCGGCCTTCGGTGGCCGCGCGGACGTGATGGGCTTCCTCGCGCCGGACGGCCCCGTCTACCAGGCCGGCACCCTGTCGGGGAACCCGATCGCGACCACGGCCGGGCTGGCCACGCTGCGGCTGGCCACCGACGAGGTCTACGAGCACCTGACCGCCGCCGGGGAGACGATCAAGGACGCCGCGGCGGCCGCGCTCACCGCAGCCGGGGTGCCGCACGTCGTGCAGTCGACCGGCACCATGTTCTCGGTCTTCTTCCGCGACCCGGCGCTCGGCGCCGTGCGGGACTTCGCCGACGCGTCGCAGACCGACACCGGTGCGTACGCCGCGTTCTTCCACGCGATGCTCGACCGGGGCGTCTACCTGCCGCCGTCGGCGTACGAGGCATGGTTCCTCTCGTCGGCCCACGACGACCGGGCCGTCCAGACCGTGCTCGATGCCCTGCCCGAGGCCGCCCTGGCGGCAGCCCGAGCCACTGATCCTGCCCCCGATCCCGCTTCCGAGGGAGTCTGATGACCGACACGACCGACACGATCGTCCACCTGCTGCGCCACGGCGAGGTCCACAACCCCGAGGGCGTGCTCTACGGCCGGATGGACGGCTACCACCTCTCCGACCTCGGTCGCACCATGGCCGAGCGGGTGGCCACGTCGATCAAGGACCGCGACATCGTGCACCTGCGCGTCTCGCCGCTGGAGCGCGCGCAGGAGACGGCCCGGCCGCTTGCAGCCGCCCTCGACCTCGAGATCGTCACCGACGAGCGGGTCATCGAGTCCGGCAACGTCTTCGAGGGCAAGCGCTTCGGCGTCGGCGACGGCGCGCTGCGCAAGCCGTCCGCCTGGCGGCACCTGTGGAACCCGTTCAAGCCGTCGTGGGGCGAGCCCTACAAGGACCTCACCGCCCGGATGATGTCGGCGGTCCACGACGCGCGCGAGGAGGCCCGCGGCCACGAGGCGGTGATCGTCTCCCACCAGCTGCCGATCTGGATCACCCGGCTGCACGTGGAGAAGCGCTCGTTCCTGCACGACCCCCGCAAGCGGCAGTGCACCCTGTGCTCGCTCACCTCGCTGCACTTCGTGGGCGACCGGCTCGCCGACGTGTCGTACTCCGAGCCGGCCGGCGACCTGATCCCCACCCGCGACAAGGCCGCTCCCTTCTCCGCCGGCGGCGCCCCTGAAGAGCAGAGGCCGTGACAGGTTGAAGCTGCGGAGGACCATGGCCGTCGCGGCCTGCCTGCTGGCGACGACCGGCTGCTCGTCGCTGTCCGGCACCGGCGACAAGGGCTTCGTCACCGGGGACGGCTCCGTCTCGGAGGTGGCCGAGGCCGCCCGCGAGGAGCCCGTGGCGCTGACCGGGCCCGGGCTCGACGGCGAGACCCTCGACCTGGCCGACCTGCGGGGCAAGCCGGTGGTGCTGGCGGTCTGGGGCTCCTGGTGCACCCCCTGCCGCGCCGAGGCTCCCGACGTGGTGGCGGCCGCCACGGAGCTCGACGACCGAGCCCACTTCGTCGGCATCAACATCCGCGACCCCTCCACCGAGCAGGCCAACAGCTTCGTCCGCCGCTTCGACGTGCCCTACCCGTCGTTCTACTCGCCGGACGGGCGCGCGCTGCTGGCCTTCCAGGGCACGCTCACGCCCAACTCCATCCCGAGCTTCGTGGTCCTCGACGACGAGGGCCGGGTCGCGGCCAGCATCATCGGCCAGCTGCCCTCGACGACCACGCTGGTCCAGGTCGTCGAGGACGTGGCCGCCGGCACCGCGGGGGGTGCGGACCGTGGGTGAGTGGTTCAACCAGACCGCGTCGTCGGGGTCCCTGGCCCTGGCCGTCCCGGTCGCGCTGATCGCCGGGCTCGTGTCCTTCTTCTCCCCGTGCGTGATCCCGCTGCTGCCCGGCTACCTGTCGTACGCGACCGGTCTCTCTGGAGCCGACCTGGCCAGCGGTGCCGCGGGTGAGCGGCGCGGCCGCATGCTGCTGGGCTCGGTGCTGTTCGTGCTCGGCTTCTCGGTCGTCTTCGTCGCCCTGGGGACCCTGTCGGGAGCCGTCGGTGCCTGGCTGGTGACCTGGCGGGAGACGCTGACGCTGGTGCTCGGGACCCTCACCATCCTGCTCGGGCTGGCCTTCGCCGGGTTCATCCCGCTGCTGCAGCGCGACTGGCGCGTGCACCGGGTCCCCGCGGTCGGCCTGGCCGCGGCCCCGCTGCTCGGCTTCCTCTTCGGCCTGGGCTGGACGCCCTGCCTCGGGCCCACCCTGGCCGCGATCACCACGCTGTCGCTGAACGAGGCGACGGCGGGCCGGGGCGCGCTGCTGTCCGGGGTGTACGCCCTGGGCCTCGGACTGCCGTTCATCGCCGCCGGGCTGGCCTACCGCCGAGCCCTCGGCGCCTTCGCGTTCGTACGCCGGCACCAGGCGTGGGTGACCCGGCTCGGCGGCCTGATGCTGGTGCTCGTCGGGGTGCTGCTGGTGACCGGCTGGTGGGACCAGGCCGTGACCTGGATCCAGATCCACCTGGTGAGCTCGACCGAGGTGAGCCTGTGAGCGGGAGCGAGCGCCCCCAGGGGCACGCGGACATGCAGGAGCGCGACGCGGCCCGCGACGCCCGGCGGCCCGGCGAGCTGACCCCGCGCGAGATGGCCCGGTGGGGCTGGCGCCAGCTGACGTCGATGCGGACCGCGCTGGTGCTGCTGCTGCTCCTCGCCCTGGCGGCGATCCCCGGCTCGATCATCCCGCAGAGCGGGGTCGACTCCCTCAAGACGTCGCGGTGGCAGGACGCGCACCCGCAGCTCACCCCGGTCTACGAGCGGCTGGGGCTCTTCTCGGTCTACGACTCCGCCTGGTTCTCCGCGATCTACCTGCTGCTGATGGTCTCCCTGGTCGGCTGCATCGTGCCGCGCACGTTCGTCTACTGGCGCGCGATGCGAGCGGCGCCGCCCACCGCCCCGCGCAACCTCTCCCGGCTCCCGGACCACGCGTCGTACGAGACGAGCCTGCCGGTCGCCGACGTCCTCGGTCCGGCCCGCGACGCGCTGCGCAAGCGGCGCTACCGGGTGGTCTCGGGCGACGGTGCGGTCAGCGCCGAGCGCGGCCACCTGCGCGAGGCCGGCAACCTGCTCTTCCACCTGTCGGTGCTGATCGTGCTGGTCGGCTTCGGGCTCGGCGGGCTGTTCGGCTACAAGGGCGGCGTGATCCTGGTGGTCGGCAACGGGTTCTCCAACAACCTCACCCAGTACGACGACTTCGTCCCGGGCAGCCTGTTCGAGGCGAAGGACATGGAGCCGTTCTCGTTCGACGTGGACGACTTCGACGTCGAGTGGCTCAGGGACGGGCCGCGCAAGGGGATGGCGCGCGCGTTCACCGCGCACCTCACCTATCGCGAGACGCCCAGCGCGCCCGACAAGAGCTACGACCTCAAGGTCAACCACCCGCTCGCGATCGGGGACACCGAGGTGTTCCTGATCGGACACGGCTACGCCCCGGTGATCACGATCCGCGACGGCAACGGCGACATCGCCTACAGCGGGCCGACCATCTTCCTGCCGACCGACCAGAGCTTCCGGTCGTTCGGCGTGGTCAAGGCGCCGGACGCGGAGCCGGTGCAGATCGGCCTGGAGGGGGAGTTCTACCCGACGTACGCGTTCACCGACCAGACCGGTCCGTTCAGCGTCTTCGGTGACGACCTGAACCCCGCCATCTCGATGCTGGTCTACGCCGGCGACCTCGGCATGGACGACGGGACGCCGCAGTCGATCTACGCGCTGGACAAGTCCGACACCACGCTGCTGAAGAAGCAGGACGGGTCGATGTTCCGGGTCGACCTCGACCCGGGGAAGACCGTGGTGCTGCCGGACGGGCTCGGCTCGGTCAGCTTCGACGGCGTCGAGCGCTGGACCAAGATCCAGATCAGCCAGACGCCGGGGAAGCGGATCGCGCTCGCCGGGGTGATCCTCGCGCTGATCGGCATGCTCGGGTCGCTGTTCATCCGTCCGCGCCGGATCTGGGTGCGAGCCCGTCAGGACGGTGAGGTCACACTGGTGGAGGTGGCCGGCCTCGACCGGTCCGGCGGCGGCGACGTGTCCGCGGTCATCACCGAGATCATGACGGCGCTGCCCGGCGCCCCCCAGCCCCACCAGTCGAAGGAGCAGTCGTGACCGACGCCGCATGGGAGACCCTCAGCAACCAGGCCGTTGCCGCCTGCGGGGTCGTCTACTTCCTGGCGTTGCTGGCGCACCTCGTGGAGTGGAGCGCCCTGCGCGGCGTACCCGCGGACGCCACAGCTGCCGTCCCGGTCCGGGTCGGCGCTGCCGACGCGGTGGTGGCCGGCTCCGGGTCCCGGGCTGGGAGCGACGCTGGGGTCGACCGGGAGGCTGAGGAGGCGACCGGCCGCCGGATCGCGTTGTTCGGCCGGCTCGGCCTGCTGCTCACCGTCCTGGCGGTCACGGTGCACGGCGTGGGGCTTCTGGGTCGTGGCATGGCCGCGGAGCCCAACCGCGTGCCCTGGGGCAACATGTACGAGTTCACGCTGAGCGGCACCTTCGTCGTCGCCCTGCTCTACGTGGTGCTGCACCGGCGCTTCGGCCTGGCCTGGATGGCGCCGATCGTCGTGGCCTTCGTGCTCAGCTTCCTGATGGTGGCGGTGATCTGGCTCTACGAGCCCGTTGCCCCGCTGACCGAGGCGCTCAACTCCTACTGGCTCGTGATCCACGTCGTCGCCGCGGTGCTGGCGACCGGGGCCTTCACGCTCGGTGGGATCACCTCGGCGGTCTACCTGCTCAAGGCCCGTCGACCCGACACCACGACCGGTCCGCTGGCCCGGATCCCGGAGCCGGCGGTGCTCGACCGCGTCTCCTACCGGATCCACGCGTTCGGCTTCCCGGTGTGGACGTTCGCTGTGCTGATCACCGGGCCGATCTGGGCCCACGAAGCGTGGAGCAGCTACTGGAACTGGGACCCCAAGGAGGTGTGGGCGTTCATCACCTGGGTGGTCTACGCGGCGTACCTCCACGCCCGCTCGACCGCCGGGTGGAAGGGCCGCAACGCCGCGATCCTCGCCCTGGTCGGGCTGGGCACGCTGTGGTTCAACTTCGTGGGGATCAACTACTTCTCGTCGACCAGCCAGCACTCCTACGCCGGGCACTCGATCGTCGTCGAGCCCGGCGCCGGCACCACCCTCCCGACCCCCAGCCCGAGCGGCGTGTGGGTCGGCTCGCTCTAGGCCTCGGTCTCGGGATCCTCGGGATGCTTGCGCTTGTGCTTGTCCCGGCGATCGAGGTCGCGCAGGAAGTCGGGGTCGTCGTCCGGGCCCATCGGCCGCGGCGGGGGCTGCGGGCTGGGCGGCGGCATCAGGCCGCGGCGCTGGATCGCGCGCGCTGTCAGGTAGACGGCGGCGGCGAAGATGATCACCACTAGCAGGAACTTCAGCACCCCTCCAATGTAGGCGCTCACTGGTCACGGCATACGCTGGGCCGGTGAAGGAGTTCGTCGTCTACACCGCCCTGCGGGTCCTGCTCTTCGTGGCGTCCCTGGCCATCGTCTTCGGGATCTGGCTCCTGCTGGCCGAATCGGTGCCGGTGCTGTGGGTCGTGGTCATCGCGTTCGCCGCGAGCGGAGTGGCGTCGTACTTCCTGCTGAACCGGCCCCGTGATGCCTTCGCCCGACGGGTCGAGGAGCGTGCCACCCGCGCCACCGCGAAGTTCGAGGAGCGGCGTGCGCGCGAGGACGCCGACGACTGAACCTCGGCTCGGCGGCTGGAGCTGGCCTGGTGGGTGCTGCGGTGGCATCCCCACCGCAACAATCCGGCCGCCGAGCGCGCGCCTGATCGACCGAGGTCCGTCGGGGACGGACTACTTGCGCTTGCGGCGCTCCAGCTGTTGCTGGATGCGGCTCTCGGGTTGCCCGAGCACCCGAGCCAGCAGCTGGACGCGGAACCGGTAGGCGACCACGAGCGCGATGACGATGACGACGAGCCAGAACATGTTTCGAGCCTACCCGCGGGCCGGTCGACTCAGCGCCCGGCGACCAGGGCGCCGGCCACCAGCGCCGCCCACGCGAGCTCGGCGAGGCCGGTCTGCTGCAGCACCGGGATCAGACCGGGTCCGGTGGCGCCCCCGAGCACCGTGCGGAGCGCGCGCACCGCGAGCACCAGGAAGCCGAGCCCGACCAGCACCAGCCAGGTCGTCGACACCGCCACCGCGACCACGGCCGCGGCCGCCGCGAGGACGAGCAGCGCGTAGAGCGCCCTGGTGCGCGGCTCGCCCAGCAGCACGGCCAGCGTCCGCTTGCCCGCGAGGGTGTCGGTGGGGATGTCGCGGAGGTTGTTGACCACCAGGATCGCGCAGGCGAGGGCGCCGATCCCGACCGCGGCGTACAGCGCCGGCCACTCGAAGGTCTCGGTCTGCACGTACGTCGTGCCGAGCACGGCCACCAGCCCGAAGAAGACGAACACCATCACCTCACCGAGCCCGAGGTAGCCGTACGGCTTCCGGCCCCCGGTGTAGTACCAGGCGGCCGCGACGCTGACCAGGCCGACCGCCACCAGCCACCAGGCGGTGGTCGCGGCCAGCACCAGCCCGGCGACCCCCGCCACGCCGAACGACAGGAACGCCGCGGCCTTCACCTCGCGCGGTGTTGCCGCCCGGGAGCCGACCAGCCGCATCGGCCCGACCCGGTCGTCGTCGGTGCCACGGATGCCGTCGGAGTAGTCGTTGGCGTAGTTGACCGCGACCTGCAGCGCCAGGCTCACCACCAGCGCGAGCAGCGCCTTCCACCAGACGAACGAGTCGACGTACGCCGCCACGCCGGAGCCGGCGAGCACGGGAGCCAGTGCGGCGGGCAGCGTGCGGGGGCGGGCGCCGGCGAACCATTGCGCGGGGGAGGCCATGACGAAGGATTCAAGCAGGTGACCGCCGTGTCCCGACCCCTGGGCGCGACTACGTGGGCTGCGGCGCGGCGTGCCGCTGCAGGTGGCGCTCGGCGACCCGCGCGGCCGGGTGGATCCCGATGGCGGCGACGACCACGATCGCACCGATCAGCAGCCAGCCCGGCGTGCCCCACTCGATGGCGAGGAACGTGTACGCCGCCGGCGCCCAGACGCTGCCGACGGTGCCGCCGAGCCGGGCCGCACCCTGGTACTCACCGCGCCGGTCCGGGTCGGAGAGTTCGGCCACCAGCCCCCAGTGCCCTGCGGACTGGAAGAGCTCCGCGCCGGTCACCGTCACGTGGCCGAGCCAGACCAGCGTGATCGTGACCCAGCCGATCGTGTCGTGCGTGACCAGCACGATCAGGCACGACGCCACGAAGAACGCCGCGCTGATCCGGGACGCGCGCAGCGCCCCCGAGACGGTCTCCGCCCCACGGGAGGCCGAGACCTGGAGCAGGACCGCGAGCACGGTGTTGGTGCCGAAGAGCCAGGCCAGCAGCACCCGGGGGGCGTCGGTCTCCTGCACCAGCCAGAGCGGGATCACCACGTTGAGCAGCACCTGGTTGGTGCCCAGCACCCCGTCGCAGACGTTGAGCGCGAGAAACCCCTTGTTGCGCAGCGCCCCCGGCGTGATCAGCTGCTTGGCCGGCACAACCTGGTCGTCGTGGGTGGCGTTGGGCAGCCGGGTGATCAGCAGTGCGTTGAGGCCGAGGATCGCCGCGGTGAGCAGGGGAACCATCCGGACCACGTCGTCGCTGTTGGTCGCCAGGGCGAGCCCGCCGATCAGGGCGCCGAGGGTGAAGCCGATGTTGAGCGCGGAGCGCATGAAGGCCAACGACCGGACGCGTTCCTCCCGGGAGAAGATGTCGAGCGTGTACGCCCCGCGCCCGGAGCCGCCGGCGCCGCTGACCAGCTCGAGCAGGATCATCATGGCGAGGAAGCCCGCGAAGCCGTCGATCCAGGGCCAGGCCAGGTAGAGCAGCGCCTCGGCCAGGGCCCCGAAGGCCCACATCCGCTTCGGGCCGACCAGGTCGGCCAGCTTGCCGAGGGGGACCGCGAACAGGAACGTGACCACCCCGGCCACCGTGAGCCCGAGCCCGACCTGGGCCGCGGAGAGCCCCACGATCTGGGTGAAGAAGACCGCGCTGCCGGTCAGGAACACCCCCTCGCCGACCGCGAACAGGATCGACTGGAACGACAGCGTCCTGGCGAGTGGGGTGGGTGGGAGGAACCGGTCCGAGAGGTTGGGCACGGGACGGTATTCAACCACCGGGGACTAGCCTCCGTCGCATGGAATTCCTGCACCCGGTGAGCGGGACGACACCCCAGGTCGTCGCCGCGCTGGGGGCGTGGCTCGCGGCCCCCGGCGAGCCCCCGCCACTCGTGGTCGAGACGTCGGGATCGACGGGTCTGCCCAAGAGGGTGGTGCTGTCCCGTGCGGCCGTGCTGGCCTCGGTCCGGGCGACCGAGCGTCGGCTCGGCGGCTCCGGTCGCTGGCTGCTCGCGCTGCCCGCTTCGTACGTCGCCGGGGTGCAGGTGATCTGCCGCTCGCTGGTCGCCGGCCACCCGCCCGTGGTGCTGGACGAGCACCCGTCGTTCGCCGAGGCGACCGCCGCGACGCTCTCGGGTGCCGGCGGGCCGGCGGCGTTCGTGTCGCTGGTGCCGACGCAGCTGCACCGGCTGCTGGAGGTGCCCGAGGAGGCGGCGGCGCTGCGCGAGTTCCACACCGTGCTGCTCGGCGGGGGTCCGATCGACGCCGGGCTGCGGGAGCGGGCGGCCGTCGCGGGCGTGCGCGTGGTGGCGACGTACGGGTCGGCCGAGACCGCCGGAGGATGCGTCTACGACGGGCATCCGCTGGACGGGGTGGCGCTGGCCGTGGGGCCGGACGGGCGCATCCGGATCGGCGGGCCCACGCTCTTCGACCGGTACGACGGCGACCCCGCCCTGACCGCGGAGGTGCTGGTCGACGGCTGGTTCCTCACCGCCGACGCCGGCCGGCTCGACGAGGACGGCCGGCTGCACGTGCTCGGGCGGATCGACGACGTCGTCCTCAGCGGCGGGGTCAACGTCCCGGCACCGGCGGTCGCCGAGCGGCTGCGCGAGCATGCTGGCGTGCGCGCCGCCGAGGTGCTCGGCGTCCCGGACGAGGAGTGGGGGCAACGAGTGGTGGCGTTCGTCGTCGGCGACCTCTCGCTGGACGACGCCCGGTCGTGGGTGGCCGCGGTACATCCGCGCTCGTGGGCGCCACGGGACGTGGTGCTGCTCGACGCGCTGCCGATGCTCACCAACGGCAAACCCGACCGGCTGCGGCTGCGGGAGCTGGCGTGACGGGCGTCGGCCCGCTGGCCGTGTGGTCGATCCCGATGCGGACCCGCTTCCGTGGCATCACCGTCCGGGAGGGCGTGCTGATCCGGGGGGAGGCCGGCTGGGGCGAGTGGAGCCCGTTCCTGGAGTACGACCCCGAGGTCGCCGAGGCCTGGCTGCGCTGCGCCGAGGAGGCTGCGGCCGGTGACTGGCCGGCGCCGCTGCGGACGTCGGTCCCGGTCAACGTCACCGTCCCGGCGGTGTCCCCCGAGCGGGCGCACGCGATCGTGCTCGCCGGTGGCTGCACGACCGCCAAGGTCAAGGTGGCCGAGCCCGGTCAGAGCCTCGGTGACGACGTCGCCAGGATCGAGGCGGTCCGCGACGCGCTGGGTCCGCGCGGGAAGGTCCGGGTCGACGCCAACGGCGGCTGGGACGTGGACGAAGCGGTCGGCGCGATCAGGTCGCTGGACCGCGCCGCGGGCGGGCTGGAGTACGTCGAGCAGCCGTGCGCGAGCGTCGAGGAGCTGGCCGCCGTACGTCGTGCCGTGGACGTCCCGATCGCCGCGGACGAGTCGATCCGCCGGGCGGCCGACCCGTACCGGGTGCGCGACCTCGGTGCCGCGGACATCGCCGTACTCAAGGTGCAGCCGCTGGGCGGGGTGCGGGCCTGCCTGCGGATCGCGGAGGACATCGGGCTGCCGGTGGTCGTGTCGTCGGCGCTGGAGACGTCGGTCGGGATCGCCACCGGGCTGGCCCTGGCGGCCGCCCTGCCCGAGCTGCCCTACGCCTGCGGGTTGGCGACCGTGCAGCTGCTCACCGATGACCTCGCCGTGCACCCGCTGCTGCCGGTGGCCGGCCTGCTGCCGGTCGGGGTGCCAGCGGTCGACCCGGCGGCCCTGGAACGGCTGGCTGCAGCGCCCGAGCGCGTCGCGCACTGGGAGGCCCGGTTGGCCGAGGTGCGGGCGCTGCAGCCGACGAGGGCCCGGGCGATGCGCAAGGATGGCCGGTCGTGACGTCTCCCTCCACTGGCCCCTCGACTGTGCTGGCTCGCGCGGTCGTGACCGCCCTGGTCGAGGCCGGGGTCGCCGACGTGGTCATCGCACCGGGCTCGCGCAACGCGCCGCTCTCGTTCGCGGCGTACGACGCCGCTGCTGCCGGGCTGCTCCGGCTGCACACCCGGATCGACGAGCGTACGGCCGGGTTCCTTGCCCTGGGCCTGACCCGCGGGGGGTCGCGGGCGGCCGTGGTGTGCACCTCGGGCACGGCGGTCGCCAACCTGCACCCGGCGGTGCTCGAGGCCGCGCACGCCGGGGTGGACCTGGTCGTCGTCAGCGCCGACCGGCCGGGGCGGCTGCGCGGCACGAACGCCAACCAGACCACCGACCAGGTCGGGATCTTCGGGCGGCTGGTCGAGACCCTCGACCTGGCCGAGGTCCCCGCCGACCTGCGGGACCGGCTCGCCGTCGACGGACCGGTGCACCTCAATGTCCAGCTGGATGAGCCGCTCGTGCCGGACTCCGTGTGGCAGCCCGCGGGGCTGCGGCGCGAGGAGTTGCGGTTGGGGACCGATCCGCAGCATTCCGGGTCCGCCGCCCGCGGTCTGCGACCGATCGGCACCCCAGTGACCAGCGGGCCGCGAACCGTCGTGGTGGCCGGCGACAACGCCGGCCCCCCGGCTCGGGTCCTTGCCGAGCGGGCCGGCTGGCCGTTGTTCGCCGAGCCGACGAGTGGCTCGCGCACCGGGGAGAACGCCCTGCGCTGCTACCGCCTGCTCCTCGACAGCGACCTCGGCGCCCGGATCGAGCGGGTGGTGGTGGCCGGCCACCCGACCCTGTCCCGCCCGGTCAGCCGGCTGCTCGCTCGCAACGACGTCGAGGTCGTCGCGACGCCGACGGCCGGGGCCTGGGCCGAGCGCCCGTTCCGGGTCGACGCGGTCCTCGATGTCGCACCCCCGGACCAGCCCGATGACCCGGCCTGGCTCGCTGAGTGGAGGTCCGCCGACGCGGCCGTCGCCCGCAGCCTCGTCGCGCTGCTCGCCGCCGAGCCGGAGCTCACGCCGTACGAGGTCGCCGGGGCAGTGAGCCGCAGCCTGCCGCCGGGCGGGCTCCTCGTCGTCGGGGCCTCGAGCCCGATCCGCGACCTCGACCTGATGGTCGCGAAGTACGCCGTCGGCGACCGTCGCAAGGTGATCGCCAACCGGGGGCTCTCCGGCATCGACGGGACCGTCTCGACGGCGATCGGGGCCGCGCTGGGCCGGGCCCACGGGAGCCGGAACCTCGCGCTGATGGGCGACGTGACCTTCCTGCACGATGCGAACGCCCTCGTGGTCGGCCCCGACGAACCGCGCCCCGACCTGACCGTCGTGGTCGTCAACGACGACGGCGGGTCGATCTTCACGATGCTGGAGCAGGGTGCGCCCGAGCACCGGGACCGCTTCGACAAGCTGTTCGGCACGCCGCACGGCGTCGACCTGGCCAGCCTCTGTGCCGCCACCCGCACCCCGCACTGGAAGGTCGACTCGCTCCCCGAGCTCGAGCAGGCACTGGCCAACCCCAACGGGGGCATCGAGGTGGTCGAGGTGCGCGTACGCCGCGACAACCGGCGCGACCTGGACGCCCGGATCCGGGCGCTCACCCCCTGACGACCCCTCGCCGGCCGATGGAGCAACGCGTATCAAGCGGCACGCCGCGATCTGCGTGAGGATCGCGCCATGACCACGGCTGCGGACACCTTCGCCGACTTCGTCACCCGCCTCGCCGAGGCGCTCGACGACCCGCGGGGCACCACGACCACCGGCGAGGAGTGGGCTGCACGCTTCCACTTCTCGCGGTTCCACTTCGACCGGATGATCCGCGCCGCCGCCGGCGAGCCCCCGGCTGCGCTGCGCCGACGGATCCTGCTCGAGCGGGCGGCGTACCGGATGATCACCACCTCCGCCCCGCTCCTCGACATCGCGGTCGAGGCCGGCTACGCCTCGCACGAGGCGTTCACCCGCGCGTTCGTCCGGGCGTACGGCGCCCCTCCCGCGACATGGCGACGCACCCCCGGTCACCTCCAGATCGACGCGCCGAACGGCGTGCACTTCCACCCACCCGGCGGCCTGCGGCTGCCCGTACGAGACAGGGGAACGACGATGGACCTGCTGCTGAGGATGGTCGAGCACCATGTGTGGCTCACCGGCGAGATGGTGCGGGTGGCCGAGCGGCTCACCGACGAGCAGCTGGACCGGACGATCGAGCTGGACGTGGACGAGGACCGGCAGTCGATCCGGTCCCTGCTCTCGCGGCTGATCGGTCAGCTGGGGATGTGGAACGCCGCCCTGGCCACCCGCGACTACGACTGGTCGGTCGAGGAGCACGAGTCGCTGGCCTCGATGCGCGAGCGACTCTCGGTCGAGGGCCCGGCCTACCTGGCCGCGATCCACGAGGTCGCGGCCGCCGAGCGGCTCGACGACACCTTCGTCGACGCGCTCTGCGAGCCGGCGGAGGTCTTCACGTACGGCGGGATGGTCGCGCACGTGCTCACCTTCGCCGCGCACCGCCGGACGCTGGTCGCGCTGGCGTTCGGCAGCCACGGCATCGACGACCTCGGCTGGGGCGATCCCATGCAGTGGGTGGCGCAACGCAGCTGACCGCAGCTGACCGCAGAGACCGGGGCCGCCGTGCCGTGGACGACGCGGGTTGGCTGACCGCCCATCGGGAAGGATGGCGCGGTGGAGATCGGATTGTTCCTCGTTGCCCTCGCCGTCGGGGTCCTGGTGGTCACGGCACTTGCCGAGCGCCTTGACGTCCCGGCGCCGCTGCTGCTGATCGCCGTGGGCGTGGCCGCGTCGTACCTCCCGGGCATGCCGGAGATCCGGCTCGAGCCGGACGTGGTGCTGCTCGGGCTGCTGCCACCTCTGCTGTACGCCGCCGCGATCCAGACCTCGCTGGTCGACTTCAACGCCAACAGGCGCGCGATCCTGCTGCTGTCGGTGGGCCTGGTCGTCTTCACCGCCGTCGGCATCGGCGTGCTGGTGCACGCGATCCTGCCGGGCGTCTCCTGGGGTGCGGCGGTCGCGATCGGAGCGGTGGTGGCGCCGCCGGACGCGGTCGCGGCGACGACGATCGGACGCCGGATCGGGCTTCCGAGAAGGATCGTCACGATCCTCGAGGGCGAGTCGCTGCTCAACGACGCGACGGCGCTGGTCTCGCTGCGGACCGCCGTGGCGGCCATCGCCTACGGCTCCGCGCAGGTCGAGGGCTGGCGGGTGGCTGCGGACTTCGTCTGGACCGCCGGCATCGGGGTCCTGATCGGCGTCGCGTTCTATGTCGTCGTCGCCTGGGTGCGCAAGCGGATCACGGACCCGGTGCTCGACACCGGCATCTCGTTCGTGATCCCGTTCGCCGCCTACCTCGCTGCCGAGGAGGCGCAGGCCTCCGGCGTCATCTCGGTCGTCATCGCCGGCCTGCTGCTCGGGCACAAGGCTCCGGTGCTGCAGACCGCGCAGTCGCGGATCGCCGAGCGGATGAACTGGCGCACGATCGCCTTCGTGCTGGAGAACACCGTCTTCCTGCTGATCGGTCTCCAGGCGCAGTGGCTCTTCGACGACGTCGGGAGCAGCGAGCTGTCCGCCGGCCGCATCGTCGGGGTGTGCGCCGCCACCCTTGTCGGCGTCGTCGTGCTGCGGATGGTCTGGGTCTTCTCCGCCCGCTACCTCCTCGTGCGGCCCGGACCGGACCGGGACCTCGGCAAGGTGCCCCCGTGGACGTACACGTTCCTGCTCGGCTGGGCCGGCATGCGCGGCGTCGTGACGCTGGCAGCGGCGTTCGTGATCCCGGCCGACACCCGGCACCGGGAGATCCTGCTGCTGATCGCCTTCACCGTGGTGGCCGGCACGCTCTTCGTGCAGGGACTCAGCCTGCCCGTCCTCGCCCGCTGGCTGGACGTGCCGTCACCGGACCCGATGGACGACGCCCTGGCCCGGGCCACCCTGCTGCAGCAGGCCTCCAAGGCCGGCTACGTGGCGCTCGACAAGATGGAGTACGACGACCCGCACAACATCCGGGAGATCGTCGTCCAGCGCAACGACCAACGGAACTTCGCGGCCTGGGAGCGGCTGGGGACCACGCACGACGAGGAGACTCCCAGCGAGCTCTACGCCCGGATCCGGCGCCGGATGATCGATGCCGAGCGGGACCGGGTGCTGGAGATCCGGAGTGTGGGTGCCGTCGCCTCGGAGGTGGTCGCCGAGGTGCTCGCCATGCTCGACGTGGAGGAGTCGATGCTCGACGTCGCCATCGCCGAGCATCGCGAGCTCAAGCACGTGAACCGCGTCCGCAAGCCCCGCGGCGAGGTGTGCACGGACCTCGACCGCTACCCCTCCGTGGAGACCGCCGAGGAGCCGGTCTGCGCGCAGTGCCTCGACGACGGCACCCGCTGGGTGGCGCTGCGCCAGTGCCTGGAGTGCGGCCACGTCGCGTGCTGCGACTCCTCACCCGGCCAGCACGCCACCGTGCACTTCCACGACACGTCGCACCCGGTCGTCCAGTCCGCGGAGCCGGACGAACGCTGGCGCTGGTGCTACCTGCACCACGTCACCGACTGACCGCGCGGGCCGACCTCACGCGTGGGGCGTGAACCGGATCGGGAAGCGGACCGGGCCGGTGTTGCCGGACACCGGCAGCCACTCGCCGGGCCCGTCCGGCTCGGCGTCCGGCATCCGCCGGGCCAGCAGCGGCAGCGCGACGGACATGTCGGTGCGTGCGACCAGGTGCCCCAGGCAGTGGTGGACGCCGGCGCCGAAGCCGAGGTGTGGCGGCCGCTGCTGGGTGATGTCGAACGCCGGGTCCGCCATCGCCGCGGGGTCGGTGCCGGCCGCGTGCGACAGCATCTGGACGATGCCACCGCGAGGGATGCGCAGCCCCTGGAACTCCACGTCCTCGAGCGCCTCCCGGGTCACCCAGGTGACCGTCGGGTTGACCCGCATCACCTCCTCGACCGCGTTGGCCCCGAGGTCCGGCCGCTCGCCGAGCAGCCGCCACTGGTCCGGGTGGGCGAGCAGGGTCTGCAGGGCCAGCCCGAGCTGGTTGCGGGTGGTCTCCATCCCGGCGAAGGCCAGGAACACCAGGGCCACGCCGAGCTCGTGCCGGCTGAGGCCGTCGTCGGCCTGGGCCTGGACCAGGGCGCTGACCAGGTCGTCGCGCGGGCTCGCCTGACGGTCGGCGACAACGGCGTCGAGGTAACCGTGCAGGCCCTCCAGCGCCGCCTCGATGCGAGGCACCTCGACCGCGACGTTGATCCCGAACGACGCCCCCAGGTCGTCGGCCCAGTGCGCGATCTGCGGCCAGTCCTGCTCGGGCAGCCCCAGCAGCACGCAGATGATCCGCGCGGCGTAGGGCTCGGCGAACTCGCTGACGAACTCGACCCGGCCGCGGGCCGCGAAGCCGTCCACCAGCTCGTCGGCCAGCGCCTGGAAGCGCGGCCGCATCGCCAGGATCGCCTTGTTGCGGAAGGCGGGGGAGAGCAACCGGCGCAGGCGCTGGTGGTCGTCACCCTCCAGGCTGAGCAGGGTCTCCTGCCACCAGTCGGAGAAGAGTCCCGAGTGGATGCCGTTCTGGGCCGGCCAGCGGGCGTTGCCCTGCCGGAACCGCCGATCGCGCAGCAGCGCGCTGACCTCGGCGTACCGCAGGATCGCCCACCCCCAGTTGGTCTCGACGTACCAGTCCTCGGCGCGGGCCGCGTGCACCTCCGGCGAGGTCACGTCGAACGCCGGGTCGCCGAGGTCGAAGCGGCGCATCACGTGCCCGCGCGGACCATGCGGACGTGCAGTCCCTCGTCGTGCTCGTCGTGGGTCCCGTCGAGGCGGAAGCCCTGCCGCTCGTAGAACGCGATGGCGCGCTCGTTGGACGCCAGCACCCACAGGTACGCCGCGCGGTCGCCGACCTCCTGCTCGAAGAGGGCGAAGCCCACCCCGGTGCCCCACCACGCCGCGCGGACGTAGAGGGACCAGAGCTCGAGGTCGATCCCCACGTCGTTGTCGCGGCCGGGCCCCGCCTTGGCGAACCCGATCGGCCCGTCCGGACCCACCGCGATGAGGGGCGGCACCTCCTGGTCGACGATCCCGTGCCAGCGCTCGACCCGCTCGGCGACCTTGTCCCGGCGGTCGTCGAGGATCTGCTGCGGCATCAGCCCGGTGTAGGCGTCGTCCCACACGTCGAGGTGCAGGTGCGCCAGCGCCACGGCGTCGTCGGGAACGGCGCGGCGGATCTCGACACCGGCGGGGAGGCTCATGCCAGCATCGTATGTACCGCGAGCCCGGCGATCAGCACGGCGGACAGGAGCCCGGTCAGCAGATGGGCGCGCGGTCCGGTCGCGACCCGTCCCAACGCGGCTCCGCCGCCGGCGAGCGTGAGCTGCCAGGAGGCCGAGGCGGCGAAGGCGGCCAGCACGAACACGGTGCCCTCGGCCGGCGTACCGACCAGGTGCCGGTTGCCCAGGACGACGGCGGCGAAGTACACGACCGTCATCGGGTTGACCGCCGTGATCGCGACGAAGAGTCCGAAGGCCCGGCCCGACGACATCGGGGCCACGCCGCGGACCCGGCCGCGTGCGGCCAGGGCATGGGCTGCGGTCAGGGCCGCGACCACCAGCAGCACGCCGCCCGAGACGAGGCGCAAGGGAGTGGCGATCGGGGCCAGCGCCGCTGAGAGAGCCGCACCTGCGGCGACGGCGAGAGCGGCGTACGCCCCGTCGACGGTGGCGATGCCGAGCGCGCCGGCCGCGCCGACCGCGAACGACGTCCGGGCGGTGAGCGTGACCAGGAAGGCGCCGACCGCGCCGATCGGGATCGCGATCGCCCAGCCGGTGACCAGGCCGGAGAGAACGACGGACAGCACGCGGGCCAGTCTCGCCGCCTCGACGCCGACGGGCCAGCGGATTAGCGTGCGGGGATGCGGGTCACGAAGTTCGGACATGCCTGCGTCCGGGTCGAGCACGAGGGACGGACGGTCGTGCTGGACCCCGGGATGTTCACCGACGTCTCGGCGCTGGACGGCGCGGGGGCGGTGCTGATCACCCACGAGCATCCCGACCACTTCTCGGCCGAGCATCTCCGGGCCACGGACGTGCCGGTCTACACGATCGAGGCCGTGGCCGCGCGGATCCGTGAGGACGCACCCGATCTGGCGGAGCGGGTCACCGTGGTCGGCCCGGGGGAGTCGTTCGATCCCGGGATCCCCGCCCGCGCGGTCGGCGAGCTGCACGCGGTCATCCACCCGGAGCTGCCGCGGTTCTTCAACAGCGGCTACGTCCTGACCGCTGGGGAGCAGACGGTCTATCACCCGGGGGACGCGCTGACCGCGCCGGGCGAGGACGTCGACCTGCTGCTGCTACCGGTGTCCGCGCCGTGGCTGCGGGCGGCCGATGCGATCGACTTCGCCCGCGAGGTGGGGGCGCCGCGCAACCTCGCGATCCACGACCGGGTCTACTCCGAGGCGGGCCTGCGGATCGTCGACGGGCACCTCGACAGGTTCCTGTCGCAGGCCGGTCAGGAGTACGTCCGGCTGGCGGACGGCGCGGACCTCCAGCCGGACCTCTAGCCGGGGCTCTGGTCGGCCGAGAGCGCGTCGCGGACCGGCACGAACTTCGCCTGCGACTCGGCGAGCTCCGACTCCGGGTCCGAGTCGGCCACGACCCCACACCCCGCGAAGAGCCGCACGGTCGCTCCGTCGAGCTCGGCCGAGCGCAGCGCGATGCCCCACTCGCCGTCCCCGGACGCGTCCATCCAGCCGACCGGTCCGGCGTACCGTCCGCGGTCCATGCCCTCGATCTGGCTGATCAGCGCGGTGGCCACCGGGGTGGGGGTGCCGCCCACGGCCGCGGAGGGGTGCAGCGCCTCGGCGAGCTGGAGCGAGGAGACGGTCTCGGCATCATGGACGACGCCGTTCACGTCGGTGGCCAGGTGCATCACGTTGGGCAGGTGCAGCACGAACGGCGCCTCGGGCACGTTCATCGACGAGCAGTGCGGCTCGAGGGCGTCGGCGACCGAGCGGACGGCGTACTCGTGTTCCTCGAGGTCCTTGGAGGAGCGGGCCAGGGTCGCCGCGAGCGCCAGGTCGCGGTCGTCGTCGCCGGTACGCCGGATGGTGCCGGCGAGCACGCGCGAGGTGACCAGGCCGCGCTCGCGACGGACCAGCATCTCGGGGGTGGCGCCGAACATCCCGTCCACGTGGAACGTCCAGCACATCGGGTAGGACTCGGTGAGACGGCGCAGCGGCCAGCGCACGTCGATCGGGGCGTCGGCGGTGGCGATCAGGTCGCGGGCCAGCACGACCTTCTCGAGGTCGCCGGCGGCGATGGACGTGACGGCGTCGGCGACCACGGACATCCAGCGCTCACCGTCGAGCGCACCGTCGGCGAAGCTGACGCCGGCCGGTGCCTCGGGTGCGTCGCTCGGCGCGATGGTGAGACCCGGGTCGTCGATGGTCTCGCCGGCACCCTCGCCGGCCACCGACACCGTCGTGAGCCAGGTGCTGTCGCCGCGGCGACCGACCACGATGCAGGGCACAGCGAGCACCGAGTGGCCGGGGTCGTCGGCGAACGCGAAGGAGCCGAAGCAGACCAGACCGCTGCCGGGCTCGTTGATCTCGTCGTGGATCTCGGCGCGGGCTGTGGTCTCGCTCCACCACTTGCCGGCGTCGGCGAACCGGGTGGCTCCGTCGGTGCGGATCTCGGCGGCCACGCCCCAGCCCACCAGGCCCTCGCCCCGGCGCAGCCAGGTGACGGGAGCATCGGTGGGCAGCAGCTCGACCAACGCGGTCGCGGCGTCGAGGTCGAGTCGTACGGTGCGGACGTCGAGGGTGCCGGGGGTCGCCGCCGGCAGCACGTCGGGGATCGCACGACTGGTCACGAGGAGCCAGCGTACGCGGCCGCCGAACCCCGGCGGCCGCGACCGGTCAGGACCAGTAGATGACCACGTCGTCGCCGATGCTGGTCTGGTCGAAGAGCCAGGCGATGCCGTTGTAGTCGCGGACGTTCACGCAGCCGTGGGAGGCGCCGGAGTAGCCGCTCGCGGCGAAGTCGCTGGAGTAGTGCACCGCCTGGCCCCCCGAGAAGAACATCGCGAACGGCATCGAGGAGCCGTAGAGGCTCGACACGTGGTCGCGGCTCTTCCGGTAGATCTCGAAGCGGCCCTCGCGAGTCGGCGTGTACGACGAGCCGAACCGGACGTCGACGGTCTTCTGCACCTTGCCGTCGACGACCCAGCGCAAGGTCTGCGTGGACTTGTCGATGCAGATCACCCGGCCGGTCAGGCAGCGCGCGTCGAGGGCACCGGGCTGGTTGCCCAGGTTGTGCATCGCCGCGTGCGTGGGGGTCGAGGTCATCGCGTGCAGCCGGTCGAGGGTGCGTCGGTCCACCTCGCCGGTGACCGGGATGGCGCGCTTCGCCTGGAAGCCACGGACGGCGGCGACCGTGGTGTCGTCGTACGTGCCGGTGACGTCGCCGGAGATCCACTGGATCGCGACCAGCCGGGCCTGGAGGTCGCGGACGTCGGCACCGGAGTCGCCGGCGGCCAGGAGGGTCGGGCCGGGGTGGAGGATGTTGAAGAGCTGGTCGTGCGTGGGGTCGTCGGTCATCGCGACCAGCCGCCGCCAGGTCCGGCGGTCGACGTCGCCGGTGGCCTTGAACCCGCGCTTGGCCTGGAAGCCGCGCACCGCCGACTGGGTGTCGGCGTCGAACTTCGCGGTGGTGAGCTCGGGGAACCAGGCGAGCTGGAAGAGCCGCGACTGGAGCTCGCGCACCTTGCGGCCGGAGTCGCCGCGCTCGAGCACGGGACCGGGCTTCGGCGCCGGGGTCGGGGTGGCGGTCGCGGTCTCCGACGGGGTGGGGGTGGTGGTCGGGCTCGGCGTCGCCGGTGGGGTGGTGGTCGGCTCGGCAGCGGTGGCGCCCTCGCCGTAGTGCTGCATGGCGAAGCCTGCTCCGTACGCCGCCACCGTCAGCAGGCCGACCGTCAGGACGGTCACCAGCACGGCACGCAGTGCTCTCATCACGAACCCCCGGGGAAGTTTGGGAAGCAACGAACTTTCAGTGTCGGGGGGAAGACGCCGGATCCGGGGATTTGGTTGCCTGACCGGCCGGTCGTGACCGATTCGTTGCCAATGGGCGCCCGGCCCGAGGGCACCCGTAGGCTCTGAGCGTGGCCCGAGCAGAGCTGGACAAGCAGCCGACCGACGTCCGACGCATGTTCGACGAGGTGGCCCGTCGCTACGACATCACCAACGACATCCTCTCGCTCGGACAGGACCGGCGCTGGCGCCGCGACGTGATCGCCGCGGTCGACCCGCAGCCCGGGACAGCGGGTCCTGGACCTGGCCGCCGGGACCGGCACCAGCAGCCAGCCGTTCGCCGACCGGGGCGCGAGCGTCGTACCGTGCGACTTCTCGCTGGGCATGCTGCGGGTCGGCAAGTTGGCGTTGCCGCACCTGCCGTTCACGGCCGGTGACGGCACGCAGCTGCCCTTCGCCGACGACACCTTCGACGCGGTGACGATCTCGTTCGGGCTGCGCAACATCGTCGACCCGCTCGCCGGGCTGCGCGAGATGCGCCGGGTGACCCGGCCCGGCGGACGGCTGGTCGTCTGCGAGTTCAGCCACCCGACCTGGGCGCCGCTGCGGACCGTCTACCTCGAGTACCTGATGAAGACGCTGCCCACGATCGCCCGGACCGTCTCGAGCTCACCGGATGCCTACGTCTACCTGGCCGAGTCGATCCGGGCCTGGCCCGACCAGCAGGGCCTGGCCGACCTGGTCGCCGAGGCCGGCTGGCAGCGCCCCGAGTGGCGCAACCTCTCCGGCGGCATCGTCGCCCTGCACCGCGCCACCAGCTGACAACTCCCGCCGACCCGGCGTGAAGTTCCCCCAACACCCGCCGACCCGGCGTGAAGTTCCCCCCAACACCCGCCGACCCGGCGTGAAGTTCCTTCCAACACCCGCCGACCCGGCGTGAAGTTCCCAGGGAGAACGCCGGCTCGGCACCAGCGGGAGGGCACTTCACGCCGGGTCGGCACCAGGGGGAGGGCACTTCACGCCGGGTCGGCACCAGGGGGAGGGCACTTCACGCCGACTCGGCACCAGGGGGAGGGCACTTCACGCCGGGTCGGCAATTTAGGGGAGGGATCTGTGCGCTAAATCGGGCAGGAGGGTGGGGCCCACCCCGGGATGCGGGCCGTCGGCAGGAATGGCAGACTGTGTCTCGCGCCACTTAGTGATTCAGTTCACAAAGTCACAAGGCAAGAACGGAAGGAACCGCGAGGCATGGAGCTCTACACACCGGTGCTGGCGCTGGCCATCCTCGCGGCGCTGTTCGCGATCGGGTCCGTGGGGATCAGCTCGCTGACCGGCCCGAAGCGCTACAACCGGGCCAAGCTCGACTCCTACGAGTGCGGCATCGAGCCGACACCGCAGCCGATCGGCGGCGGCAGGTTCCCGGTGAAGTACTACATCACCGCGATGCTCTTCATCGTGTTCGACATCGAGATCATCTTTCTCTACCCGTGGGCGGTGTACTTCGACTCCCTCCAGCTCTTCGGGCTCGTCGAGATGGTCGTCTTCATCGCGACGGTGTTCGTGGCCTACGCCTACGTGTGGCGCCGTGGCGGGCTGGAATGGGACTGATGACCTCGACGAGCGAAGGAAACTGACATGGGTATCGAGGAGAAGCTCCCCAGCGGTGTCCTGCTGACGACCGTCGAGGGCGTCGCCGGGTACATGCGCAAGGCGTCGTTCTGGCCGGCGACGTTCGGCCTGGCCTGCTGCGCGATCGAGATGATGACCAGCGGCGGTCCGAAGTACGACCTCGCCCGCTTCGGCATGGAGGTCTTCCGCGCCAGCCCGCGCCAGGCGGACCTGATGATCGTGGCCGGCCGGGTCAGCCAGAAGATGGCCCCGGTGCTGCGCCAGATCTACGACCAGATGGCCGAGCCCAAGTACGTGCTCGCGATGGGCGTGTGCGCCAGCAGCGGCGGAATGTTCAACAACTACGCGATCGTGCAGGGCGTCGACCACATCGTCCCGGTCGACATGTACCTCCCGGGCTGCCCCCCGCGCCCCGAGATGCTGATCGACGCGATCCTCAAGCTGCACGACCAGGTCCAGGCGACGAAGCTCGGCGTCAACCGCGCCAAGCAGATCGTCGAGCTCGAGACCGCCGCCCTCAGCGCCCGGCCCACGTCCGACATGAAGGGTCTGCTCAGGTGAGCGACAAGAACGAGCCGAAGCCGGCCACCGAGCCGAAGCCGGCCGTCGAGCAGCCGGCCGTCGAGCAGTCCCCGGTCAACGTCCCGGCGCAGACCGGCGAGGTGCGCACGGTCGGCCAGCGCACCGGCATGTTCGGCGTCGAGGGCAGCGGTGACACCAGCGGGTACGGCGGCCTGGTCGCCCCGATCACCTTCCCCGGCGCGGCCGAGCGCCCGTACGGCGGCTGGTACGACGAGGTCGCCGACGCCCTCGAGCTCCGCCTGCAGGGCCACGGTCTCGAGCAGGCCATCGAGCGCGTCGTCATCCACCGTCGCGAGATCACCTTCCACGTACGCCGCGAGGACCTGGAGGCCGTCGCCCGCGTCCTGCGCGACGACGAGGCGCTCCGCTTCGAGCTGTGCTCGGGCGTCAGTGGCGTGCACTACCCCGAGGACACCGGCCGTGAGCTGCACGCGGTCTACCACCTGCTCTCGATGACCCACAACCGGCGGATCCGGCTCGAGGTCTCCGCCCCGGACGCGGATCCGCACATCCCGTCCGTCGTGGCGACGTACCCCACGGCCGACTGGCACGAGCGCGAGACCTACGACATGTTCGGCATCATCTTCGACGGGCACCCCGCGCTCACGCGGATCCTGATGCCCGACGACTGGCCCGGCCACCCGCAGCGCAAGGACTACCCCTTGGGCGGCATTCCCGTGGAATACAAGGGCGGATCGATCCCGCCGCCCGACCAGCGGAGGTCCTACTCATGACCACAGACCAGGACATGTACGCCGGCGCGTCCGAGACCACCGACGGCCGGGTCTTCACCGTCACCGGCCAGGACTGGGACTCGATCATCGAGGGTCTCGGCGAGCAGGCCGACGAGCGCGTCGTCGTCAACATGGGGCCGCAGCACCCCTCGACCCACGGCGTGCTCCGGCTGATCCTCGAGCTCGAGGGCGAGACCGTCACCGAGGCCCGTTGCGGCATCGGCTACCTGCACACCGGCATCGAGAAGAACATGGAGTTCCGCTCCTGGGTCCAGGGCGTCACGTTCTGCACCCGGATGGACTACCTCGCGCCGTTCTCCAACGAGATGACCTACGTGCTCGGCGCCGAGCGGCTGCTCGACATCGAGGACGACATTCCGGAGAAGGCCCAGGTCATGCGGGTCCTGCTCCTCGAGCTCAACCGGATCTCCTCCCACCTGGTCGCGATCGCCACCGGTGGCATGGAGATCGGCGCGCTCACCGTGATGACGATCGGCTTCCGCGAGCGCGAGCTGGTCCTCGACCTCTTCGAGCTGATCACCGGCCTGCGGATGAACCACGCGTTCATCCGCCCCGGTGGCGTCGCGCAGGACCTCCCGCCGGGTGCGCTCGACGAGATCCGCGACTTCGTCGCGCTGATGAAGAAGCGGCTCCCCGAGTACGCCGCCCTCTGCAACGCCAACCCGATCTTCAAGGCCCGGCTCGAGGGCATCGGCCACCTCGACCTGGCCGGCTGCCTGGCGCTCGGCCTGACCGGCCCGGTGCTCCGCAGCACCGGCTACCCGTGGGACCTGCGCAAGACGCAGCCGTACTCCGGCTACGAGGACTACGACTTCGAGGTCCAGACCTGGGACACCGCCGACTCCTACGGCCGGTTCCGGATCCGGCTGGCCGAGATGACGGAGTCGCTGAAGATCGTCGAGCAGGCCGCCGAGCGCCTGGCCGGGCTCGAGGGCGCCCCGGTCATGGTCGCGGACAAGAAGATCGCCTGGCCGAGCCAGCTCGCGATCGGCAGCGACGGCATGGGCAACAGCCTCGACCACATCCGCCACATCATGGGCGAGTCGATGGAGGCGCTGATCCACCACTTCAAGCTGGTCACCGAGGGCTTCCGCGTCCCGCCCGGCCAGGCCTACGTGCCCGTCGAGTCGCCGCGCGGTGAGCTCGGCGCGCACGTCGTCTCCGACGGCGGCACCCGCCCCTTCCGGGCCCACTTCCGGGACCCGTCGTTCACCAACCTCCAGGCCACGAGCGTGATGAGTGAGGGCGGCATGGTCGCCGACATCATCGTCGCGATCGCGTCCATCGACCCCGTGATGGGCGGTGTTGACCGATGACCGAGCTGGTCAAGAAGTTCCCCACCGGCAGCGGCCGGCTCGACGAGTCGACGTTCGCCGAGCTGCGCGAGATCGCGGCCCGCTACCCCCAGGCCCGCTCCGGGCTGCTCCCGATGCTGCACCTGGTGCAGTCCTCCGAGGGCCGGATCACCCCCGAGGGGATCGAGGCCTGCGCCGAGATCCTGGAGATCTCGGCGGCCGAGGTCAGCGGGGTGGCGACGTTCTACACGATGTACAAGCGCAAGCCGGTCGGCGACTACCACGTCGGCGTCTGCACCAACACCCTCTGCGCGGTGATGGGTGGTGACGTGATCTTCGAGCGGCTCAAGGAGCACCTCGACGTCGGCAACGACGAGACCACGGACGACGGCAAGATCACCCTCGAGCACATCGAGTGCAACGCCGCCTGCGACTACGCGCCGGTGATGACCGTCAACTGGGAGTTCATGGACAACATGACGCCCCAGTCGGCGACCCAGCTCGTCGACGACCTGCGCTCCGGGGTCGAGGTGAGCTCGACCCGCGGACCGCGCCTGTGCACCTGGCGTGAGGCCGAGCGAGTGCTGGCCGGCTTCCCCGACGGCCGCGCCGACGAGGGCCCCTCGGCCGGGCCGGCCTCGCTGGTCGGACTGTCCATCGCCCGGGAGCGCGGGTGGGCCGCCCCGGATGCCTCCGGTGGCCCAGCCGAGCTCGACGGAGCAGCGAGCCCGGAGCCCGGCGCCACCGACGCCACCGGCGCCGCGGAGCAGGCCGACACCTCGCGCGCGGAGTCCGAGGCCAGGGCCGACGAGTCCGGAGCCGACGTGGAGCACGTGGACGACCACAAGAGCGGCGAGGCGGACGAGTGACCGAGATCGACATGCTGACCCCGGTGCTGACCGACAACTGGGGAGCCGAACGCAGCTGGACGCTGGCGTCGTACGAGTCGCTGGGCGGGTACGCCGCACTGGCGAAGGCCCTCGCGATGACCCCCGACGCGGTGATCGAGGCGGTCAAGGACTCCGGTCTGCGCGGCCGCGGCGGTGCCGGCTTCCCGACCGGCATGAAGTGGGGGTTCATCCCGCAGGACAACCCCAAGCCCAAGTACCTCGTGGTCAACGCCGACGAGTCGGAGCCGGGCACCTGCAAGGACGTCCCGCTGATGATGGCCAGCCCGCACACGCTGGTCGAGGGCGTCATCATCAGCTCCTACGCCATCCGCGCGAACACCGCCTTCATCTACATCCGCGGCGAGGTGCTCCACGTCGTACGCCGGCTGCAGGCCGCGGTCGCGGAGGCCTACGCGGCCGGGCATCTCGGCAAGGACATCCACGGCTCGGGCTACGACCTGGACCTGGTCGTGCACGCCGGTGCCGGCGCCTACATCTGTGGCGAGGAGACCGCGCTGCTGGACTCGCTCGAGGGCCGACGCGGACAACCCCGGCTGCGCCCACCGTTCCCGGCCGTCGCCGGCCTCTACGCCAGCCCGACGGTGGTCAACAACGTGGAGTCGATCGCCTCGGTGCCGAGCATCATCGACAACGGACCGGAGTGGTTCGCCTCGATGGGGACCGAGAAGTCCAAGGGCTACGGCATCTTCTCGCTCTCGGGCCACGTCACGAACCCGGGGCAGTTCGAAGCCCCGCTCGGGATCACCCTGCGTGAGCTGATCGACCTGGCCGGCGGCATGCGGGCCGGGCACGAGCTCAAGTTCTGGACCCCCGGCGGGTCCAGCACCCCGCTGCTGACCGCCGAGCACCTCGACGTCCCGCTGGACTTCGAGGGCGTCGGTGGGGCCGGCTCCATGCTCGGCACCCGCGCGCTGCAGCTCTTCGACGAGACCACCTGTGTCGTCCGGGCCGTGCTGCGCTGGACCGAGTTCTACAAGCACGAGTCCTGCGGCAAGTGCACGCCCTGCCGCGAGGGCACCTGGTGGCTGGTGCAGACCCTGGCCGCCCTCGAGCAGGGCCAGGGCAGCGAGAGCGACCTCGAGCTGCTGCTCGACCAGTGCGACAACATCCTCGGTCGCTCGTTCTGCGCGCTGGCCGACGGTGCCGTCAGTCCGATCACCAGCTCGATCCAGTACTTCCGCGAGGAGTACCTCGCGCACCTCACCCACGGCGGCTGCCCGTTCGACGTGGCCGCCTCGACCGTCTTCGCGACCGCGGGAGCGCACGCATGACTCAGGTCTCCACCACCAGCACCGATCCCAAGTCCGGCGCCGGCGGCGGCGAGGTCGCGCCCGTGGACCTCGTCAGCGTCACGATCGACGGCGTCCAGGTCAGCGTCCCCAAGGACACCCTGGTGATCCGGGCAGCCGAGCAGGTCGGGGTGCAGATCCCGAGGTTCTGCGACCACCCGCTCCTGGCCCCGGTCGGCGCCTGTCGCCAGTGCCTGGTCGACATCCCGGACGCCGGCAACGGTCGCGGCTTCCCCAAGCCGCAGGCCTCGTGCACGATCACGGTCGCCGAGGGCATGGTCGTCAACACCCAGGCCACCAGCCCGGTCGCCGACAAGGCGCAGCAGGGGATCATGGAGTTCCTGCTGATCAACCACCCGCTGGACTGCCCGGTCTGCGACAAGGGCGGCGAGTGCCCCCTGCAGAACCAGGCGATGTCCAACGGTCGCGGCGAGTCCCGCTTCGAGGGCGTGAAGCGCACCTTCCCCAAGCCGATCAACATCTCCGCGCAGGTGCTGCTGGACCGTGAGCGCTGCGTGCTGTGCGCCCGGTGCACCCGCTTCTCCGAGCAGATCGCCGGCGACCCGTTCATCGCCCTGATCGAGCGCGGTGCCCTGCAGCAGGTGGGCATCTACGAGAAGGAGCCCTTCGAGTCGTACTTCTCGGGCAACACCATCCAGATCTGCCCCGTGGGTGCGCTGACCAGCGCCGAGTACCGCTTCCGCTCCCGCCCCTTCGACCTCGTCTCCACCCCGTCGATCGCCGAGCACGACGCCTGTGGTGCCGCGATCCGCGTCGACCACCGGCGCGGCAAGGTGATGCGTCGCCTGGCCGGCAACGACCCCGAGGTCAACGAGGAGTGGATCTCCGACAAGGACCGCTTCGCGTTCGGCTACGCCACGCTGGCCGACCGCCTCACCTACCCGCAGGTGCGCGACGAGGACGGCTCGCTGCGTCCCGCGTCCTGGCCCGAGGCCTTCGCCGTCGCCGCCCGCGGGCTGCGCGCCGCCGGAGCCTCCGCGGTGCTGACCGGTGGCCGGGTCACGGCCGAGGACGCCTACGCCTACAGCAAGTTCGCCCGGGTCTCGCTCGGCACCAACGACATCGACTTCCGGGCCCGGCCGCTCTCCGCCGAGGAGACCGCGTTCCTCGCCTCCGAGGTGGTGCTCCGCGGCCCCGGCGACGGTGGCGTGACGTACGCCGACCTCGAGTCCGCCGCGACCGTCGTGCTCGTGGGCTTCGAGCCCGAGGACGAGGCCGGCACGATCTTCCTGCGGCTGCGCAAGGCCTCGCAGCACGGCACGCGGGTCATCTCGCTCGCGCCGTTCGCCAGTCGCGGGCTGCGCAAGATGGCCGGCCAGCTGATCCCGACCGCGCCCGGTGCCGAGGCCGCCGCCCTCGAGGCGCTGGTCGAGCAGGGCGAGTTCGGCATCGACAAGACCGCCGTGATCCTGGCCGGTGAGCGGCTCGCCACGTCGCCCGGGGCCCTCACCGCTGCCGCGGCCCTGGCCGCCCGCACCGGTGCCCGCCTCGCGTGGGTGCCGCGTCGCGCGGGTGACCGTGGAGCGGTCGAGACCGGCTGCCTGCCCAACCTGCTGCCCGGCGGCCGGCCCGTCGCGGACGCCTCCGCCCGGGTCGACGCCGCCACCGAGTGGGCCGTCTCCGGCCTGCCGGAGACCGAGGGCCGGGACGCGGACGCGATCGTGGCAGCCCTGGTCGCCGGGGAGCTCGGTGGTCTGGTGATCGGTGGCGTCGACCCCGACGACACCGCGGACCCCGCCGCCACCCGGGCCGCCCTGGCCGCGGCCTCGTTCGTGGTCGCCCTCGAGCTGCGGGAGACCGACGTGACCCGGGCCGCAGACGTGGTCTTCCCGGTCGCGCCGGTCAGCGACAAGGCCGGCATGTTCGTCACCTGGGAGGGCCGCCCGCGCACCTTCGACGCGGTCTTCACCTCGCCCGGCTCGCTGCCCGACCTGCGGGTGCTCGCCGGCATCGCCGAGGAGCTCGGCACCCCGCTGGGCTTCCGCACCGTGGCCGAGGCCCGCGCCGAGATGCTCGAGATGGGCCCCTGGGACGGCGACCGCGCCGCTCACACGGCGGTTGCCGCCGCCTCCCCGACCGCCGAGCCGGGCCGGTTCCGGCTGGCGACCTGGAAGCAGATGCTCGACGACGGCTCGCTGCAGGACGGCGCCGACCACCTGCGCGCGACCGCCCGGGAGCCGGTGGTCCTGCTCCACCGCAACGTCCGCGACGCCCTCGGCGCCACCGTGACCGTGACCGGCGACCGGGGCTCGGTCACGCTGGCCGCCCGCGCGGCCGACCTCCCCGAGGACGTGGTCTGGATGCCCGCCAACTCGTACGCCGGAGGCGTGCTCGCCACGCTCGCCTCGCCCGGCAGCACCGTCACCGTGAAGGGAGCCGAGCTGTGATCCCCTCGCTGCTCTCGACCGGGGTGCTGCCGCTGGTCGGCCTGGACGCCTTCGGCCAGGACGCCCTGTGGGTGATCCTGCTGAAGACCCTGCTGATCTTCGTGGTCCTGGTGCTGCTGACGCTGTTCAACATCTGGTGGGAGCGGCGCGTGGTCGCGCGCATGCAGCACCGCATCGGCCCCAACGTCAACGGGCCCTTCGGGCTGCTCCAGTCGCTGGCCGACGGCGTGAAGCTGGCGCTCAAGGAGGACATCATCCCCAAGGCCGCCGACAAGGTGGTCTTCCTGCTCGCTCCGGTGATCGCGGTGATCCCGGCGTTCGTGACGTTCAGCGTGATCCCGTTCGGTCCCGAGGTGAAGATCCCGTTCACCGACACGATCACCCCGCTGCAGCTGACCGACATGCCGGTGGCCGTGCTGTTCGTGATGGCGATCGCCTCGGTCGGCATCTACGGCATCGTGCTCGGCGGCTGGTCGAGCGGCTCGACGTACTCGCTGCTCGGCGGCCTGCGCTCGGGCGCGCAGATGATCTCCTACGAGGTCGCGATGGGGCTCGCCCTGGTCGCGGTCTTCCTCTACGCCGGCTCGATGTCGACCTCCGAGATCGTCGAGGCGCAGGACACCTTCTGGTTCGGGCTGATCCTCTTCCCGTCGTTCGTCATCTACATCATCTCGATGATCGGCGAGGTCAACCGCGCTCCCTTCGACCTCCCCGAGGCCGAGGGTGAGCTGGTCGGCGGGTTCCACACGGAGTACTCCTCGCTGAAGTTCGCGCTGTTCTTCCTCGCCGAGTACATCAACATGGCGACGGTCTCGGCGCTGGCCACCACCCTCTTCCTCGGCGGCTGGCACGCACCCTGGGGGATCGCCCAGCTCTGGCCCGGCGCCAACGAGGGCTACTGGCCGCTGCTGTGGTTCTTCGGCAAGGTGCTCGGCTTCATCTTCTTCTTCATCTGGCTGCGCGGTTCGCTGCCCCGGCTGCGCTACGACCAGTTCATGGCGTTCGGCTGGAAGCGGCTGATCCCGATCTCGCTGCTCTGGATCGTCGCGGTCGCCACGATCCGGTCGCTGTCGCTGCAGGGCGGGATCGACCGGCAGTACCTCCTGATCGGCATCGGCATCCTCGCGGTGCTCTTCCTGGTGCTGTTCTTCGTCGGCGAGACCGAGGTCGAGGACGACACCTCGGCCCCCGAGGTGCCGATCGCCCACGCCGGCGGCTTCCCCGTGCCCCCGATGCCCACCGGCGGTGCCGTCCGCGGCGCCGCGCAACCGCTCACGTTCGGGTCCGGCTCGACCCGAGGACCGATCACAGGCACGGCTGCCCAGAGCGCCGGCGAGGAGATCTGATGGCCACGTTGAAGGAACAGTTCTGGGACCCGGTCGCGGGTTTCGGCGTCACGTTCCGCACCATGTTCAGAAAGGTGGTCACCGAGCAGTACCCCTTCGAGAAGCTGCCGACGGCTCCCCGCTTCCACGGCCGGCACCAGCTCAACCGCTGGCCGGACGGGCTGGAGAAGTGCATCGGCTGCGAGCTCTGCGCCTGGGCCTGTCCCGCGGACGCGATCTACGTCGAGGGTGCCTCCAACACCGAGGACGAGCGGTTCAGCCCCGGTGAGCGGTACGGCGCGGTCTACCAGATCAACTACCTGCGCTGCATCCTCTGCGGTCTGTGCATCGAGGCCTGCCCCACCCGGGCGCTCACGATGACCAACGAGTACGAGCTGGCCGACGACAACCGGGCCGACCTGATCTACGAGAAGTCGGACCTGCTGGCGCCGCTGCTGCCCGGTATGGAGCAGCCGCCGCACCCGATGCGGCTCGGCGACGACGAGGGCGACTACTACCGCGGCGCGTACGCCGCGCCGACCTCGGTGCTCGACCCGGCCCAGAACCCGGCCAACCGGTCTGCCGACAACCCGACGGCGAAGCAGGGGGCTGGAGAGTGATCGCCTTCTGGATCCTGGCGCCGATCATGGTGATCGCCGCCCTCGGCATCCTGTTCGTGCGCAAGGCCGTGCACGCGGCCCTGCTGCTGGCCGTGGTGATGCTCAGCCTCGCGGTGCTCTACCTCGCGCTCGAGGCGCCGTTCCTCTTCGCGGTGCAGATCATCGTCTACACCGGCGCGATCCTGATGCTGTTCCTGTTCGTCCTGATGCTGGTCGGCGTGGACGCCTCGGACTCGATCGTCGAGACGATCCGCGGCCAGCGGGCGCTGGCGATCGTCGGCGGCCTGCTGCTCGGCACCACGCTGGTCCTGGGGCTCAGCCAGATCGCCCTGGGCTCGGTGGTGGGTCTCGAGGAGGCCAACTCCGGCGGGAACATCCAGGGACTCGCCAACATCATCTTCTCCCGCTACGTCTTCGCGTTCGAGACCACCAGCGCGCTGCTGATCACCGCCGCGATGGGCGCCATGGTGCTCGCCCACCGCGAGCGGCTGGTCCCGAAGCCGACCCAGTCGTCGCTCGCGGCGCAGCGGGTCAAGGACTACGCCGAGAAGGGCACCCACCTCGGACCGCTGCCGGCTCCGGGCGTCTTCGCGCGGCACAACTCGGTGGACACCCCGGCGCTGCTCCCCGACGGCACCGCGGCCGAGGCGTCGATCTCCCGCGTGCTCGCAGCGCGCGGGACCGTCCGCTCGGTCCCGTCGCTCACCGATGACATCGAGGGCGTCCAGCGCTCCCTGCGGGGCGGACCGCCGCCCGGCGCCACCTCGCCCGACCCCGAGTCCGGCCCCGAGTCCGGCCGAGAGTCTTCCGACCAGACCGACGAGGAGGGCCAGCCGTGAGCGTGACGCCGTACATCGTGCTCTCCGCGATCCTCTTCACCATCGGCTGCGTGGGCGTGCTGACCCGCCGCAACGCGATCGTGGTCTTCATGTGCGTCGAGCTGATGCTCAACGCCTCCAACCTCGCGCTGGTGACGTTCGCCCGCCAGCACGGCAACCTCGACGGCCAGATCGCCGCCTTCTTCGTGATGGTGGTGGCCGCAGCCGAGGTCGTGGTCGGGCTCGCGATCATCATGACCATCTTCCGGACCCGGCGCTCGGCCTCGGTCGACGACGCCAGCCTGCTGAAGTACTGAGGGGCCAGCCACTATGTATGCACTCCAGGAGGCCGTCCACATCCCTGTGGTCGACCCGGGCTCGGCCACGGGGGTCTACTCCCTGCTGTGGCTGGTGATCGCGCTCCCGCTCGCCGGTGCCGTGATCCTGCTCCTCGGCGGACGGTTCACCGACAAGTGGGGACACCTGCTGGGCACCGCCCTGCCGGTCGGCTCCTTCGCGATCAGCGTGCTGATGCTCCTCGACCTGCTGGGCCGGGGTGAGGAGGAGCGCCAGATCGGGCAGCAGCTCTACACCTGGTTCGAGGTCGGTGGGCTCGACGTCGGCATGGACCTGCTCTACGACCCGTTGTCGGCGCTGTTCCTGATCCTGATCACCGGGGTCGGATCCCTGATCCACGTCTACTCGATCGGCTACATGGCGCACGACCCGCGCCGGCGCCGGTTCTTCGGCTACCTCAACCTCTTCGTCGCCGCGATGCTGATGCTGGTGCTCGCGGAGAACTACATCGGGCTCTTCCTCGGCTGGGAGGGCGTCGGCCTCGCGTCGTACCTGCTGATCGGCTTCTGGCAGCACAAGCCGACCGCTGCGGCCGCGGCCAAGAAGGCGTTCGTGGTCAACCGGGTCGGTGACATCGGGATGTCGCTGGCGATCATGCTGATGTTCGTCACCTTCGGGACGACCAGCTTCTCCGGTGTCAGCGCGGCCGCCTCCGGTGCCTCCGAGGGCACCCTGACCGCGCTCGGCCTGCTGCTCCTGCTCGGCGCGTGCGGCAAGTCCGCCCAGGTGCCGCTGCAGTCCTGGCTGCTCGACGCCATGGAGGGCCCCACGCCGGTCTCGGCGCTGATCCACGCGGCCACCATGGTGACCGCCGGCGTCTACCTGATCATCCGGTCCAACTTCATCTTCGAGCTCGCCCCGACCGCGCAGAGTGCGGTCGTCGCGGTCGCCGTGGTCACCCTGCTGTGGGGCGCGATCATCGGGTGCGCGAAGGACGACATCAAGAAGGTGCTGGCCGGCTCCACGATGAGCCAGATCGGCTACATGATGCTCGGCGCCGGCCTCGGAGTCGGTGGCTATGCCTTCGCGATCTTCCACCTGCTGGTCCACGGCTTCTTCAAGGCCAACATGTTCCTCGGTGCCGGCTCGGTGATGCACGGCATGAACGACGACGTCGACATGCGCCGCTACGGCGCCGTCCGGCACGCGATGCCGGTGACCTTCCTGACGTTCGCGATGGGCTATCTCGCGATCATCGGCTTCCCCGGGTTCTCCGGGTTCTGGTCGAAGGACAAGCTCATCGAGGTCGCGCTGGCCGAGAACCTGTTCGTCGGGCTGGCCGCCCTGCTCGGCGCCGGGATCACCGCGTTCTACATGACCCGACTGATGCTGATGACCTTCTTCACCGAGAAGCGCTGGAAGCAGGACGTGCACCCGCACGAGTCACCCTCCGTGATGACGATCCCGCTGATCGTGCTCGCGGCGCTCTCGGTCCTCGGCGGCGTGATGATCGCCGGGGACTGGATCGTCGAGTTCCTCGCGCCGGTCGTCGGCGAGGCACCGCACGAGGAGCTGCCGATCCCGGCGATCGCGATCACCCTGATCGCCGTCGCCGTGGTGGCGGTCGGTGTCGCCACCGCGTGGTTCCTGGTCGGCAAGCGGGAGGTCCCGCTGACGCCGCCCCAGGACGTCTCGTTCGCGACCCGGGCGGCTCGTGCCGACCTCTACGGCGACGCGATCAACGACGGCCTGGTGGTCAACCCCGGCAAGCGCCTGGTCGGAGGACTGCTCAGCACCGACCGGCACGGTGTCGACGGGCTGCTCACCGGTGGCCCGGTCGCGATCGGTGCGTTGGCCGGCCAGCTGCGCCGGGTGCAGAACGGCTTCGTCCGCTCCTACGCGCTCTCCCTGCTCGGCGGCGTGCTGCTCGTCGTCCTGGCCCTGCTGGCGGTGAACCTCGCATGAGGTCGACCCACTACGCCCGGTCCGCTCCCGATTCCGCGAGGACCCCCGCATGAATGACTTCCCCTGGCTCACCCTGCTGATCCTGGTGCCGCTGGTCGGTGCCCTGGCAGTGGCGTTCGTGCCCCATGCGCCGGGCTCCGCCCTGCCCAAGCAGATCGCGGTCGGGGTCTCCCTGGCCACGCTCGCCCTCGGGGTCGCGATCGCCGCGCAGTACGACGCCGGTGCGGGCATGCAGCTCACCGAGTCGCACGAGTGGATCAGCGCCTTCGGTGTCCACTACGCGCTCGGGGTCGACGGGCTCGGCCTGCTGCTGATCCTGCTGACCGTCGTGCTGGTCCCGATCGTCATCGTCGCCACGTGGAGCGACGTCGACGACAGCAACCCGGCCGCGTTCTTCGCCTGGGCGCTCGCCCTGGAGGCCCTGTCGCTGGCGGTGTTCGCCGCCACCGACGTCTTCCTCTTCTACGTCGTCTTCGAGGCGACCCTGATCCCGGCGTACTTCCTGATCGGCGGGTTCGGCAAGGAGGGCCGCGGGTTCGCCGCCCTCAAGTTCCTGATGTTCCAGCTCGGTGGCGGACTGGTGCTGCTGGGCTCGGTGATCGGGCTGTACGTCGTCTCCGCCCAGGCCGGCAAGCCGTCGTACCTGATCTCGGACCTGGCCGCCCTCGACATGGGCACCTCGGCCGAGCGGTGGCTCTTCGTCGGGTTCTTCATCGCGTTCGCCGTCAAGGCGCCGCTGTTCCCGCTGCACACCTGGCTCGCCGACACCACCGAGAAGGCGACCCCCGGCACGAGCGTGCTGCTGGTCTGCGTCCTGGACAAGATCGGCACCTTCGGGATGCTGCGGTTCTGCCTGGGGATCTTCCCCAACGCCTCGCAGTGGGCCACCCCGGTCGTCGTGGTGCTCGCCCTGATCTCCATCGTCTACGGCGCGCTGATCGCGATCGGCCAGGACGACATCCTGCGCCTGATCGGTCTGACCTCGCTGAGCCACTTCGGCTTCATCACGCTGGGCATCTTCGCCTTCAGCAGCCAGGGCGCCTCCGGCTCGATCCTCTACATGGTCAACCACGGGATCGGCACCGCGGCTCTCTTCCTGCTGGCCGGGTTCCTGATCCGTCGCCGCGGCACGTCCCTGATCAGCCAGATGCGCGGCGTCGAGAAGTCGGCACCGATCCTGGCCGGCCTGTTCCTCATCGCCGGCCTGGCCACCCTGGGCCTGCCCGGGCTGAGCCAGTTCGTCTCCGAGATCCTCGTGCTGATCTCGGCGTTCGACTACGCCTGGTGGGCCGGAGCGGTCGCCGTGACCGGCATCGTGCTGGCCGCGATCTACGTGCTGTGGATGTATCAGCGGGTGATGACCGGACCGGACACGCCGGACGGCATCCCGGTCCGCGACCTCGACCGGCGCGAGATCGGCTCGATGGCCCCGCTGGTGCTGGCGCTCGTGCTGTTCGGGTTCTTCCCGATGCCGCTGCTGGACGTCGCCAACCCGACCGTCGACACTCTCCTGCAACACGTGGGCGTGAGTGACCAAGCACCCGTCGTACCCGCTGCCGGGCTCGACTCGGCTGAGGAAGGCAACCAGTGAACCCCCTTGCCGTCGGCGCCGTGACCGACTTCGTCAAGCCGAGCATCGAGTACGCCGATGTGTCGCCGATGCTGATCGTCTTCGGCTTCGCCTGCCTGGGCGTCCTGGTCGAGGCGTTCCTGCCTCGTGAGCGGCGCTACCTCGTGCAGGCCGTGCTGACCGTCTCCGGCCTGGTGATCGCGCTGGTCGCCACCGTGCTCGTCGGGATGAACCTCGACTCGCTCGGCGGGGGAGCCGCGCGCGGGCTGCTCGCGGTCGAGGGCACCATCGTGGTCGACGGGCCGACGGCGTTCCTGTGGGGCCTGATCCTGCTGTTCGCGATCGGCGGTGCCCTGCTCTTCGCCGAGCGCCGGCTCGAGGGCGGGCTCTCGGCGTTCGCCGGCCAGGCGGCCGCACTCCCCGGCACCGAGGCCGAGCGGCAGGCCTCGACGCAGGGGCTGGACCACACCGAGGTCTACCCGCTGATGCTCTTCGCGGTGGGCGGCATGCTGCTGTTCCCGGCGTCCAACGACCTGCTCACGATGTTCGTGGCGCTCGAGGTCCTCTCGCTGCCGCTCTACCTGCTGTCCGGGCTCGCGCGTCGGCGCCGGCTGCTCAGCCAGGAGGCGGCGCTCAAGTACTTCCTGCTCGGTGCCTTCTCGTCCGGCTTCTTCATCTACGGTGCGGCGCTGGTCTACGGCTTCGCCGGCTCGATGCAGCTCGGCGAGATCAACGAGGCGGTGCGCAACGACGTCGCCAACCAGTCCCTGCTGCTGATCGGCATGGGCATGCTGGCCGTCGGGCTGCTCTTCAAGGTCGGTGCCGCGCCCTTCCACGCCTGGACGCCCGACGTCTACCAGGGCGCCCCGACGGCCGTGACCGCGTTCATGGCGGCCTGCACCAAGATCGCGGCGTTCGGTGCGTTGCTGCGGCTCTTCTACGTCGGGTTCGGTGCCGACCGCTGGACGTGGCAGCCGATGTTCTGGGTGATCGCGATCCTGACCATGGTCGTGGGCGCGGTGCTGGCGGTCGTCCAGACCGACATGAAGCGGATGCTCGCCTACTCCTCGGTCGCCCACACCGGCTTCCTGCTCACCGGTGTCCTCGGCGTCCAGAGCGCCACGGAGCTGGCCGACGGTCAGGTGACCTCGGTCCAGGCGGTGCTCTTCTACCTGACCACCTACGGCTTCGCGATGATCGGTGCGTTCGCCGTGGTCACCCTGGTCCGCGACTCCGGCGGCGAGGCGAGCCAGTTCTCCCGCTGGGCCGGCATCGGGCGTCGTTCGCCGCTGCTCGGTGGCCTGTTCGCGTTCTTCCTGCTCTCCATGGCCGGTATCCCGCTGACCGCCGGCTTCATCGGCAAGTGGGCCGTGTTCACCGTCGCGTTCTCGGCCGGAGCCTGGCCGGTCGTGCTCGCCGCGATCCTGTCCAGCATCATCGCGGTGTTCTTCTACGTCCGGGTGATCGTGGTGATGTTCTTCGTGGAGGGTGAGGTCGACGCCGACGGCGTGAGTGTCGGGGCCTCCGTCGTGCGGCCGTCGCTGCTGACCACCGGCACCATCGGGGTCGGTGCGCTGGCGACGCTGGTCCTGGGCGTCGTCCCCGGCCCGGTGCTCACGCTCGCGGCCCATGCGGGAGGATTCATCAGGTGACCACCGACTCCGCCGCGACCGGCCTGGCGCTGCCCGTGACCGACGAGGCGCTCGCCGACCGGCTCCGGGTGCGGATGCTGGCGGTCGAGGAAGCCCTCACCGGACACGTGCGCAGCCGCGCCGGCTTCGTGACCGAGGCGGCCAGCCACCTGATGGAGGCCGGTGGCAAGCGGTTCCGGCCGTTGCTGGTGCTGCTGGCCGCCGAGACCGGTGACCGCCCGGACGCCGACGAGGTGATCCGGGCTGCGTGCGTGGTCGAGCTGACCCACCTGGCCTCGCTCTACCACGACGACGTGATGGACGAGGCCGAGCTGCGGCGCGGAGCCGCCTCGGCCAACGCCCGTTGGGACAACCACGTGGCGATCCTGACCGGTGACTTCCTGTTCTCGAAGTCCTCCGAGCTCACTGCCGACCTCGGCGCCGACGCGGTGCGCATCCAGGCGGCCACCTTCACCAAGCTGGTCGAGGGCCAGATCCTCGAGACGGTGCAGCCGGGCCCCGGGGAGGACCCGCTCGAGCACTACCTCGAGGTCGTCGCCGGCAAGACCGGCTCGCTGATCGCCACCTCGGCCCGGTACGGCGCCATGTTCGGCGGCGCCAGCCGCGAGGTCGAGGAGGCGCTGACGGCGTACGGCGAGATCGTGGGCTCGGCCTTCCAGCTCTCCGACGACATCCTCGACATCGCCTCGGAGTCGGTGGAGTCCGGCAAGACCCCCGGCACCGACCTGCGCGAAGGGGTGCCGACCCTGCCGGTGCTGATGGCCCGGGCCTCGCAGGACCCGGCCGACGCCCGCCTGCACGAGCTGCTCGACGGTGACCTCAGCGACGACGCCCGGCACGCCGAGGCGCTGGAGCTGCTGCGCCGGCACCCGGCCATGGCCGAGGCGCGGGCCTACGTGGTCGACCGCGCCGAGGAGGCCAAGGCGCTGCTCGGTGCGCTGCCCGAGGGCTCGGTGCGCGCGGCCCTCGAGGCGTTCGCGGACCTGGTCGCCGTCCGCTCCACCTGACCCACGTCTTCTCCGGCGCCTCCTGGATAGTCCGTGACAAGACTGCTGTGATCTGGCTGTGGTGGCAGCAGTCCCGTCACGGACTATCCCCCTGCGGGGTCAGCGAGCGCGGTAGGCGACGCAGACGGAGGGCCGCGGGAAGTCGTCGGTGTGCGGCCAGGTGCTGGCCGGCTGCTCGAAGGTCGCGCCGTCCACCTCGCCCGGGTGCTGTACGGCGAAGAAGAGCGACCGGTCCCGGTCGGCGATCAGCGGGCCGCACGCCTCCGAGCCCCTCGGCACGGTGAGGAACTGCTGCACCCTGCCGCGCTCGGTCCCCGCCGTCGGCACCTTGAAGACGCCGTCGTTGGAGCCCAGCACGTTGCCGTCGGTGGCGATCCACAGGTTGCCCTCGCGGTCGAAGGTGACGTTGTCGGGGCAGCTGATCGGGCTCACCTGGGTCTTGTCGAAACCCCCGAAGTAGCTCTCCTGCGCCGCCGGGTCCCCGCAGACCAGGAACAGGTCCCAGGTGAACGCGGTGGCCGTGTGGTCTCGCTTGTCCGGGGTCAGCTCCAGCACGTAGCCGTTGCGGTTGCCGGACTCGGGCGTGAGGGGAGCGCCGATCGCGGAGCGGGTCATCGACGAGGCCAGCGGGTTGGGCTCGTCGACCGGGAACGTGGTGCCACGCCTGGAGTTGTTGGTGAGGGCGGCATACACCTTGCCGTTGACCGGGTTGGGCTCCACGTCCTCGGGCCGGTCCATCCGGGTCGGGCTGAGCTTGTCCGCCGCGAGCCGGGTGTCGATCAGGACGTCCGCCACGCTCATCCCGTCCACGTACGACGTGGTGTCCGACGTGAGCGGCAGCCACTCGCCGGTGCCGTCGTAGACGGCGTCCTCGAGGCCGTCGCCGGTCAGCCGGGCCACGTACAGCGTGCCGTGCTGGAGCAGGGTCAGGTTGTGCGCGCGCGCCCGGCGTCCGCCCTCGCGGACGGTGTCGCGGGAGACGAACTTGTAGAGGTAGTCGCCCCGCTCGTCGTCACCCATGTAGACGACCGCGTGCCCGCTCCTGGCGATGGTGACGTTGGCGCCCTCGTGCTTGAACCGGCCGAGCATCGAGTGCTTGCGCGGCGTGGAGGTCGGGTCCTGCGGGTCGAGCTCGACGACCCAGCCGAACCGGTACGGCTCGTGCGGCTCCAGCGTCAGGTCGAAGCGGGCGTCGACGTCCTTCCAGCCGCGGCCGCCGTCACCGGTGATGCCGTAGCGGGCGTACGACTCCGCGTAGCGCGGGTCGAGCTCGCCGGACCTGTCGAAGTAGAAGTTGAAGTTCTCCTCGCCCGAGAGCACCGTGCCCCAGGGGGTCATTCCGCCGGAGCAGTTGCCGATGGTGCCGAGGACCGTGGTGCCGCGCGGGTCGGCGCTCGTCCGCAGCCGGTCGTCGCCGGCGGCCGGTCCGTCCACGCGGAACGGCGTGTCGGCGGTGATCCGGCGGTTGTGGCTGGTGCTGCGGGGATCGGTCCGCAGCCAGGAGCCAGGGGTGCGGCCGCGCTGGATCTCCACGACCGCCATCCCGTGCGAGGCCATCGCGATCCGCTTGACGGTGGCGTCGTCGTACGCGCCGGTCGGGAACATCAGCTCCTCGTCGGTGTACTCGTGGTTCACCACCAGCAGGGCACGGCCCCGCCGGCGGTGCCTGCGACGCCCGGACCGCCCTTCGCCGTCGAGGGCGAGGACCCCGACGTAGTCGTTGTTGTAGCCGAACTGCTGCGCAGCGGCCTCAGGCGTCTGCCGGTGGACGTCGAACGCCGGCGCCCCCGGCAGCACCGGGTCACCCCAGCGCACGATCACGTCACTGCGGAACCCGTCGGCGGTGACGACGGCGTCGCGCTTGTTGGGCGCGACGGGGGAGAAGCCGGTGTGGGCGAGGTCGGAGCTGCGACGTGGGGCGGCGTCGCCCTGCGGCGTGGACCCGGGGCGGACGGGCGCCGCAGCGGCGGAGCCTGCCTGTGCGGTCAGGCCGCCCACCAGCACGGTCCCGGTGCCGAGGGCGGCACCGCGCAGCACCGAGCGCCGGGCCACCGCGCGGGAGATCTCGTCGCGGACGTGGGCGGAGTCGCTGCGGTTGGGGATGGGCTGGTCGCAGGCGTCTCCGCAGCGGTAGTGGCAGGTCATCGAGCTGCGCGAGCCGTGCGGGCCGGTCGCGAGGAGCGGGAGGAGGAGACGTTCGGGGCGAGGGTTGGTCATGCGCGGAACGTAGGAAGCCCAGGTGAGACCGAGGGGAGGTGCGGGCAAGCAGCAGGTGGCCCGCAGGTGAACGTCGGTCAGATCGCCGAGGCGGGGACCGTCAGCCGCAGCTGGCGGCGGCGGTGGTTGATCGCCTCGACCGTGAAGATCGCCAGGGCGATCCAGACCAGCACGAAGCCGAACAGCCGACCGGCGGGCATCGACTCGTGGAACCAGAAGACGCCGAGCGCGAACTGCAGGATCGGCGCGAGGTACTGCAGGAGACCGAGGCTGACCATCGAGACCCGGGTGGCCGCGGCGCCGAAGAGGATCAGCGGGACCGCGGTGACGATGCCGGTCGTGGTGAACAGCAGCGCGTGCGGGACCCCGTGGGCGCCGAAGTTGGACGCCCCGGTGAACAGCAGCCATGCGACGTACGCGCCCGCGAACGGCGCCACGAACGCCGTCTCGACGGCCAGGCTCTCCAGCGCCCCGGCGTTGGCGGTCTTCTTGGCCAGGCCGTAGGTGCCGAACGAGAACGCCAGCACCAGCGCGACGTAGGGCAGCCGGCCGTAGTCCACGGCCAGGACGCCCACGGCGGCGGTGGCCACGGCCATCGCCATCCACTGCAGGGGCCGGAGCCGTTCGCCGAGCAGGAACACCCCCATCAGGACGGTCACCAACGGATTGATGAAGTAGCCGAGCGAGGTCTCGACGACCCGGCCGTTGTTCACGCCGTAGATGTAGGTGGCCCAGTTGATGCTGACCACGACGGCCGCCACCGCCAGCAGCGCGACCTTGCGGCGGTCGGCGAGCAAGGCCCGCACCCGGCCGGTGCGCCGCAGGACGACGACGAGCAGCGCGACGGTGAGCACCGACCACAGCATCCGGTGCGCGAGGATCTCGAGTGCGCCGGCGGGCTCGAGCAGCGGCCAGTAGAGCGGGAACGCCCCCCACATGGTGTACGCCGCGGCCCCCATGAGCAGCCCTCGGCGCGGTTCAGCCACCCGCAGAGCATAGGGGCGACCCGCGACCGGTCGACGACCGGGCGGCACCCCACCCGAGCGGTCGGGGTCAGACGACCGTCCAGGTGTCGCCGCCGTTGATCAACCCGCTCAGCCGGTCGGCGGGCGCGCCGGGAGCGGCGCCGCGAGCGGTGTGGATCTGGGCGCGCGCCTGGTCGTCGTACGTCGGGCGCTCGACCTGGCGGAAGATGCCGATCGGCGACTGGTTCAGGTAGCCGGAGTCGGTCAGTCTCGAGATCGCGAACGCCATCGTCGGGTCCGGGCTCTGCGCGTCGTGGACCAGCAGGGCGCCCTCGCCGACCTCGGCCACCTCGGCCACCTTGACCCCGCCGGTGACGGTGTCGCGGATCAGGCCCTTGGATCCCTCGACACCGAACCGGATCGGCTCGCCGTGCACGAGCGGGATGATCGCGTCGGCCTTCGTGTCCGGGCTCTTGATCGCGTCGAAGGCGCCGTCGTTGAAGATCGGGCAGTTCTGGTAGATCTCCACGAACGACGTCCCGCGGTGCGCGGCCGCTGCCGAGAGCACCGCGGTGAGGTGCTTGCGGTCGGAGTCGATGGTGCGGGCCACGAAGCTGCCCTCGGCCCCGAGGGCCAGCGAGACCGGGTTGAAGGGGTGGTCGACCGATCCCATCGGGGTCGACTTGGTGACCTTGCCGGTCTCCGACGTGGGGGAGTACTGACCCTTGGTCAGGCCGTAGATCCGGTTGTTGAACAGCAGGATCGTCATGTTCACGTTGCGGCGCAGCGCGTGGATCAGGTGGTTGCCACCGATCGACAGGGCGTCTCCGTCGCCGGTCACCACCCAGACCGAGAGGTCCTCGCGGGCGGTGGCGATGCCGGTCGCGATCGACGGCGCCCGGCCGTGGATCGAGTGCATGCCGTAGGTCTCGAGGTAGTACGGGAACCGCGACGAGCAGCCGATGCCGGAGACGAAGACGATGTTCTCGCGGCGCAGGCCCAGCTGGGGGAGGAAGCCCTGGACGGCCTTGAGCACGGCGTAGTCGCCGCAGCCCGGGCACCAGCGGACCTCCTGGTCGGAGGTGTACTCCTTGCCGGTCTGGGGCTGGTCGTTGGTGGGCACCCCTTCCACGCCGGAGCGGAGTCCGGGGAACGGGAGCTTCTCGGTGGTGCTCACGGGGATGCCTCCTGCGGGGTGAGGTCGACGGTGATGTCCTCGGCCTGGGCGACCAGCTGGCCGATGGCGTCGGCGAGCTCGGCGGCCTTGAGCGGCATGCCGTTGACCTGGTTGTAGCCGACCGCGTCGACGAGGTAGCGCGCGCGCAGCAGCAAGGAGAGCTGGCCGAGGTTCATCTCGGGGACGAGCACCTTGTCGTAGCGGGACAGGATCTCGCCGAGGTCCTTCGGGAACGGGTTGAGGTGGCGCAGGTGGACCTGGGCGACGTGGTAGCCGGCCTTGCGGACGCGGCGTACGCCGGCGCCGATCGGGCCGTACGTCGAGCCCCAGCCGAGCACCAGCACCTTGGCGGCACCGTCGGGGTCGTCGACCTCGAGTGGCGGCAGCGAGTCGGCGATCCGGTCGATCTTGGCCTGCCGGGTGCGGACCATGAAGTCGTGGTTGGCGGGGTCGTAGGAGATGTTGCCGTGACCGTCGCCCTTCTCCAGGCCGCCGATCCGGTGCTCCAGCCCGGGGGTGCCGGGGATCGCCCAGGGACGCGCGAGGGTGGCCTCGTCGCGGAGGTAGGGCCAGAAGTCCGACTCGCCGCTCTCCAGCGCGTGGTTGGCGGCCGTGGCGAAGTCCGGGTCGATCACGGGCAGGTCCGCCACGTCGGGGATCCGCCAGGGCTCGGACCCGTTGGCGAGGTAGCCGTCGGAGAGCATCATCACCGGGGTGCGGTAGGTGATCGCGATCCGGGTCGCCTCGAGGATCGCGTCGAAGCAGTCACCGGGGGACTGCGGGGCGACGATCGGGACCGGGGCCTCGCCGTTGCGCCCGAACATCGCCTGCAGCAGGTCTGCCTGCTCGGTCTTGGTGGGCAGCCCGGTCGAGGGGCCACCGCGCTGGACGTCGATGACGAGCAGCGGGAGCTCGGTCATCACCGCGAGCCCGATCGCCTCGGACTTCAGGCAGATGCCCGGCCCCGAGGTGGTCGTCACGCCCAGGCTGCCGGCGAATGCCGCACCGATGGCGGCACCGATGCCGGCGATCTCGTCCTCCGCCTGGAAGGTGGTCACGCCGAACGCCTTGTGCTTCGACAGCTCGTGCAGGATGTCGGAGGCCGGGGTGATCGGGTAGGAGCCCAGGAAGATCGGCAGCCCGGACTGCACGCTGCTGGCCACCAACCCGTAGGAGAGGGCGAGGTTGCCGGTGATGTTGCGGTAGGTCCCGGCCGACATCGGCGCCGGCTTGATCTCGTACGACACCACGAAGGTCTCGGTGGTCTCGCCGAAGTTCCAGCCGGCCTTGAACGCGGTGATGTTGGCGTCGCGGATGTCAGCGACCTTCGCGAACCGCTTGGTCAGGAACTCGATCGTCGACTCGGTGGGCCGGCCGTACATCCAGGACAGCAGGCCGAGTGCGAACATGTTCTTCGCGCGGGAGGCGTCCTTGCGGGAGAGCCCGAACTCCTTGACCGCCTCGACGGTCATTCCGGTCAGGTCGACGGGATGGACGGCGAACTCCGACAGTTCCGACGAGGGGGAGTCGTCCTCGAGCGGGTTGGAGGTGTAGCCGGCCTTCGAGAGGTTGCGCGGGGTGAAGTCGTGGCTGTCCACGATGATCGTCGCACCCTTGGGCAGGTCCGCGAGGTTGGCGCGGAGCGCCGCGGGATTCATCGCGACCAGGACGTCCGGCGCATCACCGGCGGTGAGGATGTCGTGGTCTGCGAAGTGCACCTGGAACGACGAGACGCCCGGCAGCGTGCCCTGGGGCGCGCGGATCTCGGCCGGGAAGTTGGGCAGCGTGACCAGGTCGTTGCCGAAGACGGCCGACTCCTGGGTGAAGCGGTCGCCGGTGAGTTGCATGCCGTCCCCGGAGTCCCCCGCGAACCGGATGATGACCCGGTCGAGCTGCTTGACCTGCTTGGTCACCTCACGCACTTCCTTCTCACTGCAGACACTGGCCCTCCCACGATAGCCGCGCCCCGTCGAGTCACGAACCGATCTCTCTCGCCGGACCGTGATCTAGCCGACACCGCGGTGCGGATCGACGGCGGAGGATCGCCGGCACCAGGTGCCGGAGATCCTCCGCCGTCACCGGCAGGCCCGGCTCAGCCGCTCAGCGACGGTTGGTGAACTGCACCGCGAAATCGAGGTCCTGCGCCTTGACCAGCGCCTGCACCGCCTGGAGGTCGTCGCGCTTCTTGGACGAGATCCGCAGCTCGTCGCCCTGGATCTGTGCCTTGACGCCCTTGGGGCCCTCGTCGCGGATCAGCTTGGAGATCTTCTTGGCGTCCTCGGAGGTGATCCCCTCCTTGAGCGCGACCGAGATCTTCGACTCGCGGCCCGACTGGCGGGGCTCACCGGCGTCGAGGATCTTCAGGCTCTGGCCGCGCTTGATCAGCTTGTCCTTGAAGAGGTCCAGGACTGCGGAGGCCCGGTCATCGGCCGACGCCGTGATCTCGATCGCCTCCTCGCCCTGCCACTCGATGGTGGCGCCGGTCCCCTTGAAGTCGAAGCGGGTGGCGACCTCACGGGCGGTCTGGCCCAGCGCGTTGTCGACCTCCTGGCGGTCGATCTTGCTGACGATGTCGAACGACGAGTCGGCCATGTCTTCTCCTGGTGATCTCGGTCCGGGGACCGGGCTTGGAATCGTGCTGGTGGTGGTGCTGGACGTCGGGCTGGGGTCGGCTGGGCATTTTCCTCTGCCGATGTGCCTGCGCTATTGTTTCGCCTTGCTGCCAGCCGGACAAACGCCGGCGCGGCACACCCGGCAGGTTGCCCGAGCGGCCAATGGGAACGGACTGTAAATCCGTCGGTGTATACCTACGAAGGTTCGAATCCTTCACCTGCCACGCTGATGCCTCGCACCTCCACCGGTGCGGGGCATCAGTTGTCTCCGGCCGATTCGCCGGGCCGACTCCTCTGGGCCGATCCGCTCCGGCGGACAGGATCTGTCCACTTGACGCGCATGGGTGCTCACCACACCCGAACCCGTGACAATGTGGCCGGGGTCACCATGGCTGGGCCGAAGCAGCGTTCCTAGTCTTGCGGAGAGCCGCCCACCAGGGGTGGCGTGTGCGTGAGGAAGGAGCCCGGTGCCGGAGACACAGGGGGCAACCCAGCGGTCGAGCCGCGTGGCACTGCGGACCGTCGGCCTGAGCAAGTCCTTCCGTGGCTTCCAGGCAGTGCGTTCGGTCGACCTCGAGGTCCACGAGGGCGGCGTGCACGCCCTGGTCGGCCCGAACGGCGCCGGCAAGACCACGCTCTTCAACCTGCTCACCGGCTTCCTGAAGCCGAGCGCCGGCACGATCACGGTCTTCGACGAGGACGTCACCGGGCTCCAGCCCGAGCAGATCGCCCGCAAGGGCGTGGCCCGCTCCTTCCAGATCACCAGCCTGTTCGAGAACCTCACGCCGCGTGAGCACGTCGAGCTGGCGCTGCAGGGCCTGACCTCGCAGGGCCTGCGATTCTGGCGCTCCGAGAAGCTCCTCGGCCGCCACCGCGGCGTCGTCGACGAGCTGCTCGACCAGGTGGGGCTCGCCGACCTGGCCGACCGACCCTCGGGCCTCCTCGCCTACGGGCAGAAGCGGGCCCTCGAGATGGCCCTCGTGCTCGCCCTCGACCCCCGGGTGATGCTCCTCGACGAGCCCACGGCCGGGATGGGCCTCGAGGACGTGGACCGCACGATCGAGCTGGTGCGCGGGATCTCGGAGGGACGCACCGTGGTCTTCGTCGACCACAACATGCATGTGGTCGGCAGCCTGGCGAACCGGGTGACCGTGCTCCAGCAGGGGGAGATCCTCGCCGAGGGCTCCTACGACGAGGTGCGCACCGACGAACGCGTCATCACCGCCTACCTCGGGGAGTCCACCGATGCTTGAGGTCCGCAACCTGAAGGCCTGGTACGGCGAGGCGCAGGCCATCCACGACGTCAGCCTCACCGTCGCCGAGGGGGAGGTCGTCACCCTCGTCGGTCGCAACGGGGCGGGCAAGACCACCCTCGTGCGCAGCGTCATCGGCCTGCACCGCCAGGTCGCCGGCGAGGTGATCTTCCTCGACACGGAGATGACGAGCCTGCCCCCGCACAAGCGGGCCCGGGCCGGCATGGGCTGGGTCCAGGACGACCGGGGTGTCTACGCCAACCTCAACGTCGAGGAGAACCTCCTCCTGCCGCCCCAGGTCTCCGACCGCGCCTGGGACCTCGACAAGGTGTACGACGCCTTCCCCGTGCTGGCCGACCGCCGGCGCGCCGGCGGCACCACGCTGTCCGGCGGTGAGCAGCAGATGCTGGCCATCGCCCGGGTGCTGCGGACCGGCGCCCGACTGCTCCTGCTCGACGAGCCCTCGGAGGGTCTCGCCCCGGTGATCGTTGCGCGGATCGGCGAGATCATCCGCGAGGTCAAGCAGTCCGGCGCCGGCGTGCTCCTCATCGAACAGAACGTGAAGTTCGCCGCCACTGTCGCGGACCGGCACTACCTGCTCGCCCAGGGCCAGGTGGTCGAGTCGCTCGACAACGCCGAGTTCATCGAGCGACAAGGAGAACTGCTCGAGCACCTGGGCATCTGATCGCTTTCAGCACCAACAAAAGGGAGACACACGCAATGAGCAAGAAGATCGCAGCCGGAACAGCTGCTCTGATCTCAGGAGCCGTTCTCCTGAGTGCCTGTGGTGGCGGGGGCCCCAGCGCTTCGGGGGGTGACTTCACCGACGACAAGATCGTGCTGGCCGTCCTCAACGACCAGTCCGGCGTCTACAAGGACCTGTCCGGACCGAACAGCGTCAAGGCCGTGGAGATGGCGGTGGCCGACTTCGAGGAGAAGTACGGCGACGACGCCGTGGTCGGCGACATCGAGGTCACCTCGGCCGACCACCAGAACGACCCGGGCATCGCCAACACCAAGGCGCAGGAGCTCTACGACCGTGAGGGTGCGGACGTCATCCTCGACGTCCCGACCTCCTCCGCTGCTCTCGCCGTGGCCGGCCAGGCCGCCGCCAAGAAGAAGCTCTTCATGGACATCGGCGCCGCGACCACCGAGCTCACCGGCGCGCAGTGCAACAAGTACACCTTCCACTACGCGTACGACACGTACATGCTCGCCAACGGCACCGGCAAGGCCACCACCGAGAACGGTGCCAAGAACTGGCAGATCATCTACCCGGACTACGCCTTCGGCCAGGACATGACCAAGCAGTTCAGCAAGGCGGTCGAGGGTGCCGGCGGCAAGGTCCAGGGCACCATCGCGACGCCGTTCCCGAACGACAACTTCGCCACCTTCCTGACCAAGGCGGCCTCGAGCAAGCCCGACGTGATCGGCACCATGCAGGCTGGTGGTGACCTGATCAACGTGGTCAAGCAGTACAACGAGGCCGGACTGCGTGAGCGGGGGATCGACCTGGCGGTCGGCCTGATGTTCATCACCGACATCCACTCGCTGGGAGTCGAGCAGTTCGCCGGCACCACCTTCACCGACGCCTGGTACTGGAACATGGACGACCAGGCCCGTGAGTGGGCCGACCGCTTCCTGGAGGAGACCGGGACCCGGCCGTCCTTCGCCCACGCCGGCAACTACTCCGCCGCGCTGCAGTACCTCGAGGCCGTCCAGGCCGCCGGCACCGACGACGCCGACGAGGTCGTCGCCGAGCTCGAGGGCAAGAAGATCGACGACGTCTTCCTGCGCAACGGTGAGATCCGTGCCGAGGACCACCGCGTGATCCACGACGCGTTCCTGGCCAAGGTCAAGGACGCCGACGAGGTCGAGGAGGACTGGGACTACGAGGAGATCGTCGCGACGATCCCCGCAGCCGAGGCCTTCCAGCCGGTGGAGGACTCCGGCTGCTCCATGTGAGCCGTAGTCCGCTGACGGGCACCCCGGGTGTCGACTCGACACCCGGGGTGCCTCCCGGGAGAAGGAACCCATGAACGCAGTAGTGCAATACACCATCCAGGGCCTGGCCGCGGGCAGCTTCTACGCGCTCGCCGCCCTCGGCCTGGCTGTCATCTTCGGCGTGCTCGGCGTCGTGAACTTCGCCCACGGCGCCTTCTACATGCTGGGCGCGGTCACCTCCGCGGTCCTGCTCGACGTGCTGAGCCTGAACCTCTGGTGGGCACTGCTCGTCGTTCCGCTGCTGATGTTCGTCTTCGGTGTGATCGTCGAGCGGCTGCTGGTCCAGTGGCTGCTCCAGCTCGATCCGCTGTACAACTTCCTTCTCACCTTCGGGCTCACGCTGCTGCTGGTCGACCTGGTCAAGCGGCGCTACGGCGTCTCCGGTCTGCCCTACGAGCGGCCCGAGGTGCTCCAGGGTCGGCTCGACCTCTTCGGCGTGATCCTCCCGCGGTACCAGCTCTTCGTCTTCCTGTTCTCGCTCACCGTCTGCGTGCTGGTCTGGCTGCTGATGACCCGCACCCGGGTGGGCATGATCGTCCGGGCCTCCACCGAGAACCCGGACCTGGCCCGTGCCCTCGGGATCAACGTCGGGCGCTGGGTGTCCCCGGTGTTCGGCTTCGGCGTCGCCCTGGCCGGGCTCGCCGGCGTGCTCGCCGCACCCTTCCGCGCCATCACCGCCGAGATGGGCAGTGACTTCATCATCATCCTGTTCGCCGTGGTCGTGATCGGCGGACTCGGCTCCATCGTGGGCGCGGTGGTCGCCGGTTTCCTGGTCGGCCTCGTCGAGGCGTTCGGCCAGGCCTACGCCCCCACCTTCGCCCAGATCGTGATCTTCGTGCTGATGGCGGTCGTGGTGCTGGTCCGCCCGGCCGGCCTCTTCGGCCGAGAGGAAGCAGCATGACCAGCCCAGTCTCGAGCTCAGCCACCAAGCCCGTCGCGACCGCCACCTCCGCGTCCGAGGAGGCCCACACGGCCCTGGTCGGTGGGCGGCCCTGGCAGCGTTGGGCGCTCCTGGCCGTCGGCCTCGCCACGGCGCTCTCCCTGCCCTGGCTGATCTATCCGCCGGTCGCGATGGACATCGCTGCGATGGCGCTCTTCGCGATCGCGCTCGACATCCTGCTCGGGTTCACCGGGCTGCTCTCCTTCGGCCACGCGGCGTTCTGGGGCGGGTCCGCGTACGTCACCGGGCTGGTCGCCATCCACTGGGGAGTGCCGTTCCCGCTCGCGATCCTCGCCGGCGCCGTCTTCGCGATGCTGCTGGCGCTGCCGATCGGCTATCTGTCGGTACGCCGCTCCGGCATCTACTTCGCGATGGTCACGCTGGCCTTCGGCCAGATGGTGTTCTTCATCGCCAACAAGTGGAGCAGCCTGACCGGTGGGGAGAACGGGCTGCAGGGCGTGCCGAGATCGTTCTTCGGCATCGAGTCCGTCGAGACCGACGCGTTCTTCTTCTACTACGCAGCCCTGCCGATCATCCTGCTCGGCATGTGGGCCGCCTGGCGGATCGTGCACTCGCCGTTCGGCCGGGTGCTGGTCGCGATCCGGGACAACGCGCCCCGGGCCCGCGCGCTCGGCTACGACGTGGAGAAGTACAAGGTGATCGCCTTCGTCCTCTCCGCCGGACTGGCCGGACTGGCCGGCGGCGTCTTCGCGGTCAGCCACGGCTTCGTGGCGCTGCCGGAGCTGCACTGGACCACCTCCGGAGAAGTCGTGCTGATCACCGTGCTCGGCGGGATCGGGACCCTCTGGGGCGGGATCGTGGGGGCCTTCGTGATCGTGACGATGGCCGACCAGCTCGCCTCGTCCGGGTTCAACGGGATCGACACGATCACCGGTGGCGTCTTCGTGATCGTGGTGCTGCTCTTCCGCCGCGGGATCTGGGGCACCGCCCGCCACTTCTGGCTCCAGTGGCTGACCCGCCGCGAGGCGAACCGCAACTCCGACTGAGAAGCGCCGACCCGTCGCTTGTTGACGGTGAGAAGCGCCGACCCGTCGCTTGTTGACGCCCAGGAACGCCGACCCGTCGCTTGTTGACGTACCGGCCGGGCCGGGGGCTCAGCGCACGAGCGCGTTGAGCCGCAGCGCCAGCTGGACCTCGAGCTGCCCGGCCGGCTCCTGCCACTGCTCGCCGAGGAGCACGGTGACCCGGTCCAGCCGCTGGGTCACGGTGTTGACGTGCACGTGGAGGTCGCCGGCGGTACGGGTCAGGTTGCCGCCGACGCGGAAGTACGCCTCGAGCGTGCCGATCAGCTTGGTGTTGCGCTGGGCGTCGTAGTCGAGCACCGGCCCCAGGACCGAGCGGACGTAGACCTCGGCGTCACTGCCGGGGGCCAGCAGCAGTCCGACGAACCCGAGGTCCGGCGCGGTCGCGATCTCACCTTCGCGGCCCAGGGCCACCAGCGCGTCCAGGCAACGACGCGCCTCGTCGTACGCCGTGACGATCGACGTCGGTCCCGTGACCGGGCCGGCGGCACCCGCCGTCAGGGGACCACCCATCGCGGCGCGCAGACCCTCGTCGACGATCCGCGCCGCCTCTCGGGGGTCGACGTTCGGCAGCAGTACGACGAGGTGTCCCTGACGAACGGCGGCGAAACCGTCGTTGACGCCTGCGGTGTACGCCGCGGCCTGGGCGACCCGGGCCCGGTCGCCGACGAGCTTGGCCACGACCACGGTCTGCGGCTGCTGGAGGTCGGTGCCGAGCAGCAGGGCGCGTTCGCGCAGGCCGTCGGGGTCGCGGTCCGCGCCGGTGAGCAGGTCCTCGAGCAGGGCGCCGCGGACCCGGCCCTCCGCCTCAGCGACGCTGCGCCGGAAGAGCAGCAGCAGCGCGGTGACCAGCGCCGAACGCTCGAGGATCCGCTGGTCGCCCTGCTCCAGCGTGCCGCTGCGGCGCAGCACCAGGCTGGCCAGCTGGTCGGCCCCCGCCACGACCGGCGTGGCGAAGACGCCCGCGCCGTCGACGGTCCGGCTGGTCTCCAGGGCCTTGCGCCCGGTCTCGAGCTCCGCGGGGGAGAGCGTCGACTCCGGGTCGGTCGTGGCGATCACGGTGCCCGTGGTGTCGACGACGAAGACCTGCCCGCCGAGGACCTCGCGGACCTCGCGGACCACGTCGGCGACCCCGCCGCCCTGCAGCACCACCCGGGTCAACCGGTCGTGCGCATCCGCGGCTCGCTCCACGCTCTCGGTGTGCGACTTGAGCAGCTCGCTGGCCGCCTCCAGCTCGCTCAGGGCGAGCTGGGTCTCGGCGAGCAGGCGGGCGTTGTCGATCGCGATCGCGGCGTGGGCCGCGAGCGAGACGAGCAGGCTGACGTCCTCGCGGCCGAAGGGGCGCACGTGTCGGTTCGCGGCGTAGAGCACGCCGATGACCTGCTTGCCGAGCAGCAGCGGCACCCCGAGGATCGAGGTGAGGCCCTCGTCGGCGACCGCGCTGTCGATCGGGCTGGTGTGCTGGAAGCGCTCGTCCTCGAAGTAGTCCGCGGTGGAGTACGGCGTCGCGGTCTGCGCGACCAGCCCTCCGAGGCCGGCGCCCATCGGCAGGCGCACCTCGCGGAACGACGCCGCCAGCACCCCCTCGGTGACCCGCATGTAGGTGTCGCCGCGCTCGTCGTCGTTGAGGGAGAGGTAGGCGACGTCGCTGTAGAGAAGCTGGCGGGCGCGGTGCACGATCGCCTCGAGGACGGCGTCGACGTCGGTGAGGGCGGCGAGGTCGCTGGCGGTCTCGTAGAGCGCGGAGAGCTCGGTCTCGCGGCGGCGGCGCGCCTCGAGGACGGTGCGCACGCGCAGGGCCAGCAGTTTCGCCCGCTCGAGCTCCTGGATCTGCTCGGCGTCGGCCGACTCGGCGCGGGCAGCCAGGAGCGGCCCTTCGAACTCGACGGGCGCGGCCTCGCGAGCGAGCAGTTCGAGGAACTCGATGCCGGACACGCGGCTCATTCTGGCGGACCCGGCCGGGTTCGCGCTCGCCGCCCGGCGTCGGACCCCCGGGAGGGGCGGCGAGTCGGTCACGGGCGGGTGCTCAATGTGCCGACCAGCCGCCATCGATCACCATGTTGCTGCCGGTCATGAAGGCGGCCTCGTCCGAGCACAGGTAGGCGACGGCGCCGGCCACCTCGTCGGGCTCGATCAGGCGCTTGATGGCCGACTGGGTGAGCATCACCTCGCTGACCACCTCCTCCTCCGACAGCGAGTGGACGCGGGCCTGGTCGGCGATCTGCTTCTCCACCAAGGGCGTGCGGACGTAGCCGGGATTCACACAGTTGCTGGTCACGCCGTGCGTGGCACCCTCGAGGGCGATCACCTTGGACAGGCCCTCGAGGCCGTGCTTGGCCGAGACGTACGCCGCCTTGAAGGCGCTGGCCCGCAGGCCGTGGGCGCTCGAGATGTGCACGATCCGCCCCCAGCCGCGCTCGTACATGTGCGGCAGGGAGGCTCGGGTGAGCAGGAACGGCGACTCCAGCATGATCCGCAGGATCAGCGCGAACCGGTCCGGAGGGAAGTCCTCCACGGGCGCGACGTGCTGGATGCCGGCGTTGTTGACCAGGATGTCGGCCTCGAGACTCAGCTCGGCCAGGCCGGCGGTGTCGCCGAGGTCGACGACCCAGGCCTCCCCGGAGATCTCCTTGGCGACCGACTCGGCGCCCTCGGCGTCGCGGTCGCAGACCACGACATGGGCGCCGCAGGCGGCGAGCCGGTGGGCCACGGCGGCGCCGATCCCGCTGGCACCACCGGTGACGACCGCGCGCTTGCCGGTCAGGTCGAGAGAGGCTGCGCTGGTCTGCATGTCCAGTGAACCTACGGACAGAACGACTGCCCCTCCATGGGAGTGCACCACATAGTTTGGTGCTGCCCAGTGTGGTGCTGCCCAGTGTGGGTGGGCCAGCGTGTGTTGACCCGGGGTTCGGCCTGTCCGTGGGCCGGGGTCAGCGGGCCAGCCGGACGCCGACCCCTTCGTCGCGGGCCCGTTCCCAGACGACGGCCGCGATCGCGGCGTCCGCCGCGGCCACCCCGAGGCTGCACGAGACCCGGAGATCTCCCTCCGGTGCGGCCTCGAGGGCGTCCCCCAGCGACAGGCCCGGGCGCGGCCATCCGGCGAAGTGGCCGAGCGACCGGTAGTGCTCGAACTGGTCGATGTCGTCGACCACCAGGCAGGCAGCCTGCTCGACGAGCGGTGCCTCGACGTACGCGCCGAAGTCGACGGGCACCACCAGGCACCGGCTCGGCAGCCAGTCGCGGTCGAGCCGGCGCTGCGGGTCGCGCGACATCGGGCCGGCGGTGATCACCACGTCCGCGCCCTCGACCGCGGCCCGGGCGTCGGGGAGCACCTCGACGCCGGGCAGCGGACCCTGGAGCCGGGGTCCGCCGAAGACCCGGATCTCCGCCTCGGGGTTGAGCGCCCGGACCACCTGCGCGTGGTAGCGGCCCTGCTCGCCGTACCCGAGGATGGCCACCCGGGACCAGCCCTCGTGGGCGAGGTGGCGGATGCTGACGCCGGTCGCGGCAGCGGTGCGCGCGGCGGTGATCTCCGCGGCGTCCATCACCGCCAGCGGCAACCCGCTGCCGGAGTCGTTGAGGATGATCAGCCCGGAGATGTAGGGGAGCCCGCGACCCGGGTTGGCGGGGTAGGCGCCCACCCACTTGAGGGCGGTGACGTCCTCGTCGGCGAGGTACGCCGGCATCGCGTGCACGAAGGTCTCGGCCCGCGCGTGCACGCCGATCTTCGGCGGGTTCTCCACCCGCCCCGCGGCCAGGGCGACGTAGGTGCGTGCGAGGCGGTCCAGCTGCTCGGGCACGCCGGGGAGCAGTCGGCGTACCGTCTCCCGGTCGAGATAGGTCAGGTGCTCGGGCACGTCGGGGTCGGTCATGCTCCCAGCATGGGGTGTCGCTCCCCGGCGCTCTCGGTCAGGACCGGACCGTCAGCCTTTCGGCGAGCCGCGCGGCCGCGGCCTCGAGCAACGGCACCGCGCGTGCGACGACCTCGTCGCCCATCCGGGTCAGCGGTCCCGAGACCGACACGGCCATCCAGGACGAGGGGCCGGTCGCGATCGGGACGGCCACGCACCGCACGCCCAGCTCCTGCTCCTGCTCGTCGAGGGCGTGGCCGCGCCGCCGGATCGCAGCGAGCTCGTCGTGCAGCGCTTCCTCGGTGGTGATCGTGTGCTCGGTGTACGCCGGGAGTCCCACCCGAGCGACGACGCCGGCGACCTGCGCCTCGTCGAGCTGGGCGAGCAGCGCCTTGCCGACCCCCGTGGAGTGCAGCTCGACCCGACGGCCGACCTCGGTGAACATCCGCATCGCGTGCCGCGACGGCACCTGCGCGACGTACTCGGCATGGTCGCCGGAGAGCACGGCGAGGTTGGCGGTCTCGCCCAGCTCGTCCACCAGCGAGTGCAGCACCTCGCGGGCGGCGTCGCCGACCATCGCGTTGGCGGCGATGCCCAGCGGGACCAGCCGGAAGCCCAGCGCGTAGCGCCGGCTGGGCAGCTGCCGCATGTAGCCGCGCTCCACCAGGGTGCGCAGCAGCCGGTGGATGGTGGGCAGGGGAAGGCCGGACGCGGTCGAGATCTCCCCGATCGCCATCTCGCCACCGCCCGCCACGACGATCTCGAGCAGGTCGAAGGCGCGCTGCACCGACTGCACGCCGCCGGAGGGCAGGGGGACTGCTGCGTCCTGGGCCATCTCTCTCCAGTCGTCGGCACGGATCTCGAGGTGCATCTGCGGGGGTACATCGTGGGGGTACATCTTCAGGCACGGCACTGGGCACGTCGTACAGGTGGGCCGACGGTGCCGCGATGTGGTCGGCCCGGTTGACAGCCGCGCGGCGCGGCTCATATCTTCCACGATCAGGAAGAATATTTCCACCATACGGAATCATCTCTTCACCCAGTCCCGGGAGGCTCGAGAATGACGGAACGCGTGCAGGTCGGCGGGCTCGAGGTGGCGGAGGTGCTCCACCGCTTCGTCGAGCGTGAAGCGCTCCCCGGCTCCGGCGTCGAGTCCGAGGCGTTCTGGTCGGCGGCGGACGCGATCGTCCACGAGTTCGCCCCCCGCAACCGTGAGCTCCTCGACCGGCGCGAGCAGCTGCAGGCGCAGATCGACGACTTCCACCGGGCCCACCCCGGCCGGCCGGACCCCGCGAGCTACGCGGCGTTCCTGCGCGAGATCGGCTACCTGCTCGACGAGCCGGCGGACTTCACGATCACCACGTCCGGGGTGGACACCGAGGTCACCGACCAGGCCGGCCCGCAGCTGGTGGTCCCGCTGCTCAACGCGCGGTTCGCCACCAACGCCGCCAACGCACGCTGGGGCTCGCTGTACGACGCGCTCTACGGCACCGACGTGATCTCCGAGTCCGGCGACCTGGCCCGGGGCTCGTCCTACAACCCGACCCGTGGCGCCGAGGTCATCGCCCGAGGACGCGCGCTGCTCGACGAGTACGTCCCGCTGGCCGGCGGCTCCCACGCCGACGCCACGGCGTACGCCGTCGACGACGACGGCCTCGCGGTCGAGGTCAAGGGCAGCACGCTGCGGCTCGCCGAGCCCGCCCAGCTGGTCGGGTTCCGCGGCACGGCGCAGGCCCCTGAGGCCGTGGTCCTGGTGCACCACGGGCTGCACCTCGAGATCCTCGTCGACCGCGAGACCGAGATCGGCAGCACCGACGCCGCCGGGGTCGAGGACATCCTGCTCGAGTCCGCCGTCTCCACGATCATGGACCTCGAGGACTCGGTCGCCGCGGTCGATGCCGACGACAAGGTGGGTGGCTACCGCAACTGGCTGCAGCTGATGCAGGGCTCGCTCGCCGAGGAGGTCACCAAGGCGGGCAAGACCTTCACCCGCACCATGAACCCGGACCGCACCTGCACCTCGCCGACCGGCGAGACGGTGACGCTGCACGGTCGCGCCCTGCTCTTCATCCGGCAGGTGGGCCACCTGATGACCACGGACGCCGTGCTGGACAAGGACGGCAACGAGGTCCCCGAGGGCATCCTCGACGCCCTGGTCACCACGCTCGGCAGCCTCCACGACCTGCGCGGGAACACCGCGCTCGCCAACTCCCGGACCGGCTCGATGTACGTCGTCAAGCCCAAGATGCACGGACCCGAGGAGGTCGCGTTCACCTGCGACCTCTTCTCCCGGGTGGAGGAGGCGCTGGGCCTGCCCGCGCTGACGATCAAGGTCGGGATCATGGACGAGGAGCGGCGCACCACGCTCAACCTCAAGGCCTGCATCCGGGCCGCGTCCGACCGGGTGGCCTTCATCAACACCGGTTTCCTCGACCGCACCGGCGACGAGATCCACACCTCGATGCAGGCCGGACCGGTCGTGCGCAAGAACGACATGAAGCGCGAGACCTGGATCCGGGCCTACGAGGCGGCCAACGTCGACGTCGGCCTCGCCTGCGGCTTCCAGGGTCGCGCCCAGATCGGCAAGGGCATGTGGGCGGCGCCCGACAACCTCGCCGAGATGCTCGAGAAGAAGGTCGAGCACCCGCAGGCCGGAGCGAGCTGCGCCTGGGTGCCGTCCCCGACCGCGGCCACGCTGCACGCCCTGCACTACCACCAGGTCGACGTCGCGGCGCGCCAGCGCGAGCTGGCCGGGGGCCAGCGGACCACGCAGGACGAGCTGCTCACGATCCCGCTCGGCGACCCGGCCACCTGGTCCGACGCCGACCGGCAGGCCGAGCTCGACAACAACATCCAGAGCACGCTCGGCTACGTCGTGCGCTGGATCGACTCGGGCGTCGGCTGCTCGAAGGTCCCCGACATCGAGGGCACCGCCCTGATGGAGGACCGCGCCACCTGCCGGATCTCCTCGCAGCACGTCTCCAACTGGCTGCTGCACGACGTGGTGACGACCGAGCAGGTCGAGGAGACGCTGCGCCGGATGGCCGAGGTCGTCGACACCCAGAACGCCGGTGACCCGGGCTACCTCCCGATGGCGCCGGCGTACGACGGGCAGGCGTTCCTCGCCGCACGCGACCTGCTGCTGCAAGGCGTCAGCCAGCCCAGCGGCTACACCGAACCCCTGCTCCACCGGAGGCGCAGAGCCCGCAAGGACGAGGCGCGCGGGAGCCGCTCATGAGCATCGACCTGGACACCGCCCGGAGGCTCGTGGCGGCCGCCCGCGAGCACGCGGCCGCGACGGACAGCAAGCCGATGACGGTCGTCGTGATCGACGCCGGCGGTCACGTGGTCGCCGTGGAGCGCGAGGACGGGTCCTCCACCAAGCGATTCGAGATCGCCTTCGGCAAGGCCCACGGCGCGGTCTCCCTCGGGCTCGGCTCCCGCGCCCTGATGGAGCGCGCCGAGCAGCAGCCCTACTTCATCGCCGCCGCCACCTCCGCCATCGGCGGGGCGCTGGTGCCGGTCCCCGGAGGCGTGCTGGTCCGCGACGGCGCCGGGGCCCTGCTGGGGGCGGTCGGGGTCTCGGGTGACAGCTCGGACAAGGACGAGGCGGTCGCGGTCGCCGGCATCGAAGCAGTGGGGCTCGAGGCGCAGCCCGGCGGCGCGTGACGTGACCGGGGACCGCACCGCGCTCACCGCCGTGGCCCGCCGGGCCGCGGAGCTGCTCGCACCGGACGACGTGATCACCGACCACGCCCGGCTGCGCACCTACGAGTGCGACGGCCTCGCGCACTACCGGGTCACGCCGGCCCTGGTGGTGCTTCCCGAGAACGCCGAGCAGCTCGCGGGTGTGGTCCGCTCCTGCGCCGAGCACGGCGTCCCCTTCGTGGCGCGGGGGTCCGGCACGGGGCTGTCCGGGGGAGCGCTGCCGCACGCCGACGGCGTGCTGATCGTGACCTCGCGGATGCGCGCGATCCTCGACGTACGTCGAGACGACCAGCGCGCCGTGGTCGAGCCCGGGGTGATCAACCTCGACGTGACCCGAGCCGCCACCCCGCACGGCTACTACTACGCGCCGGACCCCTCCAGCCAGCAGATCTGCTCGATCGGCGGGAACGTCGCGGAGAACTCCGGCGGCGCGCACTGCCTGAAGTACGGCTTCACCACCAACCACGTGCTCGGCGCCGAGTTCGTCACGCCGCAGGGCGACGTGGTCCAGCTCGGCGGTGCCGCACCGGACGCCCCGGGCTACGACCTGCTCGGTGCGGTCGTCGGGTCCGAGGGCACCCTGGGGATCGTCACCTCGACCACCGTGCGGCTGGTCCGGCTGCCCGAGGAGGTCCGCACGATCCTCGTGGGCTTCGAGTCCACCGACCAGGCCGGCGCCGCCACCTCCGCGATCATCGCGGCCGGCATCGTCCCCGCGGCGATCGAGATGATGGACGCCCTCGCCATCGAGGCGGCCGAGGCCGCGGTGCACTGCGACTACCCGGCCGGTGCGGGCGCGGTCCTGGTGATCGAGCTCGACGGCGCGGCGGTCGACGTCGCCGCCGAGTACGACGACGTGGCCCGACTGTGCGCCGAGCACGGTGCCTTCGAGCAGCGCGTGGCGACCGACCCGGCCGAGCGGGCGCTGATCTGGAAGGGCCGCAAGTCGGCGTTCGCCGCCGTCGGTCGGATCAGTCCGGACTATCTCGTGCAGGACGGCGTCATCCCGCGGACCTCGCTGCCCGAGGTGCTGCGCGCGATCCAGCAGCTCTCGGAGGAGTCCGGGGTCCGGGTCGCCAACGTCTTCCATGCAGGTGACGGCAACCTGCATCCGCTGGTGCTCTTCGACGATGCGGTCGAGGGAGCCGGGGAGGCAGCCGAGAACGTGAGCGGCGCGATCCTCGACCTGTGCATCCAGCACGGCGGCTCGATCACCGGCGAGCACGGCGTCGGGATGGACAAGGCGGCGTACATGCCCCGGATGTTCACCGACGAGGACCTCGACACCATGCAGCTGGTCCGCTGCGCGTTCGACCCCGACAACATCTCGAACCCCGGCAAGATCTTCCCGACCCCCCGGCTGTGCGGCGAGGTCCCCGGCCGGCACAAGGGGGCACACCCGGTGCAGGAAGCCGGACTGGCGGAGGTCTTCTGATGGCGACCCGGACCATGCTGCGGGCCGCGGCGCGCGAGGCCGTCGAGTCGGCGTGCGCGCAGGTCGACGAGCCCGGCGCCGACGACCGGGTGGACGGCGTCCAGCCGGGTCTGGTCGCGCGTCCTGGCACCACCGACCAGGTGGCCGAGGTGCTGCGGGCCGCCGCTGCCCACCGGCTCACGGTCGTGCCGCGCGGCCGGGGGACCAAGCTCTCCTGGGGTGTCGCCCCGGACACCGCCGATGTCCTGCTCGACCTCAGCGCGATGGACAGGGTGCTCGACCACGCCGCCGGCGACCTGATCGTCGACGTCGAGGCCGGAGCCCGCCTGGCCGACGTCCAGCGGACCCTGGCCGGGGCCGGGCAGCGTCTCGGCCTGGACGAGACGGTCCCGGGAGCGAGCATCGGCGGCACCGTGGCGACCAACGCCAGCGGTCCGCACCGACTGCTGACCGGCACCGCTCGTGACCTGCTGATCGGCGTGACGATGGTGCGTGCCGACGGGGTCGTGGCCAAGGCCGGAGGTCGGGTGGTCAAGAACGTCGCGGGCTACGACCTCGGCAAGCTGCTGGTCGGTTCCCACGGCACGCTCGGGGTGGTCACCCGGGCCGTCTTCCGGCTGCACCCCGTCCCCGCTGCCCGGGCCTGGGTCAGCGCCCCGGCCGCCGACCCGACGCGAGGCGGCTCGGCTCGTCCAGGTCCTCGTGCACTCCCAGACCGCGCCCTCGGCGATCGAGATCGACTGGCCGGAGGCCGGGCCGGGCACGGTCAGCGTGCTGCTCGAGGGACGACCTGCCGGCGTCGACGGACGGGTGTCGGCCGTGCGGGCCGCCCTGGGCGCTGCCGCCGAGCTGTCCGACCCGCCGTCCGCGTCGGCGACGTACCCGTGGGAGCCGGGTCGTCACGGCGACGACCGGGCCACCGCACTGAAGCTCACGTTCGCGCTCTCGGGGCTCGCCGACGTGCTCGCCACCGCCCGCGCGGCCGAGACCCCGGTGGCGCTGCGTGGATCGGCCGGCACCGGGGTCGCCTACGCGGCGATCCCGCCCGCGACCGCTCCCGCCGCGGTCGCCGCCACGGTGGGGCAGCTCCGGGCCGCCTGCGAGCGCAGCTCGGGGGCGCTGGTCGTGGTGGACGCCCCTGCCGGGATCAAGGAGGCCGTCGACGTGTGGGGACCGGTGGGAGCGCTCGAGCTGATGCGCCAGGTCAAGCACCGGTTCGACTCCGACCACCGGCTGGCGCCGGGACGTTTCGTGGGAGGCATCTGATGACCGAGCGGACCGACGGGCAGACCGACGAGCAGGGCAAGCTCGGGGAGACCGGCAGCATCATCGACCTGGGCATGCCGGCCCCGACCGACGGACCGGCGGGCGCCTTCGACGAGCACCACCCGCCGGACGCCGCGCTGGTGGGGGACTGCGTGCACTGCGGGTTCTGCCTGCCGACCTGCCCGACGTACGTGCTGTGGGGCGAGGAGATGGACTCGCCGCGCGGCCGGATCTACCTGATGAAGCAGGGCCTCGAGGGTGAGCCGATGTCCGACTCGATGGTCTCGCACTGGGACGCCTGCCTGGGCTGCATGTCGTGTGTCACCGCCTGCCCGTCCGGCGTGCAGTACGACAAGCTGATCGAGCAGACCCGTGCCCAGGTCGAACGGCGGCACGAGCGCAGCCCGCAGGACCGGGCCCTGCGCGCGTTGATCTTCGCGATCTTCCCGCACCCGCGGCGGCTCCGGCTGCTGCGCGGGCCGCTGCGGGCGCTGCAACGCACGGGGCTCGACCGGGCGATGCGCCGCACCGGCCTGCTCGAGCGGATGGCGCCGCAGCTTGCGGCGATGGAGAGCCTGGCGCCCGAGCTCGGCAAACCGCAGCCCCTCCCCGAGCACATCCCGGCCGCCGGGACCCGTCGTGCGGTCGTCGGGCTGCTCACCGGCTGCGTGCAGGGTGCCTTCTTCCCCGGGGTGAACGCCGCCACGGCCCGGGTGCTGCGGGCCGAGGGCTGCGACGTGGTCACGCCGGCCGGACAGGGGTGCTGCGGTGCGCTCTCGGTGCACAACGGCCGTGAGGCGGAGGCCCAGCGCTACGCGCGGGCGCTGATCGACCGGTTCGAGGACACCGGGGTCGAGTGGGTCGTGGTCAACGCCGCCGGCTGCGGCTCGACCATGAAGGAGTACGCCGACCTGCTGGCCGACGACCCGGCGTACGCGGACCGGGCTCGGGCCTTCGCGGACCGGGTGCGCGACATCTCCGAGATCCTGCACGAGCTCGGGCCGGTGGCCCCGCGGCACCCGCTCGAGATGACCGTGGCCTACCACGACGCCTGCCACCTGGCCCATGCCCAGGGCGTCCGCGCCCAGCCCCGCGACCTGCTCTCCGCGATCCCCGGCCTCCGGCTGCGGGAGATCGCCGACGCGGCGCTGTGCTGCGGATCGGCCGGCATCTACAACATCCTCAACCCGGAGCCCGCCCGTGAGCTCGGGGACCGCAAGGCCGCGAACATCGTCGCGACCGAGGCCGAGGTCCTGGTGACCGCCAACCCCGGCTGCCTGATGCAGGTGCGCTCGGCCATCGAACGCTCCGGTCATCCGATGGGGATGGCCCACACGATCGAGGTGCTCGACGCCTCCATCCGGGGCCTACCGGCCCACGTCCTGACCCGCAGCACCTAGCACCTGTCCGGTTCGCTTCTATCTCGGGAGTCGTGATCACGAATGTTCCAGCAAGATCCGCAAGCCGTAGGAGACTCGCTCGCCCTCAGCGCCCTGTGCGCCCTGATCCCGCTCGCCGTCCTCTTCATCCTGCTCGGCGGGCTCAAGGTGCGGGCCTGGATCGCCGGCCTGGCCTCGTTGCTGGTGGCGTTGGCGGTCGGCGTCGCGCTGTTCGGCATGCCCTTCGGCCAGGCGATCAGTGCCGCCCTCGACGGCGGGCTGTTCGGGTTCTTCCCGATCCTGTGGATCGTGGTCAACGCGGTCTGGATCTACAACCTGACCGTGGCCTCGGGGCACTTCGACGTCCTGCGACGCTCCTTCGAGCGGGTCAGCCCTGACCAGCGGATCCAGGCGATCATCATCGCGTTCTGCTTCGGCGCACTGCTCGAGGCGCTGGCGGGCTTCGGCACCCCGGTGGCGATCAGCGTCGTGATGCTGATGTCGCTCGGGTTCCAGCCGATCAAGGCCGCTACGGTCGCGCTGGTGGCCAACACCGCACCGGTCGCCTTCGGTGCCCTGGCCATTCCGATCGTCACCCTGGCCCCGATCGCCTCCGGTGTCAGCGACGACCCCCGGCTCTCCGATGCCAGCGCGCTGGGCACGCTCGGGTCGATGGTGGGCCGGCAGACGCCCATCCTGGCGCTCGTGGTGCCGCTCATCCTCGTGCTGATCGTCGACGGTCGCCGCGGCGTCCGCCAGACCTGGCTGCCGGCCCTGCTCGCGGGGACGGTCTTCGCGGTCGCCCAGTTCGTGACGGCCAACTACATCTCCGTCCAGCTCACCGACATCGTGGCGGCGATGCTGGCGGCGGGTTCGCTGGTCCTGCTGGTGCGGGTGTGGCAACCCGTCGAGGTGCTGACCGCGGACCGGGCCGGTCAGGTGGCGACCGCCGGCAGTGCCGTGCCGCTCGGCGCGGGCGTCGCTCCCGCAGCCGGCGGGACTGCGCGGACGACGGGCAGCGGCGGCGGAGGAGCGGTCGCCTCGGGTGGCGGTGACGACCGCGCCGAGGTGCTGCGTGCCTACGCGCCGTACCTGGTGATCATCGCGATCTTCTCGCTCGTCAACATCCCGGCCGTCGTGAGCTTCCTGGCCAAGGCGCCGTTCACCTACGTGTTCGACTGGCCGGGACTGCACATCCTGGACCGGCTGGGCGACCCGGTGCTCACCCAGTTCAAGTTCAACTGGCTCCCCGCGGCGGGGACCCTGCTGATCATCGCCGGCCTGATCAGCATGGTGATCCTCAAGGTCGCGCCGGCGCGGGCGCTCAGGACCTATCTCGACACCTACGTCGAGCTGCGCTCGGCGATCATCACCGTCATGGCGGTGCTGGCGCTGGCCTACGTGATGAACCTGTCCGGCCAGACCGTGGCGCTGGGACTGTGGTTGGCCGGCAGCGGGGCGGCCTTCGCGATCATCTCGCCGGTCCTCGGCTGGATCGGCGTGGCGGTCACCGGGTCGGACACGTCGTCGAACTCGTTGTTCGGCGCCCTGCAGGTCCAGGCTGCGGCCAAGGCCGGCCTCGACCCGGTCCTGATGGCCGCCGCCAACTCCTCCGGTGGGGTGCTCGGCAAGATGGTCAGCCCCCAGAACCTCGCCATTGCCGCGGCCGCCGTGGGCATGTCGGGGCGGGAGGGCGAGATCTTCCGCAAGGTGATCGGCTGGAGCCTGGGGCTGCTCGCGCTGATGTGCCTGATCGTGTTCCTGCAGTCGACACCGGTGCTCGGCTGGATGGTCCCGTGAGTCAGCCGTGGGCCGGCAGGATCGTGCCGGTCACCTCGCCCAGCGAGATCCGGCCGCCACCGGTGCCGGGCGCGGTGTAGCGCAGCACCACCTCGTCGCCGTCCTCGAGGAAGGTGCGGCCGTCGCCGAACGGCTCCTTGCCACCCCAGCTCAGCTCGAGGAACGAGCCGCGCTGGTCGCGCTCGGCGCCACTGATCGTGCCGGAGGCGTAGAGGTCGCCGGTGCGGACCGAGGCGCCGTTGGCGGTCAGGTGCGCGAGCATCTGGGCCGGCGACCAGTACATGGTGCGGTACGGCGGTCGGCTGACGACCTCGCCGTTCAGGACCACCTCGACGTCGATGTCGAGCCCCTGCGGCGTGCCGTCGTCGGCCGGTCGCAGGTAGGGGAGCGGGGTCGGGTCCTGACCGGGTACGTCGACCCAGGCGGCGGCCAGCGCCTCGAGCGGGGTCACCCAGTGGGAGATCGAGGTGGCGAACGACTTGCCGAGGAACGGCCCGAGTGGCACGTACTCCCAGGCCTGGATGTCGCGGGCGGACCAGTCGTTGAGCCCGACGATGCCGAAGACATGGTCGGCGAACGAGTCGAAGGGGACGGGGTCCCCGAGCGTGGAGGGGGACCCGACCACGAAGCCGAGCTCGGCCTCGATGTCGAGTCGTGCGCTGGGTCCGAACGTGGGCGACTCGTCGGTCGGCGCCTTGCGCTGGCCCGAGGGACGGATGATCGGCGTCCCGGACGCCACGACGGTGCCGCCGCGGCCGTGGTACCCGACCGGGAGGTGCCGCCAGTTCGGCAGCAGCGGCTCGGCGTCCGGGCGGAACATCCGGCCGACGTTGGTGGCGTGCTCGAGGGAGGCGTAGAAGTCGACGTAGTCGCCGACCTCCACCGGGTGGTGCAGCGTCACCCGGTCCAGCGGGACCAGGTGCGGCTCCACCAGGGTGCGCTGCGCCTCATCACTGAGCAGGCCGGTGATCCAGCGGCGGACGGAGTCGCGCACGGCCCGTCCCTGCGTCATCAGGGGGTTCAGCGAGTCGGCTCGGAACACCTCGGCCACGTCGAGCATCCCGGCCGCTGCGACCGGCGCGAGGTCGAGGACCTGGTCCCCGATCCGCACGCCCACGCGCGGCTCCTCGCCGGCGGGCGAGAAGACGCCGTACGGCAGGTTGTCCACGTCGAACAGGGAGCCCGCGGCTCCCTCGACCCAGGTGGTCACACAGGCTCCTTCAGCAGTCCGAGGTCGATCAGGTCGGCGAGCGGCTGGCGCACGCTGCACGAGCCGAACGACGTGAACCAGCGTCGGGCGCCGGCCAGGTCCGCGCCGTTGGCGTCGTCCGAGAGGCCCAGCGCGTCGCGGCTCTCGAGGACCTCGACCACCTCGTCCCGGGTCGCGCCGTCGAAGGCCCGTCGCGTGGCCAGCAGGACGTTGACGAAGCCGTGCTGCTCGAAGCCCTCCATGCTGGTCTGCCGGACGGCGTGGTGCAGGCCGGCGGTGCACTTGAACGGAGTCTCGCGGTCGAGCGCGGCGTCGATCCACGCGGCGAGCTCCCCGGCTGCGGGATGCAGGTGTGCCTCGACCCCGCCGGTGCGGAACTTGAGCCGCAGCTCGGCCTCGGCGACCACGTCGGCGGCCCCGAGCCAGCCGGCGGTCGGCCCCTCTGTCGGGGTGGTCCGGGGCAGCTCCACGAAGACCGGGGTCTCGTCGTCGAGCAGCCCCTCCGCCCGCACGGCGTCCACTGCGGCGACCACCCGGCGCGCGTTGCCGGGCAGGTCGTCGGGGTCCCGCAGCGCGATCTCGATCCCGGCGAGCCGGGTGGGCGACTTCGCGGCGAGCCGCAACGCCCCGGGCACCGCTCCGGCGCCGCCGGTGACGACGATCGAGACCGGGACCGGCTCTGCCACCTCGGGCAGCCGGGTGTCGGTCACGACGAACGAGGCCACCAGATCGGCCCACCACTCGTCACCATGCACGAGGTACGCCGCTACGGCCTGCGGCAGGGGGGCGTCGCCAGGCGGGAAGATCGCAGCATCGTCCAGCAGGCCGGTCCAGGGAGCGGAGACTTTCGTCGACACGCGGGCTACTCTAACCATGAGACAGATACCGGACGAATCTGTCCGATTATCGAATTGCTGAGGAGATCCGATGGCGCACTACCGCCAGGTCGGCGAGGTCCCGCCCAAGCGGCACATCCAGTTCCGCGACCCGGAGGGCCGGCTCTACTACGAGGAGCTGATGGGGGAGGAGGGCTTCTCCTCCGACTCCTCGCTGCTCTACCACCGCGGGGTGCCGTCCGCCATCGTCGCCGCCGACGTGTGGGAGCTGCCCGACCAGAGCCGCACCCCCAACCACCCGCTCAAGCCGCGCCACCTCAAGCTGCACTCGCTGTTCCCCGATCCGGCCGACACCGAGGACGGAGCCGACGCCGTCACCGACCGACGGCTCGTCCTGGGCAACAACGACGTCCGGATCGGGTACGTCGTCACCGGGACCGAGGCCTCGCCGTACTACCGCAACGCGATCGGTGACGAATGCGTGTTCGTGGAGTCCGGGACCGGCACCGTCGAGACCGTCTTCGGCACGCTGGCCTACCGGGCGGGGGACTACGTGGTGGTCCCGCGGGCCACGACCCACCGTTGGGTGCCGGCAGAGCCGAGCCGGCTCTACCCGATCGAGGCCAACAGCCACGTCGCGCCGCCCAAGCGCTACCTGTCGCGCTACGGGCAGCTGCTCGAGCACGCGCCGTACTGCGAGCGGGACCTGTACGGACCGGTGGGGCCGATGCTGGTCGAGGGGACCGACATCGAGGTCCTGGTGAAGCACCGCACCAGCGCCGGCATCGTGGGCACCCGGATGACCTACGCGACCCACCCGTTCGACGTGGTCGGCTGGGACGGCTGCCTCTACCCCTACACCTTCAACATCGACGACTACATGCCGATCACCGGCAAGATCCACCAGCCGCCGCCGGTGCACCAGGTCTTCGAGGGCCACAACTTCGTGATCTGCAACTTCCTGCCCCGCAAGGTCGACTACCACCCGCTCTCGGTGCCGGTGCCGTACTACCACTCCAACGTCGACAGCGACGAGGTGATGTTCTACGTCGGCGGCGACTACGAGGCCCGCAAGGGCTCCGGCATCAACATCGGCTCGATCTCGCTGCACCCGGGAGGGCACGCGCACGGTCCGCAGCCGGCCGCGATCGAGGCCTCCCTGGGGGCGGAGTTCTTCGACGAGTCCGCGGTCATGGTCGACACGTTCGCACCGCTCGACCTGGGTGAGGGCGGGCTCGCCGCCGAGGACCCGGCGTACGCCTGGACCTGGGCGGGACGGGGTCCCGACGGCGGCGACAGCCCGGCGGTCTTCTCGAACTCCTGAGGGTCGTGCGCGTGTTGTTCCCGGTCACCGGGTAAAGATGTAGCCATGAGCCGCGAAGCCCCGCACGACGACATCGACGAGTCCAACCTGCGTGTGGGAGACCGCAAGCACTCCGCAGCCGGGTTGACCGCAGTGGCGGTGAGCATGAAGCGGTCCATCGAGCAGATGGGCATCAAGCGGACCGCGAAGACGCTGCTCAAGCTCAACCAGGTCGACGGCTTCGACTGCCAGGGCTGCGCCTGGCCCGACCCGGAGGCCGGGCACCGGCACACCGCGGAGTTCTGCGAGAACGGCGCCAAGGCGGTGACCGAGGAGGCGACCCTGCGCCGGGTCGGGCCGGAGTTCTTCGCGGAGCACCCGCTCTCGGAGCTCAAGGACCGCACCGACTACTGGCTGGGTCAGCAGGGCCGGATCACCGAGCCGATGGTGCTGCGTGAGGGGGCCACCCACTACGAGCCGATCGGCTGGGACGACGCGTTCGGCATGATCGCCGGCCACCTCAACGGACTGGAGTCCCCCGACCAGGCGATCTTCTACACCTCGGGCAAGACCTCCAACGAGGCCGCGTTCGCCTACCAGCTCTTCGCCCGCGCCTTCGGCACGAACAACCTGCCGGACTGCTCGAACATGTGCCACGAGTCGACGTCCGTGGGTCTGGCCGAGGTGATCGGCATCGGCAAGGGCTCGGTCAGTCTCGAGGACATCCACCACTCCGAGCTGATCGTGATCGCGGGCCAGAACCCCGGCACCAACCACCCGCGGATGCTCACCGCGCTGGAGGAGGCGAAGCAGAACGGCGCCAAGATCATCTCGATCAACCCGCTGCGCGAGGCCGGGCTGGTGCGCTTCGAGAACCCGCAGACGTTCAAGGGGATGGCGCTCGGCGGCACCAGCCTGTCCCACCTGCACCTTCCGGTGCGGATCAACGGCGACCTGGCGCTCTTCCAGGCGATCGGTGCGCTGCTGCTCGAGTGGGGCGCGATCGACCAGGACTTCATCGACCAGCACACGTACGGCTTCGAGAACTGGGCCGAGCACATGCGGGCCCTCGACTGGGACGACGTCCTGGCCTCGACCGGCCTGGAGCGCAGCGAGATCGAGAAGGCGGCGCGGATGTTCGAGGCGTCCAAGGCCACCGTCATCTGCTGGGCGATGGGGATCACCCAGCACAAGAACGCCGTGGCGACGGTCAAGGAGATCGCCAACGTCGCCTTCCTGCAGGGCAACATCGGCAAGCCGGGCGCCGGCCTGTGCCCGGTCCGCGGTCACTCCAACGTGCAGGGCGACCGCACGATGGGGATCTGGGAGCGGGCGCCCGAGCACTTCCTCGACTCGGTCCGCGACGAGTTCGGTTTCGAGCCGCCGCGTGAGCACGGCTTCGACGCGGTCGCCTCCATCAAGGCGCTGCGCGACGGCAAGGCCAAGGTCTTCTTCGGCATGGGCGGCAACTTCGTCTCCGCCGCGCCGGACACCGAGGCGACCGAGCAGGCGTTCCGCCAGGCGGACCTGACCGTGCACGTCTCGACCAAGCTCAACCGGTCGCACGTCGTGCACGGTCGCGAGGCGCTGATCCTGCCGGTCCTCGGCCGCAGCGAGAAGGACCCGACCGGGGACGGGGACCAGCGGGTCACCGTCGAGGACTCGATGTCGGCCGTCCACGCGTCCAAGGGGCCGCTGAAGCCCGCCTCGCCGGACCTCAAGTCCGAGGTGGACATCGTCTGCTCGCTGGCCGAGGCCACCATCGGGGACCGGCACGCGATCCCGTGGTCGGACTTCCGCCGCGACTACACCGAGATCCGGCACCGGATCGCCCACGTGGTGCCCGGGTGCGAGGCGTACGCCGAGAAGGTGGACCAGCCCGGTGGGTTCGTGCTGCCGCACCCGCCGCGCGACACCCGCACCTTCCCGACCAAGGTCGACAAGGCGATCTTCACCGTGAGCCCGATGGGCGTGCTCCAGGTCCCCGACGGGAGGCTGCTGCTGCAGACCTTCCGGTCCCACGACCAGTTCAACACCACGATCTACGGCCTCGACGACCGCTACCGGGGGATCTCGGGCGGTCGCCGCGTGGTCTTCGTGAACCCCGACGACATCGCGGACCTCGGGCTCAGGGCCGGCGAGTACGTCGACCTGGTCAGCGAGTGGGAGGACGGGTCCGAGCGACAGGCGCCGAACTTCCGGGTGGTCGACTACGACCAGCCGCGTGGCTGCGCGGCGGCGTACTACCCGGAGACCAACCCGTTGGTGCCGCTGGACTCCACGGCCGAGGGCAGCAACCAGCCGGCGTACAAGTCGGTGATCGTCCGGCTCGAGAAGGTCGACGGGCGGCGCAGAGGGTGTGCGGTCGGCCAGTGACGCGGGCCGGGTGGTGCCCAGCGGGCGGGGCGACGAGTCGAAGCGGGCGGTCCAGCCGGACCAGTTGAGCTGAGCCGCCGTTGGCGGCCGGGCGCATGATGGACCGATGAGCAACCAGGAGGCACGACCCGACGAGGTGACCTGCGCGCCCGGGGGCGGCGTGCAGGTCGAGGTGATGGCGCCGCGCGACGTACCCCTCGGCGGACCGCGGGCGATGCGGGTGCGCCGGACCCTGCCGCAACGGCAGCGATCACTGATCGGCGCGTGGTGCTTCGTCGACCACTACGGGCCCGACCCGGTCGGGGAGACCGGCGGGATGAGCGTGGCGCCGCACCCGCACACGGGTCTGCAGACGGTCAGCTGGTTGTTCAGCGGTGAGGTCGAGCACCGCGACAGCGCCGGGCACCACGCTCTGGTGCGGCCGGGTGAGCTCAACCTGATGAGCGCTGGGCGGGGGATCAGCCACTCCGAGGTGTCGACGGCCGCGACCACCTCGTTGCACGGCGCCCAGCTGTGGGTGGCGCTCCCGGACGGTGAGCGGCACGGTGTGCCGGCGTTCTTCCACCACGTGCCGTCCCCGGTGAGCGGGGAGGGCTGGGTTGCTCGGGTCTTCCTGGGCTCGCTGCTGGGCCAGTCGTCGCCGGTCCCCACGGCCACCCCGCTGCTCGGGGCCGAGCTGCTGCTCGAGCCGGGGGCCGGGCTCGAGCTGGCGGTGGACGCGTCGTTCGAGCACGGGGTGCTGGTCGACGACGGCGTGGTCGAGGTGGCCGGGCACGAGGTGAAGCAGCACGACCTGGCCTACGTGCCGGCCGGTCACGACCGGCTGACGCTGGTCGCCCGGGACCACCCGGTGCGACTGCTCCTGCTGGGCGGGCCGCCGTTCGGCGAGTCGATCGTGATGTGGTGGAACTTCGTGGGTCGCAGCCACGACGAGATCGCGGCGTTCCGCGCCGAGTGGCAGGCCCAGATCGTGGTGGACGGGTCGGTGGTCGCGGACTCGCAGGACGTGGGCGACGGACGGTTCGGCGTCGTCATCGACGACCACCTGCCGCCGATCCCGGCGCCCGGGCTGCCCAACGTGCGGCTCAAGGAACGACGCTAGCCGGCCGACCCCGGTGACTGCCCAACTTCGCCGACCCGTCGCTTGTTGACGCCGGAACACCACCGACCCGTCGTTAATTAACGACGGGTCGACGCAATTGGACGTGAACAAGCGGCGGGTGGGCTAGCGCTCGGGATTGCGACGGTTGTTTGGGGGCGCGGGTCGGGGACAGGCTGTCTGCATGACTGACTCCCAGACTTCACCGGCTTGAAGGCCACCTTCGTCAACTGCACCCTCAAGCGCAGCCCGGCGGTGAGCAACACCCAGGGCCTCGTGGACGCCAGCGCCACGATCATGCGCAAGCACGGGGTCGAGGTGGACGTGATCCGGGCGGTCGACCACGACATCGCGACCGGGGTCTATCCCGACATGCGCGAGCACGGCTGGGAGAACGACGCCTGGCCCGACCTCTACCCGGGGATCCTCGACAGCGACATCCTGGTGATCGCGGGCCCGATCTGGCTCGGCGACAACTCCAGCATCACCAAGCAGATCATCGAGCGGATCTACGCGCTGTCCGGGGAGCTCAACGACAAGGGCCAGTTCCTGTTCTACGGCCGGGTCGCCGGCTGCCTGATCACCGGCAACGAGGACGGGATCAAGCACTGCGCGCAGAACGTGCTCTACAGCCTGCAGCACGTCGGCTACACCATCCCGCCGAACGCCGACGCCGGCTGGATCGGCGAGGCCGGCCCTGGCCCGTCGTACCTCGACCCCGGCAGCGGCGGCCCGGAGAACGACTTCACCAACCGCAACTCGACGTTCATGACCTGGAACCTGATGCACCTCGCGAAGATGCTGAAGGACGCCGGCGGCGTACCGCAGTTCGGCAACAGCGCGACGGCGTGGAAGGCCGGCACCCACTTCGACTGGGAGAACCCCGAGTACCGCTCCTGATCGCCGACCCGTCGCTTGTTGACGCCCGAACACCGCCGACCCGTCGTCAATTGACGACGGGTCGGCGCGATTTTTGGTGAACAAGCGACGGGTCAGGCGGCGACCAGCGGCGAGCGGCCCGAGTAGGCCACCAGACGCTCCATCGCGGACGCGTCCGACGGGGTGTCGACGGGAGCAGCGAACGAGCCGCCCTCGCGGGCACCGGGCACGACCTGCTCCGCCAGCCCGAGGACGTACGCCGCGAGGTCCTCGTTCACGGCGAGCTCCTGGCCGCTGGCCTGGGCGAAGTCCCAGGCGTGCACCAGGAACTCGAGCGGCAGGATGTTGATCGCCAGTGCGGCGGGGAAGTCCTTCTCGGCACCGACCATGCCCTCGAGGCCACGGGCGCGCCAGGCGGTGATCGCCTGGTCGGCCATCACGGACACCCGGTTCTCCAGCGAGCCTTCTTCGGGGTTGGTCACCTTCGTGCCGGCCATCTGGCCGAGCAGGGCGATCGAGCCGAAGAGGTGCTCGGCCAGGTGATGGCAGTCGTACTCCGCGCACGGGGTCTGCTTGACCCGGTCCTCGTCGGTGAGCCGGCGCAGCACGCCCTGGAGCACGGCGAGGCTGGCCTCGGTGGCGGCGAACTGGTCGAAGTCCTCGCCGGGGTCGGCCCAGCTGTCGTGGCCGGCGTCGACCCCGGTCTTGGCGGCCAGCTCGAGGCGCTCGAGGAAGTGGTTCCAGCCTTCGGCGTGGCCGGCGGCCTCCTGCTCGTTGAGCCCCTCGTGGGTGAGGGTCAGGCTGGTCCCGCCGTTGCTGGGCTCCATGGTGATCGTGACGGTGCTGGGCTCGGACTCTGCGCTGCCGTCCCAGCCCCAGCTGAACACGACCCGCTTGCCCGGGTCGACCTCACGGAAGGTGCCGGAGACCAGGTGTCCCGGCGTGACGGTCCAGCGGTAGTCGCCGCCGGTGCGGAGGTCGACCTGCGCCGACACGGTCTGCCAGCGGCGCAGCCGCTCGGGCTGGGTCACCAGCGCGAAGGCCTCGTCGAGGTCTACGGGCAGCTGAACGGTCTTGGTGAAGGTCATCGCTCTTTCTCCATTCGGTTGGTGTGCTCATGTGCGTCGGCCACGAGCTGATCGAGCTCGTCGGTCCAGAAACGGTCGATCTCTGCCTGGAGCTGCCGGAGTCCGTCGGGCCGGACCCGGTAGATCCGCTGCCGACCGGCCTTCTCCGCCTCCACCAGACCCACGTCCGCCAGCAGCAGCAGGTGCTGCGAGATGGCGGAGCGGGTGACCGGGAAGGCGGCAGCGATCTCGGTGACGGTGCGGCTCTGCGACGCCAACATCTGCAGGATCCGCCGACGGGTCGGCTCGGCTGCGGCGGAAAGGGCGTCGGTCACGAGAAACACGTTAGTCATGACTAACGCATTACGCAAGTGCGCTTGGATGGAGCCATGACGAACGGACCGGTGGTCGGCGAGGACGGCGTCGCCCGCTGCCCCTGGGCGAGCGGCCCCGGGACCATGCGCGACTACCACGACCACGAGTGGGGGACCCGGGTGTCGGGGGAGTCCGCCTACTTCGAGCGGCTCACCCTCGAGGCGTTCCAGTCCGGGTTGTCCTGGTCGACGATCCTCAACAAGCGACCGGCGTTCCGCGAGGTGTTCGCGGGCTTCGACGCCGACACGGTGGCGGCGTACGACGAGGCTGACGCCGAGCGGCTCATGTCCGAGCCCCGCATCGTCCGCAACCGGCGCAAGATCGAGGCGACCCTGGCCAACGCGCGGGCGGTGGTGGCGCTGCGCCCGGAGGGCGGGCTCGAGCAGCTGGTGCTGTCGTACCGGCCCGATCTTGCGCCGACACCCGAGACGACGGACCAGATGGCGACAACCTCACCGGAGTCCGTGGCGCTCTCGAAGGCGCTCAAGAGCAAGGGCTTCGCGTTCGTCGGGCCGACCACGATGTACGCACTGATGGAGGCGCTCGGTCTCTTCGACCCCCACCTGATGGGCTGCCACCGACGGGGGAGGACCATCGAGGCATGACCGCCCCCGAGTCGCCCGCGGCACCACGCCGTCGTCGACACCTGATGGATCCCGCGAACCCGCAGCGCACCGCCCAGTCCGCGGGTCGTTCGCCGGGCCGGTCGACGGGCCGGTCGACGGGCCGGTCCGGCGGCAAGCCGATGAGCATCGGCTCGGTGCAGCGCTGGGTGATGTCGGCCCTGGCGGTGACCACGATCGGCCACTTCGCCGCCGGGTTGGTGGTGGCCGCCATCTTCCTCGAGGACGGCCGCCCCGGAGCCCGGGTCGGGCTGACGCTGATCGCCGGGGTCGTCGGCGTCCTCGGCGTCGCCGCAGCTTTCGCGATCCACCAGAAGAGCCCGGTCACGCCGTGGCTGGTGGTCGGTCTCCTCCCCACCGCAGTCGGGCTCTTCTTCGTCCGCTGAGCCACCCACGATCTCGGTGGGCACCTCGCAGCTGCTTGCCCCTGTGCCAGCGGCCGCAGGGCGAGATCATGAAGCACAGCCCGGCACGCGGTTGCTGGTGCGCCGCTGGGCGGCCTGGTCGAGGGGCTGCGCCGACCCAGACGGAGTGTAAGCACTCCTTCCCCGTCCCGTTCAGTCATGATGAGGGGGCGGCGTGGCCGGGAGAGCGGGTGACATGGACGAGTCTGAGCTGAGCCGGTTGCTGCTCGATGCCAGCGCCGACGGCGTGTGGCTGCTCGGAGAGGACGGCACCACGCTGTTCGCGAATCCCCGGATGGCGGAGCTGTTGGGGCGCACTCCCGAGCAGATGGTCCGGCTCTCGGTCTACGACACCCTCGACGACGACGGACGGGCTGACTTCGTCGAGCACCTGCGTCAGGCGGTCGCCGGGAGTCCCGGCGAGGGCGACCATCCGTACCGGCACCTGCGGGGCGACGGCACGGCCATCTGGCTGCTGATCAGCTGGAGCCCTGTCCACGACGCCGACGGTGCACTGGTCGGGTTCCTGCACCAGTGCTCCGACCACACCCGGATGCATCGGCAGATCGAGTCGCTGGAGCAGCGTGAGCAGCTCATGCGGGACGCCCAGGCCCTCACCAAGATCGGCAGCTGGGAATGGGACGTCGTCGGCAACCACGTCGTGTGGTCCGAACAGTTCTACGACACCTTGGGCGTGGCCCGCGACTCCGTGGCCGACCTCGACCACTACCTCGCCCGCGTCCACTTGGCAGACCGGGAGGTCGTCCGGTCCGCGGTCTCGACCACGTTCGAAGGAGCGGAGTCCTTCGAGTTCACCGTGCGGATCATCCGCGGCGACGATGGAGAGGTGCGGTGGTGTCACGCTCTCGGGAGCGTCGTGCGTGACCATCAGGGCAACCCGGTGCGGGTGGTCGGAAGCAGCCAGGACGTGACCGTGCGGAAGGCCGCCGAACAGGAGGTCGCTGACTACACGCGCCGGCTGGCCGAGGCTCGGGACCAGGCAATGGAGGCCTCTCGGTTGAAGTCGGAGTTCCTGGCGACCATGAGCCACGAGATCCGGACCCCGATGAATGGCGTGATCGGCTTGACCGACCTCCTGCTGAACGCCGACCTCGGCGCCAACGAACGGCGGTTGACCGAAGCACTCCACGGCGCCGGGCTCACGTTGCGCGGGATCCTCAACGACATCCTCGACCTCTCCAAGATCGAGGCTGGCAAGCTCGAGCTGGAGACGGTCGACTTCGAGGTCCGACCCGGCCTGCAGCAGACCGTGGGTCTGCTGCAGAGACAGGCGGCCGAGAAGGGCCTGCACCTGGACGTCTGCGTGGACGCGGAGGTGCCCCAGTTCGTCAAGGGCGACGCGGGGCGCTGGATGCAGATCCTGACCAACCTCGGCTCCAATGCCATCAAGTTCACCGACGCCGGCACCGTCTCGATCCAGGTGGGGTTGGTCGGTCGTGACTCGGCGAGGACCGTGATCGAGGTTGCGGTGACCGACACGGGACCCGGCATCGAGCCCGAGTCGCAGCAGCGGCTCTTCGAGGCGTTCACGCAAGGGGACCCGTCGACCACACGACGCCACGGCGGCACCGGGCTGGGGCTCGCCATCGCACTGCAGCTCGTGGACGCGCTCGGGGGCACGCTGTCCCTGGAGAGCGCGGTGGGGCGCGGCTCGACGTTCCGGTTCACGGCCGCCTTCACCCCCGCCAGCGTCACCAGCGGCGACCGCGGAGAGCCGCGACCCGCCCGCGGAGCCCGACCTCTCGGCGGCCCACGACAACGGATTCTGGTGGTCGAGGACAACGAGGTGAACCAGATGGTGGCCGTGGGGCTGTTGGAGCACGCCGGCTACGAGGTCGACGTCGTGGGCGACGGGATCGAGGCGGTCGAGGCGCTCGCCGACGACCACGGGTACGCCGCTGTCCTCATGGACTGCCGGATGCCACGCATGGACGGATTCGCGGCGACCCGCGCGATCCGGGCCCGTGAGAACGCCGGACGTCGGGTCCCCATCATCGCGATGACCGCCTCGGCGCTTGCGGGCGAGCGAGACCGGTGCCTGGCCTCAGGCATGGACGACTTCCTGACCAAGCCTGTGGACTCCCTGCGGTTGCAGCAGGTGGTCCACCAGTGGCTCGACGGCTCCGGTGTGGGGGGCGAGGCGGCGAACGGGCCCGGGCCCCACCTGGATGTGTCGGAGTCCGCGAGTGCGGTCCTCGACCTCGATCGGGTCGAGATGTTGGACGAGATGATCAAGGACGGACTGAGCCTGTTCCAGCGCAGCTCGGCCAACTTCGTCGCCAACGCGTCCGATCATCTGAGTGCCATCGGCGGGGCCCTGGAGTCCGAGGACCCGGGGCAGCTGATGCAGTCCGCCCACAAGCTGAAGGGCAGCGCACTCAACCTCGGCCTGCAACGCGTCGGTGCCGTGGCGTGCACGCTGGAGGAGCACGGAGAGACCGGCACCCTCGTCGAGTCGAGGGCGGCGTTCGAGCGACTCAAGACGGAAGTGCAGGCCGCCGTGGCTGCGCTGCAGCAGCAGCGCGACGTGCGTGCGCGACCTGCGGGTCCCGATTCCGTGACCGCGACGGGTGTCGGGTAGTGACCTGGCCAGTCGGTCGGACTCACTCCTGGGGAGTGTCTCCCGTTCGAGCCGAGCGCTCGCGACTCAGATACCGAACCGGCTTGCCGAGCGACTCCGCGTAGGCGATCTCCCGTCGGGTCGACTCACCCAGATAGCCGCCGGGATCCACGATGTACACCTCGTCGGCCAGGCGGATCTTCTGGAAGTGCACGCGGCCGAGCCGCCCCTTCAGGTCCGAGCTGTCGGCTGTCCAGTCGTAGTCCGGCAGATCGGGCAGGCTGAACATTCCGAGGCTGATCACGACGCAACCTTCCATCGTGAGCCGCTGGTTGACCTCCGCGAACTCAGCCTCGAACTTGGTCGAGCCGCAGAGCGTGATGACCTTCGCCTCGCCCTCGGCCGACTGCGGCGCCCGCTGGTCCTCCATGAGGTTCATGATCGGTGAACGGCAGGACGAGTCGATCGCCGCCCCCTGGACGTCCAGTGACGCCGCTGTGAGCGCGCACTGATCTGCCGAGGTGAGGCTCCGTCGTCACAGCTTCACCATGGGATGCAGTCGAACCGGCACTTCCCACGGCGAATTCACCATGGGAAGCAACACTTCGACTGCATCCCATGGTGAAGCGCCCCCACCTGCAGGCACATCCACGCTGGCGGCCAGCAAAACTCAGACGTGCGGATCTGCCGCATAGTGCGCGGCCATGCCCAGTTGAGTGCGCTGCTTCATCAGGGGATGCAGGTCAAGCCGAACTTCCCACGGTGAACTCACCATGGGAAGTGCCGGTTCGTCTGCATCCCGTGATGAACCGAAGGTGGCACCCACCCGAAACGCACATGTGCGATCCAAGTGCGCTACTTCCTTCGGGCGTGCACACAACCGTTCAGCCCAGGGATGCGGCAGCGCGCGCGAGGTCGGTGACCCGGCCCCAGTCGCCGGTCGCGAGGGCGTCGGCCGGCGTCAGCCAGGACCCGCCCACGCAGCCGACGTTCGTCAGCGAGAGGTACGACGCCGCGGTCGCCGCCGTGATCCCGCCCGTCGGGCAGAACCGCGCACCCGGCACCGGTCCGCCGATCGACTTCAGGAACGCCGCTCCACCGGCTGCCTCGGCGGGGAAGAACTTCATCTCGGTGAAGCCGGCCTCCAGCACGCTGAGCACCTCCGACACCGTCGCGGTCCCGGGCAGGAACGGCAGCCCGGTGTCGGCCATCCCTGCGAGCAGCGAGGGCGTCAGGCCGGGGGAGACCAGGAACTGCGCGCCGGCATCGAGCGCTTCCTTGGCGTGACCGGGGGTCAGCACGGTGCCTGCGCCCACGAGGATCTCGGGGACCGCCTCGGCGATGGCCCGGATCGCGTCCAGCGCGACCGGGGTGCGCAGGGTCAGCTCGATGACCGGCAGGCCGCCGGCCACCAGGGCCTGCGCGACCGGCACGGCGTGCGAGAGGTCGTCGATGACCACGACCGGGACCACGGGCACCAGGTCGAGCAGCGAGCGCTCAGACGGTTGCGACAAGACGCACCTCCTGTCCGGGGGCTGCGACGGCCGGGAACACGCTGGCGCCGGTGTCGGCCGTGCCCACGGTCGCGCGGAACGCCGCGAAGAGCTCACGACCGGTGCCTGCCCAGTCGGCGCCCTGGGGAGCGCCACCGGTGACCGGGCGGTCCGCGAGGGTCTGCTGGTCGACGTGCAGGTCGAGCAGACCGGTCGCGGCATCCACGGTGATCAGGTCGCCGTCCTGGACCCGGCCCAGCGCACCGCCCAGGGACGCTTCGGGCGTCACATGGATGGCCGCCGGCACCTTGCCGCTGGCCCCCGACATGCGTCCGTCGGTGACCAGGGCGACCCGCTGCCCGCGGTCCTGGAGTACGCCGAGTGCGGGCGTCAGCTTGTGCAGCTCGGGCATGCCGTTGGCGGCCGGGCCCTGGTAGCGGACCACCGCGACGAAGTCGCGCGCGTCCAGCTGCCCCTGCTCGAAGGCGGTCAGGAACTCCTCCTGGTGGTCGAAGACCACGGCCGGCGCGGTCACGGTGCGGTGCTCCGGCTTGACCGCGGAGGTCTTGATCACGGCACGGCCCAGCGGTCCGGAGAGCATCCGCAGTCCACCGTCGGCGGAGAACGGGTCGTCCGCCGGTCGCAGCACCGAGTGGTCCAGGGACTGCTTGGGGCCCTCCTCCCAGCTGACGCCGGCGCCGTCCAGGCGGGCCTCGGTGGTGTAGCGCCACAGCCCCGTGCCGACGACCGTGCGGACGTCGTCGTGGAGCAGCCCGGCGCGCAGCAGCGTGTGCACCAGGAACGCGATCCCGCCGGCGGCGTGGAAGTGGTTCACGTCCGCCTCGCCGTTGGGGTAGATCCGGGTCAGCAGCGGCACCACGGCCGACAGGTCCGACAGGTCGTCCCAGGTCAGCGTGATCCCGGCGGCGCGGGCGATCGCGACCAGGTGCATCGTGTGGTTGGTCGACCCTCCGCTGGCCAGCAGCGCGACGCAGGCATTGACGATCGCCTTCTCGTCGACGATCTCGCCGATCGGCGTGTACTCGTCACCCTGCCGGGTCAGCTGCGCGGCCCGAGCGCCCGCGGCGCGGGTGAGCGCCTCGCGCAGCGGCGTACCGGGGTTCACGAACGACGACCCGGGCAGGTGCAGCCCGAGCACCTCCATCAGGAGCTGGTTGGAGTTCGCGGTGCCGTAGAAGGTGCAGGTGCCCGCCGAGTGGTACGACGCCGCCTCGGCCTCGAGCAGCTCGGCGCGGCCGACCTTGCCCTCGGCGAAGAGCTGGCGCACGCGCGCCTTCTCGGAGTTGGGCAGCCCCGACGACATCGGGCCGGCGGGGACGAAGACCGTCGGGAGGTGCCCGAACGACAGCGCGCCGATCAGCAGGCCGGGGACGATCTTGTCGCAGACGCCCAGCATCAGGGCGCCGTCGAACATGTCGTGGGACAGTGCGATCGCGGTCGACATGGCGATCACGTCACGGCTGTAGAGGGAGAGCTGCATCCCGTCGCGACCCTGCGTGATCCCGTCGCACATGGCGGGCACGCCGCCCGCGAACTGTGCGAGGCCGCCGGCCCGGATGACCGCCTTCTTGAGCGCCTCCGGCACGTCGCGGAAGGGCTGGTGTGCGGAGAGCATGTCGTTGTAGGCCGAGACGATCGCGAGGTTGGGCTTGGTCCGTCCGCGCAGGGCCTGCTTGGTCGGCGCGTCGGACGCGGCGAAGCCGTGCGCGAGATTGGCGCAGGCGAGCTGGCCGCGCGCCGGGCCGCGGTCGCCGGCCTGACGGATCCGGTCGAGGTAGGCACTGCGTCCTGCGGCGCTGCGCTCGGTGATGCGCTGGGTCACCTCGGTGACGGTGGGGTGGGGGGAGCGGGTCACTGGTCGGTCTCCTGCCAGGTTCGGCCGTCGCGCTCGAGGAGCGTCGCGGCGGCGGTGGGCCCACTGGTGCCGGCGGGGTAGCGCCGGGGTCGCGTGGGCGAGGAGGCCCAGTGGTTGAGGATCGGCTCGACCCAGGTCCAGGCAGCCTCGACCTCGTCGCGGCGCATGAAGAGGGTCGGGTTGCCCCGGATGACGTCCATGAGCAGCCGCTCGTAGGCGTCGGGGAGGCGTTGCTCGAACGCGGTGGCGTAGCTGAGGTCGAGGGAGACCGGTCGCAGCCGGATCCCGCCGGGGCCCGGCTCCTTCGCCGTCAGGTGCAGGCGCATGCCTTCGTCAGGCTGGACCTGGATGTGCAGCCGGTTGGGCTCGGTGACGCCCTCGCTGCCGGGGAACATCGGGTGCGGCGGCGCCTTGAACACCACCACGATCTCCGAGGCCCGCCGGTCCATCCGCTTGCCGGTGCGCAGGTAGAACGGCACGCCGGCCCAGCGCCAGTTCTGCACCTCGGTACGCAGCGCCACGAACGTCTCGGTGTGGCTGCCGCCGTGCCCCAGGTCGTCGGCGTACGACGGCACGGGTGCACCGCCGACGAGGCCCTCGGTGTAGCGGCCGCGCACGGTGTCGGTGTCGATGTCGGCCGGTGTCATCGGCTTGAGGGCCAGCAGCACCTTGAGCTTCTCGTCGCGCACGGTCTCCCGGCCGACGTGGCTGGGCGGCTCCATGGCGACGAGGCACAGCAGCTGGAGGAGGTGGTTCTGGACCATGTCGCGCAGGGCGCCGGCGTGGTCGTAGTAGCCGCCCCGGTCACCGACGCCCAGGGACTCGGCGACGGTGATCTGCACGTGGTCCACCCAGCGGGAGTTCCACAGCGGCTCGAGGAAGGTGTTGGCGAAGCGCGTGACCAGGAGGTTCTGGACGCTCTCCTTGCCGAGGTAGTGGTCGATGCGGAAGATCTGCGACTCGGCGAAGACCGACCCGACCGCGTCGTTGACCGCCTGCGCGGAGGCGAGGTCGTGGCCGATCGGCTTCTCCAGGACCACGCGGGACCCCTCGTCGACGACCCCGATCTCGTCGAGGTGGCGACAGATCGGGCCGAACAGCGCGGGTCCGACGGCCAGGTAGAAGACCCGGGCGGTCTCGAGGTGGTCGGGCCGATCCTTGAGCAGCGCATGCAGGTGGTGCCAGTCGGCGGGGTGCTCGACGTCCAGGGTGACGTGGCGCAGCCGGGCGAGCAGCCGCTCGACCGAGGCGTCGTCGAGCTCGTCGGCGGGCAGATGGGCGGCCAGCGACGACCGCACCTCACTGCGGTAGCCGTCGTCGTCGATCTCGGCGCGGGAGACCCCGATGATCCGGGTGTCGTGGGGGAGCTGGCCCTCGCGGTCGCGCAGGTAGAGCGCCGGGAGCAGCTTGCGCAGCGCGAGGTCACCGGTGCCGCCGAAGACGGTGAAGTCGCACGAGTCGGGTGCCTGGGGCGGCGTCACGATCGGGTCCATGGGACTACCGTAGAGCAACTTTGGATCGTTACAAGCCCCCCTAAGGTTTTTTTGAGATCAAAGTTGCGCGATGATGGCGCCATGTCGCAGCAGTTGTCCGCACCCGCGCCCGCCAGCCGGCCTCTCGATCCGGCGCCCGCGGCCCCCGCCACGGCCGGCGAGCTGCTCCAGCTGATCCGCTCGGGGCGCGCAGCCACCCGCTCCGACCTGCGCCGCCTCACCGGGCTCTCCCGCACGGCGGTGGTCTCCCGGGTCTCCGCGCTCACCTCCGCCGGCCTGCTCGTGTTCGGGGAGGAGCTGGCCTCGACCGGCGGCCGCCCACCCGGCGCCCTGGTGTTCAACAAGGACGCCGGCGTCGTGGTCGCGGTGGCGGTCGGTCGCTCCCGCTCCCAGCTCGCGGTCGTCGACCTCGAGGGCGGTGAGCTGGCTGCCGACTCGCGCGACCACGCGGTGGGGATCGGTCCCGACGAGCTGATGCCCCAGATCGCCGAGCGGCTCGCGCAGCTGCTCGCCGACGTCGGTCCACCGGTGGTGGGGATCGGGCTCAGCCTGCCCGGCACCGTCGACGCCGCCCGGGGCGCGAGCAGGGACTCCCCGGTGATGCAGGGGTGGGACGGGGTCGAGCTCGCTCCCTACCTCGCCCCCGTCACCGATGCCCCGTTGTACGTCGGCAACGACTGCGACGTCCTGGCCCGCGCCGAGCTGCTGGGAGGGCGGGCCGACCTGCGCGACGCCCTGGTGGTGAAGGCCTCCACCGGGCTGGGCCTGGGGATCGTCGCCGACGGCCGGGTGCTCAGCGGGCACCTCGGCGCCGCCGGCGAGATCGGGCATGTCAGGCTGCCCGCCGCCGAGGGCCTGCCCTGCCGGTGCGGGTCGACCGGCTGCGTCGAGGCGGTTGCCGGCGGTTGGGCACTGGTCGCCCGGGCGGCCGAGTCCCGACCGGAGATCGGCCACGTGCGTGACCTGGTCGCGCTCGCGCTGCAGGGCGATCCGGAGGCGCGGGGACTGCTGCGCGACAGCGGGCGGCACCTGGGCGAGGTCCTCGCGGTCGCGGTGAACCTGCTCAACCCGCAGGCCGTCGTGATCGGCGGCGACATGGCGGCCGCCTTCGACGTCTACCTCGCCGGCGTCCGGGAGAGCGTCTACCCGCGCGCCTCGGCGCTGGCGACCCGTGACCTCCAGTTCCTCCCCGCGACGCACGGGGACCGGGCCGGGCTGGTCGGCTGTGCTGCGCTGGCGCTGGACCACGTGCTGAGCCCCGGGGCCGTCGACGGCGGGCTCGAGTCCTCGTGATCACCCGCCGGACGGGTCCCGCCGCTCAGTAGCGTGTGCGCATGACCCGTGTGCACGCCTTCGCAGACGATGCCCTCGGAGAGCTCGACACGGTCGGCCTGGTCGCCGCGCTGCAACGGGGTGCGCGGTCGGTGCCGGAGGTGGTCGAGGCGGCCATCGCACGCGCCGAGCGGGTCGAGCCGGTGCTCAACGCCCTGGCGCACACCAGCTTCGAGCGGGCCCGTGCCGAGGCGAGGGCGCCGCGCGGAGGCTACTTCGCCGGCGTCCCGACCTTCTTCAAGGACAACGTCGAGGTCGCCGGCATGCCGACGCAGCAGGGCTCGGACGCGTTCGTCAGCGGCGTACGCAGCCGGGACGGCGAGCTCGCGCGGATGTTCCTGGCGACCGGGCTGGTGCCGCTGGGCAAGACGCGGCTCTCGGAGTTCGGGTTCAACGCGTCCGTCGAGCACCAGCGGCTCGGTGCGGTCCGGCTGCCGTGGAGCACCGAGCACACGGCAGCTGCGTCGTCGGCCGGCTCGGCCGCGATGGTGGCGGCGGGAGTCGTCCCGCTCGCGCACGCCAATGACGGCGGTGGCTCGATCCGGATCCCGGCGTCGGTGAACGGGTTGGTGGGGCTCAAGCCCACGCGGGACCGGCTGGCCCAGGACCGGTACATGCGCGAGATGCCGGTCCGGATCATCTCCGACGGGGTGCTGACCCGGTCGGTCCGGGACACGGCGGCGTTCTTCCGTGAGTCCGAGAAGGTGTACCGCGCGCTGCACCTGCCGCCGGTCGGCAACATCACCCGCCCGGGCCGGGCGCGGCTCCGGGTCGCGGTCGTCACGGGAGGCATCGGGGCGCCGGCCTCCGAGGAGGTCACCGAGCTCACCCTCGAGACCGCCGAGTTGCTGGAGGACCTCGGCCATCGGGTCGAGCGTGTCGATGCTCCCGTGCCCGCGTCGTTCGCCGGCGACTTCCTGCTCTACTGGTCGATGCTGGCGATGTTCGTCGTGCGCACGGGTCGCCGGCGGTACGGGCCGACCTGGGACGCCGCCAGGCTCGACAACCTGACGCTGGGCCTGGCTGGGCACTGTCGCAGCAACCTGCACCGCGTCCCGCTGGCGATCTCACGGCTCAAGCGGCTCCGGCGCAGCACTGCGGAGTTCTTCCACGGCCACGACGTCGTTCTCACGCCGACGCTGGCCCGCGAGACGCCGCGGATCGGGCACCTCGACCCCGAGCAGCCGTTCGAGACGGTGCTGGCCCGGCTCCAGGAGTGGGTGGCCTTCACGCCGCTGCAGAACGTCACCGGGTCGCCGGCCGTCTCGCTGCCCCTCGCGACGACCGCCGCCGGCCTGCCGCAGGGGATGATGTTCGCGGCCGACGCGGGCCGGGAGGCAACCCTGCTGGAGCTCGCGTACGAGCTCGAGGAGGCGCGTCCGTGGGCCCGGATCCAAGCGGCCGACGCGGCGATTTAGCGGGTGCTCGCAGGTGTCGCTAGGCTCCTCCTCGACGTCGAGAGGACGCTGAAACCGGCTGAATCAGCCGATTTCAGTTTCACACAGACCCGTGTGTATCCTTTCTCGTCGCTTGCCCCTTTAGCTCAGTCGGTAGAGCGTCTCCATGGTAAGGAGAAGGTCTACGGTTCGATTCCGTAAAGGGGCCCTGGGAACGGGTTGTGCAGCCAGATAATCTGGCTGCACAACCCTGCCCGTGTGGCGGGGTAGCTCAGGTGGTTAGAGCACACGACTCATAATCGTGGTGTCGCGGGTTCGAGTCCCGCTCCCGCTACTGACAGTCTCGACAGCAGCACCCAGCACCGCCCGAATCGACAAAGGACTTCCCGTGGCCAGCAAGAGCTCCGACGTTCGCCCCAAGATCACGCTCGCCTGCGTGGACTGCAAGGAGCGCAACTACATCACCAAGAAGAACCGTCGCAACGACCCCGACCGTATGGAGCTGGCGAAGTTCTGCCCGCGTTGCCGCACGCACACCGCGCACCGCGAAACCCGCTGACCCGACCGGTCGCACCACACACTCCGCCGAGGGCGGTCACCCGTGCGGGTGACCGCCCTCGCGCCATTTCGACGGCCCGCGCGAGCGCAGGCACGCGGGGCCGAGCGACCACGGATCATCGGAGGATCTTCGGCACCTGGTGCCGAAGATCCTCCGATGATGGCGCCGGCCGCGATTCGCGCGCGCTACCTGTCCCCGGCCATGGGATGCATCCTCTCAGACGGTGCAGTCCGGTCGATGCCAGTCCGCGAAGTCACCGGTGTCGAAGCGCACCAGCATCGGCACCAGCGGGCGGCCCCCGAGCTCCTGGTAGGGCAGCCGTCCCGGACTCACTGAGCGCCCACAGCCGGTCGCCGGTGCCCGCGGCCAACCCTTCCGCTCCCGGCAGGAAGCCACGTCGTACGCCGCCCGGGCCGACCAGCACCCCGCACCGGGTCTGCGACGTCGCGAACCACACGCCCGGCGCGCCGGGTGCCCAGGCTCGCCCAGACCGCGCCCTGAGCGGACCGGGGCGCGCGCACGGACTCGACGACGTCGTCGGTCCCCAGCGCGACTCGACCGGCGGCGAGGACCGCGTCGGTGTCGAACCAGTCCAGCCGGCCGGTGCGATGGGCGCGGAACCGGCCCAGCCCGATCCGACCGGCGTCGTCGCGTACCGCGAAGGACCCCTGGAGCGGCCGCTCCAGCGCCCAGACCCGGCGTACCGAGAGGTCGTCCGGGTCGAGCAGCCACAGACGGGGAGTCTCGGCCAACCACAGCCCGTGGTCGTCGAGCAGCAGGCCGCCGCCGTGCCGGCAGCTGGTCGTCCCGCCTCCCGCGACCGACCCGGAGACCGCCTCGACCTGGCCGAGCAGCGCCCCCGAGCGCAGGTCGACCCGGAGTACGCGACAGAGCCGACGGCCCGGCGGTTGCCGGCCGTCGAAGCCGCTGACCCAGCCCACGCCGTCCGCGACCGCGACGCCCTGGGGCACGAAGCCGGTGCCGGCTCCGGGCAGCCACAGCCCGGCGCAGGCAGCGTGGTCGTTGGGGAAGGAAGCCAGGGGTTCTCGGGCGTACGCCGGCCGCTCGCCGACCACCTCGCCCGCGGTCACCGGACCGCACCCGGCGAGCGGGCGCGGGTCCGGGCCAGACCCGCAGCCGAGCAGGGCCAGGAGCACGACCAGGAGCACGAGCGGAGTCCGGAGAGCCACACCGCATTGTCGGCTGCCGACGGCCGTGGGCACGGTATTCGCTAGTTTGGGCGCATGCCTGTCGACCAGTCCCTCGTCGGGCGGGAGTTCCCGCCGACCCCGCCCTACGCCGTCTCTGAGGAGAAGGTGCGCGAGTTCGTCACCGCGACGGGTGGGGAGTACGCCGGCGGCGCCGCGCCCGCGACGTTCCCGATCGTGCTCGCCTTCGAGGCGATGAACGCCTTCCTCGCGGCCGAGCAGCTCGACCTGTTCCGGATCGTGCACGGCGAGCAGAAGTTCAGCTACCAGCGGCCGGTCAACCCGGGGGACGTGCTCACCGCCACCCTGCGGGTCGCGAGCCTGCGCCAGATCGGCGGCAACGACATCATCGGGACCACCAGCGAGATCACGGACGGCACCGGGGCCCTGGTCTGCGCGACCAGCGCCACCCTCGTGCACCGCGGAGGTGACGCATGAGCGCCGCCGACCTGACCGCCGGGACCGAGCTGGCGACCCAGCGCTACGCCGTACGCCGCGCCGACCTGGTCCGCTACGCCGGTGCGAGCGGGGACTTCAACCCCATCCACTGGTCGGACCGGGTCGCCACGTCGGTCGGTCTGCCCGGGGTCATCGCGCACGGCATGTTCACGATGGCGCTCGCCGCCCGAGCCGTGGCCGAGTGGACCGACGGCGGCGAGGTGGTCGAGCTCGGCTGCAAGTTCACCAACCCCGTCGTGGTGCCCGACGACGACCAGGGAGTCGAGGTCGAGGTCGGCGGCACGGTCAAGTCGGTCGACGACGGACTGCTGACGATCGCCCTCACCGTGACCTGCGGCGGCCAGAAGGTCCTGGGCATGCCCAAGGCCGTGCTGCGTGTCTGAACAGACGTCCCGCACCGACGCCGAGCCGCTGAGCGCGCACACGACGCTGCGGCTGGGCGGACCGGCGCACCGCTTCCGGACCGCGACCTCCGAGTCCGAGCTGATCGAGGTGGTCCGGGCCGCGGACGACGCCGGTGAGGAGCTGCTCGTCCTCGCGGGCGGCAGCAACCTGGTGGTGTCCGATGCCGGCTTCCCCGGCACGGTGGTGAAGGTGGAGACCGCCGGGATCACACCCGACGTCGAGGACGGAGCCTCGTGCGGTGGTGTGGTCGTGACCGTGGCCGCGGGCGAACCCTGGGACGCCTTCGTGGCCCGCGCGGTCGCCTCGCAGTGGGTCGGGATCGAGTCGCTGGCCGGCATCCCCGGGTCGGTGGGCGCCACCCCGATCCAGAACGTCGGCGCCTACGGCCAGGAGGTCTCCCAGACCATCGCGTCGGTCCGGGTGTGGGACCGCACGCTTCGCGCGATCCGTACGTTCGCCAACGCCGACTGCGGTTTCGGCTACCGGCACAGCCGGTTCAAGGCCGACCCGGGCCGCCACCTCGTGCTCAGCGTGGACTTCCAGTTCCGGCAGGGCAGCCTCGGCATGCCCGTGGAGTACGCCGAGCTGGCCCGGACGCTGGGCATCGAGCGCGGGCAGCGCGCGCCGCTGGAGGAGGTGCGGGACGCCGTGCTGGGCCTGCGGGCCGGCAAGGGGATGGTGCTCGACCCGGACGACCACGACACCTGGAGCGCCGGCTCGTTCTTCACCAACCCGGTGGTCCAGGCCGACGCCGTCCCCGACGAGGCCCCCGCGTGGCCGCAGCCCGACGGGACGGTCAAGACCAGCGCGGCCTGGCTGATCGAGCGGGCGGGGTTCGCGAAGGGCCACGGCAACGCACTGGTCGGCCTCTCGACCAAGCACACCCTCGCCCTGACCAACCGTGGCGGTGCGAGTACCGAGGACCTGCTGGCGCTGGCCCGCGAGATCCGCGATGGGGTCGAGAAGACCTTCGGGATCAGGCTCGTCAACGAGCCGGTGCTGGTCGGCTGCGAGCTCTGACGGCAGGTCTCTGGACAGCACCGGGCCCGCCGTAGCAGGGTGCTCGGATGCGACGTCTCGGAACACTTCTCCTGTCCACCGCCCTCCTCGCCAGCCCCTTCCTGGGGAGCGCGACACCAGCCGGGAGCGCGGCCGCCCCTGGCCGTGGCGGCCACGCAGCCGGGGGCCATCACGACGGTGGAGCGGTGTCGTGGCGGGAGACGGTCGTCGACGCCGACCAGAGCTTTCGCGGCCTCGACGCGGTCAACCGGCGTACGGCGTGGGTGACCGGCGGCAGTGCCACCGAGGGTGGTCCCGGCCGGGTGTTCCGCACCAGCGACGGCGGCCGGACCTGGGCGGACGTGAGCCCCGGTGGCACGGAGGGCCTGCTGTTCCGCGACGTGGAGGCACGCAGCGCGAGGAAGGCCGTGGTCCTCGCCATCGGGCCGGGCGACGCGTCGCGGATCTACCGCACCACCGATGGCGGCACGACCTGGGACCAGGCCTTCGTCAACGACGACCCAGCGGCCTTCTACGACTGCATGGCGTTCTACCCCGGCGGCCGGCGCGGGCTGGTGATGGGGGACCCGGTCGACGGGAAGTTCCGGATCCTCGCCACCGACGACTTCGGCCGCTCGTGGAGCGTTCTGCCGGACGACGGCATGCCGGAGGCCCCCACGGAGTACGGCTTCGCCGCCAGCGGCGACTGCCTCGTCACATCCGGTCGTACGGCGTACTTCGGCTCCGGCGGCGGCGCCGCACGCGTCTTCCGGTCCGACGACCGCGGCCTGACCTGGACCGCCACCGAGTCCACGATCCCCGCCGGCGAGGCAGCGGGCGTGTTCGCGCTGGCGTTCCGTCGGCCGGGGCAGGGCATCGCCGTCGGCGGCGACTTCGCGGACCCGGCCGACGGTGTCGACGCCGTGGCAACGACACGCCACGGCGACCGCTGGCGCAACACCGGCGACCTGTCCCACCTGGCCGAGGACGTCGCCTACCTGCCGGCGCGCGGGCGCCGACTGATCGTCACCGGCGAGTCCGGTGACGTGATGGGCACCAGCGTCAGTGTCAACGGCGGGCGCAGCTGGACCCAGGTCAGCGAGACGGGCTACCACGCCCTCGACTGCACGCGCGACGGCTCCTGCTGGGCCGCCGGCGGCAAGGGTCGCGTGGCGCGCCTCGCCCGCTGACCCCGGCCGGGCGGGGAGGGCGGGTCAGCTCTCGTCGGCGACCCGGCACACGCACAGCACGGTGACGTAGTGCTCGACGACACGGCCGCCGAGGCTGTCCGCTGCCTCGCCGACCTCCGCCACCTCCGCGGCCGACCAGTCGCTGAACGTCCCGAAGAGGCCCCGGACCTGCTGGGTGGTCAGCTCGGTCTCCCATCGGAAGCGCGCCGTGTCGAGCGGTTCGAAGTACCCGCCGGCGGTGAGTGACCGCATCCACGCGTCGGTGTCGAGCGGGTTCGGCCCGGGCGGTCGCGGCCCTGGGCGGCGCTCCGCGATCTCGGCCACCCGCGACCGGAACGGCGTCCGTGCCTGCGGGTCATGGAAGACGGTGCGCCACACCGCCAGCAGCCCACCGGGCCGGAGGGCCCGATGCAGCTTCGGCAACCCGACTCCGAGGTCCACCCAGTGCAGGGCTGTTGCCGCGACGGCCACGTCGAACGCAACATCACCGAGGTCGACCTCCTCGAAGGTGTCGACCAGGACGCGCACGCCGGGCAGCCGGTCACCGAGCGTCCGGGCCAGGGCGGCACCGGGCTCGACAGCCACCACGTGTGCTCCGGCCGCCACGAGCCCCCGGGTGGCCTGCCCGGTGCCCGCGCCGATCTCCAGCACGCGGGCTCCCGCTCGCAGCACCCCCAGGTCGCGCAGCCGCTCGTACAGCGCGGGTGGGTAGTCGGGCCGTGCCTCGTCGTACCGGGCGGCAATCCCGTCGAAGAACGCTCCGTCGCCCACCTCGCGAAGCCGGGCGTCGGTCAGCCGGTGGTGCTGAACGTCGTCGAGGTGGTGGTCCCGACGGCGATCAGGGCGATGAAGAGCACGATCGCGATGATGCCGAGCGCGAGCAGGACCGTGCCGATCAGGCCCATGATCCGCCCGGCGTTCGCCTGGTCCCGTCCACCGAACTGACCCGGGTTGGCGTCGATCTCGCGGACCGCCTTGCTGCCCATCCGCCAGGCGAACGGCGAGACCACCAGCAGCAGCCCGCCGCACAGGGCGATGCTGCCGAGTCCGATCAGGCTCAGCACCAGAGCCGTGGTCGCAGACGGGTGGTTGGGTGCTGTCGCCGCGGGGTAGCCCGGCTGCTGACCGCTGTACGGCGGGGCTGGGTAGCCCGGCTGTCCGTAGGGCTGCTGGGCCTGGGGCTGGCCGTACCCCGGCTGGGCCTGGGGCTGGCCGTACCCGGGCTGGTCCGTCGGGCTCCCGTAGGGAGCCTGCGGGGGCGGCGCTCCGTAGGGGTTCTGCGGCGAGGGCGGGCCGTACGGGTTGTCCGCAGGCGGCTGGCCGTAGGGCGACGGGGGCTGGCCGTCAGCGGGCGGGTTCGTCGAGTCACCGGGGTCAGAAGTCGTCACGGACCCATCCTGACAGGATCGGAGGCCAGCCACTGGTCCACCTCGCGGAGAATCTCGGCTTTGGTGTCCTCCGGGGCCCGCGACGCGCGCACCGACATCCGGCCCAGCTCGGCCAGCTGCGGGTCGGTGAGGTCGTGCGCCGCCCGCATCGTGGCGTACTGCCCCGCCAGCCGGGACCCGAAGAGCAGCGGGTCGTCGGCCCCCAGCGCGACCGTCGCGCCGGCGGCCAGCAGCGTGGGGAGGGGCACCGACGTCAGGTCGGAGTAGACGCCGAGCGCAACGTTGGAGACCGGGCAGACCTCGAGGGCCACCCCGGCCTCGACCAGCCGGTCGAGCAGCGCGGGGTCCTCGGCGGCGCGGACACCGTGGCCGAGCCGTTGGGCATGCAGGTCGTCCAGGCAGGAGCGGATGCTGGCCGGACCGAGGAGCTCGCCGCCGTGCGGCGCCAGCAGCAGCCCGGCGCGCTCGGCGATGCCGAAGGCCGGCGCGAAGTCGGCGGTGGTGCCCCGGCGTTCGTCGTTGGAGAGGCCGAAGCCGACCACCCCGCGACCGGCGTACTGCGCGGCGAGCCGGGCGAGGGTCCGGGCATCCATGGGGTGGCGGGTGCGGTTGGCGGCGATCACGATCGCCATCCCCAGCCCGGTCTGGCGCGAGGCGCAGTCGACGGCATCGAGGACGAGGTCGGTGAACGCCGTGATCCCGCCGAACCGCGAGGCGAACCCGCTCGGGTCGACCTGGAGCTCCAGCCAGCGCCCGCCGTCGCGGACGTCGTCCTCCGCCGCCTCCAGCACCAGCCGGCGTACGTCGTCCTCGGTGCGCAGCACCGACCGCGCGACGTCGTACAACCGCTGGAACCGGAACCAGCCCTTCTCGTCGGCGGCCGAGAGCTTCGGCGGCCAGTCCGAGACCAGCGCGTCGGGCAACGAGATCCCGTCGCGCGCGGCGAGCTCGAGCAGCGTCTCGTGCCGCATCGACCCGGTGAAGTGCAGGTGCAGGTGGGCCTTCGGCAGCCGGCGGAGGTCTCTCACTCGCGGGTCGAGGTCGCCGGGGCTCAGGCGAAGAGCTTCTGGAGCCGGGAGATCCCCTCGACCAGGTCCTCGTCCCCGAGCGCGTAGGAGAGCCGCAGGTAGCCCGGCGAGCCGAACGCCTCACCCGGCACCACCGCCACCTCTGCGCGGTCGAGGATGATCTCCGACAGCTCGGCCGAGTCGTGGGCGACCGCCCCGCCCGCTCCCCGGATCGGCTTGCCCAGCAGGCCCTTCACCGACGGGTAGGCGTAGAACGCGCCGTGCGGCGTGGGGCACAGGACCCCGTCGATCTCGTTCAGCATGTCGACGATCCGCGTGCGCCGCCGGTCGAAGGCGACCTTCATCTCGTCGACGGCCGCCAGGTCCCCGGACACGGCGGCGATGGCGGCCCGCTGGGCGACGTTGGAGACGTTGGAGGTGGCGTGCGACTGCAGGTTCGTGGCGGCCTTGACCAGGTCGACCGGACCGATCATCCAGCCCACCCGCCAGCCGGTCATCGCGTAGGTCTTGGCGACGCCGTTGACGATGACGCAGTGGTCGGCGAGGTAGGGGCACAGCACCGGCAGCGACCCGGTGTCCACGCCGTCGTAGACGAGGTGCTCGTAGATCTCGTCGGTCAGCACCCACAGACCGTGCTCCTCGACCCACTGGCCGATCGCCCGGATCTCGTCTGCGGTGTAGACGGCGCCGGTCGGGTTCGAGGGGGAGACGAAGAGGAGCACCTTCGTGCGCTCGGTCCGGGCGGCCTCGAGCTGCTCGACGGTGACCTTGTAGTCCTGGGTCTCGTCGGCGAGCACCTCCACGGTCACCCCGCCGGCCAGCTGGATCGACTCGGGGTATGTCGTCCAGTACGGCGCCGGCACGATCACCTCGTCGCCCGGGTCCAGCATCGCCGCGAACGCGGAGTAGATGGCCTGCTTGCCGCCGTTGGTGACCAGGACCTGCGCCGGCTCGACGACCAGCCCCGAGTCCCGCAGGGTCTTCTCGGCGATCGCCTTCTTCAGCTCGGGGAGGCCGCCGGCCGGGGTGTAGCGGTGGTTCTTGGGGTCGCGGCACGCGTCGACGGCCGCCTCCACGATGTAGTCCGGAGTGGGGAAGTCCGGCTCGCCGGCACCGAAGCCGATGACCGGACGGCCCTCCGCCTTGAGTGCCTTGGCCTTGGCATCGACCTTGAGCGTCGCGGACTCGGCGATGGCGCCGATCCGGCGCGAGACGCGCCGCTCGCGGGGTCCGTCACCCTGCTGCTCGGAGGGCCGCTGCGGAGGCGGCCGGGTCGGGCTGGCTGGGCGAGGAGGAGGTCATGCGCCCATCGTAGAGGCGGCCCGCCGTACACTGACGAGGGGTTTCACGGCCGGGCGCCAGCCCGGGGCGAGTCCCGGGGTTGAGGTCTTCCGCGCCCACCGGTGCCGGTTTGGACTCGGCCTCGGTCTTCCCCGTAGACTCCCCGTTTGGTGGTTTCCCACATGCTCAGGCATGCCCGGAACTAGGGCGGATCTTGGGTCGGAGAGCCGCGGAGGGCACTAGCTCAACTGGCAGAGCATCGGTCTCCAAAACCGAAGGTTGGGGGTTCAAGTCCCTCGTGCCCTGCAAGACAACCAGTACGACAGGTTCTGGCCGACCGCGGCCGGACGGACGAATGAGGAGAGGTGACGGGCGTGTCGGACAGCAAGGCGGTCCGCGGTTCGCGTGACAGCAGGGCCGACAAGCGCACGAGCCTTCCCACGTTCTATCGGCAGGTCATCGCCGAGCTTCGCAAGGTGGTCTACCCGACCCAGGAGCAGCTGATCACGTACTTCATCGTCGTGATGGTCTTCGTGATCTTCATGATGGCGATGATCTCGGCGCTCGACCTGGCGTTCGGCAAGCTCATCTTCGCGGTCTTCGCCGGCGGCGCGACCGCGTGACCCGCGCCCGGCGCCCGACCATTCCCGTGGCGCCGGCACCCATCAGCACATTGACGTGACATCGACATGACGGAGCAGCACGTGTCTGAGCAGTACGACTCGGTCGAGACCGAGGAGACCAACGAGGTGGCAGCCCAGGACGGGCTGGACACCGTCGAGGAGACCGCCGAGGTCACCACCGACGCCGACCTGGTCGACGCCCCTGCAGACTCGGCTGAGGGTGACGCCGCCAGCGACGAGACCAGCGACGACGCGAGCGACCCGGCCGGCGACGAGCCGACCGGCGACGCGGAATCCGACGCCGACGCCGACGCGGAGGCGGACGAGAACGACCCGCTCGAGGCCTTCCGTCGCGAGCTGTGGGCCAAGCCCGGCGACTGGTTCGTGGTGCACACCTACTCCGGCATGGAGAACCGGGTGAAGTCGAACCTCGAGAACCGGATCATCTCCCTGAACATGGAGGACTACATCCACGAGATCGTGGTCCCCACCGAAGAGGTCGCCGAGATCAAGAACGGCCAGCGCAAGATGGTCAAGCGCACCGTCCTGCCCGGCTACGTGCTGGTCCGGATGGACCTGACCGACGAGTCCTGGGCCGCCGTCCGGCACACCCCCTCGGTCACCGGCTTCGTGGGCCACAGCCACCAGCCGGTTCCGCTGAGCATGAGTGAGGTCGAGAACATGCTCGCCCCCGCCGTGATCGCGCGCGCCGAGGCCGAGGCCGTGGCCGCGGGTACGCCGTCCCCCTCGGGCGGCACCGCGACCAAGCGCGCCGTCGAGGTCGCCGACTTCGACGTGGACGACTCGGTCATGGTCGTCGACGGCCCGTTCGCCACGTTGCACGCGACGATCACCGAGATCAACGCGGAGTCGCAGAGGGTCAAGGCCCTCGTCGAGATCTTCGGCCGGGAGACCCCGGTCGAGCTGAGCTTCAGTCAGATCCAGCGGGTCTGAGGCTCGGGGCGGTGACCGCGAGGTCGCTGCCCGCAGCACGCACCACCAGCGTCACCACGCAGCACCAGCAACAACCAGCAACAACCAGCAACAACCAGGTGGCAGAGCGGAGCGCCGGCCGAAGGTCGGTGTCCGAGCTCGTCGAGACCACGAAGCAGCCAAGTTCAAAAGGACCCATACGACATGCCTCCCAAGAAGAAGATCGCCGCGCTCGTCAAGGTGCAGCTTCAGGCCGGGGCAGCCACTCCCGCTCCGCCGGTCGGTACCGCACTCGGTCCGCACGGTGTGAACATCATGGAGTTCTGCAAGGCCTACAACGCGCAGACCGAGTCGATGCGCGGGAACGTCATCCCCGTCGAGATCACGATCTACGAGGACCGCTCGTTCACGTTCATCACCAAGACCCCGCCTGCCGCTGAGCTGATCAAGAAGGCAGCCGGCCTCAAGAAGGGCTCGGGCGTCCCGCACAAGGAGAAGGTCGGCAAGCTGACCAAGGACCAGATCCGCGAGATCGCCACGACCAAGCTCCCCGACCTCAACGCCAACGACGTCGAGGCCGCCATGAAGATCGTCGAGGGCACCGCCCGCTCGATGGGCGTCACCACCGACTGATGCAGCTGGTCGGTCAACCGACCGACCGCCTGTTCCACTAGCACCTGTGGCAGGGCCGCGCTGGCCCATCGAAGACCACACCTGGAAGAAGAGAGAACCAGCCATGCAGCGCAGCAAGACCTACCGCGCGGCGGCAGAGGCGTTCGACAAGGACGAGCTCTACGCCCCGTTGGCCGCGATCAAGATCGCCAAGACCGCCAGCAAGAAGAAGTTCGACGAGACCGTGGACGTCGTCATGCGCCTCGGTGTCGACCCCCGCAAGGCCGACCAGATGGTGCGCGGCACCGTCAACCTTCCCCACGGCACCGGCAAGACCGCCCGGGTCCTGGTCTTCGCGAACGCGGAGAAGGCTGACGCCGCTCGCGAGGCCGGCGCCGATGTCGTCGGTGGCGACGAGCTCATCGAGAAGGTGAACGGCGGCTGGCTCGACTTCGACGCCGTCGTCGCGACCCCCGACATGATGGGCAAGGTCGGTCGACTCGGCCGCGTGCTCGGCCCGCGTGGCCTCATGCCGAACCCGAAGACCGGCACCGTGACGGCGGACGTGGCGAAGGCCGTGTCCGACATCAAGGGCGGCAAGATCGAGTTCCGCGTGGACCGTCACGCCAACCTGCACTTCATCATCGGCAAGGCCTCCTTCGCGGAGAGCCAGCTCGCCGAGAACTACGCGGCAGCGCTCGAGGAGGTGCTGCGGCTCAAGCCCGCCAGCTCCAAGGGTCGCTACCTCCGCAAGGTCACCGTCTCGACGACCATGGGCCCCGGCGTCCAGGTCGACCCGAACCGGACCAAGAACGTCGCGGTCGAGGACGAGGCCACCCAGGCCTGATCTCCACCGCTGAGCGCCGGCCCGCCCGAGATCCTCGGGCGGGCCGGTGTCATTTCAGGCGTCGAGGCCCGGGGAGGGTCGCTCGATTTGGTCCCCGGCGCGGGGCGCCGTAGTCTTCCTCTCGAAACCAGAGACCGCCGGTGGTCAGGCTGCATCAGCAGCAGGACCGAAGGTTCCGCAGCAAGCGGACGGCCAGCGCAGGTGCCAGAGCAGAGCCGCAGTCGCGGCCTTCACGCCCTGAGCCTTGCGCTCGGGGCGTTCGTCTTTCTCCGGGCCGTGCGGTGGTCTCCCAGTCCGGAAGGAGACCCATGGCGCGGGCAGACAGGCAGGCAGCCGTCGCGGAGATCGTTGAGCACTTCAACGACGCCGACGGCGCCGTGCTGACCGACTACCGCGGTCTCACCGTGAAGCAGCTGCAGGACCTGCGGCGCTCCCTCGGTGCGAACGCCAACTACGCCGTGGTCAAGAACACGCTGGCCAAGATCGCCGCCAATGAGGTGGGCATCTCCGGCTTCGACGACCTGCTCACCGGCCCGACCGCCATCGCCTTCATCAACGGCGACGTGGTCGAGGCGGCGAAGGGTCTGCGTGACTTTGCCAAGGCCAACCCCACCCTGATCATCAAGGGTGGTGTCCTGGACGGGAACATCCTCGACGCGAAGCAGATCGCCAAGCTGGCCGATCTCGAGTCGCGCGAGGTGCTCATGGGCAAGCTGGCCGGTGCGATGCTCGCGTCGCTCAGCCAGGCCGTCTACCTGCTCAACGCCCCGCTCGCACAGGCTGCCCGGCTCGCCGGCGCCCTGCAGGCAAAGGCAGAGCAGGACCCCTCGATCCTCGCAGGTGGTGCCGGTACGCCGGCCGCCGCCGAGGAGGCCCCCGAAGCCCCTGTGGCCGACGAGGCTCCCGCCGACGAGGTGACCGAGGCTCCCGTGGAGGAGGCTCCCGAGGCTGCTGCCGAGGAAGCTCCCACTGCGGAGGCCGTCGCCTCTGACGAGGGCGAAGCCACCGAAGCCTGATCCCCAGGCCGACGTACCCCACCACCTGAAACCCGACCCGGGTCCGCACAACGGACCGGGTCACCGATCGGAAGGAAACGCCACCATGGCGAAGCTCACCACCGACGCGCTCCTCGACGCGTTCAAGGAAATGACCCTCATCGAGCTCAGCGAGTTCGTGAAGCAGTTCGAGGAGACCTTCGGCGTCACCGCTGCTGCTCCCGTTGCTGCCGCTCCCGCCGCTGGTGCTGCTGGCGGCGCCGCCGGCGGCGACGAGGCTGCCGAGCAGGACGAGTTCGACGTCGTCCTCGAGGCTGCCGGCGAGAAGAAGATCAACGTCATCAAGGAGGTGCGCGCTCTCACCTCCCTCGGTCTCAAGGAGGCCAAGGACCTGGTGGAGTCCGCTCCGAAGGCGATCCTCGAGAAGGTCGACAAGGCTGCGGCCGAGAAGGCGAAGGACGCCCTCGAGGGCGCCGGCGCCACTGTCACCGTCAAGTGACACCTGCCTGAACCGTCACCAGGGCGGCCACCCCACCGGGGTGGCCGCCCTGCTGCATTTCGATGGCCTCTCGGGCTGCCCGCAATCGCGGGTTTGCGGCCGCTCGAGGAGGGGAACACCCCACGGGATTTCCCGAAGAAGCTGCCTTGCCCCGAGACATCCGTGCGGCGCTGTGTCGGGCTGCCCGGCTCGGAGGTGTGGGGGGTGCTGACCACATGGTGACGGCATCCTCGATACCGCGTAACCTCACGGCGGACCTGCCGTTGTTACTGGCGGGTGCACAAACCGGGGGGTTCACGTATCCGTCCGCAGGACGGGCACGACGAGCAGGGTCGAATGGGAGTTCGTGGCATGGGTGTAGAGATCAAGGTCAACGACCTGACGAAGTCGTTCGGCAAGCAGCTGATCTGGGGTGACGTGTCCCTCACGATCCCGGCTGGAGAGATCTGCGTCATGCTCGGTCCGTCGGGTACCGGCAAGTCGGTCTTCCTGAAGACGCTGATCGGGCTGCTCAAGCCCGACAAGGGCTCGATCATGATCGAGGGCACCGACATCGCGAGCTGCTCGGAGAAGGACCTCTACGAGATCCGGAAGCTTTTCGGCGTGCTGTTCCAGGACGGCGCGATGTTCGGCTCGATGAACCTCTACGACAACGTCGCCTTCCCGCTGCGCGAGCACACCAAGAAGACCGAGTCCCAGATCCGCGACGTGGTCATGGAGAAGATGGACCTGGTGGGCCTGATCGGTGCCGAGGACAAGCTCCCCGGTGAGATCTCCGGCGGGATGCGCAAGCGGGCCGGCCTGGCCCGCGCGCTGGTCCTCGACCCCGAGATCGTGCTCTTCGACGAGCCCGACTCCGGTCTCGACCCGGTCCGCACGTCGTTCCTGAACCAGCTCATCATCGACCTGAACGCGCAGATCGACGCGACGTTCCTGATCGTCACGCACGACGTCAACACCGCCAGGACGGTGCCCGACAACATCGGGTTGCTCTACCACAAGCACCTGGCCATGTTCGGCCCCCGCGAGATGCTGCTCTCGTCGGAGGAGCCGGTGGTGCGGCAGTTCCTCAACGCCCAGCGCGTCGGTCCGATCGGCATGTCCGAGGAGAAGGACGCCGACGAGCTCGCCTCGGAGGTCGGTCAGGAGCTGCCGCCGCTGCCGCCCATCCCGTTCCAGCAGGAGCCGTCCAACGGCATCCCGAGACGCAGCCAGCGCCAGCCCGGTGCCTGGTGCAAGGAGAACGGCGTCACTCCGCCGCCTGGCTCGTTCCAGCAGAACATGTCCATGATCTCGGGCGGCTGACGCGTGTCCACTCTCACCTCGAGCAGGTACCTCGCCCCGATCGGGACCGCCGGCAAGCTCTTCGCCTTCGGCCTCGACGTCGGGCGCGGGCTCTTCCGCCGACCCTTCCAGATGCGCGAGTTCCTCCAGCAGGCCTGGTTCATCGCCTCGGTCACGATCATCCCGACCGCCCTGGTCGCGATCCCGTTCGGCGCGGTCATCGCGCTGCAGGTCGGCGGTCTGATCAAGCAGTTCGGTGCCCAGTCGTTCACCGGCTCCGCCGCGGTCCTGGCGGTGGTGCGCGAAGCCGGCCCGATCGCCACGTCGTTGCTGATCGCCGGCGCCGGCGGCTCGGCGATCGCGGCTGACCTCGGCGCCCGCAAGATCCGCGAAGAGCTCGACGCGATGATGGTGCTCGGCATCGACCCGATCCAGCGGCTGGTGGTGCCTCGGGTGCTCGCCTGCATGCTGGTCGCCTTCTTCCTCAACGGACTGGTCAGCGTCGTCGGTGTGGCGGGTGGTTATGTCTTCAACGTCGTCTTGCAAGACGGCACACCAGGGGCCTATTTAGCGAGCTTCACCGCGCTCGCCCAGCTACCCGACCTCTGGCAAGGCATGTTGAAGGCCCTCGTGTTCGGTCTGATCGCCGCGATCGTCGCCTGCTACAAGGGGATGAACGCCAACGGTGGACCGAAGGGCGTGGGCGACGCCGTGAACGAGTCCGTCGTCATCTCCTTCATGCTCCTGTTCGTCGTCAACTTCGTGATGAGCGCGATCTACTTCCAACTCGTCCCACCAAAGACGGGTTGAGGACATGGCCAACATCAAGGCGGTCTACGAACGACCGCTCAAGACCCTCGACAGCCTCGGCGAAGAGCTCGCGTTCTTCATCAAGGCACTGGCGTGGACCCCACGCACGGTGCGCCGGTACAAGAAGGAGATCCTGCGGATCCTCGCCGAGGTCACCCTCGGCTCGGGCTCGCTCGCGGTCATCGGCGGCACCGTCGGTGTGATCACGGCGATGACCTTCTTCACCGGCACCGAGGTCGGGCTCCAGGGCTACGCCGCGCTCAACCAGATCGGCACCGCGGCGTTCTCCGGCTTCGTCTCGGCGTACTTCAACACCCGTGAGATCGCCCCCCTGGTGGCCGGCATCGCGCTCGCCGCCACCGTCGGGTGCGGCTTCACCGCCCAGCTCGGCGCCATGCGGATCTCCGAGGAGGTCGACGCCCTCGAGGTGATGGCGATCCCCTCGCTGCCGTTCCTGGTGACCACCCGGATCATCGGCGGGCTGATCGCGATCATCCCGCTGTACGTCGTCGGCCTGCTCTCGTCGTACTTCGCGACCCGACTGACCGTGACCCAGTTCTTCGGCCAGAGCGCCGGGACCTACGACCACTACTTCAACCAGTTCCTGCCACCGGGTGACGTGCTCTGGTCCTTCGGCAAGGTGCTGGTCTTCGCCGTGACGGTGATCCTGATCCACTGCTACCACGGCTACACCGCCTCGGGCGGACCGGCCGGCGTCGGCGTGGCCGTGGGCCGCGCCGTGCGCACGAGCATCGTCGCGATCAACGTCATCGACCTGTTCCTGTCCATGGCGATCTGGGGCACCACCACGACCGTGAGATTGGCGGGGTGACCGGGATGAGACTCGCGAGCAACCACAAGGTCCTCGGCATCGTCTTCATGGCGCTGCTCCTGGCCGGCGTCTACGTCACCTACAGCATCTTCACCAAGAAGTACGTCGACTACGACCGGGTCAGCCTGCAGACCAGCACCATCGGCCTTCAGCTGCCCGCCCGGGCCGACGTCAAGATCCGCGGCGTCATCGTCGGCGAGGTCCTGGACTTCGACACCACTGCCGAGGGAGCCGAGCTGACGCTCGGGATCTTCCCCAGCGAGACCGACTCGATCCCGGCCGACGTGACGGGGTCGATCGTGCCGAAGACCCTGTTCGGCGAGAAGTACGTCTCCCTGGTGATCCCCGAGGACTCGGGGACCGGCCACATCGAGGCCGGCGACACGATCGAGCGCACCGAGGTCTCGGTCGAGGTCGAGAAGGTGCTCTCCGACCTCTACCCGCTGCTGCGCACGGTGCAGCCGGCCGAGATCAACATGACGCTGAACGCGATGGCAACCGCCCTCGAGGGGCGCGGCGAGATCCTCGGCAAGAACCTCGAGACCGTCGACAGCTACCTCAAGCGCTTCAACCCGCAGATCCCCGCGTTCGTGGAGGACCTCCGGCTGACCGCCCAGGTGTCGGACACCTACGCCGCAGCGATGCCGGAGATCGCGGCGATCCTGCGCAACTCCGTCAAGACCACCGGCACGCTCGAGGACAACGACGCCCAGCTCACCGCCCTCTACTCGGACGTCGCGTCGTTCTCGAACACCGCCAAGGGGTTCCTCGACGACAACGGCGCCAACCTGATCCGGCTCAGCGACGTGAGCGCCACGCAGCTCGAGGTCTTCGCGAAGTACGCCCCGGAGTACTCCTGCCTGACCAAGGGCATCGTGAACGCCGGCAAGCTGCAGGCCGAGGCCTTCCGCGGCTTCATGCTGCACATCGTGCTGGAGACGCTGCCCAACCAGCCGCGTCAGTACGGCGCCCAGGACGTCCCGCGCTTCGGTGAGGACCGCGGACCCAGCTGCCTGCACCTGCCGAACCCGCCGTGGTCGCAGAAGAACCCGTTGCCGCACCAGCCGAACATGAACGACGGCGTGGACGAGCCGACGGGCAAGGGCACCAGCCGGATCGCCCCGAACTACTACCGCAACGGGACGGGCCTTGCCGGCAGTCCCCAGGAGTCGGCCTTGCTCAAGTCCCTGCTCGGACCGGTCCTCGGCCTGACGGCCGACGATGTCCCCGACCTCGGCGTCCTGCTGGTCGGCCCGATGGCTCGTGGAGCGGAGGTGTCGCTGCGATGACCTCCGAAGCGCGTAGCCGCATCGGCCAGCGCCCCATCGAGAAACGTGACCACGCGGCGAAGCTGCGAGGAGGTGATCAGCTGTGAAGATGTTGGACAAGCGCACCGCTGGCGACCTCGTGAAGCTGGTCATCTTCATGCTCGTCACCACGCTGGCCACCGGCGTCCTGGTCGCCGTGATCGGCAACCTGACCTTCGCCGGCGCCAACGAGTACAAGGCCGAGTTCGTCGATGCGACGGGGGTGGTCAAGGGCGATGACGTCCGGATCGCCGGCGTCAAGGTCGGCACGGTCAAGGACATCGAGATCGTCGACCGGACCCGGGCGACGGTGACCTTCTCCGTCCAGGAGCAGACCTCGTTGAGCAAGGCGACCAACGTCTCGATCCGCTACCGCAACCTCGTCGGTCAGCGTTACCTCAACCTGGCCACCAAGGTGGGGGACACCGAGCGTCTGGCGCCCGGCGACACGATCCCGGTCGCCCAGACCTCGCCGGCGCTCGACCTGACGGTGCTGTTCAACGGGTTCAAGCCGCTCTTCCAGGCGCTGTCGCCGGCCGACATCAACAAGCTCTCCTACGAGATCGTCCAGGTCTTCCAGGGCGAGGGCGGAACGCTCGAGGGGCTGCTCTCGAGCACCGCCTCGGTGACCCAGACGCTCGCGGGCCGGGACAAGCTGATCGGCAACCTGATCACCAACCTCGACCAGGTGCTCGAGCACATCGGCGACCGGGACGACCAGCTCAGCGAGCTGATCGTGACGTTCCGGACCTTCGTGCACGGCCTCAAGAAGGACCGCAAGGCGATCCTCGGCTCCCTCGAGGGGATCTCCGACCTCTCCGTGCAGACCGCCGACCTGGTCTCCGGCATCCGGCAGCCGTTCGTGGAGGACGTCAAGCAGCTGCGCACCTTCGCCACGAACCTCGACCGCAACAAGGGCGAGCTCGACCGGGCCCTGCAGGTGCTGCCGATCAAGCTCACCAAGATCGGACGGACCGCCATCTACGGCTCCTGGTTCAACTTCTACCTCTGCGAGTTCCACGGCCGGGTCACGCTCCCGGGCAACCAGACCCTCCCCGTCGACTACTCGGCCGGCAGCGACAGGTGTGATCTCGGATGAGCATCCCGTTCCGCGAACGCAACCCCGTGATCATCGGCGCGGTCAGCCTCGCCGTCATCGCCATGCTGATCCTGTCCGCCTTCCGGGCCCAGGACCTGCCCCTGATCGGCGGTGGGGACACCTACTACGCCGCGTTCTCCGAGGCCGGCGGCCTGAAGGCCAACGACGAGGTCCGCATCGCGGGCGTCCGGGTCGGCAAGGTCGAGTCGGTCGCCCTCGACGGCGACCACGTCAAGGTGACGTTCCGGGTCAAGACCGACTCCGAGTTCGGCACCCTGACCCAGGCTGCGATCAAGGTCAAGACCCTGCTCGGGGCCATGTACCTCTCCCTCGAGCCCGCCGGTTCCGGCCAGCTCAAGGCCGACAGCGAGATCCCGCAGGAGCGCACCAGCTCGCCGTACGACGTCGTCGACGCGTTCTCCGGGCTGGCCGAGACCTCCGAGGAGATCGACACCGACCAGCTGGCCGAGTCGCTGACCACACTGGCCGACCTCACCCGCAACACGCCGGATGAGTTCAAGGCCGCGTTGAGCGGGGTCTCCTCGCTCTCCTCGAAGATCGCCGCGCGGGACAGCCAGATCAACTCCCTGCTCAAGAACCTCCGCAAGGTCTCCGGCGTCCTCAACGAGCGTGACGACGACATCGTCGCGCTGATGCAGGACTCGGACGTGCTGTTCCGGGCGCTGGTCCAGCGCCGCGAAGCCGTGCACAACCTGCTGGTGTCCACCTCGACGCTCTCGAAGGAGCTGACCGCGTTGGTCAAGCAGAGCCGCGCCGACCTCAAGCCCGCGCTCACCGAGCTCAGCAACGTCGTCGACGTCCTCAACAAGAACGAGGACAACCTCGACAACAGCCTGCGGCTGATGGCCCCGTTCTACCGGGTCTTCGCCAACACCCTGGGCAACGGGCCGTGGTTCGACACCTACATCCAGAACATGCCTCCCGTACCGCAGGTCGGCTGAGATGGAAACCGTGAAGAAGTTCCTCGTCCCCGGGGTGATCGTGGCGCTGCTCGTCGCCGCGGGCTTCACCATGTTCAGCGGGGGAGACCAGAAGACCCTGACCGCCCACTTCCCGCGTGCCATCTCGATCTACGAGGGCAGCGACGTCCGGGTCCTCGGGGTCCCGGTCGGCACTGTGGACAAGGTGACGCCGTCGGGCACCGACGTCATCGTCGTCATGTCGTACGACGCCGACATCAAGGTCCCCGCGGACGCGAAGGCTGCGATCGTCGCTCCCTCGATCGTGGGGGACCGCTTCGTGCAGCTGACACCGGTCTACGACGGTGGTGACGTCATCGCCGACGGCGAGATCCTCGACACCGACCGGACGGCGTCGCCGCTCGAGCTCGACGAGATCTACTCGGGCCTCGACAAGCTCAACGTCGCGCTCGGCCCGAACGGCGCCAACCGCAACGGCGCCCTGACCGACCTGCTCGAGACCACCGCCGAGAACTTCGGCGGCCAGGGCGCGAAGTTCCACCAGACGATCGAGGACTTCAGCAAGCTCAGCGCCACGCTCGACAACAACAAGGAGGAGCTGTTCGGCTCCGCCGCGGAGCTGGAGGGCTTCATCAGCACCCTGGCCGAGAACGACAAGACCGTGCGTGACTTCAACGAGTCGCTCGCCGACGCCTCCACGATGCTGGCCGGCGAGCGCGAGGAGCTGGCCGCCTCGCTCAAGAACCTCGGGGTGGCGATGAGCCAGGTCTCGGGCTTCGTGAAGGAGAACCGCGAGATCCTCGGCAAGAACATCACCGGGCTGAACCGGGTGGCCAAGGTGCTGGCCAAGCAGCGCTCCGCGCTCGGGGAGATCCTCACCAACGCTCCGCTGGCGCTGAACAACCTCTACCTGACCTACAACCCGCAGGCCGGAACCCTCGACACCAACGCCAACGTCGGCGAGCTCGAGAACCAGATCACCTCCGACCCGGCGACCGTGCTGTGCGGCTTCGTCAACCAGGCCGACACCAACGGCGCGGCCTGCGACGCGATCCAGGCGGCGTTCCCGAGAGCGGGCGCCTTCCGCAGGAGCCAGCTGCGCAGCGGTGACCGGTTCGACCAGACGCTCGGCGGACTCGTGGAGGTGCGGCGATGATGCGCCTCAAGATGCTGCTCCTGCTCATGGCCGGCTCGCTGGTCCTCAGCGGATGCTCGTTCGACGTCTACAAGCTGCCGCTCCCCGGTGGCCCCGACGTGGGCAGCGACCCGCTGACCATCAACGTGGAGTTCGTCGACGTCCTCGACCTCGTCCCGAAGTCGACCGTGAAGGTGAACGACGTGAGTGTCGGGCAGGTGACCGACGTCGCGCTCGACGGCGACATCGCGAACGTGACGCTCGAGGTGCGCAACGACGCCGAGCTGCCCGCCAACGCGATCGCACAGATCCGCCAGACCAGCCTGCTCGGCGAGAAGTTCGTCTCGCTCAGCGCGCCCGAGGAGGGTGCCAGCGCCGAGCTGCTCGAGTCCGGTGACGTGATCCCCCTGGAGCGTTCCGGTCGCAACCCCGAGGTCGAGGAGGTGCTCGGCGCGCTCAGCCTGATCCTGAACGGCGGCGGCGTCGCCCAGCTCAAGACGATCGCCCAGGAGCTCAACCTGGCGCTCGAGGGTCGCGAGGGGTCGGCGAAGTCGGTGCTGAACCAGATCCGACTCCTGATGTCGCAGCTCGACGACGGCAAGCAGGACATCGTCAACGCGATCGACTCGCTCAACAAGCTGGCGATCTCGGTGCGCGAGCAGCAGGGCTCGATCGACTCGGCCCTCGAGGAGCTGCCCAGCGCGCTCACGTCGCTGGACAAGCAGCGTGGCGACCTGGTCAAGATGCTGCAGGCGCTCGACAACCTCAGCGGGGTCGGCGTCCGGGTGATCCAGGCGTCGAAGCAGTCGACGATCGACACCTTCCGCCAGCTGCAGCCGGTGCTGACCGAGCTCGCGGCGACCGGTGACGACTTCGCCAAGGCGTTCCACGTCTTCCTGACCTACCCGTTCGTCGACGATGTCGTCGGCCGGGACCCCCAGGTCGCGCGCAACCTGCACATGGGCGACTACACCAACCTGTCGGTCCAGATGGACTTCACGGTCCCGGGCCCGGGGGACGGCGGCGGCGAGACGCCCCCGACGAACCTGCCGACCGTGATCGACCCGACGGTGATCCTCGGGAACATCGAGAAGTGCATCCAGAGCGGTGACCTCAACAGCAAGGCCTGCCAGAAGGTGCTCGGCACCCCGCAGGGGATCGCCGATCTCCAGAAGGAGTGCAAGAAGAAGAAGAACCGCGACAAGGACGTCTGCAAGGAGCTCAACCAGCTTCCCGAGCTCCCCGGCGGCGGTGGCGGCGGTGGGCTCCCGAGCGGGCTGCCCTCCCTCCCGGGCGTGCCGCGCGCGGCGTTCGGCCCGACCGACAACTGGTCCACGCAAGGCCCGACGATGAGGCAGCTGATGAAGCTCTACGACCCCGCTCTGGTGAGCCTGATGGTGCCCGGGATGGTGGTCCGATGATCACCCGGCGTACCAAGGTCCAGCTGCTGGTCTTCGTGCTGATCACCCTCTTCGGGGTCAGCTACGTCGGGGCGCGCTACGCACGCCTCGACCGGCTCCTGTTCGACGACGCGTACACGGTCGTCGCGCACTTCGACCGCTCCGGTGGCATCTTCGCCGGGGGAGAGGTCTCCTACCGGGGGGTCAAGATCGGGCAGGTCGAGAAGCTGGTCCTGACCGACGACGGCGTGGACGTCCACCTCGGGGTCGAGAACGCCTTCGACACCATCCCGGCCGACACCATCGCCCTGGTCGGCAACCGCTCGGCCGTGGGTGAGCAGTACGTCGAGCTCCAGCCGCGGGTGAACACCAAGCCCTACCTCACCGAGGGCTCGGAGATCGAGGAGGCGGACACGCGCACGCCGATCGCCACCGAGACCCTGCTGAGCAACCTCTCCGCCACCGTCCAGTCCGTCGACAAGCAGGCGCTCCAGACCACGGTGACCGAGATGGGCGAGGCCTTCGGCGGCACCGGCCAGGACCTGCAGCGGCTGATCGACACCGGCGACTCGTTCATCGAGGCGGCGAACGACAACTTCGACGTCACGACGGCGCTGATCAAGAACAGCAACACCGTCCTGAACGGCCAGATCGACTCGACCAGCGCGATCAAGAGGTTCGCCCGCGACCTCTCGTTGTTCAGCGGCACCCTGGCCGACTCGGACCCGGACCTCCGCACGGTGATCGAGAACGGCTCCGCGACCGCCAACCAGCTGCGCACGTTCCTCGAGGACAACGAGGTCGAGCTCGGAGAGCTGGTCAACAACCTGGTCACCACCGGTGAGGTGGTCGTCCAGCACCTCGACGGCGTGCGCCAGATCCTGGTGATCTACCCGTACGTCGTCGAGGGCGGCTTCACCGTCGTGGCCAAGTCGCCGGACAGCGGGCTGTACGACGCCCACTTCGGCATGATCGCCCAGCACACCACTGTGTGCCACCAGGGCTACCAGAGCACCGACACGCGTCCTCCCCAGGACGGCAGCAACCGGTCGATGAACGTCGACGCCCGCTGCACGGAGCCGCCCGGCGTCAGCAACGCCCGTGGTGCCCAGAACGCTCCGCGCGCCGGCGCGGCGTACCGCGCGCCGGTCGTGGCGTCGTACGACCCGGAGACGAAGAAGCTGAGCTGGGGTGGCAAGGTGGACCCGGACCTGGCGTCCCCCGGCAAGGCGGCGCCGTCGACTCTGGGAGAGGACTCGTGGAAGTGGCTGTTCCTCCAACCCCTGACCCTGGGTCAGGAGTGACGGCCGCCGACGTCCGCGACCGCCCGACCGCAGAGAGCCCCCGGTCCGCGACGTTCCGGGTCGTCCTGCTGGGCGCGTTGGTCGTGCTGCTGCTGGCGGCCTCCGGCACGCTGATCTGGCTGCTCGCGGACCGACAGGGTGAGGCCTCCGACGTGCAGCGCGAGCGCGAGGCCGTGATGGCACAGTCCGAGCAGTTCATGCTGCGGGTCAACACCTACGGCCCGGACCTGCTCGACGACAAGGACGAGATGCCGGACTACCGCAAGCTGGTCGAGGAGATCATCACCCCGAAGTTCCAGACCTCGTTCGAGAGCGGGGTGACCGCCGCCGAGCAGACCGTCTCCCAGGCCGGCGTCAGCCGCACCGCGAAGGTCTTCGCGGTCGGCGTCTCGGCGATCGACGCCGACTCGGCGACGGCGCTGGTGGCCGGCTCGTTCGTGAACACCTATCCGCAGGGCAAGCAGCAGGAGCGGGTCTCCGACGACCCCTCGCCGTTCCGGGTCGAGGTCGACCTGGTCAAGGTCGACGGCACCTGGCTCGTGGACGACTTCACCCCGGTGACGGGAGCAGCACAGTGAGCGACCGGATGAGTGTCGACTGGTACGAGCTCCTCGGCGTGGCGCCGGACGCCTCTCCCGACGAGATCAGGGTCGCCTGGAAGTCCGCCGTCACCGGTCTGGACCCGACCGACCGCACGTTCCGGATCTTCAACCAGGCCGGTGAGGTGCTGCTCGACCCCGCCCGCCGGGCGGCGTTCGACGCCGAGCGCGCCGAGGTGCTGGCCGACGAGCCCGAGGCCGCACCTGTGGAGGAGCCCTGGGGCACGGCGCCGCCGGTGCCGGCCTTGGACGCAGTCGAGCCTGATGGCCCGCACTGAGTCTCGGCGCCAGGGAGTGCCCGGCTGGTTGCTGGCCGGGGTCGCGGTGCTGACCGCGGTCGCGGTCGGAGCCTGTGCCTGGCTGTGGTTCGAACGCCCCGCCGACGCGACCGTCGACGCCTCCACGCGCGCCGCCCAGAGCGCCGCCGAGCGGGCGATCGGGCCGATCCTCTCCTACGACGCGTCCAGCCTCGACGAGGACCAGCAGGCCGCGTCGTCGTACATGACCTCGGAGTACCGCACCGAGTACGACAAGCTCTTCGAGGTGATCAAGCAGAACGCGCCGGCGACCGAGACCGTGGTCACCGCCCAGGTGGTCGCCTCGGGGATCGTGCGCTCGGGCCAGGACCGGGTCGACGTGCTGCTGTTCGTGAACCGCCCCACCACCAACAAGCAGAACGCCGAGCCGGTGGTCTACAAGGACCAGGTCACGGTGACCATGGAGCAGGTCGGCGGCGAGTGGCTGGTCGACGACCTGGTGACCTCGCCGGTCGGTCAGTAACCGCCGATCCCGGCGCGGACACTTGACCGCGGGGCCCGAGGCGTTCATCATCGTCGCAACGTCTCGCCCAGGTGGCGCCCGCTGTCTTGCTGTGCGCCCTGGGTTCAGGTATGGTTGCGCGTTGCGCCTGCCCTCAAATGCTAATCGCCTGCCCGGTGGCTGATTATGTGGTCGGTCGGCGCCATCTCAAAGAGCGAACCCGTCGAAGGACCTCTCTTGGCCGCGCGCACCACCACTGGTAACTCCCGCCGCATCTCTTTCGCAAAGATCAAGGAGCCCCTCGAGGTTCCTCAGCTCCTCTCCCTCCAGACCACCAGCTTCGACTGGCTGGTCGGCAACGACGACTGGACGACCGCTGTCGAGCGTCGCATCGCCGAGGGTGAGGACGTCTCCCGCAAGTCCGGTCTGCAGGAGATCTTCGAGGAGATCTCTCCGATCGAGGACTTCTCCGAGACGATGTCCCTGTCGTTCGAGAACCCGGTCTTCTACGACCCCAAGTACACGGTCGACGAGTGCAAGGAGAAGGACTTCACCTACTCCGCACCGCTCTACGTGTCCGCGGAGTTCACGAACAACGACACCGGTGAGATCAAGGGCCAGACGGTCTTCATGGGCGACTTCCCGCTCATGACGCCCAAGGGCACCTTCGTGATCAACGGCACCGAGCGTGTCGTCGTGTCGCAGCTGGTCCGCTCGCCCGGTGTCTACTTCGAGCGCTCGGCCGACAAGACGTCCGACAAGGACATCTACACCGCCAAGATGATCCCGTCGCGCGGTGCGTGGCTGGAGTTCGAGATCGACAAGCGCGACCTGGTCGGCGTCCGCCTCGACCGCAAGCGCAAGCAGAACGTCACGGTGCTGCTCAAGGCCCTCGGCTGGACCAACGAGCAGATCCGCGAAGAGTTCGGCCAGTACGAGTCGATGATGCTGACCCTGGAGAAGGACAACACCCAGGCTCAGGACGACGCGCTGCTCGACATCTACCGCAAGCTCCGTCCGGGCGAACCGCCCACGCGTGAGGCTGCGCAGACGCTGCTGAACAACTACTACTTCAACCCCAAGCGCTACGACCTCGCCAAGGTCGGTCGCTACAAGATCAACAAGAAGCTGGGGCTGACCGAGGCGTTCGACCAGCAGACCCTGACGGTCGACGACATCGTCGCCGCGATCCGCTACATCGTGGCGCTGCACGACGGCAAGGAAGAGCTCGAGTCGCCCCAGGGCGCGCTCGAGATCGCTGCCGACGACATCGACCACTTCGGCAACCGGCGCATGCGCACGGTCGGCGAGCTCATCCAGAACCAGCTCCGCACCGGACTGGCCCGGATGGAGCGCGTGGTCCGCGAGCGGATGACGACCCAGGACGTCGAGGCGATCACGCCGCAGTCGCTGATCAACATCCGGCCCGTGGTGGCGGCGCTGAAGGAGTTCTTCGGAACCTCGCAGCTCAGCCAGTTCATGGACCAGACCAACCCGATCGCCGGGCTGACGCACAAGCGTCGCCTCTCGGCGCTCGGCCCGGGTGGTCTGTCCCGTGACCGCGCCGGCATGGAGGTCCGTGACGTCCACCCGTCGCACTACGGCCGCATGTGCCCGATCGAGACCCCGGAAGGCCCGAACATCGGTCTGATCGGGTCGCTGGCCTCCTACGGCCGGATCAACCCGTTCGGGTTCGTCGAGACGCCGTACCGCAAGGTCAAGAACGGCAAGGTCACCGACCAGATCGACTACCTCACCGCCGACGACGAGGACCGCTACGTCATCGCCCAGGCCAACGCCGGCCTGGACGACAACGGACGGTTCACCGAGGAGCGCGTGCTGGTCCGCCAGAAGCGTGGTGAGGTCGACGCGATCCTGGCCGACGAGGTCGACTACATGGACGTCTCGCCGCGCCAGATGGTGTCGGTCGCGACCGCGCTGATCCCGTTCCTCGAGCACGACGACGCCAACCGTGCGCTCATGGGCGCCAACATGCAGCGTCAGGCCGTGCCGCTCATCGTGAGCGACTCGCCGTACGTCGGCACCGGCATGGAGTACCGCGCCGCCGTCGACGCCGGTGACGTCGTCGTCGCGACGAAGGCCGGAGTGGTCAAGGAGGTGTCCGCCGAGGTCGTCGAGACGATGAACGACGACGGCACCTACGAGATCTACAAGCTGGCCAAGTTCAAGCGCTCGAACCAGGGCACCTGCATCAACCAGCGCCCGCTCGTCGCCGAGGGTGACCGGCTCGAGGTCGGTACGCCGATCGCCGACGGCCCCTGCACCGACGACGCCGAGATGGCTCTCGGCACCAACCTGCTCGTGGCGTTCATGCCGTGGCAGGGACACAACTACGAGGACGCGATCATCCTCAGCCAGCGCCTGGTGCAGGAGGACGTCCTCACCTCGATCCACATCGAGGAGCACGAGGTCGACGCCCGCGACACCAAGCTCGGGCCGGAGGAGATCACCCGGGACATCCCGAACGTCTCCGAGGAGATGCTGGCCGACCTCGACGAGCGCGGGATCATCCGCATCGGCGCCGAGGTCACCACCGGCGACATCCTGGTCGGCAAGGTCACGCCCAAGGGCGAGACCGAGCTGACCCCCGAGGAGCGCCTGCTCCGCGCGATCTTCGGTGAGAAGGCGCGCGAGGTGCGCGACACCTCGATGAAGGTGCCGCACGGTGAGTCCGGCACGGTCATCGGCGTGCGCGTCTTCGACCGCGAAGAGGGCGACGAGCTGCCCCCGGGCGTCAACCAGCTGGTCCGCGTGTACGTCGCGCAGAAGCGCAAGATCTCCGTGGGTGACAAGCTCGCCGGCCGTCACGGCAACAAGGGCGTCATCGCGAAGATCCTGCCGGTCGAGGACATGCCGTTCATGGAGGACGGCACCCCGGTCGACGTGGTGCTCAACCCGCTGGGTGTGCCGCGACGGATGAACATCGGCCAGATCCTCGAGCTCCACCTGGGGTGGCTGGCCAAGCAGGGTTGGGACATCAACCTCAGCGAGGACCCGGCCAGCTCGGACTGGAAGAAGCGCCTGATCAAGATCCACGCGGACAAGGCAGAGCCGAACTCCAAGGTGGCGACACCGGTGTTCGACGGTGCGCGCGAGGACGAGATCATCGGCCTGCTCGGCTCCACGCCGCTCAACCGCGACGGCGTCCGGATGATCGACAACACCGGCAAGGCCGACCTGTTCGACGGCCGCACCGGGGACCCGTTCCCGGCTCCGGTCTCGGTGGGCTACATGTACATCCTCAAGCTGCACCACCTCGTGGACGACAAGATCCACGCGCGCAGCACCGGCCCCTACTCGATGATCACGCAGCAGCCCCTGGGCGGTAAGGCCCAGTTCGGTGGCCAGCGGTTCGGCGAGATGGAGGTCTGGGCGATGGAGGCGTACGGCGCCGCCTACGCCCTGCAGGAGCTGTTGACGATCAAGTCCGATGACGTGCCCGGTCGCGTCAAGGTCTACGAGGCGATCGTGAAGGGTGAGAACATCCCCGACTCCGGTATCCCGGAGTCGTTCAAGGTGCTCATCAAGGAGATGCAGTCGCTCTGCCTCAACGTGGAGGTGCTGTCGCAGGACGGCTCGGCCATCGAGATGCGCGACGCGGAGGAAGACGTCTTCCGCGCCGCCGAAGAGCTCGGCATCGACCTCTCCCGCCGCGAACCCAGCAGCGTCGAAGAAGTCTGAGTCATGGGGTCGGGTGCCGCGCGAGCGGCGCCCGACCCGCCCTCAGTCCTTTAGCCACATCAGAATTTTTCCAACCGAAGGGTTGCAGCCAACGTGCTCGACGTGAACTTCTTCGACCAGCTTCAGATCGGCCTGGCCACCGCGGACGACATCCGCACGTGGAGCCACGGTGAGGTCAAGAAGCCGGAGACCATCAACTACCGCACGCTCAAGCCCGAGCGTGACGGCCTCTTCTGCGAGAAGATCTTCGGTCCCACCCGGGACTGGGAGTGCTACTGCGGCAAGTACAAGCGCGTGCGCTTCAAGGGCATCATCTGCGAGCGCTGCGGCGTCGAGGTGACCCGTTCCAAGGTGCGTCGTGAGCGGATGGGCCACATCGAGCTCGCCGCTCCCGTGACCCACATCTGGTACTTCAAGGGTGTCCCGAGCCGGCTCGGCTACCTGCTCGACCTCGCCCCGAAGGACCTCGAGAAGGTCATCTACTTCGCGGCGTACATGATCACCTCCGTCGACGAGGACGCGCGCCACAGCGACCTGTCCTCGCTCGAGAACAAGGTCGGTCTGGAGCGCGAGCGTCTCGAGAAGCGTCGTGACGGTTCGCTCGAGGACCGCACCAAGAAGCTCGAGGAGGACCTCGCGACCCTCGAGGCCGAGGGCGCCAAGGCCGACGCGCGCCGCAAGGTCCGCGACGGCGCCGAGCGGGAGATGAAGCAGCTGCGCGACCGTGCGCAGCGCGAGATCGACCGCCTCGACGAGGTGTGGAACACCTTCAAGTCCCTCAAGGTCCAGGACCTGATGGGCGACGAGATGCTCTACCGCGAGATGAAGAACTGGTTCGGCAAGTACTTCGAGGGCTTCATGGGCGCCGCGGCGATCCAGAAGCGGCTCGAGGACTTCGACGTCGAGGCCGAGGTCGAGTCGCTCCGCGACACCATCGACAACGGCAAGGGCCAGCGCAAGGTCCGCGCGCTCAAGCGCCTCAAGGTCGTCGACGCGTTCCGCAAGACCGGGAACAAGCCGCAGGGCATGGTCCTCGACGCGGTTCCGGTCATCCCGCCGGACCTGCGCCCGATGGTGCAGCTCGACGGTGGCCGCTTCGCGACCTCCGACCTCAACGACCTGTACCGCCGCGTGATCAACCGGAACAACCGGCTCAAGCGGCTGCTCGACCTCGGCGCGCCCGAGATCATCGTCAACAACGAGAAGCGGATGCTCCAGGAGGCCGTCGACTCGCTGTTCGACAACGGTCGCCGTGGCCGTCCGGTCACCGGTCCGGGCAACCGGCCGCTGAAGTCGCTCTCCGACATGCTCAAGGGCAAGCAGGGGCGCTTCCGTCAGAACCTCCTCGGCAAGCGCGTGGACTACTCGGGCCGCTCGGTCATCGTGTCGGGTCCGCAGCTCAAGCTGCACCAGTGCGGTCTGCCCAAGCAGATGGCGCTCGAGCTGTTCAAGCCGTTCGTGATGAAGCGTCTCGTCGACCTGTCGCACGCGCAGAACATCAAGTCCGCCAAGCGGATGGTGGAGCGCGCCCGCCCGGTCGTCTGGGACGTCCTCGAAGAGGTCATCACCGAGCACCCGGTGCTGCTCAACCGGGCACCGACCCTGCACCGCCTCGGCATCCAGGCCTTCGAGCCCCAGCTGATCGAGGGCAAGGCCATCCAGATCCACCCGCTCGTCTGCTCGGCGTTCAACGCCGACTTCGACGGTGACCAGATGGCCGTGCACCTTCCGCTCTCCGCGGAGGCGCAGGCCGAGGCCCGCATCCTGATGCTCTCGACCAACAACATCCTCAAGCCGTCGGACGGCCGTCCGGTGACCATGCCCACCCAGGACATGATCATCGGCCTGTTCTTCCTGACGACGGATCGGGACGACCAGATCGGCGACGGCCGCGCGTTCTCGTCCCAGGCCGAGGCGATCATGGCCTTCGACCGTGGCGAGATCACGCTGCAGAGCAAGATCAAGCTCCGCCTCGAAGGCATCGTGCCGCCGCTCGACCTCGAGCTCGGCGACGACTGGGAGGAGGGTGCCTCGCTCACGGTCGAGACCACCCTCGGCCGGTCGATCTTCAACGACACCCTGCCGGCCGACTACCCCTTCGTGAACTACGAAGTGGGCAAGAAGGCGCTCGGCGCGATCGTCAACGACCTGGCCGAGCGCTACACCAAGGTCGAGGTCGCGGCGTCGCTGGACGCTCTCAAGGACACCGGCTTCCACTGGGCGACCCGCTCGGGTGTCACGGTCTCGATCGACGACGTGACGACCCCGAAGGACAAGCAGACGATCCTCGACGTCTACGAGAAGCAGGCGGCGAAGGTCCAGACCCAGTTCGAGCGCGGTCTGGTCACCGACGAGGAGCGTCGCCAGGAGCTCATCGAGATCTGGACCCAGGCCTCCAACGAGGTCGCCCAGGCGATGGAGAAGAACTTCGACCGCTCCAACCCGATCTACATGATGGTCGACTCGGGCGCCTCGGGGAACATGATGCAGATCCGTCAGGTCGCCGCCATGCGAGGCCTGGTGGCGAACCCGAAGGGTGACATCATCCCGCGGCCGATCAAGGCGAACTTCCGCGAGGGTCTGTCCGTCCTGGAGTACTTCATCTCCACGCACGGTGCCCGCAAGGGTCTCGCCGACACTGCGCTGCGTACCGCCGACTCGGGTTACCTGACCCGTCGTCTGGTGGACGTCTCGCAGGACGTCATCATCCGCGAGGACGACTGTGGCACCGAGCGCGGTCTGCCCAAGCGGATCGGTGAGCGTCGTGAGGACGGCACCGTCGTCAAGGCCGAGAACGCCGAGACCGCGGCGTACGCCCGGTCCGCGGCGACCGAGGTCACCCACCCGGAGACCGGCGACACCCTCGCCGCCGCCGGCGAGGACCTCGGCGACGTGAAGATCGGTGAGCTCGTGGCCGCCGGCATCGAGGAGGTCAAGGTCCGCTCCGTGCTGACCTGTGACGCCAAGACCGGGACCTGCGCGAAGTGCTACGGCCGTTCGCTGGCCACCGGCAAGCTCGTCGACATCGGTGAGGCGGTCGGCATCATCGCCGCCCAGTCGATCGGTGAGCCCGGCACGCAGCTGACGATGCGTACCTTCCACACCGGTGGTGTGGCCTCGGCCGACGACATCACGCAGGGTCTGCCCCGTGTGGTCGAGCTCTTCGAGGCTCGTTCGCCCAAGGGTCGCTCGCCGATCTCCGAGGCCGCCGGCCGGGTGGAGGTCGAGGAGACCGACAAGACGCGGAAGATCCTGGTCACCCCGGACGACGGTTCCGAGGTCCAGGAGTACCCCGTCTCGAAGCGCTCCCGTCTGCTGGTTGCCGACGGCGAGCACATCGAGGTCGGCCAGATGCTCACGGTCGGCACCCCCGACCCGCAGGACGTCCTGCGGATCCTGGGTGTGCGCAAGGCCCAGGAGCACCTGGTGGACGAGGTCCAGGCTGTGTACCGCAGCCAGGGCGTGTCGATCCACGACAAGCACATCGAGATCATCGTGCGGCAGATGCTGCGCCGGGTCACGGTCATCGAGTCCGGCGAGACGAACCTGCTCCCGTCCGACCTCGTCGACCGGGTGAAGTTCGAGGAGGAGAACCGTCGGGTCGTCTCCGAGGGATCGCGTCCGGCCTCCGGCCGTCCGGTCCTGATGGGGATCACCAAGGCGTCGCTGGCGACCGAGTCGTGGCTGTCGGCGGCCTCCTTCCAGGAGACCACCCGCGTGCTCACCGACGCGGCGATCCACGGTCGCTCGGACTCGCTGCGTGGTCTGAAGGAGAACGTGATCATCGGCAAGCTGATCCCGGCTGGTACCGGCCTCGAGCGGTACCGCAACATCCGGGTGGAGCCCACCGAGGAGGCCCGCGCCGCGGCGTACTCCGTCACCGGTTACGACTCCTACGACTACGAGTTCGGCAACAGCGGTGCCGGCCAGGCCGTCGCGCTGGACGACTTCGACTTCGGTTCGTACCAGAACTGACGTAGTCACCTCGGACCCCCGTCGCCCTCTGGGCGGCGGGGGTCCGTTGCATTTCGCGGCCGCCCGCGCACGGCCCGAATGGAACGAATGTGGACCCGGCTGAGAGAATCGTCGAGTGACCAGCGCTACCGTCCCCACCTCGACCGACGTGCTCGTCGTGGGAGCCGGTCCCGCGGGCTCGGCGGCGGCCGCGTGGGCGGCCCGGGGTGGTGCCGAGGTGGTCCTGGCGGACGCTGCGGTCTTCCCTCGGGACAAGACCTGCGGTGACGGCCTGACCCCGCGTGCGATCGGCGAGCTGCAGCGACTCGGACTCGAGGACTGGCTCCGCGCGCACACCGTGAACCGGGGGCTGCGCGCCCACGGCTTCGGTCAGACGTTGCTGCTGCCCTGGCCGGGCGGCTCGCTGCCCGACTGGGGGTCGGCGGTGGCCCGCACGGAGCTCGACGACCACCTGCGCACCACGGCGATCAAGGCCGGGGCCACGGCGCTGGACGGTGCGCGCGCGGTCGACGTCCGTCGCGAAGGGGACCGGGTGACCGCCGTGGTGTTCGAGCGTCGTTCCGACGCCGGGACCGAGAGGTTCGAGGTCGGCTGTCGCCGACTCGTGGTCGCCGACGGCGTCCGCTCCCCGCTCGGCAAGCTGCTGGGCCGCGAGTGGCACCGGGACACGGTGTACGGCGTCGCGGGACGCTCCTACATCGCCTCCGAGCAGTCCGACGACCCCTGGATCAGCTCGCACCTCGAGCTGCGCGGCGAGGGCGGCGAGATCCTCTCCGGCTACGGCTGGATCTTCCCGCTCGGCACGGGCGAGGTGAACATCGGCGTCGGTACCCTGGCCACGCTGAAGCGTCCCGCGGACATCGCGATCCGCCCGTTGATGAAGTTCTACGCCGAGCAGCGCCGCGACGAGTTCGAGCTCTCCGGCGAGCTGCGGATGCCCACGTCAGCCCTGCTCCCGATGGGCGGCGCGGTCTCCCACGTCGCCGGCCCGAACTGGGCGCTGGTCGGCGACGCCGCCGCCCTGGTGAACCCGCTCAACGGCGAGGGCATCGACTACGGCCTGGAGTCCGGTCGGATGCTCGTCGAGCTGATGGCCGAGCGACCGGCCGACGATCCCGCCCTCGACCGGCTCTGGCCGGCGCTGCTGCGGCAGCACTACGGCGAGTCCTTCTCGATCGCGCGGCGGCTGGCCGGCCTGGTGACCGTGCCGAAGGTGCTGCCGACGCTCGGCCCCGCCGGGATGCGCTCGGACTGGCTGATGACCCTGGCACTGCGCTGGATGGGCAACCTGGTCACCGACGAGGACCGGGACCGGGCCGCTCGCGTGTGGCGCTGGGCGGGCCGTCGGTCGCTGGCCCGCGACCACCGCCCGCCGTTCGCCTGATGGAGCCCTGGTACCGCACCACGATCGCGCTGGGCCGCGTCGGCTTGCGGGGGCTGGGGATCCGGACCCGGGTCGGTGGGCTGGAGCACCTGCCCGAGCACGGTCCGGCGCTGCTGGCCAGCGTGCACGTGTCGTACCCGGACTTCCTCTTCGTCGGCAAGGCCGCCCTGGGCCGGCGGCGCCACGTCCGGTTCATGTGTCGCCACGACATCTGGAACGTGCCGGTCGTGCGCCGGGCGATGGACGGCATGCGGCACATCCCGGTGGACCGGCAGGTGCCCGCCGCGGCGTACCTGCAGGCCCGCTCCCTGCTGGAGGAGGGGGAGGCGGTCTGCACCTTCCCCGAGGCGGGGATCTCGTACTCGTTCACGGTGCGGTCGCTGATGCGCGGCGCGGCCGCGCTGTCCCGGGAGACCCAGGTGCCGATCATCCCCGTCGCGCTCTGGGGCGGACAGCGGATCGCCAGCGTCCGTCGCCCCAGTGACGGCCGCGACCCCCGGCTGGACCTGACCCGAGGACGCCTCGTGGACGTGGACTTCGGGGCTCCGGTGTCGGTGAGCCCGGGGGACGACCTGGTCGAGGCGACCCGGCACCTCGGCCACACCCTGACCGGCATGCTCGAGTCCCTCCAGTGCCGGCCCGAGCACGTGCCCGCGCCCGGGGAGAACGCCCCGTGGTACCCCGCACACCTCGGTGGGCACGCCCCGGACCGGCAGGAGGCGCTGGCCCTGGACAGCTTCCCCAAGGCGGCCGTCTCCCCGACCTGGGGACCGCCGCTGCCGGCGCGCGACATCTGAGTGGGTGTCGCAGCAGCCGTCGCTTCACCATGGGATGCAGGCGAAGCATCGCTTCCCATGGTGAATTCGCCATGGGAAGCAACAGTTCGACTGCATCCCATGGTGAAGCTGTGACGACCGGGCCGTCCCTCAGCAGATGTGTGCACGTCCACGGGAAGGGACCCGACCAGCGATGGTCGGCCGGGCAGGGTGATCCCGGCGTGGCTGTCCGCACTACGTTGGACGCATGGGGACCCTGCCGAAGCGACAGCGCGTCGCGGCGTACGCCGTGATCCTCCGAGACGACCGGATCCTGCTCAGCAGGCTCTCCACGAATGTCACCACGGACGAGCTGTGGACCTTGCCGGGCGGTGGCCTCGACCACGGTGAGGACCCGCGGGTCGCCGTGGTCCGCGAGGTCTACGAGGAGACCGGGCTCGACGCCGAGATCGGCGACACGGCCCGGGTCTACTCCGCACACCTGCCCTCGGCCTGGCGCGACGGCCGCCGGGTCGACGCGCACGTGCTCCGGATCGTGTACGACGGCTGGGTGCCGGTCGACGCGCCGGAGCCGGAGGTGATCGAGGTGAATGGGTCGACCGCCGAGGCGGCCTGGCTGCCGGTCGCGGACGTGGTGGCGGGTCGGGTGCCGGTGGTGTCGCTGGTCACCGAGGCGTTGGCCGACCACAGTCCCTTTCGGAGGCAGCGGGTCGCGGCGTACGCCCTGGCCGTCCGCGACGACCGGGTGCTGCTCACCCGGATCTCGTCGCGCGGCTTCCACACGGGTTCGTGGACGCTGCCGGGCGGTGGCCTCGACCACGGTGAGTCGCCCCGGGCGGCACTGGTCCGCGAGGTGCGCGAGGAGTGCGGCGTCGAGAGCCGGGTGGGGGAGCTCCTCGACGTGCACGACCTGCACTTCGGCGGGACCGCACCCTCCGGCCGGGACGAGGACTTCCACGGCCTGCACCTGATCTTCGAGGCCACCGTGCTCGACGAGCAGGAGCCTCGGGTCGTCGAGGAGGACGGGACCACCGACGCGGTTGCCTGGGTGCCCCTCGCGGACGTCGCGGCCGGCGTGCTCCCCGTGCTCGAGGTGGTCACCCATGCGTTGAAGGCCCGGGCGGAGCGGGGTCGGTGATGGCCGAGACCGTCTTCACCTACGCGGCGCCGGCCCTGAAGTTCGGTCGGGGCGCGTCCGCCGAGGTCGGCTTCGACCTGCTGTCGTACGGCGCCCGCCGGGTCCTGCTGGTCACCGACGCCGGCGTGGCTGCCACCGGCCATCCGGCGCGGATCGCGGAGCAGATGAGCGCTCGTGGCCTCGAGGTCACGACGTTCGACGGGGTGCACGTCGAGCCGACCGACGCCTCGCTCGAGGAGGCGATCGGCTTCGCCCGCGACGCCGGTCCGTTCGACGCGATCGTCGCGGTCGGCGGCGGCTCGGCGATCGACACCGCCAAGGCGGTCAACCTGCTCACCACCAACCCCGGTGAGCTGATGGACTACATCAACGCCCCGGTGGGCCGGTCGAAGGCGCCCGACCAACCGCTGCTGCCGCTGGTGGCGATCCCGACCACGACGGGCACCGGCAGCGAGAGCACCACCATCTGCGTCCTCGACGTGCTGTCGCTCAAGGTCAAGACCGGGATCAGCCACCCGCGGCTGCGTCCGACCCTGGCGGTGGTCGACCCCGCGCTGACCGGCAGCCAGCCGGCGATGGTGACGGCGGCGTCGGGGATGGACATCCTCTGCCACGCGCTGGAGAGCTACACCGCACGTTGGTACGCCGACTTCGACGCCAAGCAGCCCGAGCAGCGGGTGCCCTACTGCGGGGCGAACCCGATCGCCGACATGTGGTCGGAGAAGGCGATGTCGCTCCTCGCGACGTCGTTCCGGGCGGCGGTGCGCGACGGATCCGACGACGCGGCCCGCGACCGGATGGCGATGGCAGCCACCTTCGCGGGTCTGGGCTTCGGCAACGCGGGCGTGCACATCCCGCACGCCAACGCCTACCCGGTCGCCGGCCGGGTGCGCGACTTCCGTCCGGCCGGCTATCCCGCCGACGAGCCGATCGTGCCGCACGGCATGGCGGTCTCGCTGACGGCGCCGGAGGCCTTCCGGTTCACCTTCGAGGCGGCCCCCGAGCGGCATCTGCGAGCGGCCCGGCTGCTCGACCCGGCGGCGACGGGGGAGGGCCCGGAGGTGCTCGCGGGGGTGCTGGTCGCCCTGATGCGGGACGTCGGCATCCCCAACGGGCTCGCCGAGGTCGGCTACGGCGAGGGCGACGTGGACGATCTGGTGGGCGGGGCGCTGCAGCAGCAGCGGCTGCTGGCCACCGCTCCGCGGGCTGTCCGCGAGGAGGACCTCGCGGTGATCATCCGCGGCTCGATGGAACACTGGTGACGTGACGCCATCCCATCCCGAGCTGGTCGCGGAGCTGCACAGCCGGGGCGTCACCGACGTCGACGACTCGCCGCTCACCCGGGCGCTCTACTCCTCGGACGCGTCGCTCTACCGCGTCGTCCCGCAGGTGGTGGCCCGGCCGCAGCACCCTGACGAGCTCCTCGCGATCCTGGACGTGGCTCGCACCTCGGGAGTGCCGCTGACCATGCGCGGCGCCGGGACGTCGATCGCCGGCAACGCCGTGGGGCCGGGGATCGTGGTCGACACCGTGCGTCACCTGGGGCAAGGTCGTCTCGATCGACCCGGAGGCCGGCACGGCCGTGGTCCAGCCGGGCGTCGTGCATGCGGCGCTGCAGCGTGCCGCCGCCCCCCACGGCCTGAGGTTCGGCCCCGACCCCTCCACCCACCCGCGCTGCACGATCGGCGGGATGATCGGCAACAACGCCTGCGGGTCGCGGGCGCTCGGCTACGGCCGCACGGTCGACAACGTCGAGGGGTTGCGGGTCGCCTTCGGCACCGGCGAGCTGGCGACGCTGGACGATGGATCGGACGCCCGTGACTCGGCGGCCGCCTCGATGCTGGGTGCCCTGGCCGACCACCACCTCGGTCACGTACGCACGGAGTTCGGCCGGTTCGGCCGTCAGGTCAGCGGCTACTCCCTCGAGCACCTGCTGCCCGAGCGCGGGCGTCGTACCGACCGGTTCCTCGTCGGCTCCGAAGGCACCCTGGCCGTGGTCCTCGAAGCCACCGTGCGGCTGGTGCCGGAGGAGACCGACCGGCTGCTGGTCGTGCTCGGCTACCCGTCCATGGCGGAGGCCGCCGACGCCGTGCCCGCCCTGCTCTCGTCGGGCGCCGGCCGGCTGATCGCCTGCGAGGGCATCGACGCCCGGATCGTCGACCTGGTCCGCGGTCGCGGCAGCGCGGTGCCCGACCTGCCCCGCGGCGCCGGCTGGCTGCTGGTCGAGGTGGCGGGTGCCGAGGGGCCTTCCCTCGCCCGACGCCTGGTGTCCGAGTCGGGCGCCCTCGGCCACCGCGTGGTCACCGACCTCGTCGAGCAGGCCGCGTTGTGGCGGATCCGCGAGGACGGCGCGGGCCTGGCCGCGCGCAGCCTGCAGACGCCGGCCTACTCCGGCTGGGAGGACGCGGCGGTCCCGCCCGAGCACCTCGGCGCCTGGCTGCGCGACTTCGACGACCTGCTGCGGGAGTACCGGCTCGACGGCGTCCCCTACGGCCACTTCGGTGACGGCTGCGTGCACGTGCGCATCGACTTCCCCTTCGTGCCGGGCGAGCAGGCCGGCGCCCAGGTCTTCCGCGAGTTCCTCACGGCGTCCGCGATGCGACTGCGGCAGTACGGCGGTTCGCTGTCCGGCGAGCACGGTGACGGCCGGGCCCGCTCGGAGCTGTTGCCGTTGATGTACGACGAGGAGTCGATGCGGCTGTTCGGTGCGGCCAAGGCGATCTGCGACCCCGACAACGTGCTGAACCCGGGCAACATCGTCGACCCGGCCCCGCTCGACGCCGACCTGCGCCCGCTGCGGGCACGGCTCCCGGTCGTCACCGCCCTCCAGCTGACCCACGACGGTGGCTCGCTCGGAAATGCCGTTCACCGGTGCACCGGGGTCGGCAAGTGCGTCGCACCGGCCACCAACGGCGTGATGTGCCCGTCGTACCTCGCGACCCGCGAGGAGAAGGACTCGACCCGGGGCCGGGCCCGGGTCCTGCAGGAGGCCCTGGACGGCACGCTGGTGCACGGGCTCGGCGACCCGGCGGTGGGTGAGGCGCTGGACCTCTGCCTGGCCTGCAAGGGCTGTGCGTCGGACTGCCCGACGGGGGTCGACATGGCGACGTACAAGGCCGAGGCGCTGCACCAGAAGTACGACGGTCCGGGGGCCTCGGCCCGGCGGCCGCGCAGCCACCTGCTCCTCGGCCGGCTGCCGACGTGGGCAGCGCGGGCGGCTCCGGTCGCCCCGCTGGCCAACCGGATGATGCGCTTCGGCCCGGTCGCCAGGCTCGCGCGGGCGGCCGCCGGCATCGACCAGCGCCGGTCGATCCCGGCCTTCGCGTCGACGACGCTGCGCCGGGGCCTCGCCAAGCACAACGAGCAGGGCGAGGACCGGGCGCCGGACGTGTGGATCTGGGCCGACTCGTTCACCGACCACTTCTTCCCCCAGAACGCGCATGCCGCGATCCGGGTGCTGGAGTCGGCCGGGCTGCGGGTCCGGGTGATCGAGGAGGACGCCTGCTGCGCCCTCACCTGGATCACCACCGGACAGCTCACCGCGGCCCGCGCGATCATGGAGCGCACCGTGGCCACGCTGGCGCCGTACGTCGCGAGCGGAGTGCCGGTGCTGGGGCTGGAGCCGTCCTGCCTGGCCACCCTGCGCAGCGACGCGGTCGAGCTGACCGACGACCCGCGGGCGGCGGCGGTGGCCGCGGGGATGCTGACCTTCGCCGAGCTGCTGGAACGGATCGACTGGACGCCCCCCGACCTCACCGGGGTCGAGATCGTGGCCCAGCCGCACTGCCACCACCACGCAGTGCTCGGCTGGGCCGCCGACCAGCGGTTGCTCACCCGAGCCGGGGCCACCGTCACCCGGGTCGCCGGGTGCTGCGGACTGGCCGGCAACTTCGGGATGGAGCAGGGCCACTACGAGGTGTCGGTCGCGATCGCCGAGACCCACCTGCTCCCGGCCGTGCGCGGCAACCCGGGCGCGGTCGTGCTCGCCGACGGGATGTCCTGCCGGGTCCAGCTCGACGACCTCGCGGGGGTCCCCACGATGCATCTGGCCGAGCTGCTCGCGTCTAGAATCGCCCCGTGAACCCCCGCCACCGCCGCCTCGTGATCCCCGTGGCGCTGGCCGGTCTGATCCTGCTCGTCCTCGTCGCTGCGGTGGTCAACCGATGAGCGAGCCACTGCTGCGGGTGCTGGCGCGGATGCGCGGCCACCTCCTCGACCCGGACGTGCTGGTCAAGGCCGTCGCGTCCGGCCGCCAGAAGGGGCAGCAGCCCCGGTGGAAGCGCGTGGAGTTCCGCTACGTGGACCTCAAGGCCGGCCGCCATCTGCAGGTCACGGCGTACGACGAGACCCAGGCGCACACCTCCAACCACGCGGTCGGGGACGCTGCCCGCGACGCCGTGGACGACCTGCTCGACGAGCCGTTCGGCAACTGGAACGTGGAGACGACGACCGAGAGTCACCAGGTCCGGGTCACCAAGAAGCTCGAGGCCGTCCTGCACACCTCCGCCCGCGACGCCGAGGTCGAGGTGGAGCGCGGCCACGACCGGGACAAGAGCCGGCTGCTGCCCGAGGACGACCCGGTCTTCGTCGCCCTCGGTCTCTCCGACGCCGAGGGCCGGATGAAGCCGAGCCGGATGGCGAAGTACCGCCAGGTGGAGGAGTTCCTGCGCCTGCTCGACTCCTCGATCTCCGACGGTCTCGCCAAGGGTCACCTGCGCCGCCCCACCCCCGACGAGCCGCTGCGAATCGTGGACCTCGGCTGCGGCAACGCCTATCTCACCTTCGCGGCCCAGCGGTACCTCACCTCGGTCCGTGGGCTGCCGGTCCACCTGGTCGGCGTGGACGTGAAGGAGCAGTCGCGGGAGCACAACACCGAGGTCGCGTCCGGCCTCGGCATCGACGCCAGCTTCGTGACCGGGTCGATCTCCGGAGCGGTGCTCGAGCAGGCGCCCGAGGTCGTGCTCGCCCTGCACGCGTGCGACACCGCCACCGACGAGGCCCTGGCCCGGGCGGTCGAGTGGGACGCCCAGCTGGTGCTGGCCGCCCCCTGCTGCCACCACGACATCGCCGCGCAGCTGCGGCGCAGCCCCACCCCGGCGCCGTACGCCATGCTGACCCGGCACGGGATCCTCCGGGAGCGGCTGGCCGACACCCTCACCGACGGGCTGCGGGCCTCGCTGATGCGGCTGCAGGGCTACCGCGTGGACGTGGTGCAGTTCGTCGAGAGCCAGCACACGCCGCGCAACACGATGCTGCGCGCGGTCCGCACCGGCAGCCCGGTGAAGGGCGGTGGCGTCCGCAAGGAGTACGACGACCTGGTCGCCGCCTGGGGGATCACCCCCAGGCTTGCGGAGCTGCTGGGGATCGCCGTTGCTTGACCGGGTGCTCGCGGCCGTCCTGGTGGTGCCCTTCGCCCTGGGGATGCGTTCGAGCGCTCCCGACCAGGGCGAGGTCGAGCTGACCTTCCGCGACCCCGACATCGTGGAGTCGAGCGGTCTGGTCGTGCAGGACGGACTGGTGCTCACCACCAACGACTCCGGCGACACCGGCCGGGTCTTCGCCGTCGACCCGGCCACCGGCGAGACCGTCGGCGTGACCCGCTGGTCGGACGAGCCGACCGACGTCGAGGCGCTGGCGCCCGCCGGGCGAGGCTCGGTGTGGGTGGGCGACATCGGGGACAACCCCGGCTCCCGCTCCTCCGTACAGGTCACCCGGGTCGCTGTCGGCCGGGGCGACCGGTCCGTCGAGGAGCCGTCGTACTCGCTGGTCTACCCGGACGGGCCGACCGACGCGGAGTCCCTGCTGCGGCACCCCGTCAGCGGGCGGCTCTACATCGCTACGAAGAGTGTCTTCGGCGCGACCCTCTACAAGGCTCCGAAGCGGCTGAGTGCGGATGCGGCCAACCCGCTGAAGGTCGTGGGCGGGGTCCTGCCGATCGCCACCGACGCGGCGTTCTTCCCCGACGGACGCCACCTGGTCGTGCGTGACTACGCGCAGGCGGCGCTGTACACCTTCCCGGACCTCGAGAAGGTCGCCACCTTCCGGTTGCCCACCCAGGAGCAGGGGGAGGGGATCGCGGTCGGGGACGACGGCGCCGTCTTCGTCAGCTCCGAGGGCCAGTTCTCCGACCTGGTCCGGGTCCGCCTGCCCGAGGAAGCACTCGCGGCGCTCGCCGACCCCGGGTCCGGTCCCGGCGAGCCGACCGCATCTCCGACGACTCCCGGAGCCGGCGAGAGCTCGGGCGGCACCTACTCCCGCGAGGGCATCGAGCTCCCCGAGCAGGAACCGGTCGACCGTCCGTTCTGGCCGTGGTTCCTCACCGCCTGGATCGCCCTCGGCGGCATCGTTCTCCTGATGCGATCCCTGCGCCGCCGCTGACGGGGTTTGGCCCAACCGGCCGCTGGCTACTCTCCCTGCATGCCGCGCACTCGTCGCTCGTCTCCCGACCAGCCGGGCTGGACCCGTCGCCGTGCGGGCAAGGGATTCGTCTACCTCGACGAGTTCGGCCAGCGCCTCTGCGACGAGGACTGCCAGCGGGTCAAGGACCTGGTCATCCCGCCCGCATGGAAGGACGTCTGGATCTGCAGGTGGCCCAACGGTCACCTGCAGGCGGTGGGCACCGACGACGCCGGTCGTCGGCAGTACCTCTACCACCCCGACTGGCGGGCGAAGCGGGACAGCGAGAAGTTCACCCGGGTGCTGGACTTCGGCAAGGCGCTCTCGAAGGCCCGCGAGCGGGTGCTCACCGACCTCGGCACCGAGGGGATGACGCTGGTCCGCGCCAGCGCGACGGCGGTGCGGCTGCTGGACCTCGGTTACTTCCGGATCGGCAACGACGTCTACGCCGACCAGAACGGCAGCTTCGGCCTGACCACGCTGGAGCGACGGCACGTCCGACGAACCGGCGACCGGCTGGTCTTCGAGTTCACCGGCAAGTCCGGCATCGACCACCGGATCGAGATCGACGACCCGCCGACCATCGAGTCGCTCGAGGCGATGCGCCGCCGACGCGGCGGCGGGGACCGGCTGCTCGCCTTCAAGGACGGCCGACGGTGGACGCCCCTGGACTCGACGCGGGTCAACGACTACGTGCGCGAGGCCACCGGGCTCGAGGCGACCGCGAAGGACTTCCGCACCTGGCACGCGACGGTCCTGGCCGCGGCCGCACTCGCCGAGACCGAGGAGACCGGCGCCAGCAAGGCGTCCCGCAAGCGGGCTGTGGCCTCGGCGATGAAGGAGGTCTCCGAGTTCCTCGGGAACACGCCGGCCCTGGCGAAGTCGTCGTACGTCGACCCGCGGGTGGTGGACGCCTACGAGGAGGGCGACACGATCGCCGCGGCGACCCGGCGCACGTATGCGAAGGTCGACGAACGGCAGGCCGCCTATGAGCGGGCCGTGCTCCGACTGCTGAAGAGGACGTGACGATGCGGATCACCGTGGTCGAGGGCGACATCACCCGGCAGGAGGTCGACGCCGTCGTCAACGCCGCCAACTCCCGGATGCGTGGGGGAGGGGGAGTCGACGGGGCGATCCATGCGGCCGGTGGGCCGGCGATCCTGGCGGACTGTGTCGAGAGGTTCCCGCGCGGGCTCCGCACCGGTGACGCGGGCTGGACGACCGGGGGCGACCTGCCGGCCCGCTGGGTGATCCACGTCGTCGGGCCCAACCGGAACGCCGGCCAGACCGATCGCTCGTTGCTCACCTCGTGCTACTCCCGGGCTCTGGAGGTCGCCGACGAGCTCGGGGCTCGCTCGGTGGCGTTCCCGCTGGTCAGCGCAGGCGTCTACGGCTGGCCGCGCGCGGACGCCATCGCGGCCGCGATCGAGACCCTCGGCAGCACGCCCACCCGGGTCGAGGAGGCCCGGCTCGTCGCGTTCGGCCGGCCGACGTACGACGCGATCGTGGGGGCCCTGGAGGCGTGAGGGTTCGTACCGACCGCGACGGTTCCGATGCTGAGCGGATCACCCTGTGGGTCCGTCCCCGGTCACGTACGTGATCACCGACATGAGCGACGGCACCACCCCGGCGAACGCCACCGAATCTCCGCACATCGGCGTGGCCCACGCCGCGCCTCCCCGCCACCACGTGCTCGACCTCGCAGTGCACCGTGGCGGGTGCTTGTGGCACGAGAACCGGGCCGGTCTGGTCGAACGGCATCCCGGTCCACTCGCGCCACTCCGCGAGCGTGCCGGGACTTCACCATCCACCCGGGCGGGGCCGATTCTGCGACCCCGGGGAGAGGCGGTGCTAGGCCTTCGCCGCCAGTCTCGCAACGGAAAGCCGAAGTCTGGCGCCCGGACGGAGCGCGAGATGAATCACTGCCGCTTCTGAATCAGCACGACGTAAACCAGGGAAACGCCCAGACCTGCAACGACGGGTCCGAACGACCGGGCGGCGCCCGATCCTGTGAAAGCCCAGATCGCTCCGAGGACGATCATTGCCAGCGCGACCAGGGACCACAGGATCTTCATCGCGACGTTCGAGCTGCCGTAGCGGTTGCCCAGATCTGGATTGTTCATCGCGGCAAGGCTAGCCCAGCCAGCCACGTTCACCGCCCTTCCGTGGCGGAGCTCCTGGACCGGAGCCGGGCCGATGACGCTGAAGGGCGGGCGCCGGTCGGCTGGTCAGCCCGGGCGGCGCACCACGACCAGGGCGACGTCGTCCTCGACGCTGTCGTCGCCGAGTCCCTCGGCAATGATCCGGCTGCACGCAGTTTCGGCGTTGTCGCCGGCCACGAATGCTTGTCGTACGTGGTCCAGGCGCTCGACGTCCGGGTCCGCCTCCTCGTCGGTGCCCTTTCGGCGGTCGACCAGACCGTCGGTGTAGAACGCCAGTGAAGACCCCGGCGAGAGCGGGACCTGGTCGTTGTGGCGCTGCTGCTCCGGGTCGAGGCCGAGCAGGAGGCCAGCCGAGATTCGGGCGGTCTGGGCGGACCGTTGCCCTGGCTGGGCGATCAGCGGGGCCGGGTGGCCAGCGTTGCAGATCGTCAGGAAGTCGAAGGGCGGCTCGGCCACGGCGTACACGACGGTGGCCGAGACGTCGCTCTCGAAGAAGCAGAGCTTGCGATCAAGGTGGTGCAGCACCTCTGCCGGGTCGTCGTAGTCGAGGGCATAGGCACGCAGTGCGCTGCGAAGCCGCCCCATGGCGACTGCCGCCCGGAGGCCATGTCCCTCGACGTCGCCCATCACGAAACCGACCTTGCCGTTGGGCAGCGTGAAGATGTCGTACCAGTCGCCGCCCAGGTCGCCTTCGGCCGGCAGATAGCGCACTGCGAGGTCGAGGCCCTCGATCGACGGTGGCGCCGCCGGAAGCAGGCTGCGCTGCAGGGCCAGCGCCGCCAGGTGCGCGTCGTCCTCGGTCCGCTCGGACAGGCGCTGGCCGATCTCCGTGGCGATGCCTTCCAACTGCCGGGTGTCGTCAGGCGTGAAGGTCCGTTCGATCAGGCATCCCACGTGCAGGACCCCGAGCAAGCCCTCCGAACCGAAGACCGGAACCCCGAGGAGTCGCCGCACGCCGAACTCTCGAAGGATCGGGTTGAGGACGGACACCTCGTTGACCTCGTTGACGACGACAGGTTCGCGGCTTGCGGCCACGCGCCCCGCGAAGCCAGACCCGACGGGCACGTGGGTGGCGCCCCGCCAGCGACGACCGAGGCCGGCAGACGCGGCCGGCTCGAGGACGGTGCCCGTCTCGTCCAGCAGCAGCAGGGTGGCGGTGTCCGAGTTCATGTCGGCACGAACGGTCTCGATCAGGCTCTGAACCGACGCCAAGTTCGCGGTCACGGCTGATGCCTCCTCCGGCGATGGGGGTGAGCCGGCGGCGAGCTTCGACCGTCGAACCGATTGTTGCACGGCCGGCGCCGGCCGCGAGTGTCAATGGCGGGGCACTGCCCTGAGCCCCGTCGCCGACGCCACCATCGTCCGGAGGACACGGCCGCGGGGCGACGGCGACTCGCACACGTCACGACCTGGTTCGGCTCACCCAGGACGAGACGGTCGCAGGCTGACAGCCGTGCTGCCCCATGCCCGCGACCGGCGCGGAGACCCTGAGAAGGTGTCGTCCTGCATGCGACGCGGTCGACGAGGGCCTTGATGTCTGGCGTCGCGCTGCTCCTCGTCTGTCCCGGCCTGTTCGGGTGTGCCTCCGTGGCGGACGATCCCCCGCCGGGCGGGCAGGACCGCGCCTCCTCGACTGGCCCCGAGAGCCTCGCAGCGTGCAACGACGGACCGGGCTCGCGCGGCGACGACCTGCAGCTGTCGAGCGGCCTGCACTGGCTCGAGGTCGGCCACGGCTACGGCGAGCCGGGCGAGCTCTTCGTCTGCATCGCCCCAGAGATCGGCGGCATCGTCACGGTGACCGGCCCGGACGGCGTGCAGGTGACCCCCGCCGAGCAGCGGGTCGATCCAGCCGGGAGCGGCGTACTGCGGTTCGAGGTCCGCGTCGAGCCGGGCGCCTCGGGGGAGGTCAAGGCACGGACGATGTCCGGCGACACGGGCTCGACGCTGTTCGGTCCGATGGTGGAGTCCGACGACGACGGCTGGAGCTTCCGAGAGGGCGACTGAACCTCCTCGGCCGGCGTGGCGGTCTCCTCGTTCCGGATTGGTCCCCACCCAGGGCACGGCTCCCGGCAGCCGTGGGTGCGAACGCCGCGCAGGACCTGTCCGCCGGAGCGAGGATGCTCGGGTCAGAGCCGCTCGACCACGTGGTCGATGCAGGCGGTCAGCGCCTCGACGTCCGCGGGGTCGACGGCCGGGTACATCGCGATCCTGAGCTGGTTGCGGCCGAGCTTGCGGTAGGGCTCGGTGTCCACGATCCCGTTCGCGCGCAGCACCTTCGCCACCGCCGAGGCGTCGACGGTCTCGTCGAAGTCGATCGTCCCGATCACCAGCGAGCGGTGCTCGGGGTTCTCGACGTACGGGAAGGTGTACGACGTCTTCTCGGCCCAGCCGTAGAGCGCGTCCGAGGAGGCGGTGGTCCGCGCGACCATGCCGGCCAGCCCGCCCTGCGCGTTCATCCAGTCCAGCTGCTCGGCCATCAGGAAGAGGGTGGCCACCGACGGGGTGTTGTAGGTCTGGTTCTTCGTCGAGTTGTCGATCGCGGTCGGCAGGTCGAAGAAGGCAGGGATGTGCCGGTCGGAGGCGGCGATCCGGGCCGCGCGCTCCAGGGCGGCCGGCGACATGATCGCGATCCACAGTCCGCCGTCGGAGGCGAAGGACTTCTGCGGGCGCGAAGTAGTAGGTGTCGACCTCGGTCAGGTCGACCGGCAGCCCGCCGGCACCGGACGTGGCGTCGATCAGCACCAGCGCCGACTCCGCGGAGGTGCCGCTCGGGCGCAGCACCGGGGCCATCACCCCGGTCGACGTCTCGTTGTGCGCCCACGCGTAGACGTCGATGCCGTCCTCCGCGACCGGGTCGGGCCGTGAGCCCGGGTCGGCGCTGATCACGGACGGCGCCTCGAGCCACGGGGCGGCCGCGGCGGCCTGGGCGAACTTCGAGGAGAACTCCCCGAACGCCAGGTGCTGGCTGCGCTGCTCGATCAGCCCGAACGTCGCGATGTCCCAGAACGCCGTGGCTCCACCGTTGCCGAGCACGACCTCGTGGCCCTCGGGCAGCGAGAACAGCTCGGCCAGTCCCTGCCGGACCCGGCCGACCGTGTCGCGGACCGGTGCCTGGCGGTGCGAGGTGCCCATCAGGCTCGAGCCGGTGGCGGCGAGCGCGTCGAGGTGGCTGGTCTGGATCTTCGAGGGCCCGGCACCGAAACGGCCGTCTGCGGGCAGGAGTGCGGCGGGGATCTGCAGGGCGTCGGTCATGACTACCTTCCGGACAGAGGGGCAGAGCGGAGGGGCCGGGCGTGGGAGGCGCTACCTGACGACGCTGTCAGCGCCCCTATTCTGTCAGCACCCTTGAACCCGGGACCATTCGGAGGACCAGATGAGCAGCACCAGCAACCCCGGCCTGCGCAACCAGGCCGGCCCGCGCACCGTGTTCCGCATCGTCGGCGTCGTCCTGGTGCTGGCCGGGCTGGCCATGCTCGGGTACGGGTTCGCCACGTTCGCCGCCGGAGTCTTCTCCGACCAGATGCCCGCCATGGACGACATGGGTCGCAGCTTCCTGCTCTTCGCGCTCGGCGGGGTCGCCCTCGTGGGTGGCTTCCTCTTCGTCAATCTCGGCTTCATGGGTGTCGCTGCTCGCTACGGAGCCGGCGAGACGATGCCGGTGGTGAAGGACTCGGCGGCGTACCTCACCGACGGTGCGGGCCTGTTCGGCGTCGGGCGCACGGTGGACGACGCCGCCGCCGCGGAACGGGCCGGCAGCGCCTGCGTGCGATGCGGCGCCACCAACGACGAGAGCGCGAAGTACTGCAGTGCCTGTGGATCCGCGGTTGCCTGACCTGGATATCGTCCGCGTCGCCTACGGGCAGCCCGACGCGATGCGGCTGATCGCGGACGTCCAGACCGAGTACGTCGCACGGTACGGCGGCCAGGACGAGACACCGCTCGACCAGGCCATGTTCGAGCCGCCCGCCGGCAGCTTCTTCGTCGGCTACCTGGACGGCGAGGCCGTGGCCACCGGCGCCTGGCGGCGCAGCAGTGTGACCGCCTTCGGCACGTCGGCCACCGCCGAGATCAAGCGGATGTACGTCGTGCCCTCGGCTCGCGGGATCGGGCTGGCGCGCCGGATGCTCACGCACCTGGAACAGTCCGCCGCCGAGCACGGCGCCCAGGCCCTGCTGCTCGAGACCGGGATCAGACAGCCCGAGGCGATCGCGCTCTACGAGTCGTCTGGCTACGTCCCGGTCCCGGGGTTCGGCCACTACCGCGACTCCCCGCTGTCTCGCTGCTTCGGCCGGCTGCTCAGCTGACGACGAGGTACCGCTCGTCCTCGATCTCGCGGCCCCAGTAGACCGCCTCGGGGAGCCGGGTCAGGGTCGACTCGCGCCCGGCCGCGCGGAGCATGGCCATGGTCTCGTCCGCGGAGAGGCCGGCGCCGTTGCCCCAACGGCCCTCGACGAGCAGCAGCCGGCCGCCGGGCACCAGCAGGCCGGTCCAGGTCTTCAGCACGGCGACCGGGTCCGGCATCGCCCAGAGGACGTGCCGGCAGAGCACCACGTCGTACGCCGCCGGCGCGAGCGGTGGCTCGGCGGCGTCTGCCTCGACGAAGCTGATGTCGTCGCGTCCGGCGCACTTCGCCTGCGCGAGGCGGACCATCTCGGGGGAGAAGTCCACCCCGTCCACGGTGTAGCCGGCGTCGGCGAGGAGCAGCGAAAGGGTTCCCGTGCCGCTACCGAGGTCGGCCACTCGTCCCGGCGCGGGGGGAAGCTCCGGCAGCAGCAGATCACGCCAGGCTGCGCGCACCCCCTCGTCGCGTAGTCCGTGGTCGGCTGCCTCGTCGAACGTGGCGGCTTCGCTGTCCCAGAGGTCGATCTGTTCCCGAGAGGTCATGCAGCGATTCTAGGCAAACGCCGGACAGGGCCGATCTTCCGACCTAGCCTCGATCAGGTGTCTCGGAAACTCCTCCTCCCTGCCCTCGTGCTCCTGCTGGTCACCGCGATCGTCGCGCCGCTGACGGCAGGTGCTGCCACGCCGATCGAGGACTACGCGTCCTACAAGCCGCAGACCCGGTGCAAGCCGGAGGCCAAGCCCGGCACGGCGTACCTGGCTGGCTGGATGACCCGCAAGTACGGCGGCAGCGTCGGCACCATCTCGCGCGGCTGCAAGGTCGGCGGCACCTCCGAGCACAAGGAGGGCCGGGCTCTGGACTGGAGCCTCGACGCGACCAGGAAGGCCGACCGTCAGCGCGCGAAGGCGTTCCTCCAGCGCATCCGGGCCACCGACAAGCGCGGCAACACCGATGCGGTGGCCCGCCGGATGGGCGTCATGTACGTCATCTGGAACGACAAGATGTTCCCGGCCTGGAACGAGTTCCGGGCGCAGGACTACCTCAGCTCAGGGTGCAAGAGCCGCAAGAAGTGCTCCAAGACGCTCCGCCACCGTGACCACCTGCACCTGTCGCTGTCGCGAGCGGGCGGCAAGGGTCACACCAGCTGGTACGACGGCCGGCTGCCTCAGGGCTGAGCCGCGTACGCCGCGCGGGTCAGCTCGTAGCCGACCTCGCCCTGCTCCCAGCCGGTGACCCGGGAGTCCCGCTGCGGGACCCAGGTGTCGGTGTGCCGCATCCCGAGCTTCGTGAGCACTGCACGCGAGGCGGCGTGCGCCGCCATGGTCGAGGCCACGACCCGCTGCACCTCGGGACAGGCGAACGCCTGGTCGAGCATGGCCCGGGCGCCCTCGGTCGCGTAGCCCTCACCCCAGGCCGTGCGGACCAGTCGGTAGCCGAGGCCGGCCACGGACCGGTCAGCGGTGAAGCTGCTCGCGGACCACCAGCCGACGAGCCCGCCGTCGACGAAACCGGCCCAGTGGCCGAGGCCGCGCGCAGCGTCGTGGCGCGTGGCCAGCCGGTTCGACCACTCCGCCTCGGTCTCGGCGAACGTCGCGGGCCGGCCGAGGATGAACGCCATCACCGCCGGGTCGCCGTTGAGCGGGCCGAAGAGCTCGAGGTGTGCCTGGGTGACCGGCTCCAGTCGCAGTCGGTCCGTCCGCAGGACGGGGAGGCTCAGTCCGCCCACTCCTGCTTCCAGCCGTCGACCTCGTCGGCCTTGCGGGCAGACGGGCCCGTGTAGATCGCCGACGGCCGGATCAACCGGCCGGTGCGCTTCTGCTCGAGGATGTGCGCCGACCAGCCCGCCGTGCGCGCGCAGGTGAACATCGAGGTGAACATGTGCGGCGGCACCTCGGCGAAGTCGAGCACGATCGCGGCCCAGAACTCGACGTTGGTCTCCAGCACCCGGTCCGGGCGGCGCTCGCGCAGCTCGGCGAGGGCGGCCTGCTCGAGGGCCTCGGCCACCTCGTAGCGCGGCGCGTCGAGCTCCTTGGCCGTCCGGCGCAGCACGCGGGCGCGGGGGTCCTCGGCCCGGTAGACCCGGTGCCCGAAGCCCATCAGCCGCTCGCCGTTGTCGAGCAGCTCCTTCACGTACGTCGCGGCGTCGCCGTCGCGGCGCTCGACCTCCTCGATCATGTGCAGCACCCGGGACGGAGCGCCGCCGTGCAGCGGGCCGCTCATCGCACCGATGGCGCCGGAGAAGGCCGCCGCGACGTCGGCGCCCGTGGAGGTGATCACCCGCGCGGTGAAGGTGGAGGCGTTCATGCCGTGCTCGGCCGCGGAGCTCCAGTAGGCGTCGATCGCCTTGACGTGCCTGGGGTCGGGCTCGGACTTCCAGCGGATCATGAACCGTTCGGCGAGCGTGGTGCCCTGGTCCACCTCGCGCTGGGACACGACCGGCTTGTCGAGGCCGCGCGACGCCTGGGCGGCGTACGACAGGACCATCACCGCGACCCGGCTGAGGTCCTCGCGGGCCTGCTCGTCACTGATGTCGTAGGTCTGACGCATCCCGAACGCCGGCGCCAGCATCGCCACCGCAGCCTGGACGTCGACGCGGATGTCGCCGGTGTGGACCGGGATGTTGTACGGCTCGGCCGGGGGCAGACCGGGGTCGTAGCTGCCGTCGATCAACAGTCCCCAGATGTTCTCGAAGGGGACCCGCCCGACGATCTCCTCGATGTCGACGCCGCGGTAGCGGAGCGCGGAGCCTTCCTTGTCGGGCTCGGCGATCTCGGTCTCGAACGCGATGACACCTTCGAGTCCGTGGTGTACCTCAGTCATGCGTTCGGGCTCCTTCGACGTGCCGGGGGATCATGATGGTCGGTTGATTCTCCACCCGGCGTGTCCGCGGCGTCACCCCGCGTCCCGCTGACCGCCGGTCCTCGGCCGCTGCCCCTGACCGCTGCCCTCGGCCGCTGCTCACGACCGGGGGCCTACATTCGAGCCATGGGAGACAACACACACGAGGATCCGGAGATCGCCGCCCTCCGCAAGGAGTACGCCGCGGGCGGGCTGGTCGAGGCGGACCTCGCCGCGGATCCGGTCTCGATGTTCGCCGACTGGTTCCGCACGGTGCGCGAGGCCAACCTGCACGAGCCGAACGCGATGGTGCTGTCCACGGTGTCGGCGCAGGGCCGGCCGTCCTCGCGCATGGTGCTGCTGAAGGGCTTCGACGACGACGGGTTCCGGTTCTTCACCAACGTCCGCTCCCGCAAGGGGGAGGACCTGGCCGCCAACGCGGCCTGCTCGCTGCTCTTCCCCTGGCACCTGCTCGAGCGCCAGGTCCGGGTCGACGGCACTGCCGAGCGGCTCTCCGCCGAGGCCGTGGCGGCGTACTTCTCCTCCCGGCCGCGCGGCAGCCGGATCGGTGCCTGGGCCTCGCACCAGTCCCGGCGGGTCGCCGACCGGGCCGAGCTCGAGGCGGCGTACGCGGAGTTCGACGCGCGGTTCCCCGACGAGGTCCCGGTGCCGGAGGAGTGGGGCGGGTACGTCGTCCGCCCCGAGACCGTGGAGTTCTGGCAGGGTCGCCCCGGCCGGATGCACGACCGGCTGCTCTACCGGCGTACCGCCGCCGGCTGGGACACCGAGCGACTGGCCCCGTGAGCGCGACACCTGCTGGAGCCGACGAGGAGCGGGCATGCTCGTCCGACTGATCCGCACCTACCTGGCGCCGTACAAGCGGGCGATCGCGGTGATCGTGCTGCTGCAGTTCACCGGGACCGTCGCGGCGCTGTACCTGCCCAGCCTCAACGCCGACATCATCGATCTCGGCGTCGCCCGCGGCGACACCGGCTACATCCTGCGCACCGGCGCGGTGATGCTGGCCGTGGCCGTGCTCCAGATCGCCTGCACGGTGACCGCGGTCTGGTTCTCCGCCCGCACCGCCATGAGCTTCGGGCGGGACCTCAGGGCCCAGATCTTCCACCGGGTCGGGGCCTTCTCCCAGCGCGAGGTCCAGCACTTCGGCGCACCGTCGCTGATCACCCGCGAGACCAACGACGTGCAGCAGGTGCAGATGCTCGTCCTGATGTCGTTCACGCTCCTGGTGGCTGCGCCGATCATGATGGTCGGCGGGGTGTTCATGGCCATGCGCGAGGACCTCGGCCTGTCGTGGCTGCTCGCGGTCTCGGTGCCGGCGCTCCTGGTCACCGTGGCGTTCATCGTGCGTCGCATGGTGCCGAGCTTCCGGGTCATGCAGCAGCGCATCGACGAGGTGAACCGGCTGCTCCGCGAGCAGATCACCGGCGTCCGGGTGGTGCGGGCGTTCGTCCGTGAGCCGCACGAGATCGAGCGGTTCGCGGTCGCGAACGGCGACCTGACCGCCGTGGCCATCAGGGCCGGCCGCTGGCTCGCGACGATGTTCCCCGCGGTCATGCTGATCCTGAACGTGTCATCGGTCGCGGTGCTCTGGTTCGGTGGCCACCGGGTCGAGAGCGGCCAGATGCAGGTGGGTGCGCTCACGGCGTTCCTCGCCTACCTGGTGCAGATCCTGATGTCGGTGATGATGGCGACCTTCACGCTGATGATGGTGCCGCGCTCCGCCGTGTGTGCCGACCGGATCTCGGAGGTGCTGGCCACGGAGAGCTCGGTCGTGCCCCCGGTCGACCCGGTCCGCTCGATGCCCGAGCCGGGCACCCTCGTCTTCGACGACGTCGAGCTGACCTACCCGGGCGCCGACGTTCCGGTGGTACGCCGGGTCTCGTTCACCGCACGCCCCGGCCAGACAGTCGCCGTGATCGGCTCGACCGGTGCCGGCAAGAGCACGATGGTGAACCTGGTGCCGCGGCTCTTCGACGTGACCGGCGGGCGGGTGCTGGTCGGCGGGGTCGACGTACGCGACCTCGACCCGGACCTGCTCTGGTCGGCCATCGGGCTGGTGCCCCAGCGCTCCTACCTCTTCTCCGGCACCGTGGCCACCAACCTCCGGCACGGCCGGTCCGATGCCTCCGACGAGGAGCTGTGGGCGGCCCTCGAGATCGCGCAGGGCAGGGAGTTCGTGGCGGCCATGCCGGAAGGGCTCGACGCTCCGATCGCCCAGGGCGGCACCAACGTCAGTGGTGGGCAGCGGCAGCGCCTCGCGATCGCGCGGGCGGTGCTCAGGCGACCCGACATCTACCTCTTCGACGACTCCTTCTCGGCACTGGATCTGGCCACCGACGCCCGGCTGCGGGCGGCGCTGCGGCCGGTGACCCGGGAGGCGACGGTCCTGATCGTGGCGCAGCGCGTCTCCACGATCCGCGACGCGGACCTGATCCTGGTCGTCGAGGACGGGCAGGTGGTCGGCCGCGGGACCCACGACGAGCTGGTCGAGGACTGCCCGACCTACCAGGAGATCGTCCGGTCGCAGCTGAGCGCGGAGGAGGCAGCATGAGCACCGCCACCCAGCCGGCGGGCGGCGCCAGGCTGCGCGAGACCGAGCGGATCCAGGCCGGACCGGGACCCGGCCGTGGACCGTTCGGTGGCGGCATGGTCGGCCAGAAGGCCTCCCACTTCCTGCCGTCGGCCAAGCGGCTGGTCGGCCGACTGGCGCCGGACCGTGGACGGGCGATCGCCGTGGTGGTCCTCGCGGTCGTCAGCGTGGTGCTGACCGCGGTCGGGCCGCGGATCCTCGGTCACGCCACCGACCTGATCTTCGCGGGCCTGATCGGCGGGCAGCTGCCGGCCGGCACGACCAAGGCCGAGGCGGTGGGGCTCCTGCGGGCCCGTGGGGACGACCGGTTCGCGGACATGGTGGCGTCCATGGACGTGCAGCCGGGCCAGGGAGTCGACTTCGGCGCCGTGGGCGACGTCCTGCTGATCGTGCTCGGGATCTACCTCGCTGCCGCCGCGCTCGCCTGGCTGCAGGGCTACCTGCTCAACGACGTCGTCCAGGGCGCGGTCTACCGGATGCGCGCCGAGGTCGAGGACAAGGTCAACGCGCTGCCGCTGGGCTACTTCGACCGTCAGCCGCGCGGCGAGCTGCTGAGCCGGGTCACCAACGACATCGACAACATCAGCCAGACGCTCCAGCAGACGATGAGCCAGCTGCTCACCTCACTGCTGACCGTGATCGCGGTGCTGTCGATGATGTTCTGGATCTCGCCGCTGCTCGCCCTGGTCGCCCTGGTCTCCGTGCCGCTGTCGATCCTGGTCACCCGGGTCGTGATGAAGCGCTCGCAGGGACTCTTCGTCGAGCAGTGGCGGCGTACGGGCACGCTCAACTCCCACATCGAGGAGAGCTTCTCGGGCCACGCGCTGGTGAAGGTCTTCGGCCGCCGGCACGAGGTCGAGCAGACCTTCGCGGAGGAGAACGACGCGTTGTACGAAGCGTCGTTCGGCGCGCAGTTCGTCAGCGGCCTCATCATGCCGGTGATCATGTTCATCGGGAACCTCAACTACGTGGTGATCGCGGTGCTCGGTGGCGTGCGGGTCGCGAGCGGCACCATGTCGCTGGGGGAGGTGCAGGCGTTCATCCAGTACTCCCGGCAGTTCACCCAGCCGCTGACGCAGGTGGCGTCGATGGCCAACCTGCTCCAGTCCGGGGTCGCCTCGGCCGAGCGGGTCTTCGAGCTGCTCGACGCCGAGGAGCAGTCGACGGAGGACGACGGGCTCGCGGCTGAGATCGGTGAGCGGCACGGCGAGGTCCGGTTCGAGCACGTGGCGTTCTCCTACGACCCCGGGGTGCCGTTGATCGAGGACCTGTCCCTGGTGGCCGCCCCGGGCCAGACCGTGGCGATCGTCGGACCGACGGGCGCGGGCAAGACCACGCTGGTCAACCTCGTCATGCGCTTCTACGAGGTCTCGGCGGGCCGGATCACCCTGGACGGGGTGGACATCGCCTCGATGCCGCGCTCCGTCCTCCGCTCCCAGATCGGCATGGTGCTGCAGGACACCTGGCTCTTCGCGGGCTCGATCCGCGACAACATCGCCTACGGCCGCCCGGGGGCCAGTGAGGACGAGATCCTGGCGGCCGCCCGTGCGACGTTCGTGGACCGGTTCGTGCACTCGCTTCCGGAGGGGTACGACACCCACGTCGACGAGGACGGGTCCAACCTGTCCGCGGGCGAGCGCCAGCTGGTCACGATCGCCCGCGCCTTCCTGGCGGCTCCGGACCTGCTGATCCTCGACGAGGCCACGTCCTCGGTCGACACCCGCACCGAGCTGCTGCTGCAGCAGGCGATGGCCGCGCTGCGCACGGACCGCACGTCGTTCGTGATCGCTCACCGGTTGTCGACGATCCGCGACGCCGACCTGATCCTGGTGATGGAGGACGGGACGATCGTCGAGCAGGGCACGCACCAGAGCCTGCTCGCCGCCGGGGGCGGGTACGCGCGCCTGTACAACGCGCAGTTCGCGGCGGCCCCCATGTGATTGGCCGACGTCTGAGCGCCCGATCTGGGCGGCTCGATCAGGCGATGCGCGAATCTGGACGGCCCGATCTGGCTGGGTGTCCCGATGAGGCGATGCGCGGATCTGCTGAGGTGCGACCCGGTGGCCCCAGCTTCACCATGGGATGCAGGCGAACCGGCGCTTCCCACGGCGAATTCACCATGGGAAGCCACACTTCGACTGCATCCCGTGATGAAGCGAAGGGCCCAGTGAGCGCACGGACAAACCCCTTGAACCAGGTCCGGCGGACACTTACCTTGGTGGGACACGGGAAAGGAGGTGGTCCGAAGAATGAATTCTTTTGGGACGCGTGAGGTGGCTGCCCGCTAGCAGCGCCGGCCAGCCGACGCAGCTGGCGAATTCCTAGCAGTCACCCGACCCGCAGACGATCCGGTCATCACGTCCACCGGAGCGGACCTCCTCCGAGGTTCACGTCTGCGGGTCGCTGCATGTCCGGACCCTGGGGTGCCCGCCCGTGTCGGCTGTGGCCCTGCTCTCGTTGGCTGGCTCCTGCGCGCGGTCCGGAATATAGTTGTCGAAATCAACCTTTTCTCCCTGTGAAGCGAGCCTCCTTGAGCACCACACCTGCCGCCCCGGCCGCCCTGACCCCGGAACCCTCCGTGTCGGCCCCCGCTGAGGTCACCGGTCAGATGACCCACCGCGAGGTGATGCGCGCCCTCAGCGGGCTGCTGCTCGCGATGTTCGTGGCGATGCTGTCCAGCACCGTCGTCACCAACGCGCTGCCCCGGATGGTCACCGACCTCAACGGCAGCCAGACCGGCTACACCTGGGTCGTGGTGGCGACCCTGCTCGCCATGACGGCCACGACGCCGATCTGGGGCAAGCTCGCCGACATCTTCAGCAAGAAGCTGCTGGTCCAGAGCGCGCTGGTGATCTACTCCATCGGCTCGGTGATCGCCGGCTTCGCCCCCACCATGGAGGTGCTGATCGGGGCGCGGGTGATCCAGGGGCTCGGCGTCGGCGGCCTCACCGCCCTGGTGCAGGTGGTCATCGCGACGATGGTCTCGCCGCGCGAGCGCGGTCGGTACTCCGGCTACGTCGGCGCCGTCTTCGCGCTCGCCACCGTGAGTGGGCCGCTGATCGGCGGACTGATCGTGGACACCCCCGGCCTCGGTTGGCGCTGGTGCTTCTTCGTCGGTCTCCCGGTGGCCGCGGTGGCGTTCGTCGTCCTGCAGAAGACGCTGCACCTGCCCGTGGTCAAGCGGGACGTCACGATCGACTACCTCGGGGCCACCCTGATCGTCGCCGGCGTCTCGATCCTGCTGATCTGGGTCTCGCTCGCCGGCAACCAGTTCGCCTGGGCCTCGACCACGACCGCGCTCCTGGTCGGCTCCGGCCTGGTCGTGATCGCGGCAGCGATCTACGTCGAGGCCAGGGTCGCCGTCGAGCCGATCATCCCGCTGCGCCTGTTCCGCGACCGTACGACGAGCCTGGCCACCCTGGCCGCCGTGCTGGTCGGCGTGGCGATGTTCGGGGCGACGGTCTACCTGAGCCAGTACTTCCAGCTCGCCCGCGGCATGAGCCCCACCCGGGCCGGCCTGATGTCCATCGCGATGGTGGGCGGACTGATGATCTCCAGCATCGTGAGCGGCCGCATCATCACCACGACCGGCCTCTGGAAGCGGTGGCTGGTCGGCGGCATGGTGCTGGTGATCGTCGGGGTCGGCCTGCTCGCCGGGATCGACGAGACCACCAACCTCGCGGTCGTCGGGGTCTACATGGCGGTGCTCGGGCTCGGTCTCGGCGCGACCATGCAGAACCTCGTGCTCGCCGTCCAGAACAACGCCGCCCCAGCCGACCTCGGGGCCGCCAGCTCGATCGTGGCGTTCTTCCGGTCGATGGGCGGCTCGGTCGGGGTCTCCGCGCTCGGCGCACTGCTGAGCCACCAGGTCGCGGCCAAGGTCGCCATCGGGCTCGCGGCGATCGGCGTACCGCCGACGGGGCACCGCAGCCACGCGATCCCGGACCTGAGCACGATGCCGGCCCCGGTGCGCGCGGTCTTCGAGCACGCCTTCGGTGCCTCGGTCGGTGAGATCTTCGTGGTCTCGCTGCCGTTCGCCGTGCTGGCCCTGGTCTGCGTGCTGTTCATCCGCGAGGTGCCGCTGCGCCAGACCAACCTGCCCGACGTGCCGCTGGCGCCCGATGCCGAGCTCGTCGGGGGGCGCCGATGAGTACGCCCACCCCGGCACCCCGGCGCGCTGGGTCGCGCGCCGACTCGATCCTCGCGCTGGAGTCGGAGGTGCTGGTGCTCATCCGGCGGGTCCGCCGGGTGATCGGGGACCGGTCCCGGATGGTGCACCCGGAGCTGCAGCCGGCGTCGTACCTGCTGCTCATCTCGCTCGCCGAGTCCGGACCAGTGCGCTCCTCGTCGTTCGTGGAGAAGCTCGAGGTCGACAAGGGCGCCGTGAGTCGCCAGATCCAGCACCTGGTCGACCTGGGGCTCGCGGTGCGCTCGCCCGACCCCGACGACGGTCGGGCCACCCTGGTCTCCGCCAGCGCCGATGCGGCCCGTCGCCTCAGCGAGGTCTCCACGACGCGCCGGGGCTGGCTCGACGAGCGACTGGGGGACTGGTCCGACGCCGAGCTCGCCGACTTCGTCGCCACCCTGGGCCGCTACAACGAGTCCCTCGGGGACTGACGCGGCGCTCGCCGCCTGACCCTTGCCGGGAGCCGGCGCCGAGCCGAGGATGACCCGATGAAGATCTCTCGGATGCTCACGGTCCTCGATGCCGCCGACCTGCACGCCACCAGCTCGTTCTGGGCGGGCGTGCTCGGTGGCACGGTGAAACCCGACGACGACTGGCACAACATCGTCGTCGACGGCGAGTGGCGGATGAGCGTGCAGCACGCGCCCGGCCTGGTCCCGCCGGACTGGCCCGACGGAGCCCCGCAGCAGGTGCACTTCGACCTGTGGCCGGACGACCTGGCGGCCGCCCACGACGAGGTGCTCCGGCTCGGCGGACGACTGTTGCAGCCGGCGGAGGACCTCGACGCGAAGGTCGGTTTCCAGGTGTACGCCGACCCCGCGGGGCACCCGTTCTGCCTCTGCTGGGGCTGATCGGGACTACTCGAGACGCCGGGCCTCTTCAAGGCGGGACGCGAGCTTGTCCAGCGCCATCGCCCATCCGGCGGCACCTGGGGACTCGGCGGGAACGCCGATGTGGGTCAACACCATGGTCGTGCCGCTGTCGACCTGCTCGAGCTCGACTCTGACCTCGGTCGTGGTCGGGTGGCCGTCGGGCATCCCCATCTGCTCCGGTGACATCACGTTGCCGTTCTCATCGGACAGCGAGTCGGTGTAGACGAGACGCCGGTTCTCGATGACCTCGAGATACTCGCCGGTGAACCACATCTTCATCGTGCCGTTCGGCGCCGACATCTCCATGCAGAGCAGGCGGCTGCCACCCACGCGCACGTCCATCTCGGCGACGGGGATGGTGGCCCCGGCCGGCCCGTACCACGCGGCGAAGTGCTCGGGTTCGGTCCACAGCTGCCAGATCAGATCCGTCGGGGCGTCGAAAGTCCGCTCGATCACCAAGCTCTGGCCGTCGTTGTCATCAGTCATCTTCGCTGCCTGTCTCTCGTTGTTGGAGATGCTGGACGTAGGTGTCAATTCGGTCGAAGCGGGCCTCCCAGATGGGTCGGTAGCTCTCGGCCCAGGTCGAGACCTCCTCGAGTGGTGCCGCATTGAGCGTGCAGGGCCGGTACTGCGCGCGATGGCCTCGCGCGATCAACCCGGCGCGTTCGAGGACCTTCAGGTGCTTGGAGATGGCCGGAAGCGAGAGCTTGAAGGGTTCGGCGAGCTGGTTGACGTTCGCCTCTCCCTGGGTGAGGCGCGCCAAGATCGCTCGCCGTGTGGAGTTGGCCAGAGCCGCGAACGTCGCATCGAGCCGGTCCGCAGCGTCCGGAGCCATCGTCGAATCCACAATTTCTCCGATCGGTTAATTAACCTAGTGGAAAAATACAGAATGGTCGTGCACGAGTCAAGCAGTGAGCTCGGCGATGGTGAGGCGGTACGGCGACCGGCCCAGCGCTGGGCCTCGCCCTACGTGGCGCTGACACGTGTCGACGGGACAGACGGGCCGCATGGGTCAGCGCGGCGTCCAGCGAGCACCCCGCCGACCAGAATGCAGAGCGTCAGCCCGACACCTGCGCCGATCCCGGCACCGTGATCCTGCTCGTCGTCCTGATGGCGTTCCTCGCCTGGGCGAGCTGGGTGCTGGACAAGCGGTCCGAACCGGCCGGGCGAAGACACTCCACGCAAGGATCTGGGCGGCTTCGGGGGCCCGGTTGACCCCCAGCGCCCGCCCTGCGCCACCGCGTGACTGAAGCAACCCGCGGCGACGGGCCCGCGACCGGTCAGCCGAGCCAGACGGCCGTATTGCCGGGCAGCTTGTCGGAGACCGGAGCGCTGGCGACCAGCACCTCGCCGGCCGGGAGCTCGACCGGGCTGGTGCCGCAGTTGAGCACCACGGTGAGCGGTCCGCGGCGGAAGGCCAGCACCTCGGCACCCAGGTCGAGCAGCTCGACGTCGTCACCGGCGCCCAGCAGTCGGCGTCGGGCAGCGAGGGCCGCCTTGTAGAACGACAGCGTCGAGTCCGGGTCGTCCTGCTGCGCCTCAGGCGTCAGCGCCGCCCAGTCGGCCGGCTGGGGCAGCCACGGCTGGCCGGTGCCGGGACCGAAGCCGTACGGCGGCTGGTCGCCGCTCCACGGGACCGGCACCCGGCAGCCGTCGCGACCGGGCTCGCCGGTGCGGAACCAGGACGGGTCCTGGCGGAACTCCGGCTCGACCTCGACCTGCTCGAGACCCAGCTCCTCGCCCTCGTAGAGGTACGACGAGCCCGGCAGCCCGAGCATGGTCAGCGTCGCCGCGCGGGCCCGGGCCAGGCCGAGCTCGCCCCCGCCGTAGCGGGTCGCGTGGCGGATCACGTCGTGGTTGCTGAGCACCCAGGTGGGGGAGGCGCCCACCGGTGCCACCGCCTCGAGGGTGCCGGTGATGACCTCGGCGAACGCCTCGGCGGACCAGTCGGCGAGCAGCCAGGCGAAGTTGAAGGCCTGGTGCATCTCGTCGGGGCGGACGAACTTCGCCATCGACTCGGGGGTCTGGGTCCAGGCCTCGGCGACGAGCATCCGGTCGCCGTCGTACTCGGCCAGGATGTCGTGCCAGCGTCGGTAGACGTCGTGCACCTCGGGCTGGTCCCACATCGGCTCGTCGCGGAGACGGCGCTCGACCATGCTGCCGCCGGCGCCACCGTCGGCGGAGCCGGACTCCTCGGGGTCGGTCTCCTCGGCCTCGATCACCTGGTCGCGGAGGCTCTCCTCCTTGAACAGCCCGTGGGCCACGTCGACCCGGAAGCCGTCGACGCCGCGGTCCAGCCAGAAGGTCAGGACGTCGGCGAACATGTCGCCGACCTCGGGGTTGCGCCAGTCGAGGTCGGGCTGGGTGGTGTCGAAGAGGTGGAGGTACCAGCTGCCGTCCTCGATCCGGGTCCACGCGGGACCGCCGAAGACCGAGGGCCAGTTGTTCGGCGGCTCGCTGCCGTCGACGCCGCGGCCCTCACGGAAGAGGTAGCGCGCGCGCTCGGGGCTGTCCGGACCGGCGGCCAGCGCGGCCTGGAACCAGACGTGCTCGTGGGAGGTGTGGTTGGGCACCAGGTCGACGATCACCCGGAGCCCGAGCTCGTGGGCACGCTCGATCAGCTCGTCGGCGTCCGAGAGCTGTCCGAACAGCGGGTCCACGTCGCGGTAGTCGGCCACGTCATAGCCGTGGTCGTGCTGGGGGGAGGTGTAGAACGGCGTGACCCAGAGCGCGTCCACGCCGAGGTCGCGCAGGTACGGCAGTCGCGACGTGATGCCCGGCAGGTCACCGACGCCGTCACCGTTGCTGTCCGCGAAGCTGCGCACGTAGACCTGGTAGGTGACCGCGTCGCGCCACCACTCTTTTTGATCGTTCAAACCCATGCCGACAATCCTGCGTGGGCGTCCGGCGTGGAGTCAATTTCGCAGTACGCCGCGGGGCCGCAGGCTCGGGGTCCGTGAGCTGGTCGGTCAGCTGAACTTGGCCGGGTCGACCGTGATCCAGAGGTGCTCGGCGCTGCCCACGAGTCGACCGCTGCTGTCGTAGAGGGCCGAGGCGGTGAAGTTCTTGCGGCCGTCGCGGCGGCGGGCGAGGCCGACCACGACGTGCTCCTCGCCGATGACGGGAAGGGTGGCGATCCGGGCGGTGATGCCGGCCAGCACCATGGGCCGCTCGGCGAAGTCGCCGGCCCAGGCGCCGATGCAGTCCAGGGCCGCCCAGGTGGTGGGCAACGACGCCCGCGGGACGTGGTCGGCGTAGGTGTGGAAGTCCTCGGCGACGCTGGGGTGCGGGGTCCAGGTGGCGGCGAGCCGGGGCGCACCGTCCTGGTCGCCGACCGGGCCGGGGAAGATCCGGAGCCCGTCACCCTCGGCACGGTCGACACCGCACACGAAGCAGGTGGGGAAGGCGTGCGCGCCGAGCCCGGGGAAGCCGCTCATCGCCGCCCGCGCCTCGTCGGCCGGCACCGGCTGGACCGGGGTGGGTGCTTCCGCGTCGTCGATGACCACGTTGGCCGTGGCGACCGGCGTCCCGTCCCGTAGCGCGGTCACGCCGCCGTCGGCGTCCACGACGGCCATCGGGGTGTCGAGCGGAGGAGGCTGGCGCAGCGCGACGCGGATCGCCGGCCAGGCTTCGACCCGGGACTGGTCGGTCCCGTGGCCGATGAAGGCGGCCAGGGCGCCCGCGGTCCAGCCGCCGTTGCCGGAGACCGGGGGCCCGCAGAAGCGGTGGGGGACGACCAGCTCGCGTTCGCTCATCGTCTGATCCTCTCCCATCGGTCCAGTGCCTCGCGGCGCTCCTCGGCGTGGTCGACGATCGGGGCGGGGTAGCCGACCCGGTCCCTGGCCTCCGGCGCCGGGTCGTGCGGGTCCGCTCCGGCGTCCAGCTCGGCGAGCTCGGGGACCCAGCGCCGGACGTAGGCGCCGTCCGGATCGAACTTCCTGCCCTGACTGGTCGGGTTGAAGACCCGGAAGAACGGCGAGGCGTCGGTGCCGCTGCCGGCGGTCCACTGCCAGCCGTGCTGGTTGGAGGCCAGGTCGCCGTCGACCAGCCACTGCATGAAGTGCCGCGCGCCGTGCTGCCACTCGAGGTGCAGGTCCTTCACCAGGAAGCTCGCCACGATCATCCGGACCCGGTTGTGCATCCAGCCCGTGGCGCGCAGCTGACGCATCCCGGCATCGACGATCGGGAAGCCGGTGCGTCCCTCCTGCCAGGCCGCCAGCGGCTCCGGGTCGGCCGCCGGGTCGTCGTACGACATCCGGGCGAACTCCGCGCGCAGGTAGTCGCGCGCGGTCTCCGGGCGGGCGAAGAGCACGTCGGCGTAGAACTCGCGCCAGGCCAGCTCCTTGCGGTACGTCGCTGCGCCCTTGCTCCGCAGCCGGCCGAGGTCGGCCAGCATCGTCCGGGGGTGGATCTCGCCCCACTTCAGGTGGACCGACATCCGGGAGGTGCCGTCGATGCCCGGGCGGTCGCGGTCGGTGTCGTAGTCCGCGACGCGCTCGTCGAGGAACTCCGCCCACCGGCGCAGCGCAGCCGCCTCGCCGGCGGCGGGGAGCTCGAGACCATCGGGCACGGCGTGGTCAGGGAGGTCGACGGGGTCGGCCAGGGCGAGCCAGGCGTCGTGGTGCGGCGGGTCGACCGGCGCGCGCCAGCCGTGCTCCACCCAGGCCTTCGAGAACGGCGTGAAGACCTTGTAGGGCTCGCCGCTGCCGCTGGTCACCCGGCCCGGCCCGACGGCGTACGGCGAACCGGTGCGGACCAGCTCGACACCATCCTCGGCGAGAGCCGTCTCGACCGCCTCGTCGCGGCGACGGCCGTACGGGCCGAAGTCGGCCGCGACGTGGACGCGGGTGGCGCCGACCTCGCGGGCTGCCTCGAGCACCGCGCTGGCCGGGTCGCCCTCGACGACCGACAGTCGTCCACCCCGCTCGCGCAGGTCTGCGTCGAGGGAGCGCAAGGAGGCGCCGAGGTAGGCCCGGCGGGAGGGTCCGGCCGGTCCCCACAGGGCGGGGTCGAGCACGAAGAGCGCCAGCACGTCACCCCCGGCGCAGGCGTCGAGCAGAGCAGGGTTGTCGCCGAGCCTGAGGTCGCGGCGGAACCACATCACGGTGGGCATCGCTGACCAGCCTGCCACCCCGGAGGTTGGCTGCCCGAGCGGTGATCGGCCGGTGGTCGGGGCGGAGCCGGCCCCGCCGAATGCCGGGGGCGGGCGCGATGCGCGAGAATGTCCCGGTGAGCGACCTGATCGACACCACCGAGATGTACCTCCGGACCATCTATGAGCTGGTCGAGGAGGGGATCGTCCCGTTGCGGGCGCGGATCGCCGAGCGGCTGCACCAGAGCGGCCCGACCGTCTCGCAGACCGTCGCTCGGATGGAGCGTGACGGGCTGCTCACCGTCCAGGGCGACCGGCACCTCGAGCTGACCGACGAGGGGATGCGGCTCGCGACGCGGGTGATGCGCAAGCACCGGCTGGCCGAGCGGCTGCTGATCGACGTGATCGGGCTGGACTGGGAGCTGGTGCACGAAGAGGCCTGCCGCTGGGAGCACGTGATGTCGGAGAGCGTCGAGCGGCGCCTGCTCGAGCTGCTCGGCCACCCGACGGAGTCGCCGTACGGGAACCCGATCCCGGGTCTCGACGAGCTCGGCGCGACCGACCTCGGCGAGGAGTTCATGACCGGCGTGGAGCCGCTGTCCAGCGCGGCCGGGCAGCAGGAGGGTCGGGTGCTGGTGCGACGCATCTCGGAGGAGATGCAGAAGGACGAGTCGCTGATGAGCGCCCTGCGCCGGGTCGGCGCTCTGCCGGACAAGACGATCACCGTGGTCGCCACCGATGACGGAGTCCTCGTGGGCTCGGGTGGCGAGACCGCCGAGATCGTGCCCGAGGCTGCGGATCACATCTTCGTGCGCAAGCTCTGAGGCTATCCTCCTCGCATGCGACGGGGACGTGTGGTGGCTGACCGGTGCCGCGCGGGCGCGCTGACGCTTGCGGTTGTTGTCGTCGCCACGACACTCAGCTCCTGCGGTGCGGCGCAGCACTCTCCCGGGGCGGGGGAGTCCGACGGGCGGCTCACGGCACCCGCGCTGGCGTGGCTGGTCGACCAGCACATCGCGGGTGAGGCCAGCAGCGCTGGGCCGATGGCCGCCGAGACCCTCGGCCGGCTCGGCGAGGACGCCGTGGGCGTGCGGCTGAGGTTCCGTCCCTCCGAGGGCTACGACGGCGAGCTCGTGCAGCTCTTCGTGGCCCCGTGGGCCTCTCCGGGGATGCGTGAGTACCGCGACGCCAGCTTCTGCGCCGCCGCCGCCGTCGACTGTGCCGAGATGCAGGACGCGACCCTGCGGTGGGAGACCGGCGAGCCCGAGGAGGACCCGGGGAGCGTCATCGTGCTGCACCGATCGGGGCCCACTGCCGTGGTTGCGCTGTACGCCGGCCCGATGGTCACCGGCGACCCACGCGAGCTCGACCTGCCGGTCGCCGTCGACGAACTGGTCGAGCTGGTCACCGATCCTCGCGTCGCGCCGACCACGACGGCCGAGGCCCTGGAGCACGGTGCTCGGTTCGAGGTGTACGACGACCCGGCCACCCCGGGCCGCGACCTGCCCGACCCCGACCTGACCGATCCCGCCACGCCGGCCACGCTCGCGCTGCTCACCCAGGACCACACGGCCTGGGCTGCCGCAGCCGGGCATCCCGATCCTGAGGCGACCCCGCCGGAGATCGGCATCACCCTGCAGTTCCCGTCCCAGGGCGGCTGGGAGGCGACATCCCTGCGGGTCGCCGTCCGGCCGGTGCAGCGGGAGCCCGCGGAAGCAGGCCTGCGACGTGAAGCGGGCTGCGCCGAGAGCGACGGCTGCGCGTACTCCGGCGAGGCGCTGGTGGCCTGGACCCTGGCCGACGGCGACGACCCCGGGGCGGTCACCGTGGTCCGCTGGCGCGCGGGCGTACTGGTGCATGCCTCCTGGACCGGGCACCCCGTTGCGGGCGACCCTCGGGGACTCGACGGCCCCGTGCTGGTCGAGGAGATCGTGGCCCTGGCCGATGACCCCGGCCTCGGCATCGGCGCCTCCGGCGACCTCACCCAGCGGGCCGAGGACATGCCGGACTGGTGGGCCAACTGATCGCGGCCGGACTGACCCCGTCTGTCACGAACCGCACGTCTCCGTGGTCAGGTCGTTGCGGTGGGGACCACACCGCAACCACACTCGAGGGCCCTCAGCCGGCGAGGTCGGTCAGGAACTCACTGCAGCCCACGTCGAGCTTGTACGTCGCCAGCTCGTCGCCCCGGGTCGCACCGCGGTTCACGATCACCACCGGGGTACCGGTCTTGGCTGCACGCCGGACGAACCGGAAGCCGCTCATCACGGTCAGCGACGACCCCGCCACCAGCAGCGCACCGCCCTGGTCGGCGAGCGCGTCAACGGCGGCGTAGCACCGCTCCACGCGGGACGCGGGCACGTTCTCCCCGAAGAAGACCACGTCCGGCTTGAGGATCCCGCCGCAGGACTCGCACCCGGGCACCACGAACTCGGCGGTGTCGTCGAGCTCGACGTCGCCGTCCGGTCGGCTCTCTGCCGCGTCGTGCCGAACGGCGAAGCCCGGGTTGAGCTCGGTGAGCCGTTCGTGCAGTGCCCGCCTCGGTGACGTCGACCGGCACGACAGGCACACCACGTCGGCGATCCGACCGTGCAGCGCCACCAGCCGGGTCGCGCCGGCTCGCTCGTGCAGGCCGTCGACGTTCTGCGTGATCAGCAGTCGGGCGTCGAGCCGCGCGGCTGCCAGGTGTCCGGCGTTGGGCTCGGCCTGCTTCATCCGGCCCCAGCCGAGGTGGCTGCGCGCCCAGTAGCGCTGCTGGGCGTCCGGCCCCGACACGAACTCCTGGTAGGTCATCGGCATCCGCGCCGGCGATCCGGGACCGCGGTAGTCCGGGATCCCCGAGTCGGTGCTCAGCCCGGCCCCGGTGAGCAGCACGACCGGCCGCTCACGCAGCAGCGCCAGCGCCGCGTCGTACGCCGACGCGTCCACCGCGGTCGCGGGAGTGGGGCCGGCCGCGAGCGTCATCGCGCGTAGCGGAGCGCAGTGCGGGCACGCGCCTTCTCGGCCTCGACCTCGCGGTTCTTCGGCGGTGCGGTCGTGACCAGGCCGTCGAGCAGGTGCTGGGTCAGGTGGGCGATCTCGCGGACCGCCTCGTCGAACGCCGCCTGGTTGGCGGCGGACGGCTTGGTGGTCCCACTGACCTTGCGGACGTACTGCAGCGCAGCGGACGTCACCTCGTCGCGGGTCGCGGGCGGCTCGAAGTTGTTCAGCGGGCGGATGTTGCGACACATGGGAAAAGGGTACGTCGCAGGTGGAGGTTTGCCCGAGATCGAGCCGGGTACGACGGTAGCCACAAAGAGTCTCTCGGGAAGGGGACCCCCATCGTGGCGAGGACCGAGACGGAACCGGACAACATCGCTCCGGACGACGACCAGCTCAAGCGGTCCATCACCGGGCGACTGCTCTACTTCTACGTCCTCGGCGATGTGCTCGGCTCGGGGATCTACGTGCTGATCGGCCTCGTCGCCGGCGCCGTGGGTGGCGCGTTCTGGATCGCCTTCGCGGTCGGAGTCTCGGTCGCCACCATCACCGGCCTCGCGTACGCCGAGCTGGTCACCAAGTACCCGCAGGCCGCCGGCGCCGCGCTCTACGTCAACAAGGCGTTCAACAACCGTCCGCTGACCTTCCTGATCACCGTGTCGATGCTGTCCGCGAGCTTCGCCGCCGCCGGCTCCCTGGCGACCGGCTTCGGTGCGTACTTCAACGAGATCTGGGCGCTGCCGCCCGCGCTGCTCGTCACCATGGCCTTCATCGTCGTGCTCGCGATCGTCAACTTCATCGGGATCACCGAGTCGGTCGTCACGAACATGCTGATGACCTTCGTCGAGATCGCCGGCCTGCTGATCGTGATGCTGATCGGGGTCGTCTACGTCGCCCAGGGCAAGGCGGACTTCTCGACGCTGGGCGACTTCCAGGCCGAGGGCAGCCCGATCTTCGCGATCATCGCCGGTGTCGCGCTGGCCTTCTTCGCGATGACCGGGTTCGAGAACGCCGCCAACGTCGCCGAGGAGACCATCAACCCCTCGCGCAACTTCCCGCGGGCCCTGGTCGGCGGGATGATCACCGCCGGTGTCATCTACGTCCTGGTCGCGATGACGTCCGCGCTCACCGTCCCGATCGGCACGCTGCGCGACTCGGACGCCGCACTGCTCGAGGTGGTGAAGGCCGGGATCCTGCCGGTTCCGGTCGGCGTGATGACGATCCTGTTCGCCGTGATCGCCATGATCGCCATCACCAACACCACGCTCGTCGCGGTGGTGACCCAGTCACGGATCCTCTACGGCATGGCCAACGAGGACGTCGTCCCCGGCGTCTTCGGCAAGATCCACCAGGCCCGACGCAGCCCGTGGGTCGCGCTGCTGTTCGCGGCCGCCGTGGTGTGCGGCCTGCTGCTCGTGGGCTTCGTGCTCAACGAGAGCGGCGCCGGCATCGACGTGGTCGCCCGGCTGGCCACGGTCACGGTCGTCTTCACCCTGGTGATCTACGCGCTGGTGATCTTCTCGGCCCTCAAGCTCCGGGGGCACGACGAGGGCGAGGACACCTTCCGTGCCCCGCTCTCCCTGCTGGTGACGGGCATCCTCGGCAACGCGGTGCTCCTGGTCTACGTGCTGATCGACGACCCGAAGTCGCTGCTCTGGTGCGCCGGACTCCTGGCCCTCGGTCTCGCCCTGTTCATCGCCGAGAAGGTGTTCGGCGACCGGGACCGGCCGTCGGACGCCGGCCGCGGCGAGGCGACCCTCAGCGGGTCTGCCTGACGGTCGGCCGATGATCGGCCGATGATCGGCCGGGCTCGGTCAGCGCAGCGCTGCCAGCCGTCCCCAGGTCCTGCGCCCCTGGCTGGCCATCCACTCCCACTGGATACCGGCGCCGAGCAGCGCTGCACCGATGCCGAAGATCAGCGCCCAGCGAGGCACCGCCTGACCGAGCGGGACCAGCTCGACCAGGACGACGACCGCACCCGACCACGCTGCCGAAGAACAACGGCGCGTTCCAGGAGGCCAGGCTGCCCGCCGCCACGAGAGCGGCGCAGGCCAGGCCGAGCAGGAGGGCCCGCAGGCTGAGCGGGTCGTCGAGGACGAGCAACGCCGACGGGCCCAGCGCGAGCGCCAGCGCCGGGCTCAGGGCGTCGCGGGTGCGCAGCGCAGGGGTGGTCCAGAGCAGCCACAGCCCGGCCGCGGCCAGGATCGCGGCCGCGGGCAGCGAGTAGGCCTCGGGGGTGGTGACCCCCTCGTCGACCAGGCGGACCCAGGTCGCCGCGAGCAGTAGGCCCGCGCCGACTCCGCCGGCCAGCCGGTCGTGTCCGAGAAGGCCGGACAGAGCGGCACCGGCGCCCGCCACGGTCAGGTAGATCGCCAGCCACAGCAGCTGCGCGGACTCCGGGGCCGCGTCGGTGCCGGCCAGCCCGGTGAGCGCTGCCACGGCCAGCGCGATGCCCTGCACCGGACGCAGCCAGCCCCGGGAGCCGGGAAGCCGCGGATGGGTGAGGGCGAGCGCGGCCAGGACCACGACCACCAGCACGACCAGGGCATTGACGCGGTCGGTGAGCTCGAGCAGGCGTCCAGCGGCGCCCACCGCGAGCATCGCCAGCACCGGCAGGGCCAGTGCGGCGACCAGCCGGAGGTCCTCGCGGCGACTGCGGGCCAGCACCCCGGCCGCGGCCAGCACACCGGCACCGAACACCGCGAGCGTGGCGAGGGCGCTGAGCAGCGCGAGCACGGCGGCGAGCAGGAACGACCCTGCGGCACCGGCGAGGTGGCGGGCGTCCTCGGGCTGCGAGGCCTGGTCCGCGACCGCGAACAGCCCGGCGACGGCCACCAGCCCCAGGCAGGTGAGCAGCAGCGGACTTCCGTAGCCGGTGCCGGCGAGCACCAGGGACAGGGCCAGCACGGGAGCCCAGTCGACCGCGACCTGACCCGGGTTCCGGTCACTGCCGGGCACGTCGCGTCGGGCGCGCCCGAGCACCAGCAGCAGGTGGACGACCCCGCCTCCCGCGGCGAGCACGACGAGCACCCAGCCGGACAGCGACCCGTTCGCGGGATCCAGCACCCGGCCGGGGCCTTCGCCCCAGAGACCGTTGCGGTTGCCGAAGGTGAGCGCGCGCTCCAGCAGGTTCAGCACGAAGGCCCCCGGCGCCAGGACGGACACCACGACGGCGGCGATCACGACCAGGAGACCGGTGTGTGCGACGAGCTCGCGGCGTACGCCGGTCGCCACGGCAGCGCCCAGCGCCACCACGAGCGCGGACAGCGTGAGCGAGTTCAGGCTCTGCACCCAGGGGGCGAGGACACCCACGAGCACCAGCAGCACCGCCGCGGCCCACACCCCGGAGGCAGCCCACGGCCCCAGCCCCACGAGCCGAGCGAGCAGCGTGACCGCCAGGGCCACCACCAGCCACGGCCACAGCGCCGAGAACGTCGCGGCGCTCGCGGCATGTGCATCCCAGGTGCGTCCGGCTCCCATGATCAGGAGGCCGAGCAGGCTCCACAGGATGACCGCCAGAGGGCCGATGACCAGCACCCACAGGGACAGGTGCCGGACGAGCACGGCGGCCGCGATGCTGGCGGCCAGCAGCAGCGCCAAGGTGGCGGCGGTCTGCTGCTCGTTGGCGCCGAGCCAGCCTGCTGCCGAGGCCAGGTAGGCGAGCACCGCCACGACCTGCACGCCGATCAGGTCCGGCCCGAAGCGGCGCAGGCCCAGTACGGCGGCCGCCGCAGCGAGCACCAGCAGCGCACCGGCGACCGCGACGAACTGGTCCAGGTCGGGGGAGCCGAACCACCCGGCGGTCCGGGCCCCCAGCAGGTCGAAGGCAGCGAGCGCCGTGGCGAGCACGCCCAGGGCCTCGGCGGCACCCCGCAGCCGCTTCCTGGCGAACCAGGTGGTGAGCGCCGCGGCCGTGGCGGTGAAGGCGAGCAGGACGGCGGTACGGCCGCCGACGCCGAGGCGGTCCCAGGCGATGGCGAGGAAGACGACGGCTGCCACGATCACGCAGAGGGCGCCGAGGCCGAGCAGCACGGCCGGCACGGTCAGGTGGACCGGCGGCTTGGCCGGTTCGCCCGGCGTCCCCGGCGTCCCTGGCGTTCCCGGCACGAGCGGTTCGGCCGGTACGCCGGGTGCGGACGGCTCCGCGAGCCGTACGGCGTCCCGCTCGGCGCGCAGGGCGGCGACGAGGCTGTCGGCCCGGGTCAGGGTGGCGAACAGCTCGCTGGCCGCGGGGCCTCCCAGGGGCAGGAGGCACGCCGGGCACTCGGCCCGGCCGGGGACCAGCATCGCGCCGCAGTCTGGGCAGTGCTCGGAATCCGCGTAGCGCGCCATGGGCCTGGCCTCTCCCGGGTCAGTGGTGACGGTGCCGGACCTGATGTGCGCCATTCTTCCCCCTGGCGGCCCCGGGCGAGGGCAAACGGCGCACGACCCGCCGGTCAGCCCGGGTCGAGCGCGGCCAGCTCGTCCCGCACGTTGGCGCGGGCCCGGTCCTCCCAGTGCCTGCGGGCGTGGTCGGTGTGGAAGAGGTGCGGCTTGTCGAGCAGGTCGCGCAGGATGGCCGCACGACCGCCGCGGAAGAGGTCGTCGGGGACGTGCGCGTACTCGGCGCGCACCGCCGCGACGTACTCCGCGTAGCGCTCCGTCGTGGCCGCCAGGATCGCGAGGTCGGCGTCGGACAGCACGCAGCCGTTCGCGTCGTCGTCGTCCGGTCGATGGGTCTCGGTGAGCCGGACCAGTCGCGCGACCTCGGCGACGAGCCGCGCGTCGGCACCCACCTCGGGGAGTGCGCGCTCGGCCCACTGCGCGGACCGTTCCTCGACGTCCGGCCCGCCGTCGTACACCCCGTCGTGGAACCACGCCGCCAGCACGACCGCAGTCCGGTCGTGGTCCGCGCCGCTGTGCGCGAGCTCGTCGACGCGGGCGAGCACCTCGGTGAGGTGCCGCAGGTCGTGGTAGCCGCGGGTCGGCTCGGTCCAGGCGGCGAGCAGCTCGTCGCGCAGCCCGGATGCGCCGGCCAGCGGCCAGGGCAGGGCGAGTCGGTCCACGCCCGGAGCCTAGTCACCGATACTGGTCGGCATGGGTATCTCATCGTGGGTGACGCAGTACCTCGTGGCCGCGGCCGCGTTCTGCCTGGTCGACTTCGTCTGGCTGGCCTTCATCGGCAAGCAGCTCTACGACGACCGGCTGGGCTCCCTGCTCGCGGACAAGCCGAATGTCGGGGCGGCAGCGATCTTCTACGCGATCTTCGTGGCCGGTCTCCTCTACTTCGTGATCCACCCGGCCGTCTCCGACGCCTCGGTGGGCAAGGCGCTGCTCGCCGGCGCGTTCTTCGGCTTCGTCACCTACGCGACCTGGGACCTGACCAACCTCGCGGTGATGCGTGACTTCCCCGCCTCGATCGTGCCGATCGACATGGCGTGGGGGACCGTGCTGGCCGCGTCGGTCAGCGGGATCACCTACGCGGTGGTGCAGGCGCTTCCGACGTGGGCGCGCTGACCCGCAGCTCCTGGGTGGCCTCGCGGCCGGGCGCCATCGCCCACCGGATGGTGCCGGTCGCTGCCTTGCCGAGGCCCCGGACCACGGTGCGCTCCGAGACGGGGAGCAGCGGCAGCCGCAACGGCCGGCGGGTCCACACCGGCATCAGGCCGATCGCACCCGCGACCAGCACGGCGTACGGCGCTCGCGCGGCGAGCGGCAGCGGTGGGCGGAACAGCAGGTAGGCGACGGCCTCACGGGCCTGCGGGGTGCCGCGCAGCTCGGGGCGGTAGGCCGCGAGCAGGGCGTCGAGCTCCGCCTCGGTGGTCGGCGGGTCGAGCACCCCGAGGCGTCGGGCGACCTCGCCGGTCTGCTCGACGTAGCGGTCGCGGTCGGCCTGGTCGAGCGGCTCCGCGCCGTAGACCTGGTAGGCGCGGAGAAAGCTGTCGACCTGCGCGACGTGCACCCACGCCAGCAGGTGCGGGTCGGAGGCGGCGTACGGCGTCCCGTCGTCCATCGTGCCGGTGATCCGCTCGTGGATCGAGCGCACCATGTCGACCGCGGCCTGGGCGTCGTCGGCGGCGCCGAACGTCGTGGTGGCCAGAAAGGTGCTGGTGCGAGCCAGCCGCCCCCACATGTCGCCGCGGAAGCCGGAGTGCTCCGAGACCGCGGTCATCGCCGCCGGGTGCAGTGTCTGCAGCAGCAGCGCGCGGATCCCGCCGATGAACATCGCGGCGTCGCCGTGGACCCGGACGATCGGACTGCCCGGCTCGAACCAGCGGGGCCCGGGTCGTCCGTGGATGCGCTCGCGGTGCCGGGCGCCGTCGGGGCCGGCGACGCGCAGGAACAGCGCCTGACCCAGTCGCTCGCGCACGGCACCCATGGACCGAGCGTACGGAGCGGGGGCAACCGCGGCCGCCCGGTCGGGATGTCGGTCAGGCGGGCAGGTGGCGCATCCGCAGCGTGTGCGGCATCGACCGCAGCCGCTCGACCGCAGCGATCGTGAGCGGCTCGGCGACATCGGTCACGACGTACCCCTGGTGGCCGCGGGTGGCCAGCGACTGGGCGAGCACGTTGGCCTGGATCTCCGCCAGCACCCGGTTGATCTCGGCGAGCACGCCCGGCACGTTCTCGTGCAGGTGCGCCAGCCGGGAGACCCCGACCGCGGGTGGGGCCTGGACGGACGGCAGGTTCACCGACAGCGCGGTGCTGCCGTCATGGATGTACGACGCGAGCTTGCCGGCCACGAAGTGGCCGATCTCCTCCTGGGCCTCCTGGGTGGAGCCGCCGACGTGCGGGGTCAGGATCACGTTGTCCAGCCCGCGCAGCGGGGACTCGAACGGGTCTCCCTGGGCCTTCGGCTCGACCGGGAAGACGTCGAGCGCGGCACCGGCGATGTGGCCCGACAGGATGTGCTGGCGGAGTGCCTCGGTGTCGACGACCATGCCGCGGGCGGCGTTGATGAACAGCGAGCGGGGCTTCATCAGCGCGAAGTGCTCGGCCCCGAAGAAGCCGGCGTTCCCCGGCCGGCCGTCCACGTGCAGCGAGACCACGTCGGCCTCGGCCAGCAATGCCTCCAGGCTGCCCATGCGGCGGGCGTTGCCGTGCGCGAGCCGGTCGGTGACGTCGTAGAAGATCACCCGCAGGCCGACCGCCTCGGCGACCACCGAGAGCTGCGAGCCGATGTTGCCGTAGCCGACGATCCCGAGGGTGCGCCCCCGGATCTCGTGGCTGCCGGAGGCGGACTTGTCCCAGATCCCGTCGTGCATCCGCACGGTCTTCTCGACCAGGCGGCGGGCCAGCACGATGATCTCGCCGATCACCAGCTCGACGACGCTGCGGGTGTTGGAGTACGGCGCGTTGAAGACGGCCACCGTCCGACGGGCGGCCTCGTCGAGGTCCACCTGGTTGGTGCCGATGCAGAAGCAGCCGACGGCCAGCAGGTCGGGTGCGGAGGCCAGCACCCGCGGGGTGATCGTGGTGTTCGACCGGATGCCCAGCAGGTCGATGCCGGGCAGGGCGTGCACCAGCTCGTCCTCGGACATCGAGGAGGACCTCAGGTCGACCTCGACGCCGTCCTTCTCCAGACGCTCGACGGCGGAGGGGTGGATGTTCTCGAGCAGCAGGGCCTTCACGATCGCCAAGCCTAGAGGCGGCGTCCGGCGAGGCCGATTCGTCGACGCCACGTGGACGCTGTCGACCGCTGCTCGGCGGCCGACCGTTCAGGCCAGGAGGTCCTCGGCGTCCATGATCTTGTAGGCGTAGCCCTGCTCGGCGAGGAACCGCTGCCGGTTCTGGGCGAACTCCGCATCGACGGTGTCGCGTGAGACCACGGTGTAGAAGTGCGCCGACTTGCCCTCGTCCTTGGGTCGCAGGAGCCGGCCGAGCCGCTGCGCCTCCTCCTGGCGGGAACCGAACGAGCCGGAGACCTGGATCGCCACCTCGGCCGAGGGCAGGTCGATCGAGAAGTTGGCGACCTTCGAGACCACGAGCAGCCCGACCTCACCGGTCCGGAAGGCCTCGAAGAGCCGCTGGCGCTCCTTGACGTGCGTCTCGCCCTTGATCACCGGCGCGTCCAGCAGGGCGGCGAGCTCGTCGAGCTGGTCGATGTACTGCCCGATCACGAGGGTCGGCTGCCCGGGATGCTTGGCGACCAGGTCCCGGACCACGTCGACCTTGTGGTGGGTGCACGACGCGAGCCGGTAGCGCTCCTCGGGCTCGGCCGTCGCGTAGGCGAGCCGCTCGTTGGTCGGCAGCGTCACCCGGACCTCGATGCACTCGGCCGGTGCGATCCAGCCCTGCGCCTCGATGTCCTTCCACGGTGCGTCGTAGCGCTTGGGGCCGATCAGCGAGAACACGTCGCCCTCGCGTCCGTCCTCGCGGACCAGGGTCGCGGTCAGCCCGATCCGGCGACGGGCCTGGAGGTTCGCGGTCATCCGGAAGATCGGCGCCGGCAGCAGGTGCACCTCGTCGTAGATGATCAGCCCCCAGTCGCGGGCGTCCAGCAGCTCGAGGTGCGAGTAGACGCCCTTCCGTCGGGTCGTCATCACCTGGTAGGTCGCGATGGTGACCGGGCGGACCTCCTTGACGGCACCGGAGTACTCGCCGATCTCGTCCTCGGTCAGCGACGTACGCCGCAGCAGCTCGTCCTTCCACTGCCGCGCCGACACGGTGTTGGTCACCAGGATCAGCGTCGTGGCCTGGGCATGGGCCATCGCGGCCGCGCCGACCAGTGTCTTGCCGGCACCGCAGGGGAGTACGACGACGCCGGAGCCGCCGTGCCAGAACGAGTCGGCGGCGTCGCGCTGGTAGTCGCGCAGCTGCCACTCCGACTCGTCGAGCGCGATCGGGTGCGCCTCGCCGTCGACGTACCCGGCGAAGTCCTCAGCCGGCCACCCCAGCTTGAGCAGGGCCTGCTTGAGGTTGCCCCGCTCGGAGGCGTGCACGGCGACGGTGTCCTGGTCGATCCGCTCGCCGAGCATCCCGATGATCTTCTTGGCGCGCAGCACCTCCTCGAGCACGGGCCGGTCGTTGGAGGCCAGGACCAGGCCGTGCACCGGGTGCTTCTCGAGCCGCAGTCGGCCGTAGCGCGCCATCGTCTCGGCCACGTCGACCAGCAGCGCGTGCGGGACCGCGTAGCGGCTGTACTCCAGCAGGGTGTCGACGACCTGCTCGGCGTCGTGCCCGGCGGCGCGGGCGTTCCACAGCCCCAGCGGGGTCAGCCGGTAGGTGTGGATGTGCTCGGGGGAGCGCTCCAGCTCCGCGAACGGCGCGATCGCCTTGCGGCACTCCTGGGCTCGGTCGTGGTCGATCTCGAGGAGCAGGGTCTTGTCGGACTGGACGATCAGCGGGCCGTCGTTCATGCGGACTTGTCCGACGCCGTGGTGGTGTCGGTCTCGATGAGTCGCTGCCGGGCGCGGTAGGCGGCGACGTTGGCGCGGGAGGAGCACCGGTCCGAGCAGTAGCGTCGCGACTGGTTCGGGGAGGTGTCGACGAAGACGTTGGTGCACGGGGTGGCGCTGCAGACGCCGAGCCGGGTGGGGCCGAGATCGCAGATGAGCGTCGCCAGCCCGAGGAGGGACTCCCCGACGATCAGCTCGGCCACGCTGGCCGCCTTCGTCGCCACGTGCAGGTGCAGGTCGGCCGCCTCGTGGTCGGCGATCCGCGGCGTGATCGGGTGCCGGACCATCAGCTCGTTGAGACCGTCGATCACGCCACGCACGTCGTCCCGGTCCGAGGCCTCGAAGATCGGGCGCAGCTCGCGCTGGAACTTGCGCAGCAGCATGCAGTCGCGGTCGCGGCACTGCTCGTGCAGCCAGTCGCGACCGGCGAGGTACTGGACGAGGTCGCTGACGTCACCGATCTCCGCGTTGAGGAGACCGGCCGAAGCCTCGGCGTACCTGATGAAATCCACGTCTGGAGTCTACGGACCGGGTTCCACTGCTTTGACGGCCGTGATCCGGTGCACCGCGAAGGTGCGGGTGTCGTCGCTGCGGTGGTCGTGCGCCGTGAGCCAGCCGCCCTCGACCCGGAGCGGCTCCACGATGCGCTCGGAGGTGGAGCCGTGGTTGTCGACGTAGGCGATCAGCACGGCCTTGCCCGCCTCGACCGCCTCTCGGAGCGCGGCGAGCGAGCCGCTGGGGGAGAGCGTCGCCGGCGTCCCTGACGGCCGGCTGGCGGCCACCCGGTCGCCGGCGCGGATCGCAGCCAGGATCTGGCTGACCTGGGCGCTCTCGCGGGCCGCGCGCAGCGCGGTGCTCCGCCGGTCCTTCGGGTTTCGGGCCCGCACCAGGTCCGGTCGCGCCACCCGGACGGTGCCGTCGGCCGCCTCCACCACGGGCGCCGCCCCGAGCTCGCGCAGCCGCGGCAGGAGTACGTCGAGCGGCGTGCTGCTGACCAGCACGGTCGGGGCCAGACGGCGCAGGCCGAGGTTGGCGACCTTCGGGTGGTGCAGCAGCTCGGTGAGGGCCGACTCGTCGTCGGCCCGCAGGAACGCCTCCGCGTGGCCCACCCGGATCGTGCCGAAGGTGCGGGCCGTGTCGTCCACGAGGTAGGTGAGCGGCTGCGGGACCGGCGTACGGGAGACCTGGCCGACGAAGTCGTGCACCTCGGCCGCCGTCCACCCGGAGTCGAGGGCCCGGCGGATCGAGCCGGCCGTGAAGCGGTAGACCGTGGCCCCGCCGCGGGACTCGACGTCGGCCAGCAGCTGGAGGGTCCGGGCCAGCTCCGACTCGAGGGGGCCGGGGGCGACCGCGGTCAGGTCGGCCTGGATCAGCACGTGGTCGACCGGCTCGGGCAGCAGGGTCGAGAGGGCCTTGCGGGCCACCTCGTCCTCACCGGCCAGCAACGTCCGGGCGAACGACGCCAGCCCACCGAGCCCGGTCACGCCGAGGACGGCCGCCTCGGTGATCGCCCACCCCACCTGCTCGTTGCGCGAGCGTGGCCGGCGTGGACGCAGCCACCCGACCCGGGCCACCAGCGACGGGAGTCCGGTGCCGGCAGCGAGGACCTGGCCGGGTGGGAGCGAGGCCAGGACCTCCAGCGCCGTGGCGCGGCTCTCGACCTGGCCGGAGGCCGACATCTCGGGGCTCAGCACGTTCCAGGTCTTGCCGGCGGTGTCGCGGGTGCCCGCCAGGGCCGGCATCCGCGGGCTCTCCAGCCAGGCGCGCACGACGGTGCTCCAGCGCTCGGCGACCGGTCGTGCCGTCCACAGATCGAACGCGGTCGTGGGAGCCCAGACCGCGTTGCCGTCCGGGTCGTGGGTGGTCGCGAGCAACCCCGCCGCCGAGGCCAGCTCGATCACCAGGGCGGCCACCGGCTCGTCGACGTGCAGCTGCAACGCCGTCGCCTTCAGGTCCCGGACCGCGAGGCCGCCGCTGCGCAGGCAGCCGGGGGGATGGGTGCCCCAGTGGTCCAGCAGCAGCTCGATGCGGCGGACCATCTCGAACGCGGCTCCGGCGGCGGCTCGGTCGACCATGGCCTGGTCGCGGTCCGAGGTGAGCACGCCCGGCTCGTCGTCGACGGGGTCGCGAGTGGTGCGACCCGCGCGCAGCGCGATGCCCACCTCGCCGGGCAGCACGACGACCCCACCGCCGCGCGGCACCAGCAGCCGGCGCGCGAGCAGCTCCTCCGCGGGGGTCGTGGCGTCCTCGGGAAGCACCGTGTGCCGAGCCGTGCCGGTGGTGGCCTCGCCACCGTTGTCGGCGACGTGCTCCAGCAAGGCCCGGGCGGGGGCGGAGAGCTCGGCGAGCCGGCGTTCGACCTCGGCCGGCGGCGGAGGCTCGGCGGAGCGCGGCCGCAGTCCGCTCGACCCCGGGGAGCCGGGCCCGGCCAACCCCTCGGCCACCCCGCTGAGCGCGCGCAGGCCCTGCGGCGACTCCCACGCGAGGGCCAGCCCGACGAGCCGTTCGACCGAGGCGGCGACGGCGGCGTCGGCCGCCTGCACGATCCGGGTCAGCTCCTCGGCGGTGGTGTGGCCGGCCACGACGACGGCGTCCAGCACCGAGAGCTCGAGCCTGGTGAGCAGGTCCAGTGCCCGCTGCAGGGACGCGCGGGTGGTGGCACGGGAGGCGAGCTGGCCGAAGTCCTGCGGCACCGGGCTGGTCAGGTCGGGACGGTCCAGCAGCAGCTGGGCAAGCCGCTCGTCCGGCCAGTCGCGCAACTGGTCGGCCAGGGTGCGGTACCCGCCAGCGGGTGCGGACGATCCAGACATCCCGCCCACGCTACCCGTCCGCCCCGGACCGCGTACTCTCCTGCCCACCGAGGAGGTGGGATGGACCCGATCCAGCTGCAGTACGGAGGCATCACCGATGTCGGCCGCGTCCGGGAGCGCAACGAGGACGCGTACCTCCTCTCGCCGCCGGTCTTCGTCGTGGCCGACGGAATGGGCGGGCACGACGGTGGTGACGTGGCCAGCGCGATCGTCGTGGAGGAGTTCGCCTCCCTCGCCGATCCGGCGCCCGAGCCGGCCCTCGACCTGGCCCGCGGTCGCGAGGTGATCTCCGACGCCCTGGCCCGCAGTCACCAGCGGATCTCCGAGTTCTCCGCCGCCCAGCCGGACCGGGAAGGGCACCGCTTCCGCGCCGGGACGACGGCTGTCGTTGCCCTGCTGATCGAGGACGACGGCCCGCAGTGGTTGCTGGCGAACCTCGGCGACTCGCGCATCTACCGGCTCGACGGTGACCGGCTCGAGCAGGTCAGCGTCGACCACAGCCTGGTCCAGGAGATGGTCTCGTCGGGCCGGATCACCCCCGCCGAGGCAGCGACTCACCCGGAGCGCAACGTCGTCACCCGGGCGCTCGGGATCTCCGGGTCCGTCGAGCCCGACTTCTTCCGGCTGCCCGCCACCCCCGGTGTCCGGCTCCTGCTGTGCTCCGACGGGGTCAGCGAGATGATCGCGGACGAGCAGATCGCCGTGATCCTGGCCGAGCAGACCGACCCCGTCGTGGCGGCGGAGCAGGTCGTCGCCGTGGCCGTCGAGGCCGGAGGTCGCGACAACGCCACCGCGGTGGTCGTGGATGTGGTGAAATCGGGCTCTGCCACCTCCGCTGACTCCGCGCACCAGCCGGCAAGTCTCGAGGACACTCCGGGAGCCCTGTCGTGAGCGAACAGATCAACTGCCCCACCAGGTCGTACCGTCACGGCGACTGGTTCGGGATCGTCGGTGCCAACGCCACGGTGATCCTGCCGCCCAGCGAGAAGCCGAGGGTGGCTGCGCTCTGGGAGCTGCTGGACGACGGTGCCGGGTTCGACGAGGCACTCGACGCGCTCATCGCCTCGGGACTGCGTGAGCTGCCCGGCTTCCTGCTGGTGAGCGAGACTGACGGCGAGACCAAGGTGGTGCTCCGCGGCGAGGTCCGCGCGAGCTTCACCGCAGCCGGCGAGACGCACGAGCTCGAGGGGTTGTCGGCGACCACCTGGGTCGAGCGGTCGTTGCGCGGCGTGACCCAGATGGTCGTCCTGCTCGCTGCGGACGACAGTCAGCCCGACCTGACCATCGACCAGGGGCTGGTGCGGATCTCCCGGCTCGACCAGCCGGCGCACAACCCGTCGCCGCTCTCCACCGACGCGATGACGATGACCGAGGCGTTTGCGCTCCCCGAGGCCGACTCCGACGCCACACCCGAGCCGGACCCCGTGATCGCCCCGTCCGAGGTGCCCGCGGACCAGCCCGAGGTTCCCGCGGACCAGCCCGACCCGGGCCGGTCGGTGGCGGCACTCACCTTCTCCTCCGGGGAGGAGCTCGAGGTGGACACCGCCGTGCTGGTCGGGCGAGCACCCGAGCCCAGCCGCTCGACGTCGGACGACCCGCGCCTGGTCGTGGTGCACAGCCCGCAGCTGATGGTCTCCGCCACGCATCTGGAGATCCGCCCCGGGACCGGGCCGGACGAGGGAACGGCCGTGGTCACCGACCTCGGCTCGACCAACGGCACGATCCTGACCCAGCCCGGAACGCCGCCCCTGGACCTGCAGCCCGGGATCGCCGTACCCCTGAGCCCGGGCGCTGCGCTCGAGCTCGGCGACGGGGTGACGATCGAGGTCAGCTCGGCCTGAGCCGCACGCGCTCCGTCGGATGCGCTCAGTCGGTCGAGAGCACGTTGCTTCCGCGGTTGACGTGGAAGACCAGGCTGGTCTCGGCGTGCACCACCCCGGTGCGGCCGGTGAGGTTGTCGAGGACGAAGTCCCGCAGCTCCTCGGGAGTCCGGGCGGCCACGTGGACCAGGAAGTCGTTGGCGCCGCTGATGTTGTAGGTCGCGATCACGCCGGGCAGTCGGCTGACCTCCTCCGCGAACGCGTCCACGTCGGCGCGCAGGTGTCCGGAGAAGCCGACCGCGACCATCGCCTGCACCGGCAGTCCGAGCCGGGCCAGGTCGACCTCGGCCGTGACGCCGGTGATGATGCCGCGCTCCCGGAGCGCGCGCACCCGGGACAGGCAGGTCGACTCGGCGATGCCCGCGGCGCGCGCCAGCACGACGTTGGGGGTGCGGCCGTCCTGCAGCAGCTGGGCCAGCAGCGTCCGGTCCACCTCGTCGATCAGTGGCCGGTCGCGGGGAGCGGGACCGGGCAGACGCGGGGCTGAGTTCTTCGGCATGAGCCGTAGCCTACGGGGGATCCTCATCTGATCCTGCGGTGGAACCGACGAAGACCGAAGAATCTGCGGAACCATTGCGGTTCTGACGAGTAAATCGCACCGTGGGGGCATGACGCAGCTGGAGACCACCGCCGTCCACGTGGGCCGCGAAGACCTGACCGCACTGGGCGTGCACGTGCCGTCCATCGACCTGTCCACGACGTACCCGCTGCCTTCGGTCGGCGACGGCGGCGAGGCCTACGAGAACCTCGCGACCGGTCAGCGGGCGCGCGAGGGCGACTCGATGGTCTACCAGCGGCTGTGGAACCCGAACGTCGACCGGCTCGAGCGGTCCGTCGCGACCCTCGAGCACACCGACGAGGCGGTCGCCTTCGCCTCCGGGATGGCCGCGCTGAGCGCCGTCCTCGTGGCCGCGGTCGCAGCCGGTACGCCGCACGTCGTGGCGGTCCGCCCGCTCTACGGCGGCACCGACCACGTGCTGGCCTCCGGCCTGCTCGGCACCCGGGTGACCTGGACCGAGCCGGACCGGGTGGCGGAGGCGATCTGCGCCGACACCGGGCTGGTCGTGGTCGAGACCCCGGCCAACCCGACGGTCGACCTGGTCGACCTCGCCGCGATCGTGGCGCAGGCCGGCGACGTGCCCGTGCTGGTCGACAACACCTTCGCCACGCCGGTGCTCCAGCAGCCGCGGCTCCAGGGCGCGACGCTGGTCCTGCACTCGGCGACCAAGTTCTTCGGCGGCCACGGTGACGTGATGGGCGGGGTCGTCGCGACCAGCGGCGACTGGGCGGTGCGGTTGCGCCAGGTGCGTGCCGTGACCGGCGGCGTGCTGCACCCGCTGGCGGCGTACGAGCTGCACCGCGGGCTGCAGACGCTGCCGCTGCGGGTCCGAGCCCAGCAGGAGACCGCAGCCGTGCTCGCGGACCGGCTCGCCGCCCACCCCCAGGTGGCACGGGTGCTCTACCCCGGTCTGAAGGAGTGCGACCCGCTCGGCCTGGTCGGCACCCAGATGTCCGGCCCGGGCAGCCTGCTCGCCTTCGAGCTGCGCGGCGGGTACGACGCGGCGGCACGGACCGCGGCCGGGTGCCGGCTGATCACCCACGCCGTCTCCCTGGGCGGGGTGGACACCCTGATCCAGCACCCCGCCGGCCTCACCCACCGTCCGGTCGCGGCCGACGCCCGTCCCGACGACGCCCTGCTCCGGATCTCCGCCGGGCTCGAGGGCGTGGAGGACATCTGGGCGGACCTCGACCGTGCCCTGTGGTGACGGTGCTCACCGCTGGTGACCCAGTGATGAGCAGTGAAGTGTGGTGATCAGCCACATCTCCTGATCCGCATTTGGCGACCCGCGCTGTTCAGCGCGGGTCGCCGTCGTCATACGGTCTCGTGATGTCTGCGAACCGGGTCGCGACGTGCCGTCAGGATGCTCCTCCTCGACGCGTTCGACCTCGCGCAGCACCAACCCCCATGTCGCGGATCGAGCGAGAGGAAGATCGATGAGCACCAACACCATCCCCAGCCACCCCCAGGGTGCCGATCCCGGACGCAAGTCCGTCGGGAAGGTCGTCTTCGCCAGCCTGATCGGGACGGCGACCGAGTGGTACGACTTCTTCCTGTTCGGCTCGGCGGCTGCCCTGGTCTTCGGTGAGGTGTTCTTCGGCGAGATCGGCGGCACCGACGGCACGCTCTACGCCTTCATGACCTACGCGCTCGGCTTCGCGGCCCGACCGCTCGGCGGGATCGTGTTCGGTCACTTCGGCGACCGGGTCGGGCGCAAGCAGATGCTGGTCGCCTCGCTGCTGATGATGGGGATCGGCACCTTCGCGATCGGCCTGCTGCCGACGTACGCGTCGATCGGGATCGCGGCGCCCATGCTGCTGGTCTTCTGCCGACTGCTGCAGGGCTTCGCCGTCGGTGGCGAGTGGGGTGGCGCAGTGCTGATGGCCGCCGAGCACGGCGAGCGACGAGCACCGCGGCTTCTGGACCTCCTTCCCGCAGGCCGGTGTCGCGCTGGGCAACCTGCTCGCGACCGGCGTGCTCTGGGTGCTGGCCGCCGTCCAGTCCGAGGCCGACTTCCTGGCGTGGGGCTGGCGCATCCCGTTCCTGCTCAGCGCGGTGCTGGTTGTCGTCGGCATGTGGGTGCGGCTCACCATCGAGGAGTCCCCGGTCTTCCAGGAGGCGCACACGCAGATCGAGTCCACCGACCGGGGCATGCCGATCCTCGAGGTGATCAAGGAGTACCCGCGCGAGGTCTTCATCGCGATGGGCATGCGGATGGCCGAGAACATCAGCTACTACATCTTCACGGTCATCTCGATCACCTACGTGACGACCTTCCTCGAGGTCGACAAGCCGATCATCCTCAAGGCGTTGCTGATCGGCGCCGCGATCCAGTTCTTCGTCGTGCCCGCCATCGGAGCACTCTCCGACCGGGTCGGCCGCCGGCCGCTCTACCTGGCCGGAGCGATCGGCGTCGGGATCTGGACGTTCGTCTTCTTCGACCTGCTCGACACGGGGGAACCCAACAAGATCCTGTTCGCGGTCGTGGTCGGTCTGGTCCTGCACTCGCTGATGTACGCCCCCCAGGCGGCGTTCTTCTCCGAGCTGTTCGGCACGTCGGTCCGCTACACGGGTGCGTCGGTGGGCTACCAGCTCGCGTCGATCTTCGCCGGTGCGATGGCGCCGATCATCGCGCTCAAGCTGCTCGGTGACATCGGCGACGGCAACACCACGGCGGTCGGCATCTACGTGGCGATCGCCTCGGTGATCACCATCGTGGCGGTGTACTTCGCCAAGGAGACGCGGGCCTCGTCACTGCGCCACGACCGGGTGCTCGCCGAGACCCGCCGACCCGTCGCTTGTTCACACTCATGACCCGCCGACCCGTCGTCAATTGACGACGGGTCGGCGTTGGTTAGCGTGGACGGGGTCATGTCACAGGTCTGGTACGTGAGCTACGGCTCCAACATGTCCGCAGCCCGGCTCGCCTGCTACCTCGAGGGCGGCTGCCCGCCCGGCGGGTCCCGGGTCAACCCTGGCGCCCGGGACCGCACCCTCCCCGCGCGCAGCATCCCCGTGGACCTGCCGGGGACGCTCTACTTCGCCGGTGAGTCACCCCAGTGGGGTGGGGGCGTCGCCTTCTACGACCACGACACCCCGGGCGGCACCGCGGCCCGGGGGTTCCTGCTGACCGCCGCCCAGTTCGCCGACGTCGCCGCCCAGGAGATGTACCGCGTCCCCCGCGCCGGTGACCCGCTCGAGCAGGTGGTGCTGAGCCCGCTCGAGGGTGGTCGGCACACGGTCGGACCCGGCCGCTACGAGACCCTCATCGAGGTCGGGCGGTACGACGGCCGCCCGCTGCTGCTGTTCACCTCGCCCCACGGCCACGGCCATGGGCACGGGCACGTCGAGCGCACTGCTCCCGCACCGGCGTACCTGGCGATGATGGCCACGGGCCTGCGCGAGTCGCGGGGGTGGGACGAGGACCGGATCGCGTCGTACCTTGCGGCACTGTCGCCCCAGGCGCCCCGGAACTAGGGTGCGCCCCATGGAGTCCTACGCCGTCGGGGAAGTCGCGTCACCGCTGCTCGAAGAGACCATCGGGGCCAACTTCGAGCGGACCGTGCGTGATCACGCCGAGCGCGAGGCCCTGGTCGAGATCGCCAGCGGGCGGCGCTGGACCTGGGCCGAGCTCGACCGCGACGTCGACGCGTTGGCTCGAGGCCTGCTGGCGGCCGGCCTCGAGCCGGGGGACCGGATCGGTATCTGGGCGCCGAACTGCGCCGAGTGGACGCTGGTGCAGTACGCCACCGCGAAGCTCGGCGTGATCCTCGTCAACATCAACCCGTCCTACCGCACCCACGAGTTCGCCTATGCGGCCAACCAGAGCGGCCTGCGGATGCTGTTCGCGGCCTCCAGCTTCAAGACCAGCGACTACCGGGCGATGGTGGACGAGGTCCGTGAGGAGTGCCCGGCCCTCGAGCGGACCGTGTACGTCGACACCGACGACTGGGCGGACCTGGTCGCCGGCGGCGCGGACCTGCCCGAGGACGCGGTGGCCGAGCGGATGGCCACGCTCGATCCGCAGGACGCGATCAACATCCAGTACACGTCGGGGACCACCGGCTATCCCAAGGGCGCGACGCTGTCGCACCGCAACATCCTCAACAACGGCTACTTCACCACCGAGCTGATCGACTTCACGGCCGACGACCGGCTCTGCATCCCGGTGCCCTTCTACCACTGCTTCGGCATGGTGATGGGCAACCTCGGGTGCTCCACGCACGGGGCCACGATGGTGATCCCGGCGCCCGGCTTCGACCCCGAGACCACCCTGCGCACGATCGCCGCGGAACGCTGCACGGCGGTGTACGGGGTGCCCACGATGTTCATCGCCATGCTGAACCACCCGACGTTCGCCGAGCACGACCTCTCCTCGCTCCGGACCGGGATCATGGCCGGCTCGATCTGCCCGGTCGAGGTGATGAAGCGCTGCGTCAGCGAGATGCACCTGGGTGAGGTGTCGATCGCCTACGGCATGACCGAGACGTCGCCGGTCTCCTGCCAGACCCGGCCCGACGACGACCTCGACCGGCGCACCGCGACGATCGGGCGGGTCCACCCCCACGTCGAGATCAAGATCGTCGACCCGGTGACGGGCGAGACCGTGGAGCGCGGCGAGACCGGCGAGTTCTGCACCCGTGGCTACTCCGTGATGCTCGGCTACTGGCAGGACCCCGAGCAGACCGCCGGGACCGTGGACGCCGAGGGCTGGATGCACACCGGAGACCTCGCCGAGATGCGGCCGGACGGCTACTGCAACATCGTCGGCCGGATCAAGGACATGGTGATCCGCGGCGGCGAGAACATCTACCCGCGCGAGATCGAGGAGTTCCTCTACTCCCACCCCGACATCGAGGATGTCCAGGTGATCGGCGTCCCGGACGAGCGGTACGGCGAGGAGCTGTGCGCGTGGCTGCGGATGCGGGAGGGTGCCGAGCCGCTGGACGCCGACGCCGTGCGTGCCTTCGCTGCGGGCAAGTTGGCCCACTACAAGATCCCGCGCTACGTGATGGTCGTCGAGGAGTTCCCGATGACGGTCACCGGCAAGGTCCGCAAGGTCCAGATGCGTGAGGAGACGGCCCACCAGCTCGGCCTCGGCTGATCGCCGGCCGGGTCCGGGGCGCTGCCGACCCGCGCGCCCCCCACCCGAACTGGCCTCCGGGTGCGTGACTACAGGTGTGCAGGACTTCGAGGAGTGGGTGCAGGCGCGCGCACGCAGCTTGGCGCGCTCGGCATATCTGCTCACCGGTGACGTCCAGCTCGCCGAGGACCTGGTCCAGGACACCCTCACCCGGGTGGCCGAGCACTGGACCCGCATCTCGCGCCGAGGCGACCCGGACGCCTACGCCCGTCGTGTCATGCACCACCGCGCGATCGACACGTGGCGGCGCCGCGGCGTACGGCCGCGGGAGGTGATGGGCGACCAGCATCCGGAGCTCGGGCGGCCCGGCCCCGACGTCGAACGCCGGCTGGTCCTGCGCGAGGCGCTGCTCCGGCTCACCCCCAAGCAGCGGGCCGTGCTGTCGCTGAGGTTCTTCGACGACCTCACCGAGGTCCAGACCGCACACGTGCTGGGCTGCTCACCGAACACCGTCAAGTCCCAGACCAGGCAGGCCTTGGCGCGGCTGCGAGTGCTCGCGCCCGACCTGCTGGCCACCCTCGTCGAGGAGCCGATCCGATGACCGATCTGCGTCAACCGTTCGAGGACCTCGTCACCGAGGTCCCGTCGTACGTCGTGCCGGATGCCGCAGCCGCCTGGGCCGCAGGAACTCGCCGGCGCACCCGACGTCGGGTGGGTGGGGCGGTCGTCGCGGCGGTCCTGGCGGTGCTCGTGGGCGGGATCGTGACTCAGCAGGCGCAGCCGTCCGAGCTGCGGCCGACGGACGGGGACGGGGCCTCGGTCGTGACCGGGTACCCCGACCACGTCGAGAGGCCGTGGGTCGAGGCACGCCTGCCCGACCGCCCCGGACCGCTCGCCGCGCTCGTCAACGAAGCCGGCAGCCACTGGCATGCGGTCTCGGCGTCGGGGCAGGCCTGGCGGGTCGGTGCGGATGATCCGATCGACAACTTCCCGCCGGCGCTCTCCGGCGACGGCCGGATGATCGGCTACCTCGAGGGTCGTTCGGTCTACGTGATCCGCGACCTGGCCACCGGCGAGACCACCCGGTTCCCCGAGATCGGGGACAACCGGGGTGTGCCGCGAACCGAGACCTACCTCCTCGGCGCCCAGCTGCCGTCGTACTGGTCGCCGGACGGGGCGCGGCTCTTCGTCCCGGCGTACCCCTGGAGCGATGCGCCCGGACCCGACGGTGGTCTGGTCCTCGCCTCGGACGGCTCCCGCGAACCCGTGACCCGGAGCCTCGGCTTCCTCATCGGTTGGCTCGACTCGGACACCCTCGCCTGGCTGACGGTGAGCGGCAGCGGAAGGGCTCGGACGGCATCGCTGGTCGGCTCGCGCGTCACCGGTCGAGGTCGTCAGCCGGGTGCCCCTCGACCTCGCGGCCGGCGCTCTCGACGACCTCAGCCAGTGGTCGGCCACGCTCTCGCCGGATCGAGACCGGATGGCCGTGGCCCTCGCGGACGCCACCGGGACCCTGGTGACCCTGTCAACAAGCGACGGGTCGGTGATTCGCAGCGAGAAGGTGGGCGCCGACGCGACCTGCCAGGTCTCGTGGGCGGGCGACGAACCGGCCTTCTTCCAGTTCGACGGAACCCTGGACACCACCGATGGCCGCCGGTTGATCTCCGTCGACCCGCGCTACGAGAGCTCCTGCCTGGTCGCGGTCGCGGACGGCCTCGCGGGGGAGCGGCACGAGAGCGTGGGAGCTCGGCTGTTCGGTGAGTCGTGGCTCGCCTGGCGCTGGCGCGAGGTGTCGCTCGCGGGTCTGGGCGGACTGCTGCTGGCCGGTGGAATCGCGCTGCTGGTCGCCCGTCGACGGCGCGTCAGCGAGTGACGAGGACCGGGACGCGCACCCGCGAGCCGCTGGCGCCGCGCCACAGCACCCAGCCGTCGTCGAGCGGCTGACGCCGCTCTCCGCGGTCCACTGTGACCGTGAACGTGGCGCTCTCACCCGGGCCGAGCCGCAGCGCCGCCGGGGTCACCGAGACCGGGTGCCGGCGGAAGCCACGCGTCGAGGAGGAGAAGTACATGCGTCGCTTGCCGACGTTGGTCACCGTGCGGGTCGCGCTGGACCGGTCGCCGGCGATGAGCAGCGACGGTGTGTTGAGCGTCCCTGAGGGCATCCGGCCGACCAGCCAGGCGCGGTAGCCGCCTCTCGGGATCTCGAAGGCGAGGCCGGGGGACTCGGCGCGTGTCGGCCGCACCCGCCCGGAGCCCGACCGGAGGAGGGCTCCTCCGACGCGGGTGGCGGAGGTGGCCAGCGCCGAGCGCACCACGTCGGCCGACCAGGCAGGTCGGCGGCTGCGCAGCAGTGCCGCTGCCCCGCTGGTGTACGCCGTGGCGGCGGAGGTGCCGGAGGTGAGCTCCCAGCGCGTGCTGCGCACCGCGGGAGGTACGGCGGCGAGCACGCCGACGGCCGGGGCGACGATGTCGGGCTTGACCACGACCCCCGCCGGGTCACCGGCAGCGGACCACGAGGTCACCCTGGTCGGGGCCCGGTCCACGCTCTGGGGACTCAGGCTCACCTCGGCACCTGGGTGCGAGCGCTGCCAGGTCCGCAGGGCGGTGGCGGCGTGACGATCGAGATGGACGGTGGGGACGCTGTGGAAGTCCGCCTGCACGGGGCCCCGGCGGACGTTGACCAGCACCATGCCGACGCCGTCGGCGCGGGCGACCGCTGCGGACTTGTCGACCCGGCCGATGCTTCCGCGTTCGCAGAGCACGATCGTGTCCGCGACCAGTGCGGCGTCCAGGCTCCCCGGCGCACAGACCCGAGCCTGCGCTGCGGTCGACCGGGGGGCTGGGACCTCGGCCCCGACCACCAGCCGGGCCGGTCCGACACCACGGGTGGAGGCCATCGCTCCGCGCAGCTCGGGGCCGTCGGTGACCTGCACCCGGCCTCGGCGCGCCAGGCCGGTCGTGCCACCGACGGTGGTGACCCAGGGACTGACGTGCGCGCTGTAGGACCGGTCGCCGGTGTTGCCCGCGGCAGCCACCACGACCACGTCGGCCTCGGCGGCCCCGAGGAGCGCGCGCTCAACGGTGTCGAACTCGCTCGGTCCACCCACTGCGAGGTTCAGCACGTCCACGCCGTCGGCCGTGGCCGCGTCGATCGCGGTGACCAGGTCGGCCGTGGCGCAGCCGTCGTCGGCGGGGTCGGGCGCGGTCCAGCAGGCCTTGTAGATCGCGAGCCGGGACTGCGGGGCCACTCCGGTGTACCGGCCGAGTCGCTGGTCGTTGACCCGCACGGAGACGCCGGCGTTCCCCGCGGCGATCGAAGCCAGCTGGGTGCCGTGTCCGCTGTCGTCGCGGGCGGACATGGAGGACGAGGTGCGCACGTCGTCCCGGCCGAAGCCGTCGACGAACCAGCGCGCACCGACCACCTTGCGGTTGCAGGTGCCTGCGACCCAGCCCGGACCCTCGTCACAACCACCCACGAAGCTGCGCGGGGTGCGGCCCATGCCGGGGGCGCTCGAGAAGAGCGGGCTGTGCGGCCACAGCCCCGAGTCGACGAGACCGATCACGACTCCGGCACCACCACGGCCGTTCGTCGAGCCGACCAGTCCGGTCCTGGAGGCGGACGCGGCCGGCAGCTCGGTGAGGTGCCGGACGGAGTTCTGCTCGACGAGCGCCACGGCCGGCAACGAGCGGAGGGTCTCCGCCTGACGCGCGTCGAGGCGGACGGCGAAGCCGTTCAGCGCGGTCGTCCAGCGGTAGAGCGGCTCCGGCAGCCCGGCGGCGGCGAGCACCAGGTCCTGGTCGCGTTGCAGCTGGAGCTTGCGCAGCGCGATCGGGAGGACGCCGCGGTAGCCGGCCAGGCCGGGACCGTTCAGCGTCACCAGGTAGAGCGGGGAGTCAGCGGGTGCGGCGGCAGCGGTGGCAGCGGGCGTGACCGGACCGACCGCGGTGCCCGTCACGAGGGCGGCGGACAGCACGACCGCGCCGAGCGCGCGGCGTACGAAGCGAGCCCGGCGGAGCAGCGCCCCACGCATCACAACCCCACCTGCCCCTCTGAACTCGAATCCACCATTGTGACGCAACGTCCGACAGGGTGTCAGGCGATCGGGTGCGAAGCCAGTCGGTGTAGACGGGCCCTAGGCTGAGCGCATGCCGCCTGCCGTCCCGACCTCGCCCCTGGTCGTCGGGTTCGACCTCGACATGACGCTGATCGACACGGCCCCCGGCTTCGCGGAGACGCTGCGGGCCCTGGGGGCCGAGCTCGGCCTCGAGCTGCCGGTCGCCGACATGGTCGCCCGGCTCGGCCCGCCGCTGGAGACGCTCTTCGCCGGTCACCTCGCCGAGGACGCGATCGCCCCGGCCGGCGACCGGTTCCGGGAGCTCTACCCCGACCACGCCATCGCCTCCGTGCCGGTGCTGGCCGGCGCCCACGAGGCGCTCGCCGCCGTACGCCGGCACCGCGGCCGGATCCTGGTCGTCACCGGCAAGTACCCCGCCAACGCGCGGCTGCACCTGGACCACCTGACCCTCGACGTCGACCACCTCGAGGGCTGGGTCTGGGGGCTGGGCAAGGCGGAGGTGCTGCGCCGTGAGGGCGCGGCGGTCTACGTGGGCGACCACGTGCACGACGTCGAGGGCGCCCTGGCCGCCGGGGCGCTCAGCGTCTCCGTGCTGACCGGCGGATGCAGCCGCGACGAGCTGCTGGCCGCAGGCACCCACGTGGTGCTCGAGAGCCTCGACGAGTTCCCGGCCTGGCTGGAGGAGTACCTGCTCGAGGCCCGGTTGGCCGCGTTGGAGGCCGACCTGCGGGAGCGCCGCTCGGTGCTGGTCGCCTACAGCGGTGGCGCGGACAGCGCGTTCCTGCTCGCGGCGGCCGTTCGGGCACTGGGGGCGGACCGGGTGGCCGCAGCCACGGGGTACAGCGACTCGTTGCCCGAGGTCGAGCGGGATCCGGCCCGGGAGTTCGCCGCGTCGCTCGGGGTGGCGGTGCTGACTCCCGAGACCCACGAGATGGAGCGCGCGGGCTACCGGGCCAACAGCGGTGAGCGCTGCTTCTTCTGCAAGGCCGAGCTGCTCGACGTGCTGAACGCCCTGGCCGTCGAGCGCGGTCACGCGCACGTCGCGACCGGGACCAACGCCGACGACGCGGTGGCCGGCTTCCGTCCGGGCATCCGCGCGGCGGCCGAGCGGGGTGCGATCACGCCACTGCTGGACGCCGGACTCACCAAGGAGCAGATCCGGGAGGCCTCCCGCCGCTGGGGGCTCCCCACCTGGGACAAGCCGGCCGCGGCCTGCCTCTCCTCGCGGGTCGCCTACGGGATCGAGGTCACCCCGCACCGACTCGCCCGGGTCGAGCGGGCCGAAGCCGTCGTACGTCGGCTCGTCGAGGCCGCCGGCGTCGTCCTGCGCGACCTGCGCGTGCGCGACCTGGGGGAGCGGGCGTCGATCGAGGTGGACGCCGTCCTGCTCGGAGGTCCACTCGCCCCGGGGCTTCCGCTGGCCGAGCAGATCGTGGCCGAGGTGCGCGGGACCGGCTTCGCCGTGGCCGAGCTGGACGCTCGAGGTTTCCGGTCCGGCTCCCTGAACGACGCGCTCCGGTCCTGAACCCGTTGGCGGCCGTCGCCGGCTGCCACATAAGGTGGGCGGTCGCTGCGGCACCCGGCCGCACTGCGTGCCTACGAGAGGTCTGACCGTGCCCACTGGCAAGGTGAAGTGGTACGACGCCGAGAAGGGCTTCGGCTTCCTGTCCCAGGAGGACGGCCCCGACGTCCACGTGCGCGCCGAGGCGCTCCCCGAGGGAGTCACCACGATCAAGGCGGGCACCCGGGTCGAGTTCGGCCTCGCCCAGGGCCGCCGCGGCGACCAGGCACTCCAGGTCCGGATCCTCGACGCGCCCAAGTCGGTCGTCCGCGGCCAGTCTCAGGCGCGCCGCAAGAAGCCCGAGGAGATGGTCCTGATCGTCGAGGACCTGATCAAGCTGCTGGACTCGGTCGAGGAGGGCTACCGCCACGGCCGGCACCCCGACAGCCGGACGGCCAAGCCCACGGCCAAGCTGTTGCGCGCGCTGGCCGACGAGCTGGAGCTCTAGCCGGTCGGCCCTCCCGCTCGAGTGGTGAGGGTGGCTAGCCGTAGAGCGGCTGGCCCGGCCGGGGTCGCGTCGACATCACGAAGACGAACCACGCCACCAGCACGGCGCTGCCGACGCCCAGACCGAGGTTCGGCATCAGCGGGATCGCGATCCCGACGAAGCCGCCGACCACCCAGGCCAGCTGCAGGGTGGTGTCGGAGCGCGCGAAGGCACTGGACTGGACCCGTTCGGGGATGTCGCGCTGGATCGTGGCGTCCAGGGCCAGCTTGGCCAGCGCCTGCGCCATCCCGGCGGTGAGCCCCAGCAGCGCCAGCGACGGGATCCCGTAGAAGATCGCGGCCACGAGCACGGCGGCCGCGTCGGCGCCCAGCGCGAGCGCTACCACCGTGGGTGGGTGCAGCCGGTGGGAGACCGAGCCCACCGCGATCCCGACCGCGTTGCCGAGCCCGGCGGCGCCGATCACGATGCCGAGGAGGACCTCGGTGCGCCAGTCGCCGATCGGGTTCTCCCGGAGCAGGAACGCCAGGAACATGATCAGGAAGCCGGAGAGCCAGCGCGGCCCGCAGTTGGCGCGCAGGGCGAACGCCACCGTCGCCGGCACCCGGGCCCTGGTGGCGGGGCCTGTCCCGAGCCGGGTCCGGGTGGCCACGCTGGTGGGCCCGGGGCCGAGGGCCAGCGCGACCTCGCCCTGGCTGACGTCGATCTTCTCGGGGAGCAGGATGGCCAGAATGGTGGCCACCACGAACAGGACGAACGCGTAGCGCAGCGACCACTGCGAGCCGAACGTCGCGGCGATGCCGGCGATCGGCGCCGAGACGGCCGCCCCGACCACTCCGGCCAGCGAGATCCGGGCGTTCGCCTTGACCAGCGTGAAGTTCTTCGGCACCAGTCGGGGCACCGCCGCGGCCCGGGTCACGCCGTAGGCCTTCGAGGCGACCAGGACGCCCAGCGCCGCCGGGAAGAGCAGCGTGGAGCCGGTCACCACGGCGTTGCCGAGGACCCAGCAGAGGAAGGCGCGCAGCGCCATGGTCCCGCCGATCGCCCAGCGCCGCCCGTGGCTGAACCGATCCAGGAACGGGCCGATCAGCGGCGCCACGATCGCGAACGGCAGCATCGTCAGGGCCAGGAACAGGGCCACCTGGCCGCGGGCCTCACCGGTCGGGACCTGGAAGAACAGGGTGCCCGCGAGCGAGATCGCGACCGCCGCGTCCCCCGCGGTGTTGAACGCGTGCATCTCGATCAGGCGGAAGAGGCCGGAGTCCCCGGCACCCTCGGCTCGGGCGGCCCGGCGGGCCTGGCGGACGGCGTAGCGCCCGGCCCGGCCGGTTGCCCTCGCCGCTCGCCCGGTGCCCCGGGCGACACCGCGCGCCGCGACCCGGGCACCCGCTCCGACGCCCTTGCCTGCCGACCGGAACCGGTCGCGCGGCGTCCCATCGCCGGGTGGGTCGGGCTGCGACGCGGTCATGGGTTCCATCCTGCCCGCTGCGGGGCGGGCGAGCGCCGGTGGACACACCATCGGGGCGGTCTGGGCACCCGACCTGACAGCGCAGGGGGTGATGGGCCATGATTTCGTTGTGATGACCTCCACGCGCCACAAGCCCGACTCCGCCGCCGTCGCTGCGGTGGACCCGGCCCGCGCCGCGTTGCTCGAGGAGATCGACGCCGCCGACGTGGGTGAGCACCTGGGACACATCGTCGAGGGCGAGCGGGTCGTCACCCACCTGTTTGCCTGCACCCGCCCCGGCTACCTCGGGTGGCGCTGGTCGGTCACCGTGGCCCGTGCGTCCCGGCAGAAGCACGTCACCGTCGACGAGCTGGTGCTGATCCCCGGCGACGAGGCGATCGTGGCCCCGCCGTGGGTTCCCTACCGTGAGCGGATCAAGCCCGGCGACCTCTCGCCCGGTGACCTGCTGCCCGTCGAGGGCGACGACCCGCGGCTCGTCCCGACGTACCTCGTCGGCGACAGCTCGGTGCCCGCAGCCAGTGACGACGAGACCGGCCAGATGCGCGTGGTGGCCGACGAGCTCGGCCTCGGCCGGGTCCGCACGCTCTCGCTCGAGGGACGCGAGCTCGCCGCGCAGCGCTGGTACGACGGGGACGCCGGCCCGGAGTCGCCGCTGGCCCAGTCGGCGCCGGACTCCTGCACCACCTGCGGTTTCCTGATGCGCATCGCGGGGCCGCTCTCCGAGATGTTCGGCGTGTGCGCCAACGGCAACGCCAACGACGACGGCCGCGTGGTCTCGTTCGACCACGGCTGCGGGGCGCACTCGGAGGTCCAGCTCGCCAAGCGGCACGAGCCGCAGCCGCTGCCGGACCCGGTGATCGACACCGTGTCGACCGACGAGTACGAGACCTTCTAGCCCGACCGCGCAACCGCCCAGCCGCTCAGCCGTCCGGTCCCAGGACCGGTCTAGCTCTCGGCCTGCTCGGCGGCGCGCCGGGCGTCGAGCTCGACGCGCGCCCGACGGCGGCGGCGGCAGTACTCCAGTCCGAAGAGCCCCAGGCCGAACCCGGCCATGCAGGACCACAGCCACCAGACCCGACCCTGCTCCTGGAGCTGGCCGTAGAACGGCAGCAGCGCGATGAAGGCGAGCAGCCAGAGGCCGACACCGACCTCGACGCTGCGGACGCCGTCGGGATCGACGGCCTCGACGTCCGCCACGATGAAGGTGCGGTTGCCGATCTCGTGCTTCATCGGCTGGTCGTCGCGGAGTTCCACGACCCCACGCTAGTCGAGCCCGTGTCGCGCGGTCGCAGCCACCCGCCGCCTCATCTGCCACAATCCCGCCGTGAGCAACCACACCAAGACCGGCGCCAAGGCCGGCACGCCCCGGGTCCCTCCCGCCCTCGACTCCTACTTCAAGATCACCGAGCGTGGCTCGACGGTGGGGCGCGAGGTCCGTGGCGGCATCGTCACGTTCCTCACGATGGCCTACATCATCGTGCTCAACCCGATCATCCTGCTGCAGGGCCAGGACATGAACGGCGACCGGCTGGCCGGGGGCAACTTCGCGGCGATCGCGGCCGCGACGGCCCTGGCCGCAGGCGTGCTGACCATCCTGATGGGGGTGGTGGCCAACTACCCCTTGGCGCTGGCCACGGGCCTCGGGCTGAACGCGTTCGTCACCTTCTCGATCGCCAGCCAGATGACCTGGTCGGACGCCATGGGCCTGGTCGTGCTCGAGGGCCTGATCATCCTGGTCCTGGTGCTGACCGGCTTCCGGGAGGCGGTCTTCAACGCCGTTCCCGCGCAGCTGAAGGTGGCCATCTCCGTCGGCATCGGGTTGTTCATCGCGCTGATCGGGCTGGTCGACGCCGGCTTCGTGCGGCGTACCGGCGTCGGCCCGGTGCCCGTCGAGCTCGGGATCGCGGGCAACCTGCAGGGTTGGCCGGTGTTCGTCTTCGCGGTCGGCCTGGCGCTGGTGATCGGCCTGTACGTCGCCGGGGTGCGCGGCGCGATCCTGATCTCGATCGTGGTCACGACCCTGCTGGCGATCCTGGTGGAGAAGCTCGCCAACGTGGGACCGACCTTCACCGCCGACGGGGTGAACCCCAAGGGCTGGAACCTCAACGTGCCCGCCTGGCCCACGGACATCTTCGAGAAGCCGGACTTCGGGCTGCTCGGCAGCTTCAACCTGCTCGGCTCCTGGGAGAACGCCGGCGTGGTCACCGCCGCGCTGTTCGTCTTCACACTGCTGCTGGCGGACTTCTTCGACACGATGGGGACGATGACGGCGATCGGTGCCGAGGCCGGCCTGCTCGACGAGCAGGGCAACCCCCCGAACACCAAGCGGATCCTGATCGTGGACTCGATCGCCGCTGCTGCCGGTGGCGCCGCCGGCGTCTCCAGCAACACCTCGTACATCGAGTCGGCGTCCGGCGTGGCCGAGGGTGCCCGCACCGGCCTGGCCAGCGTCGTCACCGGACTGCTCTTCCTGCTCGCCACGCTCTTCTCACCGGTGGTCGAGGTCATCCCCAACGAGGCGGCGGTCCCGGCGCTGGTGCTGGTGGGCTTCCTGATGATGCAGCAGGTCAAGGGCATCGACTGGGACGACCTCGAGATCGCCATCCCGGCGTTCCTGACGATCGTGCTGATGCCGTTCACCTACTCGATCTCGGTCGGGATCGGCGCCGGCTTCATGGCCTTCGTGCTGATCAAGCTGGTGCGCGGGAAGTTCTCCGCGATCCACCCGCTGATGTGGGTGATCGCCGGCATGTTCCTCGTGTACTTCGCCATCGCACCGATCACCGGTTGGCTCAGCTGACCCGCTGACCCGCTCCGGACTGCCCCGCCCGAACCATCGAGCGGGGCAGTCTGCGTTCCGCAACAATTTGATTAGCAAAGGTAATGACCTAGACTAAAGACATGCCCACCGCTGAACACCTCGCCGCCACCGACTCCGGGCTCGCCGTCGAGCTCCGCGTCGCCGTGATGCGGCTGCGCCGCCGCCTGGCGGTCGAGCGGCACCCGGACAACGTGCTCAGCCTCGGCGCGATGACCGTGCTGGGGGTCCTCTACCGCCAGGGGGAGCTCTCCGTCGGCGAGCTCGCCCAGTGCGAGCGGGTCCAGCCCCCGAGCATGACCCGCACCGTGAACCACCTCGAGGAGGGCGGCTACGTCGTCCGTCGGCAGCACGACTCCGACCGCCGACAGGTGCTGGTCGCGCTGACCGACTCCGGCCGCGCGACGGTGCTGGCCGACCGGGCCCGCCGCGACGCCTGGCTCGCCTGCCGGCTGCGTGAGCTGACCCCCGAGCAGCGCGCCGTGCTCCGGCAGGCCGCCCCGATCCTCGACGCACTGGCCCAGGAGGACTGACACCCACGTGAGTCCCACCTTCCGCTCCCTGCACAACCCGAACTACCGCCGGTACGCCGCGGGCAGCGTCGTGTCGAACGTCGGCACCTGGATGCAGCGCGTCGCCCAGGACTGGATGGTGCTGCAGCTCACCGGCAACAGCGGCGCCGCGATCGGCATCGCAACCGGTCTCCAGTTCCTGCCGTTCCTGCTGTTCTCCCCGCTGGCCGGTCTGGCCGCCGACCGGATCCCCAAGCGCCGGCTGCTGCAGATCACGAACGTCGGCATGGCGGCGCCGGCGATCCTGCTGGGCCTGCTCGCGGTCACCGGGACGGTCGAGATCTGGCATGTCTACGTGCTGGCCTTCGTGCTGGGCACGGCCGCCGCCTTCGACGCCCCTGCCCGTCAGTCCTTCGTCTCGGAGATCGTGACGGCCGACGACCTGACCAACGCGGTCGGCCTCAACTCCGCCAACTTCAACGTCGCCCGGATCATCGGGCCGGCGCTCGCCGGGCTGCTGATCGCCGGCTTCGGCGGGGGAGTCACGGCCACCGGCTGGGTGATCCTGCTCAACGGGCTGAGCTACGCCGCGCCGGTCTTCATGCTGCACACCCTGGACCGGGCGGCGCTGGCCACGCCCGACCTGGTGCTGCGCCAGCCCGGCCAGATCCGGGCCGGCGTCGCCTACGTGCGCGGGCGGCCGGACCTGCTGCTGATCCTCGGGATCGTCTTCTTCACCGGCACCTTCGGGCTCAACTTCCAGATGACCTCGGCCCTGATGGCCACCCAGGTCTTCGACAAGGGCGCCACGGAGTACGGCCTGCTGGGCACGTTCATGGCGGTGGGCTCCCTGGCCGGCTCCCTGATCGCGGCGCGCCGGGTCGTGGTCCGGCACCGGCTCATCGTCGGAGCGGCCCTGACCTTCGGAGCCGTCGAGATCGCCGCCGGCCTGGTGCCGTCGTACCTCTTCTACGCCCTGCTCTGCCCGCTGCTGGGGCTCTCCGCGCTGACCATGATCACCAGCGCGAACGCCTTCATGCAGCTCAAGACCGAGCCCCGGATGCGCGGTCGGGTGATGGCGCTCTACATGATGATCTTCATCGGCGGTACGCCGCTCGGCTCACCCCTGGTCGGCTGGGTGGGCGAGATGTTCGGCGCCCGCTGGACACTGCTGTTCGGCGGGGCGATGACGATCGCCGGGACGGTGCTGGCCAGCCTGCTCTTCCTGCGGCATCGGCGCGTTTTGACCCCCGCTGGGATGGCCGGTAATCTCGTTCCTCGTGTCTGGGACAACCAGACCGTTGCGCGTGCCCAAAAGGCTTCCGACTGATCCGCGGCTCCGAAAGGTCCTGCGAGCGGAGGCGGGCACACACATCACAGGCACGCAGTTCAGCAGCATCATCGTGCCCGGCAGAGCGCTGGGTTCTGACTAGTAGAAAAGAAGGGGAACCACCCGGTGCCCACGATTAACCAGCTGGTCCGCAAGGGCCGCCAGGACAAGGTGTCCAAGAGCAAGACACCTGCCCTCAAGGGTTCGCCCCAGCGACGCGGTGTCTGCACCCGCGTCTACACCACCACACCCAAGAAGCCGAACTCCGCCCTCCGCAAGGTCGCCCGCGTGCGCCTGTCCAGTGGCGTCGAGGTCACCGCTTACATCCCGGGTGTCGGTCACAACCTCCAGGAGCACTCGATCGTGCTCGTCCGCGGCGGTCGAGTGAAGGACCTCCCGGGTGTCCGTTACAAGATCATCCGCGGCACGCTCGACACGCAGGGCGTCAAGAACCGCAAGCAGGCCCGCAGCCGCTACGGCGCCAAGAAGGAGAAGAGCTAATGCCGCGCAAGGGTCCAGCCCCGAAGCGTCCGGTCGACGTCGACCCCGTTTACGGCTCACAGCTGGTCACCCAGCTGGTCAGCAAGGTCCTCCAGGACGGCAAGAAGCAGGTTGCTCAGCGCATCGTCTACACCGCGCTCGAGGGCTGCCGCGAGAAGACCGGCGGCGACCCCGTCGTCACGCTCAAGCGTGCGCTCGACAACGTGAAGCCGGCCCTCGAGGTCAAGTCCCGCCGCGTCGGCGGTGCGACCTACCAGGTGCCGATCGAGGTCAAGGGCCCCCGCAGCACCACGCTGGCGCTCCGCTGGCTCGTGGGCTACGCCGCCGACCGTCGTGAGAAGACGATGGCCGACCGCCTGATGAACGAGATCCTCGACGCGTCCAACGGCCTCGGCGCCGCTGTGAAGAAGCGCGAGGACACGCACAAGATGGCCGAGTCCAACAAGGCCTTCGCTCACTACCGCTGGTAATCGTCCGGCGGCGCCCGGGCCCAGCCCCGGCGCCGCCGCACACCAGACCACCCGTACTTTCACCCGAGGGGATCGCGACTCACCGTGGCCGTCGACATCACCACTGACCTCAACAAGGTCCGCAACATCGGCATCATGGCGCACATCGACGCCGGCAAGACCACCACCACCGAGCGGATCCTGTTCTACACCGGCATCTCGTACAAGATCGGTGAGGTCCACGACGGTGCCGCCGTCATGGACTGGATGGAGCAGGAGCAGGAGCGCGGCATCACGATCACGTCCGCCGCGACCACCTGCTGGTGGAAGGACCACCAGATCAACATCATCGACACCCCCGGTCACGTGGACTTCACCGCCGAGGTCGAGCGCTCGCTGCGCGTCCTCGACGGCGCCGTCGCCGTGTTCGACGGTGTCGCCGGTGTCGAGCCGCAGACGATGACCGTGTGGCGCCAGGCCAACAAGTACGCCGTCCCGCGGATGTGCTTCGTGAACAAGCTGGACCGCACCGGTGCCGACTTCTTCCGTTGCGTCGACATGATGGTCGACCGCCTGAACTCCACCCCCCTCGTGCTGCAGCTGCCCATCGGGGCGGAGTCGGACTTCCTCGGCGTCGTCGACCTGGTCGGCATGCGCGCGCTCACCTGGCGTGGCGAGACCACGATGGGTGAGGACTACGACATCGAGGAGATCCCGGCGGAGCTCGCCGAGCAGGCCGCGGAGTACCGCGAGAAGCTGCTCGAGACGCTCTCCGAGGCCGACGACGTCGTCATGGAGAAGTACCTCGACGAGGGCGAGTTCACCGTCGAGGAGCTCGAGGCCGCGATCCGTCGCGCCACCCTCGCCGACAAGCTCAACCCGGTCCTGTGCGGCACGGCGTTCAAGAACAAGGGCGTCCAGCCCCTGCTCGACGCGGTCGTCAAGTACCTCCCCTCGCCCCTCGACGTGGACGCGATCATCGGTCACTCGGTCAAGGACGAGAGCGAGGAGATCCGTCGGCTCCCGTCGGACGACGAGCCGTTCTCCGGTCTCGCCTACAAGATCGCCACCGACCCGCACCTCGGCAAGCTGATCTACGTCCGGGTCTACTCGGGCAAGCTCACCGCCGGCACGACCGTGGTCAACTCGGTCAACGGTCGCAAGGAGCGGATCGGCAAGGTCTACCAGATGCACGCGAACAAGCGTGAGGAGATCGCGTCGGTCGGCGCCGGCCAGATCGTGGCGGTGATGGGTCTCAAGGACACCAAGACCGGCCACACGCTGTGCGACCCGGGCCACCCGGTGATCCTCGAGTCGATGACGTTCCCGGCCCCGGTGATCGAGGTCGCGATCGAGCCCAAGACGAAGAGCGACCAGGAGAAGCTCGGCACCGCGATCCAGCGGCTCTCCGACGAGGACCCGACGTTCACCGTCAAGGCCGACGAGGAAACCGGTCAGACGATCATCGCCGGCATGGGCGAGCTCCACCTCGAGATCCTGGTCGACCGGATGAAGCGCGAGTTCCGCGTCGAGGCCACCGTCGGCAAGCCGCAGGTCGCCTACCGCGAGACCCTGCGCAAGGTGGTCAGCAAGCACAGCTACACCCACAAGAAGCAGACCGGTGGGTCCGGCCAGTTCGCCAAGGTCGTCATCTCGCTCGGTCCGAACATCGACCCCGAGACCGGTGTCGGCGCCGGCTACACGTTCGAGAACAACGTGTCCGGTGGCCGCATCCCGAAGGAGTACATCCCTTCGGTGGACGCCGGTGGCCAGGACGCCATGGAGTTCGGCGTGCTCGCGGGCTACCCGATGGTCGACGTGAAGTTCTCGCTCGAGGACGGCGCCTACCACGACGTCGACTCCTCCGAGCTGGCCTTCAAGATCGCCGGGAACCAGGCCTTCAAGGAGGCCGCCCGGATGGCGAAGCCCGTTCTGCTCGAGCCGATGTTCGCGGTCGAGGTGATCACCCCGGACTCGTTCCTGGGCACGGTCATCGGCGACATCAACAGCCGGCGCGGCCAGATCCAGGCACAGGAGGAGCGTCACGGTGACATGGTCATCAACGCCCTTGTGCCGCTCTCAGAGATGTTCGGGTACGTTGGCGACCTGAGGTCCAAGACCTCTGGTCAGGCTTCGTACTCGATGGAGTTCGACTCGTACGCCGAGGTTCCTTCGAACATCGCCGACGAGATCATCAAGAAGGTTCGCGGCGAGTAGTTTCGTCGCGTTCCCTCGGCACAACCCCTTGCATAGTACGAGTCAAGTAACAACACACCCAGGAGGAGCCCACAGTGGCTAAGGCGAAGTTCGAGCGGACCAAGCCGCACGTCAACATCGGAACCATCGGTCACATTGACCACGGGAAGACGACGTTGACCGCAGCGATCACGAAGGTGCTGCACGACAAGTACCCGACTCTCAACGCCGCTTCGGCGTTCGACGAGATCGACAAGGCTCCCGAGGAGCGTCAGCGCGGCATCACGATCTCGATCGCGCACGTCGAGTACCAGACCGAAGCGCGCCACTACGCGCACGTCGACTGCCCGGGTCACGCTGACTACATCAAGAACATGATCACGGGTGCGGCTCAGATGGACGGTGCGATCCTCGTGGTTGCCGCCACCGACGGTCCCATGCCCCAGACCCGCGAGCACGTGCTGCTCGCGCGCCAGGTCGGCGTGCCCGCCCTGGTCGTGGCGCTGAACAAGTGCGACATGGTCGACGACGAGGAGCTCATCGAGCTCGTCGAGATGGAGGTGCGCGAGCTCCTCTCCGAGTACGAGTTCGACGGTGACGAGATCCCCGTCGTCCGCGTGGCTGCCTTCCCGGCGCTCCAGGGCGACGAGAAGTGGGGCGACTCGATCCACGAGCTCATGCTCGCGGTCGACGAGGCCATCCCGACCCCGGCCCGTGAGACGGACAAGCCGTTCCTCATGCCGGTCGAGGACGTCTTCACGATCACCGGTCGCGGCACGGTCATCACCGGTCGCATCGAGCGGGGCATCGTGAAGGTGAACGAGGAGGTCGAGATCATCGGCATCCGCGAGAAGTCGCAGAAGTCGACCGTCACCGGCGTCGAGATGTTCCGCAAGCTGCTCGACGAGGGCCAGGCCGGCGAGAACGTCGGCCTCCTGCTCCGTGGCACCAAGCGCGAGGACATCGAGCGCGGCATGGTTGTCATCAAGCCGGGCACGACCACCCCGCACACCAACTTCGACGCCTCGGTCTACATCCTGTCGAAGGAGGAGGGCGGCCGTCACACGCCGTTCTTCAACAACTACCGCCCGCAGTTCTACTTCCGCACCACGGACGTGACCGGCGTCGTGACCCTCCCCGAGGGCACCGAGATGGTCATGCCTGGTGACAACACGGAAATGGCCGTTGAGCTGATCCAGCCCATCGCCATGGAAGAGGGCCTGCGTTTCGCGATCCGTGAAGGTGGCCGCACCGTCGGCGCCGGTCGGGTCACCAAGATCACCAAGTGATCTAGTCCCAGCCTGAAGGGCCCCCAGTCGTCTGACGACCGGGGGCCCTTCTGCATGCCGACCCGGCGTGAAGTGCCGGGCACTTCACGCCGGGTCGGCTAGTGGAGGGCGGTGAGTGCCTCGGCGAACACCTCGGTGTGCCGGTCGACGTCGGCCTCGGTGTGCGCGGGGCTGAACAGCGCCATGTTGTGGAACGGCGTGAGCAGCACCCCGCGGTTGAGCGCCCACAGGTGCAGGAACTGTTCCAGCTCCTCGTCGACGGCGGCCGCCGCGTCGGCACCGTTGCCCGGGGGAGGGCAGAACCAGTACTCCGCGCGGCAGCCGAGGCGCTGGACGTGCCACGGCAGCCCGTGGTCGACGATCGCGCCCTGCACTCCGTCGGCGAACCGCTCCGCGAGCGGGATCGCCACGGCGAACTCCTCCTCACGCAGACAGCTCGACAGGGTCGCCCGGATGGCCGCCACCGCCAGCGCGTTCGCGGTCAGTGTCCCGCCGACGCCCGCGACGTCGATCTCGTGGCCCAGCATCGGACCCCGCAACCGGTCGGCGATCTCCGCGCTCATCCCGTACGCCGCAGCGGGGACACCGCCGCCGATCGGCTTGCCCACCACGACGAAGTCCGGCTCGAGGCCCCACGCTGCCGTGCAACCACCCGGGCCGGCGCACAAGGTGTGGGTCTCGTCGATCACGAGCAGCACGCCGTGCCGGCGGGTCACCTCGCGCACCGCCGCGAGGTAGCCGTTCTCGGGCAGCACGATGCCGATGTTGGTGAGAGCGGGCTCCATCAGCAGGCAGGCGACGTCACCCTTGGCGAGCCGCCGGTCGAGGGCGTCGATGTCGTTGAAGGGCACCACCGCGGTGGTCAGCGCGACGTCCACCTGGGGGCCCAGGGCGCCGGGCCGCGGCACCACCCGGTCCCCGTCGAGTACGGCGAGCGTCTCGTCGACCGTGCCGTGGTAGCACCAGTCCATGACTGCGATCCGCGGCCGCTGGGTGAGGTGGCGGGCGAAGCGCAGCACGAACCGGTTCGCGTCGGTGGCCGACATCGCGAGCTGCCACGACGGCAGGCCGAAGCGACGGGCCAGCTCCTCACCGACCCAGACGGAGTCGGCGTTCGGCAGCATCGTGGTGAGGCCCCTCCGCGCCCGCTGGGTCAGGGCCTCGGTCACCTGCGGCAGCGCGTGCCCGGTCATCGCGCCGGTGTCGCCGAGGCACAGGTCGACGTACTCCACGCCGTCGACGTCGGTGAGCCTCGCCCCGGTTGCCGAGTCGACGAAGACCGGGAAGGAGCCGGGCCAGCGCGTCATCCACGGCATCGGAACGCCGGCCAGCAGCGGCCCCCGGGCCCGCTCGGCGAGCTCGGCGGACCTGGGGTGGAGGGCGATGAAGCGTTCGTCCTCGTCGGCCCGCAGCCGGGCCAGCCTCTCGCGATCGATCATGGGGCTCAATCTAGGAGCCCGGCCCGGGTTGCGACACCGATTCGGTGCGCTCATGCCGCCGGCGGGAGAATGTCGCCCATGAACGAACGCGTCCGGCCCGCGCGCCCGCACCACAAGTGGACCGACGACGGAGTCCGGGTGCGTGAGGTGCTGACCTATACCCGCCGCGGCAGCCGGTTCAGCTCGCGCCAGGAGTCCGCGTGGGCGGCGCACCACGAAGCCTGGGTGATCCCGGACCAGGCCGTCGACGACGCCGACTTCGCGCTGGCGGACTGGTTCGGGCGGCAGGCGCCGCTGATCGTCGAGATCGGCTCGGGGGTCGGCGAGGCCACCGCGGCGCTCGCGGCCAGCCGGCCGGAGTCGGACGTGCTCGCGTTCGAGGTCTGGCTGCCCGGGGTCGCCGAAGGTCTGAGCCGGGTGGCGGAGGTGGGGGCCACCAACGTCCGGTTCTCCTCCATCGACGCGGTCTGGTCGCTCGAGCATCTGGTCCCGCCGGGCGGGCTCAGCGAGCTGTGGACGTTCTTCCCGGACCCCTGGCACAAGAAGCGGCACCACAAGCGTCGGCTGGTCACCCCCGAGTTCGCTGCCCTGGCAGCGTCCCGGCTCGCCCCGGGCGGCCTCTGGCGCCTGGCCACCGACTGGATGGCCTACGCCGAGCAGATGGTCGAGGTGCTGGACGCCGAGCCGCTGCTGGTCGGCGGCGTGGTCGAGCGGTGGGTCGACCGGCCGGTCACGAAGTTCGAGCGCAAGGGTGTGAACGCCGGGCGGTCGATCACCGACCTCGCCTACCGTCGCCGCTGATCACCCGCCTACGGGGCGACACGGCACGGAACAGCACGGCGGGCTCAGCCCTCCAGCAGCGCGAGCTCCTCGTCGACGTACGGGTCGGACTCCCCGGCGGCGTCCAGCTCCAGCTTGAGCTCACGCTGGAGCGCCAGCGCCTCGTCGCGGCGGCCGAGGTTGCGCAACGCCCACCCCACCATCCACCGGGCCACGCGGACCCGGCCCACGTCGCCGATACGCCGGCAGGCGGCCAGCGCGTCATCGAACGACGCGAGCGCTGCGGTGAAGTCCCCGGCGTCCGCGTGGGTCATGCCGATGTTGTTGAGCAGCGAAGCGTCCCAGTCCCGGGCACGGGGCTCCGCGGAGGCGCGCGCCACGGCCAGGGCCCGTTCGTTGACGGCCAGCTGCTGGTCCGGTGCCGCCACGAGCGCCAGCATGTGGATCGCGTCGACCCGCAGTGCGTCGAGCCCGGCCCGGTCGGCGGTCTGCTCGGCGGCCTCGAAGTGCGGTCGGGCGGCCTCCGGGTCGCCGGCAGACCGCAGCAGCCGGCCGCGCTCCAGGGCGATGTACGTGGCCACCTCGTGGGTGGCGGGGGAGAGGTCGTCGAGCACGCCGTGGCCCTCGTCGTACCGCTCCTGCAGGCCGAGCGCCCGGGCCACCTGGGTCATCAGCACCAGCTGGTCGGCCGGCTCGCAGCCCTCGGCGGCCGCGCGGAAGCGTTGCTCGGAGGCGGCCGGGTCCTCGAAGTCCCACAGCGGGGCAGGGTCGATCATGGGAACATCCTGCCAACCGTCCGTCGATCCTGTCGCGCTCTCAACCTTTGTCCGCCCGGTCGTGTCTTGGTGCGGTGACGGTGAAGAACCTCGGGAGGAATCCGGATGCCCAGCAGTGACATCACGTTCAGCGACTTCATGGCAGCCCGCTGGGGTCCGCTGTACCGCACGGCGTACCTGCTGACCGGCGACCGTCATGAGGCCGAGGACCTGCTGCAGGACGCACTCGCGCGCACCTGTGTCCGGTGGGGCGAGATCCGGGACAAACGGGCGGCCGACGCCTACGTGCGGCAGGCGATGGTGAACCAGATGGCACGCCAGTGGCGCAAGCGGCGCCGTGAGGTGGCCACCGAGCAGCTGCCCGATGCCGGACATCTCGGCGGCCTCGACGTCCGCGCGGACCACCTCGCGCTGTGGGGCGAGATCCGGAAGCTGCCACCGCGGATGCGGGCCACGCTCGTGCTGCGCTACTTCGAGGACCTGACCGAGGCGGCAGCTGCTCGGGAGCTCGGTTGCTCGGTGGGCAGCGTGAAGAGTCAGACCCACAACGCGCTGCGTCGGCTGCGCGCAGCCTTGCCCGACCTGGAGCTCGTCGAGGAGATGTCATGACCGGATCGCAGATCACCGAAGCCCTGACCAGCGTCGGCCAGGCGGTCGACGTCCCTCCCGTCGACGAGGTGGCGTTCGCGACGAGGCTGCGGGCGACGCGTCGTCGGCGGTTCGCCGGCAGGACGGCCGTGGGGGGAGCGGTTGCGGCCGCGGCCGCCTCCGTCGCCCTGGTCGTGACCGGCGGCCAGCTGCCGGTCGTGGACGGCTCGCGCTCGCTGACCGACACCCCCGGGCGGTCACGGCCGAGCCCGACACCGTCCCAGCCGGCCGCGGTCTCGCTCAGGGGCGAGCTCTACCTGAGCGTCGGCTCCGACCTGGGGATGGCCACCGATCTCGAGGTCGAGGCCGTGCTCGGCAGCGTCAGCGACGGCGCCGTGGTCGTGGACCGGCAGAGCCGGGTGATGCTGGTGCCGGTCGACCCGGAGCACCAGCCGGGGGTACGCCGCCCCGACCTGCGTCCGTTGGCAGGTGGTCAGCCGGTCCTCGGCGTCCGTCTCGACCAGGCCGCCGGGGTGCTGGCCTTCGTGGACCTCGACGACCAGCTGCACCTGCGCGACCTCCAGTCGGACCAGGAGTTCTACCGCGGCCGGTTCGACCGCGGGTCGACCCTGGTTGCCCTGAACGGTGGCCGCTGGGTCGAGGACCGGGGCGACGAGCTCCGCCTCTGGACGCCCGAGGGTGCCGGGGTGTCCGTCCCGGGAGACTTCGCTGACGTGGAGCTCGGCTCGCAGACGCTGGCCGCCCGGGCAGGCGACGAGGTGCGGTTCTTCGACGTGACCACGGGTCAGCCGCTGGGGGAGCCCGTGGTCGCAGCCGTCGGGTCGCTGGCGCCGCGGGACCGGACGTACGTCGCCGGACTCGACGTGGCAGGGGCCGACGACGGGTCGGAGCTGGCGCTGGTCGACCTCCGCACGGGAGGGACGGAGCAGTTCGAAGGCTGGGAGCCCGACATGCGGGTGCGCGAGGTGTCCTGGCAGAACGACGACCGGCTGCTGGTCCTCGCGGACAGCGCCGCCCGGCCGGGCACGGTCGTGCTGTGGGACTGCTCTGCGGCACGGATGTCGTGCCGGATCCGGATGGACGACCCGAGCGGGACGATGCGCCTGCCTTCCGGGTGAGCCGTGTCGGTCGGCGGCGGCCGTCCAGCAGCTCGTCCAGGAGAGCCCGAGTGCGCGCTGGGACTGCTCAAGCTGCGCTGCGCGCGGCTGCGCGAGGCCGAGGCCAACTGACCCGGTCGGCCACCGATCGGGGGTCCGGATGGGCAGTCCCGATCCGATTTGGCCCTGCCCGCGATCTCTGTCAAGATAGTCCGGTTGCTCCGGCGGGTTGCCGGGGTGCGGCACATCTTGACTACTGAATCGCGTCTCCCTTGAACGTTTCGGTGATCTGGCGTGCGACCGCACCGATCCTGGAGACCCGATTGCCCGACGAAACCGGTCGGACACCATCAACACCTTGCAGATCCTGGTCTCGTGTTGCGTGCAGTTTGCGCGACACGCCCGACCTCGGGGGTCGGCCATCAGGCCGCGCAGGGGGTGGGGGAGCAAGGCGGCAGGGCCTCACCCGGGGCCAGGTCGAGAAATCAAGGCACGCGGTTCCGGTCGAGACGACCGGTACAGACTTAAGGACGAGAGAGACCTATGGCGGGACAGAAGATCCGCATCAGGCTCAAGGCCTATGACCACGAGGTGATCGACACCTCGGCGCGCAAGATCGTGGACACCGTCACCCGCACGGGTGCGAAGGTCGCCGGCCCCGTGCCGCTGCCGACCGAGAAGAACGTGTACTGCGTCATCCGCTCGCCCCACAAGTACAAGGACTCCCGCGAGCACTTCGAGATGCGGACGCACAAGCGTCTCATCGACATCATCGACCCGACCCCGAAGACGGTCGACTCGTTGATGCGTCTCGACCTGCCTGCCGGTGTCGACATCGAGATCAAGCTCTGAGGTCAGGGACATGACTTTCGAACGAAACGTAAAGGGCCTGCTGGGCACCAAGCTCGGCATGACTCAGCTGTGGGACGAGAACAACCGCATCGTCCCCGTGACCGTCATCGCTGCGTCGACCAACGTGATCACCCAGGTCCGCCACCCCGAGACCGATGGCTACAACGCCATCCAGGTCGGGTTCGGCGAGATCGATGGTCGCAAGGTCACCAAGCCGAAGGCTGGTCACTTCGCCAAGGCCGGAACGACCCCGCGTCGTCACCTGGTCGAGATCCGCACCGCTGACGCCTCCACCTACACGGTGGGCCAGGAGCTGGCCGTCGACACCTTCGCCGCAGGCGAGGAGATCGACGTGACCGGCACCAGCAAGGGCAAGGGGTTCGCCGGCGTGATGAAGCGTCACGGCTTCCACGGTGTCGGTGCCTCCCACGGTGCGCACAAGAACCACCGCAAGCCCGGTTCCATCGGCGCCTGCGCGACCCCCGGTCGGGTTTTCCGGGGCACGCGGATGTCGGGACGCATGGGTAGTGACGTCGTCACCACCCAGAACGTCACCGTGCACGCGGTCGACATCGAGCGCGGCCTGATCCTGCTCAAGGGTGCCGTTCCCGGCCCCAAGGGTGGGCTCATCGTCCTGCGCTCGGCTGCCAAGAAGGAGTCCGCGAAGTGAGTGCCAAGACAGCGGCCAAGGCCGCCTCCGTCGACTTTCCGGCTGAGATCTTCGACGTCGCGGTCAACATCCCGTTGATCCACCAGGTCGTCGTCGCCCAGCAGGCTGCTGCTCGTCAGGGCACCGCGTCCACCAAGCGTCGCGGCGAGGTCCGCGGCGGTGGCCGCAAGCCCTACAAGCAGAAGGGCACCGGCCGCGCCCGTCAGGGCTCGACCCGGGCGCCGCAGTTCGCCGGTGGTGGCGTGGTGCACGGCCCCAAGCCGCGTGACTACGACCAGCGGACCCCCAAGAAGATGAAGGCTGCCGCCCTGCGCGGTGCCCTCTCCGACCGGGCCCGCAACGACCGCATCCACGTGATCGACTCCTTCGTCACCGGCGACGCGCCGTCGACCAAGGCTGCGCTGGCATCGCTCGCCGGCATCTCGGAGCGGCACCACTTCCTCGTGGTGCTCGAGCGCAACGACTCCATCACCTGGCTGTCGCTGCGCAACGCCCCTGAGGTGCACATCGTCGCGGTCGACCAGCTCAACACCTACGACGTGCTGGCTTCCGACGACGTGGTCTTCACCCGCGGCGCCTACGACGCCTTCGTGAACGGCACCGCTTCGGCGTCCGATCGCCCGGCGACCATCGTCGAGGCTCCGGCCGACGACGCCGAGCTGGCTGCCGAGCCCGCCGAGGCCCCTGTGAAGAAGGCCGCTGCGAAGAAGGCACCCGCCAAGAAGGCCGCTCCTGCCAAGAAGGCCACCGCCAAGAAGGCGCCGGCCAAGAAGGCTGCGGCCAAGGACGAGGAGGCTTCCCAGTGAGCACCCTGCACAAGGACCACCGCGACATCCTGATCTCGCCGGTGGTGTCCGAGAAGAGCTACGGCCTCCTCGACGCGAACAAGTACACCTTCATCGTGGCGCCTGACGCCAACAAGACCGAGATCAAGATCGCGGTCGAGAAGGTGTTCAACGTCAAGGTCACGTCCGTGAACACGCTGAACCGTCCGGGCAAGACGCGGCGTACGCGGAACGGCCTGGGCAAGCGCAAGGACACCAAGCGCGCAATCGTCAGCCTCGCCGAGGGTCACCGCATCGACATCTTCGGTGGTCCGGTCTCCTGACCGGCAGCGAGAAGACAGAGCGAGGGATTCAATAATCATGGCTATTCGCAAGTACAAGCCGACCACCCCGGGCCGTCGTGGCTCCTCGGTGGCCGACTTCGTCGAGATCACCCGGACCACTCCGGAGAAGTCGCTGACGCGTCCGCTGCCCAAGAAGGGCGGCCGCAACAACCAGGGCCGGATCACCACCCGGCACCAGGGTGGCGGTCACAAGCGCGCCTACCGCATCATCGACTTCCGTCGCTACGACAAGGACGGTGTCCCGGCCAAGGTCGCTCACATCGAGTACGACCCCAACCGCACGGCGCGCATCGCGCTCCTGCACTACGCCGACGGCGAGAAGCGGTACATCATCGCGCCGAAGGACCTGACCCAGGGCACGCCCGTCGAGTCCGGTGTCGGTTCCGACATCAAGCCCGGCAACAACCTGCCCCTTCGCAACATCCCCGTCGGTACGACGATCCACTGTGTGGAGCTTCGTCCCGGTGGCGGCGCGAAGATGGCCCGGTCCGCCGGCAACAGCGCCCAGCTGGTCGCCAAGGAGGGCTCGCGCGCAACGCTGCGGCTCCCCTCGGGCGAGATGCGCTTCGTCGACGTGCGCTGCCGCGCCACCGTCGGCGAGGTCGGCAACGCCGAGCAGTCCAACATCAACTGGGGCAAGGCCGGCCGCATGCGCTGGAAGGGCAAGCGCCCGACCGTCCGCGGTGTCGTCATGAACCCCGTCGACCACCCGCACGGTGGTGGCGAGGGCAAGACCTCCGGTGGTCGTCACCCGGTGTCCCCGTGGGGCAAGCCCGAAGGCCGTACGCGCAAGCGCAAGGCCAGCGACTCCCAGATCATCCGTCGCCGCAAGTCCGGCAAGGGTAGGAAGTAAACGACATGCCTCGCAGCCTGAAGAAGGGCCCCTTCATCGACGGCCACCTGATCAAGAAGGTGGACGCCGAGAACGAGAAGGGCAGCCACAACGTGATCAAGACGTGGTCGCGCCGCTCGATGATCGTGCCCGACATGATCGGCCACACCATCGCGGTGCACGACGGCCGCAAGCACGTTCCCGTGTTCGTGACCGACTCGATGGTCGGCCACAAGCTCGGTGAGTTCGCACCGACCCGCACGTACCGCGGGCACGTGAAGGAAGACCGGAAGGGACGACGTCGATGAGTGTTACTGAGCGTAGGCGCACCAGCGCCCGTCGCGAGTCGCTGCTCGGTGACCAGCCGGGCTCCTTCGCGAGCGCACGTTTCGTGCGGATCACGCCGATGAAGGCCCGCCGTGTCGTCGACATGGTTCGCGGCATGGCTGTCGACGACGCCCTGGCGTTGCTGCAGTTCGCGCCGCAGGCTGCGTCGGAGACCGTCTACAAGGTGCTGGAGAGCGCCGTCGCGAACGCCGAGACCACTGAGGGTCTCGACGCGAACGACCTGGTCGTCTCCGTGGCCCGCGTGGACGAGGGTCCGACGATGAAGCGTTGGCGCCCACGAGCCCAGGGTCGCGCGACTCGGATCAACAAGCGCACCAGCCACATCACGCTGGCGGTCCAGCCGGCCGCTGCTGTGGCACAGAAGAAGGGACGGAAGGCCTGATGGGCCAGAAGATCAACCCGAACGGCTTCCGCCTCGGAATCTCGACGGACCACAAGAGCCGTTGGTACGCCGACAAGCTGTACAAGGCCTACGTCGGAGAAGACGTCGCCATCCGCAAGCTGCTCTCCAAGGGCATGGAGCGGGCCGGCATCGCCAAGGTCGAGATCGAGCGCACCCGTGAGCGTGTGCGGGTGGACATCCACACCGCGCGCCCGGGCATCGTGATCGGTCGCCGTGGCGCCGAGGCCGACCGCATCCGCGGCGAGCTCGAGAAGCTCACCGGCAAGCAGGTGCAGCTCAACATCCTCGAGGTCAAGAGCCCCGAGATGGATGCGCAGCTGGTTGCCCAGGGCGTTGCCGAGCAGCTGACCGGTCGTGTGCAGTTCCGTCGCGCCATGCGCAAGGCGATGCAGACCACCATGCGTTCGGGTGCCAAGGGCATCCGGATCCAGTGCTCCGGCCGACTCAACGGCGCCGAGATGTCGCGTACCGAGTTCTACCGCGAGGGTCGCGTGCCGCTGCACACCCTGCGCGCGGACATCGACTACGGCTTCTACGAGGCCAAGACGACCTTCGGCCGCATCGGCGTGAAGGTCTGGATCTACAAGGGTGAGGTGGCCGGCACGCGTGCCGAGCGCCAGGCCCAGGCAGCCGCCCGCGCCGGGGTTCCCGGTCGCGGTGGTCGGCCGACGACCCGTGGCAACGAGCGCTCCGCTGAGCGTCCGAGCCGCGGCACCCGCTCGGACCGTCCGGCTCGCGCTGCTGACGCTCCCGCTGCGGACGCTCCGGCCGAGGCCGCTGCTCCCGCCGCTGACGCCGGTAAGGAGGCCTGAGCGACATGTTGATGCCTCGTCGCGTCAAGCACCGCAAGCAGCACCACCCCAAGCGGACCGGTGCGGCCAAGGGCGGCACCAAGCTCGCCTTCGGCGACTTCGGTCTCCAGGCGCTGGAGCCGTCGTACGTCACCAACCGCCAGATCGAGTCGGCGCGTATCGCGATGACTCGCCACATGAAGCGCGGCGGGAAGGTCTGGATCAACATCTACCCGGACCGCCCGCTGACCAAGAAGCCTGCCGAGACCCGCATGGGTTCCGGTAAGGGTTCGCCCGAGTGGTGGGTCGCGAACGTCAAGCCCGGCCGTGTCATGTTCGAACTTTCCGGCGTTCCCGAGGACGTTGCCCGCGAGGCCATGCGCCTGGCGATGCACAAGCTCCCCATGAAGAGCCGGTTCATCTCGCGAGAGGCGGGTGAATTCTGATGGCAGCAACGACCGCTCACGAGCTCGACGAGATGACCAACGTCGACATCGAGGCCAAGCTGCGCGAGGCCAAGGAGGAGCTCTTCAACCTCCGTTTCCAGGCGGCCACCGGCCAGCTGGAGAGCCACGGCCGTCTTCGCACGGTCAAGAAGGACATCGCCCGGATCTACACCGTGGTCCGTGAGCGCGAGCTCGGGATCCGCACGGAGCCGGGCTCCAGCGACAACGAGGACACGAACGGAGGCGCCGCATGAGCGAGCAGCCTGTGATCTCGGGCGACAACAAGCTCGAGCGCAACTCCCGCAAGGTCCGCGAGGGCCTCGTGGTCAGCGACAAGATGGACAAGACCGTGGTCGTGTCCGTCGAGGACCGCGTCAAGCACGCCCTGTACGGCAAGGTTCTGCGCCGCACGAGCAAGCTGAAGGCGCATGACGAGCAGAACGAGTGCGGCATCGGCGACCGGGTCCTGATCATGGAGACCCGCCCGCTGTCCGCCACGAAGCGTTGGCGCATCGTGCAGATCCTCGAGAAGGCCAAGTAACCACCCCCACTAGTTCGGCAAGGCTCGCGGTCACGTTGCCCAGAGCAGAAGTCCCCGAGAACCAGCACGACAACCAGGAGAAACAATGATCCAGCAGGAGTCGCGACTCAAGGTCGCCGACAACACCGGTGCGAAGGAAATCCTTTGCATCCGTGTTCTCGGTGGCTCTGGTCGGCGCTACGCCGGTATCGGCGACGTCATTGTTGCCACCGTGAAGGACGCGATCCCCGGTGGCAACGTGAAGAAGGGTGACGTCGTCAAGGCCGTCATCGTTCGCACCGTGAAGGAGCGCCGCCGCGCCGACGGTTCTTACATCCGCTTCGACGAGAACGCCGCGGTGATCCTCAAGACCGACGGCGAGCCGCGAGGCACCCGAATCTTCGGCCCCGTGGGCCGCGAGCTGCGCGAGAAGAAGTTCATGAAGATCATCTCGCTCGCGCCGGAGGTGCTCTGAGTCATGACGAAGAGCCTGAACATCAAGAAGGGCGACACCGTCAAGGTGATCGCTGGCAAGGACAAGGGCGCCGAGGGCAAGGTCATCCAGGTGCTCCGCGAGGAGCAGCGGGTGATCGTCGAGGGCGTGAACCGCATCAAGCGGCACACCAAGGTCGTGAACCAGGGCGGGCGCGCCGGCACCACCGGCGGCATCATCACTGCCGAGGCCCCGATCCACGTCTCCAACGTGATGCTCGTCGAGGACGACGGCGTGACCCGGATCGGCTTCCGCCGTGACGAGGTCAGCAAGCGTCGCCCGGACGGCTCGACGTACCAGTCGACGCGCAGCGTGCGCATCTCGCGCAAGACCGGCAAGGAAATCTGATGACCCAGACCGAGACCGAGACCCAGGCCACCGAGCCGGCTCCCACCCCGCGTCTCAAGACCCGCTACCGCGAGGAGATCCTCCCCGCGCTGCAGTCCGAGTTCGAGATCAAGAACGTCATGCAGGTGCCCGGCCTGACCAAGATCGTGGTCAACATGGGCGTCGGCGAGGCGGCTCGCGACTCGAAGCTGATCGAGGGGGCCATCAAGGACCTCACTGCGATCACCGGCCAGAAGCCGCTCGTGACGAAGGCCCGCAAGTCCATCGCCCAGTTCAAGCTGCGCGAGGGCATGCCGATCGGCGCGCACACGACGCTGCGCGGCGACCGGATGTGGGAGTTCCTCGACCGGCTGCTGTCGCTCGCGCTGCCCCGCATCCGTGACTTCCGCGGCCTCTCGCCCAAGCAGTTCGACGGTCGTGGCAACTACACCTTCGGTCTGACCGAGCAGGTCATGTTCCACGAGATCGACCAGGACCGGATCGACCGCTCGCGCGGTATGGACATCACGGTCGTCACCACCGCCACCAACGACGACGAGGGCCGGGCGCTGCTCAAGCAGCTCGGCTTCCCGTTCAAGGAGAACTGACATGGCGAAGACTGCACTCAGGGTCAAGGCCGCTCGCAAGCCCAAGTTCGCGGTGCGCGGTTACACCCGTTGCCAGCGCTGTGGACGTCCCAAGGCCGTCTACCGCAAGTTCGGCCTGTGCCGGATCTGCCTGCGTGAGATGGCGCACCGGGGCGAGCTGCCCGGCGTGACCAAGTCCTCCTGGTGACCCCCACCAACTTCGACAACAAACGATCGCTGCAGGTCGCACCTGAGGTTCAGGCGCGAAACCACGGTGGAGAAAGGGCCTTGCGGCCATGACGATGACTGACCCGATCGCAGACATGCTTACTCGTCTGCGCAACGCCAACCAGGCGTACCACGATGCGGTTTCCATGCCGTACAGCAAGCTCAAGCAGGGTGTCGCCGACATCCTGAAGCAGGAGGGCTACATCACGTCGTACGACGTGGCGGAGCCCACCGAGGGCGAGGTCGGCAAGACGCTGACCGTCACCCTGAAGTACGGCCGCAACCGGGAGCGCTCCATCGCGGGCGTGCGCCGGATCAGCAAGCCCGGTCTCCGGGTCTACGCCAAGCACACGGGTCTCCCGAAGGTGCTCGGCGGCCTGGGTGTCGCGATCATCTCGACCAGCCAGGGCCTGCTGACCGACCGTCAGGCCAACCAGAAGGGCGTGGGTGGGGAAGTCCTCGCCTACGTCTGGTAACGACGAGACCGAGAAGGAGACAAGAAGCATGTCGCGCATTGGCAGGCTCCCCATCGCGGTCCCGTCCGGTGTCGACGTCGCGATCGCTGAGAGCATGGTGACCGTCAAGGGTCCCAAGGGCACCCTCTCTCACAGCGTCGCAACGCCGATCACGGTCGAGCAGGGCGATGGCGCGCTCGAGGTCAAGCGTCCCGACGACGAGCGCGAAAGCCGCTCGCTCCACGGACTGACCCGCACGCTGATCAACAACATGGTTGTCGGTGTCACCGACGGCTACGAGAAGAAGCTCGAGATCGTGGGCGTGGGTTACCGCGTCCTGTCGAAGGGGCCGACCCAGCTGGAGTTCCAGCTCGGCTACTCGCACTCGATCACTTTCGACGCTCCCGACGGCATCACGTTCACCGTCGAGAGCCCGACCAAGCTCGGCGTCCAGGGGATCGACAAGCAGCTTGTCGGCGAGACGGCTGCCAAGATCCGGAAGCTGCGCAAGCCCGAGCCCTACAAGGGCAAGGGCGTGCGTTACGCCGGAGAGCACATCCGCCGCAAGGTCGGGAAGGCTGGTAAGTAACCATGGCGATCTCACTGAAGAACAACAAGCACATGGCCGGACGCGTCAAGTCGCGTCTGCGTCGTCAGGTGCGTGGCCGCAAGAAGATCTCCGGCACCGCCGACCGTCCGCGCCTCGTCGTCACCCGTTCGTCGAAGCACATCACCGTTCAGGTCGTCGACGACCTGGCCGGCAAGACCATCGCGTACGCCTCCACCATGGAGTCGGACCTGCGCGGTACGACTGCCGACAAGACGGCCAAGGCCAAGCGCGTCGGCGAGCTCGTCGCCGAGCGGGCCAAGGCAGTCGGCGTCGACGGTGTGGTCTTCGACCGGGCCGGCAACAAGTACCACGGCCGCATCGCCGCACTTGCTGACGGCGCTCGCGAGGGTGGGTTGACGTTCTGATGGCAGCACGCGAGAGAGAGAACTGTAGAGAAATGAGGAACCACTCATGAGCGGAGCCCAGCGCGGACAGCGTGCGGGCGGCGAGCGCCGTGGAGGTCGCGACGGAGGTCGCGGCGGACAGGGTGCTGAGAAGACCGCCTACATCGAGCGCGTCGTTGCCATCAACCGTGTCGCCAAGGTCGTGAAGGGTGGACGTCGCTTCAGCTTCACCGCCCTCGTGATCGTCGGCGACGGCGAGGGAATGGTCGGCGTCGGCTACGGCAAGGCCAAGGAAGTTCCCGCGGCCATCGCCAAGGGAGTGGAAGAGGCGAAGAAGTCCTTCTTCCGCGTGCCCCGCATCCAGGGCACCATCCCGCACCCCGTCCAGGGCGAGAAGGCAGCGGGCGTTGTCCTGCTGCGCCCTGCCGCCCCCGGTACCGGTGTCATCGCCGGTGGTCCGGTGCGTGCGGTCCTGGAGTGCGCCGGCATCCACGACGTCCTGAGCAAGTCGCTCGGCTCGTCCAACCAGATCAACATCGTCCACGCGACGGTCGAGGCCCTCCGCATGCTCGAGGAGCCCCAGGCTGTGGCGGCACGACGCGGCCTTCCCGTGGAAGCGGTCGCTCCGGCGGCGCTCCTTCGGGCCCAGGCCGAGGTCGTCACGGGGGCTGGTCAGTGATGGGACGCCTCAAGGTCGAGCAGAAGAAGGGCACCATCGGCTGCCTCGCCAACCAGCGAGAGACCCTGCGTACGCTGGGTCTCAAGCGGATCGGCGATGTGGTCGTCAAGGAAGACCGCCCGGAGATCCGGGGCATGGTCAACACCGTCCGTCACCTCGTGACGGTCGAGGAGGTCGACTGACATGACGCTCAAGCTGCATCACTTGCGTCCTGCTCCCGGAGCCAAGACCGCCAAGACCCGTGTGGGTCGTGGTGAGGGCTCCAAGGGCAAGACTGCCGGCCGTGGTACCAAGGGCACCAAGGCTCGCTACCAGGTTCCGGTCGCCTTCGAGGGTGGCCAGATGCCGATCCACATGCGGCTCCCCAAGCTGAAGGGGTTCCGGAACCCGTTCAAGGTGGAGTTCCAGGTCGTGAACCTGGACCGCATCAACGAGCTGTTCCCCGAGGGCGGCACCGTTGGCGTGACCGAGCTGATCGCCAAGGGCGCGGTTCGCGACGGCCACCCGGTCAAGGTCCTCGGACAGGGCGACATCTCCGTCGCCGTCCAGGTGAGCGCGAACGCGTTCTCCTCGTCGGCCAAGGAGAAGATCGAGGCCGCCGGCGGCAGCACCACGGTGCTCTGACGGGCTCGAACTGCTCACTGTGACAAAAGTGGTGGGGCGTGGACGGCGAAGGCCGGCCGCGCCCCACACTGCACAATCTGGGCAACATCAGTCCCTGTAGGACGCCTGTTAGGCTTCCCGGGTCTTCGTGGGTGATGTGCGAAGGCCGCACCCCGCTTGCAGAAAGAGGATGTCGTGCTAGGCGCGTTCGCCAACGCTTTCCGAACCCCGGACCTGCGGCGCAAGCTGCTGTTCGTCCTGATGATCCTCACGGTCTTCCGTCTCGGATCCCAGATTCCCACGCCCGGCGTCAACGTCGCCAACGTGCAGTCCTGCATCAGCGACGTCGGCAACTCCGGCGTCTACAGCCTGATCAACCTGTTCTCCGGTGGCGCGCTGCTCCAGCTGACCGTGTTCGCGCTGGGGATCATGCCGTACATCACCGCCAGCATCATTCTGCAGCTGCTCGTCGTGGTCATCCCGCGGCTCGAAGCGCTGAAGAAGGAGGGCCAGGCGGGCCAGACCAAGATCACGCAGTACACCCGCTACCTGACGCTCGGCCTCGCGCTGCTGCAGGCGACCGGGATCGTGGCGCTCGCCCGCTCGGGCAACCTGTTGCAGGGCTGCACCGAGCCGCTGCTGCACGACAACGGCACCTCGACCTTCCTGACCATGGTCGTGACCATGACTGCCGGCACCGCCGTCATCATGTGGCTCGGCGAGCTGATCACCGAGCGCGGCATCGGCAACGGCATGTCGCTGCTGATCTTCACCCAGGTCGTCGCCGGCTTCCCGGCCTCGCTGTGGGCGGTCGGCAAGGAGAAGGGCTGGTGGGTCTTCGGCGTGGTGCTCGGCATCGGGCTGGTCATCATCGCCGCGGTCATCTTCATCGAGCAGGCCCAGCGCCGGATCCCCGTGCAGTACGCGCGGCGGATGGTCGGGCGCAAGATGTTCGGTGGCAGCTCGACGTACATCCCGCTCAAGGTCAACCAGGCCGGCGTCATCCCGGTCATCTTCGCCTCGTCGCTGCTCTACCTGCCGGCCATGGCGGTGCAGTTCAACCAGACGAGCAGCTCGCCGGTGATCACCTGGCTGAACAACAACTTCGTCGACGGCAGCCACCCGCTGTACATGATCACGTTCTTCCTGATGATCATCTTCTTCACCTACTTCTACGTCTCGATCACGTTCAACCCCGTCGAGGTCGCCGACAACATGAAGAAGTACGGCGGCTTCATCCCGGGGATCCGGGCCGGCAAGCCGACCGAGGACTACCTGTCCTACGTGCTGTCGCGGATCACCCTCCCGGGGGCGCTGTACCTGGGCCTGGTGGCGCTGATCCCGCTGATCGCGTTCGTCTTCATCAATGCGAACCAGAACTTCCCGTTCGGCGGCACCTCGATCCTGATCATGGTCGGCGTCGCCCTGGACACGGTGAAGCAGATCGAGAGCCAGCTCCAGCAGCGCAACTACGAAGGGTTCCTGCGCTGATGCGGCTGATCATGATGGGCCCGCCCGGGGCCGGCAAGGGCACGCAGGCGAAGTTCGTCGCGGAGCACTTCGGCATCCCGGCGATCTCCACCGGCGACATCTTCCGGGCGAACGTCACCCAGGGGACGCCGCTCGGCATCGAGGCCAAGCGCTTCATGGACGCCGGCGACTACGTCCCCGACGAGGTCACCAACCTGATGGTCCGCAACCGGATCGACGAGGACGACGCGGCGCCGGGGTTCCTGCTGGACGGCTACCCGCGGACCCTCGCCCAGGTCGAGGAGCTGGACGGGATGATCAGGTTCACCGGGCACACCCTCGACGCGGTCGTGGTGCTGACCGTCGATGCCGACGAGATCGTGCAGCGGTTGCTGCAGCGCGCCCAGGTGGAGGGTCGTGCCGACGACACCGAGGACGTCATCCGGCGACGCCAGGAGCTCTACACCGAGCAGACCGAGCCGCTGATCGAGGTCTACCGCGACCGCGGCCTGCTGATCGAGGTCGACGGGATGGGTGAGGTCACCGACGTGACCGCGCGCATCTTCGAGGCTCTCGACGTCGTTTCCCAGAGCTGAGTCGCGCGTGTCATTCCTGGACCGCGGGATCGAGATCAAGACACCGGAGCAGATCGCCACGATGCGGCGGGCCGGCCTGGTCGTGGGGGAGACCCTGGAGCTCCTGCGCGCGAGCGTGCGGGCCGGGATCACCACCGCCGAGCTGGATGCGATCGCCGAGGAGAACATCCGGTCCTCTGGTGCCACCCCCTCCTTCAAGGGCTACCACGGCTTCCCGGGCTCGATCTGTGCCTCGGTGAACGACGAGGTGGTCCACGGCATCCCCGGCTCTCGAGCCCTTGCCGAGGGTGACGTGATCTCGATCGACTGCGGCGCGATCGTGGACGGCTGGCACGGCGACGCCGCGACCACCGTGGCGGTCGGCGAGGTGCCGGCCGACGTCCTCGAGCTGATGCGGGTGACCGAGGAAGCCATGTGGCGGGGGATCGGCGCTGCCCGCCTGGGCGGCCGGGTCACCGACATCTCCCACGCCGTCGAGTCGCACGTGCGCAGCCAAGGCAGCTACGGCATCCTCGAGGACTACGTGGGCCACGGCATCGGCTCGGCCATGCACCAGCCTCCGAACGTCCCCAACTACGGCCGGGCCGGTCGCGGCCCCAAGCTGGTCGAGGGGCTGGCCCTCGCGGTCGAGCCGATGATCACGCTCGGTGGCAAGGACACCGAGGTCCTCGAGGACGACTGGACCGTGATCACCGCCGACGGGACCCGTGCCGCGCACTACGAGCACACCTTCACGCTGACTCCCTCGGGCACGTGGGTGCTCACCGCGCTGGACGGCGGCGAGGCCGCGCTGAGCGCGCTCGGCGTGCCCTTCGGCGGTCGCTGAGCAGCCTGCGCCCGCACCTCGTCGGCGGACGGAGCCAGGTCGTTTGGCCGTCAGCGCGCATGGGAAGATGTGCCTCGGAGGGGAGTATTCCCGTCGCGATGACGTCGTCAGTACGGCCGGGGCGAAGCCCCGACCCGGCGCATCGGTTCGCGCGTCCGTCCGGGCGTGGGAGCGGAAGAGACCTCTGGAGAAGATTCCTCGTCGGACGCGCGCGCGTCCACGCCCCGCAAGCTCCGGAGGAGAACCCCGCTCATGAACATGTTCACCGGCGATTCGGTCGCGTCGCCGACCATCTGGATCGTCACCATCCTCGTCACCGTCGGCGTCCTGCTCATCGACCTCCTCGTCATTGCCCGCCGCCCGCACGAGCCCACCATGGCCGAGGTGAGTCGTCACCTGGCGTTCTTCATCTCACTGGCGGTGGCCTTCGGTGTGGTGCTGTGGGTGTTCGCCGAGCCGCACGGGCTCTCGCCGGCGCCGGGCCCGGAGTTCTTCGCCGGCTGGCTGACGGAGTACTCCCTGTCGATCGACAACCTGTTCATCTTCATCATCATCATGAACAAGTTCGCGGTGCCCCGGAAGTACCAGCAGACCGCGCTGATGATCGGCATCGTCCTGGCCCTGATCATGCGCGCGATCTTCATCGTCGTCGGTGCGGCCGCCATCAACGAGTTCAGCTGGGTCTTCTACATCTTCGGCCTCTTCCTGCTCTACACGGCCTGGAAGCTGGCCAAGGAAGGCGCCGAGGACGAGGACGAGTACGAGGAGAACAAGCTGGTCCAGTGGGCCGAGAAGCGGCTCCCGGCCACGACCGAGTGGCACGGCACCAAGCTGTTCACCAAGGAGAACGGCAAGCGCCTGATCACCCCGATGTTCTTCGTGGTGCTCACCCTGGGCACGACCGACCTGCTGTTCGCCCTGGACTCGATCCCCGCGATCTACGGACTCACCCGCGACCCCTACCTGGTCTTCACCGCCAACGTGTTCGCCCTGATGGGCCTGCGCCAGCTGTACTTCCTCATCGGCGGACTGCTCCAGCGACTCATCTACCTGTCGTACGGACTGTCGTTCCTGCTCGGGTTCATCGGCGTGAAGCTGATCCTGCACGCGATGCACGAGAACGAGCTCCCCTTCATCAACGGTGGTGAGCACGTCTCGTGGGCCCCCGAGATCCCGATCTGGGTGTCCTTGGTCGTCATCGTGGGCACCCTGGCGATCACGGCGGTCGCGAGCCTCACCATGTCGAGGCGGATGGCCGAGCAGGAGGCTGACGCCCGTAGCGGCCCCCGCCGCGACTGGGAGGACGGCTGAGCGTCGGCGGGGAACATCGCCGTGCCGGGCCGGGTTCAGCCCAGGTGAGCCCGTCCCCCCTGACCCTGTCCGTGCTCGACCTCGTCCCGGTGCGCAGCGACCAGACGACGGCCGACGCCCTGGCGGCGACCCTGTCCCTGGCCCGGGTGGCCGACGAGCTCGGCTACCGGCGCTACTGGCTGGCCGAGCACCACAACATGCCGGCCGTGGCGGCGACCAACCCGCCGGTGCTGATCGCCATGGTGGCGGCGGCCACCCGTGAGATCCGCGTGGGCTCCGGGGGAGTGATGCTGCCCAACCACGCACCGCTCGTGGTCGCCGAGCAGTTCGCGCTGCTCGAGGCGGCGTACCCCGGACGGATCGACCTCGGCATCGGCCGGGCCCCGGGAAGCGACCCGGTCACCAGCTTCGCGCTGCGCCACGGTGCGGGGGGTGTGGCGGACGACGCCGTGAGCCGCTTCCCGGAGTACGTCGACAACGTGCTGGCGATGATGGCGCCCGCAGGCGTCGGACTGGCCCTGGAGGGTCGGACCCATCCGCTCCGGGCGACCCCACGGGCCGTCTCGCCCCCCGCCATCTGGCTGCTCGGGTCGTCGGACTACTCCGCCCGCCTCGCCGCGGAGAAGGGGATGCCGTACGTCTTCGCGCACCACTTCTCCGGCTCGGGGACGGCCGCGGCCCTCGATCTCTACCGTCGCTCGTTCAGCCCCTCGGAGCAGTGCCCGGAGCCGCGGACCTTCCTGACCGTGAACGCTGCGGTCGCCGAGACCCAGGAGGAGGCCGACCGGGTGGCGCTGCCCCAGCTGCTCGCCATGGTCGCGCTGCGCACGGGGAGCCCGATGACCGCCCAGCACCTCGTGGAGGAGGCCGAGCAGGTCGCCCTGCCCGAGTCGCACCGGGAGCTGGTGGCTGCGATGAGGTCGCGATGGGTGATCGGCGACGCTGCGCGGGCCCGGGCCGAGGTGGCGCAGCTGGCCGCGACGTACGGCGTGGACGAGGTGATGGTGCACCCGGTGGCAGGTGCGTTCGCGGGAACCGCGGCGGCTGCCGGCCCGGCCCGTGAGGCGACGCTGCGGCTGCTGGTGGACTAGTAGGGACGATTAGGGTTCATCGGCCATTTCACCTAAACTGGCGTGTCGGCCCAACGTGGGTCTGTTTCGTGGTGCCTCGCGGCTGCCCGGATCACGAGTCGAGTCGCTCCTGGAGCGGCGCGGCAGCGTGCCCGGGGAGAGGTCCAGGGACTACTTCACGAGGTCCACCGGCACCCGTTCGCGGGTGCGGGAGGTTCCCGGGCCACCTGGGGCAGGATCACTCCCGCGCCAGTGCAAGAACGGTAGACAACCAACCGACAGATTGTGGAGGACATGCCGAAGAAAGAAGGCGTGATCGAGATCGAGGGCACCGTCGCGGAGGCCCTTCCGAATGCGATGTTCCGCGTGGAGCTGAGCAACGGGCACAAGGTTCTCGCCCACATCAGCGGCAAGATGCGTCAGCACTACATCCGGATCCTCCCTGAGGACCGCGTGGTGGTGGAGCTCTCTCCGTACGACCTCACTCGAGGGCGGATCGTCTACCGCTACAAGTAATCAGCCACCCGCACCGAAAGGACCTCCTCGTGAAGGTCGCTCCCAGCGTCAAGCCGATCTGTGACAAGTGCCAGGTGATCCGTCGCCACGGACGCGTCATGGTGATCTGCTCGAACCCGCGTCACAAGCAGCGCCAGGGCTGAATCTCAGCCCGCACCACAACTGAATCACCTCAACGTGATCGCTTAGCTCGTCCCCGGACGAGCGAACCACCTCCGGAGCAGAAGGCCGGAGCCCACCCGACGAGGGGTGGGGCGCGACACGACCAGAAACCTCTGTGAAACCGAAGGGAACCGCCACCACATGGCACGCCTCGTTGGTGTTGACCTCCCGCGCGACAAGCGCATCGAGATCGCACTCACCTACATCTACGGCATCGGCCGTACCCGCTCCCAGCAGCTGCTCGCGCTCACCGGGGTCAACCCGAACATGCGCGTGCACGAGATGGGCGATGAAGAGCTGGTCAAGCTCCGCGACGCGATCGAAGGCAACTTCAAGATCGAGGGTGACCTCCGTCGCGAGGTCCAGGCAGACATCCGTCGCAAGATCGAGATCGGCAGCTACCAGGGTCGCCGCCACCGCATGGGCCTCCCGGTCCGCGGCCAGCGAACCAAGACCAACGCTCGTACCCGCAAGGGCCCGAAGCGCACGGTTGCCGGCAAGAAGAAGTCCAAGTGACGTCGTGCCCCTGAACGGGCACGCCGCACCGGCACCTCTTCCACTCGAACTCACAGCTTCCAGCTACCCCAGGAGAAACTGAATGCCTCCCAAGAGCCGCACCGCGGCTGGCGCCAAGAAGGTGCGCCGCAAGGAGAAGAAGAACGTCGCTCAGGGCGAAGCCCACATCAAGAGCACGTTCAACAACACGATCGTCACGATCACCGACCCCACCGGGGCGGTGATCTCGTGGGCCTCGGCCGGCACCGTCGGCTTCAAGGGCTCTCGCAAGTCCACCCCGTTCGCCGCACAGATGGCTGCCGAGGCAGCCGGTCGTCGGGCGATGGAGCACGGGATGAAGAAGATCGACGTCTTCGTGAAGGGCCCGGGCTCGGGCCGCGAGACGGCGATTCGTTCGCTGGGTGCGATCGGCCTCGAGGTCGGCACCATCCAGGACGTCACCCCCGCTCCCCACAACGGATGCCGGCCGCCCAAGCGCCGTCGCGTCTGATCACCCGAGACTGAACAGGAGACTTTGAGCTATGGCCCGTTACATCGGCCCCATGACCAAGAAGTCGCGCCGTCTCGGTGTCGACCTCGTCGGTGGCGATCAGGCTTTCGAGCGCCGCCCGTACCCGCCCGGCCAGCACGGCCGCGGCCGCATCAAGGAGAGCGAGTACCTCCTCCAGCTTCGTGAGAAGCAGAAGGCGCGTTTCTCGTACGGCATCCTCGAGCGCCAGTTCCACAACTACTACGTCGAGGCTTCGCGGCGCACCGGCAAGACCGGTGACAACCTGCTGCAGCTCCTCGAGGCTCGTCTCGACAACGTGGTCTACCGCGCCGGGTTCGCCCGCACGCGTCGCCACGCGCGTCAGCTCGTCGTGCACGGTCACTTCAAGGTGAACGGCAAGAAGGTCGACATCCCGTCCTTCCAGGTGTCCGCCCACGACGTGATCGACGTACGCGAGAAGTCGCTCGAGATGACGCCGTTCATCGTGCTTCGCGAGACGCACGGCGAGCGCGTTGTTCCCGCGTGGCTCGAGGCCCTTCCGTCGCGCATGCGGATCCTCGTGCACCAGCTTCCGGTCCGGGCGCAGATCGACATCCCGGTCCAGGAGCAGCTGATCGTCGAGTACTACTCGAAGAAGTAATACCTCCCTTCGTCTTCTCCATCACTGTTCGGCCCGTCAAATGGTGGGCGGCCCGGAAAGGAAAGAATCAGTGCTTATCGCTCAGCGCCCAACGCTGTCGGAAGAGTCCGTCGACGAGTTCCGGTCGAGGTTCGTGATCGAGCCCCTCGAGCCCGGTTTCGGCTACACGCTCGGAAACTCGCTCCGTCGTACCCTCCTGTCGTCCATCCCCGGTGCATCGGTGACCAGCATCAAGGTCGACACCGTCCTCCACGAGTTCTCGACCATCGAGGGGGTCAAGGAGGACGTCACCGAGATCATCTTGAACCTGAAGGGTCTGGTCGTCTCCTCGGAGCACGACGAGCCCGTCACCATGTACCTCCGCAAGTCCGGTGCCGGTGCCGTCACCGCCGCTGACATCGCGCCTCCGGCCGGTGTCGAGGTGCACAACCCCGAGCTCAAGATCGCGACGCTGTCCGACAAGGGCAAGCTCGAGATGGAGCTCGTGGTCGAGCGCGGCCGCGGCTACGTCAGCGCGGTCCAGAACAAGGGTGCCGACAACGAGATCGGCCGGATGCCGGTCGACTCGATCTACAGCCCCGTGCTGAAGGTGACCTACAAGGTCGAGGCAACCCGTGTCGAGCAGCGCACCGACTTCGACAAGCTCGTCATCGACGTCGAGACCAAGCCGTCGATCCGTCCCCGCGACGCGATCGCCTCGGCCGGCAAGACCCTGGTCGAGCTGTTCGGTCTGGCTCGCGAGCTGAACGTCGAGGCCGAGGGCATCGACATCGGCCCGTCGCCCGTCGACGAGCAGCTGGCTGCCGACCTCGCCCTTCCGGTCGAGGACCTGCAGCTGACCGTCCGTTCGTACAACTGCCTCAAGCGCGAGGGCATCCACACCGTGGGTGAGCTCATCTCGCGCTCGGAGCAGGACCTGCTCGACATCCGCAACTTCGGTGCGAAGTCGATCGACGAGGTCAAGGCGAAGCTGGTCGAGATGGGTCTGTCCCTCAAGGACAGCGCGCCCGGCTTCGACGCTGCTGCTGCCCTGGCGGCGTACGGCGACGACGACGACGACGCGTTCGTCGAGGACGAGCAGTACTGAACCACTGACCGGGCCGGCCGGGACCATCTGGTCCCGGCCGGCGCGGGCAAGTTCTCGTGACAAACCATCTACTCCGGTACCTGACACGGCCGGGGAGAATCGAGTGAAGCAATGCCTACCCCCAAGAAGGGTGCCCGCCTCGGCGGCAGCCCCGCGCACCAGCGGCTGATCATCGCGAACCTGGCGACGGCGCTGTTCGAGCACGGTCGGATCACGACCACCGAGGCGAAGGCCCGCGTCCTGCGGCCGCACGCCGAGAAGCTCATCACGAAGGCGAAGAAGGGCGACCTGCACAACCGTCGCGAGGTCCTCAAGACCCTCCGCGACAAGTCGGTCGTGCACACGCTGTTCACCGAGATCGCACCGACGTTCGCCGAGCGTCCCGGTGGCTACACCCGGATCACCAAGATCGGGCCGCGCAAGGGCGACAACGCCCCCATGGCCGTGATCGAGCTGGTGACCGAGGCGTACGCCCCGAAGGCTGCTTCGTCGAAGAAGTCCACCAAGACCGCTGCCGCTCCGGCTGCTCCGGTCGAGGACGCCCCGACCGAGATGACCGAGGAGACCGTGCCGGACAGCACTGTCGCCGAGGCCGAGCCGGTCGAGGACAACGCTGCTGACTCCACCGAGGAGGCTCCCGCCGAGGAGACCACCGAGGACAGCACGGACGAGAGCACGGACGAGAAGGCCTGACCTCACCGTCTGGCTCTGTCGGCCCGTCACCCGTGAGGGTGACGGGCCGTCGTCATTTTCCCGACCCGGAGGCCAGCGCCCCGCGGCCGCCGCCCAGGCGGCTCCCCCCGAGGTCCGCGCGCTGGCCCTCGGCCCAGCCCTGGGCGCCGCCACTGCCGGAGAGGCTCCGGGGGCGGGCGGTCTGCACGTGTGGGTAGCTGGCTTCCATCGCCTGTCGGACCAGGGCGGACCGGTCGGCGAGCACCAGTGCGGCGGTCGTCCCGGAGCTGGTGAAGCGGTCGGTCGCCTGGGTCTCGGCCCGGCGTTCGGCGGCCTCGAGACGACGACCGACGGCCAACCGGAAGCCAGCCAGCCAGGAGCGGCGGAACGCGGCCTTGTGCTCACCGCGCGGGACAGGGGTGCGCGCGAGCGACGTGGCCGACTGCAGCAGCAGACTCGTGAACAGCAGCTCCGCGCGCTCGAGGTCGGAGTCGTGGCCGAACAGGTGCAGGGAGAGCTCCTTGGCGCCCTCGTGCCAGCCGGTCCGCCGCACGGCCGCGCAGCGGAGCCGGGTCGCGACCGTGCTGAGCAGGTCGGCCTTGTCCGCGGCATAGGGCGCCTCCAGGAGGACCACCCGGTCGCCCAGGGGATCGCGGGACGGGTCGGCGCCGGCCAGCAGGGCCTGGTCGATGCCGTAGTCGGCGATCAGCTGGGTCGCCTTCTCGGTGTAGAGCCTGGCCTCGTGCTCGGTGGCTGCCGGGTCCTCGGCGAGCGCCAGCAGCTTGCGGACCTTGGTCAGGATCGGGTCGGTGTCGGTCAACGTGGGGCCTCCTCGGGGTCAGGTCGGCAACGCTGGCAGACGCCGGGGACAGTACGGCACGGTCGGGCGGAGTTCTCCACAACGTGCGGTCGTGGCGTGATCGAGAAGAAGATCGTGAAGCTCCGCGGTGACTTGCCCGACGCTCGATCCCGACTGCGATTCCTGCGCCTTTGCCGACGGCCTCGTCGGGTGAGGTGGCGCCGCTCGGTGGGGTGAAGGCAGGCGTCGAGGCGTACCAACACCCCCGCTGGCTGGTGGCCGGCGGGGTGTCAGGCGGTCAGGCTCTTCGATCGGGTGGGGTAGTGGGTGCCCGGGGTCGCCCGCGGCTGACGTCGAGGGTGCCGGTCCGGTCGCGGAGGTAGGTGTAGCCGTGCGGGCTGGTCCACAGGAAGGTGCCGGCCTCGATGCGGGTGTAGCTCCACCCGCCGTGGGTCTTCAACCGGTGATGTTTCCGACACAGCGGGCGCGATGTTGTCGCTGCAGGTGGGTCCGCCAGGTCGTGGGGCTCGATGTGGTCGCTGTCGCAGGCTCTGGCTGATCGGGTGCACCAGGGGAAGACACAAGCGTGGTTGATCAGGGTCGACTGCTCGGCGATCCGGTCGGGGACCTCGTAGGCGTCGACGTGGTGGTGCTCGTCCAGGTCGATCACCGGCTTCACCACCACCTGGGCGTCAGGGTTGGCGCACCAGTCGCGGACCTGCTCGGCGGTGACCGGGGAGCGGGTGTTCTCGCACCGGCCGAACCCACCTGACTCTCCGCGGATGGCTGCCTCGGCGAGGTGGACGTAGAGCACCACCTGGCGCGGCTTGCGCGGCTGTCCGGCCTGGCCAGCCGGACGGTCGCCGACTCCATCGAGCTTTGTCGGCGTTCAGGTCGAAGGAGAGCTGTCGCCGGGCCAGGGCACCGACCGCCTGCGCCCGGCGTACGTCGAGCGACTCGGTGGAGCCGAGTGCCTTGAGTGTCTGGGCGCCGGCCGATACGGCGGCGTCGAGGTCGAGCGCGTCGGCCACGTCGAGGGTGCCCCACACGTCCGCGGTGCCCTGCAGGGTGGTCTGGGAGGTGCCGATGGTGAAGGACCGGCCGTCGGCGGCGGCCTTGCGGCGGCGTTCGGTCTCCTCGGGCATGAACCGGGCGATCGCCTCGTCGATGAGCCGGTCGAGCTGGGCCAGGCGGACCCGGTGCGCGATCGGGGCGACGTGGCGGTCCACGAACCCGGCTGCCTCGGGTGACAGCAGGATCGTGGCCCGGGCGATCCGCCGCGCCTTCCACGCCACCAGGTCCCCGGCCGTGACCCGGGCCCACACCTTCGGCAGCCGGTACCTGAGCTCGACCGCCTCACCGAGGTAGGCCTTCCCGGCCTCCGTCGCCAGACCGACGGCGGCCGCGAACTCCGCGACCTGAACTCCGCCACCAGCGGCGCACCCGGCCCGGCGACGGTGATCCCGGTGTCGCCGTAGGTCCGGTCCCACACGGTCGCGGCCTGGTCGATCGAGTCGACCGAGTGCATGCCCACCCAGGACACCGCGAGCTGCAGCAGCCGGGCCTCCTCCGCGTCGGCGACCGAGCGCGAGGACCGGACACGCAGCCAGCACCGCGGCAGCGGAATCTGCCTCAGTGCTGGTCTCGCGGATGGTCTCGGTCATGGGTCCATTCAAGCCGTCACCACCGACACTTTCCGCTGCCCTGACAGGCCTGTGGAAGCGGCTCGCCGGACGGTCCGGTGTGGACCAACACCGGCCCCGGTCGAGCTCGCGTGATCGCCCAGCTGAGGGCACTTCACGCCGACTCGGCCACCAGATGAGGGCACTTCACGCCGGCTCGGCCACCATCTGGGGGCACTTCACGCCGGGTCGGCTACCAGGCCTGTTCGAGGAGGTTCTGCGCCTCGGGGAGGGAGAGACCCAGGCGCCGGGCGGTGGCGGCGTACTGAGCGGCGGCGCGGGCTGCGTCCTCGGAGCGGCCGGCAGCGGACGGCGCGACGAACGTGCCCCGCCGCCCCTCCGTCACGACCACCCCGTCGCTCTCGAGCTCCTTGTAGGCACGGGCCACGGTGTTGGCCGCGAGCCTGAGCTCCGCGGCGAGGGCGCGCACCGTCGGCAGCCGGGTGCCCTCGAGCAGTTCGCCGGAGGCGACCCGGGACGCGATCTGGACCCGGAGCTGCTCGTACGGGGGCCGGTCCGACGTCGGATCGAGGGGGCGCACGTCCATGTATCGGACCCTACGCGCCCGGGTCGTGGAGGGGATGCGGTTGAGTGATGCCATGGAGCGAGATGTGCTGGTGGTGGGGGAGTCCCTGATCGACATCGTTCGAGGCGGTGACGGGCGCACGCTCGAGTATGCCGGCGGCAGCGCAGCCAATGTCGCCGTCGCCCTGGCGCGGCTCGGTCGACCGGTGCGGCTCGCGACGAGCTTCGCGGCAGACGACCACGGCCGGATCATCGCCGGCCATCTCGAGCGGGCCGGAGTCCGGCTGGCGACCGATCCCGGTGCGGTGCAGCGAACCTCTACCGCTGCCGCCACGATCGGGCCGGACGGTGCCGCGAGCTACACCTTCGACCTCGAGTGGCGGCTGAACCCGGTCGTCGGCGACCTCGAACCCCTCGTCGTGCACACCTGCTCGCTGGGTGCGGTGCTGCTGCCCGGGGCGGACGACGTGCTGGCGCTGCTCAGTCGGCTGCGCGAGGTCGCCACCATCACGTACGACGTGAACGCCCGCCCGGCGATCACCGGCACCGATGCCGACCTGGTCGCCCGGGTCGAGCGGATGGTCGCGATCAGCGACCTCGTGAAGGCCTCGGACGAGGACCTGGAGGCGCTCTACCCGAGTCTCGACCACGTCGCGGCTGCCCGTCGGCTCCTCGACCTGGGGCCCGCGGCCGTCGTGGTGACCCGCGGCGGTGACGGAGCCGCTTGGGTGGGCGCGCAACACCAGGTGGAGGTCGTCTCCCGCCCCGTGGAGGTCGCCGACACGATCGGAGCGGGCGACACGTTCGGCGCCGCCCTGGTCGACGCGCTCTGGGAGCGCGGCCGGCTGGGCGCCGACCAGCGGCAGAGCCTGCGCCACCTCGACCCGGAGGAGATCAGGGCGGTGCTGGCACACGCAGCGCGGGCGGCAGCGGTGACCGTGTCGCGTCCGGGCGCCGACCCGCCGTACCGCGATGAGCTGGCGCTCATCGAAGGCGACTGAAGCCGGCCGACCGGCTGGCCCGCTGCGCGGTTTGAGGCCCGGCGCCCACGAGATGGCAGGATTGCCGATCGTGCGCATCCGGATCGACCTGTCCTACGACGGCACCGATTTCAACGGCTGGGCGGTCCAGCCGGCCCTGCGTACCGTGCAGGGCGAGCTGGAGACGGCGATCGCGATGGCGCTGCGCATCCCAGACATCCGGGTGGTCTGCGCCGGACGCACCGACACCGGCGTCCACGCCCGCGGACAAGTGGTCCACTTCGACGTGGCGGACGAGATCATGGCCGCCTCGGTCGGCCGCTCGAAGCAGACTCCGGAGCACGCGCTGCGCCGCCGCCTGAACGGCATCCTGCCCTCTGACGTACGAGTCCGCCGGGCGAGTGTGGCCCCGCCCGGCTTCGACGCCCGATTCTCGGCCCTGTGGCGCCGCTACGCCTACCGGCTCGTCGACCACCCCACCTCCTACGACCCGTTGCAGCGGGCGTACGTCGAGAAGTGGGACCGGCCGTTGGACGCGGAGGCCATGAACGCCGCTTCGAAGCTCTTCCTCGGCCGGCACGACTTCGCAGCCTTCTGCAAGCGCCGTGAGGGTGCCACCACGATCCGTACCCTCCTCGAGCTCGAGTGGCACCGCGACGAGCAGGGCTTCGTCGAGGCGACCGTGCGCGCGGACGCGTTCTGCCACAGCATGGTCCGCGCCCTGGTGGGCTGCCTGCTCGCCGTCGGGGACGGGCGGCGACCCGCCGCCTGGGCAGGCGAGGTGCTGCGCGGCCGGGTCCGGGACCCGGGGGTCTACGTCGCTGCCGCCGGCGGCCTCACCCTCGAGGAGGTCGCCTACCCGCCGGACGCCGAGCTGGCTGCCCGGGCCGAGGCGACCCGGACCAAGCGCCTGTCGACCGCCCCGACCGCCGGCGATGCGGACGACGAGGAAGAAGGGCCTGACGATGAGTGAGCACTACTTCACCGCCGACCCAGCCGTCCCCTTCAAGCGGGCGCCGGTGCTGGCCAGGGTCTGGGGCCACGAGCTGCCACTGGTGAGCGGCTCGGGCGTCTTCGCCCAGGGGCGGGTCGACATGGGCACCTCGGCGCTCTTCCGGGAGACCACCCCGCCCGCGGCCGGCCGGATCCTCGATCTCGGCTGTGGCTACGGCCTGATCGGCCTCGCGGTCGCGGTCGCGGTGCCGGGGTCAGTGGTCACCGCCGTCGACGTCAACGAGCGCGCCGTCCTGCTGGCCAACGAGAACGCCGCCGCACTCGGGGTGTCCGACCGCTTCACGGCGTCCACCCCGGACGGCGTACCCGCCGACGCGACGTACGACGAGATCTGGTCCAACCCGCCGATCCGGATCGGCAAGGAGGCGCTGCACGAGCTGCTGCTGACCTGGCTGCCGCGACTCGAGCCGGGAGGCAGGGCCGTGCTGGTGGTCGGCAAGAACCTCGGCGCCGACTCGCTCCAGCGTTGGCTGGGGGAGCAGGGCTACCCCACGGAGCGGGCGGCGAGCCACAAGTCGTTCCGGATCCTGGTGGCGCGCCGCTCAGGCTGAGGCGGTGCAGCAGGTGTCGGCAACGGACCCCTCGGCCGACTCACGGCCGGAGAACGTGGCCGCGTCCTGGAGGACCGTGTAGATCTCCCACTGCTCCCCGTCGGGCGAGCCCTCGACCCAGAACTTGTCCTGCTTGGCGTAGCAGCACGTGGTCCCACGCTCGTCGACGGAGGCGAGTCCCTCGGCAGCCAGCCGGGTCTGCTCGCTGTCGACGACTCCGGTGTCCGGGACCTCCACGCCGAGGTGGTTGACCGAGCCGCCGTGGCCGGGGTTCTCGATGAGGACCAGCTTGAGCGGGGGCTGGGCGACCGCGAAGTTCGCATACCCCGGCTTGGTCTTGGCCGGGCTCACGCCGAACAGCTTGCTGTAGAAGGCGACCGAGGCGTCGAGGTCGTCGACGTTGAGAGCCAGCTGGAGACGGGACATGTCGTCACTCCTTCGTAGAACATTGATGGTTGTCTATGTCCTATGTTGCATCGGACATAGACGCCTGTCAACATAGATGCATGTCGAAGTCTCTCACGTTGACCCCGATCGAGACCGTGGCCTGCTGCTCACCCCTGACCAAGGAGCCGCTGAGCCACGAGCAGGCCGATCGGGTCGCGCCGCTGCTCAAGGCCCTGGCCGACCCGGTCCGCCTCCGGCTGGTGTCGCTGATCGCCTCGCATCAGGATGGCGAGGCCTGCGTCTGCGACCTGAACGACGCCTTCGACCTCTCCCAGCCGACGATCAGCCACCACCTGAAGGTGCTGCACGACGTGGGCCTGATCGACCGCGACAAGCGTGGAGTCTGGGTCTACTACCGGCTCAACGCCGGGGCCCTGCGCGACCTCGGCGCCCTGCTGGGAGCCGTCGCCTGATGACGCTGTTCCGCCGGGCGGCGGCCGAGTTCGTCGGCACCGCCTTCCTCGTCGCGGCCGTGATCGGCTCGGGCATCGCCGCCGTCCGCCTCTCCCCGAACGACGTCGGCCTGCAGCTGCTCGAGAACAGCCTGATCACCGGGGCCGCGCTGGTTGCGCTGATCCTGGCCCTGCAGCCGGTGTCGGCGGCCTTCAACCCCGTCGTCACGCTGGTCGAGCGGGCGCTGGACTGGTCAGCACCCGAGACGTCCACCGGCCTGATCATCGTCGGGTTGGCCCGGTGCATCGCCATGGTGATCATCTGGAACGACCTGGCCTGTGGCGACCGCGAGGCGGCCGCCGTACTCGTCGCCCTCAACTCGGTGTTCCAGGTGATCGCCTTCGCCGGCCTCGGCTGGTTCTACCTCGAGGTCCTGCCCGCACTGGTCCCGGCCCAGACCGCAGGCCGGCGCGCTCGGCGCCGTGGTCGCCAACCTGATGTTCTACCTCGACGCGGTCCCGCTCTCGACCCACGCGCGCTCCGGCGGCGGACTCTGGCTCGGAGAGTGTGGTCCGCCGACGCTCGGACTGGTCGCTGATCACTCTTCCGATCGCAGTGTCTTCGCCTCCGGCCGGATCGATCACCATCGCCCGTACGCCGTCGGTCGCGTCCCGCTTCTACATCACCGCTGCGGGACTGGCTCACGCAGCTCCACCAGCTTCGCCATACCCGGCGGTCACGATCGCCTTCCGGCCGCAGGACACTTCGCTGGCCATCGCGTTCGCCATCGCCCCCTTCCGTCCCTCCGGTGGCCCGGCTTCGTCCGGCCGCTGGTCGAGGGCCGGTCCTGGTCGGCCTGGTCTCGCAGCCTGGCGCTCCGCAGCCGCTTCCCCCACCCGCAGACTCGACGCATGACCACCAGCCGCCCCCCGCCCCTCGGTGCTCTTCGTCTGCGTGCACAACGCCGGCCGCTCGCAGATGGCCGCCGGCTTCCTGCAGCACCTCGCTGGCGACCGCATCCAGGTGCTCTCGGCGGGCTCCCAGCCGGCCGACCAGATCAACCCCGCTGCTGTGGCGGCGATGGCCGAGGAGGGCATCGACATCACGGCGGCCACGCCCAAGCTGCTGACCACCGAGTCGGTCCAGGAGTCCGACGTCGTGATCACCATGGGCTGCGGCGACGTCTGCCCGATCTTTCCCGGCAAGCGCTACGAGGACTGGAAGCTCGACGACCCGGCCGGGCAGGGGATCGAGTCCGTCCGGCCGATCCGCGACGAGATCCGTGGCCGGATCGAGGCGCTGGTCGCCGAGCTGCTGCCGGGCTGAGCGGCCCCGCCGGCTCACCCCGCGGCCGCATGGTGTGGCTCGCCCATGGATGGGGCAGGCTTGCACCATGACCTACGAAGCCGCCGAGAACCGCTACGAGACCGCCGCCACGGGGATGCAGTACCGCCACACCGGACGCAGCGGACTCCAGCTGCCGGCCCTGTCCCTCGGCCTGTGGCAGAACTTCGGTGACGACCGGCCCGAGGACAACCAGCGCGCGATCCTGCGCCGGGCGTTCGACCGTGGGGTCACGCACTTCGACCTCGCCAACAACTACGGGCCGCCGTACGGGCGCGCGGAGGAGAACTTCGGGCGCTACCTGCGCGACGACTTCAGTGCCTACCGCGACGAGCTGGTCATCTCCACGAAGGCCGGCTACGACATGTGGCCCGGCCCGTACGGCCAGGGCGGCGGCTCGCGGAAGTACGTCCTCTCCTCGCTGGACCAGTCGCTGAGCCGGATGGGCCTCGAGTACGTCGACATCTTCTACAGCCACCGCTTCGACCCGGACACCCCGGTCGAGGAGACGATGATGGCGCTCGATCGGGCCGTCCGCAGCGGCAAGGCGCTGTACGTCGGCATCTCGTCGTACTCCGCGGCCAAGACGCGTGAGGCCGCCACGATCGCCCGCGAGCTCGGCACGCCGCTGCTGATCCACCAGCCGTCGTACTCGATGCTCAACCGCTGGATCGAGGAGGACCTGCTCGACGAGCTGGAGGCACAGGGAATGGGCTGCATCGTCTTCACCGCCCTCGCCCAGGGCCTGCTGACCGACCGCTACCTCGACGGGGTCCCGGCGGACTCGCGGGCGGCCCGCGAGGGGTCCAGCATCCCGGGGGAGTCCTTCGACGAGAAGACGCTCGGCCACGTGCGCCGGCTCAACGAGATCGCCCAGGAGCGGGGCCAGAAGCTGGCCCAGATGGCGCTGCAGTGGGCCCTGCGCGACCCGCGGGTCACCTCCGCCGTGATCGGCGCCTCCTCGGTCGAGCAGCTCGACACCAACCTGGACGCGCTGTCGGGTCCCGCCTTCTCCGACGACGAGCTCGCGGCGATCGACCAGGACGCGGTCGACGCGGGCATCAACCTGTGGGCGAAGTCGACCGCCCACTGAGCCCCGTGCGCTGATCGCCGACAAATCGGTTCGCCGTCCGGCGGCCGATGCCGGAGAATGCTGCAACGTGGGTCATGTCGATGTTGCCGGAGTCCGTTACGAGCTGCCCGACGGGCGGGTGCTGCTCGACGACGTCTCGTTCCGGGTGGGTGAGGGAGCCAAGGTGGCCCTGGTCGGGGCCAACGGCGCCGGCAAGACCACGCTGCTGCGGATCATCACCGGGGAGCTGGTCCCGCACGCCGGGGCGGTGACCCGGACCGGTGGGCTGGGCGTGATGCGGCAGATGGTCGGGACCGGGCTCGGCGAGTCCCCGACCGTCGCCGACCTGCTGCTCTCCGTGTCGCCCCCGCGCATCCGCGAGGCCGCGGCCGCGGTCGACCGGTGGGAGCTCGCGCTGATGGACACCGACGACGAGAAGACGCAGATGGCCTACGCCCACGCGCTCTCCGAGTTCGCCGACGCCGGCGGCTACGACGTCGAGGTCACCTGGGACGTCTGCACGATCGCGGGCCTGGGCGTCTCCTACGACAAGGTGAAGTACCGCGAGCTGCGCACGCTCTCCGGGGGCGAGCAGAAGCGGCTGGTCCTCGAGTTCCTGCTGCGCGGACCGGACCAGGTGCTGCTGCTCGACGAGCCGGACAACTTCCTGGACGTCCCGGGCAAGATCTGGCTCGAGCGCCGGATCCGCGAGTCCGACAAGACGATCCTCTTCATCAGCCACGACCGCGAGCTGCTCGACAACACCGCCACCCGGGTGGTCACCGTCGAGCTCGGGGGCGCGGGCAACACCGTGTGGACCCACGCCGGCGGGTTCGCGTCGTACCACCAGGCCCGCAAGGACCGCTTCCTGCGCTTCGAGGAGCTGCGCCGGCGCTGGGACGAGGAGCACGCCAAGCTCAAGCAGCTGGTGCTGCACTACAAGATCAAGGCCGAGTACAACGACGGCATGGCCTCGCAGTACCGCGCCGCCCAGACCAGGCTGCGCAAGTTCGAGGAGGCCGGGCCGCCGATCGAGCAGCCCCGCGAGCAGCAGGTCACGATGCGGCTCACCGGCGGGCGCACCGGCAAGCGGGCCGTGGTCTGCGAGAACCTCGAGCTGCGCGGGCTGATGAAGCCGTTCGACCTCGAGGTCTGGTACGGCGAACGCGTCGCCGTCCTCGGCTCCAACGGCTCGGGCAAGTCGCACTTCCTGCGGCTGCTCGCGGCCGGCGGCAGCGACCCGGACGTCGCGCACCGGCCCGTCGGCGAGGTGCCCGTGAAGCCCGTCGACCACACCGGCAAGGCCAAGCTCGGTGCCCGGGTCCGACCGGGCTGGTTCGTCCAGACGCACGAGCATCCCGAGCTGCTCGGCCGGACCCTGCTGGAGATCCTGCACCGGGGTGACGACCACCGTCAGGGCATGGGCCGCGAGCAGGCGGCCCGGGTCCTCGACCGCTACGAGCTCGCGCACGCCTCCGAGCAGAAGTTCGAGTCCCTCTCGGGCGGGCAGCAGGCGCGGTTCCAGATCCTGATGCTCGAGCTGTCCGGGGCCACGTTGCTGCTCCTCGACGAGCCGACCGACAACCTCGACGTGCAGTCGGCGGAAGCGTTGGAGGAGGGCCTGGCCGCCTTCGAGGGAACGGTCCTCGCCGTCACCCACGACCGCTGGTTCGCGCGCGGCTTCGACCGCTTCCTGGTGTACGGCGCCGACGGCGAGGTCTACGAGTCCGACGGCCCCGTGTGGGACGAGGGACGCGTGGAGCGCGCTCGGTGAGTCGGTTGGAGATTCTCGCCGTCGACCCTCAGGACGAGGAGCAGCTGGCCGGCTGGCACGGGGTGTACGCCGCCTCCCGGCGCCACCGCGACCCGGACACCGCCATGATCTTCACGCTGCCCGAGCTGCGGGTGGAGCTGCTCCACCGTGGTCCGCGCCGGTGGAAGGCCGGGTACGTCGGCACGCTCGATGGCACGCCGGTCGTCAGCGGGTTCATCGAGACGCCGGAGCTCGACAACCTGACACTGGCGGAGATTCGGATCGACACCGAGCCCGAGCATCGAGGGCAGGGTCACGGCAGCGCCATGCTCGCGCACCTCGAGCAGGTCGCCCGCGAGCGCGGCCGCTCGGTGCTGACCACGATGGCGGCGTGGGGCTTCGACTCCGCAGCGGACGGCACCGGCAACCCCGACGTCGACTTCCTGGCCGATCAGGGCTTCGAGCTGTCCCTGGTCGACATCCAGCGCTGGCTCACGCTGCCGGTCGATGACTCCCGGTTGCAGCAGCTGGCCGACGACGCCGCCGCGCGGCACCCGTCGTACACCGTGCGCTCGTGGGTCGGGGCGGTCCCGGACGACCTGGTCCAGGGCTGGGTGGAGCTCGAGTCGACGCTGATGACCGAGGCGCCGATGGGGGAGCTCCCCTGGGAGGTGGAGGTGGCGGACGTGGCGCTGCGCCGCGAGGCCGAGGCGCAGCTGGTCCGGCAGGGGCGGACGCCGTACAGCACGGTGGCGCTGGACGCTGCCGGTGCGGTCGTCGCCTACACCGAGGTCGTCGCCACCACCCACGAGCCGGGCAAGGCGTACCAGTGGGGGACCCTGGTCCGGAAGGCCGATCGGGGGCACCGACTCGGCCTCGCCGTCAAGGTCGCCAACGTCCAGCTCCTCCAGCGTGAGCGTCCGGACCTCACGCTGGTGGTGACCTGGAACTCCGAGGTGAACTCCCACATGGTCGCCGTCAACGAGCAGCTCGGCTTCGAGCCCGTCGAGCGGCTCGGCGAGTTCCAGAAGCGGCTCGTCTGACCGCGGTCAGGAGGTCGAGGCAGCGTCCGAGTCGAGGGTCAGCTCGGTGGTCTGCGTGTCCCCGTTGCGGTCGAAGGTGACCGTCACGGTGTCGCCGGGCCGGTAGGAGCGGATCGTGGCCACCAGGGAGTCGGCACCGGTGACGAGCTGGTCGTCGACCTTGGTGATCACGTCGCCGGCCTCGAGGCCTGACTTCGCGGCGGTGGAGCCGTTGCTGACCTCCTGGATCTGGGCTCCGTGGACCACCTCGGCCCCGGCGCTGGACCGGGGGTCGCTGCTGTTGCCGACGTCGGAGACCGAGATCCCGAGCCGGGCGTGGGTCGGCGTCTGGCCGTCGCTCATCTGCTCGACGATCGGCAGCACCGCGTCGATCGGGATCGCGAAGCCCAGCCCGATCGAGCCGCTCTCGCCGCCCACCGAGGAGCCGGTCGTCCGGATCGACGAGTTGATGCCCACGACGTGACCGTTGAGGTCGACGAGCGGCCCACCGCTGTTGCCGGGGTTGATCGCCGCGTCGGTCTGCACCGCCGGGTACGCCGTGGTGTTGCCCTGACTGTCGGCTCCCACGTCGACCGGGCGGTTCAGGGCGCTGACGATGCCGCTGGTCACGGTGGACTCGAGCCCGAACGGTGAGCCGATCGCGACCACTGCCTGCCCGACCGCCAGGTCGGAGGACTTCCCGATCGTCGCGGGGGTGAGCCCCTCGACGTCCTGCGCCTGGATCACCGCGGTGTCCGTCAGCGGGTCGGTGCCGAGGACCGTGGCCGTCGCGGAGGAGCCGTCGTTGAACGAGACCGTGATGGTGCCGCCGTCCCCGCCGAGCGCGGCCACGTGCTCGTTGGTCAGGATCCGTCCGTCGGAGCTGAGGATGATCCCCGAGCCCGATCCGGAGGCCTGTGACCCGCGCACGTCGATCTTCACGACGGAGGGGAGCACCTTCGCGGCCACCTGCTGGACCGACCCGTCCGCCGCCGGCGCGGCGGGGGTGTCGACCACCTGGGACGTGCCGCCGCTCGAGGTGCTCAGGGTGGTGGTCGAGCCGGTGTTGCCCCACTGGTCCCAGGCGGCTGCGCCGCCGACGCCGGCCGCGCCGCCCACGAACAGCGAGGCGGCCACCACCGTCGCCGCGAACCGGCCCCGGCCCGAGCGGGTGGGGGAGCCCGAGGTCGGGGCCGGGGCCGGCAGCGGTGGGATCACGGCGGTGTGCTCGACGTCGTTCTCGGCGGACTGCCCGTACGGACTGCCCGTACGGCTGCCCGTACTGCTGCCCGTACTGCTGCTCAGCGGGCTGCTCGGGGGACCCGCCGAACGGCTGGTCGTCGGGCGTCGGGGACGAGGAGGGCGGCGTCTGGTCGTTCATGTGCCACAGCCTGCCCGCTGCGGCTGTGAACATGCTGAGATCGCGCTTTGTGCTCGTGAAGAACTCGCGCAGCCCGGAGGGTCAGAGGAGGGCGAGCTCGGAGGTGTAGTCCGGCACGATGACGCGGCTGCGCGGCGAGACGCGGCGTACCTCCCGGACGGTCGCGTCCAGACGCTGCCGACTGCTCTCCGACGCCGTGGGTGGGTTGGTCGGCGGTGACTCGAAGTCGTCCCAGTGCACCGGGATGACCACGCGTGGTCGGCCCAGCGCCTCGAGCAGCCGGGGCACGTACTGCCAGGTGCTGTCGTTGCTCGGCACGGCGAAGATCGCGACGTCGGCCTCCACCCCGGACAGCGCCTGTTCGTCGACGTCGCTGGCGCCGCTCACGTACACGTGGGGCCCGCCGGGTCGGTTGACGACGAAGCTGAGCGTGTCGCCCTCGGGAAGGTCCGAGATGACCTGCGGGGTCGGCGGCACCGTGCCGCGGGTGCCCGGGAACAGCAGCGATCCGGTGCCGGTGCGACTGTGCAGGGAGGAGACCACGCGGACCACCAGGTCATCGAGCACGAGGACCTCGCCACCCTTCACCGGAAGCAGCTGGCGCTCGGGGACGTCCATGGCGAGGGCGGTGCAGTACGTCGTCATCGTGCCCACCACCCGGGCGCCGTGGCGGCGGGCCAGGTACGGCACGTCGTTCATGTGGTCCCAGTGCGTGTGGGTGACCAGGATCGTGCTCGGCTGGTCGACCGCACGCTCGATCGCGCCCGCGTCAGTCCTCAGCGGGGTGCGCGGGTCGAACGCGCCGGCGGCGAGGCCGGTCGGGTAGCGGGAGAGGTAGGGATCGACCAGGAGCTCGTGCTCCGGCGTCCGGACCTGCCAGCCAGCGGTGCCCAGCCAGCGGAAGGTACCGCCGCGCGGCTGTGCATCGCGCCGCCTGCTCCCGGTCGCCGAGGCGCGGACCGGGATCCCGGCCGCCGTGGACCCGAGGGTGAGTGCGGCTGCGCCGGTCATCAGACGGCGCCGGCGGAGTCCTCCGCCGGGGGTGGTGGGGGCTGCGCTCTCTGGTGTCGGCGCGCTGTCGTGCTGGGGCATGCTGTCGTCCTTTGTCCGAGAGACGCCAGCCCAGCAGAGGGCCTCGTGGGAGTCAAAGACATCGGTCGCGCGCCGTGGGATCGGCGGAGGACCGCCGCAGCCGGTGTGCCTCAGACGGGGAGGCCGCGCCGGCCCAGCTCGGTGCGCAGCGCCGCGGCGTCGGTGAACAGGACACCGTCCATGCCGAGCGCCTGGGCGGCGAGCACGTTGTCGAGGCGGTCGTCCACGAAGACCAGCCGGTCCAGCGGGAGTCCCGAGCGGGTCGCGACGATCTCGAACACGCGCGGGTCCGGCTTGGCCACGCCCTCGACGCCGGACACCACCACGTCGTCCAGCAGCGCGAGGAAGTCGAACGCCGCCGGGGCGTGCGGGTACAGCTCGGCGGACCAGTTGGTGAGGCCGAACAGGGGAACGCCCGCGGCATGCAGCTCGCGCACGACGTCGACGCTTCCGGCCATCTCGCCGACCAACGACTCGGCGAAGTTGGCGCGGTAGGCCCGTGCGTGCTCGGCCCAGTGCGGGTGCGAGGCCGCCACCGCGGCCTCGCCCTCGTCCCAGCTGCGGCCGGAGTCCTGGGCGTGGTTCCAGGTCATGAAGTCGAAGTCGTCGGCGGCCAGGAACCGGCTGGCCTCTTCCGGACCGACCCCGGCCGCCACCGCGGCGTACGGTTGCCAGTCGATCAGGACGTTGCCGAGGTCGAAGACGACCCCGGCGGGGCTCAGGCCCAACGCTCCTGCGCCGGCACGAACGTCAGCTGACGGTCGCCCGTGTAGATCTGCTTCGGGCGGGCGATCTTCTGCTCCTTGTCCTGGACCAGCTCGGACCACTGGGCCAGCCAGCCCGGCGTACGACCGATCGCGAACAGCACCGTGAACATCTCCGGCGGGAACTGGAACGCCTCGTAGATCAGCCCCGAGTAGAAGTCGACGTTGGGGTAGAGCTTGCGCTTGACGAAGTACTCGTCCTCGAGGGCGATCTTCTCGAGCTCCTTGGCGATCTCGAGCAGCGGGTTGACCCCGGTGACCTCGAAGACGTCGTCGCAGGCCTTCTTGATGATCGTGGCGCGCGGGTCGAAGTTCTTGTACACCCGGTGGCCGAAGCCCATCAGCTTCTCGTTGCCGTTCTTCACGCCCTCGATGAAGGCGGGGATGTTCTCCTTGGTGCCGATCCGGCGCAGCATCCGCAGCACAGCCTCGTTGGCACCGCCGTGCAGCGGGCCGTACAGGGCGGCGACACCGGCGGAGACCGCGGAGTACGGGTCGACCTGCGAGGAACCCACCGAGCGGACCGCGTTGGTCGAGCAGTTCTGCTCGTGGTCGGCGTGCAGGATGAACAGCACGTCGAGCGCCTTGACCAGCCGCTCGTCGGCCTCGAACTTCTTCTCGCTCATCTTGAAGAGCATCGAGAGGAAGTTCGCCGTGTAGCCCAGGTCGTTGTCCGGGTAGATGAACGGCTTGCCCTGCGCGTGGCGGTAGGACCAGGCGCCGAGGGTCGGCATCTTCGCGATCATCCGCACCACCTGCATGTGCCGGTTCTCGGCGTCGCTGATGTTGCGGGCGTCGGGGTAGAACGTCGACAGGGCACCGACCGAGGCCATCAGCATGCCCATGGGGTGGGCGTCGTAGCGGAAGCCCTCCATGAAGCTCTTCACGTTCTCGTGCACGAAGGTGTGGTAGGTGATCTCGTGGACCCACGAGTCGTACTCCGCCTTGGTCGGCAGGACGCCCTTGTTCAGCAGGTACGCCACCTCGAGGAAGTTCGACTTCTCGGCGAGCTGCTCGATCGGGTATCCGCGGTACTCCAGGATGCCCTCCTCACCGTCGATGTAGGTGACGGAGCTGCGGCACGAAGCCGTGTTCACGAAGCCCGGGTCGTAGACGGCGAGACCCGGCTGGCCGTCATCGGCCTTGATCTGGCCGAGGTCAGCAGCCTTGATCGTGCCGTCGAGGATCGGTACGTCGTACTCCTGTCCGGTGCGGTTGTCACGGACGGTCAGAGAATCGGTCACGCCTCGACCCTAGACTGAGCCGTCGCACGGTGCGAATCTGCCGCCTGCGACAAGGGGGTCGAACGGCCCCCGTTGCCCGTTTTGACCTGCGTAGATCTCTCCCCGTAGTCTTGACGGTCGCGCCCCTGCCGCGTTCCGACCAACTGCTGTGCGGTCGGGATGCAGTCCCGGACAGCCCTCTTTCCTGAGGGCCGAGCCGGGCCGTGTTCGTCAGAAGGCGCCGCTCCACCTCCGACGGGGAACAACCCGTCGGGTCCTACGAACGAAGAAGGTAGATCAGCCGTGCGTACGTACAGCCCCAAGCCCGCTGACATCCAGCGCGAGTGGCACGTCATCGACGCCACCGACGTGGTCCTCGGCCGGCTCGCCGTCCAGACCGCGAACCTGCTGCGTGGCAAGCACAAGGCGATGTTCGCCCCCCACGTCGACACCGGTGACTTCGTCATCATCATCAACGCGGAGAAGGTGGCCCTGTCGGGCACCAAGAAGACCACCAAGATGGCCTACCGCCACTCCGGGTTCCCGGGCGGCCTGTCGTCCACCCCGATCGGCGAGATCCTCGAGAAGGACGCCCGCAAGGCGATCGAGACCGCGGTCTGGGGCATGCTCCCCAAGAACCGCCTCGGTCGTCAGGTGCTGAAGAAGCTCAAGGTCTACTCCGGCCCCACGCACCCGCACCAGGCCCAGCAGGCCGCTCCGTACGAGATCTCCCAGGTCTCCCAGTAATCCGTAGAGACGAAGGCTAAGGAAAACCGTGACTATGTCTGATCAGGGGACCACCGAGACCACCCCCGAGGTCGAAGAGACCTTCGAGGCCAACGAGCAGGGCGTGAGCTACAGCTCGGAGAGCGCGCCGTCCGCCGACGCGCCGCTCCGTGCGGCGACCATTGCTCCCGCAGCGGCCACCGGCCGTCGCAAGGAGGCCGTCGCCCGGGTGCGCATCGTTCCCGGCACCGGCGTGTGGACCGTCAATGGCCGCACCCTCGACTCCTACTTCCCGAACAAGCTGCACCAGCAGGTCGTGAACGAGCCGTTCGCGAACACCGACCTGATGGACCGCTTCGACGTCATCGCCCGTATCCACGGCGGCGGCATCACCGGTCAGGCCGGCGCCCTGCGCCTCGGCGTGGCCCGCTGCCTGAACGCGATCGACGAAGAGGCCAACCGCGCCTCGCTGAAGAAGGCCGGGCTGCTCACGCGTGACGCCCGTGTCATCGAGCGCAAGAAGGCCGGTCTCAAGAAGGCCCGCAAGGCGCCTCAGTTCAGCAAGCGTTGATCCGCTAGCGTCACGTTCCATGGCGCAGCGACACTTTGGCACGGACGGGGTCCGGGGCCTGGCAAACGGTCAGTTGACCGCAGAGCTGGCCCTGGACCTTTCCGTTGCCGCCGCCCGTGTCCTGGCCGACCGTGGTGAGTTCGAGGGCCATCGCCCGCTCGCCGTCGTCGGTCGGGACACGCGCATCTCCGGACAGTTCCTCGAGGCCGCGGTCGTGGCTGGCCTTGCCTCCGCGGGCGTCGACGTGCTGCTGCTCGGCGTGCTGCCGACTCCCGGCGTCGCCTTCCTGACCGGCTCGCTCGGCGCCGACGTCGGCGTGGTGCTCTCCGCCTCGCACAACGCGATGCCCGACAACGGGATCAAGTTCCTCGCCCGCGGTGGCGTGAAGCTCGACGACGTGATCGAGGCCGACATCGAGAGTCGGCTCGGCGTCCCCTGGGTGCGACCGACCGGCGGCGACGTGGGCCGGGTGTCGACGTACCCCGCAGCAGTCGACGAGTACGCCGCCCACCTGGACGCCACGCTCACCCGCCCGCTGACCGGACTCACCGTGGTCCTCGACTGCGCCGAGGGGGCTGCCTTCGAGGCCGGGCCGCGGGCACTGAGCCAGGCCGGCGCCACCGTGATCCCGATCCACGCGAGCCCCGACGGGCTCAACATCAACGACGGCTGCGGCTCCACCCACCTCGGGCCGCTGCAGGCCGCGGTGCGCGAGCACGGCGCGGACGCCGGCTTCGCTCTCGACGGCGACGCGGACCGCTGCCTGGCGGTGGACCACGAGGGCAACGTCGTCGACGGCGACCAGATCCTGGCGGTCCTCGCGCTGGCGATGGCGGAGTCGGGACACCTGGTCAAGAACACCGTGGTCGCGACCGTGATGAGCAACCTGGGCTTCGTCAAGGCGATGAAGGCTGCGGGCGTCGGGGTCCGCCAGACCAAGGTCGGCGACCGCTACGTGCTCGAGGCGATGCGGGTCTCCGGCTACTCCCTGGGTGGCGAGCAGTCCGGCCACGTGATCATGAGCGAGTACGCCACCACCGGCGACGGCATCCTCACGGCGCTGCACGTGCTCGAGCGGATGGCCGGGACCGGCCGGTCGCTGCAGGAGCTCGCCTCTGTGGTGCACCGGCTGCCGCAGGTGCTCCTGAACGTCACCAACGTGGACAAGGGCCGCACCGACGACGACGCGGTCGTCGCCGCGGCCGTGGCCGAGGAGGAGGCGGCACTCGGGGACGACGGCCGGATCCTGCTGCGGCCCTCCGGCACCGAGCCCCTGGTCCGGGTGATGGTCGAGGCCGGCACCCACGAGGAGGCTCAGGCGGTCGCCGAGCGGCTCGCCGGCGTCGTACGCGCCCAGCTCACGCTGGCGTAACCGGGCGGCGAAAGGTCTCGCGCCCATCCGGCGACGGCACGTAGGCTCCGCACCCGTGAGCGAACCGCTGGTGTACGAGATCGACCCCTCCGACGAGAACGACTTGCGCGACTGGTGGGGGATCGGCGCGCTCGCCTCGGCGGAGCGTCCTCTCGACACCTGGCCGACCTGGGAGGTCGCCTGCGCGCGTCTGAGCACGCCGCGCACCGACCTCCAGGAGGTGCTCCTCCTGGCGGTCGAGGACGGCCGTCCGGTCGGGTCGGCTGTGGTGACCTTCTTCCTGCCGGACAACACCCACCTCGCCCAGATTCAGGTGTACGTGGCGCCGGACGAGCGCCGCCGGGGAGTTGGGCGCTGGTTGCTGACCGAGGTCGAGCGCCTGGCGAAGCAGGCGGGCCGCACCACCGCGGTCGCCACCGTGTACGCCGGGTACGACGACCTCAGTCCCGGCCAGCAGTTCGCGGCCGCGATGGGGTGGCCGGTGGCCAACGAGGAGGCGGTCAAGACCGTCGACCTGAGTGCCGCGACGCCGACGTGGGACATCCTGCAGGAGCAGGTGGACGCGGCTCTGGGGGACTACCGCCTCGAGCTGCTCGAGTCGCGGATCCCGGAGGAGTACCTGCCGGACTACTGCGCGCTGCTCACGGCCTTCCTGGCCGAAGTGCCGCTGGGCGACGTCGACGCGCACGAGGCAGTCTGGACACCCGCGCGGATCCGGGCCAACGAGGAGCGGAGGCTCGCGATCGGGGCGAGCTGGATCAGCGCGGTCGCGATCGCCCCGGACGGCCGGCTGTGCGGCTTCTCCGACCTCGTCGTCGACGAACGGGACCCGGGGCACGCCTCGATCGACGGGACGCTGGTGCTGGCCGAGCACAGGGGCCACCGGCTGGGTCTCGGCATGAAGCTGCTGACCCATCGCCGCGTCGTCGAGCGCTACCCGTCGTGCGGCTACATCGTGACCGGCAACGCCGACGCCAACGCCCCGATGAACGCCGTCAACGAGTGGATGGGCTACCGGTTCGTCGAGCGGTCGCTCGAGGTGCAGAAGGTGTTCTGACCCGTTCGCGCCGGCCCGGGCGCGGCGCGTAGGCTCCCCGCCCGTGAGCGAGCCACGGGTGTACGAGATCGACCCCTCCGACGAGCAGGCGTTGCGCGACTGGTGGGAGATCGGAGGTCGGGCCTCCGCCGAGCGGCCGCTCGACCCCTGGCCGACGTGGGAGGTGGCCCGGGAGGAGCTGGGGACTCCCCGCAGCGACCTGGACAAGATCCTGGTGCTGGCCTCCGTCGACGGCGCGGTGGTCGGCGCCGGGGTCGGCTACCTGTTCCTGCTCGACAACACCCATCTGGTCGAGGTTCGGGTCCACGTCGACCCGGCTCATCGCCGTCGCGGCGTCGGCCGGGCCCTGGCCGCGACGCTCGAGGAGCGATCGCGAGCGGCCGGGCGAAGGACCCTGGTCAGCACGGCGTACGCACCCGTGGGCGGGGCCGGCGCCGGCGCGGAGTTCGCCAGCGCCCTGGGGTGGCAGCCCGCCAACGAGGAGGAGACCAAGGCCCTCGACCTGGCGGCTTCCGCGGACCGCTGGCCCGCACTCCACGACGAGGTCGAGCAGAAGCGGGGTGGGTACGCGCTGCACACGTTCGTCGACCGGGTGCCGGAGGAGCACGTGGCCGGCGTGTGCACGCTGCTGTCGGCCTTCATCGACGAGGCGCCGAGTGGCGAGCTCGATCTCGAGAGCGCAGAGTGGACGCCGGAGCGGCTCCGCGAGATCGAGCAGCGTCAGGTGGCCACCGGCCAGCGGTGGGTGATCGCGCTCGCGGTCGCCCCGGACGGCACGGCCTGCGGCTTCTCCGAGCTGGGCTTCGAGATCCGGAGGCCGACGCACGCCGAGGTGGGCGGCACCCTCGTGCTGCCGGGCCACCGGGGACACCGGCTGGGGCTCGGGCTCAAGCTCGCCACCCACCGCCGCTTGGTCGAGCTGGCCGCCGAGTGCCGCTACGTGTCGACCACCAACGCGGGTGTCAACGCTCCGATGAACGCGGTCAACGAGCGGATGGGCTACCGGGCCGTCGAACGCGCCCTGGACGTGCAGAAGCTGCTCTGAGGTGGGTCTGCCCCTGTTGCCAGGCTGAACCAGCCCGTGGGGATTGAGGCTGCTCGAGCGGCTGGGTGCCACCTTCGCTTCATCAGGGGATGCAGATGAACCGGAGCTTCCCATGCTGAGTTCACCGTGGGAAGTGCGATTTGAGCAACATCCCCTGATGAAGCGACAGGGCGCGCAACTCGGCAGAACCGCGCACCATCGGCGGCATGAGCGTCCGCTTCTTCATCGCTTCAGATGGTCCCGAATGGCGATCGTCGATCGACACGGCGGACAATGTCGGGCATGGCTGTCGGTGTCATCGTGCTGAACGGTGGGTCGAGCTCGGGCAAAACGAGTATCGGGCGGTGTCTGCAGGAGCTGCTGCCTCGGCCGTGGCTCCTGCTGGGCGTGGACGATCTCATCGACGTCGCGCCGTCGTCGTCGGTCTCCTACGGGCCACGAGGGGAGATCGTCCTCGGTGACCAGTGGCGTGCGCTGGAGGCCGCGTGGTCGCGTGGAGTCGCCGCGATGGCACGAGCCGGTGCTGGAGTGATCATTGACGACGTCTTCCTTGACGGCGCGGTTTCGCAGCGGCGGACCAGCGAGTACCTCGCAGGACTGGAGGTGCTGTGGGTCGGCGTCCATTGCGCCCCTGAGGTGGCGGCGGCTCGAGAGCGGGCACGAGGGGACCGGCCGGCTGGGATGGCAGTTGGGCAAGCGGCAGCGGTTCACCACGGTGTCGCCTACGACCTTGTCGTGGACAGCAGCTCCGCCTCACCCAGGGAATGCGCCTGCCTCATCGCGGCACGGGTGAACTGACCGCGCGGCGGGGCCCGTGCTCTCTGCCTGAGGTGGTCTCCCCGGCATGAGGTTTCGGGCGGCATTGGAGATAAGGCGTTCACCCCATGTGGCAGGGGCGGCTTAGGCGAGAGTCGAGGTCAACAGCAACCACGACAGGAGCCCACGATGAACTACTACGTCGCCCAGACCATCGCGCGCCAGCGGATGGAGGAGGTGGCCCGGAATGCCAGCCTGGCCCACCTGCGCCGCCAGGTGCCTCGAACCCCCGCCCGCTGGCACTTCCCGAAGGTGAGCTGGCACCTGCCGACCCTCCACACGGCAGGCGCCTGAGCCGTGGCCCGGCAACCGCCGGGCCACGGGTCACAGCTTGCGCAGGCGCACGTAGCGCACGGAGTGGTCGCGGTCCTTGCGCAGGACCAGGGTGGCCCGGGAGCGGGTCGGCAGGATGTTCTGCCGCAGGTTGGGACCGTTGATCGTGTCCCAGATGCGCTGCGCCTCGGCAGCTGCCTCGTCGGTGGTGAAGTGCGCGTACTTCCGGAAGTACGACGCCGGGTCCAGGAAGGCGGTCTCGCGAAGGCGCCAGAACCGCTCGATGTACCAGTCCCGGATGTGTCGGGTGTCGGCGTCAACGAAGACGCTGAAGTCGAAGAAGTCGCTCAGCGTCAGCCCCGCCCGTCCGTCCTCGCGAACCCGCGCGGGCTGCAGGACGTTGAGACCCTCGATGATCACGATGTCGGGTCGCTTGATGACGACCTTCTCGTCCGGGACCACGTCGTAGACCAGGTGCGAGTACGTCGGCGCCTCGACCTCGTCCTTGCCGGACTTGATGTCCACCACGAAGCGGAGCAGGGCCCGCCGGTCGTAGGACTCGGGGAACCCCTTGCGGTGCAGGATGCCGCGACGCTCCAGCTCGGCGTTGGGGTAGAGGAAGCCGTCGGTGGTCACCAGTGCGACGTTCGGGTGCTCCGGCCAGTGCGCGAGCATCTCCTGGAGCACCCGCGCGGTGGTGGACTTGCCCACCGCGACCGACCCGGCCAGCCCGATCACGAACGGCGTGCGCGGCTTGGTGCGCCGGTGCAGGAAGTCCTCCTGCTGGCGGTGCAGCCGACCCGCCGCCTCGACGTACAGGCTGAGCAGGCGGAGAGCGGCAGGTAGACCTCCTGCACCTCCTCGATGTCCAGCGCGTCACCGAGGCCACGCAGCCGGCGGATCTCCTCGGGGCTCAGCGGGTTGGTGGTCTCCTCGGCGAGCGCCGCCCAGGCCGAACGGTCGAGCTCGATGTACGGCGAGGACTCGCGGCCGGTGTCCTCGGGGCTGCCGTTGAACCCGCCGTTGGAAGACATGCCGGTGATTGTTGCAGTCGCGGCGTGCCGCGCCGGCGACGAGTCCGCTCGCTAGGGTGACCGGCATGTACGCAGTCGACGACGTCCGGTTCGGGTAGGTCGCGGGATGCCGGTCGTCGGCGTCGGGATCGACGTGGTGGACGTGGACCGCTTCGGGGAGTCGCTGGAGCGGACTCCGGCGCTGCGCGAGCGGCTGTTCACCCCGGGAGAGGCGTCTCGTCCGCTGGCCTCGCTGGCCGCCCGCTTCGCGGCGAAGGAGGCGATGGCCAAGGCGCTGGGAGCCCCCGTTGGCATGGCCTGGCACGACGCCGAGGTGATCTCGGAGTCCTCGGGCCGTCCGGTGCTGACGATCCGCGGCTCGGTGCTGGCCCAGGCCGACGCGCAGGGCGTGGTCTCGGTGCATCTCTCGCTGTCCCACGACGCCGGCATCGCGTCGGCGGTGGTGGTCCTGGAGTCGTGAGCCCGTCATGAGGGCCGCCCACACGGTGGCGCAGGTGCGTGCCGCCGAGGCCGACCTCCTCGCCCGGCTCCCCGAGGGGGCGCTCATGCAGCGCGCGGCGAGCGGCCTGGCCCACGCGGTGCTCGACCTCCTCGGGGCCGGCTACGGCCGGCGGGTGCTGCTGCTGGTCGGCTCCGGCGACAACGGCGGCGACGCGCTCCACGCCGGCGCGGTGCTGGCCAGGCGGGGTTGCGCGGTCGAGGCGTGGCTGCTCTCGGAGCACGCCCACGACGGTGGTGTCGCCGCGCTGCGGCCGCCGGAGGCCGGGCGGTCCCCGCCGTGGGCAGCACTCCGCCCCGGCCGCACCCGTTGCCCGACCTCGTCGTCGACGGCATCGTCGGCATCGGAGGTCGTCCGGGGCTGCGCCCGGATGCCGACGAGGCGCTGACGGCGCTCCGGGGCATCCCGGTGGTGGCGGTCGACGTGCCGTCCGGGGTCGACGTGGACACCGGCGAGCTGTCCGGACCCCATGTCACGGCCGCACTCACGGTCACGTTCGGCACCCACAAGGTCGCGCACCTCGTGGACCCGGCCGCGGCGGCCTGCGGCGCCGTACACCTGGTCGACCTGGGGCTGGACCTGCCTCCGGCGCGGGTCTGCGCCCTGCAGCCCCACGATGTGGCCGCGCTGATCCCTCGGCCGGGCGGGGACGCCCACAAGTACACCCGCGGGGTGGTCGGCGTACGCACCGGCTCGGCCGGCTACCCGGGCGCCGGGCTGCTCAGCGTCGCCGGCGCGGCGACCGGCCTCTGCGGGATGGTCCGCTACGTCGGCGACCCGGACGTCGCGGACCGGGTCCGGGCCGCGCACCCGGAGGTCGTCGGCGCCGGCCGGGTCCAGGCCTGGGTGGTCGGCTCGGGTGGCGGCGAGTCAGCCGGTGCGGAGCTGGCCGCGGCGCTCGAGGACGGGGTGCCCGTCGTCGTGGACGCAGACGCGCTGGCCCACGTGACCGGGCCGCTGGCCGCACCCGCAGTCCTCACGCCGCACGCCGGCGAGCTGTCCCGGATGCTCGGCCTCGACCGCGAACGGATCGAGGCGGCGCCGCTCGCCCATGCCCGGCTCGCGGCGGAGCGCTACGCCGCCGTCGTACTGCTCAAGGGCCGGCACACCCTGGTGGTGGATCCGGGCGGACAGGTCCGGGTGACCACCACCGGCACGCCGTGGCTGGCCACCGCGGGCGCCGGCGACGTGCTCGCAGGTGTGATCGGGGCGCTGCTCGCGACGGGGCTCTCGCCGTACGACGCGGCCTCAGCGGGCTCGTGGCTGCACGGCGCTGCGGCGACGCTCGCCTCAGGCGGCGGGCCGATCGTGGCCGGGGACGTCGCCGCGGCGCTGCCCGAGGTGGTCAGGGACGTGCTGGCGTCCGCGATGGGGTGACCGGCGCGGATGCGCTCGTGGGGATGGAAGAATCCGCCCCATGACCTCCCTGTCCGTACCGCGCGCGGAGATCGTGGTCGACCTGGCTGCGATCCGGCACAACGTCGGCGCCCTGCGTGAGCTGGTCGCTCCGGCGGCCCTGATGGTCGTGGTCAAGGCGGATGCCTACGGGCACGGGCTGGTGCCGTCGGCTCGGGCCGCCCGCGACGCGGGCGCCGACTGGCTGGGCGTGGCGACCATCGACGAGGCGCTCGCCCTGCGGGCTGCCGGCGACACCGGGCGCGTCCTCTGCTGGCTGGGGGTTCCCGGTGAGGACTACGCGGCGGCCGTCGCAGCCGACGTGGAGGTGACCGGGTACTCCGTCGCCGAGCTCGAGGAGATCGCCGCCGGGGTCAGCGCCGCGGGTCGCCCCGCGCGCCTGCAGCTCAAGGTCGACACCGGCCTCTCACGTGGCGGTGCCCCACTCGTCGAGTGGCCGGACGTGGTCGCGTCCGCTCGTGCCGGGGAGGAAGCCGGCACCTGGACGGTGACCGGTGTGTGGTCCCACTTCGCCTGCAGCGACGACCCCGACCACCCGGCCAACGAGGCGCAGGAGCGGGTGTTCCGCGAGGCGCTCACGGTGGCGGCGGAGGCCGGTCTGCAGCCCGAGGTGCGCCACCTCGCCAACTCGGCGGCCGCGATCCTGCGCCCCTCGTCCCGCTTCGACCTGGTGCGGTGCGGGATCGCGTCGTACGGCCTGGATCCGGCGCCCGGGCACACCCCGGACCTCGGCCTGGTGCCGGCGATGACGGCCCGGGCGTCGCTGAGCCTGGTCCGGCCGTTGGCTGCCTGTTCCGGCGTCTCCTACGGCCACACCTGGGTCGCCGGCAGCGACACCACCGTGGGGCTGGTCCCGGTCGGGTACGGCGACGGCGTACCGCGGCAGGCCGGCAACATCGCGCAGACGTGGGTGGCGGGCAAGCGTCGACCGATCCGCGGCCGGATCTGCATGGACCAGTTCGTGGTGGACCTGGGCGGCGACAGCGCCGCCGCCGGCGACGACGTGGTGCTGTTCGGGACGGGCGCCGCCGGCGAGCCGACCGCCCAGGACTGGGCGGAGGCCTGCGGCACCATCTCCTACGAGATCGTCACCCGGATCGGCGGCCGGATGAGCCGGCGCTACATCGACGGTCCGCAGAGCGCACGAGGGGACGACCGATGAGCCGCACGAACAAGATCCTCGGCGCCGCCGCCGGCCTGGTCGGCGTCGCCGTTGCCGGGGGCGCGGCCGAGCTCGTCCGACGGCGGCGCGTCATCGCGCACCGCAGGATCGACGAGGACACCCCGCTCGGCTCGCTGCGGTCGACCCCGATCACCGTGATCGCCTCCGACGGGGTGCCCCTGCACGTGGAGGTGGACGAGCTCGCGGAGACCCCGACCGGTGGCCGCCGGGCCCGCGGTCGCTCCCCGGAGCCGGCGCTGACCGTGCTCTTCGTGCACGGCTACGCCCTCAACCTCGACTGCTGGCACTTCCAGCGGGCCGGGTACCGCGGCCTGGTCCGGGCGGTCTTCTACGACCAGCGCTCGCACGGTCGCTCCGGCCGGTCCGGGCGCGAGCACGCGACGATCGACCAGCTCGGGACCGACCTCAAGCAGATCCTGGACGAGGTGGTGCCCGAGGGGCCGATCGTCCTGGTCGGGCACTCGATGGGCGGGATGACGATCGTGGCGCTGGCCGAGCAGCACCCCGAGCTGTTCGGTGACCGGGTGGTCGGGGTCAGCCTGATCTCGTCCACTGCCGGTGGGCTGGACCCCACGAAGCTGATCTTCCCGCTGGTGCCGTTCTCGCTCCGCGGCCAGCTGACCTCCCGGGTGATGACGACGCTCGCGCGCGGACACCGGGCGGTCGACGGGATCCGCCGGCTCGGCAAGGACGTCGCGATGGTCACCACGGACCTGTTCTCGTTCGGCGACCCGGTGCCAGCGTCGTACGTCACCTTCGTCGACAAGATGCTGGCCGCGACGCCGTTCGAGGTGGTGGCGGAGTTCTTCCCGAGCTTCCAGGACCTCGACAAGTTCCACGCCGTCGAGACGTTGGCGCGGGTTCCCACCGCGATCATCTGCGGTACGGCGGACCGGATCACCTCGGTCGGGCACAGCCGCAAGCTGCACGCCTGGATCGCAGGCTCCTCGCTGCTCGAGTGCGAGGGTGCGGGACACATGGTGGTGATGGAGCGACACGACCAGGTCAACGCCGAGCTGGACCAGCTCCTCGCGGCCGCGACCGACGCGCTGGAGTCGCGATGACCCTCGAGATCCGCAGGGTCGGCCCGGAGGATGCCCGTGACCTGCAGGCGGTGGTGCGGCCGGCGTTCGAGGCCCGGCCGCTGCTCGACCCGCCCGCAGCGGCGTTGAGCGAGAGCGAGGACGAGCTGGCGAAGCTGTTGGCGTCGTTCGGCGGCCTGATCGCCCGGTTCCGCGGCGAGGACGTCGGGGCGCTGGTCCTCGACCCGGTCGAGAACACGATGTACCTGCGTCGCTTCGGGGTCTCCCCGCAGGCGCAGGGGCACGGCATCGCCCGCGCCCTGATCGATGCAGCCGTGGATGCCTCGGACGGGTACGACGACCTCACAGTGGTGGCTCGCGAGGAGCTGCCCAACACGATCCAGTTCTGGGAGCGGCAGGGCTTCCGCGAGATCAGGCGCTCCTCGCCCAACGTCGAGCTGCGTCGACCGTTGCGCACGTTCGTCTACGACGTCCCGGACGCCGACGCCATGCGCCAGCTCGGGAAGTCGCTGGCCGCCCAGCTCGCCGCCGGGGACCTGATCGTGCTGAGCGGCGAGCTCGGGGCCGGGAAGACGACGTTCACGCAGGGGATCGGCACCGGGCTCGGGGTGCGTGGCGACGTCACCTCGCCGACGTTCGTGATCGCGCGGGAGCACCCGTCGCTGGTCGAGGGACCGGCGCTCGTGCACGTGGACGCCTACCGTCTCGGCGGCATCGACGAGCTGGACGACCTGGATCTCGACACCTCTCTGGACGAGTCGGTGACGGTCGTGGAGTGGGGGGAGGGCGTCGCTGAGGGGCTGGCGGAGTCGCGGCTCGAGATCCGGATCATCAGGGCGCTCGCGCACGCGGAGGACGACGACGACCTCGACCCGAGGCGGGTGCTGATGACCCCGATCGGGCCGCGCTGGTACGAGATGGAGGTGCCGTCCAGCCACCGTCCGCCGCTGGCGGAGAAGCTGAACGAGAACCTGCTCGTCGACTTCTGGCGCTGCGCCGAGTCCGACCTGACCGACCTGGACCCGGCGATCCCGATGCCGTTGTCGCTGCTGGTGGCCGAGCACGACGGCCGGGTGCTGCTGGTGCACAACGCCTGGCGGCGCGAATGGGAGCTGCCCGGCGGGCTGATCGAGGAGGGCGAGAGCGCCCGCGAGGCCGCGGCGCGCGAGTTCCTCGAGGAGACCGGCACGCCGCCGGACGAGATCGAGTTCGTCGGCGTGGGCACCGTCCAGCTCGGGCACGAGCGCCGGATCGAGTACGCCGCCGTCTACCGGACCACGCTGACCCGACTTGCGGAGTTCACCCCCAACGCCGAGATCGACGGACTCGAGTGGTGGGACCTCAGCTCCGAGCTGCCCGGACTGTCGGCCATCGACGCGCACCTGGCGCAGGTGGCGGTCGACCGGTCCTCGTCAGGCTGAGCCCGCCGGCGTGACGGTGCGGCTATTCGGGGAGAGGTCAGTCACGGGTCACGACCGAAGTGCCGGAACCGGCCAGTCCGGATCCGGTTGGAAGGCATCCCAGCCATCGCAGAACGGCGGACCCCAGCGCCGCAGGACGGCTTCGATCTCGCCAGCGGTTGCCCTGATCGACTCTGCCTGGTCCTGGCTGTAGCGGCCCTGTTCGACGGCGAGGACCAGCTCGTCCTCGTCCTTGCGTTCGAACGTCCGGTCGGGCTCCACCCAGACGTCGAGCACGTGGTCACGGCTTCGCGTGGTGCGGTCGGCACGGACGTGCGGATCCTCGATGTTGGCGTACCAGCCCTCGAATGCACCGGTCGTCCCGTGGAAGAAGTGCCAGACGGACCATCGTCGCCCCGGCTGGTAGACCCGCAGGACCGAGTAGTCCGACCAGACGGACTCGACCTGTCGACGCGGCACCCGGAATGCGTCGCTCGCGTCGGCTCGCAGGTCCCGCCCGTCCTCGCGCACGAGCTTGAGCACCGGTGTGTCGACGGCAAGCCAGGCGACCAGGGCTTGCTCATCGTCCCGGACGACCGTCATCGGCGCCGCGAAGTCGAGTCCGGGAGACCCGTAGCGCCACATGATCTGAGTGCCCCGCTCCCAGAACTTCACGGACGCCATCTTGGCAAAGTCCCTCCGAGGCGCAAGCGGGCACGCACGAATCTGCCCAGCAGTCGGCGTGCGCAAGGCTTCCCCGGACGTGCCGCTGCCCCGCCGGGTGCCACCGGGCGGGGTGTGGGGCGGTCAGGCTCTTCGATCGGGTGGGGGACCAAGTGCCCGGGATTGGTCGTGGCTGACGTCGAGGGTGCCGGACCGGTCGCGGAGGTAGCCGTGGCCGTGCGGGCTGGTCCACGGGAACGAGCCGGCCTCGATGCGGGTGTAGGTCCACCCGCCGTGGGTCTTCAACCAAGTGCCTGCGACACAACGGCGCGATGTCGGTGCTGCAGGTCGGTCCGCCGCGGTCGTGCGGCTGGATGTGGTCGCTGTCGCTGTCGCAGGCTCGGGCGTTGCGGGTGCACCACGGGAGGACGCAGGTGTGGTTGATCAGCGCCGTCTGCTCGGCGATCCGGTCGGGACCTCGTAGGCGTCGACGTGGTGGTGGTCGGCCAGGGCGATGACCGGTTTCACCACGACCTGGACGTCCGGGTTGGCGCACCAGTGGCGGACCTGCTCGGCGGACCCGGTGCGCGATCGGGGCGACGTGCCGGTCCACGAACCCGGCTGCCTCGGGTGACAGCAGGATCGTGGCCCGGGCGATACGCCGCGCCTTCCACGCCACCAGGGCCCCGGCCGTGACCCGGACCCACACCTTCGGGAGCCAGGACCGCCGACACTTTTCGCCGCCCAGACAGGTCTGTGGAGCGGTCCACCGGACAGCCCGGTGTGGACCGACACCGGCCCCGGGACGGGCTCAGTCGGCCCGGGCCAGCAGGACCGCCTGGTCGTCCCGCTCGTTGCCCTCGGCGTGCCGCACCAGCCGAGAGACCTCCCGCAGACCTGCCGCACCGAGCAGCTCGGCGACCTTGTCCGCGGAGCAGAGGTGGCGCTCGAGCTCGATCTCGTGGCCGAACCTGCGGTAGGCGACGGCCACGTCACGCACCCCGACCCCGGACTGGAAGCCGACGAGCAGGTGCCCATGTGGGCGCAGGACCCGGGCGGCCTCTTCGAAGATGCGGCGCTGCCCGGCGGGCGGCGTATGGATGATCGAGTACCACAGCATCACGCCGTCGAACTGGTCGTCGGGATGCGGGAGCGCTGTCAACGACCCGACCGTGAACCGCAGGTCCGGGTGGTCACGCCGCGCCATGGCGACCATGTTGGGCGAGAGGTCGACTCCCGACACGGCACAGCCGTGATCGGCGAGGTGGCGGCTCATCCGGCCGGCACCGCATCCGGCGTCGAGCACCGTCCCGGGACCGCCGGACGTGGACGCGGCAATGAAGGCGTCGACCATGGCCAGGTCCAGCGGGGTCTCGGCCCGCGTGTCCGGCAGGAGGCGGGCGTAGTCCTCCGCGACCGTGTCGTAGGCGCGTCGAACCTCGCGGAAGTCAGGTGGACCTGACGGCGCAGTGGTCACCGTGCGGACGCAATCCCGAGGACCGCGCTCAAAGGCAACGGGCGCGGAGCGTGTCGACGCCGTCGCCACGGAGCCCGTCGCAGCCTGAGGCTCGACCGGTGGCAGCGACAAGCAGGTCCAGCATGGTTCCCTCGACCAGGTCGCCCTCACCGTGGCTCCAGTCCTGGTCGATCGCCTTCAGCCTGAGGCCGTTGATGCGGCTCTTCGTGCCGATCAGGGTGTTGGAGCTCTTGTAGAAGTCGAGCACCGCGCGGACCGCGTCGGCTGGGTAGGTGTGGGCGATGCCGAGCGGACGCCGGATGTCCTCCGCATGCACGATGGTCTCGCCGAGCCAGGACAGCTTCGGGCCGGGCGGGGCCGAGGTGGATCCCTGGACCGACCGGAACCTCGCGAGCGTCTCGGCCGGGGTGGCGCCCTTCTGCCGGGCGATCTCGCTGTTGGCGAACCTGTCGAAGTTGAAGCCCTTGCCGGCAAACCGCACGAAGAACGTCACCGGGTTGAGCGACGCGGTCGCGCTCTGGTGGGCGACCACGTCCTGCACCGTCCATGGTGGGCACAACGACGGCGTCTCCCACTGGGAGTCGGACAACCCGTCGAGGTCGTCGGCGAGCGCGCTCCGCTCGGCCGCCACGACGGTCCACATCTCGTCCATCGGGACCTCCTGGCTGTGGGTTGGCATGCGCACTCTACGCTCCAGACGAAGTCGGCACTGGAGGACGCGTCGGCTTCGCGGTGTCCCGGCGACTTGACCGCCACAACACGCCCGGATGAGTGCACGGCCGCTGGAACACGGACGCACCACTCAGCCCCCGATCAACCCCATCGCCTCGACCAGCAGCACCACGTCGGCATGGGTGTCGTCGTCCTCGCGCAGCCACTCCGCAGCCTCGGCCGGGGGAAGCGCGCACACCTCGACGACCTGCTCGCCGTCGTCGGGGTTGGTCGGCGCCGAGTCGATCGCGACCGGCGCCACGGCGTACCCCCAGGACGAGACGGGGTGGGAGAGGTGTGACCGGAAGGGTGCGGCGTTCCGCGCGCGGGCGACGTGCCGGGCCACGAAGCGGGGAGCGGCGAGCAGGCGGCAGCCGGCCTCCTCGCGCAGCTCGCGCTCGGCCAGTGCGTACGTCGACTCGCCGGGCTCGCGGGTGCCACCGGGCAGGAAGCGCGAGTCGAGTTCGGAGCGGCAGACGACGACCAGGCCTGCGGTGGCCACCGCGACCACGTGGAGCCGGTTGAGGTCGTCGCTCTCGGCGGGGGTCGTGGTGAAGGTGACGTCGGCGTTCGCGTAGCCGACATGGCCCGGCGCGAAGAGCGCGGGAAACCGCTCAGCCCAGGCCCGATCCGTGGTCACGTGCATCACCCTAGCCAGCGCCCACGGGCCGGCCGATAGCCTCGTCCCGTGCTGCTTGCCTTCGACACCGCCACCCCGCTGGTCAGCGTCGCCCTCCACGACGGGAACGACGTCGTCGTCGAGCTGACCTCCGACCGGCCGATGAAGCACGGTGAGCAGCTCGCCCCGCTGATCGAGCAGGCCCTCGCGCAGGCTGGGATCGTGCGCCAGGACGTCACCGCGCTAGCGGTCGGCGTCGGGCCGGGACCGTTCACCGGACTGCGGGTCGGGCTGGTCACGGCGCGCACGCTCGCCTACGTCCTCGACCTCCCCGTGTACGGCGTCTGCACGCTCGACGTGCTCGCGGTGGAGGCCGTCGACACCGGCGCGGTCAGCGGCGATTTCGTGGTGGCGACCGATGCCCGTCGCAAGGAGGTCTACCTCGCGTCGTACGACGCTGCCGGGGTCCGCCTCGACGGCCCGGTCGTCGACAAGCCCGCGACGCTGGCCACCGACCGTCCCGCGGTGGGGGAGGGCGCGACGCTCTACCCCGAGTTCTTCCCGAACGCCGTGGGGCCACTGCGACCGAGCGCCGGCTGGCTGGCCCGCGTGGTCGCCGGTGAACGCGCGGCGCTGCTGGACCCGGAGCCGCTCTACCTGCGCCGCCCGGACGCGATCGCCCCGGGCAAACCCAAGACCGTCTCGTGATCCGCGCCGCGGTCGCCGCGGACATCGCCGCCATCGCCGACCTCGAGCAGGACAACCTCGGCAGCGACGCCTGGTCCGAGGGGCTGATCGCCACCGGCGTGACCGGCGACCTGCCGACAGTCGTCTACCTCGTGGCCGAGCTGGACGGTCGAGTGGTCGGGTACGCCGCGGCCAGCATCGTCGCCGACATCGCCGAGCTCCAGCGCATCGCCGTCGACCCGGCGTACCGCCGACGAGGCCTGGCCGCTGCCCTCGTGGAGCAGGTCGTCGCGCTCGCCACCACCGAGGGCGTCGACCGGCTGCTGCTCGAGGTCCGTGAGGACAACGCGGGGGCGATCGACTTCTACACAGCGGCGGGGTTCGACGAGATCTCCCGTCGGCGGCGCTACTACCGTGACGGCGCCACCGCGATCGTGCTGCGCCGCGAGCTGGGCCGCGAGCTGGGCCGCAGCGATGACCCGCTCCCGTAGTCACAGCCCCGCGGCCGACTCGGGAGTCGAGGCGGCACAATGCGTGGCATGAACGAACCGTTGGTCCTCGGCATCGAGACGTCGTGCGACGAGACCGGTGTCGGCATCGTGCGGGGGAACACCCTGCTCGCCGACGCGGTGGCGACCTCGGTGGACGAGCACGCCCGCTTCGGCGGGGTGGTCCCCGAGGTGGCCAGCCGGGCGCACCTCGAGGCGATGGTGCCGACGATCGAGCGCGCCTGCGCCACGGCCGGGATCCGGCTGCAGGACGTGGACGCGATCGCGGTCACCAGCGGCCCGGGCCTCGCGGGGGCGCTGCTCGTCGGCGTCGCCGCCGCCAAGGCGCTCGCGCTGGGGCTGGGCAAGCCGATCTACGGCGTCAACCATCTCGCCGCCCATGTGGCCGTCGACCAGCTCGAGCACGGTCCGCTGCCGGAGCCGTGCCTGGCGATGCTGGTCAGCGGAGGGCACTCCAGCCTGCTCCGCGTCGACGACGTGACCAGCGGTGTCGACCCGCTCGGCGCCACCATCGACGACGCGGCGGGGGAGGCCTTCGACAAGGTGGCCCGGCTGCTGGGGCTGCCGTTCCCCGGCGGGCCGCACATCGACCGCGAGGCCGCGAGCGGGAGCAGCGTCTACATCGACTTCCCGCGCGGGCTGACCGCCAAGCGCGACCAGGAGCGGCACCGCTTCGACTTCTCGTTCTCCGGGCTGAAGACCTCGGTCGCCCGCTGGGTCGAGGCGCGCGAGCGCTCCGGTCAGCCGGTGCCGGTGGCCGACGTGGCGGCGAGCTTCCAGGAAGCCGTCTGCGACGTCCTGGTCCGCAAGGCGCTGGACGCCGCGGTCCACCACGGCATCGAGGACATCCTGATCGGTGGCGGGGTGGCCGCCAACTCACGGCTGCGCGCCATGGCCGAGGAGCGGGCTGCTGCGAAGAACATCCGCGTGCGGGTGCCGCGCCCCGGACTGTGCACCGACAACGGTGCCATGGTCGCGGCCCTCGGCTCCGAGATGGTGGCGAGGGGGCGGACCCCCTCGCCACTCGACCTCCCGGCGGACTCGTCGTTGCCGGTCACCAGCGTGCTGGCCGGCTGACCGGCACCGACCTCACGGCGTGCCCTCGAGCGCGAACGGCGAGCTCATCTCATCCGCATCGGTGACCGGTCCGGCGGCGGTCTCGACGCTGCCGTCCACACCGACCCGCAGGATCCGCCAGCCGTTGTCCGCGTCGTACACCACGACCAGCAGGTGGGCGTCGTCCTCCCAGGCCGTGGTGTTCACGAAGCCCCGGTCGATCTTCGCGTCGAGCACCGGCTCACCGGTCGTGGCGTCGAGCACGCTGACCATGCCGTCGCCCAACCCGTCGCGGTAGGCCGGTGGCGCGGAGATCAGTCCGCCCCCGGGGGAGAACCGGTCGAGCGAGTAGTCGCAGGTCTTCCACCGGTAGCGACCCTGGGTGCCGAAGACTCCGCTGCAGGACCCGTCGATCGAGGAGGTGGTCTGGACTGCGCGGTTGCCGCGAGCATCGACGTCGTTCACCTTGACCGGCGTCGGGTTGACGGCGACGTCGTCGATGATGCCGTGCGAGCTGGCGTACCTGGGCGACTGCTCACCCTCCCGGTTGTAGAAGACGGTGCAACCCTGCTCGTTCTCCGACTCCTTGCAGGACCCGTCGCCGCTGATCGCCACGGGGTCGACGGGGCCTCCCTGGTCGCCCAGCGAGACCTGACCGCCCGACCAGATCGTCATCAGGTCTCCGTCGGTTGTCGCCCAGGCCGCCGACGTGCGCTGGGTGTTCACGGCCAGCCCGCCGGAGATGTCCGCCACGGTGTCGAGAGAACCGTCCGGACCGATCAGGTCGAGGAAGCGGTTGCCCCCGTCATCGGAGCCGATCGCGAGGATCTGCTCGCCGAGCGTCACGAACTCGTTGTACTGCTGGGGCAGCTGCGTCGTGGTGCCGTCCGGACGCATCAGCTGGTCGCCGTCCAGGAACGGGATCGCCGGGGCGGCGCCGTCCGGGAACTGCTGGCCCAGCGAGAGGGTGCCGACGTTGCCCCTCGGCGAGGGGGCCTCGGTCGGCTTCTCCGGGTCGACGGCGCGCGTCGGCGTGCCCGACGGGCTCGACGTCGCCGGGCCAGGAGTGGGCGCGTCGCTGCGGGTGAGGTCCTGCCCGGCGAAGATCGTGACCGGGACGATGATGGCCACTGCGGCTGCCACGCTCGCAGCGCCGGCCACCCACCGGTTGCGCCGGATGGTGCGGGCTCTGCCCTGCACGTCCCCGAGGGTGAGCGGGGCGTCGTGCAGCCCGTCCACCCGGTGGCGCAGGTGCTGGCCGAGCTCGTCGCCGAGGTGCTGGTCGTTGCCGTTCATCGCTCCTCCTCCCGGTGCAGCGGGTTCAGGTCTGCCGGGGTTCGTTCACGCAGGGTCGCGAGGGCCCTGCTGGTCTGGGACTTCACCGTGCCGACCGAGATGCCGAGCACATCGGCGGTCTCGGCCTCGGTGAGCTGCTCGTAGTAGCGCAGGACCAGGACGGCTCGCGCCCGTGGCGGTAGGCCGCGGACCATCTCCCACACAGCTGCGCCGCGGCCCTCGTCGTACTCGTCGTGGACCGGGGTGGCCTCGGGCAGGACATCGGTGGCGTACTCACGGCGCTTCCAGCCGCGGCGCCACAGCGAGTTGTTCTCGTTGACCATGATCCGGCGCACGTAGGCGTCGACGGACTCGCGGTCCCGGACCTTGTCCCAGGCCAGGTAGAGCTTCGCCAGCGACGTCTGCAGGACGTCCTCGGCCTGGTGCCGGTCGCCAGTCAGCAGGTAGGCGATCCGCAGCAGGCTGGGCTGGCGCGCCTCGAGGTACGCCGTGAACTCGGCGTCGCGGGTGTCGGCCCTGCTTCCCATGAGCCCAGTGTCGGGTCTCGCCCCTGCGGTGACCTGCATGTCGTCCTCCGTTCGTGTCGCACGGGAGACGCGAACGGTGCCGGAATGGTTGCAATCCGCGGCGATGGCCGGGTCAGGGCCGTGCGGCGAAGACGAACCGGGGGTCATTGCCACCGGGGCGCACCGGAGTCGCGAGCGTCAGGTGCCCGTCCAGATCGGCGCGCACGATCGCCTCCGTGTCGTCGAGGCCGAGTGCGTCGACCAGCAGGTGCTCGTCGTCCTCCCACACGTGGGCGACGGCCTTGGGCCCGGCGCCGAAGAGATCCAACCGGGAGACCACCGCCCCTGTCGTGGCGTCGAGGATGGCGTAGCCGAAGCCACCCGACCCGGTCGGGTCGAGGCCCACCAGGTAGCTCCCGTCCGGGCTGAAGCTGCTCAGCTCGAGGTCGGTCGTCGACCAGATCACCTCGCCGCTTCCGGGGTCCACGACGACGCTGGTCCCGTCGTCGCGGAGGCCGGCGACCAGGCCGTGTACGCCGTCGACGGCGCCGGCCGAGGCCAGCCCGGGGATCCGCTGCGGTCGGTCCACGAGGTCGGTCAGCCAGGCGCCGGTGCGGGCCAGGTCGGTGTAGACCACCCGCCCGCCCAGGATGCCGACCACCTCGACGGCGCGGGCCACGTTCTGGGTCGCCTCGCCCTCGCCCATCCCGCTCGGAGTCCGCGATGGATCACCCCAGTGTCGGCCGTCGAGTCCCGACACGGTGACCCAAGCGGTCTCCACGCCGTCCGCGCTGACCACCGGTGGGCCGGTCGTCAGCCACTGGCCCACGACCTGGCCCTCGTTGTCGTACTGGACCAGGTCGAAGGTGTCCCGAAAGTCCACGACGCTCGTCACCAGGAAGCCACCGTGGTACGGCGTGACGCCGATGGTCGTGGCCTGTCCGGGAAGGCGTGTCCGCCCGCCGGCGGACGCGACGAAGGTGCTGCCGTCGAGATAGTCGACCTGCGGTGCGGGGCCGCGCGGGAGCGAGGCGAGGCGGTCGTCCGGCGTCACCGAGTCCGGTCGCGGACGGGGTCCCCGACGGCTGGGGCGAGCGCTCGCCGGACTGGCCGAGCACGATCGCCGTCGGCGTGACGACGGCCAGCACCACGGCGGCTGCGACCAGCGCTGCTCGGCGTCGCTGCTGCCGCCGGAGCCCGCGTGCCGTCGAGACCACGTCCGCGATCGGTGTGGGGGTGTACGTCGTGCCGGAGGCCCGCTGCTGGAGCGCGTCGCCGAGGAGCTGCTCGGGATCGCTCATCGCTCCTCCTCGTGGTCGGTGATCTCCGGATGCTGGTCGAGGTGGGCGCGCAGGGACGCGATCGCCCGGCTGGCCTGGGACTTGACCGTGCCGACCGAGATCCGCAGTACCTCGGCGGTCTCGGGCTCGGTCAGCTGCTCGTAGTAGCGGAGCACGATCACTGCCCGCTGGCGAGGCGGCAGCGTGGCAATGAACCGCCAGACGGCGTCCCGGCTGCCGTCGTACTCGTCGGCCGGGGCGCTGCGCTCGGGCGGACGGTCGGTGACCAGCTCGGGGCGTCGCCGCGACCGGCGCCACGCGTTGCGGTGCTCGTTGACCAGCATCCGGCGGGCGTAGGCGTCGACGTGCTCGTGGTCCTCGAGCCGGTCCCAGGCCAGGTAGAGCTTGGCGAGGGTGATCTGCACGAGGTCCCGGCCGCTGTGCTCGTCACCGGTCAGCAGGTGCGCGGTGCGCTGGAGCGCGGGCTCGCGAGCGACCAGCCAGGACTCGAAGTCCGTCATCACCCGCTCCCTCGTCGACTGCACACTCCTTACACGTGGAGGCACCCTTTACGGTTGCACGAGCCAGCCCCCCAACTCCCGCACCTGGAGGAATCGCCATGCAGCAGGTCAAGGCCGTGATCGCACGGGCCAAGGGACAACCGGTCGAGGTCGCCACGATCAACGTGCCCGACCCGGGGCCGGGCGAGGCGGTCGTGCAGATCCAGGCGTGCGGGGTCTGCCACACCGACCTGCACTACCGCGAGGGCGGGATCAACGACGAGTTCCCGTTCCTGCTCGGCCACGAGGCTGCCGGGATCGTGGAGGCGGTCGGCGACGACGTCACCAGCGTGGCGCCGGGCGACTTCGTGATCCTCAACTGGCGCGCCGTCTGCGGCGACTGCCGGGCCTGCAACCGCGGCGAGCCGCAGTACTGCTTCAACACCCACAACGCGACCCAGAAGATGACGCTCGCCGACGGCGAGGGGGCCGGCACGGAGCTCTCGCCGGCGCTCGGGATCGGCGCGTTCGCCGAGAAGACCCTGGTCGCGGCGGGCCAGTGCACCAAGGTCGACCCGTCGGCCCGGCCGGCTGCCGTCGGACTGCTCGGCTGCGGAGTCATGGCCGGCCTCGGCGCCGCCATCAACACCGGCAACGTCACCCGCGGGAAGTCCGTCGCGGTGATCGGCTGCGGAGGCGTCGGCGCCGCAGCGATCGCGGGCTCTGCCCTCGCCGGTGCCTCGACGATCATCGCGGTCGACATCGACGCCAAGAAGCTGGAGACGGCCCGCAAGATGGGCGCCACGCACGTCGTGGACTCGTCGACGACCGACCCGGTCACGGCGATCCAGGAGCTGACCGACGGGAACGGCGCCGACGTCGTCATCGACGCGGTCGGGCGGCCCGAGACCTGGCAGCAGGCGTTCTACGCCCGTGACCTGGCCGGCACCGTCGTCCTGGTCGGCGTACCCACGCCGGACATGAAGATCCCGGAGATCCCGCTGATCGACGTCTTCGGTCGCGGGGGCTCGCTCAAGTCCAGCTGGTACGGCGACTGCCTGCCGTCGCGGGACTTCCCGATGCTGGTCGACCTCTATCAGCAGGGACGTCTCGACCTGGACGCGTTCGTGACAGAGGAGATCGGCATCGAGGACGTCGAGGCGGCGTTCGAGCGGATGCACTCCGGCGACGTGCTGCGCTCGGTGGTGGTCCTCTGATGGCCGCCCGGATCGACCACGCCGTCTCGAGCGGCACGTTCAGCCTCGACGGTGAGACCCACCAGGTCGACAACAACCTCTGGGTGGTCGGCGACGACGAGGAGTGCGTGGTCATCGACGCCCCGCACAGCGTCGACGACATCCTGGCGCTCGTGGGGGACCGCAAGGTCCGCGCGATCCTGTGCACCCACGCCCACGACGACCACGTCCGGGTGGCTCCCGAGCTGCGGGAGCGGGTGGTGGCGCCGATCATGCTGCACCCGGCGGACCGGCCGCTGTGGGAGCTGACCCACACCGACCACCTGTGGGACGTCGACCTCGCGGACGGCTTCGAGCTCACCGTCGGAGGTACGACGCTGCGCGCGATCCACACGCCCGGTCATGCCCCCGGGGCGGTCTGCTTCCATGCGCCCGACCTCGGCTGCGTCTTCACCGGCGACACCCTCTTCCAGGGCGGGCCGGGGGCGACCGGACGGTCGTTCAGCGACGAGGACCTGATCAAGGAGTCGATCCGGGGCCGGCTCTTCGACCTGCCGGACGAGACCGTCGTACACACCGGGCACGGGGACGACACCACGATCGGCGCCGAGCGGGCCAGCCTCGGCTGAGGCGCGCTCCTGGGGCTGATCGATGCCGCAGGCCGGCTGGGCGCGCTGACCGGCCATGCTTCATCCGCATGTTCACCACGGGATGCAGGTGAAGTGTGGGTTCCCGTGCTGAATTCACCGTGGGAAGCGCGACTTCGACTGCATCCCGTGATGAAGCGGCGGCAGCACGCCCCACACGGGATGCAGGTGAAGTGTGGGTTCCCGTGCTGAATTCACCGTGGGAAGCGCGACTTCGACTGCATCCCGTGATGAAGCGGCGGCAGCATGCCCCACCCCGACTTCGACTGCATCCTGTGATGAAGCGGCGGCAGATGCCCCATCAGAGCGGCTCGACCAACAGGGCGAGTCCGTGCCCGGCGGCCCGGGTCAGCACGATGGTCGCGGTCTGGTCGCCGGCCAGGTCGAGCCGCTTGCGCAGCTGCTCGGGGACGACGTCGACGCCCCGCTTCTTGATCGTGAGCGAGCCGATCTGCCGCTCACGCAGGGCCGCCTTCAGCGGCTTCTCGCGGTAGGGCAGCCGGGCGAGCACCCGGTAGCCGCGAGCGAACGGCGTACGCAGCTCGACGTCGGCGCTCACGTAGGCGATGTGCTCGTCGAGCAGTCCGCCGTCCGTCAGTGCTGCGACCGCGGTGACCAGGCCGGCCCGGATCACCGCTCCGTCGGGCTCGTAGAGGAAGGCCCCGACCGGCACGACGCCCGCGCCGGGGTCGTCGTCCTCGGTGAGCGTGGCCAGGCCGCCGTCGCCGATCACGGTCGCGCGACGGCGGGTGGTGGCCAGCCGGCCCGACCAGAGCGCGGCCTCCTTGACCTCGCCGTGGTCGCTGACCCATTCGGCCTCGACGCCGTCCGGCACCAGCTCGTGCGGGATCCCCGGGGCGACCTTCACGCAGGAGTCGCGGCGCAGCAGCTCCTCGACGAAGGGCCAGGGCGGCGTCCAGTCATCGACGTCGAAGGTCCGGCCGCGGCCGGTACGTCGCGCCGGGTCGGCGAAGGCGACGTCGAACGGCGAGGTGTCGACCCGGGTCGCGTCGGCGACCGTCACCGCACCCTCCAGGCCCAGGGCGGCGAGGTTGGCCCCGGCGATCTCCACCCGCACCGGGTCCAGGTCGATGCCCGCGCAGGTGAGGCCGCTGCCGGCGAGGGCCACCAGGTCGCCACCGATGCCGCACCCGAGGTCGATCACGGTCTCGGCCGAGGCGGCGGCCAGCCGGGCAGCGCGGTGCCGGGCGACCGGTCGCCGGGTGGCCTGCTCCAGACCATCGACGGTGAAGTACATCCGGGCGGCGAGCTCCCCGAACTTCGTCGCCCCCTTGCGGCGCAGGGTGACCTGGGTGAGGGCCGCAGCCACCTGCGCGGGCTCCGCCGTACGACGGAGCGCGGTCTGGGCGCGCAGTGGGTCCTCGGGTGCCTCGGCGGCGCGGGCGAGCAGATCCTGCCCGGCGTCCGTGAGCAGCCACCGGAAGGTCTCGACGTCCATCCGGTGATCCTGTCAGAGGGCGGGGGAGCCTCCGGGTGCAGACCGCTCTGGCACTCCAGCGGGGCGAGTGCTAACGTCTGTTCTGGCACTCTCGCCATGAGGGTGCCAGTGCTTGCGACGAAGTGCGACCCCCGCGACGGCGTACCTCTCAGCAGGCCCCAACGTCCGGAGGTCCCCGATTCCGGGGTCCTCCACCCGAGTCAGACAAGTCGAGAAAGTGGAGGTCGACATCGTGTCGGTCAACATCAAGCCCCTCGAGGACCGCCTCGTCGTCAAGCCCCTCGAGGCCGAGCAGACCACGGCCTCCGGCCTGGTCATCCCGGACACCGCCAAGGAGAAGCCCCAGGAGGGCGAGGTCATGGCGATCGGTCCGGGTCGCATCGACGACAACGGCAACCGCGTCCCGCTGGACGTTGCCGTGGGTGACAAGGTCATCTACAGCAAGTACGGCGGCACCGAGGTCAAGTACGCCGGCGCGGAGTACCTCATCCTGTCCGCCCGCGACGTCCTCGCCGTCGTTTCCTGATTTTTCCTGAGCCGTGTCCCTGAGCGTGCGCCCCGGCGTCCGCCCGGGGGCACGGCTCGATCTCTTTGAGGAGAGCAATGCCGAAGATTCTTGAGTTCGACGAGAAGGCTCGCAAGTCGCTCGAGCGTGGCGTCGACGCCCTCGCCAACGCCGTCAAGGTGACGCTCGGCCCGCGTGGCCGCTACGTCGTCCTGGACAAGAAGTGGGGCGCGCCGACCATCACGAACGACGGTGTGACCGTGGCCCGTGAGATCGAGCTGGACGACCCGTTCGAGAACCTGGGTGCGCAGCTGACCAAGGAAGTCGCCACCAAGACCAACGACGTCGCCGGTGACGGCACGACGACCGCCACCGTGCTCGCCCAGGCGATGGTCCACGAGGGCCTGCGCGCCGTGGCCGCCGGCTTCAACCCGATGGGCATCAAGCGCGGCATGGACGCTGCGGCCGAGGCCGTCGGCGACGCGCTGCGCGAGGCCGCCCGCGAGGTGGACTCCAAGGAGGACATGGCGTCCGTCGCCACGATCTCCAGCCGCGACAGCGTGATCGGCGAGCTGCTCGCCGAGGCGTTCGACAAGGTCGGCAAGGACGGCGTGATCACCGTCGAGGAGTCCAACACCATGGGCACCGAGCTGGAGTTCACCGAGGGGATGCAGTTCGACAAGGGCTACATCTCGCAGTACTTCGTGACCGACCCCGAGCGGATGGAGGCCGTCCTCGACGAGCCGTACATCCTGCTGCACCAGGGCAAGATCTCGGCGATCGCCGACCTGCTCCCGCTGCTCGAGAAGGTCATCGCCGCCGGCAAGCCGCTCTTCATCCTCGCCGAGGACGTCGACGGCGAGGCGCTGTCCACGCTGGTCGTGAACAAGATCCGCGGCACGTTCAACGCCGTCGCGGTCAAGGCTCCCGCCTTCGGTGACCGCCGCAAGGCCATGATGCAGGACATCGCGACCCTGACCGGCGGCCAGATCGTGGCCCCCGAGGTCGGGCTCAAGCTCGACCAGGTCGGTCTCGAGGTGCTGGGCCAGGCCCGTCGCGTCGTGATCACCAAGGACAACACCACGATCGTGGACGGCTCCGGCGACGCGACCGAGGTCGAGGGCCGGGTCAACCAGATCAAGGCCGAGATCGAGAACACCGACTCCGACTGGGACCGCGAGAAGCTCCAGGAGCGTCTCGCGAAGCTCGCCGGTGGCGTGTGCGTGATCAAGGTCGGCGCCGCCACCGAGGTGGAGCTCAAGGAGAAGAAGCACCGCATCGAGGACGCCGTCTCCGCGACGCGCGCCGCGATCGAGGAGGGCATCGTCGCCGGCGGTGGCTCCGCCCTGATCCACGCCGTCTCGGTGCTGGAGAAGGACCTCGGTCTCACCGGTGACGAGGCCGCTGGCGTCCGCATCGTCCGCAAGGCGTGCGACGAGCCGCTGCGCTGGATCGCCGAGAACGGTGGTGTCGAGGGCTACGTCGTCGTCGCCAAGGTCCGCGAGGGCGGCATCGGCCACGGCTACAACGCCGCGACCGAGACCTACGGCGACCTGGTCGCCCAGGGCGTCCTGGACCCGGTCAAGGTCACCCGCTCCGCACTGGTCAACGCCACCTCGATCGCCGCGATGCTGCTGACGACCGAGACGCTGATCGTCGAGAAGCCCGAGGACGAGGAGGCGGCCCCCGCGGCTGCCGGTCACGGCCACGGCCACGGTCACTGATCGTCGCCCGCTCGCTCCACCGCACCACGCCGCACTGACGCCGGCCCGTCTCCGCGACTCTGGCGTCGACGGCGCCGGTGTCAGCGTCAGGGGAGCAGCTCGGCCGAGCCACTGGGTGGCGCCGTTGCCGCCGGTTGACCGGGGTGTTCCACAGGAACCGACCGTCGGGCGCCGGGCCGCCGAGCACCCACGAGGAGACCGCGTCGCTGACCCGGAGGAACCGGTCGGTCGTCGAGGTCGTAGACGTAGGTGCCGGACCGCGTCTCGTCGTAGCGACGTCACCGTGACCACGTTGTCGCCACCGCCGGCCGCCAGGCGACCGCCCCGTCGATCCCGCTGTCCTGGAGGGTGACCACCTGGTCGCCGTCCGTGGTGAGGATCTGCACCCGGTCGTCGCGGACCCCGCCGTCGTAGGTGCCGCAGTACTGGCTCAGCATGACCCGGTCGTCGGTGGCCCCGAAGGCCAGCAGGTTGCACCGCTCGCCCGCTGCGGGTCGAAGGAGTGCTCCTCACCGGTCGCCAGGTCGCGCACGTGGACCAGTCCGGCGGCGCCGTTGGTCGCGTCGGTCCACACCATCGAGCTCTCGGTGAAGGCGAGGCTCGCCGACGGTCAGCCCCTCGTCACGGACGTCCGCGCTGTCGGTGAGCGAGACCGACCACAGCTGGTAGGTGTCGCCCTCGGCGTCCGCGTCGTCGGCCTCGCCGTCCGGCGCCGGTCGGCCAGCCGCCCTCGGGAGGCTGGCCCGTGGTGGCCGGGACGGAGACGTAGAGCCGACCGTCCGGGCCCAGGACCCCGCGCGGGACAGTCTCGACCGCAGGGAGGTCCGGCCACGTCATGCCGCTCCACTGCCGGGTGCTCGCGGTCGAAGACGTGGGCGGCGAGCGTCGCGCCTTCGATCCCGCCGTCCGCGCCGAGCAGGACCAGCCGGTCGGTGCCGAGCTCGATCGGCCAGATCTGGCTGCTGGCCGATGTCCGGGTCGGGCAGCCAGTCCTTCTCACCGGTCGCCGGGTCCATCAGGCGAACCGCGGGTAGAGCTGGTCGGCGCGCGGGCCGTCCCGGAAGAGGAGCAGGCCGTCGTCGGTGACCCCGTCGAAGTACTGGCCGTTGTCGCGGTCGAGGTTCTCGTTCGTGTACGACGCCAGCACCTCGATAGTCGCGTCCCTCCACGGCCGCGCTCGGCATCGGCCAGGTGCAGGGTGGGCGCGTCCGGTGCCGGTGGGCCGTCCGCGGCCTGCAGGTCGCGATCGGCGCCGCGGCCCGGCCAGGGCGAGTGCGCGGCCACGACGACCGGCGACGACCAGCGCCGCGCCGCCGGCGATCGCCGTACGCCGACGCGCGGACCCGGCGGCGGCCCGCGCCGACGAGGGCGTCGACGTCGAGGTGGTCGACGGGTGCGTCGGCGACGTTCTCGCGCAGCAGGTGCTTCAGGTCGTTCACCACGGCAGGTTCCTCTCTCCGATCACGGCGAGCTCGTCGCGGGACGCGCTCTCGAACATGGATCGCAGCGAGGCGAGGGCCCGCGAGGTCTGGCTCTTCACGGTGCCCTCGCTGCAGCGCAGCGCGGCGGCGGTCTGCGCGCACGTCGAGGTCCTCGAAGTAGCGCAGCACCACGCAGGCACGCTGGCGCTCGGGCAGCCGGGCGAGCGCGGCCATCAGCGCCGCGCCGGTCCGGCGACGTGGGTCGCCACGTCCTCGTCGGAGGGCGCTGGTCGGGTCGGGCTCGGCGGGCCGCTCGGTGCTCGAGCGCTTGCGGCTGCGTCGAGGAACGCGCTGACCACCGCCTTGCGGGCGTAGGCCAGCTCGCCGCCGCGCCGGACCAGCCGCGGCCAGGCGACGTACACCCGGATCAGCCCTTCCTGCACGTGGTCGGCCGCGCGCTCCCAGTCGCCGCAGAGCAGGTAGGCGGTGTTGCGCAGCCGCTGTGGCTGACGCGCCGCGAACTCCGAGAAGTCGGCATCGTCAAGCCTGCGTCGATCCATGCCCCATGAACGAGGTGAGCCCGAGATCGGTTGCACGCGATCAGCACATCAGATCGGCGGCTCGGCTCAGTCGGTGGGGCAGGTGACCGCGATGGGGCTGCGCTCGACGCCACGCAGCAGGTAGATCGGGCCGGTCGAAGCAGCCGGTGCCGTGCCGGACGTAGTGCTGCTCGACGTCGTGCGCCAGACGCGGTGCCGGCCGGGTTGTCCCAGGCGTCGAAGTCGACGGCCAGCACCAGCCACGTCGGTGCCCGGGGCCTTGCGAGCAGGGCGCGCAGCTCGGCGTACTCCGGGTCGAGCGTGCGCATCGGCAGGCTCCAGAGATAGGGGTACGGCGAAGTCAGGCCCGAGGCGTACTGCACCTCGGCCCGGCCGCCGAAGACCGTGAGGGTGTCGCCCGGCTCGGCGACCTCCGGGATGGCCTGACCGCCCCTGCACCTCGTCGCCGTCCTGCTCGCCTCGGCTGCCACGCCCTGGGCGGCCCAGCCGACGAAGAGCAGCAGGGACGAGGCGGCGGCCGAGACGATGATGGTGCGCATCGCCGCGCCCGCGTCTGGTGGACCGTCCGGCCAGCAGCGCGGCGCAGAGCGCGGTCGCCGGGCACCAGCGGGAAGAGGTAGTCCCGCCAGTAGCTGCCGCCGGCGACCAGCGCCGCCACGTCGACGACCAGCACGGCGAGGGTGGCCGCCGTGATCACGGGGTCGTTGGCGCCACTCGCCCGCGAGGTGGACGACGAACCCCCCGATGACGAAGACGATGCCGGCCGCGAGCGCGACCAGGACCAGGACCACCGCCCGCGTCGAGAGGCGCCGAGGCCGCGCCGTCGGAGATCACCCCGGTGCGTCGGCGCGGAAGCCGTAGACGGCGTACCACAGCGTCGAGAGGCGTACGCCGGCCGCGAGCGCCCAGCCGATCGTCGCCGAGGATCGGGACGGCCGCCCCGACCAGTGCGGCGAGGCCCAGGCGGACGAACTGCGCGCGCGGTGAGCCGCCCGGTGAGGCCAGCGAGGCGATGCAGGAGCACGGCGCCGAAGACCAGCCCGGCGACGAGGTTCTGCTTGAGGCCCGAGCGGCGAGCGCGGCGAGCAGCCCGGCCACGAGCGCCAGGCGGGCGGAGGTGCGCTGCGCGGCGAGCAGGGTGAGCCAGAAGCTGCCCATGATCAGCGGCAGGGCGAGGATCTCGCCCTTGACCGCCTCGGCGTCGATCATCGGGTTGATGTGCAGCGCCGCGACCGCGACCGCCGTCCACCGGGCGGCGAGATCGTTGGCGACGTCAGCCGGGCCACCTGGGCCGCGGTCAGCACGAGCAGGCCGCAGGCCAGCGCGCCGAGGAGCCGCAGGAAGTGCGGACCGCCGATCGCGTCGGACCCCTTCACGACGGCGATCAGCAGCGGCGGCCGGTCCACGAAGTACGCACCGAACATGCTGTCGGGCTGCGGATGCCAGGCCCGGGCCACCAGCAGGAAGCCCGCCTCGTCCGAGCGCAACGGCGTGCCGATCGCCGGGCAGCCGCAGGACAAGCGCGGCAGCGGCTGCGATCCAGGGCGTGGGCCGGGAGTCGACCAGGGAGAAGATGCCCTTCGCGAACCGGTGCAGGCGAGCGGGAATCGCCATTCAGCCCCGCCCGCTCCGGACGCGGTACCATCTGGCGAGCCCGACTGTCATGCGGCAAGCGTGGCAGCCGGAGCCGTCCGTGGCGATCATCCGCCGGGCCCTCGACGATCTCTCGAGACGTTGCGTGCCCGAAACATCGGCGACCCGCGACCGCAACGTGGCGCGGTCATGCTGGCCGCAGCGACTCGAGGAGGCGTTGTGTTGTGGAGAGTTCGCACGACGCTGCCCGACCGCCCGGGCGCCCTGGCGGTGCTTGCCCAGCGCTGCGGCGACGCTGGGCGTGAACATCCTGGGCCTGCAGATCTTCCCGGGGATCGGAGCGGTGACCGACGAGCTGGTGCTGCAGACCCCGCCGGACGTGGGGAGCCGAACAGATCGCGCGGCTGCTCGAGCGCGTCCGGCGGGCTGGCGGTCAGCTCGGCGCGCTGCACCGAGGCCGCGCTGGCCGACCAGCCCACCCGCTACGTGCAGGCGGCGCGCACGATCCTGGCCGACCCGTCCTCCTTCCCCGAGGTGGTGGCCCTGCTCTTCGACGCCGAGGCCGAGCCCGCCGCCACCCGGCGACGGCGCCGGACCAGCGGACGTGATGGAGATGACGTGGCCGACGTCCAGGTCCAGGTGCGGCGTACGGCGCCGTTCACCGCCACCGAGCACGCCCGGGGTGCGGCGCTGGCCGAGCTGGTCAGCGACGTGCTCGCCGAGGACCGACGCCGACGCCCGCGCCCCGCCCCGGAGTCGCACGGGTCGGCGGGGCGCCGGAGTACGTCGTCGACGGCGACCGCGTCCGTGCCGTGGTCGATGGACGGCCGTCGGGGAGGCCGTGCGTCGGCGGCGCCTGCCGACGGCGAGGACGACGTGCGACTCGGTGACCGCTGCGCGTCGACCCGGCCTGGCAGCGGCGCGGTATCGGCACCCGGCTGCTGGTCGACGCCGCCCGGCTCGCCCAGGCCCTGGGCGCGCTCGGAGATCGTGCTGACGACCCGCGCGGACAACCAGGCGGTGCTGCCGATGGTGCTCTCGGCCGGGCTGCGCGGCCGGATCCGGATGGCGGCGACGTCCTGACCGTGCGGGTGCCGCGTGCGCGAGCTCACGCCGTCCGCGAGCCGAGGTCTGAGTCGGATCCCGCCGGCACCCCTAGAATGGCCGGGTGGAGCTCCCCGAGAAGTTCGCCGCCCTGGGCCTGACCTACGACGACGTCCTGCTGCTGCCCGGTCACTCCGACCTGGCGCCGTCCGACATCGACACGACCTCGCGCCTGACCCGCGAGATCTCGCTCAAGGTGCCGCTGATCAGCGCGGCCATGGACACCGTCACCGAGTCGCGGATGGCGATCGCGATGGCCCGCGAGGGCGGCATCGGCGTGCTGCACCGCAACCTCTCGATCGAGGACCAGGCCTACCAGGTCGACCTCGTCAAGCGGACCCAGACCGGGATCATCTCCAACCCGGTCACGATCGGGCCCGACGCGACGCTCGAGGAGCTCGACCGGCATCTGCGGCGAGTACCGCGTCTCCGGCCTCCCGGTCGTCGACGCCGACAACCGCCTGCTCGGCATCATCACCAACCGCGACCTGCGGTTCACCCCGGTCGCGGAGTGGGCCACCACCAAGGTCGACGAGGTGATGACGCCGATGCCGCTGATCACCGGCCCCGGTCGGCATCTCCCGCGACGACGCCACGCTGCTGCTGCGCAAGCACAAGCGCGAGCGGCTGCCGCTCGTCGACGACCAGGGCCGCCTGGTCGGCCTGATCACGGTCAAGGACTTCGTGAAGTCCGAGCAGTTCCCCCACGCCTCCAACGACGGCGCCGGCCGGCTCATGGTCGGCGCGGCGATCGGCTACTTCGGTGACGCCTGGGAGCGGGCCACCACCCTGATCGAGGCCGGCGTCGACGTCCTGGTCGCCGACACCGCCCACGGCAACGTCCGGCTCCTGCTCGACATGGTCGCAGCGGCTCAAGTCCGACCCGGCCACCCGGCACGTCCAGGTGATCGGCGGCAACGTCGCCACCCGCGACGGTGCCCAGGCGTTCGTCGACGCCGGCGCCGACGCGGTCAAGGTCGGCGTCGGCCCGGGCTCGATCTGCACCACCCGGGTCGTCACCGGCGTCGGGGTGCCCCAGGTCACCGCGGTCTACGAGGCGTCGCTGGCCGCCAAGCCGGCCGGCGTCCCGCTGATCGCCGACGGCGGGCATGAAGCACTCCGGCGAGATCGCCAAGGCGATCGTCGCCGGTGCCGACTGCGTGATGCTCGGCTCGCTGCTCGCCGGCTGCGAGGAGTCGCCCGGCGACCTGGTCTTCGTCAACGGCAAGCAGTACAAGTCCTACCGCGGCATGGGCTCGCTCGGCGCGATGTCGAGCCGGGGCAAGAAGTCCTACTCCAAGGACCGCTACTTCCAGGCCGAGGTCGCCAGCGACGACAAGATCGTCCCCGAGGGCATCGAGGGCCAGGTCGCCTACCGCGGCCCGCTCGTCGGCGGTCGCCCACCAGCTGGTCGGTGGGCTGAACCAGTCGATGTTCTACGTCGGGGCCCGCACCGATCCCCGAGCTCCAGGAGAAGGGCCGCTTCGTGCGGATCACCTCGGCCTCGCTCAAGGAGAGCCACCCGCACGGCGTCCAGATGACCGTCGAGGCCCCCAACTACACAGGACGCTGACGGTCCGACCCGTGGTGAGATCGAGATCGGCCGGGCCAAGCGCGCCCGCCGCGCCTACTCCTTCGACGACATCGCGATCGTGCCGTCGCGGCGCACCCGCGACCCCGAGGAGGTCAGCGTCGCCTGGCAGATCGACGCCTACCGCTTCGAGCTGCCGGTCCTCGCCGCGCCGATGGACTCGGTCATGTCGCCCGCGACCGCGATCGCGCTCGGCAAGTTCGGCGGCCTCGGGCGTGCTCAACCTCGAGGGTCTCTGGACCCGGTACGACGACCCGTCCGGCCTGCTGGCCGAGGTCGCCGGCCTCGAGGGCATCGAGGCGACCCGCCGGATGCAGGAGATCTACGCCGAGCCGATCAAGGCCGAGCTGATCACCGCGCGGCTCGAGGAGATCCGCGGCGCCGGCGTCACCGTCGCCGGATCGCTCTCGCCGCAGCGGACCAAGGAGTTCGCCAAGGCGGTCGTCGACGCCGGCGTCGACATGTTCGTCATCCGCGGCACCACGGTCTCGGCCGAGCACGTCTCCTCGCAGGCCGAGCCGCTGAACCTCAAGGAGTTCATCTACGAGCTCGACGTGCCGGTGATCGTCGGCGGCTGCGCGACGTACCAGGCCGCGCTGCACCTGATGCGCACCGGCGCGGCCGGCGTGCTGGTCGGCTTCGGCGGCGGCGCGGCCCACACCACCCGCACCGTGCTGGGCGTCGCAGTCCCGATGGCCTCGGCCGTCGCCGACGTCGCTGCCGCTCGCCGCGACTACCTCGACGAGTCCGGCGGGCGCTACGTCCACGTCATCGCCGACGGCTCGATCGGCCGCTCCGGCGACATCGCCAAGGCGATCGCCTGCGGCGCCGACGCGGTCATGGTCGGCTCGCCGTTCGCCCGGGCCACCGACGCGCCCGGCCACGGGCTTCCACTGGGGCACCGAGGCCCACCACGCCGAGCTGCCGCGCGGCGAGCGGGTCGAGTTCGAGCACGGTCGGCACCCTCGAGGAGATCCTCTTCGGGCCCTCCCGCGTCGCCGACGGCACGATGAACCTGATCGGGGCCCTGCGCCGCTCGATGGCGACCACCGGCTACACCGAGCTCAAGGAGTTCCAGCGGGTCGAGGTCGTCGTCGGGTGAGTGCCCTCGACAGCCCGCTCGAGCACCCCGTCGTCGTCATCTACACCGACGGCGCCTGCATCCCGAACCCCGGCCCCGGTGGCTGGGGCGCGGTGCTGCGCCAGGGCGAGCCACGAGCTCGAGCTGTGCGGCGGCGAGCGCCGGCGAGACCACCAACAACCGGATGGAGCTCACCGCGCCGATCAAGGCGCTCGAGGCTGCTCAAACGAGCCTCGGTGGTCGAGATCTACACCGACAGCACCTACGTCCGCAACGGCATCACGAAGTGGGTGGCCGGGCTGGGCGAGCAACGGCTGGCGGACCAGCGGCCAAGCAGCCGGTCAAGAACGTCGACCTCTGGCAGCAGCTGGTGGCCGCCTGCGAGCGGCACGACGTCGAGTGGCACTGGGTCAAGGGCCACGCCGGCCAGGTCGACAACGAGCGTGCCGACCGGTTGGCCGCGCACGGGGCCTCGAGGAGGCCGTCGCGCCGAGCCGACGGCATCTGCCGCCCGGGGAGCGGATGGCGCTGAGCACACCGGCGCATGCCGATGAGCGACTCGAGCGCCCTCAGCCCGCCAGGCCCGCAGCTGCCGCGATCATCGCCATGTCGGCAGGAGGGCGAGCTCGACGTCCTCGTCGTCGGTGGGGGAGTGGTCGGCGCCGGCACGGCGCTCGACGCGTCACCCGCGGCCTCAACACCGGGCTGATCGAGCAGCGCGACCTGGCCAGCGGCACCAGCAGCCGCAGCAGCAAGCTGATCCACGGCGGCCTGCGCTACCTCGAGATGCTCGACTTCGGCCTGGTCCGCGAGGCGCTGCAGGAGCGCGGCCTGCTGCTGACCCGGCTGGCCCCGCACCTGGTCAGGCCGGTGCCGTTCCTCTACCCGCTGACCCACCGCGGCTGGGAGCGCCCCTACGTCGGCGCCGGGCTCGCGCTCTACGACGCGCATGGCGATGGCCGGCAAGTACGACATGGGCGTGCCGCGGCACCGGCACCTGTTCCGGCGCCAGGTCGCCCGGATCGCGCCCGACTTCAAGACCGACGAGATCGCCGGCGCGATCCAGCTACTACGACTGCCAGGTCGACGACGCCCGCCTGGTCGTCACCATCGCCCGCACCGCGGCCGCGCCACGGCGCCCACGTCGCCACCCGGGTCAAGGTCGACCGGCTTCCTGCGCGAGGGCGAGCGGGTGGTCGGCGTGCGCGCCACCGACCTGGAGACCGGTCGCGAGCTTCGAGATCCGGGCCCGGGTCGTGGTCAACGCGGCCGGCGTCTGGACCGACGAGATCCAGGAGATGGTCGGCGGCCGCGGCGCGCTGAACGTCCAGGCCAGCAAGGGCATCCACCTGGTCGTGCCGCGCGACCGGATCCGCTCCGAGGCCGGCTTCATCATCGCGCACCGAGAAGTCGGTGCTGTTCGTCATCCCGTGGGGCCGGCACTGGATCATCGGCACCACCGACACCGCCTGGGACCTCGACAAGGCGCACCCCGCCGCGAGCCGGGCCGACATCGACTACGTGCTCGACCACGTCAACACGATCCTGCGCGAGCCGCTCGACCACGAGGACGTCGAGGGCGTGTACGCCGGGCTGCGGCCGCTGCTGACGGGCGAGTCCGAGCCGACGTCGCAAGATCTCGCGCGAGCACACGGTCGTCACCCCGGTCCCGGGCCTGGTGATGATCGCCGGCGGCAAGCTCACGACGTACCGCGTGATGGCGCAAGGACGCGGTCGACGCCGCCGCCCACTCGCTGCAAGACCACCGTCAACCTCACGCTGCGCGACTCGATCACCGACCGGGTGCCGCTGGTGGGCGCCGACGGCTTCGAGACCCGCTCCAACCAGCGGGTGCTGCTCGCGCGCGCGTTCGGGCCTGCACGTCGCCCGCATCGACCACCTGCTCGGCCGCTACGGCGGCATGGTCGACGACGTGCTCGCCCTGATCGCCGAGCGCCGGACGCTGGCGCTTCCCCTGCCGGGTGCCGAGGACTACCTCGCCGCCGAGGTCGTGTACGCCGTGACCCACGAGGGCGCCCGCCACCTCGACGACGTGCTGACCCGGCGGACCCGGATCTCGATCGAGACCTTCGACCGCGGCGTCGCCGCGGCCCCGGCCGGCCGCCCGCCTGATGGCCGACGAGCTCGGCTGGGACGCGCCCGGCTCGACGACGAGGTCGACCACTACCTGCGCCGGGTCGAGGCCGAGCGGCAGAGCCAGGCCCAGCTCACCGACCAGGAGGCCGACGAGGCGCGGGTCAAGGCGCCCGACATCGTCTGACGCCGATCTCGACCGCGGTTGGGGCGCTCGGGCACAGTTGACAATCGTGCCCGGTGTGTAAATGGCCACATCGCGGCGGATCCGTAGGCGCAGCGCCGGAGTCACATACCCTCGGTACATGAGTGCCCAGAATCCTTCGCCCGCCGGTGGCCCGCTCGTCGAAGGGCCGGCCGACCCCGAGCACGACCCGACCGCGTCCTACGCCCTCGAGCCGGAGTACGTCGCGGCGCTGACCCGCCGGGTCCTGGCCACCTCCGGCGAGACCGTCGAGGTGCGCTCGCCGCTCAACGGCGCGCCGCTCGCGCACATCCCGCAGTCGACCGACGCCGACGTCGCCGAGGCGTTCGCCCGGGCCCGCCGGGCGCAGGCCGCCTGGGCGCGCACCTCCCTCGACGAGCGCGTCGGCGATGCTGCTGCGCCTGCACGACCTGGTGCTCGACCGCCAGGACGAGATCATCGACCTGATCGTGCTGGGAGTCCGGCAAGGCCCGCAAGCACGCCTTCGACGAGCCGCTGCACATCGCGCTGACCGCGCGCTACTACGCCCGCACGGCCCACCAGCACCTCGACACCCGGCGCAAGCTCGGCGTCGTGCCCGGGCCTGACCCGGGTCGAGGTCAACCGGGTGCCCAAGGGCGTCGTCGGGATCATCTCGCCGTGGAACTACCCCTTCACGATGGCGCTCTGCGACGGCCTCCCCGCGCTGCTCGCCGGCAACGCCGTCGTCGCCAAGCCCGACGCCCAGACCATGCTCACCGCGCTGCTCGGCGCCGCAGCTGCTCGAGGAGGCCGGCTTCCCGCGGGACCTCTGGCAGGTCGTCGCCGGCCCCGGCTCGCGAGGTCGGCACCGCGATCATCGACCGCGCCGACTACGTCTGCTTCACCGGCTCCACCGCCACCGGCAAGCTGGTCGCCGCAGCGGCTGCGCCGAGCGGCTGATCGGCTGCTCGCTGGAGCTCGGCGGCAAGAACCCGATCCTGGTGCTGCGCGACGCCGACCTCGAGAAGGCCGCCGAGGGCGCCGTGCGCGCGTCGCTTCTCCAACGCCGGCCAGCTCTGCGTCTCGATGGAGCGGATGTTCGTCGCCGACCAGGTCTACGACCGGTTCGTCGAGCGGTTCGTGGCGCGCACCGAGGCGATGACGCTGGGCGCCGACCCTCGACTGGGGCAACGACATGGGCTCGCTGATCTCGCCAGGACCAGCTCGACACGGTCGTCGCCCACGTCGACGACGCCGTCGCCAAGGGCGCCCGGGTGCTCACCGGCGGCCGGGCCCGGCCCGACCTCGGCCCGTTCTTCTACGAGCCGACGATCCTCGAGGGCGTCACCCCGGAGATGACCTGCTTCGGCGACGAGACCTTCGGGCCGGTGGTCTCGCTCTACCGCTTCCACGACGAGGCCGACGCGGTCGCCCGCGCCAACGACGGCGAGTACGGCCTCAACGCCTCGATCTACAGCCAGGACGGCGCCCGGGCCCGGGCGCTCGCCCGCCAGATCAAGTGCGGCACGGTCAACATCAACGAGGCCTTCGGCGCGACCTTCGCCAGCATCGACGCCCCGATGGGCGGGATGCGCGCAGTCCGGCATGGGCCGCCGCCAGGGCGGCGAGGGCATCCAGCGCTACACCGAGTCGCAGTCGGTCGCCACCCAGCGGCTGATCCGCTTCGCGCCGATGCTCGGGATGTCCGACGAGACCTACGCCAAGGTGATGACCGCCAACCTGCGGCTGATGAAGAAGCTGGGCAGGGCCGACGCATGAGCACGCACCCGGCGGCGACGACGTTCGACTACGACGTCCTCGTCGTCGGCTCCGGGCTTCGGTGGCTCGGTCACCGCGCTGCGGCTGACCGAGAAGGGCTACCGGGTCGGCGTGCTCGAGGCCGGCGCCCGCTTCGAGGACGACGACTTCGCCGACACCTCCTTCGACGTCAAGCAGTTCCTGTTCCGGCCCGAGATCGGCTGCTACGGCATCCAGCGCATCGACGCGCTCAAGGACTGCCTGATCGTCTCCGGTGCCGGCGTCGGCGGCGGCTCGCTGGTCTACGCCAACACCCTCTACGAGCCGCTCGCCGCCGTTCTACGCCGACCCGCAGTGGAGCCACATCACCGACTGGCAGTGCCGAGCTGGCGCCGTACTACGACCAGGCCAAGCGGATGCTCGGCGTGGTCGAGAACCCGCTGCGCACCCCGGCCGACGACGTGATGGAGAAGGTCGCCACCGAGATGGGCGTCGGCGACACCTTCCACCCGACCCCGGTCGGGGTCTTCTTCGGCGGGCCCGGGCAGAGCCCGGGCGACCAGCGTCGCCGACCCGTACTTCGGCGGCGCCGGCCCCGAGCGCAACCCCTGCATCGGCTGCGGCGAGTGCATGACCGGCTGCCGGCACAACGCCAAGAACACCCTGGTCAAGAACTACCTCTACCTCGCCGAGCAGAACGGCGCGAAGGTCCTGCCGCTGACCACGGTCACCCGGGTCGACGCCCGCGCGCCGGCGGCGGCTACGACGTGCACGTGCAGCTCACCAAGGCCAAGCCGGGCGCACCGTCCGCGCGCCGGGTGCTCACCGCCGAGCAGGTCGTCTTCGCCGCCTCCGCGCTGGGCACCCAGCGGCTGCTGCACCGGATGCGCGACGAGGGCCACCTGCCCGCGGCTCTCGCAGCGGCTCGGCTACCTGTCGCGGACCAACTCCGAGTCGATCCTCGGCGCGATCGCCCCGGACACGACGGTCGACTACAGCCAGGGCGTCGCGATCACCTCGCAGCTTCCACCCCGACGACCGACACCCACATCGAGCCGGTGCGCTACGGCAAGGGCAGCAACCTGATGTCGCTGATGCAGACCGTGCTCACCGACGGCGACGGCCCGCGCCGCGCTGGCGGACCTGGCTGCGGGAGATGTGGCAGCGAGCGGCGCAACGTGCGCGACCTCTACGACCTGCAAGCACTGGTCCGAGCGCACCGTCATCGCGCTGGTCATGCAGAGCCTCGACAACTCGATCACCACCGTCACCAAGCGGATGCCGTTCACCGGCAGGCGCTACCTGACCTCCGCGCAGGGCCACGGCGTCCCGAACCCCACCTGGATCCCGGCCGGCAACGACGGCGGTGCGGCTGATGGCCGGATCATGGGCGGCACCGCCGGGCGGCTCGATCGGCGAGCCGTTCAACCGGCCGCTGACCGCGCACTTCATCGGCGGCTGCGCGATCGGCGACTCGACCGGAGACCGGCGTGATCGACCCCTACCAGCGGCGTCTACGGCCACCCGGGCCTGCACGTCGCCGACGGCTCGGCGATCACCGCCAACCTCGGCGTGAACCCGTCGCTGACGATCACCGCCCAGGCCGAGCGGGCGATGGCGTTCTGGCCCAACAAGGGCGAGCCCGACCCGCGCCCGGCGCTGGGCGCGGCCTACGAGCGGCTCGAGCCGGTGCGCCGGCCTCGCCCGCGGTCCCGGCCGACGCTCCGGGCGCCCTGCGGCTGCCCATCGTCGGGCGTCAGCTGAGGCGTCGAAACCAGCGGTCCGGGAATGGTCCAGACCAGCGCGTAACCCCGGGTGACCGGCCTCGTTGAGCCCTGCGAACCCGGCAGTCATGCTCCCTCCCAAGTGGCCGGGTTCACAGGTCCAAGCAGCTGTCCTGCAGATGCATGGACGATCAGGGCCCGGCCACCCTCCCTCCCCGGCCGGGCCCTGATGCATTTCCCGGCGTTCCGCGTCGCTAGCGCTCGGGCCCTGCTCGCCGTACGCCCGTCGGAAGGCACCGCGCCCCCATGTCGAGCACGACCTGATCGACCACGACCTGGTCCTGGTGGTCGACTTCGGGGCGCAGTACGCCCAGCTGATCGCCCGCCGGGTGCGCGAGGCGCGGGTCTACTCCGAGATCGTGCCGCACACGATGCCGGTCGCGCGAGATGCTGGCGCGCAGGCCCAAGGCGATCGTGCTGTCCGGCGGTCCGTCCTCGGTCTACGCCGAGGGCGCCCCGTCGATCGACCCGGCCCTCTTCACGGCCGGGGTCCCGGTGTTCGGCATGTGCTACGGCTTCCAGCTGATGGCGCAGCGGGCTCGGTGGCGAGGTCGTCGCCACACCGGTGCCCGCGAGTACGGCCGCACCCCGGTCGAGCGTCAGCGACCCCGGCACGCTGCTCGCCGAGATCCCGGCCGAGCACACCGTGTGGATGTCGCACGGCGACTCGGTCACCGCGGCGCCCGAGGGCTTCACGGTGCTCGCCTCGACCGCGGTCACGCCGGTGGCGGCGTTCGAGGACGTCGACCGCCGCCTGGCCGGCGTGCAGTGGCACCCCGAGGTGATGCACACCGAGCACGGCCAGAAGGTGCTCGAGCACTTCCTGCTCGAGATCGCCGGCTGCCGGCCCACCTGGACGATGGTCAACATCGTCGAGGAGCAGATCGAGCGCGATCCGCGCCCAGATCGGTGAGCGCGGCCGGGCCATCTGCGGCCTCTCCGGCGGGGTCGACTCCGCCGTGGCGGCGGCGATCGTGCAGCGCGCGATCGGCGACCGGCTCGACCTGCGTCTTCGTCGACCACGGGCTGCTGCGCAAGGGCGAGGCCGAGCAGGTCGAGCGCGACTTCGTCGCCGCCACCGGCGTCGACCTCCACGTCGTCGACGCCGAGAAGCGGTTCCTCGACGCCCTCGCCGGGGTCTCGCGACCCCGAGGAGAAGCGCAAGGTGATCGGCCGCGAGTTCATCCGGGTCTTCGAGGCCGCCGAGGCCGAGGTGCTCGGCGCAGCGGCCGCGCGACGGCGTCAAGGTCGCCTTCCTCGTCCAGGGCACGCTCTACCCCGACGTCGTCGAGTCCGGCGGCGGTGCCGGCACCTCCACCATCAAGTCGCACCACAACGTCGGCGGCCTGCCCGACGACCTCGAGTTCGAGCTCGTCGAGCCGCTGCGCACGCTCTTCAAGGACGAGGTCCGCCTGGTCGGCGAGCAGCTCGGCCTGCCGGCCGAGATCGTCTGGCGCCAGCCCTTCCCCGGGCCCGGCCTCGGCATCCGGATCATCGGCGAGGTCACCCGCGAGCGCCTCGACATCCTGCGCGAGGCCGACGCGATCGCCCGCGAGGAGCTGACCCGCGCCGGCCTGGACCGCGACATCTGGCAGATGCCGGTCGTGCTGCTGGCCGACGTCCGCTCGGTCGGCGTCCAGGGCGACGGCCGCACCTACGGCCACCCGGTCGTGCTGCGCCCGGTCACCTCCGAGGACGCGATGACCGCCGACTGGGCCCGCCTGCCCTACGACGTGCTCGAGACGATCTCGACCCGGATCACCAACGAGGTGCGCCGAGATCAACCGGGTCACCGTCGACATCACCTCCAAGCCGCCGGGCACCATCGAGTGGGAGTGACCCTCCCCGCACGACGCCTGGCCAGCGCGGTGCTGGTCGCCCTGCTGCTGACCCCGTTCGCCCCGGCGTCGTACGCCGCCTCGGACACCGAGGTGGTCTCGGCGAAGTTCCGCGCTGCCGTCCGCCTGCTGCCCGTTGCCGGCGAGACGCGCGCGGGCTACGACCGCGATCGCTTCCGGCACTGGGTCGATGCCGACGGCGACTGCCAGGACACCCGCGACGAGGTCCTGGCCGCCGAGTCGCTCGTCGCCACCGGCGGCTGCGACGTGACGCAGGGCGAATGGCGCTCGGCGTACGACGGCGTGACCACCGAGGACCCCTCGGTGTTCGACATCGACCACCTGGTGCCGCTGGCCGAGGCCTGGGACTCGGGGGCCAAGCGATGGACCAAGGGCACCCGCACCCGCTTCGCCAACGATCTTCGCGACCGGCGCTCCCTCATTGCGGTCAGCGCCTCGGCCAACCGTTCGAAGGCGGACCGCGATCCTGCCGAGTGGCTGCCCGAGCTGGCCGTGTGCCGCTACCTGCGCCACTGGGTGGCGGTGAAGCTGCGCTGGCAGCTGAGCGTCGACCGGCCCGAGAAGCGGTTGCTGGTGGCGCAGTCCCAGGAGTGCAGGAACGTGAAGGTCACGGTGCGCCGGGCCACGGTGCGGACCACGTCCTGACCGAGCCTCCCGTGCGTAGAGTGCGCTCATGTCCCGCGACCGAGCCCTCCACCACATCGACCTCTGGGTCGGCGACCCCGCTGTGGCCTGTGCCGAGTGGGGTTGGCTCCTCGGCGAGGTCGGGTGGGAGGCAGACGGCGACCGCACCTGGGTCCACCCGGACGGCACGTACCTGTTCATGGAGCGCTCCGGCGACCAGCTCGACGAGCCCTACGATCGCCGCCGCCCGGGCATCAACCATCTGGCCCTGACCTGCGAGTCGCGCGAGCTGCTCGACCGGATCCGCGCCGAGTCCTCGGCCCACGGCTGGCACGAGATGTTTGCAGACCGCTATCCGCACGCCGGTGGCGAGAAGCACACGGCTCTCTACCTCGAGGACTCCGAGGGCTTCGAGATCGAAGTCGTCGTCGGTGACTGACCTCCGTGACTGACCTCTGGGGCGGGCCGCGGTCGTGACGCTGTACCGCGCCCGGGTGCTGGACACCCCCGAGGACCCCTTCTCCGGAGGGCTGCTGCGCAGCGACGAGGACGCCGGGCTCCTCGTCGTCGATGGTGCCATCGTCGAGCGCGGTGACTTCGCGACGGTGCGCGCGGGTCACCTCGACGAGGAGGTCGTCGACCTGCGGGAGGGTGTCCTGCTTCCCGGCCTGGTCGACACCCACGTGCACTACCCGCAGGTGCGCATCATCGGAGCCATCGGACGTCCGCTCCTCGAGTGGCTGGAGCAGTGTGCGCTGCCCGAGGAGTGCCGGCTGGGCGAGGTGACCTATGCCCGGGCGGTGGCGGCCGAGTTCGTCAGCGGGCTGGCGTGCTCGGGCACCACGAGCGCGCTGGCGTTCGGCTCCCACTTCGCCCCGGCCGTCGACGTCTTGTTCGAGGAGGTCTCGCGGGTGGGCCTGCGCGTCACCGCCGGGCTGGTGGTGGGGGACCGGGGGCTGCCGGCGCCCTTGCTCACGGACCCCGACCGCGCCTACGCCGAGGCGGTGGCGCTCGCGGACCGCTGGCACGGCGTCGGCCGCGTCCGGTACGCCGTCACCCCCCGCTTCTCCTACTCCGCCAGCGACGAGATCCTCGACGCCTGTGCGGCCGTGCTCGAGCGGGTCCCCGGATCGTGGTTCACCTCTCACGTCAACGAGAACCCGGCCGAGGTCACCGAGGTGTCGCGCCTCTTCTCGGGCGCCGAGCACTACGTCGGGACCTACGACCAGCACGGCCTGATCGGGGACTCGTCGGTGCTCGCGCACAACGTGCATCCGACCGACGACGAGCTCGCGATGCTGGGTGAACGGGGTGCCTCGGTCGCGCACTGCCCGTCGAGCAACTCAGCGCTCGGCAGCGGGCTCTTCCCCTTGCGTCGACACCTCGACCACTCGGTGCGGGTCGCGCTCGGGTCCGACGTGGGCGCGGGCACTGGCTTCAGCCTGTTCAAGGAAGGGCTCCAGGCGTCGTTCATGCAGGCCCTGCTGGGGCCCGACGGCGTCCAGCTCACGCCGGCCCACCTGCTCCACCTCGCCACCCGCGCCGGTGCACTCGCGCTGGGGCTGGGCGACGAGGTGGGCGACCTCTCGGCGGGCCGGCAGTTCGACGCCGTGTGGGTGCGTCCGCCCGCGGGTGACCCCCTTGACGCCGGCCTCCGTCACGCCGGCTCCGCCGAGGTCGCGCTCGCGAAGATCTTCGCGCTCGGGAGTGACTCGGACATCGCTCGCGTCTGGGTCGCCGGCGACCTCGTCAAGCACTGATCGCCGGGTGGGGATTCAGGCCGGCTCGACGACCAGCTCGGTCCGCTCCGCGGCGAGGAGTACGGCGCCCACCAGGCTGGCGCGCTCCCCGAGCTCGCTGGCCAGCACCGGCGTGAGCGCCACCGAGTCGAGGGCGTGGCGACGCAGCCCGATCCGAGCCGGCGCCAGCAGCAGGTCTCCCGCGCGGGCCATGTCGCCGCCCACGACGAGCACGGCGGGGTTGAGGAGGTTCGCGATGCTGGCCAGGCCCCAGCCCAGGTGCATCCCGGCGTCCTCGAAGGCCCGCTGGGCAGCGATGTTGCCGCCCTCGGCGGCCGCCACGATGTCGTCCAGGCTCAGAGCCGGGGAGCTGGGTCTCGAGCATCGCCATCAAGGTGCCGGTCGAGGTGTAGGCCTCCAGGCAACCCCTGCTGCCGCAGCGGCACAGGGGCCCCTGCTCGTCGAGGGTGAGGTGGCCGATCTCGCCGGCGGTGCCGCCGGCACCGTGGAAGAGCTCGTCGTTGATGATGATCCCGGCTCCGACGCCGGACGAGATCTTCACGAACACCGAGCTGCGGTGGCCGCGGGCCACCCCCTGCCGGTGCTCGGCCAGGGCGCCGAGGTTGGCGTCGTTCTCGACATGGACCGGCACACCGAAGGCGTGCTGGGCCGCCTCCTGGGTGTTCACGCCCTCCCAGCCCGGGAAGATCGAGGACGAGCTGACGAGGGTGTCGGTCACCGGCGCCGGGAGGCCGAGTCCGACGTGGCGGACCGTCCCGTGCTCCTGCGCCATGGCCTCGAGCATCGAGCCGGCCAGCGCGAGCGCCTCGTGGTGGGCGTGCCCCGGCTCGAGGAGGCGACGCTCCTCGGCCAGGAGCCGGCTGGTGAGGTCGCCGATCGCGACCGCGACGTGGCTGTGGCCGAAGTCGACGCCACCGACCAAGCCGATGCCGCGAGCCAGCCGGACCGACGATCCGCGCCGGCCGCTGCCGGGGTCGGTCTCGACCAGGTCGGCAGCTGCCAGCTCGCGGACGATGTTCGAGACCGTGGCGGGGGCCAGCCCGGTGACCCGCGCCAGCTCGGCCTGGGTGAAGGTCGCCTCGTCGGGTGCGATCGCGCCGATGGCCCGCCCGCGCAGGACATCGAGGACACGCTGCAGGTTGGCCGTACGCAGCGTGGCCGTCGAGCCGGGGGCCAGGTCGGGGCGGGGAGGGGCCATGCGCGAACTCTGCACCGGCGACGTATCTGTGGTCAAGAGGTGTCTATTAAATAGCCAATGACGCCGGAATGATGTTTCTTGCGTTCAAGTCTTGACGACAACGGTCCTACCGCTGACACTTTGAGGCAGAGCACCGGCCGTCGAGGCCCCCATTCGAGGAGAGACACGTGACCACATCCCTGCACCGCCTGGCAGCCCTCGGGCTCGCCGTTGCGCTCGGCACGAGCGGACTCGCGGCCTGCGCCGCCAACGAAGACGCCGGCTCCGACGGCGGCAAGAAGATCGCGCTGCTGCTGCCGGAGTCGAAGACGTCGCGCTACGAGGCCTTCGACAAGCCGCTCTTCGAAGAGAAGGTCGCCGAGCTCTGCAGTGACTGCGAGGTGCTCTACTACAACGCCGACCAGGACAAGGACAAGCAGAGCCAGCAGCTCGACACCGCGATCACCGCTGGTGCCAACGTGATCGTGCTCGACCCGGTGGATGGCGCGGCTGTCCAGGGAGCCATGTCCAGCGTGCAGGACTCCGGCGCCACGGTCATCGCCTACGACCGCTTCATCGAGGGTGCCGACTACTACATGTCCTTCGACAACGAGCGCGTCGGCGAGATGCAGGGCCAGGCCCTGGTCGACGCGATGGGCGACAAGGGCAACATCTTGATGCTCAACGGTTCACCCACCGACCCGAACGCAGCCCAGTTCAAGAAGGGCGCGCACAACGTCATCGACGCCAGCGGCGTGAAGATCCTCGCGGAGTACGACAACCCCGACTGGAGCCCGGAGAACGCTCAGCAGTTCGTCACCGACCAGCTGAGCAAGTACAAGCCCTCCGAGATCCAGGGCGTCTACGCCGCCAACGACGGCCAGGCCGGTGGCGTCGTCGCCGCGCTGACCGGCGGGGGTTTCGACGCCGACAAGCTGCCGCCCATCACCGGCCAGGACGCCGAGCTCGCCGCGATCCAGCGCATCGTCGCTGGGGAGCAGGCTGTGACGGTCTACAAGCCGATCCCGGTCGAGGCCTACAAGGCGGCCGAGCTGGCCGTCGCGCTCGTCAACGGGGACGACGTCGGTGAGACCGTCGACTTCCAGGGTGTGCCGTCGTTCATCTTCGACCCGGTCGCCGTCACCCAGGACAACGTGGCCGACACGATCGTCGCCGACGGCTTCTACACCGTCGACGAGATCTGCACCGGCAGCTACGCCAAGGCCTGCAAGGACGCCGGCCTCAGCTGATGTCCACTCTCACCCCAGAGGCGCCGGTCAGGGAGAGCGTGCTCTCCCTGACCGGGGTCAACAAGCGATTCGGGGCCGTGCAGGCCCTCACCGACGTCCACCTGGCCGTCGCTCCCGGTGAGGTCGTCGCCCTCGTCGGCGACAACGGTGCCGGCAAGTCGACCCTGGTCAAGGTGATCTCGGGGGTCTACCAGCCCGACGGCGGCGACATCACGTTCGCCGGCCGCAAGGTGCACGTCGGTGGCCCTGCGCAGGCGCAGGCGCTCGGCATCGCCACGGTCTTCCAGGACCTGGCGCTGTGCGACAACCTCGACGTCGTCGCGAACCTCTTCCTGGGCCAGGAGCACCTCAGCGGGCCGTTCCTGGACGAGGTCGAGATGGAGAAGGAGGCATGGCGGCTGCTGCGCACTCTCTCGGCCAAGATCCCTTCGGTCCGGATCCCGATCGCTGCCCTCTCGGGTGGTCAGCGGCAGACGGTGGCGATCGCGCGCAGTCTCGTGGGCGCCCCGAAGGTGGTCATGCTCGACGAGCCGACCGCCGCGCTGGGCGTCGCCCAGACCGCGGAGGTGCTCAACCTCGTCGAGCGCCTGCGCGAGACCGGTCTCGCCGTGATCCTGATCAGCCACAACATGGCCGACGTACAAGCAGTGGCCGACCGGATCGTCGTGATGCGCCTGGGTCGCAACGCCGCGGAGTTCCGCACCGAGGACGTCAGCACCGAACAGCTCGTCGCTGCCATCACCGGGGCCTCGGACAACGTCGTGGCGTCGCGCGCCCAGCGACGCGCGCCCGGCGTCCACACCGCCGAGGTCGCCCCGGAGGAGGACCAGCATGGCTGACCAGGACGTCGTCGATTCGGCGGTCGCCGCCGACCTCGCCGACGAACGACTCATCCAGTCGCACGGGCTGATGGGGCAGGGCCGGCTGATGCTGACCCGGCTCCGGTCCGGTGACATCGGCAGCCTGCCGGTCGTCCTCGGTCTGCTGGTCATCTGCATCGGGTTCTACGCCGCGGAGCCGCTCTTCCTCTCCTCGCGCAACCTCGTCTCGATCAGCCAGTTCGCGGCTCCCACCGGGATGATCGCGCTCGGGATCGTGCTGGTCCTGCTGCTGGGCGAGATTGACCTGTCGGTTGGCTCGGTCAGCGGCCTCGGCGCGGCCGTGATGGCGGTGCTCGTCGTGGAGCAGGGCTACCCGATGCTCGTGGGCATCCTGGCCGCGATCGCGGTCGGGCTGCTCGTGGGTGTCCTCTACGCCGTGCTCTACACGCGGATCGGTGTCCCGTCGTTCGTCTTCTCGCTGGCTGGCCTGCTCGGCTTCCAGGGGCTGCTGCTCTTCGTGCTCGGCAAGAACGGCACGATCAACATCCCGCGCGACTCGTTCCTGGCGGAGTACGCCCGGACCAAGTTCGTGGGCGACGGGGCGTCGTACGTCTTCGTCGCGCTGATCGTGCTCGTCTACCTCGGCTCGCAGCTCTGGGGTCGGCGTACTCGCCGGGCCGCGGGACTCGGCGCTCCGGCCTGGCAGCTCGCGGTCGTCAAGGCTGCGGTGTTCGCGGCCGGGCTGGGCTTCCTGACCTACTACGTCAACATCGACCGCGGCTGGAGCTACCTGTGGCTCTTCTTCGTGCTCATGGTCGTGGTGATGGACCTCGCGCTGCGCAAGACGCGCTGGGGTCGCCATGTCTTCGCCGTCGGTGGCAACGTCGAGGCCGCTCGTCGCTCCGGGATCAAGGTGAACCGGGTCTACGTGTCGGTCTTCGCCCTGACGTCGACCTTCGCCGCGCTCGGTGGTCTGCTCGCGGCCGGTCTGCAGACGTCGGTCTCGCAGGCGAGCGGCACCACCGACACCAACCTGACCGCGATTGCGGCGGCGGTCATCGGTGGCACCAGCCTCTTCGGTGGCCGCGGGCTCGGCGTACTCCGCGCTGCTGGGCATCGTGGTGCTCCAGGCGATCACCAGCGGGCTGAACCTCGTCAACGTCGACTCGTCGGTGCGGTTCATGGTCACCGGTGCGGTGCTCCTGCTGGCCGTCGCCATCGACTCGGTCTCGCGCCGGGCTCGCTCCAGCAGCGGACGTGGCTAGCGAAGCTTCACTGAGCCACGCGTGAACCCGCACTCTGCCCGGGAAGTCTGCCGGGCAGGGTGCGGGTTCGTCTGCGTTCAGACGCGCGCGGCCGGTACGCCGTAGGTCGTGGTCCGCTCGCGGACCGGCCGGTCGATGCCGGCACCGATCTCGACCAGCTCGGCGACCGTCTTGGCCGAGCCGTGCTCGGAGCCAGCCATCCGGGAGATCGTCTCCTCCATCAGCGTGCCGCCGACGTCGTTGGCGCCGGCCCGCAGCATCGCGCGGGTGCCCTCGACGCCGAGCTTGACCCAGGAGGTCTGGATGTTCGGGATCCGGCCGTGCAGCATGATCCGCGCCATCGCGTGCACCGCTAGGTTGTCGCGCAGCGTCGGACCGGGGCGCGCGACGCCGGCGAGGTAGATCGGCGACGAGGTGTGCACGAACGGCAACGGCACGAACTCGGTGAACCCACCGGTCTCGTCCTGGATCCGGCGAAGCACGCGCAGGTGCTGGACCCAGTGCCGAGGGTTGTCGACGTGGCCGTACATCATCGTCGAGCTGGAGCGCAGCCCCACCCGGTGCGCGGTCGAGACGACGTCGATCCACGTGCGGGTGGGGAGCTTGCCCTTGGTCAGGACCCACCGCACGTCGTCGTCGAGGATCTCGGCGGCGGTGCCGGGAATCGTGTCGAGGCCGGACTCGCGGGCCTTGATCAGGAAGTCCTCGATCGACAGCCCGGTGCGGGAGGCGCCGTTGACGATCTCCATCGGCGAGAAGGCGTGCACGTGCATCGCCGGGCACGCGGGTCTTCACCGCGGAGACCAGGTCGAAGTACGCCGTGCCGGGCAGCTCGGGGTCGATCCCGCCCTGCATGCAGACCTCGGTCGCGCCGAGCTCCCAGGCCTCCTGGGCGCGGTCGGCGACCTGCTCCAGGGAGAGCGAGAAGGCATCGGCGTCCGTGCGTCGCTGCGCGAAGGCACAGAAGCGGCAGCCGACGTAACAGACGTTGGTGAAGTTGATGTTCCGGTTGACGACGTAGGTGATGTCGTCGCCGACGGTGTCGCGGCGCAGGTCGTCGGCCAGACGACAGACCTGCTCCAGCAGCTCACCCTCGGCGGTCATCAAGGTGAGCGCCTGCTCGTCGGTGAGCCCAGCGGGGTCCGCCTCGGCGGCGGCCAGGGCGGCGTAACCCTCGCCGTCGTCGGCGCCCGTCGTACTGGCCTGGGTCACGACGCCGGCGCGCAGCTCGGACCAGTCGCCGTAGACGTCGTCGAAGTCGCTGCGTCGGTCGGTGGAGCGTCCCAGCGTGTCGATCTCGGTGTGCAGGTCGGTGCGGCCGGTGCCGGCCCGCGCGTAGCCGCCGTCGGGCTCCTGCCACGGCCGCCCCACGGCTCGTACGCCGGGTCGGGCGAGCCCGTCGTCGTCGGCCAGGGCCGCGACGTGGGCCGAGATGCGTGGGTCGAGCCAGGGTTCGCCCTGTCGGACGTACTCGGGGTGGACGGTGAGCCGCGCGCGCAGCTCGAAGCCACTGGCGGCGGTGAGCTCGCGCAACCGCTCGAGTGAGGGCCAGGGGCGCTCGGGGTTCACGTGGTCGGGGGTCAGCGGCGAGACGCCGCCCCAGTCGTCGACACCGGCCCCGAGGAGCAGCGCGCACTCGGCGGATCCCTCGGAGCTGTCCACGAGGTTCGGGGGTGCCTGCACGCGCGCCTTCGGGCCGAGCACGATCCGGGTGACGGCGATCGCGGCGCGGAACTCGTCGAGGCCGAGGTCGTCGGTGTGCCGCATCGCGGTGTCGGGCTTGGCGCGGAAGTTCTGGACGATGACTTCCTGGACGGCGCCGTAGCGGCGGGCGTTGGCGCGCAGCGCGAAGATCGTCTCGGCGCGCTCGGTGAGGTCCTCGCCGATGCCGACCAGCAGCCCGGTCGTGAACGGGATCGAGAGGCGCCCGGCGTCCTCGAGGACGCGCAGCCGGACGTCGGGGTCCTTGTCGGGCGAGCCGTAGTGCGCCTGACCCTTCTCCTCGAAGAGTCGCCGCGAGGTGGTCTCGAGCATCATCCCCATCGACGGCGAGACCGGCTTGAGCCGGTTCATCTCCTCCCACGACATCACGCCGGGGTTGAGGTGGGGGAGCAGCCCGGTCTCCTCGAGCACCCGGATCGCCATCGCCCGGACGTAGGCGAGCGTGGAGTCGTAGCCGGCCGCGTCCAGCCAGGCCCGGGCCTCGGGCCAGCGGTCCTCGGGACGATCGCCGAGGGTGAACAACGCCTCGAGGCACCCGAGCGCTGCCCCCTCGTGGGCGATGGCGAGGATCTCGTCGGGAGAGAGGTACGGCGCCTTCCCCTCCGCCGCGAGCTTGCCCGGGACCGTCACGAACGTGCAGTAGTGGCACTTGTCGCGGCACAGGCGGGTGATGGGGATGAAGACCTTGGGCGAGTAGGTCACGACCCCCGGCCGACCGGCAGCCACCAGCCCGGCGTCCCGCACGCGCGCGGCCACGGCACAGAGCCGATCGAGGTCGTCGCCGCGGGCGGCCAGCAGCACGCTCGCCTCGGCGACGTCGAGCGCTGACTCCGCGCTCGGCGCGAGCCAGGGACCGGCGTACCTGCTGGGGGGTGGGCTCGGGGGTCATCACGCTCAGGCTAACCGCGAAGGGCCCGTGAGATCTTCCCGGACCGGTGAGTGGAACACGTTCTATTGTCGCACTCCCACGGACCCGGCGACACTGCCGGCACCGGGTGCGACCTCGTGCTCGCCGCGGTCCAGGGTGCTGGGCCACCAGATCTTCCCGCCGAGGTCCATGTTGATCGCGGTGACCAGAACCGAGCGCACGATCATCGTGTCGAGCAGCACCCCCAGCGCCACGGTCATGCCGAGCTCGGCGAGGAAGACCAGCGGCAGCGAGCCGAGCACCAGGAAGGTTGCCGCCAGGACGACGCCCGCCGACGTGATCACGCCACCGGTGGACGTGAGCGCGATCAGCGAGCCCCGACGGGTGCCGTGCATTGCGGTCTCCTCGCGTACCCGGGTCATCAGGAAGATGTTGTAGTCGATGCCGAGCGCGACGAGGAAGACGAACGCGAAGAGCGGGAAGGCGGCATCGGCCCCCGCGAAGCCGAAGACGTACTCGAAGAGCAGCACGGAGATGCCGAGTGCCGCCCCGAACGACAGCACGACCGTTGCCACCAGGATCAGCGGTGAGATCAACGAGCGCAGCAGCATCACCAGGATCAGCAGGACCACGACGAGCACGATCGGGATGATCACCAGGTTGTCGCGGGTGGAGGCGAGCTTGGTGTCGAGGTAGACGGCCGAGAAGCCTCCGACCAGCGCGTCGGCGCCCTCGACTTGACCGACCGCACCGCGAGCACCCTCGACCTTGTCGAAGGCCGCCTGCGAGGCCGGGTCGCCCTGGAAACCGGCCGTGATGAAGGCGACGCCGTCCTTGGTCGCCGGCTCGGACGGGTCCTCGACCCCCTCGACGCCCGCGAGGGCCTGTCGTACGTCCCGTGCCTGCTCGGCGTTCGCGACGACCAGCAGGGGGAGCGAGGCGTCGGTCAGGTCGTGCTCGATCAGCGCCTGCTGACCGAGCACGGAGCCGAAGTCCTTGGTGTACTGCTCATCGAGGGCCAGGCCGTTGGTGTCGAGCCGGACCAGGCCCAGGCAGGCGACGAGGAGAAGAGCCCCGGTCACGCTCCAGACCATCCGGTTCCGCGGCGCGATCCAGGTCGCCGACCCGGGCCCAGAGGCCGGTCGACGTCGGCCGTGGTGGCGCTGTAGGCGGGGCGCTTGGGCCAGAAAATCCACCGGCCGAAGATCACCAGCAGGGCGGGCAGGAGGGTGACCATCACGAGGAAGGTGACGCCGACCCCGATCGCGGCGACGGGGCCGAGGCCGGCGGTCGAGCTCATCTCGGCGAAGAGCAGGCAGAGCATCCCGAGGGCCACCGTCCCGGCGCTGGCCAGGATGGCGGGGGCGGCGCGGTGCAGCGCGAAGGCCATCGCCTCGTGCCGGTCCTCGTGTCGGCCGAGCTCCTCGCGATAGCGGGCGACCAGGAGCAGGGCGTAGTCGGTGCCGGCGCCGATCACCAGGATGCTGAGGATCGCCTGGCTTTGTCCGTTGACGGTGAGGCCGAAGTACTTCGCGAGCAGGTAGACCAGTCCGAGGCTGGTCATCAAGCTGAAGACGACCGAGATGATCGGCAGGACCCACAGCACCGGGCTGCGGTAGGTAAGCAGCAAGATCACGATGACGACGCTGAGCGTCGCCAGGAGCAGGGTGCTGTCGATGCCGGCGAAGGCCTCGAACGAGTCCGCGGCCTGGCCGCCGGCTCCGGCGATGTAGACGCTCGTGCCGTCGAGCTCGGCGATCGACCTCAGCTCGGCGGCGGTGTCGGGCATGTCCTCCCAGCCGTTCTCGCCGAAGTTGAACGACACCACGGTCTGGGCCGCCTGACCGTCCGCCGAGGGGAACGGGCCGAGCACCTGGCCGTCCACGCCGGCCATCGCCTGGAACTGCTCGGCGTGGGACTGCAGGGCGGCCATGTCGTCGGGGTCGAGCCCGGAGACCTTCTCGTAGACCACGACCGTCGGGATCAGATTGGGGTCCTGGAAGGGGGCCAGTCGCTCGATGACGCGGGTCGACTCGGCCGTCGCGGGCAGCCAGGAGGCGGCCTCGTTGTTCTGGACGTCGGCCAACTGGGAGCCGAGATAGCCACCCGGGATCGCGATCACGATCCACGCGAGGAGCGTGAGCCACTTGGTCACGGGCGAGGTGAGCCTGCCGGCGATCTGACGATGCATGAGTCCACCTCACCACGGATCCGACTGCGTCGGCATCAGGGATGCCCCTGACGGACACCGCGACGCAGCCGCTTCGGTCAGATCCCCAGGGAGCGCCCGATGATCTCCTTCTGGATCTCGGTCGTGCCGCCGTAGATGGTCTGGATCCGGCTGTCGACGTACGCCTTGGCGATGGGGTACTCGCTCATGTAGCCGTAGCCGCCGTGCAGCTGGACGCCCTGGTCGACGACCTTCTTCTGCAGCTCGGTGGTCCACCACTTCGCCATCGAGGCCAGGGCGGTGTCGACCTCGCCGGCGTTGAGCCGGCAGCACGCAGTCGTTGACGAAGACGCGGGCGATGTGGATCTCGGTGGCCATCTCGGCGAGCAGGAAGCGGTTGTGCTGGAAGCTTGCCGATCGGCCGGCCGAACGCCTCGCGCTCCTTGGCGTAGGCCAGGCAGATCTCCAGCACGTGCTCGCAGGCCGCGACCGCGATGGCGGCGATCGAGATCCGCTCCTGGGGAAGGTTCGCCATCAGCGAGATGAAGCCGGAGCCCTCCTCGCCGAGGAGGTTCTCCTTGGGCACCGCGACGTTGTCGAAGAAGAGCTCGGCGGTGTCCTGGGCCTTGAGTCCCATCTTGTCGAGGTTGCGGCCGCGCTCGAAGCCGGCCATCCCGCGCTCGACGACGAGCAGGCTGATGCCCTGGTGTCCGGCGTCGGGGTTGGTGCGGCCACCACGATCACGAGGTCGGACATGATGCCGTTGCTGATGAAGGTCTTGGAGCCGTTGAGGACGTAGTGGTCGCCCTTGTCGACGGCATTGGTCCGGATGCCCTGCAGGTCGCTGCCCGCGCCGGGCTCGGTCATCGCGATCGCCGAGATCAGCTCGCCGCTGACCAGGCCGGGCAGCCAGCGCTGCTTCTGCTCGTCGGTGCCCGAGCTGGCTGATGTAGGGGACGATGATGTCGGTGTGCACGGGGAAGCCGAGCCCGCTCGCGCCGACCCGGCTGATCTCCTCGGCCAGCACCATGTTGTAGCGGAAGTCCTTGACCCCGGCGCCGCCGTACTCCTCGTCGACGTCGAAGCAGAGCAGGCCCTGCGCGCCGGCCTTCGTCCACACCTCGCGGCAGACCTGGCCGTCCTTCTCCCACTGCGGCGTGGTAGGGCACGACCTCCTTCTCGATGAAGGAGCGCGCGGTACGGCGGAAGTCCTCGTGCTCCTGCTCGTAGATCGATGAGGCGGTGTGCGCATGGGGGCTCCCGGCGTGGTGGGTGCGGGTGGATGGAGGGTCACTCTGACAGCAACACTGTCACGATTCAAGCAGGGCGGGCATTGAGCTCCTCGATCATCGAGGCCGGGCCGAGGTCGCCCAGCGAGTAGCCCTGCGGGTACGTCGCGGCTCGGTGCCGGTACGGCGTGCGGCGGGGCGGCGCGAACCGCCAGCACCCGGGCCCGGGTGCGCAACGAGAGGTGGACGCAGGCGCACCAGCCAGGGTGCCGGGGCAGCCAGACCGAGGGCCTCGCGCAACGGCCCGTCCATCAGCGCGATCGTGATCGCACGGACGAACGGCCGCAGCGGCCGGGGCGCCGCAGCGCGGGCGCTCGCAGCGTCGCCTCGGTGACCCGACGGTTGGCCGGGTCGAAGCGCGAAGCGCTCGCGTTCGTAGTCGTGAGCAGCTCGAGGTAGCCGGCGTACGTCGTGGGCAGGCCGGGGATGCCCATCAGTCGCCGAAGCGGGTGGTGAAGATGGCGATGGCCGCGAGCTCCACCGGGTCAAGGCGACGCCAGCCGTACTGCTCGATCCAGCGCACCGGTCCGACGATCGTCGTGGCCAGGACGTAGCGGAACTCGTCGGTGAGGGATGTCGTAGTGACCGTGGATCCGGTTGAGCCGACGCACGCCGCGTGGCCACGCGGTGAGTCGAGGCCCTCGGCGATCGACTCCTCGGCGAAGACCAGCGTGTCGTCGTACCGCTTGACTCCGTGCTCCTCGAACTCGCCGGTCGCGTCGAGCAGCGCGGCGATCGACGGGACGCCGTAGTCGCGCAGGAAGGCGATGCGCGGTGCCCTGGGTGTAGTCCCACGGGAAGTCGAGCCGGCTGGTCAGCCAGAGATCCGGTCGGTGTCGCGCTCAGGATCGAGCGCCCGGATCTCGCGGAGGTTGTCGTAGACGCCGCGGGTGGCGCAGCCGCCCGGCCTCAGGACACCCATTCCTTGACCTGGGCGATCGTGGCCGCCGGGTCGTCGGACGCGGGGGTGACCTGGAGGTTGGTGACGCCGGCCTCGCTGAAGGCGGCGATGCGCTCCTGGACGTACGACGCGGGGCCGACCAGGTTGCCGGCCTCGAGCCACTCGAGCGGGACCTTGCGCCTCGGCGTCGCGCTTGTGGCCGTCGAGGTAGAGGTCCTGGATCTCCTTGGCCTCCTTCTCGTAGCCGTACTGGCAGGCGAGGTCGTTGTAGAAGTTCTTGCCGCGAGCGCCCATGCCGCCGACGTAGAGGGCGTACATCGGGCGCATGAAGTCGAGCAGCCCCTTCGACGTCCTCGCCGATCGCGACCATGCCGCCGGCCGAGATCTCCAGCGGCCCGAGCTCGGCGGGGCGCTTGGCGGCGCCCTGCGGCGAGCGCGTCGCCCCAGACCTCGTGCGCCTTCTCGGGGTGGAAGAGGAACGGCAGCCAGCCGTCGGCGACCTCGGCGGTCATCTGCGACGTTCTTGTCGCCGAGGGCGGCGACCCAGATCGGGATCGTCGGCGCGCTCGGGCTGGTTGAGCAGCTTGAGCGGCTTGCCGAGGCCGGTGCCCTGGCCGGCGGGGAGCGGGAGCTGTAGAGCGCCGTCGTGGCTCGAGCGCCTCGCGGCGCAGGCCCATGCGGCAGATCTCGATGATCTCGCGGGTGCGGGCCAGCGGCTTGTCGTAGGGGATGCCGTGGAAGCCCTCGATCACCTGCGGGCCGGAGGCGCCGAGGCCGAGCACGGCGCGGCCGCCGGAGACGTTGTCGAGGCCGGCCGCGGTCTGCAGCAGGGCGCCGGGCGTGCGGGAGTAGATGTTGAGGATGCCCGCGCCGATCTCGACCGTCTCGGTCTTCGCGGCGAGGTAGCCCATCAGCGTGGGGGCGTCGAAGCCGTACGGCTCGGCCACCCAGACGGTGTCCAGCCCGGCCTTCTCCAGGTCGGCGACCTGGTCGGCGGACTCGCGGGGGTTCCCGGCGTAGATGAGCGGCATCGAGAGCTTCATGAGTCCCCTGGGTCGCGTTGGATCGTGCGCTTCCCCCGATCGTGACAGCACCGCTGTCACGACGGCAAGGGTGGACGCCTCGGTCCCGGCTGCCGGACGGATGCCATCATCACCTGAGCACCAGGTCGTATCCACCAGCACTGAGGAGCACGCGTGACCACCCACCGCATCGCCGTCATCGGCGGCACTGGCCCCCAGGGCAAGGGCCTCGGCTACCGCTTCGCTCGACACGGGCACAGCGTCGTCCTCGGCTCCCGCGCGGCCGAGAAGGCCACCGAGGTGGCCGCAGAGGTCCGTGAGCGGCTGGCCGGTGTGGCGGGTGCTGGCGAGGTGAGCGGAGCGACCAACGCCGACGCGTGCGCCGCGGCCGACGTCGTCGTACTCGCCGTGCCGTACGACGGTCACGACGAGCTGGTCGCCACGCTGCCGCTCGCGGGCAAGACCGTCATCTCCTGCGTGAACCCGCTGGCCTTCGACAAGCGCGGCGCCCATGGCCGCGTGGTCGACGCCGGGGAGGGGTCGGCAGCGGAGTCGGCCCAGCGGCTCGCTCCGGACGCCACCGTGGTCGGCGCCTTCCACAACGTCTCGGCGGTGCTGCTCTGGGACGAGATCGACTACCTCGACGAGGACGTGCTCGTCGTCGGCGACGTGGTCGAGGCCAAGGAGGTCGCGATGGAGCTCGCGAGCGCGGTCACCGGCCGGGTCGGGATCGACGCCGGCAAGCTGCGGCTGGCCCGCCAGCTGGAGCCGTTCACCGCGGTCCTCATCTCGATCAACCGGAAGTACAAGGCCCATTCCGGGATCCGCATCACCGGGCTGTGAACCAGCCCTGAGCCCGGATCAGCTCGTGCCGTTCCAGGAGTGCCAGAGCGCGGCGTAGGACCCACCCGCGGCCACCAGCTCGTCGTGCGACCCGAACTCCGAGATCACGCCGTCCTCGACCACCGCGACCCGATCGGCGTCGTGGGCCGAGAAGAGCCGGTGCGCGATCGCGATCACGGTGCGGCCGTGCAGGACGGCGGCCAGGGAGCGCTCCAGGTGCCGGGCGGCCCGGGGGTCGATGAGTGAGGTGGCCTCGTCGAGCACCAGGGTGTGGGGGTCGGCCAGCACCAGTCGGGCGAGCGCGATCTGCTGGGCCTGGGCGGCCGTGACGGCGCGCCCGCCCGAACCGACGACGGTGTCCATGCCCTCGGGCAGGGCGTCGACCCAGACCAGGGCGTCGACCGCGTGCAGGGCGTCGCGAATGTCGGCGTCGGTGGCACCGGGAGGGGCAGCGAGCGCGAGGTTCTCGCGCAGGGTCCCGACGAAGACGTGGTGCTCCTGGGTGATCAGCGCGACGTGGCCGCGCAGGTCGGCCAGCGGCAGCTCGACCAGGCCCACCCCACCCACGGTCACCGATCCGGTCCGGGGCGGGTGGATCCCGGCGAGGAGGCGGCCCAGCGTGGACTTGCCGGCACCGGAGGGGCCGACGATCGCGATCCGTTCGCCGACGCCGACCGAGAGGTCCATGCCGTGCAGGACGTCGCGACCCTCGACGTACGAGAAGCGCACGTCGGTCGGCCTCCAGCTGCTCGCCCTCGGGCTCGGCACCGCTGACCTCGCGGTCGTCGGGCACCTGGGCGACACCGAGCAGGCGCGCGAGCGAGGCCGCGCCCATCTGCAGCTCGTCGAGGATCGAGACGATCCGGTCGACCGGGTCGATCAGCATCTGCACGTAGAGCACCGCCGCGGTCACCTCGCCCAGCGAGACGGTGCCCTGGAGGTAGAGCCAGCCGCCGAAGAGCAGGGTGGACACCGTGGGGACGAGGTAGGCGATCTCCATGTTGGGGAAGAAGACCGTGCGCAGGAAGAGGGTGTAGCGCTCGGCCAGGTAGGACTCGCGGATGTCGGAGTCGACCGCTGCGATGCGCTCCTCGCCGAGGCCGAGCGCCTCGACCGTGCGGGCGCCCTCGACGGTCTCGGTCAGCGTCGCGTTGATCGCGGAGTACGACGCCGACTCGCGGAGGTAGCCGTCCTTGGCGCGAGCGAGATACCACCGCAGGCCGACGACCAGCGGAGGGACGCCGAGCAGGCAGGGCAGCGCGACCCACCAGCCGACGCTGAGGGCGGCGGCAAAGGTGAGCACGGCGGTGATCACCGCGATCGTCCACTCGGGCATCGCGAACCGGATCGACCACCCGAGCTGGTCGACGTCACGACTGGTGCGGGTGAGCAGGTCGCCGGAGCCGGCGGCCTCGACCACCCCGACCGGGAGGGCCAGCGTGTTCTCCACGAAGTCCTCGCGCAGCTGCGCGAGGACCAGCTCGCCCAGGACCTGGCTGACCAGGCGGGCGTAGCGGGTGAGGATCGTGGTGGCGAGGAGGAAGCCGGCCAGGATCAGGATGATCCGGTCGACGTGCCCCACGGTCGTCCCGGTCTCGACCGCCTCGACCAGGTCGCCGAGCAGTCGGGGCGCGGCCAGGGCGGTCAGGGCGGCGAGACCGTGCAGGAGCAGCGCGCCCCAGAGCAGGCGGGGGTGGCGGCGGGCGATCGCCATGGCGTAGCGGCGTACGGCGCGGCCGTCGGCGACCGGCAGGCTGCCGAAGGGTGCGGTGCTCACGAGGTCACCTCCACGCGGGCCTCGCGGGTCACGACGGCGCGGTAGTCGGCGTGCTCGGCCAGCAGGTCGCAGTGCCGACCGGTCGCCACGATCCGGCCACCGCGCAGGAAGGCCACCTCGTCGACGGCGTCCAGCAGCAGGGGGCTGCTGGTGGTGACGACCGTGGTCCGGCCGGCGCGGTGCCGGCGCAGCCGCGACGCGATCCGGGCTTCGGTGTGGGCGTCGACCGCGGAGGTCGGCTCGACCAGGACCAGGATCTCGGGGTCGCTGGTGAGGGCGCGCACGAGCACCAGTCGCTGGCGCTGACCACCCGAGAAGGTGCGACCGCGCTCGGCAACGTGGGTCGCGAGCCCGTCGGGCAGCGCGTCGAGGATGTCGTCGGCCGAGGCGGTGTCGAGGGCGCGTGCGAGCGGGTGAAGCGGTCCTCGCCGGCCGCCACGTCGAGGCGGTCGGCCAGCGGTCCGGAGAAGAGCACCGCCGCGGTGTCGGAGACCACGATCCGGCTGCGCACCTCGGCCAACGCCAACGACGTCAGCGGGACCTCGCCGAGCCGGACGTCGTCGTCCACGACCGGTGCGCAGAGGCCGAGCCGGTCGGCCAGCTCGGCCGACTCGTCGGGCTGCTCGCTCACGATCGCGAGCATCACGCCGGCGGGGACGCGGAGCCCGGTGCGGACGTCGTACAGGTCGGAGTCGGGGGCGGGCGACGGGGCCGGGGTGGCGGGGTCGTTCACGTCGGGGACGAGCGAGAGCACGTGACAGACCCGCTTGGCCGAGACGCGTCCGCGGATCAGCTTGTTGGCGTACTCGGTGGCGGTGCGCAGCGGCACCATCAAGAAGGCGGAGTAGCCGTAGAAGGCGACCAGCTGCCCCGCCGAGATCTCGCCGGCCACGGCTGAGCGGGCTCCCAGCCAGACGACCAGGACGACGAAGAGGCCGGGCAGGAACACCTGCAGGGCATCGAGCATGGACTGCAGCCGGGCCACCGCGACCCCGGCGCGTCTGGTCGCCTGCGACTGGAGGCGGTAGCGCTCGTGGAAGACCTGCTCGCCGCCGATCCCGCGCAGCACGCGCAGGCCGCCGACGATGTCGCTCGCGGTGTTGGACAGCTCGCCCATCAGGGCACGCTGGGCGGTGCTGCGGCGCTGCAAGGGAGCGAGGAGCGGACCGACCAGCAGCATCAGCAGGGGTACGCCGAGCAGCACGACCAGGCCGAGCGTGACCGAGGTGTTCAGAAGGATCGTCGAGACGAGTCCGAACGACACGACGGCGCCGGCGAAGCGGGCCGAGACGTCCATCACCTGACCCAGGTGGGACAGGTCGCTGGTGCCGATCGCGACGACCTCGCCGGTCGAGACCTTGCGGGGGAGGCTGCCGCCGAGCCGGACGGTCTGCCGGGTGACCAGCTGCACCGTGCGGTAGGCGGTGATCAGCCAGTTGGTGACCGCGAACCGGTGCCGCAGGATCCCGCTCCCGGCCTGGACGAGCCCGATCAGCAGCATGACGAGGGACCACTTCACCAGCTCGCCGCCGTCGCGCCCGGCGATGCCCCGGTCGATCGCGAGCCCGATCACCATGGGGATCACGGCCTGGCTGCTCATCCAGAGAATGCCGAAGCACATGCCCCCGAGGAGGGTGCGGCGCTGACCCATCGCGAGCCACCACAAGAAGCGTCCGGGAGACCGGTGATCGGCCGTGCCGGGGTGGTCGAGAGGGAGTGATCGCACTCGCACCAGACTACGGAGCCGAGGGCTGATTCAGCGAATGGTTATCGCCTCGTCACCGACCGCAGGAAGCCCGCGCGAACGCGATGGCACCGGCCGCCCCGCGGGGGCTCATCCGGACCACCAGCTGGCCCGGCCGGCCGTCGAGGTGGAGCCGGACCAGGAACGCCGTCGCACCCCCGGACTCCATGAAGCCGTGGTCGTCGCAGCGCGCGGGCCGCACCGGCAGTCGCAAGCGGACGACGGGGCCATCGCCACGCACGAGGGCGTCGGGCTGCCACGGCGTACCACCCACCGAGCCGAGCAGCGGGGTGCCGCCGACCGAGTCGATCTGCAGGCGGTGGCCCGACCGGCCGGTGGGGCGTACGACGAGCGTCAGCACGCTGGTGCTGCCCTGCGCCGCCTGCGGCACCGGCACGTGGTCGGAGAAGGAGAGCCGGGCGACACGGGCCACGTCGAGCTCGAGGCACCGGGCCGTGACGTAGCGCGAGACCAGGTCGTTGTCGTCGCCCACCTGCAGGCGGATCTGGCGGTCGTCGCTCCGGTCGGTGAGCACGAGCCGACCCGGCCCCCGATTGGACGCCGCCGCACAGACCGGACGCGCGGGCAGGGTCAACGGATAACCACGCTCGGACCCGGCCGGGTCGAGGCGGAGCCGCTCGCCGCGCAGCGGTCGGCGGAACCTCGGGTCGAGGTAGCGAATCTCGGTGGGATCCAGGGTCCGGGCCGTGTCGTTGTCGATCCACACCTGCACCCGGCCCAGAGCCGCGTCGCGCGAGGACTGGCGCAGGTCCGCGAGGATCCGACCGCTCGGCGGGCCGGGGGGCGGGAGTGGGACCGGGGTCAGGGTTCGGATCGTCGGCGGTGGCGCTGGTGTCGGCGCCGACGCCTGGCTGTGGCAGGAGGTCAGCCCCGGCACGAGCAGTGCGAGCACGACCGCGACCCGTCGACCGGCGGGCGCACCATCGGCTCGACGCAGCTTCACCATGGGTTCATGGTGAACCTCAGAGGCCGAGGGCGTCGATGCTTTCTGCGCCCGGGAGCCGGGCCACCAGGTGCCCGGGCACCAGCAGCTTGGAGCGGCGTACGCCGGAGCCGAGGAGGGCGACCTCGATCTCGGCGATGCGCGCGTCGACGAGCAGCCGCCACGGGGCCGGGAGACCGACCGGCGTGATCCCGCCGTACTCCATGGCTGATTCCTCGACCGCGCGCTCCATGGAGAGGAACGACGCCTTGCGGACGTCGAGGGTCCGCTTGACGAGGTTGTTCACGTCGGCGCGGGTGTCGGCGCGGACGACGCAGGCAGCGATCCGTTCCTCTCCGTCGCGCCGGCCGGCGACGACCACGCAGTTGGCGCTCGCCGTCAGCGGCAGCGCGTAGGCCTCGGTCATCGCGGCCGTGTCGGCGAGGTCGGGATCGATCTCCACGACCGCCACGCTCGCGGCGTGCTCCCAGGTAGCCAGGGCGCTCGCCACGGCGGGCGCGAGGAGCTCGGGGTGGTCGAGCGCGGACAGGGACGTCAGGGTGCCGAGGTGGGGAAGGCTCACCGGCCCATCGTGCCGCGCGGCCGCAGCCCCAGGAAGGGCAGGCCCGGCCGCGCGGGCCGACCGGTCAGTCGCGAGGGATCAGCAGCCACGCGACGACATAGGCCACGACGACGGTGCCGAGCCCCAGGATCGCGCCGACAACAGTGATCACCCGGACCATCGTGACGTCGATGCCGAAGTAGGCAGCCACCCCCGAGCAGACGCCGGCGATCATCTTGTCGTCCGTACGACGCACGAGTCGCTTGGGCTGCTCGGCTGGATGCTGGGCGGGTTGGTCGGGAACGGTGCTCATCGGATCTCCTCGGTGGGGGTGGTGCGGAACTCACGGTCGCGACGCGACACGACGGTCGCGACGACGAGGCCGACCACCCCGGCCAGCACCCAGGGCACGGGCAGCAGCCAGCGGAGGTCGTTGTCGGCCACGGCGCCGCTCTCGAAGAGTGCCCACACCCCGAGCAGCCCGAGGAACAGCAGGCCCGCGACCAGGTGGGCCACATTGACCGGGTGTCGCCCGGGGTTGCGGGTGGTCAGGTGGGGCTCGGTCTCGTGACTCATGAGTGCACCTCGATCTCTCCGAAGTTGAGGGTGGCGATGATGGTGATGGTGGGCAGGTCGGGGGTGCCTTCTCCCGCGCTCCCGAGTCGGGCCACGTCCTGGTCGTCGACGCCATCTCGACTGAGTCCGATGTCGAAGCCCTCGGCCTCGCGGTCGAAGAGCTCGATGTGGCCGATGTTGTGCACCCGCGCCTCGACCCGGGTGGCCAGGCCGTCCGGGACGATGACCTCCACGTGGCCGAACTTGCCAGTGATCTCGATGGTGCGGCCGTCGAGGGCGTCGAGGTCACGCACGTCGGTGAGGTCCAGGACGAGCTCTCCGGTGCCGACCGAGTAGCGGTCGGCCACCGCGACGGCGCTCGTGGGGGCGAGCGTCTGTTGGGTGCCGTCCCAGCCGTCGGCGGCACTGGTGATGAGGAGCGCCATGGAGGTGACCAGGCCCAGCAGAATCAGTCCACCGGCGCGGCCGTAGACGGATCCCACGAGCAGCATGACGGCGATCGTCGCCAGAGTGAGGGCGGGGTAGGCAGCGGCGGCGACCGGGGTGCCGGAGAGGTCGACGATGACGAGGAGCCCGATCCCCAGGGCCGCCAGCGCCAGGGTGATCCAGAAGAGGAGCGGCCCCGCCCGCCGCGACGAACCGCCGGAGCGGGTCGTCGACGCGGACGACCGGTCGCGGCGGACGAGCAGGAAGACGACCAGGACGAGGAGGGCCAGCGGCCAGGGGAACCAGTACGCACCCCACGAGTCGCCGGCGAGCGAGAGGACGGCCACCACACCGGCGACCACCAGGGCGATCGAGCGGTTGCGCTCGTCCAGTCCGAAGGGCTCCTTGGTCGACCCCTCCTCGGGGACGAGCAGCCAGCACGCGGCGTACAGGATCAGCCCGGCGCCGCCGAAGAAGACGAGGACGACCAAGGTCACCCGCACCACGAGCGGGTCGATGTCGAGGTGCCGGGCGATACCGCCCGCGACGCCGGCCACCTTGCGGTTGTCGACCGAACGGCGCAGCCGGCGCAGGTCGCGCATCTCGCTGGCGCTGACGCGGGGGCCCTCGTTGTCGGAGCTGTTCGTGGCTGTGCCCGTTGAGCTACCTGTGGAGGCGGTGTCCTCGGGGCGGGTGGGTGTGGTGTCCATGGCTCCAGCGTGGCCCTCGGGACGTTCGCGCACCATCGGGGGGAACCCTGAGTGGCCCCCGGACGGCGTGGAGACCAGGGTCGGACCGGGGTTCTTCCTCATGGTTCGCGCTGTCGCGCTGTGTGACGATGATCGAACCATGAGCACTCTCTCGCCCCCCGAGGTCCGACGCGCGACGCGCGACTCCCAGCAGCCCGTCATCGGCGGCGTCGCTGCGGGGCTCGCCCGCCACCTCGGACTGCCCGTCCTCTGGGTCAGGGTCGGGTTCGTGCTCGCGGCGCTCCTGAGCGGCCTGGGTGTCGTGCTGTACGCCGCCCTGTGGCTCGTGCTGCCCTCGGACTCCCGCTTCGTCGAGGCTGCACCCGGCGTCGAGAGCGCGACCCGGCGCGGACTACGGCCGGGCCGGATCCGTCGGCTGGGCGACATGGGGCCGGTGATCGCGCTGGCGGTCCTGGGCTTCGGGCTCGTCCTGGTGGTCCAGGCGGTCCTGGGGAGCGGGAGCGGAGGGGTCCTGTGGCCGATCTTCCTCGGACTCGTCGGCGTTGGCCTGCTCTGGCGCCAGGCCGATGAGGCCCAGCGGGAGCGCTGGCTCGACACCACCGGCCGGATCGACCCGCTGCGGGTGGTGCTCGGCTCGCGGGGCTGGGCGTCGTACGCCCGGCTGGTGGCCGGAGTCGGTCTGATCGTGCTGGCCCTCGTGGCGTTCTCCCTGCGCGGTGGCTCGATCACGCTGGCGCGCGACATCACGCTCTCTGCTCTCCTCGGGGTGGTCGGGATTGCGATCGTGGTCGGCCCGTGGGTCTACCGACTGGCCTCGGACCTGACCGCCGAGCGCACCGAACGAGTCCGCACCCAGGAGCGCGCCGACGTCGCCGCGCACCTCCACGACTCGGTCCTGCAGACCCTGGCGCTGATCCAGAAGAACGCAGGCGACGCGCCCACGGTCGCGCGGCTGGCGCGGGCGCAGGAGCGGGACCTGCGCGCCTGGCTCTACGCCGGCGAGTCGACCGACGAGAGCAGCCTGGCCAGCGCGCTGCGGGGGACCGCAGCCAGGATCGAGGACCACTACGGGGTCTCGGTCGACGTGGTCAGTGTCGGAGACCTTCCCTTCGACGACCAGGTCCGAGCGGTCGTCGCGGCAGCCGGTGAGGCCGTCACGAACGCCGCCAAGCATGCCGGGGTCGACCGGGTCGACGTCTACGCCGAGGTCGGCACCGAGAGCGTCGACGTCTTCGTGCGAGACCGCGGCCGCGGCTTCGACGACGCCGAGACCCCTGCGGACCGACGTGGGATCAGTGACAGCATCGTGGCCCGCATGGAACGGCACGGCGGCACCGCCCAGGTGACGTCGTCGCCGGGCGACGGCACCGAGGTGCGCCTGCACCTGCCCACCCCCCGATCCCCCCGGACCCCAGGACAGGAGGCCCCTCGTGGCTGAGGAGACACGCCCGGTGAGCCCGGTGAGGGTGGTCATCGTGGACGACCACGCCATGTTCCGTCGTGGGGTGCGCAGCGAGCTCGAGGCGGGCGCCCCGGACCGGGTCCTGGTCCTCGCCGAGGCCGCCGACGTGGACGAAGCGGTCGCGGCCGTCGCCGAGCACCAGCCGGACGTGGTGCTGCTCGACGTACACCTCCCCGGTGGAGGGGGCGTCGAGGTGATGCGACGCAGCGCGGTCACCGGCAGCTCTCCCCAGACGCGCTACCTGGCGCTGTCGGTCAGCGATGCGGCCGAGGACGTCATCGGCACCATCCGCGGGGGAGCCCGTGGCTACGTCACCAAGACGATCACCGGCGAGGAGCTGGTCTCCGCGATCACCCGGGTGGCCGAGGGCGACGCCGTCTTCTCTCCGCGGCTGGCCGGCTTCGTGCTGGACGCCTTCGCGGGGTCGATCGAGGTGGCTGCCGTCGACGAGGACCTCGACCGCCTGACCGAGCGGGAGCGGGAGGTGATGCGGCTGATCGCCCGGGGCTACGCCTACAAGGAGGTCGCCAAGGAGCTCTTCATCTCGATCAAGACCGTCGAGACCCACATGTCGAGCGTGCTGCGCAAGCTCCAGCTCTCCTCACGGCACGAGCTGAGCCGCTGGGCCTCGGACCGACGCCTCCTCTGACCCGATGGGCGGTGGAGCGACGGTCGAGCGGGGGGACGCCGATGCGGTCGAAAGATCGTGTCCACAGTGCGGACGGATGGCCGGTTTCAGGGGTCGGATTAAGAGCCACACGACCAGCGTGGGCAGCCGTTATGAGAGCGACGACCCGGGCGCGTGGACCGAGCCTCGCCAGGCACCAGTCCTCGGTCGATGGAACAAGCAGCCCCGATCCGCGCGGTCATTGCCGTGAGCGGTCATCCCGACTGGATGCCTCACCAAGCCTCGCGGAGGTTGTTTGTCATGGCAGCGATGTCCGTCCATTCGTAGACGGTCCCGGGCAGCAGGTAGCCCTCTTCGTTGAAGGTCCGCTGAGCGATCTCGCGTCCGCCCATCGCCTCATAGAAGCCCCGAGCCGGGAGGTTGGCGGTCAGGACGCCGATGTGGAGCTTCGTGAAACCCAGTGAGGCCAACTCGTGGCCGGCCTCCATCAGGAGCAAGCGACCGATGCCTTGACCCTGCCGATCCGGACGCACGTAGAGCGCGCCGATCTCCGCGACCGAGCCCGAGGTGTACTCGTCGGCTTCCGTCCCCAACACCAACGCGATGAGATCGTCATCTCCGCATCGTCTGCAGCGACCAGCAGAACGTCGCGTGGGTGACGGCCCTGAGCTCGCTCGTCAAGGGTGCGTGCCCACGCTTGTGCTGAGACGTCCGGTGTCCACTCGTTCACGCGCTTGTGCCAGGCAGCGTTGGGCATCTGGCCGCGGTGGGCCGCCAGCCAGGCCTCGACCATCACCCGTCCCATGGCGGGAGCGTCGTCAGGTACGGCGACCCGGACCTGCATCTGCCGCTCCTCTCCGACGTTGTCCGAGGCTAGCCGCGCAAGGCCCGCGGCGACCAGCGCATTGCCTCGAGCAAGAATCGCCTCCCACGGGTTCAGGGCAACCGCACTCAGATGCCGCGGGGAGCGCACATGCCGCCTCCGGGTCCGCCTCAGAAGTCGCTCCCCGGCCACAGCTCAGGAGGTCAGCGACTGAGGTGCGCGCTCCAGCGCTCGTCGATCCGGCCGACCTTCCAGATGGTCACCGAGAGCGCCCAGGTGAAGACGAAGAGCGCGACGACGAGGTAGCCGATGTAGGCCAGGTCGATGTCGGCGATCGCGCCCAGCGGACCGGTGGTGACACCGGTCTTGTCGGCGAGCAGACCGATCAGCTCGATCCCGCCGATCAGCAGCGCGACCGCGACCGAGAGCGCGGTGATGGTGATGTTGTAGTAGATCTTGCGCACCGGCCGGGTGAAGGCCCAGCCGTAGGCGACGTTCATGAACGCCCCGTCGAGGGTGTCGAGCAGGGACATGCCGGCGGCGAAGAGGATCGGCAGCGTGAGCACCGCCCACCACGGCAGGCTGGCGGCGACGGCGCCACCGGCGATCACCAGCAGCGCGATCTCGGAGACGGTGTCGAAGCCGAGACCGAAGAGGAAGCCGGTCGGGAACATGTGCCACGGCTTGCGGACCGCCCGGGTGACTCGACCGAGGATGCGGTTGAGGAAGCCACGGTTGTCGAGCTGGCGGTCGAGCTCGGTCTCGTCGTACTGACCGGTGCGCATCTCGCGGAAGACCTGGAGGATGCCGATCAGCGCGACGAGGTTGATCAGGCCGATCAGGATCAGGAAGATGCCGCTGATCGAAGTGCCCCAGACGCCGGTGACTGCTTGCAGGCTGGAGCCCTCGTCGGAGATGCCGTTGGTCAGGAAACGCACCCCGAGAGCGACGCCGAGCACCATCACGAAGACGACCGAGGAGTGCCCGAGGCTGAACCAGAAGCCCACGCTCATCGGGCGTTGGCCGTCGGCCATCAGTTTGCGGGTGACGTTGTCGATCGCGGCGATGTGGTCGATGTCGAAGGCGTGCCGCATGCCGAGGGTGTACGCCGTGAGGCCGAGCCCCACGCCGAGCACCTTGCCGCCGACCTCGTAGTCGTGCGGGGCGATCACGCCGATGAGCAGTCCCCAGCCCAGGACGTGCAGGAAGAGCACGAACCCCAGGGTGCGGAACAGGCTCTGCTTCTCCCCGGTCGACAGCGCCCGGCGAGCGGGGCGGTCGATCGTCGTCGGAGTCACCCCAACATCCTAGGCGCGGCCAGTTCCCAATTGCAATCAATGTGCAACAAGGTGACAGTCGGCGGCCCTACGATCGGGCCATGGAGACCTTGCGACTCGTGCTGCTGTTCGTCCACATCCTCGGCTTCGCCGCGCTCTTCGGCGGGCTCGTGGTCCAGGCGCCGGCCGCACAGAAGGCCGTGAATGCGGCGATGCGCGACGGGATCGGGGCCGCCTTCCTCGCCGGACTGCTGCTGGTCGGCGTCCTCGAGGCAGGCTCTGACCCCGTGAACCACGCGAAGGTGGCGGTGAAGTTCGCGATCGGGCTGGTGATCCTGGTGCTGGTCATGGCCAACGCCCGCAAGGAGCAGATCCCGTCGGGGCTGTGGTCCGGGCTGCTCGTCCTGACCGTCGCCAACATGGCGGTTGCCGTCTTCTGGTCCTCGGTCCACGTCTGAGGTTCGGAGCCGAGCCCCGGACGGATCGGATCGGCCCGATCAGCCTCCCGGGCAGAGGGCCTCGCCGGGCTCCAGTCCGGGATGGATCGGCCCACTCCGCTCGTTGAGCGAGCCGGGGCCGGCCTCGCTCGCGGTGACCCCGCGGCGTACGGCGATGATCTCGGCGAGGATCGCCACGGCGATCTCCGCGGGCTCGTCGGCGCCGATGTCGAGCCCGATCGGAGCATGCAGTCGACGCCAGTTCCTCGTCGGTGACCCCGTCGGCCAGCAGCCACTCGCGGCGCCGTGCCTGGGTCTTGCGCGAGCCCATCGCCCCGACGTACGTCGAGTCCGCCCGGAGGGCGTCGCGGATCGCCGGTGCGTCGATCCCCTCGTGGTGGCTCACCACGACGACCGCGTCCGCTGACGCGAGCGCGGCGGTGCACTCCTTCGACGTCAGCGCCGTGGTGACGCCCCAGTCGAGGGTGGCAGCGATGGACCGCACGGCCTCGGCGACCGGGCCGTCGCCGACGATCAGGAGCTCGAGATGGTGGGTCATGCGTCCAGTATCGGCCGTTCGGCGCGCGCGTGCGACCTGTGCCACGCGGGCGGCAGACCCCGGTGGCGTGCCGCGGCGCCGGGGGGTGGTGGCCCGTAGGCTGGGCCGGGAAATGAGCACCCCTTTCCCGATCCCCGGCCTCGAGCACCTCTCCGCCACCGACGAGCCCCGCACCGCCCGTCGCGGCCCCTCCCGAGAAGAGCTGCTCGAGGGCCTCAACGAGCCCCAACGCGCGGCGGTCGTCCACGAAGGTGCACCGCTGCTCGTGGTCGCGGGCGCCGGCTCGGGCAAGACCCGGGTGCTGACCCGCCGGATCGCCTGGCTGATCTCAGCGAGCGCAGCGCGCACCCCGGCTCGATCCTCGCGATCACCTTCACCAACAAGGCCGCGGCCGAGATGAAGGAGCGCGTCGAGGAGCTGGTCGGCAAGCGGGCCCGGATCATGTGGGTCTCGACCTTCCACTCGGCCTGCGTGCGGATCCTGCGCAAGGAGATCGACAAGTTCGGCTACAAGTCGAACTTCTCGATCTACGACGCCGCCGACCAGAAGCGGCTGATGGCCCTGGTCTGCAAGGACCTCGACCTCGACCCCAAGCGCTTCCAGCCCAGCGCCGTCCTGCACTGGGTGTCGCAACCACAAGAACGAGCTGCGCGACGCCGAGGAGGCCGCCAAGGACACCCACAACTAGCTCGAGGAGACCTACGCCGCGGCGTACACCCTCTACCAGCGGCGGCTGCGCGAGGCCAACGCCCTCGACTTCGACGACCTGATCATGACGACGGTGCACCTGCTCCAGGCCGTTCCCGGAGGTCGCGCGAGACCTACCGCCGGCGCTTCCGGCACGTCCTGGTCGACGAGTACCAGGACACCAACCACGCGCAGTACGCCCTGATCCACCAGCTCTGCGCCGACACCTTCGAGGAGCCGGTCGGCCGCCGAGCGACGAGCCGCCGAGCGGGTCGCGCCGGCCGAGCTGATGGTGGTCGGTGACGCCGACCAGTCGATCTACGCCTTCCGCGGCGCCAACATCCGCAACATCCTCGACTTCGAGCAGGACTTCCCCAACGCCACCTCGATCCTGCTCGAGCAGAACTACCGCTCCACCCAGACGATCCTCAACGCCGCCAACGCCGTGATCGGGCACAACATGGGCCGCAAGGCCAAGCGGCTCTGGTCCGACGCCGGCGACGGCGAGCGGATCGTCGGCTACGTCGCCGACGACGAGCGCGACGAGGCCCGGTTCGTCTCCGAGGAGATCGACAAGCTGACCGACGCCGGCGGCCCGCGCCCGGCCGACGTCGCCGTCTTCTACCGGACCAACGCCCAGTCGCGGGTCTTCGAGGAGGTGTTCATCCGCGTCGGCATGCCCTACAAGGTCGTCGGCGGGGTGCGCTTCTACGAGCGGCGCGAGGTCCGCGACGCCCTCGCCTACCTGCGGATGCTCGCCAACCCTGCCGACCAGGTCTCGCTGCGCCGGATCCTCAACACCCCCAAGCGCGGCATCGGGGACCGCGCGGTCGCCTGCGTGCAGGCGCTGCCGAACGGGAGCGGCTGACCTTCTGGGAGGCGCTGCGTCGGGCCGACGACGCGCCCGGGCTGGCCACCCGCTCGCTCACCGCGATCCGTGGCTTCGTGGCCATGGTCGAGGAGCTCCAGTCGATGGTCGACGCCGACGAGCGCGCCGACGTGATCCTCGAGTCGGTGCTGGCCCGCTCCGGCTACCTCGCCGAGCTCGAGGCCTCCGACGACCCGCAGGACGAGACCCGCGTCGAGAACCTCGCCGAGCTGGTCGCGGTGGCCCGGGAGTTCTCCGACGACCCGGTCGCCGGGCCCTCGGCCGACCCCGCCGACGTGGACGCCGGCATCGTGGCGCCCGGTCTGGGCGACTTCCTCGAGCGCGTCGCGCTGGTGGCCGACGCCGACCAGATCCCCGACGCCCCCGACGACGACGCCGGCGTGGTCACCCTGATGACGCTGCACACCGCGAAGGGGCTGGAGTTCCCGGTCGTCTTCCTGACCGGCCTCGAGGACGGCGTCTTCCCGCACTCCCGGTCGCTGGGCGACCAGACCGAGCTCGAGGAGGAGCGTCGGCTCGCCTACGTCGGCGTGACCCGCGCCCGCGAGCGGCTCTACATCTCGCGAGCCGTGGTCCGCTCCGCGTGGGGCGCTCCCTCCCACAACCCGGGATCACGCTTCCTCGACGAGCTCCCGATCGACCTGGTCGACTGGCGCCGCACCGAGGCCGCCCAGACCAGCTGGGGTCGCCCCGACCTCTCCAGGGGTGGCTCCGGCGGCGGCATGGGCGCGCCCACCGCGGCCGGTCGCCGCAACTTCTCCTCCGCGGCGCTCCGAGCCGATGCGGCGGCCAAGGCCAAGCCCGCCCGGGAGATCCCGTCCCTGGAGCCGGGCGACCGGGTCGTCCACGACTCGTTCGGCATGGGCACGGTGGTCGCGCTCGAGGGCGTCGCCGACAAGTCGGTCGCCTCGATCGACTTCGGCTCCGAGGGCGTCAAGCGGCTGCTGCTGCGCTACGCGCCGGTCGAGAAGCTGTAGGGCTCGCCACCCCCAGTTCCCTGCGAAAGGTTGCGGTTTGGTCCCCAACCGCAACAACTGAGTCGCCGGAACTGCGGTTCGTGACCAATGGGTGGCCCCTGACCGTCGCGCGGGCCGATGAGGCCGCAACTGTTGCGGTTGGGGACCAAACCGCAACAAATCGGCGCGAGAACCCGCGGTTAGTGACCAAACGAGCGGGTGCACCGCAGCCGCAGCGTCGCAGGTGGCGCTGAACTACGGCGTCAGGCCGTGGTAGACCAGTGCGGTGTAGGGGTCGACCGGGTCGCCGCCGCCGGGGCGGACCTCGAGGTGCAGGTGCGAGCCGGTGCTGTTGCCGGTCGAGCCGACGTAGCCGACCACCTCGCCGGCGCGGACGTCCTGGCCCACGGAGACGATGTACGACGTCTGGTGGGCGTACCAGAGCTCGGTGCCGTCCTCGAGCGTGATCACGGTCTTGTTGCCGTAGGAACCGTCGTAACCGACCGAGCTGATCGACGCCGTTGGCCATCGCGACGATCGGGGTCCCGCTGGGAGCGGCAAAATCCAGCCCCGTGTGGGACGACGCCCAGAGGCCGTACTGGCCGAACGTGGCGGTGAGGCGGTAGCCGCCCAGGGGCAGGACCCACTGGTTGCGGGCGATCTTGGCCGCCTGCGCCTCGGCCTGCTTCGCGAACTTGGCGAGCGTGGCGTTGCGGGCCTTGGCTTGGTTCTCGGCCTGGGCGACGAGCTTGTCGCCGGCCCCGGCGGTACGGCTGGAGTCTGCGGCTGACCGTGGCGCTGCGGGAGTCGAGGAGGTTGACCCGGGAGATGTCGCTGGCCCCGGTCAGGGCGCTTGCCTGGAGGAAGCGCACGTTGGTCGCGCCGACCAGGCCGGTGTCGGTGGCGGTGACCGCACCGAATCCTGAGGCGACGAGCGCGGCAACCCCGAGCAGGATCGGCGCCGAGGGAAGGCCACGGAACAGCGGTCCGCGACGCGAGCTGCGTCTGGCCGCCAGCCCGCTGGTCTGCTTGTCGGCCCTGCGGCGGCCGGGGGCCGGCGAGCTGACGGGGGAGTCGACCGGGGTCACCGAGGGTCCGCGAGAATGGCCGCGACGATCCGCTCGGTGGTTGCCCATGTAAGAAGTCTCCGTAGTCGGGGGGGTGACGAGACGTGAGCCACGACTGTAACGGAAAGGTCACGGTCGAAGAAACTCAACTGGACCATCGTGCCCCAGATGGTGCATGAATGCGGCCGATCGGGGGTACGCGCTCGCGACTGGCCCCGCCTGAGCGCGGGACGTGGCCATCCTCACAGCCCGCTAGCCTGCATCCATGAGCGCTGTCCTCGTGCGGATCCTGCTGGCGCACCCCGCCGGTCAGACGCCGGGCGACGGTGTGGCCGCGCTGGCCCGCGCCCTGCGCGACGCAGGCCACGAGGTGATCCAGGCCGGTGCCCAGGCGCCCCGTCAGCTGGTCGCGGCGGCGATCCAGGAGGACGTCGACCTGCTGATCGTCTGCTCGCAGGACGCCGTACCCGGCTATGCCGACGAGGTCAGCTGCGCCGCGGAGGAGTCCGGCGCCGACGACGTGACGGTGCGCGTGGTCAGCCCTGACGAGCAGCTGCCGGCTCTCGTGGCGTGGGTCCACGAGCAGGTCGCCGGAGCTCAGGCCTGAGCCTGGCGGCGTACGTCGAGCACGAGCCGCGTCTGTTGGCCGGACCGGTGGACCTCGCGCACTTCCAGTCGCCCCGAGGTGATCCGCCGAGGCAGCAGGGGGGCTCCGGCCCCGAGGAAGACCGGGCAGAGTCCGAGCTGGATCTCGTCGAGGTGCCCGGCGTCGTCGAACTGGCCGACGAGGTCCCCGCCGCCCACCACCCAGATGTCCCGCTCCCCGGCGGCCGCCGCGATCTCGTCGTACGCCGCCGCCACGTCGCCGCGGACGAAGTGCAGGTCGACGCCGGCGACGGCGGGCAACTCGCGATGCGTGAAGACCCAGCACGGTCGGTCGCCGTAGAAGGCGTGCCACTTTTCGGGGTGCGCCACCAAGTCCTCGTGGGCCAGCACCCACTCATACGTCGTCGCGCCCATGACGAGCACGCCGATGCCGGCGATGAAGTGGTCCCACGACCCGTCGTCGGGGTCTCGAACCACCTCGAAGAGCCAGTCGAGAGAGTTGTCCTCGTCGGCGATGAAGCCGTCGAGCGTGGTGGCGGTGAAGTAGACGACGCGGGTCATCGTTCGACCGTATCCAGCGGCCGGGAGACGTCAAGGACGACAACTCGACGCTATGCCGTGCATCACGTCAGGCGTTCTCGTCTCGTCGTTGGGCGCCGTTCGGGTCTAGGGTGCCGGAGAGATACGTACGGTCGATTTCCCGACCGACAGCTTCGATGAGGACTGGGTGGATCTGTGGATCTGATGGAATTCCAGGCGAAGGAACTCTTCGCCAAGCACGACGTACCGGGTGCCCTGGGCATCGTCGCGACGACGCCGGCCGAGGCCCGCGCCGCGGCCGAGAAGCTGGGTGTCTGTGTCGTCAAGGCTCAGGTGCAAGGCCGGCGGCCGCGGGAAGGCTGGCGGCGTCAAGCTCGCCAAGACTCCCGACGAGGCCGAGGCGCACGCCACTGCGATCCTCGGGATGCAGATCAAGGGCCTCACGGTCCACCGGGTGCTCATCGCCCCCGCCGCGAGCATCGAGGAGGAGTACTACTTCTCCTTCCTGCTCGACCGTGCCAACCGGCAGTACCTCTGCATCGCCAGCGTCGAGGGTGGTGTCGAGATCGAGGAGGTCGCGAAGACCAACCCCGACGCCGTCAAGCAGATCGCGATCGACCCCGGCACCGGTGTCGACGAGGCCAAGGCCCGCTCGATCGTCGCCGAGGCCGGCTTCCCCGAGGTGCTGACCGAGCAGGCCGTGGAGACCGTCCTGGCCCTGTGGAAGGTCTTCATCGAGGAGGACGCCACGCTCGTGGAGGTCAACCCGCTGGCCCGCTTGGCCGGTGACAAGCTCGAGGCGCTCGACGGCAAGGTCTCGCTCGACGAGAACGCCGAGTTCCGCCACCCCGACCACGCCGCGTTCGAGGACAAGGACGCCGCCGACCCGCTCGAGGCCAAGGCCAAGGCGAAGGGCCTCAACTACGTCAAGCTCGACGGTGCCGTCGGCATCATCGGCAACGGCGCCGGTCTCGTCATGAGCACCCTCGACGTCGTCGCGTACGCCGGCGAGGCGCACGGCGGGGTCAAGCCCGCCAACTTCCTCGACATCGGTGGCGGCGCCTCGGCCCAGGTGATGGCCGACGGCCTCGACGTGATCCTCAACGACGAGCAGGTCAAGAGCGTGTTCGTGAACGTCTTCGGCGGCATCACGTCGTGCGACGCGGTCGCCAACGGCATCGTCGGCGCGCTCGAGATCCTCGGTGACGAGGCCAGCAAGCCGCTGGTCGTCCGCCTCGACGGCAACGACGTCGAGGAGGGTCGCCGCATCCTCAACGAGGCCAACCACCCGCTCGTGACCCTGGTCGACACCATGGACGGAGCGGCCGACAAGGCCGCCGAGCTCGCGAACGCCGCGAACTGACTTAAAGGACTGACGAGACTGTGTCTATCTACCTGAACAAAGACTCCAAGGTCATCGTCCAGGGCATCACCGGCGGCGAGGGCACCAAGCACACCGCGCTGATGCTCAAGGCCGGCACCCAGGTCGTCGGCGGCGTCAACGCCCGCAAGGCCGGCACCACCGTGACCACACCGACGCCGACGGGAACAGCGTCGAGCTGCCCGTCTTCGGCTCCGTCAAGGAGGCGATGGCCGAGACCGGTGCCGACGTCTCGGTCGCCTTCGTGCCGCCGGCGTTCACCAAGGACGCCTGCTTCGAGGCCATCGACGCCGGCATCGGCCTGCTCGTCGTGATCACCGAGGGCGTGCCCGTCCAGGACACGGCCGAGGTCTTCGCCTACCTGCAGGGCACGGCCACCCGGATGATCGGGCCGAACTGCCCGGGCATCATCACGCCCGGCGAGGCGCTGGCCGGCATCACGCCCGCCAACATCGCGGGCAAGGGTCCGGTCGGCCTGGTCTCCAAGTCGGGCACCCTGACCTACCAGATGATGTTCGAGCTGCGCGACTACGGCTTCTCGACCGCCATCGGCATCGGCGGTGACCCGATCGTCGGCACCACCCACATCGACGCCCTCGCGGCGTTCGAGGCGGACCCCGACACCAAGGCGATCGTGATGATCGGCGAGATCGGTGGCGACGCCGAGGAGCGGGCCGCGGCCTACATCAAGGACCACGTCACCAAGCCGGTCGTCGGCTACGTCGCGGGCTTCACCGCCCCCGAGGGCAAGACGATGGGCCACGCCGGCGCGATCGTGTCGGGTTCCTCCGGCACCGCCCAGGCGAAGAAGGAGGCCCTCGAGGCCGCCGGAGTCAAGGTCGGCAAGACGCCGTCCGAGACCGCCTCGCTGATGCGGGAGATCCTGAAGAACCTCTGAGTCCTCCACGGGACTCGACTGACGAAGGAGGGTCCCCGGCACCTGGTGCCGGGGACCCTCCTTCGTCGTACCGGGCTCAGGGACGGCCACATCCGCCGGCCGCGAAGAGGCACATCTGCTCGACGACGCCCCCGGCCGCTGACCCGACGTCCGCGATAGATGCCTCGATCGTCGCCGGGGAGCCGCCGCCCTCCCCGGCGTGGGAGGTGAGCAGGACCGCGTTGCCGACCCGCACCGCGGCGACCACCTCCAGGCCGACACCGAAGAATCCCTGGTCGCGGTAGCGGTGGGTGAGCACGAACGACTCGTCGCCGAATGCCGGGCCCGGGACCTCGGCGTACACCTGGTCGGTGCCGCCGACGGACTCCTCGGGACACGCAGACACCGCAGCGCGCAGCGCGTCGAGTGCCCGGGCGGCGGCCTCGTCATCTGGGTACAGCCCGAGTGTTCGTCCGCGGAAGTCCTCGGCCTCGCCGGTGTACGTCGCACCGGCGACGTCGACGGACTCCACCGGCTCGGCGACCGACCAGCCGGTGCGCCCGCAGAGCCGGACGCCGTCGAGGCCGGGGGTGTCGGTCGTCGTGACGGGAGACCCGTCGTTGCCGTTGGTGGCCGGAAGCCCGTCGGCGAGCGGGAAGTCCTCCGGGATCGTCTGGAGCCAGGAGGTCGGCGTCTCAGTCGCGGGGACGGGGGCCGCGCGGTCTCCTCCGCCCGACGCCACGGCGAGCGGCACCACGACGGCCAGGACGACGGCCGCACCAGCCGCCGTGGCGAGCAGGTGGGAACGAAGCGGCGTGGAGTCGTCGACCTTTCGCTTGTCCATCAACCCCACCTCGTTCCCGCCATGACGATCGCCTCCGAAGGCCTGTCACAGGGGAGACGCTCGGGGTGGCGACTCGGTTGCGCGAGAACGTCCGAAGATCAGGTCCCGGTCGGGCGCGGTCGCGCCGCGAGCGCTGGCTGCAGCCACCGGCGTACGAAGCGGCGCAGCTCGTCGGGGGAGCGGGGCGGCACCGAGGGGTGCTGCAGGAACGACACCATCAGCCGCATCGTCAGCTCGGCCAGGCCCTCGAAGTCCTCCTCGTGGACCCCGATTGCCTCCCAGTCGACAGGGACGCCGCGCAGCACCCGCGACCCCAGGTCGAACGCCGTCGAGGTGGTGACCCCACGCCCGACCAGGTCCTTGTCGTCGGCCTCGAGCAGAAGGCCGATCCGCGGGTCGCGGGGAATCTCCTGCAGGGCGAAGACGATCGACTCGATCACCGCATCGACCGGGGTCGACACCGTCGCGAGGTGGGCCTGCATCCGCGCGATGAAGTCCGCCGCTCCCGTCTCGGCCACCGCGGAGAGGAGGTCGGCGAGACTGGGGAAGTACCGGTAGACCGTCTGTCGGGTGATCCCCACCTCCTCGGCGACGCGCGACAGCGTGGTGCCGGGCACCCCCGTCCGCTCGATGCAGCGCGTCGCGCCGGCGATGATGCGCTCGCGGGCGAGCTCCTCGGTGCGGGGCGGGTCACCCTGCCAGCCGTGGTGCCCCATGGCTCAGGCCCCCACCAGAGCGGTCCGTCGTCGCCGGTAGAGCAGGGCGAGCACGAGGTCAGCGGCCAGGAAGCAGGCGATCACGTAGAGACCGCTGCCGATCGGGGTGCCGGCTTCGGTGATCCCGTTCTCCGCGGCGAGGTACGCCGGCAGCGCCGTCAGCCACAGCACGCTGTGCACGACCAGGAAGCTGACCGGGAAGACCGCGACGAACGCATTGAGTGGTGCCGGCTCGTCCGGGCCGGGCGAGCGCCACTCGCGCAGCAGGATCCAGGATCCGGCCAGCCACACCAGACCCAGCTCGATCCCGAGCACCCAGCTCTGGGCGGTGAGGTTGGGGGAGTCCCCGCCGAACAGGCTCGACGGGACCCCGGCGACGAGCATTCCGAGCGGCGTGAGCGCCCCGGCGGCGACGATGCGGCCGGTGAGCGACAGGCCGGATCGCGGTGAGTCGCTCGCCGTGCCCTCCTCGCTCGGGCCGACCCAGCGGACCACGAGATAGGTCAGGAAACCGATCGAGACCGAGGCGAAGAGCACCATGCTGTTCAACGGCACCGAGGCCAGCGCGGGCTGGTTGACCTGGATGTTGTCGGGGTTCCAGGCCCACCACTTCAGCTGCGGACCGAGGTGGTCGAAGATCTCGTAGAAGAGCTGGGCGACGAAGGCCACGCAGACGGCGCCGACGAGCGCGCCGCGCCTCGCGAAGATGCCGAGGCTGCGCACGACCTCGTAGGCCAGGGCGCTGATCGCCGGGTAGAACGCCACGATGTAGAGCGGCAGCCGGTCGTACATGAACTGCACGGTGAACTCGTTGTGGGCGAAGATGAAGCCGTAGATCTTGTCGAGGCCGAACCACTCGGGGAAGTACAACGGCGGCTCGGTGACGACCAGGTAGACCAGGGACGCGAACCACAGGCCGAGGTTGGTCGGGTCGCCCTCCCGGCGCAGGCGGCGTACGGCGTGCACCAGCGCGAACACGGCGCCACCGATGATCAGCAGCTCCAGCACGGGCATCGTCCAGCTGGCGAGGTCCGCGGGGTTGTTGAAGGAGATGACCGGGTTGACGTCGTGGCAGCTGAAGCCGAGGTCGCGGGTGAGCGCCTCGGCTGCCTCGTCGCAGGTGACGCTCATGAGTGGGCCTCGACCTTCTCGGCCGCGGTGTGGTCGGAGTAGTCGGTGTCGGGCGGGTCGAGCAACGGATCGAAGCCGTAGGGCACGGTGGTCCTGCCCAGGGCTGCCTTCAGCTGGTGCCGGGCCAGGCCGAACAGCACGCGCGGGCTCCGGAACATCTCACCCAGGGTCTCGTCGAGGTTGAAGACGTTCGCGAAGTGCTCGTCGATCACCTGGTCCTCGCGCGCGGCACCGGTGATGACGTTGAAGACCGGCCAGGTCATCGCGGCCACGAGGCGTCGTCGCCAGGGGGGGAGCATCTCGGTGCCGGTGGCGCACTCGAAGCCTTGGTCCCTGGCCATCGCGAGCTTCCAGGGGACGTCCAGGGTGGCGACCTGCTCGAGGAGGAAGTCGCGGGCGAACGCACGGTCGAGGGTGCCGTCGGTTGCCGTCGCCTTCTGGAGGGCGCCCTGGAGGTGGACGGCGGAGCGTGCGGCCGAGCTCATCCCCTGCCCGTAGAACGGGTTGAACGCGCAGATCGAGTCGCCGACGAAGACCAGTCCGCCCGGTGACGTGGCGAGCTGGTCGTAGCGGCGCCACTTGTTGCCCGTCGAGCGGGTCAGGTGCACCTCGGAGGTGGGGGTCGACACCTTCATCGCATCCGCGAACACCGGGGTGCGCAGCCGCTCGGCAGAGCTGATGAAGTCCTCGACCGTGCGCGGCATCTCCAGCCCCCACGAGCCCATGCAGGCGATCGCACGGCCGTTCTCGAGCGGGAAGAAGTTCGAGAGGTAGGAGTGCTCCGGGGGCCGGCCGCCGTCGCTGTCCTGGGTCGGCATCACGATGAGGTGGCGCCACCACCACGAGTCCGGGCGCTCCCCCTCGGGCGGAAGGTCGTACCAGCGCGAGATGTAGGTGACCTTCGCGTCGAGCGTCTTCACCGGCACCGGCGACCAGCCGGCGGCCTCGATCCAGTCGGCCACCGAGGAGCCACGTCCCAGCGCGTCGACGACGAGGTCGCTGGGGAGCGCCTCCGGCTCGGAGTCGCCGGCCTGGAAGCGCACGCCGGTGACACCACCCTCGGGCCGTCCCGCGTCGGCGTACTCGAGGCCCTGGACGGTGACGCCCTCACGAATCGTGACGTTCGAGAGCGCGCGGACCCGGTCACGCAGCACCCGCTCGATCAGGATGCGCGAGCTGTAGATCATCGTCATCGTGGACTTCTTGCGGGGAGCCCAGCCGGTCTCCTCGAGGTACGCCGCGTCGAGCGAGGGCATCAGTGGCATGCCACCGGCCGCGATCAGCTCCTCCTCGAACCCGGGGAACAGGGTGCCGATGGAGCGACGACCTGCGTTCAGCAGGAAGTGCGGGTGCTTGCTCTGCGGCACCCCGCGCCGGTGCTCGGCATCCGCGGGAAGCACGTCGCGTTCGAGAATGGTCACGTGCTCGAAGTGGTCGGCCAACGCGCCTGCGGCGCAGAGACCGGCCACACTTCCTCCGAGAACGACCGCAGTTCTACCCAGCGTCATCGTGCACTCCTGTTCATACATTCATCCATGAGGTGTATGAATGTATGAATGGCGTGCGGCCGCGTCAAGGGGTGGTCCCGCCAGGTGGATGGCGCCCGTCAGCGCTTGCGGGGAGGCGGGAGCTTCTCGAGCCGGTCGAGCGCCCGCTCGGCGAGGTGGCTGAAGGCCCCCCGCGGCATCGCGACGCCACGGTCGGGGACGAAGCCGATCTGGGCCAGGGAGGTGCCGGTCCGCACGATGCCCATCAGGTAGATGACCGAGTAGCGGTCGCTGATCTCGATCGTCACGTGCCAGACCGTGAGATCGCGCTGCTGGGTGGAGGACTGCAGCACCCGGCGGACCTCGGTGCCGAGGTCGCGATCGGAGCAGGAGGCCATCTTGGACCGGATCCGGTCGACGAAGGCCCGGGCCTGGCCGGCGGGCAGCGATCCGACGGTCTGGGTCAGCCCGAACTGCACGGGCAGCTTCGCCTTGGGGATCAGGAACGAGCGGGTGATGTTGTTGGTCATCGCCTTGCCGCTGAAGTCGGCCTCGTCGCAGCGGGTGGCCGCGACGTTGACGACCGCCTTGCGTGGCTCGGTGCCGACCCAGGGCCGGTCCACCCCGGTGACGGGCGGCAGGTCGACCTCGGCGAGCATCCCGGGGACCTGGCCGACCGGCAGCGGGCGCACCACCGTGAGCTCGGGCTTGCCGGCGCAGGCGCCGGCGTCCGGCAGGGTGCAGAGTCCGTCGACCGCGGTGGCCAGCAGCCGGGCCGCGCCCCCGAAATTCGGGATGCCGGTGCCGGGGACCTGCGTGAGTGTGGTCGTGGTGAGCAGGCCGGTGCGGGCGATCCCGACGACCAGCGTCGTCACCGGACGGTCCCAGTCACGCAGCACCAGGAGCATGGCGGCATCGCCGACCTGCTCCACCCGACGGGTGGAGAGCAGCTGGACGCGCGGGTCCTGGCAGCCGGCGTACCAGCCCAACGTCGTGGCGTAGGCCTTCCGCGCGGCCCGGGGGCTCCCCGACACCTCGGTGGCGTGCGTGGCCAGGGGCCGGGGTCGGCCCTCCGGAGCCCGGGTCTCGAAGCTGCGGATCAGTGCACCGACCCCCTGGCCGTCGGCGTACCGCGCCTGCTGGCAGGGCAGCACCAGGCCGTCGCCGGAGCTGTTGTTGTCGGTGCCGGTCACGGTCCAGCCCCGACCGGGGACCTCCTCGGCCACCTGGGCTGCCGTCAGCAGGGCACCCTCGGCGACGTCGTCCGGGAGCGGGTCGACCGGGGTCGTCGACGCGGCGGGGGTGTCGGGGGCGGTCGCCGGACGCCCGGCCAGGCTGGGGCGCAGGCCGGCCGCATCGGTGACCAGCGAGCCGGTCAGGACCAGGGCGGCCACGGTGGCGACCACCCCGACCGCGGTGTGGGTACGGCGGCGGGCTGCCCCCGAGCGGCGGATGATCGTCGCGCGCGGCCAGCGCACGGTCTCGGCCTGCTGGCGCAGCGGCTCGAAGAGCGTGCGGATGCTCGTCGTGGGGACCTCGCGATGCACGGCGAACTGGGCGGTGGCGGTCTGGAGCTCGCGCTCGGCATCGGCCAGGGGGAGGCCCGACCTCGCGGGCCATGTCGGCCATCGAGATCGGTGGTCAGCTGGGTCAGCAGCAGCGCCTTGCGCTGGGGGACGGTGAGCTTGGCCGAGCGCGTCGAGGGTGGCCTGCGCGTCCGGGTCGAGGCGCTTGTCGCGGTGCCACAGCCGGGCCGTGTGCCGGCGCTGCGCGTGCGGCCAGGCGTGGGGCCGGGCCCAGGTCTCGGGGTCGTCGAGGCCGGAGATCTTGCGCCAGTGGTGCCAGGCGACGACGAAGGTGTCGCGCACCGCGTTGCGCGAGGCCGGGAGGTCGCCGGTCAGGGCGTAGGCCTGCAGCAGTAGGCGCGTCGCGGGCGTCCTTGTAGAACGCGTCGAACTCGTCGGGATTCCTCATGGCCGCTCCACGGTACGCGAGCGGCACGGATCTCGCGGCACCGGCGTGGGACCGCTGTGGCGTCCGGTGGCCGGGTGATGATGGCCGGGCCATGACCTCGCTGCAATCTCGCTCTGCCACCGCCTCGGACCGGTCGACCGCCGCCGGCGGCCACCGATCTCGCGCACCGCCGACCGCTGGTCCTCATGGCCACCGCTGGGTGGCGCCGTGGCCGCCGCTCGCGACCCTGCGTGGTCTGCCTGGCGATCGGGGTCGTCGGCTGGTTCCTCACCGACGCGGGCGCCCACGGCACGCCCCGCGACGGGCTCCGCGTCGGTGCGCTGGGCTGGCTGCTGGCCCACGGGTCCGGCATCCGGGTGGCCGGGGTGGCGCTGACCGCCGTACCCCTCGGGCTCACGCTGCTGGCCGGCTGGGCGATCTGGCGGGTCGGCCACGGCGTGGGCGACTCCGTCTCCGGCCATGGTCCCGACGCCGACCGGATCGCCGACGGCGAGCGCGACTGGACCGTGCCGCTGGTCGCGGGCCTCTTCGCCGTCGGCTACGTCCTCGTGGCGGTGGTCACGGCCACGCTCGCGGCGACCCCCGACACCGCGCCGTCGTCCGGTCGGGTCGTCGCCTGGTCGCTGGCGCTCTGTGGACTCGTGGGTGCGCCCGCGATCGCGATCGGTTCCGGCCGGGCCGCGATCTGGGCCGCGGTCGTCCCGGCCACCGTCCGGGCGACCGCCGCAGACCTGCCTGCGGATCCTGACCACCTACCTGCTCGTCTCCGCCGGCGTGCTCGCTGGTGGCGCTGGTCGTCGACCTCGGTGCAGCTGCCAACGTGCTCTCCCAGCTGCACGCCGATGCCGGCGACGCGGCTCTCTTCGTGCTGCTCACCGTCACGGTCGTTCCCAACGCGGTGCTCTTCTCGGGCTCCTACCTGCTCGGCCCGGGCTTCGCGGTCGGCGCCCAGCACGCTCGTCTCGCCGACCGCGGTGGTGATCGGGCCGCTGCCGATGTTCCCGCTCCTGGCGGCGCTGCCCGACAACGGCCCGACGCCGGCCTGGACCGCCGCGCTGATGGCGGTGCCGGTGCTGGTCGCGGCGGTGGCCACCGCCCGCGCGCAGCGGCGGATGCCCGACCCTGCGCTGGGACGAGGGAGCGCTTCGCGGCTGCGTCGCCGGGGTCGTCGCCGGCGTGCTGTTCGGGATTCTCGCCGCCGTCGCGGGCGGGGCCGTCGGACCGGGCCGGATGCAGGACGTGGGGCCCTTCGCGTTCGACGTCCATGGTCCACGCGATCACCGCCTTCGGCATCGGTGGCCTGCTGGGCGGAGTGGCGATGACCTGGTGGCAGCGGCGGCTGGGCCGGCGCGCCGCCCTCGTCGACTGACCAGCCCGGCAGCCGGGGTCGGCCGTCGGGCTGATCCTCGTTAGACTTCGGCCCGTGCCGCACCCCACTCCCGCGCGACTCGTCGTGCTCGTCTCGGGCTCGGGCACCAATCTCCAGGCACTGCTCGACGCCCGCGCCGACCCGGCGTACGGCGCGCAGGTGGTCGCGGTCGGCGCCGACCGCGACGCCATCGAGGGGCTGGCCCGGGCCGAACGAGCCGGCATCCCCACCTTCGTCAAGAAGGTCGGGGAGTTCGCGACCCGCGACGCCTGGGACCGGGCGCTGGCCGACGCCGTGGCGGCCTTCGAGCCCGACCTCGTGGTCTCGGCCGGCTTCATGAAGCTGGTGGGCGAGGCGTTCCTCGACGCGGTTCGGCGGACGCCTGGTCAACACCCACCCGGCCCTGCTGCCGTCCTTCCCGGGGACCAACGGGGCCGGCGATGCGCTGGCCCACGGCGTGAAGGTCACCGGTGCCACGCTCTTCGTCGTCGACGCCGGCGTCGACACCGGGCCGATCGTGGCCCAGAGCGTCGTCCCGGTCGAGGACGACGACACCGTCGAGACCCTGCACGAGCGGATCAAGGTCGCGGAGCGCACGATGCTCGTCGACGCGGTGGGCCGGATGGCCCGCGAGGGCTTCACGATCACCGACAGGAAGGTCCGATTCGGACTGATGAGCACCCCGCAGCAGTCAGAGATGCGTATCCCGATCAAGCGGGCGCTCGTCTCGGTCTACGACAAGTCCGGGCTCGAGGAGCTGGTGCGCGGTCTGCACGACGCCGGCGTCACCCTGGTGTCGACCGGCGGCTCGGCCGCCCTGATCGAGAGCCTCGGCCTCCCGGTCACCCGGGTCGAGGAGCTGACCGGCTTCCCCGAGTGCCTCGACGGCCGGGTCAAGACCCTGCACCCGAAGGTGCATGCGGGGATCCTCGCCGACCGGCGACTCGACTCCCACGTCGCGCAGCTCGCCGAGCTGGGCGTCGAGCCCTTCGACCTCGTCGTCTCCAACCTCTACCCCTTCACCCAGACCGTGCATCCGGCGCGCCGCCGGACGAGTGCGTCGAGCAGATCGACATCGGCGGCCCCTCGATGGTGCGCGCCGCCGCCAAGAACCACCCCTCGGTCGCGATCGTCACCTCGCCCGGACCGGTACGCCGACGTGCTCGCCGCCGCCGCCGCCGGCGGCTTCACCCTCGACCAGCGGCGGGGGCTGGCCGCGGAGGCCTTCGTCCACACCGCGACGTACGACGTGGCCGTGGCCTCGTGGATGGGCAGCGTGCTGACCGACAGCTCCGCCGGCACGGGCTTCCCTGCCTGGCTCGGCGGCACCTGGGACAAGGCGGCCGGGCTGCGCTACGGCGAGAACCCCCACCAGCCGGCGGCGCTCTACACCAACGGCTTCCAGCCGGAGCCGGGCCTGGCCCAGGCGACGCAGCTGCACGGCAAGGAGATGTCGTACAACAACTACGTCGACGCCGACGCTGCCCGGCGCGCGGCCTACGACTTCGACCAGCCCACGGTCGCGATCATCAAGCACGCCAACCCGTGCGGGATCGCGGTCGGCACCGACGTCGCCGAGGCCCACCGCAGGCCCACGCGTGCGACCCGGTCTCGGCGTTCGGTGGGGTCATCGCCACCAACGTGCCGGTCTCGGTCGAGATGGCCCGCCAGGTCGCCGAGGTCTTCACCGAGGTCGTCGTGGCCCCCTCGCTACGAGGACGGGGCCGTCGAGATCCTGACCGCCAAGAAGAACATCCGACTGCTGGAGTGCGCCGCCGCTGGGCCGCGGTGGCGTCGAGATGCGGCCGATCTCCGGCGGCCTGCTGCTCCAGCAGCGCGACCTGGTCGACGCCGAGGGCGACGACCCGGCCAACTGGACCCTCGCCACCGGCGAGGCCGCCTCGCCCGAGGTGCTCGCCGACCTCGCCTTCGCCTGGACGCGCCTGCCGCTCGGTGAAGTCCAACGCGATCCTGCTCGCCAAGGACGGCGCCTCGGTCGGCGTCGGCATGGGGCAGGTCAACCGGGTCGACTCCTGCAAGCTGGCCGTCCAGCGGGCCGGGGAGCGGGCCGCGCGGCTCGGTCGCGGCCTCGGACGCGTTCTTCCCCTTCGAGGACGGCCCGCAGATCCTCATCGACGCCGGCGTGACGTGCCATCGTGCAGCCCGGCGGGTCGGTGCGCGACGAGCTGACCATCGAGGCCGCGAAGGCGGCCGGGGTCACGATGTACTTCACCGGCACCCGTCACTTCGCGCACTGAGCGCGACCGGGCAGGATGAGCGCCATGACCGCACAGAAGCTGGACGGATCCGCCACCGCTGCGGCCATCAAGGACGAGCTGACCGACCCGGGTGGCCGCGCTCACGGAGCGCGGCGTCGTCCCCGGGCTCGGCACGGTGCTGGTCGGTGACGACCCGGGCTCGCGCTGGTACGTCAACGGCAAGCACAAGGACTGCGCCGAGGTCGGGATCGAGTCGATCCGCGTCGACCTGCCCGCCGACGCCACGCAGGAGGAGATCGAGGCTGCGGTCGCCGGACTCAACGCCGACCCTGCCTGCACCGGCTACATCGTGCAGCTCCCGCTGCCCAAGGGCCGCGACGAGAACCGCGTCCTGGGTCTGATCGACCCCGCCAAGGACGCCGACGGCCTGCACCCGACCAACCTCGGCTGGCTGGTCCTGGGCAACGAGGCGCCGCTGCCGTGCACGCCGTACGGCATCGTCGAGCTGCTGCGCCGCCACGGCGTGGAGATCGCCGGGGCCGAGGTCGTCGTGGTCGGGCGCGGCGTCACCGTCGGTCGTCCCGCTCGGGCTGCTGCTGACCCGACGCTCGGAGAACGCCACCGTGACGCTGTGCCACACCGGGACCCGTGACCTGGCTGCGCACGTGCGTCAGGCCGACATCGTGGTGGCCGCGGCCGGGGTGCCCGGCATCATCACCGCCGACATGGTCAAGCCCGGCGCGGCAGTCCTCGACGTGGGCGTCTCGCGCGTCGACGGCAAGCTCGCCGGCGACGTGGCCGACGGCGTGTGGGACGTGGCCGGCTGGGTCTCGCCGAACCCCGGTGGGGTCGGGCCGATGACGCGCGCGATGCTGCTCAGCAACATCGTGTCGATGTCCGAGAAGGCGCTGGGCTGACCACGTGAACGACCCCGCCGTGGAGCCGCCGGTCGACCCCGAGGAGCCGTTGGTCGAGGTCGGCGTGGAGCTCGACGGCCGCCGTTACCCCTCCACGTCGGGGGGCCTCTTCTACCTGCTCGTGCTGGTCGGCGACGGCGATCGGCATCGCCATCGTCACGTGGGGGGACTGGCGCACCGGCGTGCGCTGGATCGGCGGGTCGCTGGTCGCGGCCGCGGCGGTCCGACTGGTGCTGCCGCACCGGGATGCGGGGATGTTGGCAGTACGCCACCGCGTGACCGACGCGCTCCTGATCGGAGGGGTCGGGATCGCGATCATCGTCCTGGCCGGCACGATCCCCAACCAGCGACTCTGATCCAGACCTTGATCCAGCCCTGAAATCAGCACTGGCCCGCCCGACGGATCGGGCGAGCCAGCGGTGCTGACGTCAGCGGCAGGGGAACGGGCCGCCGTGGGCTCAGATCAGGCCGAGCTCGGTGACCGCGTCGCGCTCCTCGGCCAGCTCGGCCGTGGAGGCGTCGATGCGGCCGCGCGAGAAGTCGTCGATCTCGAGACCCTGGACGATCTCCCAGCTCGCCGTCCTTGGTGGTGACGGGGAACGACGAGATCAGGCCCTCGGGGACGCCGTACGAGCCGTCGGAGACGACGGCCATCGAGACCCAGTCGCCCTCGGCGGAGCCGAGCAGCCAGTCGCGGGCGGCGTCGACGGTCGCGGAGGCGGCCGAGGCAGCCGACGAGGAGCCGCGCGCCTCGATGATCGCGGCGCCGCGCTTGGCGACGGTCGGGATGAAGTCGTTCTCGATCCAGGCCTGGTCGTCGACGACCTCGGCGGCGTTGCGGCCGCCGATCTCGGCGTGGAACAGGTCGGGGTACTGCGTCGCGGAGTGGTTGCCCCAGATCGTCATCTTCTTGATGTCGGTCACCGACGGCGCCGGTCTTCGCCGCGAGCTGCGAGATCGCGCGGTTGTGGTCGAGGCGGGTCAGCGCCGAGAACCGCTCGCGCGGGATGTCGGGGGCGTTGGTCATCGCGATCAGCGCGTTGGTGTTGGCCGGGTTGCCGGTGACACCGATGCGGACGTCGTCGGCGGCGACGTCGTTGAGCGCCTTGCCCTGCGCGGTGAAGATCGCGCCGTTGGCCGAGAGCAGGTCGCCGCGCTCCATGCCCGGGCCGCGCGGGCGGGCGCCGACGAGCAGGGCGAGGTTGACGCCGTCGAAGATCGTGGTCGGCGTCGTCGCCGATCTCGACGCCGGCCAGGGTCGGGAACGCGCAGTCGTCGAGCTCCATGACGACGCCCTCGAGCGCCTTCAGCGCCGGGGTGATCTCGAGCAGGCGCAGCTCGATCGGGCGGTCGGGCCCGAGCAGCGCGCCGCTGGCGAGGCGGAAGAGGAGGCTGTAGCCGATCTGGCCGGCTGCGCCGGTGACGGCCACCTTGAGGGGAGTAGGGCTCACGACGACTCCTTGTCGACAAAAAACAGTGGATTGATCCGCAGGCGACGCTAGCAGCGCGAACGCCCGGTGCTGAACGAGGGTTCCCGCTCGCGGTGCGTCATCATGGGGCGCATGACTGCGATCCGGGTGCTGGCGCTCGCGCTCCCCGGACTCCTCCTGCTGGGGGGTTGCGTGGGGCAGCCGCCGACCATCGACCCCTCCGGGGTGGACGGACTCCAGATTCCGCTGGTTTCACCGGACCCGTCGGACTTCGTGGAGCGCATCGACAACCCGTGGTTCCCGCTCGAGCCGGGGACGGTCTGGACCTACGCCACGGGCGCGCGGGGCTCCGGGACGACGTTGGTCGTCACCGTCACCGACCGGACCCGGGTCCTGGCCGGGGTCCGGACCATCGAGGTCCACGAGGTCGAGACGGACACCGCGGGACGGGTGGTCGAGGAGGGGCGCGACTGGTTCGCCCAGGACACCTCCGGGAACGTCTGGCGCTTCGGCGAGGAGACCTCGTCGACCGATCCGGTCTCCGCCGCCCTGGACGCGGACTGGCAGGCAGGGGTGGCCGGAGCGCAGGCGGGCCTGATGATGCCGGCCACACCGAGGCTGGGTGACGGCTACCGGGAGGCCTATCTCCCCGGGACCGTCGAGGACCAGGTCACCGTCCTCTCCCTCACCCAGCAGCGCACGGTCGAGGCCGGGACCTTCGAGGACCTGCTGCTGATCCAGGAGGAGTCACCGTTGGCCACCGGCCTGGTCGAGCACTCCTACTACGCGGTGGGGCTGGGTCTGGTCCACCAGGAGCCGATCGCCGGAGCCGGCGACCGCGTCTCGCTGGTCGACGTCGTCCGACCCTGAGGATCGACGCTGGACGACGGCGTTGCCCGCACGGGTGGTGGATGCGAGGCTGAGCGGGAACCCGCGTCAGGTATCTTGACGTCAAGGAACTTTCCCCACTGCTCAGGAGCCGCCGAACCCATGGCCAAGATCATCTACACGCACACCGACGAGGCGCCGCTGCTGGCGACGTACTCGTTCCTGCCGATCATCCAGGCCTACGCCGCCAAGGCCGGCGTCGACGGTCGAGACGCGCGACATCTCGCTGGCCGGCCGGATCATCGCGCAGTTCCCCGAGCGCCTGACCGACGAGCAGCGCATCGACGACGCGCTCGCCGAGCTGGGCGAGCTGGCCAAGACGCCCGAGGCCAACATCATCAAGCTGCCCAACATCTCGGCGTCGATCCCGCAGCTCAAGGCGGCGATCAACGAGCTGCAGGCGCAGGGCTACGACCTGCCGGACTACCCCGACGACCCGCAGACCGACGAGGAGCAAGGACGTCCGGGCCCGCTACGACAAGGTCAAGGGCAGCGCGGTCAACCCGGTGCTGCGCGAGGGCAACTCCGACCGCCGCGCGCCGCGCGTCGGTCAAGAACTACGCCCGCAAGCACCCGCACTCGATGGGCGCCTGGACGCCGGACTCGAAGACCAACGTCGCGCACATGAGCGCCGACGACTTCCGCTCCAACGAGCAGTCCGTCGGTCATCGAGGCCGACGACCACGCTGCGCATCGAGCTCGTCGGCGACGACGGCACGACCACCGTGCTGCAGCGAGTCGGTGCCGGTGCTGGCCGGCGAGGTCGTCGACGCCACCGTCATGCGGCGTCGCCGCGCTGCGCGAGTTCCTCGACCGCCCAGATCGCCCGGGCCAAGGCCGAGGGCGTGCTGTTCTCGGTCCACCTCAAGGCCACGATGATGAAGGTCTCCGACCCGATCATCTTCGGCCACGTCGTGCGGGCCTTCTTCCCCGACGTGTTCGCCGAGTACGGCGACGCAGCTCGCCGCCGCCGGGCCTGAGCCCCAACGACGGCCTCGGCGGCATCCTCGCGGGCCTCGACAAGCTGCCCGAGGACGGCGCCGCGATCAAGGCCGCGTTCGAGCAGGCGCATCGCCGACGGGCCCGGCCTCGCGATGGTCGACTCCGACAAGCGGCATCACCAACCTGCACGTGCCGAGCGACGTCATCGTCGACGCCTCGATGCCGGCGATGATCCGCACCTCGGGCCACATGTGGGGCCCCGACGGCGACGAGGCACGACACCCTCGCCGTCATCCCCGACAGCAGCTACGCCGGCATCTACCAGGTCGTCATCGACGACTGCCGGGCCAACGGCGCCTTCGACCCGGCCACCATGGGCTCGGTGCCCAACGTCGGCCTGATGGCGCAGGCGGCCGAGGAGTACGGCTCGCCACGACAAGACCTTCGAGATCCCGACCGCCGGCACCGTCCGCGTCGTCGACGCGGCCGGCAACGTCCTGCTCGAGCACGACGGTCGGCGCCGGCGACATCTGGCGCGATGTGCCAGACCAAGGACGTCCCGATCCGCGACTGGGTCAAGCTCGCCGTCACCCGGGCCCGCGCCACCGGCGCCCCGGCGGTGTTCTGGCTCGACGAGAACCGCGCCCACGACGCCAACCTGATCGCCAAGGTCGAGCGCCTACCTGCCCGAGCACGACACCGACGGGCCTCGACATCCAGATCATGGCGCCGGTCGACGCCATCGCGCTTCTCGCTCGAGCGGATCCGCAGGGGCGAGGACACCATCTCGGTCACCGGCAACGTGCTGCGCGACTACCTGACCGACCTGTTCCCGATCCTGGAGCTCGGCACCAGCGCCAAGATGCTCTCGGTGGTGCCGCTGATCAACGGCGGCGGCCTGTTCGAGACCGGCGCCGGCGGCTCGGCCCCCAAGCACGTGCAGCAGCTGGTCAAGGAGAACTACCTGCGCTGGGACAGCCTGGGCGAGTTCCTCGCCCTCGCGCGTCAGCTTCGAGCACCTCGCGCAGACGACCGGCAACGCGCGCGCGCAGGTCCTGGCCGACACCCTCGACCGGGCGACCGGCACGTTCCTCGACGAGAACAAGTCGCCGGCTCGCCGGGTCGGCTCGATCGACAACCGGGGCAGCCACTTCTACCTGGCGCTCTACTGGGCCCAGGAGCTGGCCGCGCAGACCGACGACGCCGAGCTGGCGGCCGACTTCGCCGCGCTCGCCGAGACGCTCGCCGGCGACGAGGAGAGCCATCACCGGCGAGCTGCTCGCCGTCCAGGGCTCGCCGGTCGACATCGGCGGCTACTACCGCCCCGACGCCGCCAAGGTCGATGCCGTGATGCGCCCCTCGAAGACGCTGAACGAAGCACTCGCCTCCCTGGGCTGACCTGCCACTTTTGGCCGGCGTACGACCGCTGACCTGCCACTTTTGGCCGGCGTACGACCGCTGACCCGTCACTTCTGTCCGCTGGAGTGACGGGTCAGTGCCATTTAAGCGACCAAAGATGGCAGGTCGGCGGGCTGGGAGCGGCCAAAGATGGCAGGTCACTCCTTGACGGCGCCGGCGCTGGCATTCATGATCCGCTTCTGGAAGACGAAGAACACCACGGCGACCGGGATCGTCATGACCGCTGCGGCGGCGAGCTTCACGGGGTACTGCGTGCCCTGGCTCAGAGCGCCCGGAGGCGAGCTGCGCCACGCCCTTGGTGAGGGTGAAGAGCTCGGGGCTGTGGCTCGCGACGATGAAGTGGTTGAGCTCGTTCCACGAGCCCTGGAACGACAGGATCACGATCGTCATCACAGCCGGACGGGCCATCGGCAGCACGATCGACCAGAAGATCCGGAACGTGCCGGCGCCGTCGATCCGGGCCTGCTCCTCGACGCTGACCGGGATCGACTCGAAGAAGTTCTTCATGATGAAGACGCCGGCGGCGTCGGCCAGCAGCGGGATGATCATGCCCGCTGTAGGAGTCGTACATGCCGAGCTGGTTGATCACGAGGAACTTCGGGATCAGCAGCACGACGCCGGGCACCGCCATCACCGCCGATCAGCAGCGGCGAAGATCGACGCGCGACCGCGGAACGGCGATCCGGGCCAGGGCGTAGCCGGCGAGCGAGTCGAAGAGCACCCGCCCGAGCGGTGACGCAGCACGGTGACGATCGCGGAGTTCGAGAACCAGAGCGGGAAGTCGGAGTTGCAGGAAGAGGGTCCGGTAGGCCGCGACGGTCGACGGTCTTCGGGAGCAGCGCGAGCGGGTCGGACGCCGCTTCCGGCTCGGTCTTGAACGACGTCGCGACGTCGATCAGGAACGGCAGGATGTAGAGACCGGCGAGCACGATGAGGACGACGTAGAGCAGCGAGCGTCGCCGCCACGCCTGCGGCTGCGGGCAGCTCACGGCCTGCACCTCCGGTCGACGACGTGCCGGCGCCGGCGCGTGCGACCGGGTCGTCGGCGGAACCCCGAGCACACGCCGCTGGAGCAGGGTGAACACGACGATGATCGCGAACAGGATGAAGGCGATGGCGGCGCCCTGGCCCCAGCGCTGGTTGGTGAAGGCCGACTGGAAGGAGAGGTACGCCGGGGTCAGGGTGGTCTTGGCGGGGCCGCCCTGGGTGCCGGTGTAGATCTGGTCGAAGACCTGCCAGGTGCCGATCAGGCCGAGGGTGAGGACGGTGAACAGCGTCGGGCGCAGCATCGGCAGCGTGAGGTGCCGGAACCGCTGCCAGGCGCGGCGCCGTCCACCATGCCGGCCTCCTCGATCTCGTCGCCGATGTTCTGCAGCGCCGCGATGAACAGCAGCATGAACGTGCCGGAGGTGGTGAAGACCGCCATCAGGATGAAGGCCGACATCGCGACCGACGGCCCGGCCAGCCAGTCCCACCAGGTGACGCCGAGGAAGCCGTGGTCGGCGAGCGCGGCCGGCGCCTGGTCGACGCCGACGCCGCCGAGGAGCAGGTGAAGCACGCCGCGGGGGTCCTGGAACCAGTTCGGGCCCGTTGATGCCCGAGCCAGCGAGCACCTTGTTGACCGCGCCCGATGGTGCTGAACAGGAACAGCCACAGCACCGTGATCGCCACCGAGCTGGTCACCGACGGGAAGTAGAACGCCGTGCGGAAGAAGCCGCGGCCGCGCAGCAGCCGGGGTTGACCAGCACCGCGAGGAACAGCGCGAGGACGGTCTGGAGCGGCACGACGAGCAGCACGTACTAGGCGTTGTTGCGCAGCGAGGTGCCGAAGTCGCGCTCGGCCAGGCCGCCGCCGGAGAGGATCGCCGCGGTAGTTGTCGAGCCCGATGAAGCCGACGTCCGACGAGAACGGGCTGCCGCGCCCGCTCCAGTCCGAGACGCTGACCCAGGCGCCATCAGCACCGGGCAGCAGCAGGAAGAGGCCGAGCACACGACCGCGGGCGCGACGAAGAGCCAGCCGTCGCGGGTGCGGCCCCGGCGGATCGTCGCGGTGCCGGCGTGCCACTCGGCGCGGTCACGCGTCGAGCGACGGCCTGCAGGCTCGTCCTGCACCGAGGCGAGGATCTCCTGCCGGGTCGGCGGTCTTCAGCGTCTCGAGCTGGGCGTTGAAGTCGCTGATGACGTCGGCGGCGCCCTGCTGGGAGGGCAGGCTCTGGGCGTACTCGGCGCCGTCGATGAACGGCGCGTACGTCCGGGTTGTCGGCCTTCCACTGCTCGGCGGCGCGACTGGACGGAGGGCATCACGCCGAACGCCTTCGCGAACTCGAGCTGCTGGCTCGGGCGCGGTCAGCGTGCTCCACCAGGTCGAGCGCGGCCGTCCTTGTTGGCGCTGTCCGCGGCGATGCCCCAGCAGTTCGTGAACGCGAGCGTGCCCTGGCCCGGCCGGGCCCTGCCGGCAGCTCGGCCACGGTGTAGTCGACGTCGGGGAAGTCGCGCTCATGGCGCCGGTGATCCAGTTGCCCTCGATCGTCATCGCGGCCGAGCCCTTGCCGAAGGCCTCGCCGCCCCAGCCGGCGCCGAGGTCGGAGGAGTACGCCGCGACGCCGTCGTCCAGCAGCGCCTTCACGAAGCTCAAGCGCCTCGACGTTCTCCGGGCTGTCGACGGTCGCCTCGGTGCCGTCCTCGTTGGTCATCGAGCCGCCGGCCTGCGGGAAGAAGGCGCCGACCCGGGCGTACTCCGGGCTGAAGGCGAGGCCGACGTGTCGCCCTTGGTCAGCTTCGTCGCGACGGTCTGCAGCTCGTCCCAGGTGGTCGGGACGTCGTCGTCGGCCAGACCGGCGTCCTCCAGAGCTTCGGTGTTGATCACGAGCGCCGAGGGTCGAGAAGTCCTTCGGCGCGCAGTAGAGCTCGTCGTCGACGGTGAAGGCTTCGCGCAGGCTCGGGATAGAAGTCGTCCGCGTTGGCGAGCTGGTCGCCGTAGGCGTAGAGCGAGCCGTTGGCGGCGTAGCCCGGCGAGCTGGTCGGTGGAGACGTAGAAGACGTCGGGCGGGTTGCTGGCGGCGAAGCCCTGGCTGAGCTGCTGGGCGAGGTCGGAGGCGACCGTGACGCTCGCCTCGTTGCCGGACTGTCCTCGGACCAGTCGGCGACCGCGGACTTCACCGCCGTCGTCTCGGCGTCGCCGGAGGAGCCGATCAGCACGGTGAACTTGCCGTCGCTCGTGGGCGCGGCGTCGCCGCCGAAGCCGGAGCCGCAGGCGGTCAGGGTCAGGGAGGCGACGGCCAGGGCACAGGCCGAGGCGGATGCGGAAATGGGTGCGGGTCTTCATGGTGTCTCCTCGAGGTCGTCCGGTGCGGGTGGGGGTGTGGTGCGCAGGCTCGACTGGCGTACGACGAGCTCGGGGGGGAGCAGGGTGTGGCGGTTCGGGGGGTGCCGGCGAGCTGGGCGTCGACGGCGGCGACCAGCTCGTGGGCGACCCGGTCGAGCGGCTGGCGCAGGCTCGTGAGACCGGGGGTCGTGAGGGCCGCCGCGGGTGAGTTGTCGAAGCCGGTCACGGCGATGTCGCGCCCGGCCCGCAGGCCGCGCTCGTCCAGGGCGCGCAGGACGCCGAGCGCCAGGGTGTCGGACGCGCAGACCAACGCGGTGACGGGGTCGGCCGCGTCGAGCAGCTGGTGGGCCGCGCGCGGCCCTCGTCGAAGTCGTCGGTCACCTCGATCTGCTGGCTGTGGTCCAGGCGGAGCCGGGCGCAGGTCTCGAGCCAGCCCGCGCGTCGGTCGGGGCCCACCTCGGAGGGCGGCCACCCGACGTACCCGATGCGTCGGTGGCCCTGCTCGGCGACGTGTTGGGTGGCAGCGGCGATGCCGTGGCGTCCGTCGACGTCGACCCAGGCGAGTTCCTCGTCGCCGTCCCAGGATCGACCGAACGTGGCGAAGGGGACGCCCAGCTCGCGCAGGGCGTCGACCCGACCGTCGTCGGCGTGGGTGCTGGCGAGCACGAAGGCGTCGACGGAGGTGGTACGGAGCAGGTCGCGGTAGACAGCGATCTCCTCGGCGTGGATCGTCGGCCTGGCACAGGATGAGGTGGCACCCGGCGGCGGCCGCGGACTCCGCCAGCGCGTGCAGGAACTGGTCGAGCAGCAGCGCGGCCCGGTCGTCGCGGGACGGCTCCACCTTCACCCCGATCAGGCGGGAGCGCTGGTTGCGCAGCGCGCGGGCCGAACGGTTGGGGCGGTAGCCGAGCTCGCCGACGGCGGCCAGGATCCGCTCGCGGGTGTCGGGCGCGACCCGGTAGGGGCTGTTCAGCGCGTTGGAGACCGACTGGGCCGAGACGCCCACGTGCCGGGCGACGTCGCTCGAGGGTCACGTGGCCGTGGGAGGCGGGGCCGCGCGCGGTGTCGGCGTCGAGGCGGCCGGTCAGACATCGGGCTGCACCTCTCGTCGGGGCTTGCGGAGGCAGACGGGTGTTTAGCGTTAAAATCCGCCCGTGACGGAAGTTACCCAGCACGCTCCGGCCCCGTCAACCCCCCCCTCGCAGCCGCTGCTGCACGACCTGGCCTCGCTCGTGGCCGCGCCCGGGCCTGGTGCTGGCCGGGCCGACGGCCAGGTCCGCCCCGGCGGGGTCAGCGGCTGGTACGTCGGCGACGTCCGGCTGCTCGACCGGCTCGAGGTCGGGGTCGAGGGGTCGGACCTCGAGCTGGTGCGGGCCGCCGTCACCGGCACGCCGCGCGCACGAGTTCGCCTACGTCGCCCGGAGTCTGGGCGACCGATCCCCGACCCCACCGTGCGCATCGACCGGGTCCGGGTGCTCGACCGCCGACGGCCGTCGACCGAGACGTCGTCGAGCTCGGTGGCCAGGACCGGTCGACTTCGTGCTCCGGGTCGACCTGCGCAGCGACCTGGCTCCGATGGCCGTCGTCAAGAGGGGCGCGCCGGCGCCGCCCGCCCCCCGGAGCCGCCGGTCGGGCCTGCGCTGGGTCCGGGGGGACCGAGCGTCGAGGTCGTCGCCGGCCCCGCGCCCGAGGTCGCGCCAGCGACGGCCGGCTCACCTGGCGGGTCCGCTGGCGCGGCGGGTCGCGCGACGTTCGAGCTCCGCGCCACGGAGTCATGCCCCGCCCTTCGCGGCGGGGGGCCCGCCGCCGTGGGCCGCCGCCGGGGTCGAGGCCGCCGACCTGCGGTGCGGCGCACGTGCCGGCCAGAGCCTCGCCGACCTCGCGGGCCTGCTGCTGCGCGACGGCGACGACCCCTTCCTGGCGGCCGGCAGCCCGTGGTTCCTCACCCTCTTCGGCCGGGACTCGCTCTGGGCCGCACGGATGCTGGTCCCGCTTCGACACCGGGCTCGCGCTGTCCACCCTGCGGGTCCTGGCCCGCCGCCAGGGGCGCGGGACGACCCGGCGACCGAGGAGCAGCCGGGCAAGATCCTGCACGAGGTGCGCCCGCGCGCTCGACCTCGGCGACGCAGGTCCTGCCGCCGGTCTACTTCGGCAGCGTCGATGCCACCCCGCTGTTCGTCTGCACCCTGGCCGACGCCACGCCTGGGGCGCCGACCCTGACCAGGTGGCGGCCCTGCTGCCCGCGGCCCGGCGGCTGCCTGGAGTGGCTGCTCGCGCAGTCCGCCGGTCGGGCTGGCTGCGCTACGTCGACCAGACCGGCCACGGGCTTGTCCAACCAGGGCTGGAAGGACAGCCACGACTCCGTCCAGTTCGCCGACGGTCGGCTGGCCGAGCCGCCGATCGCCCTGTGCGAGGTGCAGGCCTACGCCTACGAGGCGGCGGTCCGCGGCGCCGCGCTGCTCGCCGGCTTTCGGCGAGCCGGCGGTCCCCGGCCTGGTGGCGTGGGCCGCGGACCTGCGGGCGCGCTTCGCGGAGTTCTGGGTCGACGACCCAGGAGGGCGGTCACCTCGCGATCGCCCTCGACCGGGAAGGCTCCCGGTCGACTCGGTGACCTCCAACATGGGCCACCTGCTCGGCACCGGTCTCCTCGACCCGGCCGCGCCGCCCGCGTGGCCGAACTGCTCGGCGACCCGCTGCTCGACTCCGGCTTCGGCCTGCGCACACTCGTCGGCCGACCGCCCCGCTTCTCCCGGCTCTCGTACCACGGCGGCACGGTCTGGCCCCACGACACCGCCATCGCGATCCGGGGGCTCGCAGCCGAGGGCCACCTCGCGGGCCGCCGGCGCTGGCCGGCCGGACTGTTCCGGGCCGCGGAGGGCTTCGGTCACCGGCTCCCCGAGCTGTACGGCGGCGACAGGCGACCGACGTCGACGCACCCACGGCCTACCCGGCTGCCTGCCGGCCACAGGCGCTGGTCGGCCGCCGCCCCGTTGGCTGCGCTGGTGGCCGTGACCGGAATCCGGGTGGACGCGGCGCGCGGCATCCTGAGTCACCCCGCACGCACCGTGACCTCCCTGGGCGCCTTCCGCCTGCGCGGCCTCCGGGTCGGGAGGGAGTTCTTCGAGGTGTCCGTCGACGAGTTCGGCGAGGTCCACGTGGAGCTCGCGCCCGGCTCCGCCCTCGTGGTGACGAGTCACGACTGACCACAAAGGGCAGGTCGGCGGGCTGGGAGCGGCCAAAGATGGCAGGTCGGCGTGGAATGGCGCTTCGGGGCGGGGCGTTGGACCATGGGAGTGCTCGGCCGAACCGGTCGATGCCGAGGGCTCTGTCCTCCCGTTCCTTGATCGATGAGAGCTCTCCCCTCATGACGAGCACCGCCTCCGCCTCCACCTCGCCTCGCGCCTCCACCTCCGCCTCCGCCTCCGCCTCCGCCTCCGCCTCCACCTCGCCCCCGCCTCCGCCTCGGCCCATCCGCCACCACTGCCGCCGCCACCACCACCGACTCGGCGCCGGACGCCGGGACGACCGGTGTCCGGCCTCCCGTCCACGTCGGGATGGCCGTCTTCGCGTTGGCGATGGGCGGCTTCGCGATCGGCACGACCGAGTTCGTGACGATGGGCCTGCTGCCGCAGATCACCCGCGGTCTCGACGTGTCGATCCCTGCGGGCGGCCACGTCATCTCGGCGTACGCCGTCGGCGTGGTCGTGGGTGCGCCACTCCTGGCCTTCTTCGGCGCCCGCTGGCCGCGGCGTGGTCTGCTGCTCGCGCTGATGGCCGCCTACGCGCTCTTCAATGCGCTCAGCGCGCTGGCGCCCGGCTTCGGCAGCCTCGTGGTCGCGCGGTTCTTCGACGGGCTGCCGCACGGCGGCTACTTCGGCGTCGCCTCACTGGTCGCGGCCAGCCTGGCACCCGAGGGGCGCAAGGGCCGCGCGGTGGCCAGCGTGATGCTGGGTCTCTCGGTGGCCAACGTGGTCGGCGTCCCGGCGGCGACCTGGCTCGGGCAGCAGGTCGGGTGGCGCGCGGCGTACCTCGCCTGTGCGTTGATCGCGCTTGCCACCATCGCGATGATCATCGCCTTCGTCCCCACCAGTCCCGGCGACCCCCACGCGACGGGTCGCCGCGAGCTCGCGGCCCTGCGCAAGCCGCAGGTCTGGCTGACCCTCGCCGCGGGTGCGATCGGCTTCGGTGGGCTCTTCGCCGTCTACTCCTACATCGCGCCGACGATCACCGAGGTCGGTGGTCTCGCGGAGTCGGTCGTGCCGATCTTCCTGCTCGCCTTCGGGCTCGGCATGGTCGCCGGGACCTGGCTGGCCGGCGAGCTGGCCGACTGGTCGGTCTTCGGGTCACTGCTCGGCTCCGGTGTCGGCTCGGTCCTCGTCCTGCTCGTCTTCTTCGTCGCCGCCCCCCACGGCTGGTGGGCGTTGCCGGTGGTCTTCACGATCACCGTCCTCGGCTCGGTGCTCGTCGTGAACCTCCAGCTGCGCCTGATGGATGTCGCAGGCGAGGCCCAGACCCTGGGGGCCGCAATGAACCACGCCTCGCTCAACGTCGCCAACGCCCTGGGCGCCTGGCTCGGTGGACTCGTCATCGCAGCCGGGTACGGCTTTCGCTCGCCCGCTCTTGTCGGGGCGGCCCTCGCCGTGGCCGGCGTGGTCGTGCTCGTGATCGCTGCGCTGGCCCAGCGCCGCACGGACGCCGCTCAGGCGTTGAAATCCTCGACCATCACGTCGTAGAGCGCCATGTCGGCAGGACCGGCGCCGGTGTTGGCGCCAAGCCGTTCGACGCCGTAGAGGCGCAGGCCGTTGGCCTCGACCAGGTGGCGTGAGGCGGCGTTGTCGACAGCGACGAAGGCCTTGACCCGCTGCACCTTGAGCTCCTCGAAGGCATGGCGCAGCACGATCGCGAACGCGCGGGTCATCAGCCCGCGCCCGCGCGCCTCGGGGTGGGTCCAGTAGCCGAGCTCGCAGTCGATCCCGGGCCGGTGTCCGAAGTAGAGGACGGTCGCCAGGAGCACGTCGTCGACCGGGTCGACGACGGCCCAGGTCGCTCCCGAGCCGGTGGCCCGCATCTCCGAGCGTGCCTCGATGTAGTCGTGCGCGTCGGCCAGCGTGTACGGCGTGGGCAGGTGCCCGAGCCAGCGCTGGCTGCGCTCGTCGGCGCAGCCCTCGGCGATCCGCTCGGCATCGCGGGCCTCGACGGGGCGCAGTCGCAGTCCCTCGGCCTCGATCACCGGGCAGTCCAGCCAGGTCGACCGAGGCGAGCGAGGCTCGTCGCGCAGCAACGTCCCCGACCAGCCGTCGCGCAACTCGCCGCGGTGCGGCAGCCACTGACGCAGCGTCCCGTCGAAGGAGAAGCCCAGACGCCAGGCCAGCCGGCGCGAGGGCCAGTTGCCGCGGTTCGCGTGCCAGAGGACCGTCTCCAGGTGCTGCTCGGCGAAGCCCCAGTCGAGCAGCAGCCGCAGCGCGCGCTCCATGGTGCCGGTGCCGCGGGTTGCCGGGTGAGAGCCGTAGGCGATCTCGGCGCGCTGCTTGCCCTCGTTGCGCAGCGAGACGCTCGCGGCGTACCGCCCGTCCACCTCCACCGCGAAGCCCCACTCGGAGTTGTCCGCCCAGCCTCCAGGCACGAACTCGCCGACGTACTTCTCGGCCTCCTCGAGCGAGTACGGCACGGGCACCTGGGTCCACCGGATCGAGTCGGGGTCCTGGCTCTGCTCGAGTACGCCGGGGGCGTCGGCGGGCCGGTGCGCCCGGAGGGTCACGACGCCGTCGGTCAGAGTGGGAGCCGAAGTCATGGCCGAACCCTCCCAAGTGATCGGCTCCCCGGCAAATGCATTCCTGCCCACCCGCTTCGGGTCCGGCCCCGAGGCCGGGTGACCCCGCAGCCCGGCAATCGGGAAGAATGGCCGTCATGTCCACCACCACACCAGACCTCGCGGTCGAGACCTCGGCCTCGGCTGCGGCGTCCGGGACGGCCCGGCCGCGGGTGCTCTCCGGGATCCAGCCCACTGCGGACTCGTTCCACTTCGGGAACTACCTCGGGGCGCTGCGGCAGTGGGTGGACCTCCAGCACGATCACCAGCCGTTCTTCTTCATCGCCGACCTGCACGCCATCACGGTCGAGCAGGACCCCAAGGTGCTGCGTGAGCGCACCCTGCGGGCGGCCGCCCAGCTGCTGGCGATGGGCATCGAGCCCGAGAAGTCCGCGATCTTCGTGCAGAGCCAGGTGCCCGAGCACGCCCAGCTCGGCTGGGTGCTGCAGTGCCTGACCGGCTTCGGTGAGGCCCGCCGGATGACCCAGTTCAAGGACAAGTCGGCCAAGGGCGGCGAGGGCGCCGCCTCAGTCGGGCTCTTCACCTACCCCGTGCTCCAGGCCGCCGACATCCTGCTCTACCGCCCGCACTTCGTGCCGGTCGGCGAGGACCAGCGCCAGCACCTCGAGCTGACCCGCGACCTCGCCCAGCGCTTCAACCACCGCTACAAGAAGACCTTCCGTCTCCCGGAGCCGTACATCCTCAAGGCGACGGCCAAGATCGGCGACCTGCAGAACCCCTCGGCGAAGATGTCGAAGTCCGCCTCCTCGCCGGCCGGGATCGTGGAGATGCTCGACGACCCCCGCGCCAGCGCCAAGAAGATCCGCTCGGCCGTGACCGACTCGGGGTCCGAGGTGACCTACGACGCCGACGAGAAACCCGGCATCAGCAACCTCCTCACGATCTACGCCGCCCTCACCGGCACCGCCATCCCCACCCTGGAGGAGCAGTACGCCGGCCGCGGCTACGGCGACCTCAAGAAGGACCTCGCCGACGTGGTGGTCGACTTCGTGACCCCGTTCCGCGAGCGGGCGCTCGAGCTCCTCGACGACCAGGCCTACCTCTCGGCGGTGCTCAAGCAGGGTGCCGACCAGGCCCGCGAGGTCGCCCAGACGACCCTGCGTGACGTCTACCAGCGCGTCGGCTTCGTTGCCGGCGCGCAGTAGGCTCTGCGTCGTGCCCACGATCGGTGTCGCTCTGTCCATCCCGGAGCCCTGGGCCACGCAGCTTCAGGACTACCGCACGGCGATCGGTGACACGAGCGCCACGATGATCCCCACGCACATCACGCTCGTGCCGCCCGTCGAGGTCGAGGCCTCGCGACTGGCCGCGGTGGAGGGACACCTGAGCGAGGTCGCGGCCGGCTTCGGGTCGTTCACCGTGCAGCTGCGCGGCACCGGCACCTTCCGCCCGATCTCGCCGGTCGTCTTCGTGACGCTGGAGCAGGGCATCTCCGAGTGTGGCCGGCTGGCCCGTGCGGTCCGTCGGGGCCCGCTCGAGCTCGACCTGGCCTTCCCGTACCACCCCCACGTCACCATCGCCCATGACCTCTCCGACGACGTCCTCGACCGGGCCGTCGCCGATCTGGCCGACTTCGAGTGCAGCTTCGACGTGGGCGACTTCCACCTCTACGTCCACGACGAGGCCGCCGGCTGGCAGCCCACGCATGACTTCCCCCTGACCTCCTCGAAGGTAGCCTGAGGATCGTGGCTCTCTCGGACCGGATCGGCGCGCTGCGGGCACGCTCGCCGTTCCTGGATCACGCCGTACGGATGGTCCAGCACTTCGGCAAGGTGAACGGCAGCCTCCAGGCCGGCGCGGTCACCTACTTCGGCTTCCTCTCGTTCTTCCCGATCCTGGCGCTGGCCTTCTTCGTCGTGGGCTGGGTGGCCAAGGTGTACGAAGGAGTCGAGAACAACCTGGTCTCCGCCATCGACTCGGTCCTGCCCGGGATCGTGGGCAACGGCCACGGGCAGCTCTCCCTCGACCAGGTGCAGAGCTTCTCGGGCTGGGCGGGACTGATCGGGCTGGCCGGTGTGCTCTACACCGGTCTGGGCTGGATGTCGGCCCTGCGCAACTCCCTCGAAGAGGTCTTCGAGCTGCCCAAGAAGCTCCAGCCCAACTTCGTCATCGGCAAGCTGCGCGACCTCGTCTCGCTGGCTGCGATCGGGCTCGTGCTGATCCTGAGCGTGGCGGTGGCTGGCTTCGTGACCGGCTTCTCCGACGTCGTGCTGGGCTGGCTGCGGCTCGACGACGCGCTCTCGCCCCTGGTCGAGTGGCTGGCCCGCCTCGTGGGCCTGGGCGCCAACGTCGTGCTGTTCTACGCGATCTTCCGGCTGCTGGTGCAGCCGAAGTCCACGACCAAGGCGCTGTGGAAGGGCGCCCTGCTCGGCGGCCTCGGCTTCGAGCTGCTCAAGGCGGCGGCGTTCCTGCTGCTCGCCTCGACCAAGGAGTCACCCGCCTTCCAGGCCTTCGGCATCGCGCTGGTCCTCGTGGTCTGGATCAACTACTTCTCCCGCATCGTCATCTACGCCGCCGCGTGGGCCCACACGGCGCCCTCGGCCCGTGCGCTTCGCGAGGACGTGCCGGTCGAGCCGCCGGTCCAGGGGCCACGTACGCCCTCGTTGGTCGCGCCGCAGCCCGCTGAGAGCCGGACGGCAGGGACGAGCGGTCGCCGCGCGGCCTGGGCGACCCCCTTTGCAGCCGGCGGAGCCACCGCCCTGGGCCTGGTGGCCCTGCTCAAACGAAACCGGGGAGACTCATGAAGTTCGAACGCAAGCACGGCTGGCTCCTGATCGGGGTCGCGATCTGGAACTTCGTGATCTGGTCGACCTTCGCCAAGAACCTCGCGGCCGCCCACTCCTCGGGCGAGGAGCGCGCGACCGGCTACTGGGTGGCCCACTCGGTCCTGATCGTGGTCGACCTCGCCATCGGGGTCGTCCTCGGCCTCCTCGGCCTCAGGGCCCTGCGGCGTACGACGCGGGCCTGAGCGCCGCAGCGGCCGTCGCTCAGAGACCGTGACGCATCGCGGCGTGCAGGTCCCAGTTGAGGCGGGAGATCACGTCGAGCGGGATCTCCTTGGGGCACGCGGCTGTGCACTCGCCGATGTTGGTGCAGCCGCCGAAGCCCTCGTGGTCCTGCTGGCCGACCATGTTGACCACGCGCTGGTCGCGCTCGGCCTGGCCCTGCGGCAGCTCGCCGAGGTGGGTGATCTTGGCGCCGATGAAGAGCGACGCCGAGGCGTTCGGGCAGGCCGCGACGCAGGCGCCGCAGCCGATGCAGGCGGCGGCGTCGAAGGCGCGGTCGGCGTCCTCCTTCGGGACCGGGATCGGCGTTGGCGTCGGGCGCAGCGCCGGTGTTGACCGAGATGAAGCCGCCGGCCTGGATGATCCGGTCGAACGGCGCTGCGGTCGACGACCAGGTCCTTGATGACCGGGAAGGCGTCGGCGCGCCACGGCTCGATCGTGATCGTCGTCGCCGTCCTTGAAGCGACCGCATGTGCAGCTGGCAGGTCGTGGTGCACCTCGGGCCCGTGGGCCTCGCCGTTGATCATCAGGCCGCACATGCCGCAGATGCCCTCGCGGCAGTCGTGGTCGAAGGCGATCGGGCTCCTCGCCCGCGCGCGTTCGAGGTCCTCGTTGAGGACGTCGAGCATCTCGAGGAACGACATGTCGGCGGAGACGTCGTCGACCTCGTAGCGTGCATCGGCCGCCGGGCGACTCGGCGTCGGCCTGACGCCAGACCTTGAGGGTCAGGTTCAGATCGCTCACTTGTAGCTCCGCTGGGTCAGCTGGACGTAGTCGTAGTCGAGCTGCTTCCTTGTGCAGGACCGGCGGCTCGCCGTCGCCGGCGCACTCCCAGGCGGCGACGTAGGCGTACTCGTCGTCGTCGCGCTGGGCCTCGCCGTCCTCGGTCTGGTACTCGTCGCGGAAGTGGCCGCCGCAGGACTCGCGCGCGGTCGAGCGCGTCGAGGCACATCAGCTCGCCGAGCTCGAGGAAGTCGGCCACGCGGCCGGCCTTCTCGAGCGACTGGTTGAGCGTCGTCGCCGGTGCCGGGCACCCTGACGTTGCGCCAGAACTCCTCGCGCAGCGCGCGGATCAGGTCGATGCGCCTTGCTGCAGGCCCTCCTCGGTGCGGGCCATGCCGCAGTACTCCCACATGATCTGGCCGAGCTCGCGGTGGAACGAGTCGACGCGTGCGCGTCGCCGTTGATCGACGAGCAGCTTGTCGATCCGGCTCGCGACCGCGGCTCGCGGCCTCGACGAAGGCCGGCGTGGTCGTCGGTCGACCTGCTCGAACGGGCCGTCGGCGAGGTAGTCGCCGATGGTGTACGGGCAGCACGAAGTAGCCGTCGGCCAGGCCCTGCATCAGCGCCGAGGCGCCGAGGCGGTTGGCGCCGTGGTCGGAGAAGTTGGCCTCGCCGACCACGAACAGGCCGGGGATCGTGGACTGCAGGTCGTAGTCGACCCACAGGCCGCCCATCGTGTAGTGGACGGCCGGGTAGATGCGCATCGGCACCTCGTACGGGTCCTCGCCGGTGATGCGCTGCGTACATGTCGAAGAGGTTGCCGTACTTCTCGCGCGATCGCGTCCTCGCCCGAGGCGCTCGATGGCGTCGGCGAAGTCGAGGTAGACGCCGCAGCGCCGCCGCGGGCCGACGCCGCGGCCCTCGTCGCAGACCTCCTTGGCGGCGCGCGAGGCGATGTCGCGGGGCACCAGGTTGCCGAAGCCGGGTACATGCGCTCGAGGTAGTAGTCGCGCTCGGCCTCGGGGATCTCGCGCGGGTCCTTGTCGCGTCGTCGCCTGGTTCTTCGGCACCCAGATGCGGCCGTCGTTGCGCAGCGACTCGCGACATCAGCGTCAGCTTCGACTGGTAGTCGCCGGAGACCGGGATGCAGGTCGGGTGGATCTGCGTGTAGCAGGGGTTGGCGAAGTAGGCGCCCTTGCGGTGCGCGCGCCAGGTCGGCGGTGACGTTGCAGCCCTTGGCGTTGGTGGAGAGGTAGAAGACGTTGCCGTAGCCGCCGGTGGCCAGCACCACGGCGTCGGCGGCGTGGCGTCTCGATCTCGCCGGTGACCAGGTCGCGGGTGATGATGCCGCGGGCCTGGCCGTCGACGACGACGAGGTCGAGCATCTCGTGGCGGGTGAACATCTCGACGGTGCCGGCGGCGATCTGGCGCTCGAGCGCCTGGTAGGCGCCGAGCAGCAGCTGCTGGCCGGTCTGGCCGCGGGCGTAGAAGGTGCGCGAGACCTGGGCGCCGCCGAAGGAGCGGTTGTCGAGCAGGCCGCCGTACTCGCGGGCGAACGGCACGCCCTGGGCGACGCACTGGTCGATGATGTTGACGCGAGACCTCGGCCAGGCGGTAGACGTTGGCCTCGCGGGAGCGGAAGTCGCCGCCCTTGACGGTGTCGTAGAAGAGGCGGTAGACGCTAGTCGCCGTCGTTCTGGTAGTTCTTGGCGGCGTTGATCCCGCCCTGGGCGGCGATCGAGTGGGCGCGGCGCGGGCGAGTCCTGGAAGCAGAAGGACTTCACGTTGTAGCCCAGCTCGCCGAGCGTGGCGGCGGCCGAGCGCGCCGGCGAGGCCGGTGCCGACGACGATCACCGAGAGCTTGCGCCGGTTGGCCGGGTTGACGAGCCGGGCGTTGAACTTGCGGCTGTCCCAGCGCTCGGCGATCGGGCCGGTGGGGGCCTTCTTGTCGAAGAGCGCGTCGCCCTCGACGAAGTAGCCCTCGGCGTCGTTGGGCTCGCGCTCGGAGGCGGACTCGGGGCCCGTGATGGTGTCAGTCATGTCGCTTCCTTGGCCGTTACTTGGTGATGACGCCGGCGAGCACGAAGATCGGGACGAGGGAGAAGCCGCCCGCGATGACCACGGCGACGATTCCCCCGAGGACCTTCGCGTTGCGGCGAGCCTTGGCGTTGTTGGTCAGGCCGAGGGTCTGCGCGGAGCTCCACACGCCGTGGTGCAGGTGCAGCCCCAGGGCGGCCATGGCCACGAGGTAGATGAGCGTCAGCCACCACACGTCGAAGGTGTCCACGAGCAGGTTGTACGGGTCGTTGGTGGGGCCGCCCGAGACGTTGACCTTGCCGATGGTGAAGTTCAGCAGGTGCCAGACGATGAAGAGCAGGATGGTCACCCCGCCCCAGCGCATCATCCGCGAGGAGAACGACGAGCCGACGTTCTTCTTCACGACGTACTTCGTCGTCCGCGCCTTCGCGGCCCGGCGCCAGAGCGCGACCGCGGCGTAGACGTGCACGGCGAGCGACGCGAGGAGCACGACGCGGATCAGCCACAGGAGGCCTTCGCGCGGCAGCATCGGCTCACCGATGATGCGCAGGTGCTCGGCGTACTCGTTGTAGGCATCGTGGCCACTGAAGGCCTTGAGGTTGCCGTACATGTGCAGGAGGACGAAGCCGATGAAGATGACGCCACTGGCGGCCATCAGGAGCTTGAGTGCGATGGTCGAGCGCGTCGAGCGCGCTCCCTTGACCAGGGTCGTGGTTGCCACGAGATGCCACGCTACCGCCCGATTCGCTCCTCGTGTGCGGCGGGGAGTGTGACATTGACCCCGTGGGGCCGCGAACGCCAGCCCGACGGCTCCGGGACGACCGGTCAGCGGCTGTCGGGCGACGGTGTCGTGAAGTCTGGCGGTGTGGCCCCTTCCGCATCGGGCGTTCTGTGTGCAGACTCACCCATGCACCGCCCGCCCCCCTACTGCGGAGGTCTCCATGGCGTCGACAGACGCGCGCACGGCAGCAGGAGTGAACGGTCCCGACCCGGGCCCGGATCGACGTCAAGACACTGCGCGAGGACCGGTGGTGGCTCGCCCCGCTGGCGACGTTCGTGGTGTTCTCGTCCTTCGTCGTCTACGCGACCTGGCGCGCCTTCGACGGGCGCGAACTTCTACGCCAAGCCCTACCTCTCGCCGTTCTACTCGCCGTGCCTGACCGACGACTGCGCCAGAGCGGCGCCGCCGACTTCGGTACGCCGTTCAGCTGGTGGCGGCTCTCGCCGGCGCTGATCATCCTGATCTTCCCGCTGGGCTTCCGGATGACCTGCTACTACTACCGCAAGGCCTACTACCGGGCGTTCTGGCTCTCGCCGCCGGCCTGCGCGGTGGCCGAGCCGCACACGGCGTACTCCGGCGAGACCCGGCTCCCGCTGATCCTCCAGAACGTCCACCGCTACTTCTGGTACGCCGCGGTCGTGGTCGGCCTGATCCTGAGCTACGACGCCGTCCTCGCCTTCCGCAACGAGCGAGGGCGAGTGGGGGCACATGGGCCTCGGCACCGTGCTGATGGTCGATCAACGTGGTGCTGATCTGGCTCTACACGCTGTCGTGCCACTCGTGCCGCCACATCATCGGCGGCCGGCTGCGGCACTTCTCCAAGCACCCGGTCCGCTACAAGGCTCTGGACCTGGGTGTCGAAGCTCAACGCCCGCCACGCCACCTACGCCTGGTACTCCCTGTTCTCCGTCGCGCTGGTCGACCTCTACATCTACCTGCTCGCGACCGACGTCTTCGACGACCCGAGGTTCTTCTGACATGAGTGACGGCAACCAGACCAGGCACCCGATGACCGGCAACGAGATGTCCGGCGACGAGCGCGGCGGCCTGGAGCGCCACAGCTACGACGTCGTCGTGATCGGCGCCGGCGGCGCCGGGCTGCGGGCGGCCATCGCTGCCCACGACGCCGGCGCGCGGACCGCGATCGTCTGCAAGTCCCTGCTCGGCAAGGCGCACACCGTGATGGCCGAGGGCGGGATCGCCGCCGCGATGGGCAACCGTCTGGCCCGAGGACAACTGGGAGGTGCACTTCCGCGACACCATGCGTGGCGGGAAGATGCTCAACAACTGGCGGATGGCCCAGCTGCACGCCCAGGAGGCGCCCGAGCGGGTGATGGAGCTCGAGGACTGGGGCGCGCTGTTCGACCGCACCGAGGACGGCCTGATCTCCCAGCGCGACTTCGGCGGCCACAAGTACGCCCGGCTCGCCCACGTCGGCGACCGCACCGGGCTGGAGATGATCCGCACCCTCCAGCAGCGCGCCGTGCAGCTCGGCATCGACGTGTTCATGGAGTGCACGATCACCGAGCTGCTCGAAGGACGACGGGCAGCGGAGCGGTCTCCGGCGCCTTCGGCTACTGGCGCGAGACCGGCCGCTTCGTGACTTCGAGGCGCCGAGCGTGATCCTGGCGACCGGCGGCATCGGCAAGTCGTTCAAGGTCACCTCGCAACTCGTGGGAGTACACCGGCGACGGCCACGCGCTCGCGCTGCGAGCCGGCGCCTCGCTGATCAACATGGAGTTCGTGCAGTTCCACCCGACCGGCATGGTCTGGCCGCCGTCGGTGAAGGGGCTGCTCGTCACCGAGTCGGTGCGCGGGGACGGCGGCATCCTGAAGAACTCCGAGGGCAAGCGGTTCATGTTCGACTACATCCCGGAGTTCTTCAAGGCCGAGACCGCCGACACGATCGAGGAGGCGGACCGGTGGTACGACGACAAGAAGAACAACCGCCGGCCACCCGAGCTGCTGCCGCGCGACGAGGTCGCCCGGGCGATCAACTCCGAGATCAAGGCCGGCCGCGGGACACCGCACGGCGGCATCTACCTCGACATCGCGTCGCGGCGTACCCCGGAGTTCATCCGGCAGCGGCTGCCGTCGATGTACCACCAGTTCAAGGAGCTGGCCGACGTCGACATCACCGCCGAGCCGATGGAGATCGGGCCGACCTGCCACTACGTGATGGGCGGCGTCGAGGTCGACGCCGACACCGAGCTGAGCGGCGGTGACCGGGCTGTACGCCGTGGGCGAGTGCTCCGGCGGCATGCACGGCTCGAACCGGCTGGGCGGCAACTCGCTGTCCGACCTGCTGGTCTTCGGCCGGCGGGCCGGCGAGTGCGCCGCGGCGTACGCCGTCGAGCTCGGCGGCGAGCCGACCCGCGGTCGACGCGGCCGACGTGAAGGCCGCGCGAGGCCAGCGCGCTGGCGCCGTTCGAGGGCGAGGGCGGCGGAGAACCCCTACACGATCCAGCACGACCTCCAGCAGGCGATGAACGACCTGGTCGGCATCATCCGCACCGGCGACGAGCTGGAGCAGTCGCTGGCCGAGATCGAGGCGCTCAAGGAGCGCGCCGCAGCACCTCGTCGTCGAGGGGCACCGGCAGTACAACCCGGGCTGGCACCTCGCGCTCGACCTGCGCAACATGCTGCTGGTCTCGGAGTGCATCGCCAAGGCCGCGCTCGAGCGGCAGGAGTCGCGCGGCGGGCACACCCGCGACGACTTCCCCGGCCCGACGCCAGGAGTGGGGGACCAAGAACCTCGTCGTCCGGCTCGACGCGGCCGGCACCGGAGTCGACCTGACCGCAGCAGCCGCTCCCGGTGATGCCCGACGAGCTCAAGACCTTCTTCGAGAGCAAGTGAGGAGCCCGAGCATGGGCTACGACCTGAAGATGCGCGTCTGGCGCGGCGACCAGGACGGCGGCGACCTCGGCGACTACACCGTCGCGGTCGAGGCCGGCGAGGTCGTCCTCGACGCGCATCCACCGGCTCCAGGCCACCCAGGCCGGCGACCTCGCGGTCCGGTGGAACTGCAAGGCCGGCAAGTGCGGCTCCTGCAGCGCCGAGATCAACGGCAAGCCGCGGCTGCTGTGCATGACCCGGCTCTCCGACTTCGACGAGTCCGAGACGATCACGGTGACGCCGATGCGGTCCTTCCCGGTCATCCGCGACCTGGTCACCGACGTGTCGTACAACTACGAGAAGGCCAAGGAGCTGCCGGCGTTCGCGCCGCCGCCGCGCGACGCCGACGGCAAGCGCCGGATGATGCAGGTCGACGTCGAGCGCGGCCAGGAGTTCCGCAAGTGCATCGAGTGCTTCCTGTGCCAGAACACCTGCCACGTCGTGCGCGACCACGAGGAGAACAAGCCGGCCTTCGCCGGTCCGCGCTTCTTCCTGCGGTACGCCGAGCTCGACATGCACCCGCTCGACACCCACGACCGGCGCGAGCTGGCCCAGGGCGCGGCCGGCCTCGGGATGTGCAACATCACCAAGTGCTGCACCGAGGTCTGCCCCGAGGGCATCAAGATCACCGACAACGCGATCATCCCGATGAAGGAGCGGGTGGCCGACCGCAAGTTCGACCCGCTGGTCTGGCTGGGCAACAAGATCGGCATCCGCAACAAGGACGACGAGGGTCGGACCGAGCTCTGAGCGGCGCCGTGGTGGAGCCCGCGGCAATGGGGGCTCCGCTCCGGCAGCGGGTTAGCCTCCCTGCCATGTCTCGGACCCACCTGCCCGCCCTCGACGGGCTCCGAGCACTCGCCGTCTATCTGGTGCTGCTGTTCCACGCCGGCATGCAGGTGGTGGCCGGTGGCTACGTCGGGGTCGACCTCTTCTTCGTGCTGTCGGGCTTCCTGGTCTCGGGTGTCATCCTGGCCGAGATCGACCGGAGCGGCCGGCTCCGGCTCGGCAACTTCTACGCCCGTCGGGTGCGTCGGCTGCTGCCCGCTGCGGTGGTTGTCGTGGTCGCCACCGGGGCCACGTTCGTACTCCTCACCAGCGTCGTACGCCGACTGAGCCTGGTCGGCGACGCGCAGAGCGCCTTGCTCTACTACGCCAACTGGAACTTCCTGGCCCGGTCCGAGGACTACTTCGCCGACGGACGTGGAGAAGAGCCCGTTCCTGCACTTCTGGTCGCTGGCGATCGAGGAGCAGTTCTACGTGGCGTTCCCCCTGCTGCTGGTCGGCCTCGGTCTTCGCGAGCCGACGCCGCAAGTGGATCCTGGGTGCGGGCCTCGGGCTGCTGTTCGTCCTGTCGGTCGGCAGTCAGCTGTACTGGATGTCGGCCGACCCGGCCCACGCCTACTACGGCACCGACGCCCGCCTCTACCAGCTGCTGGCGGGGGCACTGCTCGCGGTTGCCATCCGCGCCGGTTGGTCCAGCCCGCGTCCGGTGGCGTCGGGTGCCGCCGGACTGGTGCTGTTGCTGGTCGTCGCGAGCGGTTGGTTGACCCTGAACACGTCGTGGCGGGGGTTGCTGGCAACCCTGGCCTCGGTGCTGCTGATCAGCGGCCTGCTCGCAACCCGTGGCGCCGTGGTCCGGCTCTTCGAGCTGCCGGTTCCCGTCTACCTCGGCAAGATCTCCTACGGCACCTACCTGTGGCACTGGCCGGTGCTGCTGGTCCTGCTGGAGTTCCTGGAGGTCCGCCCCCTGGTGCTCGCGGTCCTCGCGGGCGTGTTGGCGACGGCCCTGGCGGCCCTCTCGGCGGAGGTGCTCGAGCTGCCGATTCGCCGCTGGGTCGGCGCCCCGTCCCTCCAGTGGCCGGTGGCCCTCTCGGGCGTGCTGGCCAGCGCGCTCGTCGCCGTTGCCGTGATGACGCCGCTGCTGGAAAGCCCGCGACAGCCCGCCCTGGCCGCGCAGGGCGGAGGGTTCGTCGCCTCCGGCGCGGATCGCGAGCGGGTGCCCGACGACCTCGACTACAAGTCCATCGCGCAGGACATCGGTCGGGGCCGGGCGTGCACAGACCTCGAGAACTGCTACCTCGTCGAGAACGACGGTCCGACGGTGCTCCTGGTCGGGGACAGCCACGCGAAGATGTTGGCTCCGATGATGCGCAAGCTGGCCAACCAGCGAGGCTTCACTCTCGCCGCCAACATCCTGCGTGGATGTCCGTGGCAGGCAGGCCTCTCCAACGGGACCCGCCCGCCGGACGCTCGCGAACTCTGCAACGACCTACGCGGCGAGTGGTACGACGAGGCGATCGAGGTGATCGACCCCGACCTGGTCATCCTGGTCTCGCAGAGCTACGACCTCGATCTCAAGTACCGCGACACCCTGACCCGGATCGGTGGCTCCGACGAGACCGTCGAGGAGCTGGTGGCGAACACCACCGCGCGAGACCCTCGACCAGCTCAGCCGGCTCGGCGTCCGCACGGTCGTGGTCCGCGACACGATCCGGGTCGACGGTGACCCGCTCGACTGCCTGGCCCGGGCCACGTTCGTGGCCGAGTGCCTGGTCCCGGTCCCGATCGGGACGAGCGTCACCGACAGCATCGTCGTCAGCGAGGCGGTCGCCCGGGACGACGTGTTCAGTGTCGACTTCAATCCCGTGATCTGCCCCGACGCGCCGTTGTGCCGCCCGATCCTGGCGGGACGGGTGGTGTGGCGTGACTTCAACCACCTCACCACGAAGATCACCACCCGGCTCCGGGGCAAGATCTGGGCTCGGTTCGAGCAGTCGGGCGCGCTGGACGGTCTGGGTTTCTCCCCGGTCCGCTGACCGGGGTCCTGTTCGTTGGTGTGCTGACTGGTCGCGCCCGAGGATCCGAAGGGTCCATTCCGCTAGGGAAAAGTCACACTCGGTGGCACCCGCGGTGCCCACCCTCCTAGGGTTCGCACCATGACAGACGTGGAAGGCGGCCTCGCCGAGCCGACCGAGCTCGAGCCCGAGCAGGGCTCGCTCGACCTCGCGGGACCCGACGACGCACCACTCGCTCGCCGACTGGGAGCGCGAAGCCGCGGCCGTGCTGCGCAAGGCGCGGCGCATGTCGCGACGACGACCCCGACGTCGCTGGTCTGGGAGAAGCTGACCCGCACCACGCTCGACGGCATCGCCGTCGACGCCGCTGGGCACCCGTGCCTCGTCGAGGACCTGGCCACGGCCGGCCGTCCCGAGCGGCTGGACGACTGGGACATCCGCGCCCACCTGTCAGGTCCGGACGCGAAGACCGGCAACGAAGCGCTCCTGGTCGACCTGCAGAACGGCGCCACCTCGCTGTGGCTCGAGGTGGGCGGCGCCTTCGCTCCGGCCGACCTCGATGCGTCTGCTCGACGGCGTGCTCCTCGACCTCGCGCCGGTCGTCCTCGACGCTCCTGCTGACCCGATCCGTGCTGCCGAGGCGCTTGTCGCCGTCCTGCGCGAGCGTGGCGTCACGCCTGCCCCGGGCACCAACCTGGGTGCCGACCCGATCGGGGCGATGCTCCGCAGTTCGACGCGCGGGACCGAGCGGGACGTCACCGACGGTCTGGTCGAGGTGGCGACGCCCGCGAGGCCGGCGTGCTCGGCTTCGTCGTCGACGCGACCGCGGTGCACGACCGCGGCGCCTCCGACGCCCAGGAGCTCGGCTACTCGCATGGCCGTCGGCGCGGCGTACCTCCGCGCCGCTCACCGACGCCGGGCTCGGCGTCGACGAGGCGGCCGGCCTCGTCGAGTTCCGCTACGCCGCCACCGACGAGCAGTTCCCGACCATCGCCAAGCTCCGCGCGGCCCGCCGGCTGTGGGCGCGGGTCGCTCGAGCTCAGCGAGCGTCGGCCGAGCCGCGCGGCCAGCGCCAGCACGCCGTCACCAGCCGGCCGATGATGAGCAAGTACGACCCCTGGGTGAACATGCTCCGCACCACCGTCGCGGCGTTCGCCGCCGGCGTCGGCGGCGCCGACGCCGTCACCGTGCTGCCCTTCGACAGCCCGCTCGGCCGCCCCGACGCCTTCGGCCGCCGGATCGCCCGCAACACCTCGCTCGCTGCTGATCGCCGAGTCGCACGTCGCCCAGGTCGCCGACCCGGCCGGCGGGTCGTACGCCGTCGAGAAGCTCACCGACGACCTCGCCGTCGCCGCCTGGGCCGAGCTCGGCCGGCTCGAGGCGACGGGCGCGGCGCCGCTCGACGGCCGCGATCGCGGCGACGGTCGTCGCCGAGCGCGACGCGCCAGGTCGCCACCCGCAAGCGGCCGCTCACCGGGCTCACCGAGTTCCCCAACCTCGCCGAGACGCTGCCCGAGCGCGAGCCCGACGCCGCCGGCGCCGACGGTGCGCCGCTACGGCGCCGCCTTCGAGGCGCTGCGCGACGAGCCGGCCGACGGCGCCGGTCTTCCTGGCCACGATGGGCACCGTCGCCGCGCACACCGCCCGCGCCACCTTCGCCGCCAACCTGCTTCGCCGCCGGCGGCATCGCCGTCGACGTCGCCGGGCGCGACCGACGGCGTCGACGACCTGCTCGCGGCGTACGACGGCCAGCCGGTCGTCTGCCTGGCCGGCGCCGACGCGGCGTACGCCGAGTGGGGCGCCGAGGCCGCGCGCCGCGCTGCGCGAGGCCGGGCGCCGCGTGGGTGGTCGTCGCCGGCAAGCCCGCGCGACTACGCCGACGACTCCTGCGCGATGGGCGTCGACGCCCTGGACTTCCTGACCCGCACGAGGGAGAAGCTGGCATGAGCGTCCCGAAGAGCTTCGCCGGCCTGCCGCTGGGCGGCGACTGCGGACCGGCCGCGGCTCGCAGCGCTCGACCGGCGAGCGGCGAGCCGTGGACCGCGCCCGAGGGCATCGACATCCTGCCGGTCTACGGCCCCGAGCACCTCGAGGGCCTCGACGCGCTCGACACCTGCCCGGGCCTGAGCCCGTTCCTGCGCGGGCCCTACCCGACGATGTACACCACCCAGCCGTGGACGATCCGGCAGTACGCCGGCTTCTCGACCGCCGAGGAGTCCAACGCGTTCTACCGCCGCAACCTCGCGGCCGGCCAGAAGGGCCTGAGCGTCGCCTTCGACCTGGCCACCCACCGCGGCTACGACTCCGACCACCCGCGGGTGCGCGGCGACGTCGGCATGGCCGGCGTGGCGATCGACTCGATCTACGACACCCGCACCCTCTTCGACGGCATCCCGCTCGACGAGATGTCGGTGTCGATGACGATGAACGGCGCGGTGCTGCCGGTGCTCGCGCTCTACATCGCGGCGGCCGAGGAGCAGGGGGTGAAGCCGGAGCAGCTCGCGGGGACCATCCAGAACGACATCCTCAAGGAGTTCATGGTCCGCAACACCTACATCTACCCGCCGGCGCCGAGCATGCGGATCATCTCCGACATCTTCAGCTACACCGCCGCGAAGATGCCGCGCTTCAACTCGATCTCGATCTCCGGCTACCACATCCAGGAGGCCGGGGCGACGGCCGACCTCGAGCTCGCCTACACGCTGGCCGACGGCGTCGAGTACATCCGCGCCGGCCTCGACGACCGGGCATGACGATCGACCAGTTCGCGCCGCGGCTGCAGCTTCTTCTGGGCGATCGGGATGAACTTCTTCATGGAGGTCGCCAAGATGCGCGCGGCCCGGGCGCTGTGGGCGCGGCTGGTGCGCGAGTTCGACCCGCAGAACCCCAAGTCGCTCAGCCTGCGCACCCACAGCCAGACCAGCGGCTGGTCGCTGACCGCGCAGGACGTCTTCAACAACGTCGGCCGCACCTGCATCGAGGCGATGGCCGCGACCCAGGGCCACACCCAGTCGCTGCACACCAACGCCCTCGACGAGGCGATCGCGCTGCCGACCGACTTCTCGCGCCCGGATCGCCCGCAACACCCAGCTGCTGCTGCAGCAGGAGAGCGGCACCACCGGCACCATCGACCCGTGGGCCGGCTCCTACTACGTCGAGCGGCTCACCCACGACCTCGCCGAGCGGGCCTGGGCGCACATCCAGGAGGCCGAGCAGGCCGGCGGCATGGCCAAGGCGATCGAGCAGGGCATCCCCAAGATGCGCATCGAGGAGGCGGCCGCCCGCACCCAGGCGCGGATCGACTCCGGCGCCCAGAAGGTGATCGGCGTCAACACCTACCGGCTCGCCGCCGAGGACAAGCTCGACGTGCTCCGGGTCGACAACGACGACGTCTACCGCCAGCAGATCGCCAAGCTCGAGCGGCTGCGCGCCGAGCGCGACGACGACGACGTACGCCGCTCGCTCGAGGCGCTGACCAACTCCGCCGAGCGCGGCGCCGGCCAGGGCTCGCCTCGACGGCAACCTGCTCGCGCTCGCCGTCGACGCGGCCCGCGCCAAGGCGACCGTCGGCGAGATCTCCGACGCGCTGGAGAAGGTCTACGGCCGCCACCAGGCCGTGATCCGTACGATCAGCGGCGTGTTCAGGGACGAGTCCGGCGCAGCGCGGCGGCACGCTCGTGCAGCAGGTGCTCGACGCGACCGACGAGTTCGAGGAGGCCGAGGGCCGCCGCCCGCGCATCCTGGTCGCCAAGATGGGCCAGGACGGCCACGACCGCGGCCAGAAGGTCATCGTCTCCGCCTTCGCCGACATGGGCTTCGACGTCGACGTGGGCCCGCTGTTCTCCACGCCCGAGGAGGTCGCCCAGCAGGCGGTCGACGCCGACGTGCACATCGTCGGGGTCTCCTCGCTGGCCGCCGGCCACCTCGCGCTGCTGCCGGCGCTAAGCAGGCGCTGGCCGAGCAGGGCCGCGCCCGACATCATGGTCGTCATCGGCGGCGTGATCCCGCCCGACGACGTGCCGACGCTGCAGGAGATGGGCGCCGCCGCGGTCTTCCTGCCCGGCACCGTCATCGCCGAGTCCGCGCTCGACCTGCTCGCCAAGCTGCGGGAGCAGCTCGGACCACTGATGGTGCCCGACGTCGACCGACGCTCGTCGACGGGCATCCGCGCGCGGCCGACGGGCGGCCGTCTCGCAGGCGATCACCCTGGTCGAGTCGTCCAAGCCCGAGCACCGCGCGCCGGCGCGCGAGCTGCTCGGCCGAGCTGGCCGACGCGTCGAGCGTGCACTCGCCGGCGGTCCGGGTCGGCATCTCCGGCGTGCCCGGGCGTCGGCAAGTCCACCTTCATCGAGGCGCTCGGCACCCGGCTGACCGCCGCCGGCCACCGCGTCGGCGTGCTCGCGGTCGACCCGTCCAGCGTCCGCACCGGCGGCTCGGTGCTCGGCGACAAGACCCGGATGGCGCGGCTCGCCGCCGACCCCGACGCCTACATCCGGCCCTCGCCCGTCGGCCGGCACCCTCGGCGGCGTCGCCCGGGCGACCGTGCAGGCGATGGCGGTGCTCGAGGCCGCGGCGTACGACGTGGTGCTGGTCGAGACCGTCGGCGTCGGCCAGTCCGAGGTCACCGTCGCCGGGATGGTCGACACGTTCCTCTTCCTCACCCTGGCCCGCACCGGCGACCAGCTGCAGGGCATCAAGAAGGGCATCCTCGAGATCGCCGACGTGATCGCGGTCAACAAGGCCGACGGCGACCGCGAGCAGGAGGCCCGGGCCGCGGCCCGCGAGCTCGCCGGCGCGCTGCGGCTGGTGCGCGGCCAGGGCGAGTGGGCGCCGCCGGTGGTGACCTGCTCCGGCGCTCACCGACGTCGGCGTCGACGACCTCTGGGAGCGGGTGCTGGCCCACCGCGAGCACCTCGGCGACGACGGCCTGGCCGCCAAGCGCGCCGCGCCAGCAGCTCGACTTCACCTGGGCGCTGGTCCGCGACGAGCTCGACCAGCGGCTGCGCCACTCGCCCGGCGGTCCGCGCGGTCCGCGACGAGGTGCGCGCCGCGGTGCTGGCCGGCGAGCTGCCGGCCACGGTCGCCGCCGACCGGCATCCTCGCGGCGTACGACGAGTGAGCTAACCTCGAGCGTGATGCCACCCGAGATCCGACCGAGCCCACCGCCCGCTCCGCTGCCGACCCTGCGCAGGGAGACGTGGCGCGCGCCGCCGCGCTCATCGACGCCGTCGTCGCCCGCTGCGAGAGCGAGCTGGTCGAGCTCCGGCGCGACCTGCACGCCCACCCCGAGCTGTCCTGGGCCGAGGCGCGCACCACCGAGCCTGGTCGCCGCGCGGATCGAGCCGGCGCGGCTGGCGGGTCACCCGGCTGGCCGACAGCCGGCCTGGTCGCCGACCTCGGCGCCGACGGGACCGCTCGTGGCGCTGCGCGCCGACCTCGACGCCCTCCCGGTGCACGACACCACCGGGGACCCGTGGGCCAGCACCGTCGCCGGGCGTCGCCCACGCCTGCGGCCACGACGTGCACACCGCCGCCCTGCGTCGGCGCCGCGCTGGCGCTGGCCGAGGTGCACGCGGCCGGGCTGCTGCCCGGTCGGGTCCGGCTGCTCTTCCAGCCGGCCGAGGAGGTCATGCCCGGGGGTGCGCTCAGCCTGCTCGAGCGTCGGCGCGCTCGACGGCGTGCGACCGGATCTTCGGCCTGCACTGCGACCCGAGCGTCGACGTCGGCCAGCGTCGGCCTGCGCGAGGGGCCGCTCACCGGCGCCGCCGACCACCTCGACGTCACGTCTGACCGGGCTCGGGCGGTCACACCTCGCGTCCGCACCTGACCGAGGACCTCACCTTCGCCCTGGCCAAGGTCGTCACCGAGCTGCCGGCGCGTCCTGTCGCGCCGGCTCGACCCGCGCGCCGGGGTCAGCGTCGTCTGGGGCATCGTCCGGGCCGGCTCGGCGCGTCAACGTCATCCCGAGCGACCGGTCAGCTCGGCGGCACCGTGCGGATGCTCGACGCCGTCGCCTGGGCCGACTGCCGAGAAGCTGGTCCGCGAGCTGGTCGAGCAGATCGTCGCGCCGTACGGCGTGCACGCGGCCGATCGACTACCAGCGCGGGCGTGCCGCCCGGTGGTCAACGACCCGCGGCGCCACTCGGCTCCTGGCGCGAGCGCGTGCCGAGCGCGTGCTCGGCGACGCCGGCCACGTCGTCACCCAGCAGAGCCTGGGCGGCGAGGACTTCGGCTGGTACCTCGACCGGGTCCCCGGCGCGATGGGGCGCCTCGGCACCCGCACGCCGGGCGGCCCGACGTACGACCTGCACCAGGGCAACCTGCGGGTCGACGAGCGCGCGATCGGCGATCGGCGCCCGGGTGCTGGCCGAGGTCGCCCTGCAGGCGATCCACGCTCCCTGACGTCGGACGGCCGAACAACGTTACGGCCGTCCCGTGTCGAGTCGGTAACAACTTCGCCACGTGGTCGCTTGTGCGACGCCCGAAGCCCTAGTGTCGCTCGAGTTCGCGCCCGACTGGGGGCGCACAGCACCCCAAGGAGGCGTCTTGCGACGCACCACCAAGTTCGCAGCACTGGTCACCGCCGGGATCCTGTCCCTGGCCGCCACCGGTTGCGGCGAGCGACGACACCAACGACTGACACCGGCGTCGACACGGCGACGGCGCCCCACCTCTGACGTCAAGGTCGGCATGGCCTACGACGTCGGCGGCCGCGGCGACCAGTCGTTCAACGACTCCGCTGCCGCCGGCCTCGACCAGGCCGTCGACGGAGTTCGGCGATCGACCTCGCAGGAGTCCGAGGCCGACGACGGCGAGGCCGAGTCCGCCCGCGAGGAGCGCCTGCGCACCTTCGCCGACGCCGGCTACGACCCGGTCATCGCCGTGGGCTTCGCCTACGCCGGCGCGGTCGCCAAGGTCGCCGCCGAGTACCCCGACGTCCACTTCGCGATCATCGACGACTCGAGCCGGTCGACGGCCGACAACGTCGCCAACCTGGTCTTCGCCGAGGAGCAGGGCTCGTTCCTGGTCGGCGCGGCTGCCGCGCTCAAGACCGAGTCCGACCACATCGGCTTCATCGGTGGCGTCGAGACCCCGCTGATCCAGAAGTTCGAGGCCGGCTACGTCGCCGGCGCCCAGGCGGTCAACCCGGACATCAAGATCGACGTCACCTACCTGACCCAGGCGCCGGACTTCTCCGGCTTCGGTGACCCGGCCAAGGGCAAGACCGCCGCGCAGGGCATGTACGACGGCGGCGCCGACATCGTCTACCACGCTGCCGGTGGTTCCGGTGGCGGTGTCTTCGAGGCGGCCGCCGAGGCCGGCGCCCTGGCGATCGGTGTCGACTCCGACCAGTACAACACCGCCGACCCGTCGGTCCAGGACGTCATCCTGACCTCGATGCTCAAGAACGTGACGTCGCGGTCTACGAGTACCTCGACGAGCGTCGACGACGGCACCTTCCCGGCCGGCGTCACCACGCTACGACCTCGCGGTCGACGGCGTGGGCTACTCCACCAGCGGTGGCTTCAGTCGACGACATCGCCGACCAGCTCGACGACTACAAGCAGCAGATCATCGACGGCGAGATCACGGTCCCGACCACTCCGTGATCGATGCTCGACACCTGAGCGATCCGCACCACTCGGCGGGGTCGCAGGTCCGCACTGGTCGCGGGCCTGCGGCCCCGTCGCACGTCGGAGGCAGGTTGCCGTCCGGAGCCCGGCCGAGTAGCCTCTCGCCCGACTGAACGAGGAGGTCACGACGTCGTGTCCACGACTGCACCCGCCGCCGAGCCGGCGACGCTCGACCGGATCGCCGTCCGCCTGCGCGGGATCGGCAAGCGCTTCCCGGCGTCATCGCCAACGACGACATCAACATCGACGTCCGCCGCGGCACCATCCACGCGATCGTCGGCGAGAACGGCGCCGGCAAGTCGACGCTGATGAAGATCCTCTACGGCGTGCAGCCGCCCGACTCGGGCACCATCGAGATCGACGGCAGCCAGGTCGCGCTGTCCTCGCCGGCCGACGCGATCAAGGCCGGCGTCGGCATGGTCTTCCAGCACTTCATGCTCGCCGACAACCTCACCGTGCTGGAGAACGTCGTCCTCGGCGCGGAGAAGCTGCACGGCATCGGCGGCGCGGCCCGCGCCGAGATCGCAGCGCATCTCCGACGCCTACGGCCTCGGGCATCGAGCCCGACCGCCTGGTCGAGGACCTCGGCGTCGGCGCCCGGCAGCGCGTCGAGATCCTCAAGGTCCTCTACCGCGGCGCGCGCGATCATCATCCTCGACGAGCCGACCGCGGTCCTGGTGCCCCAGGAGGTCGACGAGCTGTTCGGCAACCTGCGCGAGCTCAAGGCGCGAGGGCCTCAGCGTCATCTTCATCTCCCACAAGCTCGACGAGGTGCTCTCCGTCGCCGACGAGATCACCGTCATCCGCCGCGGCACCACGGTCGACCACCGTCGAGCCCCGGCGAGCGTCACCGCCCGCGCAGCTCGCCGAGCTGATGGTCGGCTCCGAGCTGCCCTCGCCCAGCACCGAGAGCTCCACCGTCACCGACGAGGTGCTGCTCCGCGTCGAGCACCTCACCCTGCCCGAGCACGGAGGGCGCGCCCGCTGCTCGACGACATCTCCTTCGACATCCACCGCGGCGAGGTCCTCGGCATCGCCGGCGTCGAGGGCAACGGCCAGGCCGAGCTGGTCGAGGCGATCATGGGCATGCGCGACCAGCGCCACCGGCGTGATCCGGCTCGGCGAGCCGACCTCTCCGGCCTCTCCACCCGCGAGCGCCGCGAGAGCGGCATCGGCTACATCCCCGAGGACCGGCACCGCCACGGCCTGCTGCTGGACTCCCCGCTGTGGGAGAACCGCATCCTCGGCCACCAGGGCCGCCCGCCCAGCGTCGCACCACGGCCTGATCGACAAGGCGCGCCGCGCGCGCGACACCCAGCGGATCATCGAGGAGTACGACGTCCGCACGCCCGGCCCCGACGTGCTCGCCCGGGCGCTGTCCGGCGGCAACCAGCAGAAGCTGATCGTCGGCCGCGAGATGAGCGGCGACCCGATCCTGCTGATCGCCGCCCACCCCACCCGCGGCGTCGACGTCGGCGCCCAGGCCGCGATCTGGGACCACATCAAGGACGCCCGCCGCGACGGGCTCGCCGTGCTGCTGATCTCGGCCGACCTCGACGAGCTGATCGGCCTGTCCGACCGGATCGAGGTGATCCTGCGCGGCCGCTTCGTCGGCACCTTCGACCCGGCCGACGTCACCCCGCAGCAGCTCGGCTCGGCGATGACCGGAGCGGGGGCAGGCGCATGAGCCGCGCTCGTGCTGACCGGCTCGGTCCTGGCGCGTCAGCGCTCCGCTGCTGGCCCTGGTCGCCGCGTTCGCGATCACCAGCCTGGTGCTGCTCGCCGCCGGCGACCCGGTCGGCGAGGTCTGGAGCACGATCCTGTCGGTGCCCGCAGACCCGCAACCTCGCCAACATCATCAACAACGCCACGCGTGCTCTACCTCTCCGGCCTCGCGGTGGCCGTCGGCTTCCGGATGAACCTGTTCAACATCGGCGTCGACGGCCAGTACCGCGTCGCCGCCTTCATCGCGGCGGTCGTCGCCGGCGAGGCCTGGCTGCCGGGCTACCTCAACACCGTCCTGGCGATCGCTGCCGCGATGGCCGTCGGCGCCGCTCTGGGCCGGCATCGCCGGCGTGCTGCGCGCCACCCGCGGGCGTCAGCGAGGTCATCTCGACGATCATGCTCAACTTCATCGCCACCGGCCTCGTCGCCTACCTGCTGCGCCAGGTCGCGGTGCGCGAGCCGGGCAGCAACAGCCTCGGCACCAAGGAGATCCCCGAGGGCAGCCGGATCCCCAGCATCTCGATCGGCGACGGCGCCGGGTCACGGACGTCTACGGCTTCATCGTCATCGCCGTCGCTCGTCGGGCTTCGCCTACTGGTTCGTGCTCAACCGCACCCGCTTCGGCTTCGACCTGCGCGCGACCGGCCAGTCGACGACCGCCGCGGTCGCCAGCGGCATCAACGTCAAGCAGGATGACGTCGCCGCCATGCTGATCTCCGGCGCGGTCGCCGGCCTGGTCGGCCTGCCGATCCTCTTCGGCGAGCGCCTACACCTACGGCTCGACCTTCCAGTCCGGCCTCGGCTTCGCCGGCATCGCGATCGCGCTGCTCGGGCGCAACCACCCGATCGGCATCGCGGTCGGCGCCCTGCTCTTCGCCTTCCTCGACGAGCAGTCCAACCCGCTGCAGATCCTGGTCGGCGTCTCGCCCGACATCGTCGCGATCACCCAGGGCGTCGATCGTGCTGACCGTGGTCATCTCCTACGAGCTGGTCCGCCGCTACGGCGTCAGCGCCTCGAGCAGCAGGCAGGTGGCCCGGGCCCTCGCACGAGCCACCCGCCACAGCGCCGAGGAGGTCACCGGCCAGTGAGGCGTCCCCGGCACGAGCACGCGCGCCGCAGCCCGACCGCCGGCGCCGCGAGCCGGCCGCCGGCTGCCCGCGCTGCTGGCTCGTCCTGATCGCTCGTCGCTGGTCGCGGCTCGCCGCGCTGTCGCTGCTCGAGCAGCGTCACCGGCGCCGACGACCTCACGTCGTCCGGCACGGTCGCGCGCGACCCTGATCGCCACCGTGCCGATCATGCTGGCCGGCCTCGGCGGCCTGTGGTCCGAGCGCGCGGGCGTCGTCAACATCGGCCTCGAGGGCATGATGATCCTCGGCACCTGCGGCGCCGGCTACTTCGGCTACCACTACGGCGCCTGGGCCGGCGTCGCTCGGCGCGATCGTGATGGGCATGGTCGGCGGGCTGGTGCACGCCATCGCCACCGTCGTCTTCGGCGTCGACCACATCATCTCCGGCGTCGCGATCAACATCATCGCGCTCGGCGCGGTGCAGTACCTCGCGGTCGCTGACCTTCGTCGGCCTGCCCGGCGGCGGCTCGACCCAGTCGCCGAAGATCCCGACGTCCCGTCGCATCACCATCGACGCCGCTCGAGCGACGCGCTGGCGACGTCGAGAAGACACGACACTCTTCTTCGTCTCCGAGCTCGCGGCGCTCGCTGCGGGCGCTGGTCACCAACCTCTCGCTCGCTGGTCGTGATCGCGCTGCTGCTGCTCGTGCTGACCTACGTGCGTGCTGTGGCGCACGTCGTTCGGCCTGCGGCTGCGCTCGTGCGGCGAGAGCCCGGCGGCGGCCGAGTCGCTCGGCGTCAACGTGCTGCGCTACAAGTTCGTCGCGGTCCTGATCTCCGGCGGCCTCGCCGGGCTGGCGGCGGCTTCCTGGCGATGGTCGCCTCCAGCAACTACCGCGACGGCCAGACCGGCGGTCGCGGCTACATCGGCCTGGCCGCGATGATCTTCGGCAACTGGCGACCCGGCGGGCTGCTCGCCGGGCTCCGGGCTCTTCGGCTACACCGAGACCCTCGGCCTGCGCCAGGGCGGCACTCCGTGCACGCGCTGCTGCTGGCGGTCGCCGTGCTCGCCCTCGCCGCCGCGCGTCTGGCAGGTCCGCCAGGGGTCAGCGCGCGCGGCCGCGATCATCGCCGGCGTCGTGGCGTCGCGCTCGGTGCGCTCTACTTCGCCATCGACGAGGTGCCGGGCGACTTCACCAGGATGACGCCCTACGTCATCACGCTGCTGGTGCTCGCCTTCGCCTCCCAACGACTGCGGATGCCGGCGGCCGACGGGCAGATCTACCGCAAGGGCAGTGCCGGATGAGCCTGCGTCGGCACGACGAGTTCGACTGGGACGGCGCTGCAGGCCGAGGCGGCCGCGGCGATGCGGCACGCCTACGCGCCGTACTCCCACTTCCCGGTCGGCGCGGCCGGCGCTGGTCGACGACGGCCGGGTCGTGATCGGGCTGCAACGTCGAGAACGCGGCGTACGGCGTCGCGCTGTGCGCCGAGTGCGGGCTGGTCAGCCAGCTGCACATCACCGGCGGCGGGCGGCTGACCCACTTCGTGTGCGTCAACGGCGACGGCGAGGTGATCATGCCGTGCGGGCGCTGCCGTCAGCTGCTGTTCGAGAACGGCGGCCCGGAGCTGCTGCTGATGACCGTCTCCGGGGATCAAGACGATGGACGAGGTGCTGCCGGATGCGTTCGGTCCCGACGACCTCGCTTGACCTGGCCGCCCCGGACGTCGTCGCCGACCCCTACCCGCTCTTCGCCGCGGAGCGGGCGCGGCACCCGGTCGCCTGGCACGAGGCGTCCGGCAGCTGTTCCTGACCTTCGACCACGCGGCGGTCAGCGCGGTGCAGCGCGACCGCCGGCTGGGCCGGATCTGGCGCGACCGCGAGCCGGTCGGCTACGCTCGAGCCGTTCAACCTGCTGCACCGCAACCAGATGATGGAGAACGAGCCGCCCGAGCACACCCGGCTGCGGCGCCCGGTCGCCGCGGCCTTCAACCGCGGCCACGTCGAGCGGCTGCGGCCGCGGGTGCGCGAGCTCGCCGCCGACGCTGCTCGCCGAGGTCGACCCGGCGGGCTTCGACGTCATCGGCGACGTACGCCGAGCCGCTGCCGGTGCTGGTGATCGCCGAGCTGCTCGGCGTGCCGCGTCTCGCACGCCCACGACCTGCGCGACTGGTCGCAGGCGATCGTGCGGATGTACGAGGTCGACCCGTCACCGGCGGTCGTCGACGCCGCGGTCGCGGCGGCCGACCGACTTCGCCGGCGCTGGTCCGCGAGCTGGTCGCCGAGCGCCGGCGACGCCTGCGCGACGACCTGATCAGCGACCTGGTCGCGACCGAGCTCACCGACGACGAGGTGGTCGCGGCGGTCGTGCTGCTGCTCAACGCCGGCCACGAGGCGTCGGTCAACGTCTTCGGCAACGGGCTGGTCGCGATGCTGCGAGCGCGGTCTGCGGCCCGGCGCCGACGTGCCGCTGCACGGTCGAGGAGATGCTGCGCTTCGACTCCGCCCTGCAGCTCTTCGAGCGCACCGCGACCGAGGACGTCGAGGTCGGCGGCGTCGTCGTCGAGCAGGGGCAGAAGATCGCCGCGCTGCTCGGCGCGGCCAACCGCGACCCGGCGGTCTTCGACCGGCCCCGACGAGCTTCGACGTCGACCGCGACCCCAACCCGCACCTGGCCTTCGGGGCCGGCGTGCACTTCTGCCTGGGCGCCCCGCTGGCCCGGATGGAGCTGGCGGAGTCGCGTGGCTGCGCTGCTGGGCGGCCTTCCCCGACCTGGCGCTCGCCGGCGAGCCGGAGAGCCGGGGCACGTTCGTGCTGCGCGGGTTCCGTCAGGGTGCCCGTGGGAGGTAGCACATGCATGAGCACGACGCCGTCGAGGTCATCCTCGCCAAGCGCGACGGCGGCGAGCTGACCGACAGCCAGATCGACTGGGTGATCGACGCCTACACCCGCGGCGACGGTCGCCGACGAGCAGATGTCGGCGCTGGCGATGGCGATCCTGCTCAACGGCATGAACCGCCGCGAGATCGCCCGCTGGACCGCCGCGATGATCGCGTCGGGCGAGCGGATGGACTTCTCCTCGCTGTCGCGGCCGACCGCCGACAAGCACTCCACCGGCGGCGTGGGCGACAAGATCACCCTGCCGCTGGCGCCGCTGGTCGCGGCCTGCGGCGTCGCCGTGCCCGCAGCTCTCCGGGCGCGGGCTGGGCCACACCGGCGGCACCCTCGACAAGCTCGAGGCGATCCCCGGCTGGCGCGCGGCGCTCTCCAACGACGAGATGTTCGCCCAGCTCGAGTCGGTCGGCGCGGTGATCTGCGCCGCGGGCGACGGGCTCGCGCCGGCCGACAAGAAGCTCTACGCCCTGCGCGACGTCACCGGCACCGTCGAGGCGATCCCGCTGATCGCCTCCTCGATCATGTCGCAAGAAGATCGCCGAGGGCACCGGCGTCGCTGGTGCTCGACGTGAAGGTCGGCACCGGCGCGTTCATGAAGGACGTCGACCGGGCCCGCGAGCTCGCCGAGACGATGGTCGGGCTCGGCACCGACGCCGGCGTGCACACCGTCGCGCTGCTCACCGACATGTCGACGCCGCTCGGCTGCACCGCCGGCAACGCGATCGAGGTCGCGGAGTCGGTCGAGGTGCTGGCCGGTGGCGGCCCGGCCGACGTCGTCGAGCTGACCCTGGCCCTGGCCCGCGAGATGCTCGCCGGCGCCGGGCGCGCCGACGTCGACCCGGCCGAGAAGCTGGCCGACGGCTCGGCGATGGACGCCTGGCGGCAGATGATCCGCGCCCAGGACGGCGACCCGGACGCCCCGATGCCGGTGGCGCGCGAGTCCCACGTCGTCACCGCGCCGGTCTCGGGTGTGCTGACCCGGCTCGACGCGATGGCGGTCGGGCTGGCCGCGTGGCGCCTCGGCGCCGGCCGCGCCAAGCAGGGTGCGAGCCGGTCCAGGACGGCGCGGGCGTCGTGCTGGCACGCCCGTCCCGGCGACGACGTCACCGAGGGTCAGCCGCTCTTCACGCTGCTCACCGACGAGCCCGAGCGCTTCGACCGGGCCCTGGCCTCGCTCGAGGGCGGGTACGACATCGCCGGGGCGGGGACGGCGTACACGCCCGGTCCGCTGGTGATCGACCGGATCAGCTGACCGTCTCGTACCAGTCGTGGATGGCGAGGTTGCGGGTGCGCGCGGTCACGACCTGATAACAGGTCCGGTATCCGACCGCGCCCGTCCTGTTTACACAGCGTCGCTTCGGGCTAGAGTGCGCCAAGTGCCGACGGGACGTGACCTACGTCACCAGGCGCGGGAATCCGCCGACAGGGCTGACCACGACGATCGACTGTGAGGTTGCATTGATGAGAACCATCCGCAAAGTAGCGCCGGTGGCTCTCGCCGCTGCGCTCGCGCTGGGCATCACGTCCTGCGCCGAGTCCGGCCGCGAGGCCGACTCGGGCAACGGTGACGAGGGCGGAACCTTCACCTTCGGTGCCGCCGGCGCCCCGGAGATGTTCGACCCGCTCTACGCCACGGACGGCGAGACCTTCCGCGTCACCCGTCAGATGTTCGAGGGACTCCTCGACATCGAGCCCGGTGGTGCCGAGGTCGTGCCCGGTCTGGCGACCGAGTGGACGGCCAACGAGGAAGGCACGGTCTGGGACTTCACCCTCCGCGACGACGTGACCTTCCACGACGGCACGGCGTTCAACGCCGACGCCGTCTGCGCCAACTTCGAGCGGATGTTCGACCAGGGCGAGGCCGGCCAGGTGGCCGCCGAGTACTGGGGCTACGTCATGGGCGGCTTCGCGAACGACCCGGAGAGCTCGCTCTACCAGAGCTGCGAGGCCACCGACGAGTTCACCGCCCAGGTGACCATCACCCGCGCCACGTCGGGCTTCCCGACCATGCTGTCGCTCTCGTCGCTCGCGATGCAGTCGCCGACCGCCATGGATGAGGGCGACGCCAACGGCATCGCCACCCAGGGTGAAGGCTTCAGCTTCCCGGCCTACGCCCAGGCTCCGGTCGGGACCGGCCCGTTCCAGTTCGGTGAGTACGACGAGGCCAACGCCACCATCACCCTCGAGGCCTACGACGACTACTACGGCGACGCCCCGAAGTCGAGCAAGCTGGTCTTCAAGGTGATCGCCGACGAGAGCACTCGTCGCCAGGAGCTCGAGGCCGGCAGCATCGACGGCTACGACCTTCCCAACCCCGTCGACTGGGCGGGTCTGGAGGACGGCGGCAACTCGGTCGAGGTGCGTCCTGCCTTCAACATCTTCTACCTGGGCCTGAACCCCGAGGCGAACCCGAAGCTGAAGGACCTCAAGGTCCGTCAAGCGCTCTACCACGCGCTCAACCGCGAGCAGCTGATCCAGACCCAGCTGCCCGAGGGCGCCGAGGTCGCCACGCAGTTCATGCCGTCGACCGTGAGCGGGTACAACTCCTCGCTCGAGCCCTACGCCTACGACCCGGAGATGGCCAAGAAGCTGCTCAAGGAGGCGGGCGCGGAGGGCATGACCCTGAAGTTCGCCTTCCCGACCGACGTCAGCCGGCCCTACATGCCGGACCCGCAGCAGCTCTACGACGCCCTGCGCAAGAACCTCGAGGACGTCGGCATCAAGGTTGACGTCACCTCGGCTGCCTGGAACGGCGGCTACCTCGACAACGTGACGGCCGGCAAGTACGACGCGTACCTGCTCGGCTGGACGGGTGACTATGACGCGGCGTTCAACTTCGTCGGCACCTTCTTCGGCAACCTGAAGGAGAACGACTTCGGGACCAAGGTCATGCCGTGGGGCCAGGAGCTCGCGCAGGCCCTGAAGGACGCCGACGCCGTCGTGGACGACGCGGAGCGCGCGGCTGCGTTCGAGCTGATCAACCAGCAGATCATGGAGGACTACCTCCCCGGTCTGCCGATCAGCCACTCGCCGCCGGCCCTCGTGGTCGGTCCCGGGGTCGAGGGTCTGATCGCCAGCCCGCTGACGGCCGAGGAGTTCAGCACCGTCAGCGTCGGCGGTCGGTGACGATCCGCTAGCCGGTCAACAGCACAGAGGTCGAGGGGGGTCACCCGCCGCGGGTGACCCCCCTCGCCACTGCTCGCACTAGGGTGCCGGGGGTAACTCCGGAGGAGGCTTGATCCATGATCCGCTTCATCGTGCGCCGGCTGATCGCGATGGTCGGCGTGGTGCTGGTGCTGTCGCTGTTGCTGTTCTTCTGGCTCCGGTCGCTGCCGGGCGGCCCGGTCTCGGCGATCCTCGGGGAGCGGGCGACCGCGTCTCGGCGTGCGGCGCTCGAGGCCGCACTCGGACTCGACCAACCGGTCTGGGTCCAATATCTCAAGTTCATGCAGCGCGCCGCCCGAGGCGACTTCGGCGTCTCGACCAAGGTCCTACCCGGCACCGACGCGCTCGAGATCTTCTTCATGCGGCTGCCGGCGACCCTCGAACTCTCCTTCTTCGCCCTGGTCCTCGCCACGTCGCTCGGCATCCCCCTGGGCTACTTCGCGGCCCGCCGCCGCGGTTCGATCCTGGACAACACCTCGATCGTCATGTCGCTGGTCGGGGTCGCGGTGCCGGTGTTCTTCACCGCCTTCATGCTCAAGTACTACTTCGCCGTCGAGTGGCACCTGCTCCCCGTGTCCGGGCGGCAGGATCCCGGACTCGATGCCACCCGGGTCACCGGCTTCTTCGTGCTGGACGGCCTCCTCACCCGTGAGTGGGACGCCGCGTGGGACGCCATGCTCCACCTGATCCTCCCGTCGGTGGCGCTCGCCACGATCCCGTTCGCGGTGATCTTCCGGATCACCCGGGCCTCGGTCCTCGACGTGCTCGACGAGGACTACGTGCGCACCGCCGAGGCCAAGGGCCTCACGGCCAGCGTGATCCGCAGTCGCCACGTACTGCGCAACGCGATGCTTCCGGTCACCACGATCATCGGCCTCCAGGTCGGGGGGTTGCTCGCCGGAGCAGTGCTCACCGAGACGGTCTTCGCCTTCGGCGGCATCGGACAAGCGCTCTACGAGGCGTTCAAGGACAAGGACTACGCAGTGCTGCAGGTGCTGATCATGGCGGCGGCAGCGATCTACGTGCTGGTCAACCTGCTCGTCGACATCTCCTACGCAGTCATCGACCCACGCGTCCGGACGAGGTGACCCCATGACCGAACACGACGGCACCGACAGCCCGGCACCCTCGACCGGGCGGCAGTCCTACGGCGAGCGCCGCAAGCAACGCATCGATGAGCTGGCGGCCGCGTCGGTCGACGAGACCCCCGGCGTCTCCCTGCTCCTCAGCGCGTGGCGCAGGCTTCGACGCAACCCGGTCTTCCTGCTCGGCGCAGGTATCACCATCACCTTCGTGGTGCTGGCCATCATCTCCCCGTGGCTGGCGCCGTGGGACCCGGCCGCCAACCCGCTCATCGACAAGGTGCGCCCTCAGTCCAACCCGGTCCCGGGGCCCGAGGCGGGCCACCTGCTCGGGGCAGACGATCGGGGCCGCGACCTGCTGTCACGGCTGTTGATCGGCAGTCGGCAGACGCTGCTCGTCGGCGTGATGGCCACCCTCTTCGGGCTCGTGGGCGGGATCACGCTGGGCACCCTTGCCGGCGCCTTCGGCGGCTGGGTCGACTCCATCGTGATGCGGATCGTCGACGTGATGCTGTCGATCCCCTCGCTGCTGCTGGCCTTCTCGATCGCGGCCCTGTTCGCCAAGCCCAACCAATGGACACTCATCGTCGCGATCGCCACCATCCAGGTGCCGATCTTCGCTCGGATGCTCCGCGGCTCGATGCTGGCCCAGCGGGTGAGCGACCACGTGCTGGCCGCCCGCGCCCTGGGCGTGAAGCCGGGCGCGATCATCTTCCGACACATGCTGCCCAACGCCCTCGGGCCGGTGATCGTGCAGACCACGCTGGTGCTGGCGGTCGCGATCATCGATGCCGCCGCCCTGTCGTTCCTCGGCCTCGGCAACCCCGATGACCGCCGCCCTGAATGGGGCCAGATGCTGGGCAAGTCCCAGGAGTTCATCAACTCCTACCCGCACCTGGCCATCTATCCGGCGGCCTGCATCATCGTGGTGGCGCTCGGCTTCACGTTGATGGGTGAGTCCCTGCGCGAAGCCCTCGATCCGAAGACGCGGAGGTGACCCCGGTGAGCAACGAACCACTGCTGTCCGTACGCGACCTGAGCGTCACCTTCGAACGGCGGGGCGAGAAGCCCTTCAACGCCGTCGACGGTGTCTCGTTCGACGTCCACGCCGGCAAGACGCTGGGCCTGGTGGGCGAGTCCGGCTGTGGGAAGTCGGTGACGTCGCTGGCGATCATGGGCCTGCTGCCCCAGCGCGGCAATCGCGTCGAGGGGTCGGCCATGTACGACGGCACCGACCTCCTGAAGCTCTCGCCCTCGGAGATGCGGGACCGACGCGGCCGTGACATCGCGATGATCTTCCAGGATCCGCTCTCGTCGCTGAACCCGGTCGTGCCGATCGGGATCCAGGTCACCGAGGTGATGGAGCGTCATCGCGACCTGTCCCGCAAGGAGGCGATGCCGAAGGCCCAGGAGCTGCTCGAGCGGGTCGGGATCCCCGACCCGAAGGCGCGCCTGAAGAACTACCCCCACCAGCTCAGCGGCGGGATGCGGCAGCGAGCGCTGATCGCGATGTCGCTGGCGTGCGAGCCACGGCTGCTGATCGCCGACGAACCGACCACGGCCCTCGACGTGACCATCCAGGCCCAGATCCTGGCGCTGCTCAAGGAGCTCGTCGAGGACACCGGAACCGCGCTGATCATGATCACCCACGACCTCGGTGTCGTGGCGGGGCTCTGCGACGAGGTGAACGTCCTCTACGGCGGCCGGATCGTCGAGCGCGGTGACCGGCACCCGCTGTTCGCCCACGCGGCGCACCCCTACACCAATGGGCTGCTCGGCTCGATCCCGCGGCTCGACGCGGTCCGCGGCGAGAAGCTCACCGCGATCCCCGGTTCGGTGGTCGACAACCTGCCGTGGGAGTCGGCGTGCGCGTTCGCCCCCCGGTGCCCCCGCGAGCTGGCCCAGTGCCGTGAGGAGACGCCGATGTGGGAGGAGCACGCCGCGACGGGGTTGCGGTGCCACAATCCGGCGGAGGTGAACCATGACTGAGCAGATGTTGACGTCCGAGCCCGAGACCGGTCACGACGACGACGTACTGGTCGACGTACGCGGCGTGAAGGTGCACTTCCCGATCAAGAGCGGGATCATCTTCGACCGCACCGTGGGCTACGTCTACGCCGTCGACGGCGTCGACCTGCAGATCAAGCGTGGCGAGACCTACGGCCTGGTCGGTGAGTCCGGCTGCGGCAAGTCCACCCTCGGCAAGGCGATCCTCAACCTGGAGCGACCGACCGAGGGCAGTGTGCTGTTCGACGGCACCGACATCGCCCACCTGCGGGGCGAGACGCTGCGCCGGAAGCGACAGGACCTGCAGATGGTCTTCCAGGACCCGATGTCGAGCCTCGACCCCCGCCAGTCCGTGGAGTCGCTGCTCGTCGAGGGCATGAAGGCCCATGGTCTGGCCGACGACAAGGACAAGACCCGGGCCCGGCTGCGTGAGCTGCTCGAGGCCGTCGGACTGCCCCACGCGGCCCTGTCGAAGTACCCCCACGAGTTCTCCGGGGGCCAGCGGCAGCGGATCGGCATCGCCCGCGCGCTCTGCGTCGACCCCAAGCTGATCGTGGCCGACGAACCCGTGAGCGCGCTCGACGTGTCGGTGCAGGCCCAGGTGCTCAACCTGCTGGTGGACCTGCAGGAGGAGTTCGGCCTCACCTACCTCGTCATCGCCCACGACCTCGCCGTGGTTCGCCACGTCAGCGACCGGATCGGGGTGATGTACCTCGGTGGCCTGGTCGAGGAGTCGGGGGCAGCCGAGCTCTACGAGCAGCCGCTCCACCCCTATACGCGGGCACTGATGTCGGCGGTACCCGTGCCCAACCCGGTGATCGAGGACAGCCGGGAGCAGATCCTGCTGACCGGTGACCTGCCTTCGCCGTCCAACCCGCCGACCGGCTGTCGGTTCCACACCCGCTGCCCGTGGCGGCAGGAGACCCGCTGCGACGAGGAGCGGCCGCAGCTTCGGGTCGTCGAGATCGACGGCGTCACGCCCGGCCACCGGGTCGCGTGCCACTGGGTCGAGCAGATCGCGGCGGGTGACATCCAGCCGCACGAGGTGAAGGCTGACCTGATCGAGGGGCACGCGGAGGACCCCGAGTTCCCGTTCAAGGACCAGGGGTACACCGGGCTCTGACGGCGTACGGCGTCAGGCGGTCGCGCCGGGTGTGCAACGGTGAGGCCATGAAGAGCCTGCGCACCCCCGACGCCCGCTTCCGCGACCTGCCCGACTACGACTTCGCACCTCACCACCTCGAGGTCGGTGACGGGCTGCGGATGCACTACGTCGACGAGGGCCCGCGGGACGGCGCGCCGGTGCTGATGTTGCACGGCGAACCCTCGTGGAGCTACCTCTACCGGCACATGATCCCGGTCTTCACCGAGGCGGGTCATCGCGCGTTGGCGCCGGACCTGGTCGGCTTCGGCAAGTCCGACAAGCCGACGCGCGGTGGCGGACTACTCCTACCAGGCGCACATGGACTGGCTGACCGAGTGGATGCTCGCGCTCGACCTGCGCGACATCACGCTGGTCTGCCAGGACTGGGGCTCGCTGCTCGGGCTGCGGCTGGCCGCCGAGCACCCGGACCGCTTCGCCCGGATCGTGGTCGCCAACGGTTTCCTGCCGACGCCGACAGTCCCGCCGACCGCGCGTTCCAGCTCTGGCGGGCCTTTGCCCTGCGCACCCCCGTGCTGCCGATCGGCCGGATCGTCGACACCGGGATCGCGCGCACGCTGACCCGCGGCCGAGCGGGCGGCGTACGACGCGCCGTTCCCGAGCGCGAAGTACAAGGCGGGTGCTCGGGCCTTCCCCGCGCTGGTGCCGACCTCGGTCGACGACCCGGCGGTTCCGGCCAACCGCGCCGCGTGGGCGCGGCTGGGGGAGTGGGAGAAGCCGTTCCTCACCCTCTTCGGCCGCAAGGACCCGATCCTCGGTCGCGCGGACAAGCCGTTGCAGGAGCACGTGCCGGGGGCCGCGGGGCAGCCGCACGCACGTCTCGACGGCGGGCACTTCGTGCAGGAGGACGTCGGTCCCGAGATCGCTCGGCGGACCGTGGAGTGGATGGCTGCGACGGCTTGAGGGGTTGGCGGCGGCAGCGGGGCCGGTGGGCCTCGTCCCCTTGCCGCGTGACCGACACCGACGCCGTGCGCGGCGGCGGCAGGGACCGCCGCCTCACGCCTGTTTCGAGTCAGTGACGTGTTGCGCTGGCCCGTTGAGAGCGCCCCGATGAGCGGGCGGGCCCAGGGGCGCGCGCTACCCGATCCGTCCTATCCGGCGTTGTTGCGATGTGCCGACTTGAGCGCCTTCGCAACCTGCTCCACCGGCAGGGGCTCCACGAGGCCTTCCTGATTGGCCACCAAGACCGAGGTGAACCGCCCCCCGCTGCACATTTGGCCCGCTACGCCTTGTGGGTCCTCTCGCGTAGGCACCACGGTCACGATCCAGGGCGTGCCCCTAGGTTGGCCCTGCAACTCAAGCATGGCTGAGAAAAGGGAACAGGCCTTGGCCGGGCTTAGATCCGTGCCTGCTTCGATGAGTTCGGCCCCGTCCCGCAGCCTCTTCAGGCTCTTCTGGTCCTTGACCAGACCCGATGCCTCAAGTGCGCGCAGGTTGTCGGGAAGGGACTGCGCCCACTCCGGGGAGGATGCCCCGATCGCTTGCACGAATCCTCCATCGGCTGCAGTCCACTGGCAGTTGGCTAGTTCTCCTGTCAGGCCAGAAGTCGCCGCGCCGACTGACCCACCAGCGAGCATCTCCACCTGGCTCTCGGACAGGAGGTCACATGGGTCAACGTTGGCGGGGGTTGCCTGGGACGACGGGGCGGGAGAAGACAATGCATCTGCGGGCGCTGACGTCGCGGCCGGTCCTGGTGACTCATTGGAAGAGCATCCGGCGAGTCCGACGCATAACGCGATGACAAGAAGAGTGCGCACGGAGGGGATCGTCCCACAAGCCAACCCTCGTTCCTGGCTTGTGGTCGGCGGGCCGAACCGCACGCTCATGACGCATGGAGTGCGCGGTCGTGCCGATGAGGGCGTGTCAGGCGTGGCTCTCCCTTGTTTACCGGAGCACACTCGATCCGTGGAGACACTGGGCAGCAGGCGCGTGTACGACAATCCGTGGGTGTCGGTTCGCGAAGACACGGTCCGCCGAGCGGACGGCTCGACAGGCATCTACGCCGTGGTGGACACGGCCGACATTGCCGTGGGTCCCGAGGGATGGCGACCGCTTCCACCTGGTCGAGCAGTATCGCTATCCGGTTGCTGGTCGGCGGTGGGAGTTCCCGTCCGGTAGCGCTGAGCAGTCCGATGCCTCCGACGCTGCTGTGGTGGCACGTCGAGAGTTGCAGGAGGAGACGGGGCTGCTGGCCACCCACCTAACCGTCCTCGGCACTCTTGAAGTCACGCCCAGCATGATCGCTCACCGATGCACGGTCTTCTTGGCCACAGAGCTCTCGGTCGGTGGACCGAAGCGCGACGCGGCAGAGCAGGACATGCGTTCAGCGTGGTTCACCAGAACGGAGATCGAACGAATGATCCGCGAGGGGCAGATGGTCGACGCGAAGTCGATAGCCGCCTTGACCCTGCTCGACCTGAGCGCCGCGAAGTAGGGCCCGGCTGCCACTGTAGGCGCACTCACATGCCGCGAGCAGTGCGCAACTGCCGATGATCGGACTATGCGAGCGCGTGACTGGCACGATGCCGACATGGACGCGCTGGTTTGGGCTGAGGCCGGAGATGTGATGTCCGAAATGTCGCCTTTCGCCGTAGGAGAGACCGTGACGTGGCCAGTCAACTCCCAGCGCAATGAGAGAGCGCTCATCGAGCATGTTGGAGCGGATACCGCAGCCCGGATTTCGATGCTCGTCGATTGGGACTCTCTGCGACCAGAAGGCACGGTCGACTACATGGGCACCGTTTCGCACATTGAGGTCTACCGCTGTCGGCTCGCCCGAGGGCACGTCGTATCTGGGTCAGTGGAGTCGTCTCCGGTGCTCGAAGTGGACGGCTGGGAGTCAGACAAGGAGGGCGCTTGGGTCTCCGGCTATCTCGTGACTCTGACGAACATTCGGCAGGCGGCTGACCTTTAGAACAACGGGTGCGGGCGTCCGCACATGCCGCGATCCGCGCGCTCCGCGATTAGACCTCGATCGCAGAGGGGGCGGGCGCACCTATTTCGGTAGGTGTCCGGATGGTGAGAGCGACGCCGTTTCTGCGGGTCGAAATGTCGGT
>CAWGWW010000006.1:0-33125 GCA_963826415.1 uncultured Actinomycetota bacterium | reverse complement strand
GGCTCCGGGATGATCCCGGCATGACGGACGCGGGTGTGGTGATCCTCGACGGCGGGCTCTCCAACGCGCTCGAGGCGCGCGGCGCCGACCTCGGCACCGACCTGTGGACCGCGCGCGTGGTGCTCGAGCAGCCTGCCGAGATCGTCGCGGTCCACCGGGCCTACTACGCCGCCGGCGCCGACGTGGCCACCACGGCGAGCTACCAGGCCAGCGTCTCGAGCCTGGCCGCGGCCGGCCTGGACCGGTCGGCCGCCGAGGAGCTGCTACGGACCACCGTCCGACTCGCTCGACGCGCCCGTGACGAGGAGCAGGACGCCGCTGGCCAACGGCGGCTGCTCGTCGCGGCGTCCGTGGGTCCCTATGGCGCGGTGCTGGCCGACGGCTCGGAGTATCGCGGCGACTACGGCCTCACCTCCACCCAGCTGCGCGACTTCCACGGCCCACGACTCGAGGTGCTCGCCTCAGCCGGCCCGGACCTGATCGCCGTCGAGACCATCCCCGACCTCCGGGAGGCCGAGGTGCTGGTCCCGCTGCTCGACGAGCTCGGACTGCCCGCGTGGTTCTCCTACTCGGTGAGCGAGCAGCAGACCCGGGCCGGCCAGCCGCTGGCCGAGGCGTACGCCGTCCTGGCCGGGAGCACCAGCCTGGTCGCCGCCGGCATCAACTGCTCGGCGCCGGTCGAGGTGGCAGGTGCGCTGGAGATCGCCGGGTCTGCGACCGGCCTGCCGGGGGTCGCCTACCCCAACCGTGGTGAGGCGTGGGACAGCGTCGCCAAGCAGTGGGTGGGGGAGCAGCCCCTCGACGTCTCGCTCGCGCCCGGCTGGGTCGCCGCGGGCGCGGCGTACGTCGGCGGCTGCTGCCGGGTGGGCGCCCGTGAGATCGCGGATCTCGCCGCGATGCTGCGCCCGGTGACGTGACGTCGGGCTGCTGTCTCCGCCAGGGGAAGCCAGCGTGGTGCTTATCGACTATCGATGTTATCGTTCATCGATAACATCGCTTCCTGGAGGCCACCCATGGTCACGTCGTCCACCTCCCTCGCCGTTCGTGCCGCGCGCGCCATCACCGTGGGCCTGTTGGTGCTCTCGATCGCGTTCACCGCACTCGTCCTCGTGTCAGTCGTGACGGGCCTGTTCCGCCACGGCGACTCGCTGTTGTACGGCGACCCGATCACGGTTCCGATGCAGGTTTCGGCGGACGATGTCGGCGCATTGCCGGAGGGGATCACCGTCGACTCCTGGCTCGCGGCCGATGTCGAGATTCCCGATCCGACGACGTCGCAGATGCTCTTGAGATCGGCCCGGGACCTCGGCCCGGCACTGGTGGCCACGGGGGGCCTGTGGCTGCTGGCCGGGGTCCTCAAGTCCGCCGTGCACGGCGACCCGTTCGGGGTGGCCAACGCCCGCCGATTCCGCAACCTGGCGATCCTCCTGATCGCCGGGGGGTTTGCGTTGAACGTGCTGAACTATGTGGTGGTCAACGCGCTGTTCAAGCAGGTGCCGGCCTATCCCTCCGTTGATCTGGGGGCTGGTCCCTTCACCCCGCTCCCCGGGGGCATGCTCATGGGGGGGCTGGTTGCCTACGCTCTGGCCGCGATCTTCGCCGATGGCGGGCGGCTGCGCGAGGACGTCGAGGGCATGGTCTGATGCCCGGAGACGGACATGCCATCGTGGTGCACTTGGACGAGATGCTCCGCGCTCGGGAGATGACGCTCACCGAGCTGTCGTCTCGCGCGGACATCACGATCGCCAACCTGTCGGTCCTGAAGAACGCCCGGGCCCGCGCCATTCGGTTCTCGACGCTGACCGCGCTCTGCGCGGCACTCGACTGTCAACCGGGGGACCTGATCAGTTACGCACCTGATCAGTGCTGAGCGTCAGGTCGCCGTGGCGACCCACAGGTGACCTGTCCGGGCTAGCGTTGGGCGATGGACCAGCAGGCGAGGTGGGCTGAGCTGGCGACCGGCATGCGGTTGCCCTTCGTGTCGGTTGGTCCCAGCGCCGCGACGCCGGTGCTGCTGCTGCACGCCTGGGGCGAGTCCCGCCGATCCTTCGACCGGCTGATGCCGATGCTGGACGACTCCGTTCACGCGGTGGCAGTCGACCAGCGGGGCCACGGGGAAGCCGACAAACCGAGGGACGGGTACTCCCTGGCCGCGTTTGCGGAGGACATCTCTGCCTTCATGGAGGCCGTGGGCATCGACTCCGCGGTGTTGCTGGGCTCCTCGAGCGGCGGCTACGTCGCACAGCAGGTGGCGGTGCTCAGCCCACACCGCGTGGCCGGTCTCGTGCTGGTCGGCTCGCCACGCAGCCTGCAAGGCCGGCCGTCGTTCGCCGACGAGGTCGAGCGACTCAGCGATCCGGTGGACGAAGCCTGGGTCAGGGCGTCGCTGACGTGGTTCCCGATGTTCCATCCCGTCCCTGAGTGGTACGTCGAGGATCGCGTCCGGGATGGGGCCCAGACACCCGCCCACGTGTGGCGCGAGACCTTCACGGGGCTCTGCGACGCGACACCCCCCACCGACCTGGGGAGCATCACGTGCCCCACCCTCATCCTCTGGGGCAACCGTGATGGGGTGCTGGCCCGCGAGCACGAGGAGGATCTCGCCCGCGCCATCCCCGGCTCGCGGATGATCGTCTACGAGGACACCGGCCACCTCGTTCTCTGGGAGCAACCCGACCGGGTGGCTGCTGACCTGATGGCCTTCGTGGCGGCTCTCCCGTAGTCAACGTTGGCCGAGCAACGCGTCCGGTTCAGCGTCCCGCCAGTGTCCCGCCAGGATGATCCACGGGCGCCTCCCCCAGGGGCGTCCCGAGCTGGTGGCTGACATCCGAGCCCTCCGGGTCCCACCTCGGCAGCAGCCGGTCCAACCACGCCGGGAGCCACCAGTTGGCGTCGCCGAGCAGCTTCATCGTCGCGGGCACCAGCACCAGCCGGACCAACGTCGCGTCCAGGAAGACCGCGGTGGCCAGGCCGAGGCCGAGCATCTTCAGGAGGGGGTCGTCGCCGGACCCGAAGCCGACGAACACCGACACCATGATCGCGGCACCGCACGAGATGGTCCGGGCCGTGACCCCGATGCCCCGCACCACGGCGTAGCCGTTGTCACCGGTGCGCAGGTACTCCTCGCGCACCCGCGAGAGCAGGAAGACCTCGTAGTCCATCGACAGCCCGAAGAGGATCGCGAACATGAACAGCGGGATGAACGAGATGATCGGCATGGTGGCCTCCAGCCCGATCAGACTGGCTGCCCAGCCCCACTGGAAGACCATCACCAGGACGCCGTACGCCGCGCCGACGCTCAGCAGGTTCAGCACCGCCGCCTTGAGCGGCACCAGGAGGGAGCGGAACAGCACCATCAGCAGCAGGAAGGACATCGCCACGACCGCGACCAGGAAGATCGGCAGCCGCTCCTCGACGCGCTGGCTGAGGTCGGACATGGTGGCCGTGTAGCCACCGACATGCGCGGTCGCCGGGCTGCCGGCCAACGCCCGGGGCAGCACCTCGCTGCGCAACCGGTCGAGCGTCCGCGCCGTCGCCACCTCCTGCGGTGACGTCGTCGGCTGGGCGATGATCACGGCGACGTCGGACGCGACACCCACCGGGGCGGCCGTGGCCGAGGCGATGCCCGGGTCGGCCGCCAGGGCCGCCACCAGCCCCTCCACCACGGACCGGTCCCGCGAGACGTCGACGGCCACGACCATCGGCCCGGCGGCGCCGGGGCCGAAGCCCGCGGCGACCAGGTCGTAGGCCCGGCGCTCGGTGCGCGCCTGCGGGTAGCTGCCCTGGTCGGGCAGTCCCAGGCGCAGGGCGAGGACGGGCGCGGCCAGCGCAAGCATGAGCAGCGTGCCGGCGACGGCGTACGCCGCCGCGTGCCGGGTGACGTGGGCCCCCCAACGGGACCAGCGCAGCACCGCGGCGTCGTCTGCCCCGCTCCCGTCGCCGTGCCGGCGCCGGGTCAACAGTCCGCGAGTCCGCAGGCGCATGGCCGGCCAGCCCGAGCAGGGCGGGCAGCAGCGTGACCGCTGCCAGCACCATCACCAGCACCACCGCCGAGATGCCCACGCCACCAGCGGTGACGAAGGGCAGCCCCGCGAAGGCCAGCCCGAGGATCGCCACGACCACGGTCCCGCCGGCGAAGACGACGGCCTGCCCGGCGGTCGCCAGTGAGCGGCCCACCGACTCCGCGACCGGCACACCCGCGGCCAGGAACTCCCGGTGGCGCGAGAGCAGGAACAGTGCGTAGTCGATGCCCACGCCCAGCCCGACCATGGCCCCCATGACCGGAGCCCAGATCGGGATGTCGACCAGCAGCCCGAGAAGTGGCAGTGAGCTGGCGCCCACCAGCAGCCCGAACAGCGCCACGGCGAGCGGCAGCCCGGCGGCCAGCAGCGAGCCGAAGGCCACCAGCAGGATCAGCGCCGCGACGACCAGACCGAGCAGCTCGCCCACGTTGGCGGGCGGCTGCTCCAGGCTGGAGTAGAGGTCGCCGCCCGCCTCGAGACGCAGCGACGACGAAGCCCTCGACTCCGCCAGGACCTGCTTCCACGCGTCCAGGTCGGAGGCGGCGAGCTCGCCGATCTCGGGGTACTGCACCCGCACCAGCGCCACCCGCTGGTCCGGAGAGAGCTCCTCGGTGGTGCCCAGCACCTTCGGCAGGTCACCCACGGCCGAGACCAGCTGGTCCAGATCGGCCCGGGCCTCCCGCGAGTCGACGAACGTCTCAGTGCCCTGGTCGGAGATCGCCACGACGTACGCCGTGAGCCCGCCGGCGCCGCTGTCGGCGCTCGCCAGCAGGTCGGCGGCCGCCTGGGAGTCGGTCCCGGGGGCCGCCATCGAGTCGTCCAGCTGCTTCCCGAAGCCGGCCGAGGCGGCGACGACCAGGACCGAGAGGAGCACCCAGACCCCGATGGCAATCCAGGGACGCGTGGCCGACCAGCGTCCCCAGCGGTACAACATCCGCGACATGGCTTCTCCTAGCTCCGTGGCCCGGCCTCACCGCCGGGTGGTTCCACGCTCGCGGAGCAGTCGGCCCCGGCACATCGGCGTCGAGGCCGGACCCGCCTCGGCCGTTGGGCGGAGCGGCGTCTCGTGCTTTCGGCCGGTCCCCGACACCTCGGAGATCTCTACGCTGGGTGGGTGATCACCACCGCCCTGCGCTCCCTGTGGGTCGAGCCCCGCGCCGCAGACGTTCCCGGACGGATGTGGCGCGACTGGGTGCTGGTCGGTGGGCTGACGGTGACGGCGCTGCTCGAAGGCGTCTTCCGGGACGACGTCACCTGGCGGCCGTTCGTGACGATCGTGGCGGTGGGGGTTGCGCCGGTGCTGCTCTGGCGGCGTACCCATCCGCTGGCTTGTGTCGTGGTGGCCTTCGGTGCCGCGCTGGTGTTGGGGCTGGCGAGCCTGACGAGCGGGGTCTCCGGTGTCGGCCTCAACACCATGGTCTTCTTCCTCGTGTTCGTCTACGCGCTGGTCCGCTGGGGTGCGGGGCGCGAGATCGTGATCGGTCTGGCGGTGGTGCTCGTCGCCGCGGTAGTCGGCACGATTGCCGACTACACCGGGCCTGCCGAGACCATCGCGGGGTTCGCGCTGCTGGCGGCGGTGGCGGCGGACGGCGCGGCGTTCCGCTACCGCGCCGAGAGCTGGCGCCGGGCGTTGGACCAGATTCGTGGCCAGGAGCGGGTCGGCCTCGCGCGAGAGCTGCACGACACGGTCGCCCACCACGTCTCGGCGATCGCCGTGCAGGCGCAGGCAGGCCGGGCGATGGCCGGACAGCGGCCCGAGGCGGCGCTCGAGGCGCTGTCGGTCATCGAGACGGAGGCATCGTGGACCCTCGCGGAGATGCGGGCGATGGTCCGGGTGCTGCGCGACGGAGCGCCGGCCGAGTACGCCCCCCAGCGCGGCGTTGTCGACCTGGCTTCCCTGGCCCGCCGCGACCCGGTCCCGGTCGTCGACGTCGAGCTGCCGGCCGACCTGGCGGGACTGCCGCGCCAGCTCGACGCGGCGGTCTACCGGCTGGCGCAGGAGGCGCTGACCAACGCCCTGCGGCACGCCCGCCATGCCTCGCGGGTGGAGATCCGGGTCGTCGAGGACGCCGGAACCCTACGGCTGCGCGTGACCGACGACGGTCAGATCGACCCGGCGCTGCCTGTGAGTCTGGGCTTCGGGCTGCTGGGGATGACCGAGCGCGCCCAGCTGCTCGGCGGCACCCTCCAGGCTGGACCGGCGCCTGAGGGCGGATGGGCAGTCGACGCGGAGCTGCCGACGGGGGTACGCCGATGACAGTGCGCGTGCTGGTGGCCGACGACCAGGACCTGGTGCGCACGGGCCTGTCGATGATCCTGGACGCGCAACCCGACATCGAGGTCGTCGGACAGGCCGCCGATGGCCAGACTGCCGTCGAGCTGGCGCGTCGGCTCCGCCCCGACGTGTGTCTGGTCGACATCCGGATGCCCGGACTCGACGGCATCGAGGTGACCGAGCTCCTGGCCGGACGGGGAGTCCTGGACCCGATCGCGGTGGTGGTGATCACGACGTTCGACCTGGACGAGTACGTCCACGGCGCGCTCCGGGCCGGCGCCAGAGGGTTTCTGCTCAAGGACGCCGGGCCGGAGCTGCTCGTCCAGGCGGTCCATGCCGCCGCCGCCGGCGACGCCCTGATCGCGCCCAACATCACCCGGCGGCTGCTGTCCAGCCTGGCCGCCAGGACGCCGGCGACGCGACGTTCTCAGCCGGTCGAGCCACTCACCGACCGGGAGGAGCAGGTGCTGACCCTGGTCGCGCGCGGGCACACGAACGCCGAGATCGCGGCCGAGCTGTTCATCGGCCTGACGACCGCGAAGACCCATGTCGCGAGCCTGCTCACCAAGATCGGTGCCCGCAACAGGGTCGAGATCGCGATGTGGGCCTACGACACCGGGCGCGTGGGGGAGTGAGGCCGCGCGCGGCGGCCCACCCAGGGGTTCACGTGTAGGCGAGGAAGTAGAGCACACCACCGAGGCTGGCGAGGACGCCGAGCATCACGGCCGCCCCGCCCAGTGCCCGGGCCCACGCGATCTCCGACGCGTTCGTCGCCTGGAACGCCACCGCGGTTGCCGCGAACGGGATCAGCGCGATCACGAGGCGGCCGAGCTCCGAGGGCAACACGGAGGAGGGGCCGGCGATCAGGTTGTCGAGCGCACTCCAGGCGCCGAGCAGCAGCGCAACGATGAAGGTGAACGAGGCGATGACGCGCGCGTCGGCACTGGTGTTCATCTGCGGAGAATAGGGCGTGGCCTCGGGTCGACCCGACGACACGCCCTGCGATGATGACGCCCCACCGCGCTGGTCAGGAATCTCGAGCACACCAGGAGGAGCTATGCGCAACCTGATCGTCACCGAGCTCATCAGCCTCGACGGCGTCGTCGACTCGCCCGGCGGAGGGGAGCATCCTCGAGCCGGCTGGACCTTCAAGGAGGTCGACTTCGACCCAGCCGCCTACGAGATCAAGGGCCGCGAGCAGGACGAGGCCGCAGCGATGCTGCTGGGAAGGGTCAGCTACGAGGAGTTCGCCCCGGTCTGGCCCGGCATGACCGAGGAGTTCGCCGGCTACAACGCGATGCCCAAGTACGTCGTGTCGACCACGCTCACCGAGACCGACCCGGCGTGGCAGCCCACCACCGTGCTTGGCTCGATCGATGAGGTCGCCCGGCTCAAGGATGGGGATGGCGGACCGATCATCGTCCACGGCAGCCCGACCCTGGCTCAGGGTCTCGCGGCCGCCGGTCTTGTCGACCGCTACCACCTGCTGGTCTTCCCGGTGGTGCTCGGCGCCGGCAAGCGGCTCTTCACCGACGGTCCCGAGACCGGCCCGAGCCGGCTCGAGCTCGTCGAGCACGCCCGCTACGACAACGGCATCACCCTCGCGGTCTACGACGTCCGGCACTGAGCGTGCAGCGCAGACGAACGGGGCCGGACCATGGCGGTCCGACCCCGTTCGGTGCTGCTGACCCGGCGGCTGCCGGGCTTGTCCGGCGCTACTTGGTGTCGACCGCCGTCAACGTCACGTCGGCGGCAACGCCGGCGTAGTTGTTGGTGACCACGTAGACGGTGCCGGTCGGGATGGCCCCGGCCTCGTTGGCCGCCGCGGTGGCGATGGAGCCGAGGACCTTGCACTCGTCGTTGTAGAAGTACACGTCGAGGTCAACGGCCGTGGGCCCGGCGGAGAGCGACATCTTGTGCGCCCCGTCGCCGAAGTCCTCCGGCAGCTCGGTCACGTGACCGTCGGTGTCCTGGGACACGGGCGGGAAGATGCAGAACTCGGCGAGCTCCGTGCCGACCACGCCGCCGTCGGTCTCGTTGCCACCGGGGTTGGTGCCGGCGATCGTGAACGACTCCACGAAGTCGGGGTCCAGCGGCTTCGGCGGCAGCGGCGTGATCGCGCCACTGGTCCCGAACACCTGCAGGTCACCGAACTGCGCGTTGGTCTTGGTGTCGCCGAGCGCCTCGTCGGCGAAGACCCGGAGGTACGACGCCTGCACCGGCGACGCGAGCGTGAACGTCTTGTAGTGCACGTCGTCGACGGTCGGACGCGGGACCGCGTAGCTGAAGGCGTCCTCACCGATCGGCTGGGTCTTCCAGTTGACGCCGTCGTTGGAGGTCTGGACCGTGAACGACTTGACCGCCTCGAACCGCGAGGTGGTGAAGGCGCTGACCTGGAACGAGCTGATCTTGGAGGGCTGGGCCAGCTTGATCACGGCGTTGCCGGAACCGACCTGGGTCTTCCAGCGGGTCAGCTCGGTGTCGTCGATGAGTGACTTCGCGCCCTTCGAGGACGACGAGACGATCTCGGCACCGTTGGCGATCGAGGCGAGGTTGGGGCTGAGCCTGATCGTCTTCTTGAACGTCTTGCCCTCGGCGAGGTCGAAGTCGGTGATCGTCTGGGCGCCGAACCCGCGGGCCTGGATGGTCAGCGGGTAGTGGCCGGCCACGGCCTTGGTCGTGACCATGCCCTTGGCGTCGGTGACGGCGACCGGCGTGACGCCGGCCTCCAGCGTGCCGAGGATGACGTTGGCGTCCTGGATCCGGTCACCGGTGGTCGCGTTGACCAGCTTGACCGTGACGGTGCCGTTGCGCTCCGGGTTCTGGTGCGTGAACGACGGGGTCGGGTCGATGTCGTTCGCCCCGGTCGGGTCGTCCTCGGTCACCTCGTTGGAGGCGCCGGTGCCCATGCCGTGCTTGGCGAACTGGCCGTAGACCGTGTCCTGGAGGACGTCGAAGTCCGCAGCCCGGTGGTACCGGATGTCCAGCGCCTTCATGATCGCGGTGCGCATGTCGAGCATGCTCGGGTCGTTCGGGGCCAGCGGCATCGCGTCGGTGACGATGAAGGACGCGATGGTGGCGGCCTTCTGCTCGCCGTACTTCTTGACCAGCGCGCGACGCATGTCCCACAGGGTCGCGGTCCAGATCTCGCCATCGGAGTGGACCTCGGGGCCGCCGAGGTCGTAGCCCATGTCGCCGAAGTTGGCCTCGGTGTCGTTGTAGGCCCAGTTGCGGATCCCGCGGTCGTCGTTGCCGGTGACGTAGGCGCCGAGGACCGAGTCCTTCTGCAGGCCGTTGCGGTGGGTGTAGTTCAGGGCGTACCAGTCGCCCCAGCCCTCGCCCATCGAGCCGGACTGGTGACCGGCGAGCGCGCCGTCCTCGGTGCCGACGTACCGGTTGGAGAGGCCGTGCGCGTACTCGTGCTCGATGACGCCGGCGTCGAAGGAGCCGTCGCGGCAGGGGCCCTCGAACGCGTCGTTGATCGGCTCCCAGAGGAACATGCCGCTCCACGGGGCGATCCCGTCGGGCAGGGTGAGCATGTAGGCGTTGTCGCGCCCGGTGTACGTCGGCGAGCCGCCGCTGATCGCACCGGCCTGGACGAGGCCCATGATCGGGTCGCCGCCGTCGGTCTGGAAGTTGCCGGCGCTCTCGGTGAACCCGTACGAGTAGAACTCGTCGTGGACCCGGTTGTGCTGGTAGAAGAGGTTGGTCGACGCGGCGTCGGAGTCCTGGGCGTAGGACGGCGGGACCGCCTGGCACTCGGAGGTGCCCCATGCGTCGGGGAAGCCGAAGTTGAACTGCCCGGTCGGGGCCACCGTGCGGTTGGCCTGGTCGGCCGGTGCGATGAAGTTCGACCAGTTCTTGAAGGTGTCGGCGTTGTTGCCGAACGTGGTGACGCCGACGCCGGTCACACCGGTCGGGTCGACGTAGCCGCCGGGCGACTCCTTGGTCGGGCCGAAGCTGACCTTGACCGCCTTGCCGCCACCCGGGGCGCCGGGGTAGTTCGGGTAGACGATGCCCTCGGCCTCGTTCTGCACGAGCGACTGCTTGTAGAGCACCTTGCCGGTCTCGGCGTCGACCAGGACGTCGTACGCCTCGTCGAGCGACTGGATGAACAGCACCCGGTACACGGCTCGGGCGCCGTCGGCGGTCGGGAAGACCGCCTTCTTGACGTAGGACTCGGAGGCGAGCCCGGTCTTGAACTTGTCGAAGCCCGCGGCTGAGCCGTCGGCCTTCGTGGTGATCGACGGAGCGTGGAGTGCGGAGGCGACCATGGTGAGCGCGGCCGAGGGCGCGAGCTTGTAGCTGCCGAGCAGGGCGGTCTTGGGGGCGATCGAGCCGGTCAGGGACAGGACGCGACCCTTGCCGTCCACGGCGAGGCCCATCGACCCGCCGCGGCTGGCGGCGACGCCATCCACGGTCTGGGTGAGGTTGACGACCGTGACGTTGAGCTTGGCCAGCTTGTGGTTGCGGGTGACGCTCAGCGAGCTGACGTCGGCCTTGGTCAGGCCGAAGGCGGCGCGGTTCTTGGTGACGAAGGCGCGGGCGACCTTGACGGCGGAGCCCGCGCGGGGTCCGGAGAGGGTCTGGCCGGTGCCGGGAGTGATCGTCCGGGGGGTGCCGAAGCGGTTGTCCCAGGTGACGCTGGTGTCGCGGCCGCCGCGGCGTACGAGCGCCTTGACGGCGTCGCGCTGGGCCAGGGTCGGCTTCACGAGGGCGCTGCCCAGTCGGGTGTCGACCGTGCCGGCAGCGTCCTGCTGGGTGCTCGAGGCGTGGTTGTCGGTGACCGCCTGTGCGGCCGGCATGTAGCCAGTCGCAGCAAGAGTCGTCGCGGCCGTGGTGAGGATGCTCACCGCGGCCATCGAAAGTCCGTGACGCATGAAGTGCCTTTCGTCGGAACCGTTCCGCCGTGGGTTGGGCGGTCGGGTGCTTCAACGAGCAAGTAGGACTCAGGTCACGTTTGCCCCACCACCCACAGGGAAGCCTGCGCCGACCCGTCGCTTGTTCACCCGAAAATGCCGCCGACCCGTCGCTTGTTCACACGCCAGGTGCGCCGACCCGTCGTTTGTTCACACGAAACGACGCCGACCCGTCGTCAACTAACGACGGGTCGGCGCACTGGGGGCGTCAACAAGCGACGGGTCGGCGCACTGGGGGCGTCAACAAGCGACGGGTCGGCGTACTGGGGGCGTCAACAAGCGACGGGTCAGGGGGTGCTGGGCGAGGCGGCCGCTGGGGAAGCAGTGGGTACGGCGCTCCCTGAGCCGGACCCGGACCCGGACGGCGAGGGCGACGCGCCGCTCGGGCTGGCGCTGGGACTTGCCGAGGAAGAGGGGCTGGAGCTGGCCGATCCGGAGCTGCTCGCCGACGGGCTCGCGGACGGACTCGCCGACAGGCCTCCCGACGGGCTGGTGGAGCCCGAGGGTGACGCGCTGGGCGAGGACGAGCCCGAGGTGCTCGCCGAGGGCGAACCGCTGGGCGTCTCTGGCTCGGTGCCACCCAGGGGCCCCTGTTCCTCCTCGACCACCGCGAGGATCTCCTGCTCGTACGCCGTGAGCTGCGCCTGGATGTCCGCGAGCGGCACCTCACCGATGTTCTGCCCGAACGCCACCACGTCCTTCCAGATCCGTTCGATCCGGGCCGTGGCCTCGTCGCTGAGCGGGCCGTCGAGGGTGACGAACAGCTGCACCGCGAGCGCGAACGTCAGGCAGTTGACGCAGTCGCTGTTGACGGCGACGGAGATGTTCTGGGGGACGGCGGTGTCGGTCTGCCCAACCACGAGCACGACCTGGAAGGAGACCGCTACGGCCGCGCAGGACTCGCAACTGGCGAGCGCATAGGCCTCGTTGGTGTTGGTGGCCGGCTCGCCACCGTCCGCCCAGATCAGCCCGAAGGCCACGTCGTAGACGGCGGTCCCGTCCGTGGTGTTGACCGCGAGGGCCTGGGTGTCGCCCTCACCGGGCGCGGGCGGCTCGGAGAACGGGAAGATCCAGGTCTGCGGCGCGGAGCTGTCGCCGTCGACGGTCTGCGTGCTGTCGACTGCCACGGGAGCCGCGCCCGGGTCGCGTGGCACCAGCACCATCCCGAGCTGTGGGCGCTCCCGCGTCGGCAGCTCGGCGTCGGTGGGCCAGGCGATGGTGCCCTGGCCGGTCGAGCCCACGTCGAAGCCGGTCGCCGGCCGCGCCAGCGCCACGGCATCGGCAAGGGTGCCGCGCTCGTACGCTTGGATCGGTCGGTAGCGCTCGGGGGAGGGCCACCAGGTCCAGGCCAGGGCCGCCACCACCGCCAGTGCGGTGAGACCGGCCAGTGCCCGGCGTCCGGGGCGGCCCTGGGTGCGAGTCCAGACCGAGGTGGCGAGGCGGCGTACGACGCGCACCAGGACGATGCCGATCGCGGCGACGGGGAGCAGCACGACGAGAGCCGACAGGGCCCGTGCTGACGCGGAGATCAGGTCGCCTTCGCCGAGCGCCGTGCCGAGCTGGTCCCACTGGGCGGCGCTGGCCGCCAGGGCGGTGCCGACGATCCGGGGGAACGTCGTCACCAGCATCAGCAGCGTGAAGGCCAGGACGGGGACGACGGTGAGGACCCAGACGGAGACGACCGCCCGGGCCCAGGGCTTGAGCATCCGAGCCTCGGGGTCGCGCCAGTGCCAGGGCAGCAGGCCGCGCAGGGTGGGGCCGATCCGCTGGAAGAGGTCGGGTACGCCGGTCAGGTCCGCGAGCACGTGGTAGCCGTCGAACCGGACCAGCGGCAGCAGCTGGCGCAGCATCTGCAGGATCTGCGCGGCGACCAGCAGCAGGATCGCGTCGTCCCGCGTGGCCCACCAGACCGCGACCGTGCCGACGGCGACGATCGCGTTGAAGTAGAGGCCGCCGAGATCGGTGCGCAGCCGCCCGCCCCGTCCGAGCCGGTAGGAGTCGGTGACATCGGTGTAGAACGCCGGCCAGATCAGGTAGAGCCCGACGCCCATGGCGCCGGGCGGGGCACCACCTCGCCGGGCCGCGGCCGCGTGCCCGAACTCATGGAACCCGGCGGACAGCACCGTGATCGCCAGTACGGCGAGCAGCAGGCCGGGGCGGGCGAAGGCGTCGTGCGTGGCGCTGGCCAGTCCGCGCTCGAACAGCACCCACCAGCAGATCCACGCGAACGCCGCGACCACCACGGCCACCAGGACCGGGTTGAACAGTGCGGCGAACGGCGTGGTCAGCCTTCGGGTCCGCTCGGGGTCGGTGACCACGGCCTTGAATCGCAACGCCAGCAAGGGATTCGAGCGCTGGACCTCCGGCTGCTTGCCGTCCGCCGTGGTGGCCAGACCCATGTCCCGGAGCTTGTCGACCAACGTCGCGACGTTGGACGCGCTGACGTTGCGGCCAGTGCCGCTGGAGACGACCGCCGCGAGCTCGTCCTGGTCGCGGCGGCCGTCCAGTGCCTCCAGCAGCAGGTAGAGCATCGGCGTGAGCTGGATCGTCTGCCCGTCGGAGCGACGGGCCAGTGCCGGGGGTTGGCGGTAGCCGGACCCACTCATCTCCCCGATCAACCGGACGCCGTCGGCCCGGTCCGGTGGGGGTTGACTGCCGTCGCTGGTGCGACCGGCGACTGGTGCGTCGGCTACCTCGCTCACGGTCGACTACGGCTGGTCGATGTCGGAGGTCTGGTCCGAGTTCGCGGTCGCCGACCCCTCGATGTTCTGGTTGATGATCGCGTCCTGCTGCGAGACCGCCACCGCATCGCTGTCGATCGACCCGACGTTCGCGGCGACGGCGGCGTCGATCGGGGCGGCGACGTTCGCGTTGGCTGCGACGGCGCCGTTGATCGGGGCCGAGATGTTGGCGTCGCCGTTCAGGTCGACGTTGACGTTGAGCAGGTCGCCATCGGCGAGGTCGCCCACGGTGCCGCCGACACCACCGGTCGGGTCGCTCGGCAGTCCGCCCGTGGGGTCGGTGGGCAGTCCGCCCGTGGGCTCGGTGGGCAGACCGCCGTCGGTCGGGTCGGTCGGGCGCAGCGGTGGGGCGGCAGCGGCGGAGTCGTCCGGGCTGGCACCCTGGGTCAGGTCGCTGTCCTGGGTGGCGTTCGCGGTGGCGTCGGCCTCGACGTTCTGGTTGATCAGGGCGCCCTGGTCGGAGAGGGCCTGCGCGGACGAGCCCTCGGACAGGATGTTGGCGCCGACGGCGGCGTCGATCGGGGCTGCGACGTTCGCGTTGGCCGCGACGCCGAGGTCGATCGGGGCAGCTGCGTCGATCGCGAGGTCGAGGTCGGCGTTGAGGTCGAGGATGGAGACGACCTCCTTGTCCGGAAGGGCGACGGCACCCTCCGCGGCGAGCTCCTGGTCGGACAGGCCGGCGTTGTCGTCCATGGTGGGTTCCGTTCGTCGAAGGGGCGAGTGCTCGAACGTCGGTACCCAGCGCCGAGATCCAGAAACCTACGCCGCCTCACGAAGCTGTCGGAGCTCGTCACGCAGGCGGCAGCTCACCCAGCCGGCGGTGCAGCGCCTCGGCCGTGCGGAGGCTCAGCGCAGCCAGCGTGAGCGTGGGATTCGCGGTGCCGACGGTCGGGAACACCGAGCTGCCGACGACGTAGAGGTTGGGACAGTCGTGGCTGCGACCGTCCGCGTCGACGACCGAGGTGGCCGGGTCGTCTCCCATCCGCGTGGTCCCCATCAGGTGCCCGGCGCCGAAGGCGATGTCGCTGTGGTTGCGCCGGCTGGCCGCGAGCGCGTCGAAGAGCTGCTCGTGCACAGCCTGGGCCGCGGACATGCCGGCGCGCGAGTACTCCCCGACCCGGAACGCGATCCGCGGCCGCGGCAGCCCGATCGGGTCGAGCTGGTCGAAGGCCGGGGTCACCCGGTTCTCGGGATCCGGCAGCTGCTCGGTGAGCGAGGCGAAGCGGATCGCCCGCGAGACGTGGTCCTCCCAGCGTCGCGCCAACGCCTTGCCGCCCTCGCGGAGGCGCACGAACGCCGGACGTCCGGACCCCTCGGCGAACTCGGCCGTCGGGTCCCCGATGGGGAATCGGAAGCCGTCGTTGCCGATCTCGATCCGGAACGCCGACCGCTGGTCCCGGGCGGTGGACTCGCGGGTGGACTCGATGCCGCTCGTGGCCAGGGGCCCACGCTGCGGGTAGACGGGCTCGGCGGACAGCGCCCAGGACAGCTGGATCGGGTGGTCCATGAGGTTGCGGCCCACCTGGTCGGAGCTGTTCGCGATGCCCCGGCCGCCGGCGCTCATCAGCAGCAGCTTGGGGGTCTCGACGGCGTTGGCCGCCAGCACCACGGCCCTCGCGCCAACGGTGGCATCCGTGCCGTCCGGCCGCCGGTAGGTGACTCCGCGGGTCGTCCCGTCCGGGCGCAGCAGCACGTCGAAGACGACGGCGTCCGCGACGATTCGGGCGCCGGCCTCGGCTGCGAGCTCCAGGTGCACCAGCGCGTCGTACTTGGCGGCGATCGGGCAGATCGGGATGCAGTTGCTGTTCCCCTCGCACCGGGGCCGGTCGTTGAAGGTCTCGGTGTTCCGGGCCTGCGGGGTCGGCTCGAGCCGGAGTCCGATGCGCGCCGCGGCCCGGCCGACCACTGCGTCCAGGTAGCTGGTGGGCACCACGTCCATCGCGTAGCCGGCACTGCGGGGTGAGCCCAGGTCCCGGGAGTCCTCGCCGGCGACGCCCAGCGCGCGCTCGGCACGGACGTACCAGGGCTCGAGATCGTCGTAGCCGATCGGCCAGTCGAGCCCGACGCCGTACCGGCTGCGCATGGCGAAGTCGGAGGGCAGCAGTCGGGGGCAGCTGCCCAGCCAGTGCCAGGTGGTGCCGCCGACGATGCGCTGGTAGGTGCTGCCGAACGGTTCCGGTCCGGCCTGGACGAAGTACCCCGTGCCGGGGACCCCGATGTCGAGCACGCTCGGTCGCTGCGCGTGGTCGGCCGACGGGTAGGGCGACTCGGGCACCTTGGGGAAGGCGTTGCGGAAGGTCTCGACGGCCCGCTCCCGGTCGATCCGGGGCCCGGCCTCGAGCACGATGACGCTGGCGCCCGCCTTGGCGAGCCGCCACGCCACCAGCGCGCCGGCGACGCCGGAGCCGACGACCACGACGTCGGCGGACTGTGGCTCGGGCGCGCTCATGGCCGGCGCTCCCACTTCGGGAAGCCGATCTCGGTGCTCGCCGGCTCCGGGAAGTCGAGCGTCGTCCAGGCGAGCGCCTCGAGGTAGTCGACGGTACGCCCGTCCAGCAGTCCGGAGTACCAGAGCTCCAGGATGCGCTGGGCAGTCGCCGCGGTGGCCGGGTCGTCCAGGACCCCGCGGCGGACGAGGGCGGCGAAGGTCCGTGGCGGGTCGGGTGCACGGACCCCGGCCTCGACCAGCGACCGCAGCGGGCCGGCATGGACCGGGTCGGCGGTGAGTGCCGCGAAGTACGCTGCGCCGGCGCCCTCGGGCAGGTCGGCGACGTCGTCGGTCAGGAGCTCGCTGAGCTCGAGGAACTCGTCCAGGGTCACCGGCCCGGTGCGCCGGGCGGCCCACGCTCGGGGCGTGAGCGAAGTGAGGACTCCGCCGGCCGCCGCGGTGCTGACGACGAAACTCCGTCGTGAGAAGTGCACGATCAAGCGCTGCTCGTCGTTGGTCGTCATGTGCCGGCCCTCCACCTCGGGTGGTTCGCCTGCCCCACAGACCATGCTGCGCCCGCTGCCCCGCGGGGTCAAGGCATACCCGATGCCGGGTACGAGGCCGGGTCGGGCGTCGACTTCACCTCAGCGGACGCGCCCTTCAGCAGCGCGCTAGTCCCCCCGAATTTTGGGGGCTGTGGGTCCCCAGGGCTGGACGTAACTTGTTTCTGCGGTGCGCTCCGGCCTCCTCCACGGACCACTCGGGCCCCGGACCGGACGCCCGCTCAGGAGTCGTGATGTGGCGAAAACTGCTCTCGATCATGCTGGCCGCCGGGGTCGCCCTGGCCTTCTCGTCCCTCGCTCTGGGATCACCCGTCGAGGCGCACCGGGGCGGTGACGGTGGCGGGGGCCACGGCCACAAGGTGAAGATGTACGACGACTGCGACCCGGCGTCGTTCAACGCTGCGGTCGGGCCGGGGGCGTGCACGGGCGACGGCGAGACGACGTTCGACGCCTTCATCGCCCAGCTGCTCGCCACCCAGCAGGCTGAGGACTGGGAGTTCGATCCGTCGATGCTCCGCGTCCGGCAAGGGCGTCCGGTGATCCTGGAGAACGAGGGCGGTGAGACGCACACCTTCACGCTGGTCGACGAGTTCGGTGGTGGCTTCGTTCCCGAGCTCAATGATTTGCTGGGCCTCGAGCCGGTCGACGAGTGCGCCACCCATGACGCCCAGGGCCACTTGGTGCCGCGGCCGCCATCGCCTGTCAACGTGTTCGTCGCCGCGGACCGCGAAGGTGCTTTCAAGACCGCGCGTCTGACGCCCGGAACCTATCGCTTCGAGTGCTGCATTCACCCGTGGATGCAGGTCGTCCTGACCGTGCGAGCCGACTGAGGGAGTGACCACCACGCCGGCTGGGTGCTGGCGCGGGTGGGTCGCCTCCGGTTCCGCCGGCTTGCGCAACTCTTGAGGTTTTGCCGCGGTTTCTCTTGAGGCGACCCAGCCACAGTGGGTGATCTCGACGTAACGCCGCTGACCGGATGTCGCGGGGGTCGAGAGGCCGGGGGGGTCCACATGATGCGCAACGCACGCAGCCGCGGGCAGCGCGGCGCGGCGGCCATCGAGTTCGCCCTCGTGGTGCCGATGCTCCTCTCGCTTCTCTTCGGCGTCGTCGACTACGGACTGTGGCTCAACGACTCGCTCAACGTGCGCCAGGGCATCCGCGAGAGCGCCCGCTACGGAGTGGTGAAACGGTTCGACCGCCCGGGTTGCACCGGCACGGACATGCAGAAGTACGTGTGCAAGGCCAAGGCTGAGATCGCCTCGGTGGTCGGGCCGTCGTACGTCCGGATCGTGATCCCGGCCGCCGGCTGGAAGCGCGGCGAGGCGCTGCTCGTCTGCGGGATGGTGAAGTCGTCGGGTCTGTCCGGCCTGGTGCCGCTGCCCGCTGACGGACTCATCAAGTCGACCACGACGATGTCGATCGAGAGCGACACCCCGATCCCGTCCGGTGGAGCCAACCCCGGCGCGGTCTTCGGTGACGCCGCGCCGAGCGGAGCGAACTGGTCATGGTGCGTCTGAGCCGGGCTGAACGGCGGCGGAACGAGCGCGGTGCGGTCGCGATCGTCACCGCCATGGTGGCCATGGTGCTCTTCATCGTGGCGGCCCTGGTCGTCGACCTCGGCCTGGCTCGCGACGCACGACGGCAGTCGCAGAACGCGGCCGACTCGGCCTCGTTGGCCGCCGCCAACGTGCTGTACGGGAACACGGTGAAACCGGACTTCGCCGCGGCAGTGGCAGCCGCGAAGGCCTACGCGGCGCAGAACTTCGGGGTCACCGCGGCCGACTGGAGCGCCTGCACCGACCCCTCAGCACTGCGGTACCAGCCCGCCGGCACCTCCTGCATCTCGTTCCAGAACGCGGCGAGCTCCGTGCTGGACCTCTCCAAACCGGACACGATCCGGGTCCGGGTCCCGGTCCGTGAGCTCGGCTCCACCTTCGGGGGTGCGGCCGGCGTCTCGAAGGTCCCGATCCGGGCCGAGTCCGAGGCAAGCCTCAACACCTTGACCTTGCCGCCGTGCGCCCTGTGTGTCCTCGGGACGGGGAGCCACAGCCTGCAGAACGGCAACATCAACGTCAGCGGCGGCAAGGTCCACTTCAACGGCAACGTGACGTCCTCGTCCGGCAGCGTCCTGATGAGCGACCCCGATCAGCCGATCACCGTGCAGGGCATCCTGAGCGGGACTGCGAGCGTCAACCCGACGCCGCTGAGCGGTCAACCGCTCATGCCCGACCCGCTCGCGTTCATGAAGATGCCGGAAGACCTACCGGTGTACTCGACCCTGTCCGTGAAGACCGACCCGTGCGCAGCGGGATCGGCCGGAGGCCCCGGCATCTACGGCGGCTACGCGTTCTCAGGGAGCGACTGCACGCTGCAGCCCGGCCTCTACGTGATCGGCGGCAACGGCAGCAACGGTTCGCAGTGGTCCACCAGCGGCAACGTCAAGGTCACCGGAGTGGGGGTCACGCTCTACTTCAGGTGCGGGACCAGCAGCGTGCCCGCTGGTTGCTCGTCCGCGGGGGCGGGAGGTGCCTGGATCAGCAGCAGCGGCGGTGGCACCTGGGAGCTGAAGGCCCCCACGTCGGGGGACCTCAAGGGGATGGCGCTGCTGTACGACCGCAACAACACCAGCACCATGGAGCTCAAGGGCAACAGCGTGGGTCAGATCGTGGGCACTCTCTACGGGAAGAGCGCGACGCTCGCGATCAGCGGCAACGGGTGTGCCACCGGGTTCCGCTCCCAGTTCGTGGTCAACGACGTGCAGATGAACGGGAACCCGGCGTGCATCCAGTCGACCTACGCGCTCGCGGACAACGTCGACCAGCCGCCGACCGAGCTCCGGCTCACCCGGTAGCCCGAAACCGGGACCGGCTCGGCGAGCGACAGCTCCTCGATGGCCGGCCAGGTCGTGGCGTGCGCCTTCACCAGAGCCTCGGGCGAGTCGATCGCCAACCAGGGCAGGCCGGCGGTGTTGACCCCGACGACCGGGTGCTGACGCGTGATCGCGCTGACCGCTGCGCCGAGCTCGGCACCCTGCCGACCGCTCACGACCAGCTGCGCGGCGGCCTCGAACGCCGCATCGGCGGCGTCCGCGGCCAGGTGCAGCAGGCCGACGCTCTCCCCGTCGCTGACCAGGGTCGGCAGCTCTCGGCCCATCCGGATCAGGCGGCCTCCGCGCAGGTGGACCTTGGTCTGTTCCTCATCCTCGCCCGAAGAGCCGTCGAAGACGATCGCGCTGCCTTCGGTGGTCAGGAGTCGGCTGAGGAGCTCATCGGGGAACAAGGCGTCGCCGTTGACGACGACCAGATCGTCGCTTCCGGTTGCCCCCGAGGCCAGGTGGAAGGCGTAGAGGCTGTCGGTCTCGTCGTGCCGGTCGTTGTGGATGAAGCTCACGTCCGGGACCGCCGATCGCACCTCTCGAGAACCGCGTCCCACCACGACATGTACGGCGTCCGCGCCGGCCCGACGCAGTGCGTCGAGCTGGTGCTGCAGCAGGGTCCGCCCGCCGACGCGGGCCAGGCAGGTGGGGGACGCACCGGTTCCGTGCGCCGCGAGGATCACTGCTTCCATGCTGCTGCCACCCCTGTGTCGTCCGCCCGAGGGTTGATGACGGTCATCTCGAACGTACGAAGGCGACCTCACGCCAACCTTGCGTGACCCGACTCGACCCTCAGACGACGTCGAAGAGCTCGGTGTGGATCCGGCGCGAGGGGATCTCCCATTCGTCGTGCAGGATCCGGCTCGACGCGGCGACCATCGGGCCGGGTCCACAGATGAAGTAGTCGAGGTCGGCCCGGTCGGGATGACCGGGCAGCGCCTGGTCCAGGATCTGCTCGTTCAGCCAGCCGATCTCGCCGCCCCACTCCTGCGGCGGCTCCTCGAGCACCTCCACCAGGTGCAGGTCCAGGCGCCGGTCGAGGTGCTCGGCATCGGCCCGGTGCAGCAGGTCGTCGGCGGTGCGACCGGCCACGATGAGTACGACCGGACGTCGGTCCCGCCGGTCGGCCAGCGTGCGCAGCATGCTGAGCATCGGCGTGACCCCGACCCCGCCGGCCAGGAAGACGAACCCCCTCGACGGCAGCCCGTCGAGGGTGAAGGTCCCGTGCGGCCCGTCGAGGTGGACCGTGCGACCCGGCTTGAGGCCGGCCAGGATCTCGCTGAAGTCACCCAGCGCCTTGACCGTGAACTCCTTGCGCCAGGGCCGGGTCGCCGCGGAGGCGATCGTGAACGGGTGCTCCTCGAAGACGAACGGCGAGTCGCCGATCTTCAGCCACGCGAACTGTCCGGGCCGGAAGTTCAGCCCGGAGTGCCCGACCGGGTGCAGCACGACGGTGACGGCGGAGTTCGACTCCACGCGGACCTCGTCGACGACGTACCGGTTGCGGCGGGCGCGCAGTGGCCGCCACACCCAGCGGTACACGGTGAGCAGCACCATGAACGCCGCGAGCACCGTGAACCAGGCCGCCCCCGGGCCGTACTCCGTGAGGTCGCGCAGCCACCACACGTGCAGCGCGCTCGCCACCAGCACCACGTTGGCGAGCCCGACGTGCACGAGCCGCCACCCCTCGTACCGCGGTCGCCTCCGTCTTCGGCTGACCGCCAGCGGCACCATCGCCAGCAGGGCCAGGGTGGCGGTCGTGCCGGCCCACACCCGAGGCGGCGCGTTGCGCAGGTCCAGCACGCCGAAGCCTGCCTCGGCCCGCAGCAGGACGAACGCGACGTGCACGAGCACCAGCCCGACCACGACCAGGGCCAGGAAGCGATGGCTGCGCAGCAGCGTCTCGACACCGAGGTAGGAGGTCACCGCGCGGATCCGACTGGGGAGCACGAACGCGGCCACCAGCAGGGAGGCAGCGGTCAGGCTGACGGCCAGGGAGGCCAGGTGCAGGGAGTTGCGGCCGCGTGCCGAGGTCGGTGCCGTCGCGAGGACCGCCAGCGGAACGAGGACCGAGACCACGACGAGACCGACCCACAACGCGGGGGCGAGACGGCGTCTGGCAGCGCCACCCCCACTACCGATCTGCCAACGCGGCCCGCCGCTGTGGCGGCCGTCCATCGAACTTCCTGTCTCGGGCGGAACAACGACGAGTGGTGGGAGGTCACGCTCGACCGGGATGCCAATCAGGGTCCGAGCGTGCCCCGTGCTTCCGGTCCGGAATCAACCAACTGCCATCTTCCTCCCACGTGCGCGCTGGCACAACCGGTGGGGATCAGTCGCCGGGCCACTCACCGGTCCACCGCTGGAAGAGCCGGGCACCACTGCGGTCGACGGCGGCCTTGACCGCGGCGAAGATCGCTCCCTGGACCGTGGCCGCGAGGAGGATCTCCCCCATGCGGTACTCCGACTCGAGCGCCTTCGGGGCATCGGCCCCCTCACCCGCGGACACCCGCTTCCAGACCTGCTTGAAGACCTGGCCCGCGGCTACACCGGCCACGATGCTGCCGACCAGACCGACGGGGCGGTAGAGGATCTTGGCCGACGTGCTGGTGTGTTCCTCAGTGCGCATCTGATTGCTCCTTCTCGGGTTCCTCTGCCTGGCCGCCGGTACGCCGCAGTGCGCGCGCCCGCTGGACGTCGCTTTCGTGCTGCGCCTCGGCCTTGTCGATCTTGCTGGTGTCGCGCAGCGGCAGCTGGATCGACTCCTCGGCCGCGATCCCCGCCTGGAGCTCTCGCCCTCGCTCGAGCTCGGCATCGAGCTCGGCCCCGAAGAGCAGCGCGAGATTGGTCAGCCACAGCCAGAGCAGGAAGACGATGACCCCTGCGAGCGATCCGTACGTCTTGTCGTAGCTGGAGAAGTTGGCGATGTAGAAGCCGAACGCGGCCGACGCGACTGCCCACACCACGATCGCGAGCGCGGCGCCGGGGCTGACCCACCGCAGCTTCGGCTGCTCGACGTTGGGGGTGGCGTAGTAGAGCAGGGCCACGATGAGCCCGACCACGACGAGCATCACGGGCCACTTGACGATCTCCCAGACCAGGACGGCGGTCGACCCGAGCCCCACGGCGCTGCCGACGGCCTCGGCGGCCGGCCCGGTGACGACCAGGCCGACCAGCACCAGGGCCGACAGGATGACGAGGACCAGCGTGATCGCCAACATGGTCGAGCGCAGCTTCACGAACGGGCGCCCTTCGTCGACCTCGTAGACCCGGTTCATCGCGCGCCCGAAGGAGCCGACGTAGCCGGACGCCGACCACAGCGCCGACGCGAGCCCGAGCACCAGGGCGATCCCGGCGCCCGAGGTGTTGCTCAGCTGGGTGAGCGTGGGGGCGAGCGTCTCGGCGGCCGACCCGGCACCCACGTCCCGCAGGATGTTGAGCAGTGTGTCCACGGTGTTCGGTCCCTTGCCCAGCAGACCGACCAGGGACATCACCGCCAGCAGCGCCGGGAAGAGCGAGAGCACGGCGTAGTAGGTGAGGGCGGCCGCCAGGTCCGTGCACTGGTCGTGGGAGAACTCCCGCATCGTCTTGCGGGCGACGTACTTCCAGGAGGGTTTGGTCAGGTCGTCGGGGGAGTCGGGCTTCGTCGAGCGCTCACTCATCGCCGACGTCTCCAGACGACGAGGGCGACGGCCGCGAGGACGAGCCCACCTGTGACGGCGAGCAGGTGGGTGCCGTGCTCACGACGGACGGTCTCGACCCGGCGCGCTGCCCGGTGCTTGATGTCCAGCTTCTCGCTGAGCGCATCGACGGTCTCTCCGAGCTGTCGTCGGGTCTCCTCGATCTCCGCGTGCAGCTCCTCGGTCGTGGGCTGGCCGTTGTCGGGGCGCTCAGTGCTCGACATCGTGGTGCTCCTTCACGGTCCGGACGTCCTGCTTGACGCTGTCCACCGAGTCCTGGACGGGCGGCGGGGCGGCGCTGACCTGCTGCTTGCCCACGAACGCGGCGCCACCGGCGCACGCGAACAGCACGAGTGTCACGATCAGGGCGGCGAGCCAGGCCGGGAGGACGAGGGCGAGGGCGAGGATCACGGTGGCGATCAGCGCGCCGACGCCGTACAACGCCAGCGCCCCGGCGGTCCCGAACAGTCCGAGGCCGAGGCCTGCGTGCCGGGCGGCCTCCTGGAAGTCGGCTCTCGCCAGCTGCATCTCGCTGCGGATCAGCTGAGCGGTCTGTTCGGAGGCGCGGGAGATCAGCTGCGGTGTGGACAGCTCGTGCGGGTCGGGACTGGTCGTTGCTCTGGTCTCGTTCATCAGGCGTCTCCTGGTGGATGGGGCCGGAACTCCTTGACTGGTCAACCCATACCCACGAGCGCCGCGGGTATGCCCCGACACCGGACGTACCGAGTTCTGGTGATTGCGCTCGGCCCGGGACGGGTCGACATTGGGAGGTGGTCGACCGCGGGACGCGCTCGGGGCTGCGACGTCCGGGTCGGTCTCGGAGGATGGACATGCGCGGCCCACGTTTCATTGTCGGGGCGCTGCTGGCTGTCCTGATCGCGCTGCTCCCTGCCGCGCCCGTCGGGGCGGCCCCGCCGGCCGCACCCACCCAGATCGCCCCCGCCAACGGGGCGCAGGTGCAGGTCCCGTTCACGCTGTCGTGGTCCCAGGTGCTCGATCCCACGGCGGTGAACGGCGGCTACAACTGGGAGATCAGCACGAACTCCGCGTTCTCGCTGCTCGTCGCCCGGGACTCCACCCGCGCCAGTGAGCCCGAGGACACGGTCAGTGGACTGGCCAACGGGACCTACTTCTGGCGGGTCCAGGCCGTGAACGCCACGGTGGAGATCGGCCCCTGGTCCGCGATCCGGAGCTTCGAGGTCACCGGTGCCGGACCGGACTCTCCGGGGACGGCGACCCTCGACCAGCCGCAGGGCGGGACGCAGTTCCACCCCTGGGAGAAGATCACCTGGACCTGGAGCGCCGTACCCGGGGCGGTCAGCTACACCGCGGAGTGGTCGCAGGACTCCCGCTTCCTCGTGAACGCCACGACGTACCAGCGGCTGGGCAACATCCCCGACCCGATCGACGGCATGGCGTTCGGCGACAGCCTGCAGGGGACGTGGTTCATGCGCGTCTCCGCCGTCGACGCGCAGGGCGTCCAGGGGCGGCCCTCCAACGTGATCAGCTTCAGCGTCCTCTACGGGAACCCGGTCGGGCCGCCGCCCACGATCATCGCGCCGGTGGGGAACCCGACCCTGACCCTGCCGATCACCCTGACCTGGACCGACGGCTACAACCCGCAGGACCTCGGGTACGAGGTGCAGGTGTCGAGCTCGTCGAACTTCTCCACGATCGAGCAGCCGACAGCGGGTCACACCGACCCCCGTCGCGTGCTGAACTCGCTCACCGCCGGTCAGAAGTTCTGGCGGGTGCGCTCGCACCAGGGCAGCGCGTCGGCGACGACCGCGGCCGTCACCGCCTGGTCGCAGACGGGCACGTTCACCGTCAGCTCGGCCCCAGCGGTCCCGGCCTCTGTCACGCTCACGCGCGATCCGTTGTACAGCGACGCCGAGCAACGGTTGAGCGTGCAGCTGACCGGGCCGGCCCCAGCGGGAGGAGCTCAGGTCCAGCTGACCAGTAGCCACCCGAGTGCCCTGCCCGTCCCGGCATCGCTGACCATCGCTGCGGGCTTCGCCGTGAGCGGTGAGGTGATCCTGCATGCGGGTCAGGTCACGGCGGCGACCCCGGTCACCGTCACCGCGACCTACAACGGGACGTCAGCCACGCGGACGATCACGGTGCAGCCGCCCACCCTCAAGACCGACCCGTTGCAGCCGGTCGTGAAGGCCACCGGAGGGGCGGACCTGACGGGGCGACTGGATCTTGCGGGTGGCGGACTCGCGCCGGCTGGTGGGGTCCAGGTCAGCGTCACCAGCGACTCGACCGCCGCGTCGGTGCCGGCATCGGTGACGATCCCGGCGGGTGCCAACTCGACTGCGTTCACCATCCAGACCAGCCCCGTGCCGACGACCACCACGGTCACGATCCGGGCCACACACGCGGGGGTGACCGCCCAGTGGCAGCTCACCCTGCACCCGGCTCCGAGACCGGCGTCGTTGACCCTCAACCCCGCCGCGACCACCGGAGGGTCGCAGGGCATCGTCACGATCCCGACCTCTGCCATCGCCGGCTTCGACCAGCTGGTGCGTGTGACCAGCAGTGACCCTGCGGTAGCCAGCGCGCCCGAGTTCGCGACGATCCCGGCCTCACAGGACTTCGGCCGTTTCACCATCACCACGAAGCCGGTGACCGCCACGACCACGGTGACCTTCTCCGTCGCCGGCGGCGGGACGACGGTCTCGGCCGATCTCACCGTGCACCCGACGCTCCCGGCGTTGACGGGCCTCACCGTCAGCCCGACGAGCGTTTCGGGCGGCAGCTCAGCCACCGGGACCGTCACGCTGGCGAGCGGTGCTCCCGCCGGTGGCGTCCCCGTCACCCTGGGCAGCAACCAGCCCGGCGCAGCCAGCGTGCCGCAGACCGTGACGGTGGCGGCCGGCGCGACCAGCGCCACCTTCACCGTCACGACGTTCCCGGTGGACACGACCACGGTGCAGCTCAGCGCCTCCCTCGACGGCGTCTTCAAGTTCGCGGCGCTGGGCGTCACGCGGGCCGCCCCACCCCCTGCACCGGCCGCGCCCTCGCTGCTCAGTCCGGCGAACGGCGCCACCGTGGCCCAGCCCGTCGCCCTGGACTGGAGTGACGTCTCCGGTGCCGCGAGCTACCGAATCCAGATCGACGACTCGAGCACCTTCTCTGCGCCCTTCGTCGTCGACACCGTGGTGACGACGTCGCAGTTCACGGCCCCGAACCTGTCGACGAGCAGGCACTGGTGGCGGGTGCGAGGAGTCAACTCGGGCGGGGTCGAGGGTGCCTGGTCGTCCGCACGCAGGTTCACCCCTCAGGCGGCTCCGGCGACCGCCAGCCTGACGAGCGTGGCGGTCAGCCCCTCCTCCGTGGTCGGCGGCAGCAACGCCCAGGGGACCGTGACCCTGACGGCCGCGGCGCCGACCGGCGGGGCATCCGTGACCTTGTCGTCGAGCCGCAACGCCGCGACGGTGCCGGGCACGGTGACGGTGCCGGCCGGCTCCACCAGTGCGACGTTCCCGGTCACCACGTCCAGCGTGACGACGTCCACGCCGGTGACCCTGTCCGGTGTGTACGCCGGGGTCACCCGCAGTGCGTCGTTGACGGTCACTCCACCGGCGCCGCCTCCAGCGCCTGCCAGCCTGTCGAGCGTGGCGGTCAGCCCCTCCTCCGTGGTCGGCGGCAGCAACGCCCAGGGGACCGTGACCCTGACGGCCGCGGCGCCGACCGGCGGGGCATCCGTGACCTTGTCGTCGAGCAGCAACGCCGCGACGGTGCCGGGCACGGTGACGGTGCCGGCCGGGTCCACCATTGCGACGTTCCCGGTCACCACGTCCAGCGTGACGACGTCCACGCCGGTGACCCTGTCCGGCGTGTACGCCGGGGTCACCCGCAGTGCGTCGTTGACGGTGACGCCTCAACCGCCGCCGACGTCCACTGCAACGCTCTCGGTGACGGCAACGGGTCGCAGCGGCGAACGGGTGACCTCGAGCCCGGCCGGGATCAACGTGAACGTCGGCAGCACCGGGTCGGCGTCGTTCGCCACCGGGACGTCGATCACGCTCAGCGTGGCGAGTGGCCGGGACGCGATCTGGTCCGGCGCCTGCTCGAGCGGCGGCAACAAGGCACGCAGCTGCACCTTCACCCTGACCGGGAGCACCTCGGTCACCGCGAACGTGCAGTGAGTCTGACCCGCCTCGGCTCGGGATCGACGTGGTTTTCCGCACCCGTTCGGGGGTAGGGGTTGCTGTCGAGTGGCTCGTACGCCGGTACGGCGCGAGCCGGCCGGACGAAGGAGGCGGCGATGGTCACCAGCCTGACCCACGGCGAGGAGCGGCTGCGCGAGGCCGGACACCACGGGCTCGGCCGGGCGCTGCGGGAGTTCCCCTGGATCCATCTCGGTCTCGGCCTGCTGGGCAACCTGCTCTTCTTCGTCGGCAGCGTGCTGTTCTTCTGGGAGAGCACCAAGACGCTGGGCGTCTGGCTTTTCGTCCTCGGCAGCCTGGGGATGCTGGTGGGCTCGATCGGACAGCTGCTGGTCAAGATCGAGGAGCGGGCCTCGAGCTCCCAGTCAGAACAGCCGAAACGTACAAGCGCCTGAGCGGTGGGCGGCGGGAGAGTGCTCTGCATGACAACACTCATCCGCATCACCGTGACCGCCGCTCTCGCCGCCGTCGCTGCCACGTCCGTCGCCACCATGGGGACCGCCTTCGCAATCCCCAGCCCCGCCGGCGGCCCGGACGTCCGATCTCCCGGTGCCCAGTCGGGTGCCGAGGCTGGCGCCCGGTCCCAGACCGTGCACTACCAGCGCTACTGCGACGACGGCGGCACCTACCAGACGCACAAGCTGACCGACGACGGCCCGGCGTTCATCGAGGGCACCCGCGAGAAGTTCATCAACGTCGATGCCGACTACGACGGGTCGCGGCGGGTCTACACCTGCAGCTACGCGGTCATCGGGCACCCGGAGTTCAACGGCGTGGTCCAGAGCATCCGGGTCCACCGCTAGGCACGTGCACCCCCGGTGACAGGGAAGTCGGGGGCGCGCACCGACGGAGTCGCAGGTCAGTTCTCGGACCTGCGGCTTCGTGGGCGGTGCAGCCGCTGCGGCCGCTCGGGCGCGAAGCGCCTGCTCGGCCACGCGCTCGCCCTCCCCACCAGGGTGAGGAGGGCGGGCAGCAGCAGTGAACGCACGACGAGCACGTCCAGTGCGATCCCCACGCACATGAAGAACGCGAGCTGACGGAAGGGCACGAGCGGCACCACCGACAGCAGCCCGAAGCTCGCCGCCAGGGCCAGTCCGGCCACCACGATCGCGGCGACGGTGCCGGGCATGGACCGGATGATCGCCTCCGGCAGGGGGCGGGTGCGGGCCTCCTCCCAGACGTTGCCGACCGCGAAGATGTTGTAGTCGGAGCCGAAGGCGAGCAGCAGCACCGCGCCCGCGAAGGGGACGTAGAACGTGAGGCCCGCACCGGGTTCGAGGTGGTCGAAGAGCAGCATGGTGAGACCGAGTGAGGCCGCCAGCGAGAGGACGCTGCCGACCAGCAGGTAGACGGCCGCGACGAGGGCACGCAGGAAGATCACCAACATCAGCAGGTTCGCGCTCAGTGCGGCGATCGCGATCCGCACCAGGTCACCAGTGGTCTGGTCGACGATGAACGCCGCTGCAGCCGTGTCCCCGGCCAGACCTATCCGCGTGGTCTCGAGACCGCTCTCCTCCAGCAGACCGGGAAGTCGGTCCTGCAGAGCGGAGATCGAGTCGATGGCGGTCGCACCCAGAGCCGGGTCCTCGAGGACCAGCAGGTAGCGGGCTGCCGAGCCGTCCGCGGTCGACAGGACGTCGGAGTCCAGACGTCGGGGCAGGGTGCCGGGGCTGAGTACGCCGGCGACACCGGGCTGTTCCGCGAGGAGGACGCCGAGGGCAGACAGCTCGTCGCGTTGCCGGCCGAGCCCGTCGCCTTCGACCAGCACGGTCGTGGGGGACAGGATGCCGGGGGCGAAACCGGCTCGTGCTGCGTCGGCTGCCAGCCGGACCCCGCTGTCCGGGGGCAGGGAGCCAACGAACGAGACGCCCAGGTTGAGGCCGAGCAACGGGGTGGCTGCGACCGCGAGTCCGGCGACCGAGCATCCGACGACGATCGCTGCCACGTCACGGCGGTGTGCGAGGGCAGAGAGGAGGCGTACCGCGAGTGACGGCCGGGCGTCCGCGCGGGGTTGGTCCGACGGCTTGGGCCGGCTCGGCCAGAACGACCAGGCTCCGAGCGTGGCCATCAGGGCCGGCACCAGGGTGACCGCCACGAACAGGCCCATCAGGACCGTGAAGACCAGGGCCGGGCCGAGCGCCCGGAAGAAGAGCGACTCGGCGAACATCAGGGCCGCCGTGCCGGCCGCGACGGCGAGGCCGGCCACCGCCACGATCGGGCCGTACGACGCCGTGGCCCTCCGGGCGGCCTCCAGCCGGTCGGCCCCGGTGGCGAGCTCTCGACGCATCGCCGACAGGTAGAACACGACGTAGTCGGTCACCACGCCCAGCAGCAGGGCGACGATGACGGGCTCGAGCTCGCTGGGCGTGGAGACGCCGACCAGCTGTGCCACCGCGCCGGAAAGCCGGAGTGTGAGCACGTAGGCCACGCCGGTCGTGAGGGCGGCGACCAGCGGTGCCACGACCGAGCGGAAGGCGCCGCCGACGATGAGCAGGATCGCGCCCAGGATCAGTGTCTCGGCGAGCGGCAGGGAGTCCCGGATCATCTTCCCCTGCGCCGCGCGGGCGGGCACGGAGCCCGTGACGCCCACGACGTGGTCGCGCGGGGCGAACGAGCGCTCGGCGTACTTGCGGGCAGCGCGGGTCTGCGCGGTGAACGACACCCCCTGGTCGAAGAGCAGATAGGTCAGCGCGGTCGTCCCCTGCTCCGCCGAGCCCGGGAAGGCGCCGAGCTCGTTGGTGATCGGCAGTGCGCCCCGCAGCTTGCGCAGTCCCGGTCGGGGGCGACGGGTGACGTCCAGGGCGTTCACCACCGTGCGTGCCTGCGCGAAGACCGACAGGCCGTTGGGATCACGCTGGACGACGGTCGTACGTCCCTGGAGCGGGAACCCGAACAGCTCGACCGAGCGCAGCTCGGTCGCCACCGCAGGGGTGTTCTTCGGGAGCAGGCCGTCGAGGTCGCTGCTGCCCTGGGTCTCGGAGAGCGTCGGCAGGATGACCAGTGAGCTGAAACAGGCGGCCGCCCAGAAGGCGATGATCCACCACCGGAGCCTGACCAGGAGACGGGCCGCAGCCCCGGCGAACCTTCCGCCCTCCGGGGTCTCGGGCGGGTCGGATCCCGGCATCATGCCCCCAGCGGCGGGGTCATCCGTCGGCCGGTTGCGGCTCGGCCGCGGAGCGACGTCGGGCAAGCCGTAGCGGGAGGTACAGCCCGGCGATCGGGGTGGTCGGCATGAGGGCGATCGCCAGGCCGAGGAGCAGTGCGAGCTGCCGGAGCTGGGACTTCACCTCCTGCCCACGGGAGGCGACCTCGGCTCCGGTCGCGGAGATCTCCTTGCCGAGCTCCGCCGGGCGCTCGCCGATGACGGGGACACCACCGACGGCCTCGAGTGCCTCTCCCGACGAGCCGATGGCGCGCCCGGACGAGGTCACCGTGTCGCCGAGGTCGGAGAGCTGCCAGATCGTGTAGCCGGACCAGCCTCCGATCACGAGCCACAGCACGAACCAGAAGATCACCAGGCCGTCCAGCAGCCGTATGGTGGATTGGTCGGCGGTCCGGAGTTGCAGGCCCATCACGGCAATCTAGTCGTGAAGGGGTGCAGCCGAACAGGTCTCAAAGGGGCCGCCTCACCGACGAGGAGGCCCACATGACCGACCCCCAGGCGCCCCAGCCCGCAGAATCGAGTAGCGGCGGCCAGTCCACCGGCGGTCCGATGACCCACTGGGGCATCGCCGTCGCCCCCGCGGCGGCGCTCGTGGTCGGGCTGCTTCTCGGCGGTCTGGTGGTCGGGGTCGCGGGGGGCGGGTCGTCACCGAAGGCCGAGACCACCGTGACCGCGACGCCGACAGCCGGCTCGACGTCCAGTGCGGACACCGCCGTGATCGTGCCGCAGGAGTGCTTCGAGGCCGCGCGGACCGTGCGCGACGTCACGGCACTGATCCGGGAGAACGTGACGGCGATCCGCGAGTTCCGGGGCCAGGCGATCATCGAGATGCTCAACGAGCTCGAGGACCTGAGCCAGCTGGCCAACGACCAGGCCGACGCCTGCTCGGAGGTGCGGATCACCCCGTCGGGCGAGCCGTCGTAGGCGGGTAACGCTCGACGTACGACGAAACTCCCGCACGTCGGGGGAGACGCGGCGACCCGCACGCCGATGCGAGACTGCCGGACGTGACCAGCAGTGGGCGCTTTCCCTCGGCATCGTTCCTGCGGTACTGGCGAGCCGGCGCGGTGTCGGGGCTCGGCACCTACGTCACCCTGTTTTCCCTCCAGGCCCTGGTGGTGCTGACACTTCACGGCTCGGCGGCCGATGTCGGTTGGCTCAACGCCGCGCGCTGGTTGCCGTACCTCGGCTTCGGACTCGTGGTCGGCGCCATCGTGGACGGGCGTCGGCGGCTCCCCCTCATGGTGACCACCGACCTGATCCAGGCCGCCCTGCTCCTGACGATCCCGCTGCTGTGGTGGCTCGAGGTGCTGTCGTTGCCGGCGCTGCTGGTGATCGTGCTGGGCTTCGGCACTGCGTCGGTGGTCAATGCGGCCGCGACGATGTCGGTGCTGCCGCGACTGGTCGAGCGGCAGCACCTGCAGCCGGCTCACGCCCGCATCGACGGCGCCGACGCGGTGTCCTCGGCGGCGGGCCCGGCGCTCGGCGGACTGCTGGTCTCCGTGGTCGGGGCCCCGCTGGCGGTCCTCGTCGACTCGCTGAGCTACCTCTACTCGGCGCTCACCCTGCGCCGGATCGACCTCGACGAGCCCGCACCGCGCACCGGGGTCACGGCGAGAGGTCTCCTCCGCGACGTGCACGACGGCCTCCGCTGGGTCTACCGCGGCTCCGGGTTGGCACTGCTCGCACTCTCGACCCATGCCTGGTTCGTCGGACACGCGATCGTGGGGGTCGTGCTCGCCCCGTACGTCCTGCGCACGCTCGACCTCACGGCGTACCAGTTCGGCATCGTCGGGGCAGCCGGTGGAGTCGGCGCCGTCCTCGGCGCAACGGTGACCACGCGAGTCGGTCGGCGCCTGGGCACTGGCCGGACCATCATCGTGTGCCACCTCATCACGACTCTGGGCGTGATCGCCCTGGTGCTCGCCGGGCAGGCGATGGGGACGGTGGGGGCGATGGCTGCCCTGGTGGTCGGCCAGGGTCTCTACGGTCTCGCGATGGGGATGAGCAACTCCCACGAGACGAGCTACCGCCAGCTGGTCACACCGGACGAGCTGCAGGCCCGCACCAACACCACCATGCGATCGCTGAACCGCGCGGTGATGGTGGTCGTGGCGCCCCTCGCCGGAATCCTCGCCGACGCGTGGGGGATCCGGCCGATGCTGGTGCTGGCGGCCGTGATCTTCGCGCTGGTCGCGGTGGGGCTGGGGTCCAGCTCCTTCCGCGAGGTGCGCGCCCCAGCATGAAGAAGCCGCAGGCCAGGGATCCTGACCTGCGGCTTCGG
>CAWGWW010000005.1:0-20982 GCA_963826415.1 uncultured Actinomycetota bacterium | reverse complement strand
CGCTGGAGGAGGCCTTCCTCGCGGACCGCGGCTTCGAGGTGCCGACGATCGTCTTCACGCCGGCGGAGCTGGGTGCGGTCGCCGCCGATGCCGAGGCGCTCGCTGCCGGCCACCGCGGCCAGCAGTACGTCTCGCTGCTCAAGGCGGTCCCGAGCCCGGAGGCGATCGAGCAGATCGAGCAACGCAGCACGGCCGACGAGCGGGTCCGGGTCGTGGGCCGCGCGGTCCACCTGCTGCTCGGTGAGAACTACCACCAGGCCAAGCTGACCAACGCAGTCGTCGAGCGGCACCTCGGCGTCGCCACCAACCGCAACGTCACCGTGATCCGTACGCTCGCGGACACGTGGGGCTGAGCGTCACACGGTCGTCGGTTCCGCCACGCTCTCGACGCGCTGCAGGTCGCGGACCGACCTCGAGAGCAGGGTCAGCAGCGCGATCGCGACGAGCGCGACGCCCGCGACCCAGATGACCCGCTCGAGCCCGAAGGCCAGCGCCAGCGGACCGGCCACGAGCTGGCCGATCGGGATCGCGGCGAACGAGCCGAGGGCGTCGTACGAGAAGGCACGGGAGAGCATGTGGTCGGGGATGTTCTCCTGCATGGCGAGGTTCCAGCCGAGCCCGAAGACCTCGATGCCGGCTCCGGCCAGGAGCGCCGCGATCATTACGGTCACCAGGTGCCCGTCGAGGCCGAGAGCGATCAGCGGGAGGCCGTACAGCGCGGTGCCGAGCATCCCCCAGAAGAGCGGCCGCTGCAGGGTCACCCGCATCAGCACGAGGGTCGTCAGGAGCAGGCCCACGGCCTCGGCGGAGAGGATCAGGCCCCAGCCGCCCTCCCCGATGTCGGTCTGCTTGGCCAGCACCGGACCCAGGGTGAAGAAGCCGCCCTGGTGGATCGCGCAGATCAGCGAGAACGCCGCCACCACCACCCAGAGCCACGTGGTCCGGGTGAAGAACGTCCAGCCCTCACGCAGCTCGGCGACCATCGATGTCGGCTGCCCGCTGCGAACCGGCGCCGGCAGCGTGACCCGCAGCAGCAGAGCGGCGGCGACCAGGTAGGCGATGCCGTCGATGGCGACAGCCCAGCCGGGTCCGACTCCGACGACGAGCAGGGCGGCGACACTCGGACCGACCACCATCAGTGAGTTGCGGACCATCGACATCAGCACGTTGGCCGGCTGGAGCTGGCTGCGGGGCACGAGCTGGGGGAGCACGCTGGCCATGGCGGGGAAGCTGATCGCCGCGACCACGCCGTTGATCGCCGTGAGCACGATCAGCTGCCACAGCTGGGCCGTGCCGCTGATCACGAGGTAGGCGATCGCGAGCTGGCTCACCCCGGCGAGCACGTTGGACACCTGGATCACGAGGGTCCGTCCGAACCGGTCGGCAATCACGCCACCGGCCAGCAGGAAGACGATCATCGGGATGCTGTGGGCGGCCAGCACCGTGCCCAGGGCACTGGGGGAGTCGCTGACCTCGAGCACCGCGAAGGCCAGCGCCACCGAGCCCATCGTGCTGCCGGCGATGTTCACCGCCCGGGACCAGAAGTACCAGCGGAAGTTCTGCTCGCGCAGCGGTGCGAGGGAGGCTGCCCAGGTCATCGGTTCTCTCCTTGCTGCTCGGTCATGCCGAAGGCGGCCATCGTGAGGTTCACGTGGACGGCGCCCTCGGTGTGCGGGGCGCTGGGCCTCGGCGTGGATCACGCGGGCCGCCTCATCGACCAGCGCGGCAACCCGCTCCCAGGTCTCCGGTTCCACCCACAGCTCGGCGTCGCAGAGCAGCGACTTGGTCGGTTGTGCCCGCAATCCGAACCGTCGGACCAGCTCGTTGGCCATGGCCCGCACGTGCGGCTCGCGGTCGCCCGGCGGGCGGGAGGCTTCTCCGGTCATGACCTGCTCCCACGGGTGCCGGTAGCGCTTGGCCACGCCGCCGCGGATCTTCTCCTCGCTGTCGACCACGACTTCACCGGCCTCGGCCAGGATCCGCAGGTGGTACGACGCGTTGGCGTGCGAGACGTCCAGCTCGCGGGCCAGCTCGGCGGCGCTCATCGCGGAACCGGTCAGCAGCGACAGCATCCGCAGTCGCAGCGGGTGCGCGGTGGAGCGGAGTGCGGCGAGCTGTTCGTTGTCGTCAGGCATCATGACCTCCCAAGAGTCATTGGGGAGTATGCACCGCCCAGGCCTTGACTGTCAAGCAGTTCTTGGGGGGTTAGGTTTCGCGGACACCTCCGCCCACCTTGACCGCTTCCCGGGTCGGCCGGGTAGAACTGATCCCGGCACACTCGGCTGCCACGCCACGTCGACCTCTCGGGATGTCTGATGACCACCACCGCTCCTGTCCCCACCCCTGCCACCTCGCGCCGCGCCGTGCTGACCGGGGGAGCGGCCCTCGCCGCGGCCGGCTACGTCGCCGCGCCGGCCCACGCGGGGAGGGGCCATGGCCACGGGCCCGGCCGGCGGGTCCGTCTGAGCGTGCTCGGCACCACGGACCTGCACGGCAACGTCTTCAACTGGGACTACTTCAAGAACCAGGAGTTCGACAACAGGACCCAGGACGACATCGGGCTGGCCAAGGTGCGCACCCTGGTCGAGGCGATGCGCACGGAGCGGGCCGGGGAGCCGATCCTCACCCTGGACGCCGGGGACACCATCCAGGGCACGCCGCTGGCCTACTACTACGCCAAGATCGACCCGATCACCGGCGGCTCCATCCACCCGATGGCCACGGCGATGAACCTGGTCGGCTACGACGCCGCGGCGCTGGGCAACCACGAGTTCAACTACGGGATCGACACCCTGCGCACGTTCGAGTCGCAGCTCGACTTCCCGCTGCTGGGCGCCAACGCGGTGGACCCGAAGACCAAGCGACCGGTCTTCCCGCCGTACGTGATCAAGGAGTTCCGGGTCGGCCGCGGCCGCACGCTCACGGTCGGCGTTCTGGGCCTGACCAACCCCGGCATCGCGATCTGGGACCGGGCGCACGTCGAGGGCCGGATGGAGTTCCCCGGCCTGGTCGAGCAGGCGAAGATCTTCGTGCCGGAGCTCAAGCGCGGGGGCTGCGACCTGGTCATCGTCTCGGCGCACTCGGGGGCCGACACCTCCTCGTCGTACGGCGACGCCCTGCCGTTCCCCGAGAACGCCGCGTCGCTGGTGGCCCAGGAGGTGCCCGGCGTGGACGCGATCCTGGTCGGGCACGCGCACAAGGAGATCGCTCAGCGCTACGAGACCAACCAGCAGACCGGCCAGGACGTGCTGCTGGTCGAGCCCCTCTACTGGGGGATGCGGCTCGCGGTGCTGGACCTGGTCGTCGAGGAGCGCAAGCACGGGCACCGGGGCGGCAAGGGCCACGGCCGGCGCAGCTCGTGGCAGCTGGTGTCGGCCACCTCGCAGCTGCTCAACGCCAACACGGCCGCGGCCGACCCCGAGGTGGTCGCGGCCGTCCAGCACCAGCACGACACGGTCATCGGCTACGTGAACTCGGTCATCGGCACCTCCACGCAGGAGCTCTCGGCGGCTCGCGCGGTCGTGGAGGACGTCCCGATCATCGACTTCGTCAACTACGTGCAGGCCGACGCGGTCAAGGCGGGCCTCGCGGGTGCCGACGCCGCCCTGCCGGTGCTCTCGATCGCCGCGCCGTTCAACCGCAGCGCCTCGTTCCCGGCCGGCGAGGTCACCGTGCGCGACGTGGCCGGGCTCTACATCTATGACAACACGCTGCTCGGCGTGAAGGTGACCGGCGCCCAGGTGCGTGCCTACCTCGAGCACTCGGCCCGCTACTTCAAGCCGGTGCACACGACCGACCCGGTGCCGATGGCGGAGGTCACGAACGCACCGACGGAGACCTCCCCCAACGGCACGCCCGACTACAACTTCGACACCGTGGCCGGCCTGGACGCCCCGCTGACCTACGACATCGACCTCGCGCAGCCGGTCGGGTCTCGTATCGTCGGCCTCACCTACGCCGGGGTCCCGGTCACCGACGGCCAGGAGTTCGCGATGGCGGTCAACAACTACCGGCAGTCCGGGGGCGGCGGCTTCCCGGCCGTGTCCACGGCGCCGGTGGTCTACAACCGGCAGAACGAGATCCGCCAGCTGATCATCGACTGGGTCACCGAGCACGGCGTGATCGACCCGGCCGACTTCGCCTCCGCAGACTGGAGGCTGGTCTCGGACGGGCAGCCGATCACGATCTCCTAGCGATCAGGCGACCTCGATCCCGGCGCCACGCATCGCGGACAGGGCCGCCTCCGTGGACTCGGGGGTGATGCCGGCACTGAGCGCGGTCAGCACTCGGGTCTGGAAGCCGTTCTCGACGCCGTGCAGAGCGGTGGCCCGCACGCAGTAGTCGGTCGCCAGGCCGCAGACGTCGACGTGGGTGACCCCGTGCTCGCGCAGCCAGTCGGCAAGCCCGGTGCCGGTGGCGGTGCGCCCCTCGAAGCCGGAGTACGCCGCACCGTGGTGTCCCTTGAAGAAGATCGCGTCGAACGGCTGCGGGTCGAGGTTCGGGTGGAACGCCTCGCCGTCGGTGCCCACCTGGCAGTGCACCGGCCAGGAGTCTTGGAAGTCCGGCTCCGTCGACCAGTGGTCACCCGGGTCGATGTGGTGGTCCTTGGTGGCCACGACGTGCGCATAGTCGGGTGCCTTGGGGTCCTGCAGGGTCCAGTGCCGGAGCACCTCGGCGATGTCGTGGGCCACCTTGGCCCCGCCGGCGACGGGGAGCGACCCGCCCTCGCAGAAGTCGTTCTGCACGTCCACGACGATCAGCGCCCGCTTCATGTGGTGACTGTAGCGCCGGGGATCACCCGTTCACACGTGCTGTGTGGGGATGACCGGCTCACCCCTGGACATCTGCTGAGCGGCCGCCGGGAGCTCGGACCGCGACGAGAGGTGGCGCGCGCGGGAGTCGGCCAGGGACTCGCGCCCGACCACCTCTCCGCCGCGGACCAGCGGGACCAGCAGGGAACGGTCGTCCCCGTCGTTGGCGGCCGGCGAACCGATGCCGACCACCTCGGCCTCGGCGATCCCGAGCGGGTCGCGCCGGCGGAGCGCGTACTTCCTCCCACCGACCGAGATCTTGTCCGGGCTGCGCTTGGCGACGGAGACCAGCTCCCCGCCGGCGCCCTCGCGAGCCACGAGCTTGTAGACGAACCCGCAGGTGGGGTGCCCGCTCCCCGTGACCAGCTGGGTGCCGACGCCGTAGGCATCGACCGGCGCCGCGGCCAGCCCGGAGATCGCGAACTCGTCCAGGTCGCTGGTCACCACGATCCGGGTCTCGGTGGCCCCGAGCGAGTCCAGCTGGGCGCGGACCTCGTGCGCGAGGACGCCCAGGTCGCCGGAGTCGAGGCGAACGGCGCCGAGGTCCGGCCCCGCCAGCTCGATCCCGAGCCGGACCGCCTCGGCGACGTCGTAGGTGTCGACCAGCAGCGTCGTGCCCGTGCCCAGCGAGTCGAGCTGCGCGCGGAAGGCGTCCGCCTCGCTGTCGTGCAGGAGCGTGAAGCTGTGCGCGCTGGTGCCGGCCGTCGGCACGCCGTACCGCTGCCGGGCGGCGAGGTTGGAGCTGGTCGCGAAGCCGGCGACGTACGCCGCACGTGCGCTGGCCACCGCAGCCTCCTCGTGGGTGCGCCGCGAGCCCATCTCGATGCACGGCCGGTCGCCCGCGGCCAGCGTCATCCGCGAGGCGGCGGAGGCGATCGCGCTGTCGTGGTTGTAGATCGACAGCAGCAGGGTCTCGAGCAGCACCGCCTCGGCGAAGGTCGACTCGACGACGACCAGGGGCGAGTAGGGGAAGTACACCTCGCCCTCGGGATAACCCCAGATGTCGCCGGAGAACCGGTAGTCGGCCAGCCACTCCAGCGTGTCCCGGTCGACCACTCCCTCCAGAGCCGCCAGCACGGGCGCATCGAAGCGGAACTGCTCCATGGCATCGAGTGCCCGACCGACCCCGGCGACCACGCCGTAGCGGCGGCCCTCGGGGAGGCGACGAGGGAAGAGCTCGAAGACGGAGCGCCGATGGGCGGTCCCCGACTGCAGCGAAGCCTGCAGCATGGTCAGCTCGTAGTGGTCGGTGAGCAGTGCAGTCGACGGGGCTGCGGACGGGACGGGGGTCACCCGACCCAGCGTAGGTCCGGACCGTCGTGCTCGGTGTGTCACGATGTCGTCGTGTCTGCCGCCAGTCCTGTCGAGGTCGAGCCGACCAGTACCCCTGACGAGATCACCCTGCTGTCCAAGCCGTGGGTGACCATCGTGTGGAACGACCCGGTCAACCTGATGTCCTACGTCGCCTACGTCTTCCAGAAGTACTTCGGCTACGACAAGGCGAAGTCCGAGAAGCTGATGCTCGAGGTGCACGAGGAGGGCCGGTCCGTGGTCAGCACCGGCACCCGCGAGGAGATGGAGCGCGACGTGCAGGCGATGCACGAGTACGGGCTCTGGGCGACGATGGAGAAGTCCGAGTGAGCGGCTTCGCGAGGCACCGTCGCAGCAAGGCGATCTTCGCCAACTTCACCGGCTTCGAGGCGGACCTGCTCCGGTCGCTGGCCTCCCAGCTGGTCGAGCTGCTGCGCAACGAGGCAGCGGTGCCGCGCGACGGGATCGACCCCTTCGAGGCGATGATGGACTTCTCCGGTCCCGAGTCGGAGCCGGAGGACCCGGTGCTCGCCCGGCTGTTCCCCACGGCGTACCCGGACGACGAGGAGGCGGCAGCGGAGTTCCGCCGCTTCACCGAGGGTGCGCTGCGAGACGGCAAGGCCGGTGCCGCGGTCACGATCATCGACCGGCTGGAGGAGGCCGGGCTGCCGTCCGAGCTCACCGAGGACGGCCTGATGATCGACGTCGAGCTCGACGAGCCCACCGCCGAGACCTGGATGCGGTCGTTCACCGACCTGCGGCTCGCCCTCGCGACCCGGCTCGGGGTGGAGGAGGACGACGACGAGGTCTGGCTGACCATGCCCGACGACGACCCTCGCTCCCAGGCGCACGACATCTACGAGTGGGTCGGCTACCTCCAGGAGACCCTCGTCGAGGCGCTGTCCGAGCGCTGACCCCCGGGTCTGACCTCAGCCCGCGTCTTGCCTGCTGAGGTCGGGTAGCCGTCCGGTTGCCGGGCAAATACGCTGGGGCCCGTGCTGACCATCGCCCAGGAGACCTACGACGCCATCGTGGCGCACGCCAAGCGGGACCACCCGGACGAGGCGTGCGGGATCGTGGCCGGCCCGGAGGGGAGCGACCGGCCGCAGCGCCTGGTCGAGATGGTGAACGCCGCGGGCAGTCCCACGTTCTACGAGTTCGACTCCACCGAGCTCCTCGAGCTCTACAAGGAGATGTGGGACAACGACGAGGAGCCGGTCGTCGTCTACCACTCGCACACGGCCACCGAGGCCTACCCGAGTCGCACCGACATCGGTCTGGCCAGCGAGCCGGGGGCACACTATGTGCTGGTCAGCACCCGTGAGCACGGGAATAACGTGGGCGCTGTGGAGTTCAGGTCCTACAGAATCATCGACGGCGAGGTGACCGAGGAAGAGGTCACCGTCGTACCCCAGCTGAGCGAGTAACCGAGGAGCATTCATGGCCATCGAGGTCCGGATTCCGACCATCCTGCGCACCTACACCGGGGGCGAGAAGGCCGTCGCCGGCGACGGCGCCAGCCTGAACGCGCTGATCGACGACCTGGAGGCCAACCACCCGGGCATCAAGGACCGCCTCATCGAGGACGGTGACCTTCGTCGCTTCGTCAACGTCTACATCAACGACGAGGACGTCCGCTTCATCGGTGGCCTCGAGGCTGAGCTCAGTGACGGCGACCAGGTCGTGGTGCTGCCCGCCGTCGCCGGCGGCTAGGTCCGACCGTGCGCTACGACAGCCTGCTCGCCTCCGTCGGCAACACGCCGCTGGTGGGGATGCCGCGTCTGTCGCCGACCCCGGAGGTGCGGCTCTGGGCGAAGCTCGAGGACCGCAACCCGACCGGGTCCATCAAGGACCGCCCCGCGATGAAGATGATCGAGGAGGCGGAGAAGGACGGCACCCTGCGTCCCGGCTGCACCATCCTCGAGCCCACCTCCGGGAACACCGGGATCTCCCTGGCGATGGCGGCCAAGCTCAAGGGCTACCGCATCGTCTGCGTGATGCCGGAGAACACCTCCACGGAACGCCGCCAGCTCCTCGAGATGTGGGGCGCCGAGATCATCTCCTCACCCGCCGCGGGCGGCTCCAACGAGGCGGTCCGGGTCGCCAAGCAGGTGTCCGCCGAGCACCCGGACTGGGTGATGCTCTACCAGTACGGCAACGCCGCCAACGCCCTCGCACACGAGGAGGGGACCGGTCCTGAGCTGCTCGCCGACCTCCCGAGCATCACGCACTTCGTGGCCGGTCTCGGCACGACCGGCACCCTGATGGGCGTGAGCCGGTTCTTCCGCTCCGCCAAGCCGGACGTGAAGATCGTGGCCGCCGAGCCGCGGTACGGCGAGCTGGTCTACGGGCTGCGGAACCTCGACGAGGGCTTCGTCCCGGAGCTGTACGACGCCAGCCTGATCGACTCGCGCTTCTCGGTCGGGCCGCGCGACGCGGTACGCCGGGTCCGCGAGCTGCTGGAGCTCGAGGGCGTCTTCGCGGGCGTGTCCACCGGCGCGATCCTGCACGCTGCGCTCGGCCAGGCGGCCAAGGCGGTCAAGGCCGGGGAACGCGCCGACATCGTGTTCGTCGTCTGCGACGGCGGCTGGAAGTACCTGTCCACGGGGGCCTACGAAGGCACCGTGGACGAGGCGGAGGACCGGCTCGAGGGTCAGCTGTGGGCCTGAGCCCGGTCCGCCGCCTCGGCGTGGCCCTGCTCGCCCTCCTGTTGGCGTTCTCCCTGGCCTCGGCCGCGTCCGCCGCTGCGGGAGTGCTGGTCAGCACCGCGCCACCGAGCATCAGCGGTCAGGCGGTGTTCGACCGCGTGCTGCAGGCCGACCCGGGGACCTGGGAGCCCGCCGAGGTGACCTACGCCTACGCGTGGCTGCGCGACGGCGACCCCGTGCGCGGCGCCACCGCCGCGTCGTACCGGTTGGGCAGGGAGGACCTCGACCACCGGATCTCCGTGCAGGTCACGGCCACCGACGGGAGCGGGGCGTCCGCGACCGCCACCTCGGAGCCGACCTCGCGGGTCGTGCGGGCCACCCTGCGCAACAAGCGACCGCCTACGGTCCGAGGGGTCGCGCGCTTCACCCGCACCGTACGAGCCACCCCGGGCCGGTGGTCGACCGAGCCGACCCGGATCCGCTTCCAGTGGCTGCGAAACTCCCGCCCGATCAAGGGCGCGACCAAGCGCTCGTACACCTTCGTCCCGACCGACGTGGGCACGCGGGTCCAGGTGCGGGTCACCGTGAAGGCGCCCGGCCACTCGACGGCGGACGCGAGCTCGACCCGCCGTCGGGTGGGACATCGCGTGCCCGTACGACGGACCGTGAGCTACCACGTCGAGACCCGCGGCCGGATCACCACGAGCGTTCGCGCCTTCCGCCGGCTCGCGCAGCAGACCTTCGAGGACCCCCGTGGCTGGCGCGGGTCCGGCGTGAGGTTCCGCCGGGTCGCCAAGGGCGGCAGCTTCACCCTGGTGCTCGCCGAGGCGAGCAAGGTCCCGAGCTTCTCGTCGGCCTGCAGCAGCAGCTGGAGCTGCCGGGTGGGGCGCTTCGTGATCATCAACCAGGAGCGTTGGAAGCACGCCTCCCCGGCCTGGAACGCCGCGCGGGGGAGCCTGCGCAACTACCGGCACATGGTGGTCAACCACGAGACCGGCCACTGGCTCGGCTTCGGGCATGCTGGCTGTCCGGGGCCCGGCCGGGCCGCGCCGGTGATGATGCAGCAGTCCAAGGCGCTCGGCGGGTGTCGCTTCAACCCGTGGCCGACCGGCTCCGAGCTCCGTCGCCGCTAGCGGACGTCGAGGTCCTGACTCCGGTCGAGCTGGCTGCCGGGAATCCCGCCGAGTCCGAGGAGCCCGGTGGAGAGGTTGGCGACGTCACCGTTGCGGACCGGCTGGCTGCCGGCGTACCTGGGCCGGCTGGTGCCGGGCTCCGGGTAGTCGGGGTTGAGCGCGTAGAGGTCGGCCGGGGAGATGCCCTGGCCCGGTCCCCAGGCGAGGAACGGCACCCGGTAGTTCGCCAGCCTGCGCGCCTTGCGGTGGCTGGCGCCGCGTCCCCCGTGGTCGGCCGTGAGCACCACGACCAGGTTGTCGGTCAGCGCCTGGCTCCCGTCGATCTTGCGGAGCACGGTGCCGAGCAGTCGGTCGACCTGCGCCACGGAGTCGACGTACGCAGGGGACATGAAGCCGTTGGCGTGACCGGCGACGTCGGGCAGCGACAGGTGCAGGAACGTGAAGGAGCGCGAGTTGCGGGCCAGGTCCCGGCGTGCGGCCCGGACCAGCCTGCTGTTGTTCTCCTTGACCAGGAACCGGTCGATGGCGGCGGGCCAGGAGCGCTTGAAGAGGGAGAACTTGCTCTTGGAGGCGAACAGCGCGGTACTCCCACCGGCCTTGTGCACCCGTGAGAAGACCGACGCGACGCCGTGACCGACCGCGTCCTGCACGGTGGTCCCCGGGAGATCGGTGTTCCAGGTGACCCCGTGGCCGCCCTTGGACTCGTTGATCCGCCGGCCGGTGACCATGCCGGTGTGGTTCGGCAGGGTGTCGGTCATCTCGTACTCGGTGCGCGCGTTGAGCGTGGACGCACCTCCGTCGAGCAGGCGGTGGAAGTTCGGTGCGCCGTCGCGGCCGAGCTCCTGGAGCGCGTCCGGGTTCAGTCCGTCGATGGAGATCGCCAGCACCTGGGTGCTGTTCACCGCAGCCCTGGGCGCCGCCGCCGGGGCGTCCTCCACGAGGCTTGCCGAGGCCCCCGAGAGCGGAAGCACGAGCGCGAGGGCGAAGGTCGCTGCGGACGCGCGCAGGAGACGGAGTCGGGACATGGCGGCGACGATACCCAGCCGCCCGGCCGGTGTCGCGAACGTGACGGCGATCTCCTCCGCGTCGATGTTCTTCGTTCTGGGGGATGCGACCCCTAGCCTTGCGGGGTGCGAGCAGTCACGAGCGATGCCCCGGTCGGCATCTTCGACTCGGGTTTCGGTGGACTCACCGTCGCCCGGTCCGTCATCGACCAGCTACCGCACGAGTCGATCGTGTACGTCGGCGACACCGCCCGCCAGCCCTACGGGCCCAAGCCGATCGGCGAGGTCCGCGAGTACGCCCTCGAGTGCCTGGACCACCTGGTGCACCAAGGCGTCAAGGCGCTGGTGATCGCCTGCAACTCCGCCAGTGCGGCGATGCTGCGCGATGCCCGGGAGCGCTACGACGTGCCCGTGGTCGAGGTGATCTACCCGGCCACCCGCAGGGCGGTCGCCGCCAGCCACAACGGGCGGATCGGCGTGATCTGCACCCAGGCGACGGCCGAGTCGATGGCCTACGACGACGCGTTCGCTGCGGCGCCCCACGTCGAGCTGTCCACCCAGCCCTGTCCGCGGTTCGTCGACTTCGTCGAGGCCGGCGTGACCGGGGGCGAGGAGCTGCTGGCCGTCGCCCACGAGTACCTCGACCCGCTGACCGCCCAGGGCATCGACACGCTGATCCTCGGCTGCACCCACTACCCGCTGCTGACCGGCGCGATCTCCTACGTGATGGGCGACCAGGTCACGCTCGTGAGCAGTGCGGAGGAGTGCGCGAAGGACGTCTACAAGATGCTCGCGCGCACCGATCTGATGCGCGAGAGCGGCGCGGCGACGTACACCTTCCTCACGACGGGTCTGCCGGCGGAGTTCGAGAGCATCGGGCGCCGTTTCCTCGGCCCCGAGATGGTGGCTGCCTCGCAGTTCGTCGGCGGCCTGCGGTGAGACTGACCATCGTCGGCTGCTCCGGCTCCTATCCCGGGCCGGACTCCCCGGCCAGCTGCTACCTGCTGGAGGCCGAGCAGGACGGGCGGACGTGGCGGGTGCTGCTCGAGCTCGGGAACGGCGCCCTGGGGGCCCTCCACCGGCACGCCGACCCGCTCTCGATCGACGCGGTGCTGGTCAGCCACCTGCATGCGGACCACTGCCTGGACCTGGCCAGCTACTACGTGCTGCGCAAGTACCACCCGTCGGGCCCGCAGCCGCAGATCCCGGTCTGGGGTCCGATCGGCACGGCGGACCGGATGGCCCGTGCCTACGACCTGCCCACCGAGGTGGGTATGCACGAGGAGTTCGACTTCCGGACCTGGGCCGGGCCGATCACCGTCGGACCGTTCCTCGTCCACCCGATCCCCGTCGAGCACCCGGTGCCGGCGTACGGGCTGCGGATCACGGCGGACGGCGTCACGCTGGGCTACAGCGGTGACACCGCGCCCTGCGCCGGGCTGGACGACGTGGCGAAGGACGTCGACCTGCTCCTGGCCGAGGCCTCCTTCCGGTCGGAGGACGTCAACCCTCCCGGCATCCACCTCACCGGCCGGGACTGCGGTGACGTGGCCGACCGGCGCGGCGCACGCCGCCTGCTGCTGACCCACATCCCGCCCTGGCACGACCCCCAGGTGGCCCTGAGCGAGGCCAGGGAGCGCTTCCACGGCGACTGTGAGCTCGCCGTGTCCGGCGCGACATACGACGTCTGAAACGGTTCGTCGATCGGGGGGCCGATGCGGCAGGCTGTGCCCATGATCAACGTCGAAGGACTCACCCGGAAGTACGGCACGTTCACCGCTGTCGACAACATCAGCTTCGTCTGCCGGCCGGGCACGGTGACCGGCTTCCTCGGGCCCAACGGCGCAGGCAAGACGACCACCATGCGGGTCATGGTCGGGCTGACCCCGGCGACCTCCGGCAGGGCGACCATCGGCGGCCACCTCTATGGAGAGATCCCGAACCCGGGCCTGCACGTCGGCGTGCTCCTCGATGCCGGAGCCCAGCACGCGGGCCGGACCGGGCGCGAGATCCTCGAGATCGGGGCGCGCACGATGGGTCTGCCGTCGGCCCGGGTCGACCAGATGCTCGAGCTGGTGTCCCTCACCCCGACCGAGGCCAAGCGCCGCTTGAAGAACTACTCGCTGGGCATGAAGCAACGCCTCGGCATCGCGCACGCCCTGCTGGGTGACCCGTCGGTGCTGATCCTCGACGAGCCGGCCAACGGGCTGGACCCGGCCGGGATCCGCTGGATGCGAGGCCTGCTCAAGGGGTACGCCGAGCAGGGCGGCACGGTGCTGCTCTCCAGCCACCTGCTCAACGAGGTGGAGCTGATCGCCGACGAGATGATCCTGATCGGACAAGGCCGGATCGTCGCCCAGGGCGACAAGAAGTCGCTCCTGGCGGGTGCCGGCCCCGGCACCGTGGCGACGCTCGTGACCTCGCTCGAGAACGAGCGGCTCGCCGGCGCCCTCACTGCCGAGGGGCACACCGTCAGTGCCGCCGGAGAGGGCCTGCACGTGGCGGCGGCACCGGTCGACGTCGGCCGCGTCGCGCTCGCCAGCTCGGTCGTGCTGACCGACCTGCGCGCCGCCGAAGGTGGTCTCGAGGACCTCTTCCTCGCGCTCACCTCGGACACGCAGCGCGAGATCCTCGTGGAAGGGCCCGTCGCATGAGCCACGCCGCCCTCGACCACACCTTCGACGTCTCCGGGACGCCGAGCCTGCCCTTCGGTCGTCTGGTCAAGGTGGAGCTCCGCAAGACCTACGACACCAGGGCCGGCCTGTGGCTGCTGATCTCGATGGGACTGCTCACCGCCCTGGTGATGACCATCCAGCTCGCCGTCGTGATCGTCCAGGACATCCGGGTCGGCTACTCCGACTTCATGACCTCGACCAGCTTCTCGATCGCGATCCTGCTGCCGATCCTCGGGATCCTGCTGCTCACCAGCGAGTGGGGCCAGCGGACCGCGATGGTCACCTTCACCCTCGAGCCGCGCCGACCCCGGGTGATCGCCGCGAAGCTGGCGGTCGGAGCCGTGCTGGCCGTCCTCTCGGTGGTGGCGGCACTGATCCTGGGGGCGCTCGCGAACCTGCTGTACGGCGTCCTCGACGCCGGGTCGGCCACCTGGGACCTGTCCCTGCTCGAGGTGCTCGGGTTCCTGCTGCTCCAGGTGCTCGGGATCCTCACCGGGTTCGCCCTGGCGGCGCTGCTGCTCAACTCGGCCGCGGCGATCGTGATCTTCATGGTCTACACGTTCGTCCTGCCCGGCCTCTTCGAGCTGGGTGCCAACCTGATCGGCTGGTTCGCCGACCTGCGGCCCTGGATCGACTTCAACACCGCCCAGACCCCGCTCGTGGACGCCACGATGACCGGTCAGGACTGGGCCTACTTCGCGGTCTCCGGCGTGGTCTGGCTGGTGCTCCCGCTGGCGCTCGGACTCTGGCGGGTCCTGCGGGCCGAGGTGAAGTGACGTTGGCAACCATGGCGCCCGCCCGGTCCGGCCACCCGCTCGACCTGTCGGCCACCCCCGGTGTCCCGTTCTCCCGCCTCGTCCGCGTCGAGCTGCGCAAGTCCTACGACACCCGGGCCGGGTTCTGGCTGCTCGGGGTGATCGTCGGGCTGGTCCTGCTGACCGAGGGGATCGTGCTGGCGGTGACGACCGTCCAGGACGAGCCGATGACCCTCGGCGGGTTCGTCGGCGCCGCTGCCTTCGTGACCTCGGTCCTGCTCCCGGTGCTCGGGATCATGCTGGTGACCTCGGAGTGGAGCCAGCGCACCGCGATGGTGACCTTCGCCCTCGAGCCGCGCCGGCCCCGGGTGATCCTCGCCAAGCTGGTCGTCGGCCTCCTGCTGACGCTGGCGACCGCGCTCGGCGCCGTGGCCGTCGGGCTGGTGTGCAACCTGCTCTACGCCGGCATCCAGGGGGTCGGCCCGTCGTGGGAGTTCGGCTGGAACTTCTTCATCGGCTTCCTGATCACCCAGTCGTTCGCCATGGTGGGCGGGTTCGCGCTGGCCACGCTGCTCCTGAACACCCCGGGGGCGATCGTGGTCTTCTTCGTCTACCAGTGGGTGCTGCCCGGCCTGTTCGCCCTCGGGTCCGCGCTGCTGGGCTGGTTCGCGAGCCTTGCTCCCTGGCTGGACTTCCAGGCAGCACAGGCTCCCGTCCGCGACCTGACCGTCGACGGCGTCGAGTGGGGCCACCTGCTGGTCTCCGGCTCGGTCTGGCTGCTCCTCCCGCTGGCGGTCGGGGTCTGGCGGGTGCTGCGGGCCGAGGTCAAGTAGTGCCCCATTAGGGTCGCCCCCATGACGACTTCTCCCGAGGGCACCCGCGCCGACGGCCGCACCGACGACGAGCTGCGCCCGATCACCATCACCCGCAACTGGCTCGACCACGCGGCCGGCTCGGTGCTGGTGGAGTTCGGCAAGACCCGCGTCCTCTGCGCGGCCTCGGCCTCCGAGGGGGTGCCGCGCTGGCGCAAGGGCTCGGGGCTCGGCTGGGTGACCGCGGAGTACGCGATGCTGCCGGCCGCCACCAACACCCGCTCGGACCGCGAGTCGGTCAAGGGCCGGATCGGTGGGCGCACCCACGAGATCAGCCGACTGATCGGCCGTTCGCTGCGCGCGGTCATCGACTACGAGGCGCTGGGCGAGAACACGATCGTCCTCGACTGCGACGTCCTCCAGGCCGACGGCGGCACCCGCACGGCCGCCATCACCGGTGCGTACGTCGCGCTGGCGGACGCGATCACGCACCTGCGGGCCAGCGGCGCCCTGAAGGGGGAGCCGCTGACCGGCTCGATCGCCGCAGTGAGCGTCGGGATCATCGACGGCGTCCCACGGCTCGACCTCCCCTACGAGGAGGACGTCCGCGCGGAGACCGACATGAACGTGGTGATGACCGGCGACGGCAAGTTCGTCGAGGTGCAGGGCACCGCCGAGGGAGTGGCCTTCGACCGGTCGGAGCTCGACGCGCTCCTGGCGCTCGCCGAGAAGGGCTGCGCCGACCTCACCCGCCTCCAGTCGGAGGCCCTCTCCCAGTGACCTCCGGCGTGACTGCTGCGGCGAACCGGGTGTTCCTCGCCTCGCGCAACCGCAAGAAGATCGCGGAGATGGAGCGGATCCTGCGCGAGCACGCGCCCGGGATCGAGGTGCTGGGCATCGACGACGTCGACGGCTACGTCGAACCGGTGGAGGACCAGCCGACGTTCGAGGGGAACGCGCTGCTGAAGGCTCGCGCGGGCGTGGCGGCGACCGGGCTGCCGTCGTTGGCCGACGACTCCGGGCTCTGCGTCGACGCCCTCAACGGCATGCCCGGGGTCCTCTCCGCCCGCTGGTCGGGCAGCGCGAAGTCCGACGAGGCCAACAACCAGCTCCTGCTGGCGCAGCTCGAGGACGTGCCCGACCACCGTCGCGGCGCGCACTTCGCCTGCGCCGTGGCGTTCTGCCACCCGGCCGGCGAGGTCGTGGCCCACGGCCGGATGGACGGCGAGGTGATCCGGGAGCAGCGCGGGGACGGTGGCTTCGGGTACGACGTGCTCTTCGTCGCCGACGAGCACTCCGAGCCCGAGCTGACCTCGGCCGAGCTCAGTCCCGAGGAGAAGGACCGGCTTTCCCACCGCGGTCGTGCGCTGCGCGAGATCGCTCCCATCGTGGCGGAGATCCTCGGCGCGCCCGCGGGCGGTCGGCCCGGTACGGTCAGCCCGTGACCCGACGCTTCCTCCTCCGCAGGAACTTCGCCCGCCTGGTGCTGCGACTCGCCCGCTGGAAGACCGTGGGCCGCGCGCCCGCCCGCGGCATCCTGGTCGGGGCGCCGCACACCTCGAACTGGGACTGGGTCCTGACGATCCTGCTGGCGTGGGACAACAGCGTCCAGCTGCGGCTGCTCGTCAAGCAGGACTTCTTCAAGGGGCCGTTGGCTCCGTTGATGCGCGCCACCGGGAGTGTGCCGCTGGACCGGAAGAACCCCGGAGCCACGATCCGTCGGCTGCTCGCGGATGCCGACGACGACGAGGCGTTCCTGCTCGGGATCGCGGCCGAGGGCACGCGCGGCAAGGGGGAGTACTGGAAGTCCGGCTTCTACCGGATCTCGCAGCAGACCGGGATCCCGATCACGCTGGCGTTCCTGGACGGACCCTCCCGCACGGTGGGCTTCGGCCCGACCTTCGCGCCGACCGGCGACATCCGGGCCGACATGGACCTGATCCGGGAGTTCTACGCCGACAAGACCGGGATCCGGCCCGAGGGCGCCACCGTGCCGCGCTTGCGCGAGGAGGAGCGGTCGGACTGAGTCCGACGCGCTGACCGACGACGTGCGTCCGGCGAGAGTCGAACTCGCACTGGCCAGGACCTAAACCTGGTGCCTCTGCCTGTTGGGCTACGGACGCGCGGCGCCAGTGTAGGTCCCGTCAGTCGAGGCCGAGGTCCCGACGCAGCTTGGCGACGTGCCCGGTGGCCTTGACGTTGTACTGCGCCAGCTCGACCCGGCCCTCCGCGTCGATCACGAACGTCGAGCGGATCACGCCCTCGACGACCTTGCCGTAGAGCTTCTTCTCGCCGAACGCGGCGTACGCGGTCATCACCGAGCGGTCGGCGTCGGAGAGCAGTCGGATGGTGAGTCCGTCGCGCTCGCGGAACTTCGCGAGCTTGGCGGGAGCGTCGGGCGAGACGCCGACGACCTCGTAGCCCGCCGCCTGCAGCGAGGAGAGCGAGTCGGTGAAGTCACAGGCCTGCTTGCTGCAGCCCGACGTCATCGCGGCGGGGTAGAAGTAGAGGATCACCTTGCGTCCACGCAGGTCGGTGAGCGAGACCTCGTCGCCGGAGTCGTCGGGCAGGGTGAACTCCGGGGCGTTGTCACCGGGGGAGAGCCGATCCATGCCCCGAAGGCTAGTTGGTAGCCTGCACGCGTGACCAAGGAGATGTCGTCCCTCGAGCGCGAGATCGAGGAAACCCGCGAGCGGCTGGCCGCCACCATTGACCAGCTGCTCTACCGTGCGAGCCCCAAGACGATCGTGAGTCGCGAGGTGAGCAGCGTGAAGGCGCACTTCGTGGACACCGAGACGGGGGCGCCGCGGACCGACAACATCCTGAAGGTGGCCGGCGGTGTGGTCGGGGCGATCGTGCTCTTCGCGGTCGTCCGCAAGATCGCCCGCTGAGGCCTGCCACCAGTCGTGACCCAGCGAGACGACAAGACCCCGATCAAGATGCTGCACGACCGGGTCATGGTCGAGCTGGACCGGGAGTCCGGTGAGCGCCGATCGTCCGGCGGCATCGTGATCCCCGCGACTGCGGCGATGGGAGCGCGCCGACTGACCTGGTCGAAGGTGGTCGCGGTCGGGCCGCACGCCCGCTCGGTCGAGTCCGGGGACCGGGTGCTCTTCGACCCGGACGAGAAGGCCGAGGTCGAGGTCAACGGCGAGATCTACATCGTGCTGCGCGAGCGCGACGTGCATGCGGTCGCCGCCGCGCGGCTCGAGGCCGAGGCGACCGGTCTCTACCTCTGACCGGCGGCGCGGACCGGCCGGGTGCGGTCCGTAACCCGGACTGCCCGCCGGCGTTGAGTAGAACATGTTCTCGGGACCCCGGCTCACTGCCCTGCTCGCTGCGCTCACCCTGGTCCCGGTCGGGGCCGCGGCAACGCCCGCGACGTCCCCGCCATCTCCAGCAGTCGGCCGTGCCCCGGCGTACTCGGCCACGATCCGGCTGACCACGCACGGGATCCCGCACATCACCGGAGACAGCTTCGGCGACATCGGGTTCGGCAGCGGGTACGCCGCGGCCAGCAGCACGATCTGCACGCTGGCCGACACCTTGATCACCGGGCGGGGGGAGCGGTCCCGCTGGTTCGGCCCCGAGGGCAACTACAACGACCAGGTGACGCTGAACGCCTCCAACCTCCAGGTCGACGCCTTCGTGACGGACCTGCACAACCGCAAGGTCGTGGAGAAGCTGCTCGCCGACAGGACCCGCGGGCCCGGACGGCAGGCTCGGGCGATCGTGCGCGGCTACGCCGCCGGCGTGAACGAGTACCTCGACAAGGTCGGCCCGCGCGGCGTGACCGACCCCGCCTGCCACGGTGCGGCGTACCTGCGCGAGCGCGCTCGCCCGATCGACCTCTGGTACGGCGTCTATCTCGCCAACCTGCTCGCCTCGAGCGGGGTCTTCGTCAAGGAGATCGTCGAGGCCGACCCGCCGGCCCCCGACGACCCGGGCGTCCCGATCCCGACCGCAGCCTCGGTCGACCGCGATGAGCTGCTGTCCGCGCTCGGCCGTGACCCGAGCTCGCCGTTCGGCTCCAACGCCACCGCAGTCGGTGGCAGGGACAGCACGACGGGCAAGGGCATGCTGCTGGGCAACCCGCACTTCCCCTGGCGTGGGCGCTACCACTTCACCCAGCAGCACCTGACGATCCCCGGCACGTACGACGTCGCCGGGGCCTCGCTGGTGGGCTCGCCGGTGGTCAACATCGGCTGGAACAACGACGTCGCGTGGAGCCACACCGTGTCCACGGCGTACCGCTTCACGCCGTACGAGTACCGCGCCGTCGGCCAGACGGCCTACGCCACGGACGAAGGGCCCCAGGAGCTCGAGCACCGCACGGTCAGCGTGACCGTGCGCCACGAGGACGGGTCGCTGGGCGAGGTCGAGGAGGACCTCTACCGCACCCCCGAGGGGTACGTGCTCGACGCGCCCGAGGTGCTGATGCCGTGGTCCGCGCAGAGCATCTGGGCGATCCGCGACGCCAACGCCGAGCAGCTGCGCACCATCGACACCTTCCTGGACATGGGCAAGGCCCGCAACGTGCGTGACCTGCTCCGCAGGCAGGACGCGGCCGGCGGGATGCCGTGGGTCAACACCACCGCGGCGGACCGCCACGGCGACGTCCTGTACGCCGACCACTCGGTCGTGCCGAACGTCCCCGACGAGCTCGCCGACCGCTGCATGACCCCGACGGGCCGGGTGCTGGACGAGCTGGCCGGGTTGCCGGGCCTCGACGGGACCCGCGCCGGCTCCTCGTGTGCCTGGGGGACCGACGACGACTCGCAGCGCTCCGGGGTCTTCGGGCCGAAGAACCTCCCCGCGACCGTCCGCCGCGACTGGGTGATGAACGCCAACGACTCCTACTGGCTGCCGAACCCGAAGGAGCGGATCGAGGGCTACGCAGGGATCATCGGCTGCGAGAGGTGCGAGCGGACGATGCGGACCCGGATGGTGTCGCAGTACGTCATCGACCGGCTCGCCTCGGGCAGGAAGGAGTCGCCGGCCAGCCTGCGCGGTCACGAGCACGCCAACCGGCTGCGGACCGCCGAGGTGATGCGGCAGGACGGCGACCTGGACACCCTCTGCGACGAGACCGGGGAGACCGAGGCCTGCGCTGCGCTGCACGACTGGGACGGTCGCTCGGAGCGCTCCTCGCGTGGGACCCATCTCTTCGAGGCCTTCGTGGCCCGGCTGCCGGACCAGGGCGTGTGGCTCGTCCCCTTCGACCCCGAGGACCCGCTGAACACCCCTCGGGACCTCAACACGGCGCACCCGCAGCTGATCCAGGCGATGCGCGACGCGATCGCGGCCGTGCGGGACAGCGGCGTCACGTTCGACGCCCGCTGGGGGTCGTTCCAGGTGGCCGGCGACCGGGGGGCGCCGCCGATCCCGCTCGGCGGTGGCACCGGTGACGCGGTCGGGAACGCCAACGCCCTCGCCTCCCGCTGGCCCGAGGCCAACGCCGACCGCTACCGGCCGGTGACCTACGGCTCGTCGCACATCCAGGCGATCGCGTTCCTGACGGCGGCAGGGTCAACGCCCGCACGATCCTGACCTACGGTCAGTCGGAGAACCCGAGGTCGCGCTGGTCGAGCGACCAGACCCGGATGTTCTCCCGCGGCGAGTGGGTGCACTTCGCGTGGACCCCGGCCCAGATCCGGCGGGACCTGGTCGGAAGCTAGTCATCTCCTCGCGCTGAGCGGAAATGCAGAACGAGGGCCGGTACCCTCCCGGACCGGCCCTCGTCGCGGTCAGAGATTGACACGGAAATGGGGTCCCGAACCGGTTCCTGAGCGAACCTTCAGCAGACCTTGCGGCAACCCAGAGACTCGGGTCG
>CAWGWW010000004.1:0-58487 GCA_963826415.1 uncultured Actinomycetota bacterium | reverse complement strand
ATCCGACCCCGAAAACCCGCCGATCGTCCGCACTGTGGACACGACTTTCTCCGTCCGCTTTTCGCCCAGTCGACCAGCGGCGCCCGGTCGTCCTCGGTCAGGCTGTCGACGTACACCCGATGAGGGTACGAGGATGGCGCGATGGACGACGCAGCCGGTGCCCTCGATCGAGCCCGCCTCCACGCGCAGGCGTGGCTCGACTCGCTGGACTCGCGCCCGGTGCCGCCGCGAGCTCCAGGTCGCCGAGATCATCGACCGGCTGGGACGCAAGCTTCCCGACGGGCAGACCGACGCCGCCGACGTCGTCGACCTGCTGGCCGAGGCCTGCGAGCCCGGGCTGACCGCGATGCCCGCAGGGCGGTTCTTCGGCTTCGTGATCGGCGGCACCCATCCCGCTGCGATGGCCGCCGACTGGCTGACCAGTGCGTGGGACCAGAACGCCGGCATGCGCAGCGTCACCCCGGCGCACAGCGCGGTGGAGGACGTCGCGGGGGAGTGGATCCTCGACCTGCTGGGGCTCCCGGCCGATTCCGCCGTCGGCTTCGTCACCGGCGGCACGATGGCCAACTTCACCGGGCTGGCGGCCGGCCGGGACGCCGTGCTGTCACGCGCCGGCTGGGACGTGGCCTCGCGCGGCCTCGCGGGCTCCCCGGGCGTGCGGGTGCTCGTGGGGGCCGAGGTGCACAGCTCGGTCGACCTGGTCCTGCGCTACCTCGGTCTGGGTGCGCCCCAGCAGGTCGCGGCCGACGCGCGAGGGCCGGATCGAGGTCGCGGCCCTGGCCGAGGCACTGGCAGCAGGTGACGACCGACCCACGATCGTGGTGCTGCAGGCCGGCAACCTGCACTCCGGCGCCTTCGACCCGTTCGCCGAGGCGATCGCCGTCGCCCACGAGCACGGTGCCTGGGTCCACCTCGACGGGGCCTTCGGGCTCTTCGCCGGCGCCTCACCCTCGTACCGGCACCTGGTCGCGGGCTACGAGGCGGCCGACTCCTGGGCGACCGACGCGCACAAGACCCTCAACGTCCCCTACGACTGCGGCATCGTCGTCGTCCGGGACCCCGCGGCCCTGCGCAGCGCCATGTCGGTGCAGGGCCCGTACCTGATGACGGACGAGGCCGGTGACCCCTTCGACAAGGTGCCCGAGATGAGTCGCCGGGGCCGCGCCTTCACGGTGTGGGCGGTCCTGCGGGCGCTGGGTCGCGACGGGGTGGCTGCTCTGGTGGAGCGCCTGGCCGGCCACGCACGGGCCCTGGCCGAGGGCATTGCGGAGATCGACGGGGCGTCGGTCCTCAACGACGTCGTCTTCACGCAGGTGTGCGCCACCTTCGGGGACGACGCCCGCACCCGGGAGGTCGTGCGGCTGATGTTGGAGGACGGGACCGCCTGGACCAGCGGGTCGGTGTGGCGTGACCGTGCGGTGCTGCGGATCTCGGTGAGCAACTGGTCGACCACGGACGAGGACGTCCAGCGCACGCTCGCGGCACTGCGTGCGGCCGTTGGCACGGCGGGTGGAGCGCCTCGATAGGCTCGTCCGCGTGCGCATCGTCAGATTCACCACCGGAGAAGACCCCCTGTACGGCGTCCTGACGGGCGACGTCGACCAGTTCGGCCAGCCCGACGAGGAGAGCGTGATCGTCGCCCTGACCGGTGACCCGCTCTACGTGGGCGTCAAGCCGCTGACCCAGGAGCACAAGCTGGCCGACGTCCGGCTGCTCGCGCCGGTGCTGCCGCGCAGCAAGGTCGTGGGCATCGGTCGCAACTACGCCGCGCACGCCGCCGAGATGGGCAGCGAGGTGCCCACCGAGCCGCTGATGTTCCTCAAGCCGAACACCAGCGTGGTCGGCCCCGGCGACTCGATCTTCTACCCGCGCCAGACCAGCGACCTGCACTACGAGGGCGAGCTCGCCGTGGTCATCGGCCGGCTCTGCCGGGACGTCCCGGTCGAGCAGGCGACCGACGTGATCCACGGCTACACGATCGCGAACGACGTGACCGCGCGCGACCTGCAGCAGGGCGACGTGCAGTTCACCCGGGCCAAGGGGTTCGACTCGTTCTGCCCGCTGGGCCCGTGGATCGAGAACGACCTCGACCCGCAGACCTTCATCGACGGGGTCTCGCTCCAGACCCACCTCAACGGCGACCTGGTCCAGGACGGCAACACCCGCGACCTGATCTTCGACATCCCCACCCTGATCGCGCACGTCTCCAGCGTGATGACGCTGCTCCCGGGCGATGTGATCCTCACCGGCACCCCCGAGGGTGTCGGTCCCATGCAGGTCGGCGACGAGATCGAGATCTCGATCGCCGGCCTCGGCACTCTCACGAACAAGGTGGCACAGCGTTGAGCAACACTCCCGTCCGCGTCCGTTTCGCGCCGTCCCCGACCGGTTCGCCCGCACGTCGGCCTGGTCCGCACGGCGCTCTACAACTGGGTCGTTCGCCCGCCACCACGGCGGCACGTTCGTCTTCCGCATCGAGGACACCGACAAGGAGCGCAGCACCCAGGAGTCCTACGACGCGCATGCTCGACTCGATGCGCTGGCTCGGGCTCGACTGGGACGAGGGCCCCGAGGTCGGCGGACCGTTCGCGCCGTACCGCCAGTCCGAGCGCACCGACCTCTACGTCGACGCGCTCGCGAAGCTGACCGAGGCTCGGCTTCACCTACCGACTGCTTCTGCACCACCGAGGAGGTCGACGCGCGCCGCAAGGCCAGCGGCTCCAAGGTGCAGGGCTACGACGGCTTCTGCCGCGACCTCTCCGCCGAGCAACTCGCGGCGTTCGAAGCCGAGGGTCGCGCAGTCGGTCATCCGCTTCCGGATGCCCGACGGCTCGGTCGCCTGGGACGACCTGGTGCGCGGCGAGATCACCTTCGAGACCGAGCACGTCCCCGACTTCGCGCTCTGCCGCGCCAACGGCGACCCGCTCTACACCGCTGGTGAACCCGGTCGACGACGCGCTGATGCGGATCACCCACGTGCTGCGTGGCGAGGACCTGCTCTCCAGCACCCCGCGCCAGATCCCGCTGCACCGCGCGCTGGTCCAGCTGGGCGATCTCGGCACGGCGGTGCCGCAGCTTCGGGCACCTGCCGCTGACTCATGGGCGACGGCAACAAGAAGCTCTCCAAGCGTGACCCGCAGGCCCACCTGTTCCTCTACCGCGAGCCAGGGCTTCCTGCCCGAGGGCCTGCTCAACTACCTGGCCCTGCTCGGGTGGGCGATCGCCGGCCGACCGCGACGTCTTCACGCTCGACGAGATGGTCGCGGCGTTCGACATCGACGACGTCAACCCGAACCCCGCCCGCTTCGACCTCAAGAAGGCCGACGCGATCAACGGGTCGCACATGCGGATGCTGTCCACCGACGAGATCACCCACCGGGCGCTGCCGTTCCTCAAGCAGGCCGGCGTCGTCTCCGACCCGGTCAACGACGCCGACGCGCAGCTGCTCGAGCTGGCGATGCCGCTGGTGGCCGAGCGGATCAACAAGCTCACCGAGGCCGTCGACATGCTCGGGTTCCTCTTCGTCGACGAGGCCGACTTCACCGTCGACCCCACCGACGCCGAGAAGCTCCTCAACGAGGACGGGCTCGGTGTCGTCAAGGCGTCGTACGACGCGCTGGCCGGGCTCTCGACCTGGTCCACCGCCGCGATCCAGGACGCCCTGCAGACCACGCTCGTCGACGAGATGGGCCTCAAGCCCCGCAACGCCTTCGGCCCGGTGCGGGTGGCGGTGACGGGGAAGCGGATCTCGCCGCCGCTCTTCGAGTCCCTGGAGCTGCTCGGCCGCGAGCGCAGCCTGGCCCGGCTGCAGAGCCGGCTGGCCTGACCACGCCATGAGCTATCCGGAGACCCTCGAGGCGCCCGTGACGCCGTTGGCCTACCACCAGCTGCAGCGGGGTGGTCGCGGCGGCTGGTGGCGACCACTGACGGGCATCATCGCGCTGGCCGCCCTGATGCTGGTGATCGCGCCGATCCTCTGGCAGGTGCCGTTCCTGCTGTGGTTCGTGGCGACCGGCCAGCCGGTGCTCGAGGGCGCCGAGCGGATGCTCGACCTGACCGACCCGACGCCGCTCGGGCTGGCGTACCTCAACCTCGTGCTGGCCTCCGCGATCCCGGCCACCTGGCTGGTCGTCCGGACGCTGCACGGGATGAAGCCGCGCTGGCTGTCCTCGGTGCTGCCGCGGCTGCGGTGGGGCTGGCTGCTCACCTGCTTCGGACTGGCCGTCGGTGCGCTGATCGCGACCGTGGTGGTCTCGTCGCTGCTCCCCGCCCAGGATGCCGGCACCGAGCTGACCGGCAAGCTCAACGAGTTCACCGCGACGACCCGCAGCTTCCTCATCGTGCTGCTGGTGCTGACGCCGTTCCAGGCCGCGGGGGAGGAGTACGCCTTCCGGGGCTACCTCACCCAGGCCTTCGGTGGGCTGCTGGGGCGCGTCGCGGCCGTGGTCGGGCCGGCGTTCCTGTTCGCGCTCGCGCACGGCGCCCAGAGCGCCCCGATCTTCTTCGACCGGTTCGCGTTCGGGGTGATGGCGGGCCTGCTGGTGATCCTGACCGGCGGGCTCGAGGCCGCGATCGCGATGCACGTGCTGAACAACTGGCTCGCGTTCGGCCTGGCCCTCGCGTACGGCGACATGGCCTCGACGCTGAACCCCTCCGGCGGCACCTGGTGGAGCATCCCGGTGACCCTGACCCAGTCCCTGGTCTACCTCGGGCTGGTGCTGTGGATTGCCCGGAGACGGCGGCTCACCACCGTCACGAACCAGGCCGTTTTGGTGGCCTCCAGCCCTCGCGTGTAAGGTTTCCACCGGCTCCACAGGGGCCTGCAACACAGTGGGATATGGTGTAATTGGCAACACGACTGGTTCTGGTCCAGTTATTCTAGGTTCGAGTCCTAGTATCCCAGCGAGTCACGGATGATCTCCGTGATTTGGTGCGTGACGACAGCCCCGGCTAGAGTTTCGCAGGTTGTTCGAGTGGCTCTCCGGAGCTGTTCAGGCAGCAAGGCCCCCGTTGTGTAGCGGCCTAGCACGCCGCCCTCTCACGGCGGTAGCGCCGGTTCGAATCCGGTCGGGGGTACCAGTGCGAATGGGGGCCCGACCAGCGGAGAAGCGCTGGCCGGGCCCCTTCGGCATTTCGGCGACGGGAAACCCCACGGAAGTTGCCCGGACACCGTCAGCCCAGGGACGCGCGCACCCGGACCACCGCGTCGTGGATCGTCGGCCAGACGGCGCGGAGGGCGGCCACGGCCGCGGGCCGGGTCGGGCCGGAGACGGTGAGGCTGGTCAGCACCGGCCCGTCGGCTGCGTCGACCAGGGCGTAGAAGCCTTCGGCGCCGCTCCGACGACACGACACGGCGCGGACGTCGTCCACGCCACCGCTTTCGAGAGCCTGCACCCCGCGACGAGGACCCGGGCACCAGAACCCGGACTCGTCGTCGAGCGCTCGGGCCGCGAGCCCGGCCGAGTCGAGGACGTCGATCCCGACGCCCCAGGCGCCACGTTCGCCGGAGTTGCGGTGCCAGTAGATGTCCCAGGAGGCCGAAGACAGCCGCCCGCCGGTCCTCATCTCGGAGTTGTCGACCGGCCGGCTGAAGCGGTAGGTGACACCGGGCAGCCGTCCCTCGCCCGAAGGGCCCTCGTCGGCCAGCACCTGCTGCGTTTGCGCGGCCGTCAGCGCCTCCGGCTGCGGCCCGCGCGGCGCGTCATCGCTGCGGCAGCCGGTCGACGCGAGGAGCAGTCCCAGCACGCCGAGAAGCGTCCCCCCAAACCGGCCAGCGACCTTCACTCCCGTCATCTCACCCTCTCTCGCTTCTTGCCCCCGTCGTCACACGAGTCCCCTCAACAGGCTAACCGGAGATCGAGGATTGTATGGTTAGTCTGCAACCGAAGGGAGTCCCGGTCAACATGGCCCTGAGCGTGAGATACGAGCGTGACGGACTGGTACTGCCGCGCGCGATCGGTGGGAGCGCGGCACTGGACCTGGTGAACACGCTCGCCGGCTGGGACCGGCCGTCAGGAGCACCAGCGCACGACTACCTCCTCTCCTTCGACCATCTCGTGCTCTGGTCGGCAAGCGTGGGCGTGGTGTCTGATGCCGACGTGCCCTCGCTGCGCCGTGCCGGGCGTCGCGATCTGGCCGCGACGGACGAGGTGCTCCACCGGGCCAAGCAGCTCAGATCCTCGGTTCACGAGATCCTCACGAACCACGATGCCGCGGCGAAGGAGCAGGCTCTCCGAGACGTGCAGGACCTCGCCAGCCGGGCGCTCGCCGATGCCCGAATGCAGTGGGAGACCGCAGCGACGCTGGCGTTCGCCGAGGGCGTGCGACGCCCCCTCGACACGCTCGCCTGGCATTGCCTGCTGTTTCTCGGTACGGCCGACGCGACCCGGGCACGAGCGTGTGATGGCCGAGACTGCGGGTGGCTCTTCGTCGATCGGACCGGCCGCCGTCGCTGGTGTCGGATGGAGTGGTGTGGCAACCGCTCGAAGGTCCGCACCCACGCGCGCCGGCACCAGGTCTGAGCGATGAATTGTCCGCGCCGTGTTGGTCTGTACGCCGAACACCGGCACACGGGAGGCTGACGCCATGCGGAAACTGACCTTTGGCATGAACCTGAGCCTGGACGGCTACATCACCGCGCCCGGCGACGACCTCGGATGGAGCGTGCCGAGCGACGAGCTGTTCCAGTGGTGGTCCGACCGGGTGGGGGCGACGGGCCTGGCGCTGTACGGGCGCAAGCTGTGGGAGACGATGAGCTCCCACTGGCCGACCGCCGACCAGCAGCCTGGCGCCACGCCGGCGCAGATCGAGTTCGCCCGCCGCTGGCGGGACATGCCGAAGGTGGTGTTCTCCTCGACGACCAGCGCGGTCGACTGGAACGCCCGCCTGGTCACCGGCGACGCTGTCACCGAGATCACCCGGCTCAAGACCGAGGATGGCGGTCCCATGAACGTCGCCGGCGCCACCCTCGCCGCGGCGGCCATGCGGGCCGGGCTGATCGACGAGTACGCGATCGTCACCCACCCGGTCCTGGTGGGCGGCGGCACGCCGTTCTTCACGGCCCTGGACAACTGGGTGAACCTGAACCTGGTGGAGACCCGGACGTTTCCCGACGGTGTGCTGCTGACCAGGTACGAGACCAGGCGCTAGGGGGTCCCGTTGTGGCACGGTTGGCCGGTGTCGGACCCCCACTTCACCGAGCCCCGTCTGGCTCGTCTCTACGACGCCTTCGATGCGGACCGGTCGGGCTCCACGAGCTGGCCCATCCCACCGACGGCTTCGCCGGCTTCGACCCCACCCCGCGCATCGTCGAGCTCATCAACATTCTTGTGGAGGCGAAATGACTGAGCTGAAGGACCTGGTCCGCACCGAGCGCCTCGCGTTCATCGACCTGCTGAAGACCCTCACCGAGGACCAGTGGCGCACTCCGTCCCTGTGCTCGGCGTGGACGGTGGAGAACGTCGCCGCCCATCTCGCTTGGGCGCCAATCGCAGGCCCGCTGGAGATGGGGCCGGCCGCGCTGCGCGCAGGCTTCCGGACCAACCGCCTGATCGCTGACTCCGCCGTGAGGTGGACCGCGCGCGGGCGTCCGGCGATCTGGCCGCGACGGACGAGGTGCTCCACCGGGCCAAGCAGCTCAGATCCTCGGTTCACGAGATCCTCACGAACCACGATGCCGCGGCGAAGGAGCAGGCTCTCCGAGACGTGCAGGACCTCGCCAGCCGGGCGCTCGCCGATGCCCGAATGCAGTGGGAGACCGCAGCGACGCTGGCGTTCGCCGAGGGCGTGCGACGCCCCCTCGACACGCTCGCCTGGCATTGCCTGCTGTTTCTCGGTACGGCCGACGCGACCCGGGCACGAGCGTGTGATGGCCGAGACTGCGGGTGGCTCTTCGTCGATCGGACCGGCCGCCGTCGCTGGTGTCGGATGGAGTGGTGTGGCAACCGCTCGAAGGTCCGCACCCACGCGCGCCGGCACCAGGTCTGAGCGATGAATTGTCCGCGAGCGAGCGCGGCGCCCTGGCGGAGGACCTCACCGGTCTCTCTTCCGACAAGTGGGCGACGCCGTCGCTGTGCGAGGACTGGACCGTGCAGGAGGCGCTGGCGCACATGACCTCCACCGCGCACGTCTCGCCCCCGGGGTTCTTCTTGGGCCTGGCCGCCGCCGGGTTCAACTTCGAGAGGTTCGCCCGCAAGGGCATCGAACGGTGGCAGGGCGGCAGCCCGAATCAGACGCTGCAGAACATCCGTGAGGCGCAGCACAGCCGGACACACCCGCCGGGGCCAAGCGCGACATGGCTGGGCGAGGTGATCGTGCACGCCGAGGACATCCGGCGCCCGCTGGGAATCGCGCACGAGTACCCGCACGACTCGCTGCGCCAGGTGCTGGACTTCTACAAGGGCTCCAACGCCATCATCGGCACCAAACGCCGCATCGAGGGCCTCACTCTGAGGGCCACCGACCTGGACTGGGCGAACGGCTCCGGGCCGGAGGTGCGCGGGCCGGCGTTGTCGCTGCTCCTCGCAGGCACCGGCCGCCAGGCGGCACTCGCCGATCTCGTGGGCGATGGCGTCGCGGCGTTGCGTTCGCGGGACTGAACGGCGCCTTCCCATGGGACAGCACCACACGCCCCACCTGTGAAACCCCTCTGAACTGCAGGCTGGTCAATTGTCGGCGAACCGCCGGTGAGTGTCAGGTGGCGGTGCTTGCCGGGTCCCCGGTCCACAGGTAGCCGTTCTCGGGGCGTCCGGCGGAGCCGTAGCGGGGGTGCACCTCCGCGAGCCCCATCGTCACCAGGTGCTCGAGATAGCGACGCGCGCTGACCCGCGCCAGGCCGCAGCCGTTCCCGGCCTCCTCCGCGGACAGGTCGCGTCCGGCGTCGCGCAACGTGTCCCCGACCAGCTGGAGCGTCCGCGGCGACAACCCCTTGGGCAGGTCACGGTTGTCGCCCGGGCGGGGGCGAGCGGACAGCTGCCGCATTTCTTCTCGTTGGGCCGGGTAGCTCTCCAGTCGTTCCCGGCAGACCCGCAGAGGGAACCCCGACGAGGAGGACGCGCACACGGGTCCCCGCCGCGAATGGCACCATCACGACCGCTGAGGCAGGCGTGACGATGCCCCACGGTGACCGTGGGCCCGTCCCGGCTCACCTCGTCGGGAGCCCGCCGCCTGTGGGGATGACGTACGGGTTCAGGCTGACGTCGACCCCTCGGCGCGGCGCCACCGCGTACTCCATCGAGCCGTCCGACGCGATCCTGACCAGCGACCACTTCCCGTCCTGGTGGACCGGCATCAGGAGGTGTGTGTCGTCCTCCCACGCAGCGGAGTGGTACGTCGGTTGGGCTTGCTCGGTGGCGCCACGGGTGAACAGCAGAGTGCCGTCGAGGTCGTACATCGCGACCTGGTTGTCCCCGGCGCCGTCCGGGTAGGACGTCGTTCCCTGGATCAGCTGGCCGTCGGGCGAGAAGGACCGCAGCGTGTGCTTGCACGTCGTGAAGCCCTGGAACTCGCCGCCGCCCATGAGCGTGGAGCACGAGCCGAACTCCTTGATCTCGGTCAGGCCGATCGCCAGGCTGGTCGAGCTGACGTCCTTGATGTCCAGGAATCCACCGTCGCGCAACGGCTGCGACCCCGACTCCCTGGCCTCCCAGGGCTGCCACGTCCGGTCCGCGACGGTGACGATGACAGTGCAGGTCGTCGTCGCGCAGTCCGGTCCGGCCTGGCCCGGGGCGGCCTCGCCGTCGCCGGTGATCGGGCCCAGGCGCAGGTCGGAGCCGGGGATCGGGTCGCCCAGTGGGCGCGGCTCGCTGGCCCACCCCTCCCAGATCATCACCTGCCCGGTCGGCGTCAGCCAGGCCACGATGCTGTGCGGCCGGTTGACGCTGAGACCCAGCCGGCTCCGGACCGGGTCGTGGAAGCCGCCGTCGGTGTCCTGGATCTCGATGTAGGACCTGCTCCGGTCGTCGATCGTCTGCCAGATCCGGGCGCCATCGGCCAGCTCGACGAGGTCCCAGGGCCGGAACCGGGTGCGGACGTCGCTGGTGTCGCCGCCGGCGAAGTGGAACGTGTCCTGGTAGACGTAGTCCATCCCTGGTGGGGCGCCGGTGGGCAGGTCGGAGACGTCGAGGACGCCCTCGGGCGGCTGCTGACCGCTGGCCGAGGTGGGGCTGGCGCTGGCGCTGGGGCTCGGGGCAGGGGTCGGACTCGTGCTCGGGGAGCCGCCTTGCGTTGCCGGCGGTCGTGCCTCGCTCCGGTCGCGCTGGTGGTTGGCGAGGGCAGCAACCGACACGATGAGGGCGACCGCCGCGACGACCGCGCCGATGGTCGTCACCCGTCGGCGCCGGCTCGGCTGACGTGGCTCGGGAGTCTGGTCGTCCTCGTTCATGGGTCCTCTTCCGGTCGTCGAGTGCTGCGGGTGCGAGGTGCCGAGGGCACCGTCTCCTCCCCGGGTATGCACGTATGACGCGAGTCAGCACACCAAAGTTGCGCCGCTTCCCCAGGTGGGGATGGGGTGTGGCGGGCGGGGCCGCTTGTCAGCGGGCCGCGGTGAGAGCCCGGCCGGCCCAGGTGCGCAGCGCACCGTAGAGCCGCCAGGCCGCGACCCCGACCGCCACCGACAGCAACGCGGCGAGGACGTCGTGGTCGGCGTCCAGCGGCGGGTAGACCACCCAGTGCGTGAGGTAGATGAACAGCGACGCCGAGGCGATCGGACCGAGCAGCCGGGCAACCGGCCGGGGCAGGACGACGCGGGGCACCCACAGCACCAGCAGGACGCCGCCGATCACGACCAGCTCCCGGACCGGCTCGCCGAAGAACCCGAACGTGCACAGCGCAGCCAGTGCACTGACCGCCAGCCGCTGCCGCACCGACGTGGCGCGGGCGGCGAGGTAGCCCAGCGCCACGGCCCAGGCGACGTACGGGACGGCGTAGCGCTCGACGGGACCGGCCTCGATCCCGACACCGACCAGGCGCACCGCCATGGCGGCTCCCAGCCAGAGCAGCCCGAACCGCCAGGGCTCGCGGCGCTCGAAGTCGTGGACCCGAGGCACGCACAGCACCGCGAGCAGCCCTGCCGCGGTCCAGGCGGCGGACTCGAGGAACCAGTACTGCCACTGGTCGCTCCACGCCGGTGGACCGATGGCGCTGTTGACGAGGAACACCGTGGACCAGGTGTACTGCCCGGTCACCAGGGCGATGGTCCCGATCCACAGCACCGACGGGACCAGCAGGTCCCGCAGCGAGCCACGCAGACGTGCGGTGCGGGTCTGCCGATCGCCCGGCGCGAGCTGGAAGCGAGCCAGGTTGAAGCCGAGCAGGGCGAGCAGCAGGTGCGCGCCACCCTTGAGGTCGAACCACTCCGTGTGGCTGCCCACCACGGCCACGATCGCGATCGCGCGCAACGCCACCGGAAGGTCGACCTGCGCGGTCCAGCGGCGTGGCCGACGCTGGAGTCGGGACAGCTCGGCGATCGACTGTTCCTGCCAACCGCCGGGCAACCGACCGAGTGCGCGCTCGAGCCGGAGCGACACCTCGACGTACGACAGCGAGTCACCGCCGAGCCCGACGAACGTGTCGCCATCGTTGGCGTCCGGCCGGCCCAGCACGGCGGCGTACATCGCCCGCAGGTCGTCGGGGGCGGCCTCCGCGGCCTCCTGGACGTGCCGGCGCAGGGCCGGGTAGTCGGTCTTGCCCGACCCGGTGGTCGGAAAGGCAGCCACGGTCTGGACGGAGAGCGCATGCGCCGGCAGACAGAGCTCGCGGGAGAGCAGCCTGCTTGCTCGGGCCGCGGCGCGGCCGTGCCGGACCAGGACGACCAACCGGCCGTCGTGCTCGAGGGCACGGGCGTCGAGACCGTGGCCCACCAGGACCTCCTCGACGTCGTCGAGGTCGATCCGCAGTCCGAACAGCTTGGCCCGCCGACTGCGCCGCCCGACGATCTCGAAGAGCCCGTCGTCGTGCTGGACCGCGAGGTCCCCGGTACGCAGCTCGTGGGTGGTGCGGCCCAGGGCGAGGTCGGCCGGCGTGCGGGCGTAGCCCAGCATCACGTTGGGGCCGCGGTAGACCAGCTCGCCGTCGTCGACCCTGAGGTCGCCACCGGGCACCGCGAGGCCCACGGTCTCCGGGCGCTCCCGAGCCAGGTGCGGTGGCAGGTACGCCATGCGCGCGGTGGCCTCGGTGGCGCCGTACATCACGAAGAGGTCGAAGCCCCGCTGCCGGCCGAGCTCGGCCCAGGACGCCACCCGGTCAGGCGCCAGGGCACCGCCGGCTTGGGTGACGTAGCGCAGCGAGGGCAGGTCCCGGTGGGCGAATCCGGACCGGTCGAGCAGCTCGAACGTGTGGGGGACCCCGGCGAACGACGTCGCGGCGTGCTCGGCGAAGCCCTCCCAGAACGTCTCCTCGACCACCGACTCCTCGGTGAGCCACACGCTGGCCCCGACGAGCAGGTGGCTGTGCAGCACCGAGAGGCCGTAGCAGTAGTGCAGGGGGAGCGAGGTCGCCGCGCGGTCGTCCGGCGTCAGCTCCAGGTAGCTCGCGATCGCGCGGGCATTGGCGACGATGTTGGTCCGGGAGAGCCGGACCTGCTTGGGCGAACCGCTGGACCCGGAGGTGCCCAGCAGGAGGGCGAGGTCGGGGTGCAGCTCGTGCCGGGTGCCAGTACGTCGCTCGTCGAACAGCCAGTCGGGTTCCGGCTCCTGCCCTGCCTGCCCACCGATCACCACGTCCGGGTCGTACGCCGCCAGCAGCCGGCGACCGGCCTCGGTCCCGGTGGCGCCGGCGGGGACCAGCAGGACGGGGTGCCGTCCAGCGAGCGCGGCCAGCTGGTCGACGACCGACTCGACCCGGTTGGTTCCCTCGATGGCGACCAGCCGTCGGGTGCTGCCGAGCCGGGCCCGGCGCTGCTCGACGCGCTCGTGCAGCTCGGCGTAGCTGATCGGACCGTCGGCGGTCACCAGCGCGGGGCGGTCGCCCCAGGCGCGCAGGTCGAAGCCGTCGGCGAGCGGCAGCGGGGGTGGTGCGGTCCGGAGCGGCGTCGTCGTCACGTGGCCACCTCGGTGGGGTAGGTGCGGACCTCCCCGAGCACGCGGACGCCGACCTCGTCGCCGGGCCGCGGCGGGGCGGCAGCCGGCCCCCGGGCCGTGACCAGGTCGCCCGAGGGGAGCATCAGCACGACGACCACCTGGGCGCCGTGGTAGTCGACCTCGGTGACCCGGGCCGGGACGCCTTCTCGGACGGAGACCAGCTCGAGCTGCTCGGGGCGGACCAGCACCCGGGCCGACCCGGTCGTGGGCACGTCCCCGTGGGCAGCGGTCGCGAGGATCCCGAGCTCCGTGGTCACCTTGTCGCCGTCCACGCTGCCGTCCAGGAGCGTGCCGCCCCCGACCGAGACCGCGATCCCGGGATCCGCCGGGCGGTCGTAGAGCGCGGCGGGCGGCGCCACCTGGACGAAGCGGCCGGCGCGCATCACCGCCACCTCGTCACTCAGGGAGAGTGCCTCGCCCTGGTCGTGCGTCACGAGCAGGGCCGTCGCGCCGGCGTGCCGCAGCACGCGGGCCACGCTGCGACCGGCGGTCACCCGCAGCGTCGTGTCGAGCGAGGAGAACGGCTCGTCGAGCAGCACCACCACCGGTCGCGGGGCCAGGGCCCGGGCGAGCGCCACCCGCTGCTGCTGCCCGCCGGAGAGCTCGTGCGGGTAGCGGTCGGCCAGGTCGCGCGGCAGCTCCGCCAGCTCCAGCATCTCGTCGCGCCGCGACGAGCGGCGCTGCTTGCGGTTGAGGCCGAAGACGATGTTCTCCCCGACGGTCAGGTGCGGGAAGAGCGCGCCCTCCTGGGGGACGTAGCCGACGCCGCGCTTCTGGGCCGGCACGTGGCGGTCCGGACCGTTGACGATGCGCTCGCCGACGCGGACGGTCCCGGCATCGGGGCGCACGAAGCCCGCCACGATCCGCAGCAGCGTGCTCTTGCCGCAGCCGGACGGGCCCAGCACCGCCGTGATCGAGCCCTCAGGCACAGCCAGGTCCAGGCCCGCCAGCACCCGGAGGTCGCCGTACGACTTGGCGAGGCCGGTGATGTGCACGCCGCTCATGCCACGCCTCCCGCGGTGACGGCAACCGGGTCGGACGTGCCGGCGACCCCAGGGATCAGGGCAGGGCCGGAGGGACCGTTCAAGGAGGACTCCCGTGGTCGGGCCTGGCGCGCGAGCAGCCAGGTGGCGGGCAGCGAGACCAGGATCAGCATCAGGGCGTACGGCGCGGCCGCGCCGTAGCGGACCGACGACGAGTCGGCCCAGAACTCGGTGGCGAGGGTGCTGGTGCCGGTCGGGGCCAGGATCAGCGTCGCGGTGAGCTCGGTGCTGATCGCGAGGAAGGTCAGCGCCGCCCCGGCGCCGAGACCGGGAGCCACCAGCGGGACGGTGACGCGACGGAAGGTCGCGAGCCCCGACTGTCCGAGGCTGTGCGAGACCTCCTCGAGCACGACCGGGGCGTGCTCCAGCGAGCTGCGGACGCTCACGACCGCGCGCGGCAGGAAGAGGATCGCGTACGCGGCCAGCAGCAGCGGCAGGGTCTGGTAGATCGCCGGGACCAGCCGGATGGAGACGTAGACCAGGGCCAGCGCCACCACGATCCCCGGCAGGGCGTTGGCGGTGTAGGTGGCGCGCTCGAGCAGAGCGGCCACCCCACCACGACGGCGCACCGCGAGCCAGGCGGGGGCCAGCGCCAGCAGCGTGGTGAGCACGGCGCCGGCCAGCGCAAGGCCCAACGTGCTGACGAACGCACCCGCGAGCTCGGTCGGGACGAACTCGGTGGACGAGCCGATCAGCAGCCAGCGGCCCAGGGCGGCGATGGGCACGCCCAGAGTGAGGGCCACGAGCAGGGAGAGCGCGGCCAGCATCGGGATCCGGCCCCGACCGAGGCGCACCGGCTCGGCGGTCCGGCCGGTGCCGCTGCCGACCCGGGCCAGCCGGCGACGCCCGCGGGCGACGAGCTCCAGCGTGACCAGCAGGACGCACCCGGCCACCAGCACGCCGGCGAGGACGGTGCCGCCGTCGCTGGCGAACGCCGAGCGGTACTGCCCGTAGATCGCGGTGGTGAAGGTCTGGAACGCCAGCAGCTGCAGGGCACCGAACTCGGCCAGCACGTGCAGCGAGACCAGGAGCGCACCGCCGAGGATGGCCGGTGAGACGCGGGGCAGCACGACCGTCCAGATGGTCCGGACCCGCGAGCGCCCGAGCGACCAGGCGACCTCCTCGGAGGCTGCGTCCAGGACGGTCAGCGACGCCACCACCGGCAGGTAGACCAAGGGGTAGTAGGAGAGGGAGACCACCAGCACCGCGCCGCCGTACGACTGGACACTGTGGGTGAGCGAGACCCAGCCGTAGGAGTTCACGAACGCCGGGATCGCCAGGGGTGCGGAGAGCAGCGCGTGCCACAGCATCGGCCGGGGCACGTCGGTGCGCACCACCGCGAGCGCGCCGCCGACGCCCAGGACCAGGGTCAGCGCGACCGTGCCGAGGAGCAGCAGCACCGTGTTGGTGAGCAGCTCGCCGACCCGGGGACGGATCAGCAGCTCGACGAGCTGGTCCGGGCCCATCGAGACCGTCGCCGCGGCGACGTACCCGAACGGGATCAGGGTGAGCGCTGCCACGGCCGCCCCGATCACCACCGGGAACGGTGCCAGCGCGGTGCGGCCCCTCAGGCTCACAGGAATCCGGTGTCCGTCAGCAGCTGGATGACGGTCTGGCTGTCCAGGTCGGACACGTCGATGTTCGGCGGCTCGAGGTCGCCCAGCGGGGGTACTCCGGCCCGGTCGAGGTCGACCTCGGGGTTGAGCGGGTACTCCAGTGCGTAGCTGTCGGCGATCACCTGCTGGCCCTGCGGCCCGGTGAGGTAGTCGAGGAACTGCTGCGCCTCGGCACCGTGGTCGCCGTTGGAGAGCACGCCCGCGCCGGACAGGCTGAGGAAGGCGCCCGGGTCCTGGTCGCCGAAGTAGTGCAGCCGGGTGTTGTCGCTGTTGTCGCCGGACTCCTCCTGGTCGCGGTACCAGTAGTAGTGGTAGATCACGCCGGCGTCACTCTGGCCGGAGTTGACCGACTCGAGGACGACGTTGTTGCCGTCGTAGACGGTGCCGTTGGCCTTGAGCCCCTCGAGCCAGTCCCGCGTGGCACTCTCGCCCTCGAGCTCGAGCACGGCCGCGACGATGGCCTGGAAGTCGGCGCCGGTCGGGCTGAACGAGATGCGGCCCTGCCACGTCGGGTCGGCGAGGTCGAGCAGCGAGGTGGGGAGCTCGGCCTCGCTCACCTGCGACGGGTTGTAGGCCAGGACCGTCGAGCGGGCCGCGAAGCCGGTCCAGCTGTCGTCGTCGGGACGGAACTGGTCGGGGATGTGGTCGAGCGTGGTGGCGTCCAGCGGTGCGAGCAGGCCCTTCGACTGGACGAACGACATGGCGGGGGAGTTCTCGGTGAGGAAGACGTCCGCCTTGGAGGCCTGACCCTCGGTGACGATCTGGTTGGCCAGCTCGAGGTCGGAGCCGTTGCGCAGCTCGACGTCGATGCCGGTCTCGGCGGTGAACGCGTCCGCGACGGCGCTGATCAGCTCTTCGTGCTGGGCGTTGTAGACCACCACCTGAGGGCCGTCGTCGCCACCACAGGCGGTGAGCGGCAGGACGACTGCCAGGGTGGCGGCCAGGGAGAGCCAGCGTCGCAGGGCGTACATGCCGAGGGGTCCTTCGCGGTCGCGGGTCGTGCTTAGGGTTGCCTAACCTTAACAGCGGCCGACTCGCATGGCCCATCGGCGACGGCCCACCCGGCAGGCTGCTGCGGAGACGGTTGCCAGGCGATGTCCGAATCCCGCGAGAGCCACCCAGGGGCCGTGCTCCATGATGGAGTCGTGAATGCAGCAGAGACGGCGGTGGAGCAGGGGTTCGACATCGCGCCGTGGGCACCGTTGGACCCGGAGGCCTGCTACGGCGCCGTGAAGTCCCGCGACCGCCGCTTCGACGGTGTCTTCTACACCGCGGTGCGTACGACCGGCATCTACTGCCGTCCCTCGTGCGCGGCCCGGACCCCCGCTGCGCACAATGTCACCTTCCATCCGACCGCGGCCGCGGCCCAGGCGGCGGGCTACCGCGCGTGCAAGCGCTGCCTGCCCGATGCCACCCCCGGCAGCCCCCGCTGGGATGTGGCCGCCGACGCGGCCGGCCGGGCGATGCGGCTGGTGGCCGACGGCGTCGTCGATCGAGAGGGCGTGGAGGGGCTCGCCCGTCGGGTGGGCTACTCGTCGCGCCACCTGACCCGGCTGCTGACCACCGAGCTCGGCGCGGGGCCGCTCGCCCTGGCCCGGGCCCGTCGGGCGCAGACCGCCCGGGTGCTGATCGAGACGACCGACCTGACCTACGCCGACATCGCCTTCGCGGCCGGGTTCGCGAGTGTGCGGCAGTTCAACGACACCATCCGCGAGGTCTACGCCACCACCCCCACCCGGTTGCGGGGGCGGCGTGGTGGACGCGTCCGGCCCACCGGGACGGTGACGATGCGGATCGCCGTACGCACGCCGTTCTCGGGGGAGGCGCTGCTGCGGTTCCTCGCCTTCCACCTGGTGCCCGGCGTCGAGGTGGCGGGGCCCGGTTGGTACGCCCGGACGCTCGACCTGCCGCGGGGTCCCGGGACGGTCCGGCTCGACATCGACGACGCGCTGCGGGCCGGGGAGACCGCGTTCGTCACCGCGAGCCTGTCGCTGACGGATCTGCGCGACACCACGGCTGCGCTGGAGCGCACGCGTCGGCTGGTCGACGCCGACTGCGACCCGGTCGCGGTCGCCGAGCACTTCGTCGACGACCCGGTGATCGGGCCGCTGGTGGCGCGGACGCCCGGGCTCCGGGTGCCCGGTCAGGTCGACGGCGACGAGACCGCGATCCGCACGGTCATCGGGCAGCAGGTGTCGGTCGCCGGTGCCTGCACCGTCACCGGTCGGCTGGTCGCGCAGCACGGGCGTCGGGTCGACACCTCGATCCCGGGCCTGACCCACCTGTTCCCCGAGGCGGGGACGTTGGCTGGGCTGGCTGCCGAGGAGCTCCCCATGCCGCGCTCGCGGGGACGAGCCCTGGTGGCCCTGGCGGGGGCGCTGGCCGAGGGGCGGATCTCGCTCGACCGCGGTCCCGACCGCGACTCGGTGCGGAGCCGGTTGCTCGACGTGCCCGGGATCGGGCCGTGGACGGCCGACTACGTGGCGATGCGGGCACTGGCCCATCCCGACGTCTTCCTGCCCACGGACATCGGGGTCCGCAATGCGCTGACCCGGCTGGGGCACGACCCCGCGGCCGTGATCGCGGGCAGCGACCGGTGGCGGCCGTGGCGGTCGTACGCCCTGATGCACCTGTGGAACACCCTGATGCCGGCCGCTCCGATGGTTCCTGCGACGGTTCCGTCGATTGTCGTGGCGCCGGCGAATGACGAGGAGAGCTGACATGTGGACTGTGCTGGAGTCACCGGTGGGCGAGCTGCGCGTCGTCGAGTACGGCGGGGCGATCACCGCGATCGACTTCACGCCGTACCTCGACGTGAGCGGCCGTCCGCTCGGAGCGCGCGACGACGACCACCCCGTGCTGGCCGAGGCGAGCCGACAGCTGGCGGCGTACTTCGCGCGGGACCTGAAGGAGTTCGACCTGCCGCTGGCGCCGGCCGGGACGCCGTTCCAGCAGCGGGTCTGGGAGCAGCTGCGCGGGATCGGCTACGGCGAGACGGCGTCGTACGGCCAGGTGGCGGGGCTGCTCGGGATGACGCCGGCCGCCTCGCGGGCGGTCGGCCTGGCCAACGGACGCAACCCGATCCCGATCGTGATCCCGTGCCACCGGGTGATCGGCGCCAACGGCACCCTCACCGGGTACGCCGGCGGACTCGAGCGCAAGCAGACCCTCCTGGAGCTGGAGCAGCAAGCCCTCTTCTGACCCCGACCCGTCGCTTGTTCACCTCAAATCACGCCGACCCGTCGCTTGTTCACCTCAAATCACGCCGACCCGTCGTCAATTAACGACGGGTCGGCGGGCGTACGGCGTCAACAAGCGACGGGTCGGCTACTCGGCGGCGGCGCGGCGCAGTGACTCGGAGAGCCGTTCGGCTGCGGCGAGTACGGCGGGGGCGTGCATCCGGCCGGGCTGCCGGGAGAGCCGCTCGAGCGGTCCGGAGACCGAGACCGCGGCGATGATCTTGCCGCCGGGGGAGCGGACCGGCGCGGAGACCGAGGCCACGCCCTGCTCCCGCTCGCCGACCGACTGCGCCCAGCCACGTCGACGGATGCCGGACAGCGCGGTGGCCGAGAAGGCGGCATTCTGGAGTCCGCGGTGCATCCGCTCCGGGTCCTCCCAGGCCAGCAGCACCTGGGCGGCGGAGCCCGCGCGCATGGTCAGCTGCGACCCGACCGGGATCGTGTCGCGCAGGCCGCTGGGCCGTTCGGCGGCGGCGACGCAGACGCGGTGCTCGCCCTGGCGGCGCCAGAGCTGCGCCGACTCGCCGGTGATGTCGCGCAGTCGGGCCAGCACCGGGCCGGCCGTGGCGAGCAGTCGGTCCTCGCCGGCAGCAGCGGAGAGCTCGGCCAGGCGTGGGCCGAGCACGAACCGCCCCTGCATGTCGCGGGCCACGAGGCGGTGGTGCTCGAGCGCGACTGCCAGCCGGTGCGCGGTCGGTCGGGCCAGCCCGGTCCCGGCGACCAGCCCGGCCAGGGTGGCGGGACCGGACTCGAGGGCGGTGAGCACGAGCGCGGCTTTGTCCAGCACGCCGACGCCGCTAGTGTTGTCCATATGGCAATACTGCCGTCTCAGATCATGGGATGCAAGCGGTAACCTAGGTCCAGTTCGTAAAACCAGCGTCGTCGTAAGGGAGTGCAGTCATGGGGAAGACCCTGGCCGAGAAGGTCTGGGACGAGCACGTCGTCCGGTCCCACGACGGGGAGCCCGATCTCCTCTTCATCGACCTGCACCTCATCCACGAGGTCACCTCCCCACAGGCGTTCGACGGGCTCCGCCTCGCCGGCCGGACGGTACGACGCCCCGACCTCACCCTGGCGACCGAGGACCACAACGTCCCGACCCTCGACTGGGACAAGCCGATCGCCGACCCGGTCTCGCGGACCCAGGTCGAGACGTTGCGCCGCAACGCCGAGGAGTTCGGCGTGCGGCTGCACCCGCTCGGTGACATCGAGCAGGGCATCGTGCACGTGGTCGGACCGCAGCTCGGTCTGTCCCAGCCGGGCATGACGATCGTGTGCGGGGACAGCCACACCAGCACGCACGGTGCCTTCGGCGCGATCGCCTTCGGCATCGGGACCTCCGAGGTCGAGCACGTGCTCGCCACCCAGACCCTGATGCAGGCCAGGCCGAAGACCATGGCGGTGACCGTCAACGGTTCGCTGCCCGCCGGCGTGACCGCCAAGGACCTGGTGCTCACGCTGATCGCGCACACCGGCACCGGCGGCGGCCAGGGCTACATCGTCGAGTACCGCGGCCAGGCCATCGAGGAGCTCTCGATGGAAGCCCGGATGACGATCTGCAACATGAGCATCGAGTGGGGCGCCAAGGCCGGGCTGATCGCACCCGACCAGACGACGTTCGACTACATCGAGGGCCGGGCCGAGGCTCCCAAGGGCGCCGACTGGGACGCCGCGGTCGCGCACTGGAAGACCCTGGTCAGCGACGAGGACGCCGAGTTCGACCGCGAGCTGGTGCTGGACGCCAGCGAGATGGCGCCGTTCGTCACCTGGGGCACCAACCCCGGCCAGGGCGTTCCGCTCAGTGCCACGGTCCCGTCGCCCGCCGACTTCACCGAGGCCGGCGACCGGGTCGCGGCCGAGAAGGCCCTCGAGTACATGGCCCTCGAGGCCGGCACGCCGATGCGCGAGATCAAGGTCGACACCGTCTTCGTCGGCTCCTGCACCAACGGCCGGATCGAGGACCTGCGCACGGCGGCCGAGATCATCCGCGGCCGCCAGGTGGACCGCGACACCCGACTGCTCGTCGTGCCCGGCTCGGTCCGGGTCCGGCTGCAGGCGGAGTCCGAGGGGCTCGACGTGATCTTCAAGGACGCCGGTGCCGAGTGGCGCGGCGCAGGCTGTTCCATGTGCCTGGGCATGAACCCCGACCAGCTCGCTCCCGGTGAGCGCAGCGCCTCCACCTCCAACCGCAACTTCGAGGGACGCCAGGGCAAGGGTGGTCGCACCCACCTGGTCTCCGTGCCGGTCGCCGCGGCCACCGCGGTCCGCGGCACCCTCTCCTCACCGGCCGACCTGCCGCCGGTTGCCCTTGCCGAGACGACGAGCTGAGGACCAGCCATGGACAAGTTCACCAGCCACACCGGCGTCGGCGTGCCGTTGCGCCGCAGCAACGTCGACACCGACCAGATCATCCCGGCGGTCTACCTCAAGCGGGTGACCCGCACCGGCTTCGAGGACGGACTCTTCGCGGCCTGGCGCAACGACCCGTCGTTCGTGCTGAACGACGAGGCGTACGCCGGCGGCTCCGTGCTGGTCGCGGGCCCCGACTTCGGGACCGGGTCCTCCCGCGAGCACGCGGTCTGGGCCCTGCAGAACTACGGCTTCAAGGCGGTCATCTCGCCGCGCTTCGCCGACATCTTCCGGGGCAACTCCGGCAAGGCCGGCTTCCTGGCCGCGCAGGTGGACGAGGCCGTGGTGCACCAGCTGTGGGACCACCTCGAGGCGAACCCCGGTGCCGCGGTCACGGTCGACCTGCAGAGCCGCACCGTGCGTGCGGGTGACGGTGCCGAGGCGATCGAGGCACCCTTCGACATCGACGACTACACCCGGTGGCGCCTGCTCGAGGGACTCGACGACGTCGGCATCACGCTGTCGCACGCCGACGACATCGCCGCCTTCGAGGCGACCCGCCAGTCCTGGAAGCCGGCCACCCTCTAGCGGATCGCGAGCTGGGTGCACCACGGCTCGAAGCCGATCCGCTCGGCAGCCCGCAGCGACGCGGTGTTCTTCGTGTGCGCACGCCAGCGGGCCACGTGGTGGTGCTGGACGGCGTACGACGCGGCCGCCCGGCCGACGCGGTCGACCAGTCCGCGGCCGCGAGCCGAGGCCGCCACGAGTACGCCGACGTCCCGGGGTGCGCCGACGAAGTCGCGCAGGTTGGCCGCAGCCTGGAGCACCCCGTCCTCGTACCAGCCGAAGCTGACCGGGGTGGCTTCTGCCAGCCCGGACTCCTGCCATTCGCCGTCGCTGACCCGTCCTCGAAGCGAGGAGACCTCCTCCGCGCCCACCCGGCGCACCTCGGGCTCGGGTCCGGGGTCAACGTCGAGGTAGGCATGGGTCGCGGGCCCGATCAGCGCCAGCGATCGAGCCGTCGCGAAGGCACGCCAGAAACCCTCCTGCTGCAGGAGAACCGGCGCGGTCGAGGTCAGCATCTCGACCGCGTCGAGCGGGCACGACGAGGGCAACGAGACGTGCACTCCGCCGTTGCGCCAGGAGACGAAGAATCCCGCGTAGTCGCCGAGCCGATCGCTGTGCGGACCGACGGTGACGGACCGCCACAGTGCGTCGTCGGCAACGCCGAAGACCGCTGCCCACCAGTCGTCGACGAGCACTTCGGTCTGTTTCTGCACGCCGCGACGATACTTCGGGTCCGGGTTTCTGCGATTTCGCGTCGGCGCAACATTCTCTGGAGCGGGCGCGCGACGGAGGCTCGAGGTGAGTGCCACCCATTGCGGAATCCCCTTGGAAATAAGGGGATTCGGCGCCCGAAAGGGAATCCCTGATGCCCCCGAATGCGGCCCGATCAGGTAAAACGCCTGATCAGAGTGGGTGTCGCGGCGAAAAAAAGAGCCCCAAACCACGGCGTGGTCATTGTGACAAACGCCACGTATCCCTAGCGTGCATTGAAGAAAGTCGGGCACGAGCTCGGCCCATTTGGTTCATTGGAAGGGAAGCTAGTGAACAAGTCTCAGCTCATCGACACACTCGCCGCACGTTACGAGGGCAACCGCAAGGCCGCCGCTCACGCGCTCGAGTCCGTCCTGGACACCATCACCCGTGAGGTCGCCAAGGGCGAGAAGGTGGCCATCACGGGCTTCGGCTCCTTCGAGAAGCGCGTCCGGGAGGCTCGCTGGGTGCGCAACCCGCAGACCGGTGCGCGGATCAAGGCGAAGAAGACCGCCGTGCCGAAGTTCAGTGCGGGCGCGGACCTCAAGAACGTCGTCTCGGGTGCCAAGAAGCTGCCCAAGCTGACGCTTGCGGCCGCCAAGGGAGCGGTGCCGGGTCAGAAGACCGCTGCTGCCAAGAAGTCGTCGGCTGCGAAGACCACGACGGCCAAGGCGCCGGCGAAGAAGGCGCCGGCGAAGAAGGCAGCGGCGAAGAAGGCGCCCGCCAAGAAGGCTCCGGCGAAGAAGGCAGCTGCGAAGAAGGCGCCCGCCAAGAAGACGACCACCAAGTCGGCTCCGGCCAAGACCTCGGCGGCGAAGACGACGACGGCCAAGACCACCACGGCCAAGGCGCCGGCCAAGAAGGCACCGGCCAAGAAGTCGGCAGCCAAGAAGGCGCCCGCCAAGAAGGCACCGGCCAAGAAGTCGGCCGCGAAGAAGGCGCCCGCCAAGAAGTCCTGAACGAGACTCGCCCGGCGAGCTCGTCGATGACTGGCTGATGGTGGGCCACGTCCGGAGAAGTCCGGAGGTGGCCCACCATCACTGTGTTCGGGACTCCTCGTCGAGCGCGGCGGTGTGCCGGCCGAGCCCCAGGCGTCGCGCCTCGGCCAGGTCGGCGAGGTGGTCGACGTCCCGCCGCAACGACCGCAGCTCACCGTGCAGCTCGACCGCACCACCCTCGAGATGGGCAGCCCGGGACTCGGCACCGAACCGTGGGTCGAAGAGCTCGCGCGGTGCGGCGTACAACGTCGTACCGCTGCGCGCGGCGTCCGCCACGAAGACGGCAGCATCCAGCGGTGCCTGAGCCAGGGCTTCGTCGAGGTCCCTGGGCAGCAGCGCCGGGAGGTCTGCGCACAAGGCAGCCGGGACCAGCCCGGGCCAGCGACGCGCGGCCTCCGCAGCTCCTTGTCGCAGGCTGCCGTTGAGGTCGCCGGTCACCCCGTCGGGGATCGCCGCGCAGCCGAGATCGCCCAGTGCGCGTGCGAAACCGACGTCGTCGGTCACCGCGAGCACGGCTCCCACCCGCTCAGCGGAGAGACAGGCGAGCACCGTGTCCAGGGCGAAGGCCGTCGCCAGCTCGCGGCGCAGCCCGTCGGGAAGACCGACCAGACGCGACTTGCCGACTGCCGGCGGTTTGATCGGCACCACGACGGCGAACTGCTGCGAGGACATCGGGTCGATCCTGCCAGCCCACCCGCGGGGCACCGCGTCGCCCGGTGTGTCGCGTCGGGTCGCGGCAGCGGCAGTCCGACCGAGTAGCCTGCACTCGACGTACGGCGCGCCACGGCCTCCGTGGCCTGAGGGAGGGCAAGGGCCTAGGTGACGGTTCGCAAGCTGCAGCAGAAGCGCGGCTGGGCATGGAACCTCGCCGTTCCCCTGATCAAGCCGGTCCTGCTCTCGGTGACCAGGCCGGTCTGGCTCGACGGCGAGAAGCTGCCCGCCACCGGTGGCTGCATCGTGGTCTTCAACCACCTCTCGCACGCGGATCCGCTGATGTCCGCCCACTTCGTCTACGACCACGGTCGGCTGCCGCGCTACCTGGCGAAGTCGGGGCTGTTCCGCAACCGCGCCCTCGGTCGTTTCCTGTCGTCGGCGGGGCAGATCCCCGTGGAGCGGCTGACCAGGACCGCAGCCGGCGCGTACGACGCCGCGGTCGCCGCGGTGAACGACGGAGAGTGCGTCGTGGTCTACCCGGAGGGCACGTTGACCCGGGACCCAGCCCTGTGGCCGATGAAGGGGAAGTCCGGCGCCGCCCGGATCGCGCTGGAGACCGGTTGCCCGGTGATCCCGGTGGGTCAGTGGGGAGCTCAGCGCGTGCTCGCGCCGTACTCCAAGGTCCCGCACCCGTTTCCCCGCAAGACGGTCACCATGAAGGCCGGTGACCCGGTCGACCTCTCGGACCTGCTGGCGCTGCCCCGCAACCAGGCCGTGATCCAGCAGGCCACCGACCGGATCATGGACGCGCTCACCGGGCTGGTGGCGGACCTGCGCGGTGAGGACGCTCCGGCCGAGAGGTTCGACCCGCGAGCGGCGGGAGTGCGTCAGATCGGCAACCCCAACAAGAAGGATCGTTCATGAAGCACGGCAAGGTCGCGATCTTCAGCGCCGGATCCTGGGGCACCGCCTTCTCGATGGTGCTCGCCGACGCGGGCAACGAGGTGTCCCTCTGGGCACGTCGCGAGGAAGTCTGTGCGGCGATCAACGAGACGCGGGAGAACCCCGACTACCTGCCCGGCGTCGAGCTCCCGGCGGCGGTCTCGGCGACGCACGACCCGGAGGAGGCGCTCAAGGGTGCCGACATGGTGGTGCTCGCGACCCCCTCGCAGACCATGCGCGGCAACCTGACCGAGTGGGCGCCGTACATCGCGAAGGATGCGGTGATCGTCTCGATGATGAAGGGGGTCGAGCTCGGCACCCTGAAGCGGATGAGCGAGGTGATCGCCGAGGTCACCGGCGCGGGTTCCGAGCGGATCGCGGTGATCAGTGGTCCCAACCTGGCGATGGAGATCGCCCGCCGGGAGCCGGCCGCGTCGGTGGTCGCCTGCGAGGACGTCGACGTCGCGCGGCAGATCCAGAGGCGCTGCCACTCCGCCGCGTTCCGCCCGTACACCAGCGTCGACGTGCTCGGCTGTGAGATCGGCGGCGCCTACAAGAACGTCGTGGGTCTCTCGGTCGGCATGGCTGTCGGTCTCGGCTTCGGAGACAACACGACGGCGTCCGTGATCACCCGCGGACTCGCCGAGACCGCACGACTGGCGATGGCGTTGGGGGCGAACCCGCTGACGCTGATGGGGCTGGCCGGGCTGGGCGACCTGGTGGCCACCTGCTCGTCGCCGCTGTCGCGCAATCGGACCTTCGGGGTGAACCTCGGCAAGGGGATGACCACCGAGGAGATCTACGCGAGCACCCGTCAGGTCGCCGAGGGCGCCAAGTCCTGCTCGTCGTTGCTGGCCCTCGCGCAGCAGACCGGGATCGACGCGCCGATCGCGCACCACGTCGATGCCGTGGTGGCCGGCAAGATGACCGCGCAGGAGATGATGGACGCCTTCATCGCCCGCGACCCGAAGGCCGAGACCGACTGACGCTGCGCAGGCGAGGTTCAGGTGAGGTCGTCGAGGGCGGTCGCCAGGTCGTGCCACAGGTCGTCGACGTCCTCGATGCCCACCGACATCCGGACCAGGGCGTCGGGGATCGTGGCGGGCTCGGACTTCCACCGACGACGGCGCTCGAACGTCGACTCCACCCCGCCCAAGGAGGTGGCGTGCACCCAGAGCTTGGTCTTGTGCGTGAGCAGGTCCGCGGCCAGCGCCCCCTGGGCGAGCACCACCGACACGATCGCACCGAAGCCGGGGTAGCGGACCTCGCCGATCGCCGGGTGTCCGTCCAGTCGCCGGGTCAGCTCCTGGGCGTTGGCCTGGGCCCGCTCGACCCTGAGGTGCAGCGTGCGCAGGCCGCGCAGTGCCAGCCACGACTCCAGGGTCCCGGGGATCGCGCCGATCAGGTCGCGCCGGCCCTTCAGCACGCCGTAGAGCTCGTCGTCGGCGGTGACCACCGCACCCATCAACGCGTCGCTGTGCCCGGCCAGGTACTTGGTCGCCGAGTGCACGACCAGGTCGGCGCCCAGCTGCAGGGGCTGCTGGAGCAGGGGAGTGGCGAAGGTGTTGTCGACCACGACGTACGCCCCGGCCTCGCGCGCGGCCTCCGCGATCACCGCGATGTCCGCGATCTCGAGCGCGGGGTTGGTCGGTGACTCGAGCCACACCAGGGCTGCGTCGTCACAGGCCGCGACGACAGCCTCGGTGTCGGTGATGTCGACCAGCGCGGTGCGGATTCGCCCGCGGGCCTCGAGATCCGCGAGCTGCATGATCGTGCCGTTGTAGCTGTTGCGCGGCGCGACGACCTTCGCGCCGTGGCCGACCAGGTCGAGCACCGTGGCGACGGCGGCGAGGCCGGAGGCGAAGCTGATGCAGCGCCCGCCCTCGAGGGCGCCGAGGACCTCCTCGAACGCCGCCCAGGTCGGGTTGCCGTAGCGGCCGTACTCCAGGTCACCACCCGCGACGTACGTCGCCGCCATCGTGATCGGGACGTTCAACGGCTGGTCCGCATCGTGCGGTGGACGTCCTGCCGTCACGGCGATCGTCGACGGCTTCAGGGCGGGGGAGACCTCAGACATGGGGAGCAGCGTAGGCCGGTAGGGTCGCCCCGATGAATCAGACCACCTCCGGTGAGAGCCGCAAGCCCCGTGTGGCCGTCGTCTTCGGCGGTCGTTCCAGTGAGCACGGCATCTCGTGCGTGACCGCAGGGAGTGTGCTGCGGGCCATCGACGCCACCCGCTACGACGTGGTGCCGATCGGGATCGCCACCGACGGGCGGTGGGTGCTCGAGTCGGGAGACCCCGAGCGGCTCCGGATCGAGGGCCCCGACCGGCTGCCGAGCGTCGACGCGGGACGCGCCAGCATCGCGCTGTCGCGGGTCAGCGCGTCGGCAGACCTGGTCGTCACCGAGGCGAGCCAGCCCCCACGGACCCTGGGCGAGGTCGACGTGGTGTTCCCGGTGCTGCACGGTCCCTGGGGCGAGGACGGCACCATCCAGGGCATGTTCGAGATGGCCGGCGTCCGCTACGTCGGAGCCGGCGTGCTCGCCTCCGCGGTCAGCATGGACAAGGCGTACATGAAGGTCGTGCTGGGCGCGGCCGGGCTGCCGTTGATGAAGTCGGTCACGGTCACCGCCCGGGAGTGGGCCGCCGACCCCGCGTCCTGCCGGGAGCGTGCGGCCGCGCTGGGCTACCCGCTCTTCCTGAAGCCCGCGCGCGGCGGCTCGAGCCTGGGCATCGCCAAGGCGCACGACGCCTCCGAGTTCGACGACGCGCTCGAGGAGGCGTTGGCGCACGACCCGAAGGTGCTGGTCGAGGTGTCCGCCGAGGGCGCCCGCGAGATCGAGTGCGGGGTGCTGCAGGCCCTCGACGGCAGCGTCGAGACCAGCGTCCCCGCCGAGATCCGGATCACCGGCGACCACGAGTTCTACGACTTCGCCGCGAAGTACCTGCCGGAGGAGGCCACTGAGCTCGACGTCCCGGCAGACCTTCCCCCCGAGCGGACGGCGGAGATGCAGGCCCTGGCGGCCCGGGCGTTCGAAGCCGTCGGCTGCGAGGGCCTGGCGCGGGTCGACTTCTTCGTGATGCCGGACGGGTCCCTGGTGGTCAACGAGATCAACACCATGCCCGGGTTCACTCCGCTGTCCATGTTCCCCCGGATGTGGGCCGCGAGCGGCGTCGACTACCCGACGCTGGTCGACCGGCTGATCCAGCTGGCCCTGGCCCGCGACACCGGCCTGCGCTGAGCCACCGGCCACATGTCAGCTGCACGCGTCGACCAGGTCGAGGTGCCGCTTGACCGGCTCCGCCAGCTGGGTGATCACCGCGGCGGCGCCCTCGGGACGGTACGACCCGGGCAGCTCGACCTGCACGATCGGCCGGAAGCCCGCCGCGGTGAAGGTGACGTCGGCCGACTGGTCCTCGACCTGGTCGACCGGCACGAACCAGCCGACCCCGTCGGCCTCCTCGCACGAGGAGAACTCGTCGAACTCCGCAGGCAGGGACACCCCGCAGGTCAGCGTGATCGCCGGGTCGCCCCAGGCCGCGCCGAGAGCAGAGGCCGGGCTCACCTCGCGGGAGTCCTGGCCGGCGAGCACGTCCGGCAGGTCGGCGAGCAGCTCCTCGCACGCGCGGCGGTCGGCGGCCGATACGTCGGGAGCCGACACCGTGACCGGGTCGGGTGCTCCGCAGCCGGTGAGCAGCCCGCCCAGCAGCAGGGCGGCGGACGCGACGACGCCCCGGGTCCACCAGGACCCGGGGCGTCGGTCGTGTTCAGGAAGCTGCACTCAGATGTGCACGACCGGGCAGGTCAGCGTGCGGGTGATCCCGTCGAGGCTCTGCACCTTCGACACCACCAGCTTGCCGAGCTCGTCGACGTTGCGGGCCTCGGCTCGCACGATCACGTCGTACGGACCGGTGACGTCCTCGGCGAGGGTGACGCCCTTCACCTGGGCAATGGCGGTCGCGACCTCGGCTGCCTTGCCGACATCTGTCTGGATCAGGATGTACGCCTGGACGACCATCGTGGGGCTCCTCGTCTTGTCACTGGCTGTGTTGCGGTCAACCTACCCTGAGAGCGACGCGTGTCGATAGGTGCCCAGAGCCCCGGTCCCGCTGGGGATCTGGTGGGATGGGGCACATGGTCTTCCCCGCTGACGCCACTCTCGCCGACGTCGGCGAGTTCGGACTGATCTCTGCCCTCACCGAGGTGTTCGCCCAGGGGGAGCACGTGCTGATCGGGCCGGGTGACGACGCGGCGGTGCTCCGGGTCAAGACCGGCCACGTGGTGGTCTCGACCGACCTGATGGTCGAGGGCCGGCACTTCCGGCGCGACTGGGCCTCGGCCTCCGACGTCGGTCACCGGGCCGCCGCCCAGAACCTCTCCGACATCAACGCGATGGGTGGCCGGGCGACCTCACTGACCATCGGGCTGGCGGCACCGCCCGACCTGCCGGCCGAGTGGGCGCTCGACTTCGCCCGCGGCTTCGCCGAGGAGTGCGCGCTCGTCGGCGCCAGCGTGGTCGGGGGTGACGTGACCCGCGCCGACCAGGTCGTGATCGCGGTGACGGTCCTGGGGGCCTGCACCACCGCGCCCGTGGTCCGCTCCGGCGCCGAGCCCGGCGACCTGCTGGCCCTGGTCGGCCGCCAGGGCTGGGCCGCCGGTGGCCTCGCGGTGCTCGGGCGTGGGTTCCGCTCGCCGAGGATCCTGGTGGAGGCCTACCGCCGCCCCGAGCCGCCGTACGACGAGGGGAAGGTCGCCGCCGAGGCCGGCGCGACCTCGATGATCGACATCTCCGACGGTCTCCTCGCCGAGGCCCGGCACCTGGCCGAGAGCTCCGGCGTGACCATCGATGTCCGGCGCGACGCGTTCGAGGTGCCCGAGCCGCTGCACGCGGTGGGCGCCGCGCTCGGCGCCGACCCGATGGAGTTCATCCTGGGCGGGGGCGACGACCACGCGCTGCTCGCGACCTTCGCCGACGCCGCGAGCGTGCCCGAGGGCTGGACCGTGATCGGCGAGGTCGGCGCTGCTGCTGCCGAGGGCGCGGACGGCGCCGCCGAGGGCAGCGTCACGGTCGACGGCGCGGCCTACGACGGCCCGACCGGTTGGACCCACTTCTGACGCACTGCCGGGTCAGGCAGGGAAAGCAGAAGGCCCCCGCCTGCGCAGTGCGCGAGCGGGGGCCTTGAGCGAGGATCGGGTCAGCGAGTGACCTTGCCGGCCTTGAGGCAGCCGGTGCAGACGTTGAGACGCTTCGGGCTACCGTCGACGGTCGCACGAACGCGCTGGATGTTCGGGTCGAAGCGTCGCTTCGTGATCTTGCGCGACCACGGACGGTTGTTGCCGAAGCCCGGCTTCTTGGCGCAGATGTCACAGACGGCAGCCACCGTGGACTCCTTAAACGATTGAGGTGTGTACGAAGGGCCCGAGCGAGCGGGCAACCGAAAAAGAGTATCCGATGGGCCTGCTCCCGTGCGAATCGTCACCCAGCCACTAACCTGTGGCACCACCCGCCCTGAGCGGAACCCCCCGATCGGCACCTCGAGGCAGGCCATGGAAGCACCCCGTAGCGGCATCATCGAGCGCGCGGTCGTGCTGCGGTTCGTGGACGTCGCCACGGACGCACTCGCCGAGGCGCGCGAGGAGATCGACGCCCTCAACGTCTACCCCGTGCCCGACGGTGACACCGGCACCAACATGTACCTCACGGTCTCCGCCGGACGCGAGGCGATCCGCGCGACGGCCACCGGGGGAGACGAGCGCAGCGACCTGGCCACCGCTCTCGAGGCGTTGAGCCGCGGCGCCCTGCTCGGGGCGCGGGGGAACTCGGGCGTGATCCTCAGCGAGATGCTGGGCGCGATGACCCGCCGGATGGCGACGGTCACCCCGGAGACCACCAACGCCCAGATGATCGCCGAAGCGCTCAGGGAGGCCTCACTGGCCAGCTACGCCGCCGTGGGCACGCCCGTCGAGGGCACGATGCTCACGGTCGCCCGCGAAGCGGCCGAGGCCGCGGAGCGGTGCGCGGCCGAGCCCGGGACCCGGGCCCGCGACGTCTTCTCGGCAGCCGCCGCGGGTGCCCGCGAGGCGCTGGCCCGCACTCCCGACCAGCTCCAGGTGCTCCGGGACGCCGGGGTGGTGGACGCCGGTGGGCGCGGGGTGAGCGTGATCCTGGACGCCGCCGAGACCGTCCTCACCGGGCGACGGCGTGCTTCCGGCAAGTCCCACCTGGCCCGGCCTCGCATTCCGGTGGTCCGGGCCCCCCGCGACCACCAGCACGACGGCCAACCTGACGGGCAGCACGACGGGCAGCACGACGACCTGCACGTCGACGGGCCGTCGTACGAGGTGATGTACCTGCTCGACGCCGAGGACGGCGCGATCCCGGCGCTCAAGAAGCGGCTCGCCCCTCTGGGCGACTCGTTGGTCGTGGTCGGCCGCGACGGGCTCTGGAACGTGCACGTCCACGTGGACGACGTCGGTGCCGCGATCGAGGCCGGCATCGAAGCCGGGCGTCCGCACCGGGTCCGGGTCACACACTTCGCCGAGCAGGTGGCCGAGGCCGGAGCCCGGACCGCCGACTCCGACGCAGGCGGGGAGGCTCGTCGCACGGGTCGCCGGATCGTGGCGGTCGCCGCCGGGCCCGGCCTGGTCGAGCTCTTCAGCGGAGCCGGTGCGGTCGTGGTCGAGGGTGGCCCCGGCCGGCGACCCTCCACGGGCGAGCTGCTGGAGGCGATCACCGGGTGTGGCGCCACCGAGGTGATCGTGCTGCCCAACGACCCCGACTCGGTCCGGGTGGCAAGGATCGCGGCGCGCACGGCCGAGCAGGACGAGGGCATCCGGGTGGCCGTGGTCGCAACCGAGGCCCAGGTCCAGGGGCTGGCCGCGCTGGCCGTCCACGAGCCGGGGCGCACCTTCGACCAGGACGTGCTGGAGATGACCGCGACCGCGCGCCACGCGCGGCACGGCGCGGTGACCGTGGCAGCCCGGCAGGCCATCACGATGGCCGGCCCGTGCGAGCCGGGAGACGTGCTGGGCGTCGTGGCGGGGGACTTCGCCGTCGTCGGGTCGGACCTCGCCCAGGTCGCGCACGACGTGCTCGACCGACTCCTCGGTGGCGGTGGCGAGCTCGTGACGGTGGTCGGCGGCGCCGACGACACCGACGGGCTGGCGGCTCGGTGCGCGAGCTACGTCGAGGAGCGCTACCCCCATGTCGATGTCGTGGTGTACGACGGTGGGCAGGAGCGGTACCCGCTCCTCATGTCCGTCGAGTGAGTCGCAGGAGGAGCTCCCCATGATCACCCTCGACTCACCGGTGACCACCGTGCTCGGCGACAAGAGCACCAAGCGCAAGAAGATCACCGAGGGCCTCGGCATCCAGACGGTCGGGGACCTGCTGCACCACTTCCCCCGCCGCTACGTGAAGACCGGTGAGCTCACCAGGGTCGCCGACCTCCAGGTGGGCCAGATGCTCACCCTGGTGGGCGAGATCGTCGAGAGCCGGACGCAGAACTACGTCGACCGGCGCAGCGGACGCCCGGCGTTCCGCCTCGACACGATGCTGAAGACCGACGGACCGTCGCTGCGGATGTCCTTCTTCGCGCAGAAGAAGCACGTCGCCGAGTGGCAGGCCTCCAGGCTTCCGGTCGGCCGGACGGGCGTCTTCGTCGGCCAGGTCAGCCGGTTCCGCGACGACTGGCAGCTCACCAACCCACAGATGGTCCTGTTCGGCACCACCAAGGACGCGGACGACTCGGCGATGCTGTCGCTCGACGCCATCGGAGCGCTGTACCCGCTCTACCCGCTGACCAAGGGGGTCGACTCCTGGGACATCCAGCGTGCCGTCACCTTCGCGCTGACCGTCCTCGACGAGATCCCCGAGCTGCTGCCGGAGCAGGTGCGCGCCGAGCACCACCTGGTCGACGTCCGCACCGCCTACGACTGGATCCACGCGCCCGACGACCACGAGCAGGTCGCGGCGGCGCAGCGGCGGTTCCGGTTCGCCGAGGCGCTGGTCACCCAGCTGGTCCTGGCCCGTCGCCGACTGGCGCTGCGCGAGCTCGGGACGCTCGCCCGGGTCGGCGACCAGGGCTCGCTGCTCGCCGCCTTCGACGCCCGGCTGCCGTTCGAGCTGACCAACGGCCAGGTGGAGATCGGGCGCCAGATCGAGGAGGACCTGGCGCAGCCCCATCCGATGAACCGGCTGCTCCAGGGCGAGGTCGGCTCCGGCAAGACCCTCGTCGCCCTGCGCGCGATGCTGCGTACCGTCGACTCCGGGGGCCAGGCCGCGCTGCTCGCCCCGACCGAGGTGCTCGCCCAGCAGCACCACCGCTCGATCACCGCGATGCTCGGAGAGCTGGCCGCCGGCGGGATGCTGGGCGGTGCCGACGAGGGGACCACCGTGGCGCTGCTGACCGGCTCGATGCCCCGTGCCCAGCGGGCCGAGGCCCTGCTCCGGATCGCCAGCGGTGAGGCCGGCATCGTGATCGGCACGCACGCCCTGCTCGAGGAGAAGGTCAGCTTCGCCGACCTCGGCCTGGTCGTGGTCGACGAGCAGCACCGGTTCGGGGTCGAGCAGCGGGCGGCGCTCACCGACAAGGCCGGCTCGCCGCCGCACGTGCTCGTGATGACCGCGACCCCGATCCCACGCACGGTCGCGATGACGGTCTTCGGTGACCTCGAGACCTCGACCCTGACCGAGCTCCCGGCGGGCAGGGCGCCGATCCAGACCAACGTCGTGCCGCTGCTCGAGCAGCCCCAGTGGCTCGACCGGACCTGGCAACGGGTCCGCGAGGAGGTCGACAAGGGTCATCAGGTGTACGTCGTGTGCCCGCGGATCACGGGCGACGAGCTGGAGCAGGGCGAGCACGACCAGCTGGACCTCGACGAGGACGGCGACGCCGTGGCCGCCACCGCTCCGCCGGTGCCGCTGAGCGCGGTGGAGGACGTCGCCGCCCAGCTGGCCGCCGGCCCGCTGCAGGGGCTCCGGGTGGCGATGCTCCACGGTCGCCTCCACCCGGACGAGAAGGACCGGACGATGCGCGCGTTCGCGGCCGGTGAGATCGACGTGCTGGTCTCCACCACGGTGATCGAGGTCGGCGTCGACGTCGCCAACGCCACGGCGATGGTGCTGCTCGACGCGGACCGGTTCGGCGTCTCGCAGCTCCACCAGCTGCGGGGTCGCGTCGGCCGGGGCGGTCTTCCGGGGCTCTGCCTGCTGGTCACGCACAGCGAGCCCGGTTCGCCGGCCCGCGATCGGCTCGACGCGGTCGCCGGGACCACCGACGGGTTCGAGCTCAGCCGGGTGGACCTCGCCCAGCGGCGGGAGGGCGACGTGCTCGGCAGCTCCCAGTCCGGCCTCCGCTCCGGGTTGCAGACCCTGCGGGTGCTGCGGGACGAGCAGACCATCGTCGAGGCGCGCGATGCCTCGACCCGGTTGCTCGCCGCCGATCCGACGCTGACGGGCAGTGCCCTGCTCGCCGCCGAGGTGGAACTCATGGAGCAATCAAGGCAGTCTGCGTTCATGGAGAAGTCATGAGCGCCGGCGACGGTCGGCGGGGCTTCTCCCGGGCAGGACGCAGCGGATGACCCGGATCATCGGCGGTACGGCGGGCGGGCGTCGCCTGACCACGCCCAAGGGGGTCAGCACGCGTCCGACCAGCGACCGGGTCCGTGAGGCGCTCTTCTCTGCCGTGGAGTCGTGGTGCGGCTCGCTCAGCGGGTTGCGCTTCCTCGACCTCTATGCCGGATCCGGCGCGATCGGGCTCGAGGCCTGGTCGCGAGGAGCCGGGGTGGTGACCCTGGTCGAGCAGGACCGGCGCACCGCCTCGCTGATCTCGGCCAACGCCCAGGCGCTCGGCTTCCCTCGTGCCAACGTCGTCGCCGCAACGGTGGCGAGCGCGCTGCGCAGCGCCCCGTCGGCGCCGTACGACGTCGCGTTCCTCGACCCGCCGTACGTCCTCGACGACGAGGCCGTCGCCGCCGACCTCGGGGCCCTGGTCGCCAACGGCTGGCTGGTCCCGGGGGCGCTGGTCGTCGTCGAGCGGTCTGCGCGCAGTGCCGAGCCCCGGTGGCCCGTGGGGATCGGGGACGCGCGGGAGAAGCGCTACGGCGAGACCGTGCTTTGGTACGGTCACGCGGCGTCCCACACCGTCCCCGTCCCTGTTCCCGTCCCCGAGGAGTGAACCCGTGCGCCGAGCTGTCTGCCCCGGGTCCTTCGACCCGGTCACCAACGGACACATCGACATCATCGAGCGCGCCTCGGGACTCTTCGACGAGGTCATCGTCGCCGTCGGGACCAACGCGTCGAAGAACCGGCTGTTCACGGCGGACGAGCGGATGGAGATGCTCCGGGAGTCCTGCTCCCGGTATGCCAACGTCACCGTCGACGGCTTCGACGGGCTGCTGACCACGTTCTGCCAGGAACGCGACGCGCACGCCATCGTCAAGGGGCTGCGCGCGGTCAGCGACTTCGACTACGAGCTCCAGATGGCCCAGATGAACTCGTCGCTGACCGACGTCGAGACCGTCTTCGTGCCGACCAGTCCGGAGTACTCCTTCCTGGCGTCCAGCCTGGTCAAGGAGGTGGCCGCCTTCGGCGGCGACGTCTCCGGGCTGATTCCCGCTCACGTGCACGAGCGGCTCACCGAGCGCCTCGCCCAGCGGGCGGCCCAGCAGCAGTGAGCCTTCCGGTGAGCCGTCCCGGCGCCGGGGCGGTTTTGCTCCGCCGTGCCCCGGACGGTTACGATTCCCAACGATCTGTTTGTGCTGTTACCCGGAAGTGAATCCACTGAGCAATCTGGACCCGAGAGCGCCGCTCGTGCTCGATACACGCGAGCTCGGCCGACGCCCGGGGTCTCAGCGCGAAGTCTCACTCTCGGTTCCGGCACCAGCAGATCTCGGTATCGAAGTCCTCAGTGTCCCCGAAGGTGCGCCGGTCGAGCTTGACCTGCGCCTCGAGGCGGTCATGGAGGGGGTACTGGTCACGGGCTCGGCCACGGCCGAGCTGGTCGGCGAGTGCGTGCGGTGCCTGGAGCCGATCGAGGACGAGATGTCCGCGCGGTTCCAGGAGCTGTTCGTGTACGACGACCGTGACCACGACCCCGACGAGGACGACGAGACCAGCCGGCTCGACAAGGATCTGCTCGACCTCGAACCGCTGTTGCGGGACGCGGTCGTGCTGGCCCTGCCGTTCCAGCCGTTGTGCGACGAGGACTGTCCCGGGTTGTGCACCGAGTGTGGTGCGCGACTCGCCGACGATCCGGACCACGCGCACGACGCTGCGATCGACCCGCGGTGGGCAAGCCTGGTCGAGCTGAAGCAGGACGAAGACTGAACCAGTCGGTGGAATCGCCGGCTGGACGCAAGCGGCCGGAAGCTCCGGTCCTGGTAGAGGAGAAGAACAGTGGCAGTCCCGAAGCGGAAGATGTCGCGCAGCAACACGCGTCACCGTCGTTCGCAGTGGAAGGCCGTCGCGCCCTCCCTGGTGACCTGCGCGAACGCCGCCTGCGGTGCCAAGCACCTGCCGCACCGCGCGTGCGGCACGTGCGGCCAGTACGGCGCCCGCGCTGACCGCCGTCAGGTTCTCTGAGCCCGACCCCGGTCCGCTGACCAACTACGACGAGCTTCGAGCAGCGCTCGGGGATCCGATCCTGGACCCCGAGCTGCTCGAACGCGCGCTCACGCATCGTTCGTACGCGTACGAGAACGGCAACCTGCCGACCAACGAGCGGCTGGAGTTCCTCGGGGACTCCGTCCTCGGCATCGTGGTCACCGAGTCGCTGTACCGCACCCACCCGACCCTCTCGGAGGGACGGCTGGCCAAGCTGCGTGCCGCTGTGGTGAACGCCCGGGCCCTGGCCGAGGTCGGGCGCCGGATCGGCGTCGGTGACCACGTCAAGCTCGGCCGCGGCGAGGAGTCGACCGGCGGTCGCCACAAGGCGTCGATCCTGTCCGACACCGTCGAGGCGGTGATCGGGGCGGTGCACCTGAGCGGTGGCGGGTTCACCACCTCCGAGGACGTCGTGCACCTGCTCTTCGACCCGCTCATCGAGGAGGCGTCCGCGCTGGGCGCCGGCCTCGACTGGAAGACCTCCCTGCAGGAGCTCTCCGCCGAGCACAACCTCGGGGTCCCCGAGTACCTCATCGACGACGAGGGACCCGACCACATGAAGACGTTCACCGCCCAGGTCCGGGTGGGTGACGAGCTCTATGGCAACGGCGTCGGCCGCTCGAAGAAGGAAGCCGAGCAGGCGGCCGCCGAGACGGCGTACGGCGAGATCGCACGCCGACTCGGCATCGAGGAGCCCGAGCTGGAGGCGACCGTCAGGCTCGAGACCGCCGCACCCATCGGGCTCGCCGGGCTCACCGAGCTCACGGAGACCGACGAGACCGCCGACGCGGGCACGCAGGGTGCTGGCCTCTCCGACTGAGGTCGCGCCGGGCGCCGGGCGGCTGCCTGCCGCCGACCCGCTGACCAGGTCCTGCTGAGATGCCCGAGCTCCCGGAGGTCGAGGTGGTCCGGGCCGGCCTCGAGCGCCACGTGCTCGGTGCCCGGATCACCCGGGTCGAGGTCCTGCACCCCCGCCCGGTGCGGCGCGACCTGCGCGGACCCGCCGGCTTCGCCCGCGCACTGACCGGCCGCAGCATCGTGGCGGCCCGGCGTCGGGGCAAGTACCTCTGGCTGCCCCTCGACAACGGTGACGCGCTGCTCGGGCACCTCGGCATGAGCGGTCAGCTGCTCGTGCAGCCACCGGACGCCCCGGACGAACGTCATCTGCGAGTGCGGCTGCAGCTCGAGGGGGCGGCGGAGGGCCGAGAGCTGCGGTTCGTGGACCAGCGGATGTTCGGCGGGCTCTCGGTCTCCGAGGGCGGGGCCGACCTGCCGCCGGAGATCTCCCACATCGCCCGCGACCCGCTGGACCCCGACTTCGACGACGACGATTTCGTACGCCGGGTGCGCAAGCGCTCGTCCGGCGTGAAGCGTCTGCTGCTCGACCAGAACCTCGTCTCCGGTGTCGGCAACATCTATGCCGACGAGGCGTTGTGGCGGGCGCAGATCCATGGCGAGCGCGCGGGGGAGCGGCTGAGCGTGGGCCAGGTCCGCCTCCTGCTCGAGCAGGCCCGCGCGGTGATGGCCGACGCCCTCGCGCAGGGCGGCACCTCCTTCGACGCGCTCTACGTCAACGTCAACGGCGAGTCCGGTTACTTCGACCGCTCCCTGCACGCCTACGGCCAGGAGGACGAGCCGTGCGAGCGGTGCGGCACCCCGATCCGCCGGGTGTCGTTCATGAACCGCTCGTCGTACTTCTGCCCGGTCTGCCAACCGGCTCCCCGTCGGCGACCGGGAGCCCGGACCCAGCGGATCGCCGACTGAGCCGGAGCGACCTGTCGGCCCGTTTTCGCCGTTCCGATTGACCGGGGGAGCCGGTGGTGGGACGCTTGAAGACGGCCCGCCACAGCGAGCCACCCCCCAGTGGAAGGCTTCTTCATGGCCAAGGCGCTGATCGGCTACATGAACAGCGACCTGCGTACCCCCGCCCGCCTGGCGGCCGAGAACTCTCGGCTGCGCGCGCGAGTGGGTGAGCTCGAGGCTCTCGTCCTCCGCCTGTCGGAGGAGAACGACAAGTTGGCGGCCCGGCAGGGCGCCGACCTGCTCGACCTCGAGTCCGCATCGATGCAGGAGATGCAGCCCGCCTGACGCGTCGGCTGTAGGAGCGACCGACTCCGCCGTGACCCGCGGCGACGTCGTTCGTTGGGCTTGGCATGCGCTTCTTCCCAGCCGCCACGGTGGCCCTCGCCCTGCTCGGTTCGATCGGTCTGGCGGCTCCCGCCTCGGCCTCCGGTGACGACCGTCAGCCCCAGGGCACCCAGTCGGCGCTCTCCGGGGACTTCGGCTCAGGCCTGCTGTCCAGCTCCAACGTCACCCACCTCGCGGCCAACCCATCCCAGGTCGGTATCTCCGGCTGCTTCCTGGAGACCGCCCCGGTCCTGGTGACCAGCGGCCTGGACTCCGTGCGGACCTGGGACGTCCGCGATGCCGCGCACCCGAAGCTGCTCGGCCTGCTGCCGAGCCTGCAGTTCGAGAACGAGGCGATGAGCTGCGGCGAACGACGCACCGCGGACGGGATCAAGCGGTTCGCCCTGATCGGCGTCGACCTCTACCAGACCTCGCCCGGCGACATCGACCACACCAACGTGGGCGGCAAGGAGCTGGTCCTCGTCGACGTGACCGACCCCGCCTCCCCGCAGATCCTGTCTCGGGCCGACGCCACCACCAGCACCCACACGCTGACCTGCGTCGACGGCACCGACTGCAACTACGTCTACTCCGCGGGTAGCCGCACCCAGTTCTCGATCTTCGACCTGCGCGACCTCGCCAACCCGGTCGAGGTCGACTCCGACCCGGCGAAGGCCGGGGTCCAGCCGTTCGCGACGCCCACCGGTGGACACGAGTGGAGCTTCGACGCGGACGGCATCGGCACCCACTCCGGGTGGAACGGCGCCTCGATGTGGGACGTCGACAACCCGATCGAGCCCGAGGTGCTGGCCACCACCGGGGAGGCCGGGAAGGGCACCGACCCGGCGTACGCCGGCTACAACGACTTCATCCTGCACAACTCGGTCCGGCCCAACGCCGAGAAGTTCAAGAACAACAAGAAGCCCTCGCTCGAGCGCGGCAACGTCCTGCTGGTCACCGAGGAGGACTACGAGCAGACCGACTGTGCACAGGCCGGTTCGTTCCAGACCTGGTGGGTCAAGTCGCTCAAGGGCAAGCATGCCGAGATCGTCCCGCTCGACAAGGTGGAGCTCGCCGACCTGGGCAGCTTCCCGCTGCCGCGCGGTGCGTTCTGCTCCTCGCACTGGTTCGACTTCCACCCGAGCGGGATCGTGGCCGTCGGCTTCTACGGTGGCGGCAGCCAGTTCCTCGACGTTCGCAAGCCGAAGCACATCAAGGCGTTCGGTCACGCGGTCTGGGGCGGTTCCGAGGTCTGGGACAACATGTGGGTCCCGGTCTACAACGCGAACGGCCGCCGCACCGCCAAGGTGAGCAACGTCGCCTACGCGATCGACCTGGTCCGCGGCCTCGACGTCTATGCCGTCGACGTGCCCGGGGACGGCAGTGGCTCCACGACGACCGACGGCGTGATCCCCAACCCCACGACCGCGAGCCGGGTCTCGGACGGCGCGGTCTCGATGGGCCTGGTCGGTGGCGCCATGGCGCTCACGGTCCTGGTGCGCCGTCGGGGGCGTCGCAAAACCGCCTGACATCGATGGATCCGGCTCACTAGGCTTACCGCTTTGTGAGCCGGATCATCGACACCCTGGTCCCGCGGCGTCTCGGCACGGGCTTTCGGTGGTTGCTCGCGTCCTCGTGGTCGAGCAACCTCGGCGACGGCATCGCGCTGGCCGCGGGCCCCCTGCTGGTGGCCTCCCAGACGCACGACCCGTTCCTGGTGGCGCTGGCGGCGACCGTCCAGTGGCTGCCGCCGCTGCTCTTCGGGCTGTACGCCGGCGCCCTGGCCGACCGCTGGACCGCAGGCTGCTCGTCGTGGCCGTGGACGTGGCGCGGGCCCTGGTCCTGCTGGTGCTGGTCGTCTCCATCGTCACTGGGCAGGTCTCGGTCCTCGTCGTGCTGGTCGCGCTCTTCCTGGTCGCCACCGCCGAGGTGTTCGCGGACAACACGTCCAGCACCCTGCTCCCGATGCTGGTCGCCCGCGACGACCTCGCGATCGGCAACGCGCGCCTGGTGACCGGCTTCATCACGGTCAACCAGCTCGCCGGACCCCCGATCGGCGCCGCGCTCTTCGCCGCTGGGCACGCCTGGCCGTTCGTCACGCAGGCGGTCCTGGTCGCTCTCGGCGCGGTGCTGGTCTCCAGGATCGTCCTGCCGGCCCATCGTCGCGACCCGGCCGTGGTCGGTCGTCTCCGGCACGACATCGCCGAGGGCTTCCGCTGGGTGCGCCACCACGCGGCGGTGCGGACGCTGGTGCTGACCATCTTCACGTTCAACATCACCTTCGGCGCGGCCTGGTCGGTGCTGGTCCTCTACGCCACCCAGCGGCTGGGCATGGGGCCCGTCGGCTTCGGGCTGCTCACGACGTTCTCGGCGGTCGGTGGACTGGTCGGGACCTCGGCGTACGGCTGGATCACACGGCGGGTCAGCCTCGCCCAGCTGATGCGGATCGGCCTCGTGATCGAGACGTTCACGCACCTTGCGCTCGCGCTCACCACGGTGCCGTGGGTGGCGCTGGGGATCTTCTTCGTCTTCGGCGCCCATGCCTTCATCTGGGGGACGACCTCCATCACCGTCCGGCAGCGGGCCGTGCCGACCGAGCTCCAGGGCCGGGTGGGCAGCGTCAACCTGGTCGGCGTGTACGGCGGGATGGTCGTCGGATCGGGCATCGGCGGGCTGCTGGCCCGGCACTGGGGCGTGACCGCGCCCTTCTGGTTCGCCTTCGCGGGATCCGCGGTGTTCGTGGTGCTGATCTGGGGTCAGCTGGCGCACATCGCCCACGCGGACGAGCAGCCGGCCGCGGCGTAGTCGTCGGCGGGCCCGCGACGCGCCCGACCCGGCTGCCCGCGCCCGCGTGCGGGCGGCCGGTAGGGTGAGCGGCGCTGAGCTTCCCCTTCGGCGTGTTCTGTGATGATGCGCACCGTGTCAGCGCCTGCCACATCTGCTGAGGAGCCCCGCGTTGTATCTGAAGAGCCTGACCCTGAAGGGGTTCAAGTCCTTCGCCTCCTCGACGACGCTCCAGCTCGAGCCGGGCATCACCTGCATCGTGGGTCCGAACGGCTCCGGCAAGTCGAACGTCGTGGACGCGCTCGCCTGGGTGATGGGTGAGCAGGGCGTCAAGTCGTTGCGTGGCGGCAAGATGGAGGACGTCATCTTCGCCGGCACGTCCGGGCGCCCGCCGCTGGGCCGGGCGGAGGTGCTGCTGACCATCGACAACTCCGACGGCGCGCTGCCGATCGAGTACGCCGAGGTCACGATCAGCCGCACCATGTTCCGCAGCGGCGGCTCCGAGTACGCCATCAACGGCAGCTCGTGCCGCCTGCTCGACGTCCAGGAGCTGCTGTCGGACTCCGGCATCGGCCGCGAGATGCACGTGATCGTCGGCCAGGGGCAGCTCGACACGATCCTGCACGCGACCCCGGAGGACCGCCGCGGCTTCATCGAGGAGGCAGCAGGCGTCCTCAAGCACCGCAAGCGCAAGGAGAAGGCGCTCCGCAAGCTCGACTCCACCGAGGGCAACCTCACCCGGCTCAACGACCTGCTGACCGAGATCCGCCGCCAGCTCAAGCCGCTCGGTCGCCAGGCCGAGGTGGCCCGGCGCGCAGCCGCAGTCCAGGCCGACGTGCGCGACGCCCGGGCCCGGATGATGGCCGACGACCTGGTCACCGCCCGCACCGCGCTGGAGCAGGAGCTCGCCGACGAGTCGGTCCTGGTGCAGCGGCGCGAGCAGGTCGAGGCCGGCATCGCCGAGGCGCGCGAGACCGAGAGCGCCCTGGAGGCCGCCCTGAGGGAGGACCTCCCCGCCCTGGGTGCAGCCCAGGAGACCTGGTTCGGGCTCTCCGGCCTGCGCGAGCGGCTCCGTGGCACCCAGTCGCTCGCCGCCGAGCGGGTGCGCAACGCCGCCGGCGCCGACGGCGCCGACGAGGGTCACTCGGGCCGCGACCCCGAACAGCTCGAGATCGAGGCGGCCCGGGTCCGCGAGCAGGAGCAGCAGATCGCAGCAGAGGTCGAGCGGAGCCGCACCACCCTCGAGGAGACGGTGGCCGCGCGCAAGGCCGCGGAGGACGCCGCTGCCGCGGAGGAACGCCGGATCGCCGGACTGCAGCGCGCCGCCGCCGACCGACGCGAGGGTCTCGCCCGGCTGCACGGGCAGGTGAACGCGTTGAAGTCCCGCGCGGCCGCCGCCGACGACGAGATCGGCCGGCTCACCCTGGCCCGCGAGGAGGCGGTCGCCCGCGCCGATCGCGCCCAGCGCGACTTCACCTCGCTGGAGACCAAGGTCGCCGGCCTCGATGCGGGGGAGGAGGGGCTCGACGCCGAGCACGAGGCGGCCAGCGCCGCGCTCGGTGACATCGAGGAACGGCTCGCCAAGGCGCGCGACGAGGCCCAGCAGGCCGACCGCGAGCGCACCGGCCTGCTGGCCCGCAAGGATGCCCTCGAGATGGGGCTCAACCGCAAGGACGGCGCGGGCGCGCTGCTCGCCGCCTCGGACTCCGTCTCGGGCCTGCTCGGCTCGGTGGCTGCCCTGCTCTCCGTGCGCACCGGCTTCGAGGCCGCGGTCGCCGGTGCCCTGGGCTCCGCCGCAGACGCGGTCGCGGTCACCGACGCCGACGCGGCCATGGAGGCGATCGGGCACCTCAAGGGCGACGACCTCGGCCGCGCCGGGCTGTTGCTCGGTGGCGGTCCGCTGGACGACACCGCCTGGCCCGGCCTCCCGGCGCACGCGACGTACGCCGTGGACGCGGTCGACTGCCCGGCGCCGCTGCGGCCCGCTCTGGCCCGGCTGCTGTTCAAGGTGGCCGTCGTCGACGACCTCGCCGCGGCCCGCAGCCTGGTCGCGGAGATCGCGGACGTCACGGCCGTCACCCGCGACGGTGACGTCCTCGGCGCCCACTTCGCCTCCGGTGGCTCCTCCAGCCAGCCCAGCCTGATCGAGATCCAGGCCGCCGTCGACGAGGCGGCCGCGCAGCTCACCGAGGCCGTGGCGGCCGCGGAGCGCCTCGGCTTCGACATGTCGCGGCTCGAGCGCGAGCGACTGGAGGCCCAGAAGCGGGTCGACGTGGCGCTGGCCAAGCTGCACGAGTCCGACGCCACCCTGGCCGCCGTCGCCGAGGAGCTCGGGCAGTACGGCTCTCAGGCGCGCAGCGCCCGGGCCGAGGCCGAGCGGGTCAGCGAGGCGATCGCCAAGGCGGCCGCAGCGCGTGACCAGGACCTGGCCGGTCTGGCCGACCTGGAGAGCCGGCTCGCCCAGGCCGAGGAGGCCACGGACGAGGAGCCCGACACCACCGACCGCGAACGCCTGGTCGAGCAGGCGCGGGCTGCGCGCCAGGGCGAGATGGACGCCCGGCTGACCCTGCGCACCTCGGAGGAGCGGGCCCGGGCGCTGCACGGCCGCGCCGACGCGCTGGTCCGGTCCGCCCGGGCCGAGCGCGAGGCGAGGGCCAAGGCCGCCGAGCGCCGCGAGCGCCTGATCCGCGAGGGCCGGGCCGCCGAGGCGGTCGGCGCCGCCGTCGGCCACGTGCTGAGTCGCCTCGAGGTCTCGATCCACCGCGCGACCGAGGCGCGCACTGCTGTCGAGGAGGCCAGGCGGAGCCGCGAGGAGTCGCTGCTCGCCGTCCGGTCGACGCTGCGCGACCTCGCCCGCGACCACGACGAGCTGGTCAACAGCGTCCACCGCGACGAGATGGCGCGCACTCAGCAGCGGATGCGCATCGAGCAGCTGGAGGAACGGGCGCTCGAGGAGCTCGGCATGGACCCCGACGGCCTGGTCGCGGAGTACGGGCCGGACCAGCTGGTCCCGCCCACGTCCGCCGACGAGGACGGCACCATGCCCGACCCGGTGCCGTTCGTGCGCGAGGAGCAGCAGAAGCGGCTGCGCGCCGCCGAGCGGTCGCTGTCGATGCTCGGCAAGGTCAACCCGCTGGCGCTCGAGGAGTTCTCCGCGATGGAGGAGCGGCACAAGTTCCTCACCGAGCAGCTCGAGGACCTCAAGCGCACCCGGAAGGACCTCCTCGACATCGTCAAGGAGGTCGACAACCGGGTCGAGCAGGTCTTCACCGAGGCGTACGCCGACGTCAGCCGTGCCTTCGACTCGACGTTCACCCGGCTCTTCCCCGGAGGTGAGGGCCGACTCGTCCTCACCACTCCCGACGACATGCTGAACACCGGCATCGAGGTCGAGGCCCGCCCGGCCGGCAAGAAGGTCAAGCGGCTCTCGTTGCTCTCGGGTGGTGAGCGGTCTCTGGTGGCGGTCGCGTTCCTGGTGGCGCTGTTCAAGGCGCGGCCCTCGCCGTTCTACATCCTCGACGAGGTCGAGGCCGCCCTCGACGACACCAACCTGGGTCGGCTGCTGGAGATCTACGAGGAGCTCCGGGAGAACTCCCAGCTGCTCGTGATCACCCACCAGAAGCGCACCATGGAGGTCGGCGACGCGCTCTACGGCGTGACCATGCGTGGCGACGGTGTCTCCGCGGTGATCAGCCAGCGGCTCCGCGAGTCCGAGCCGGCGTGACCGGCTCCACCCGCGACAGGTCCCCGCGTCCCACCCGTGCCGACTACGTCGCCTGGCGCACGGTCACCACCCGCTGGCGCGACGACGACGCCTACGGCCACCTGAACAACGCGACGTACTACGAGCTGTTCGACACGGCGGTCAACGCCCACCTGTTCGAGGCGACCGGGCAGAACGTCCGACTGCTGCCCCAGATCGGCGTTGTCGCCGAGACCTCGTGCCGCTACTTCCGCGAGATGAGCTTCCCGGCGCCGATCGAGACCGCGATGGTGGTCGACCGGATCGGCACCTCGAGCGTCATCTACCGGATCGGGCTCTTCCAGGGGGACTCCGACGAGGCCGCCGCCGAGGGCAGGTTCGTGCACGTGTATGTCGACAACACCGACCCCGCCCGGCCGGTGGCCCCGATGCCCGACGTGGTGCGCTCGGCAGTGCTGCCGTTGCTCCGTAGCGCCGAGGCGTGATCTGGCCCACGGCGCCCGCCTGACCGGCTTTCGCCGGGGAGGGCCTGGTGGGGTGCGTGTGCGATGGTGACGTGGTGGGTACGTGCCCCCACGCCCACTTCCCGGAGGACACCCCACCGTGCTCGTCATCTCGCTCGTCATGCTGGTCGCCCTGCTGCTCTCCGGCCTGGTGATGACCTTCGTCGCCTTCCCGCACCGCGACCAGGACGTGCCGGTCGCCCGCTGGCTGGGTCCCGCCATGAACCGCGTCGTGGCCTTCCTGCCGACGCTGCACAACACCGAGCACGCCGCGCGCCAGCGCTGAGCCGTCTCGACCCGGTCCATCAGGACCCCGAGCCGCTCGCGCAGGGGCCCTGCTCGGACCCCGGGTTGGTCAACCGGCGTGACCCTCTAGTTGGATGGCGCCCATGGGTGACTGGATCTTTCTGATCATCGGCATCGCCGTCCTCGGCGTTGTCGCTCTCGTCGGGCTCGTGACGACCGGACGTCGTCGGAAGGCCGGGCCACCGTCCGGCGGCACCGACGTGATCGTCCCGCCGCCGGCCGACATCGACGCGCCGCTCGCCGACGCGCCACCGGTGGTCGTGGATCCGGTCGAGACCACGGCGCCGGCAGCCCCGACCCTCGAGCGGCCCGAGGGCACCGCCTCGCGGGTCGCCCGCCTGCGCCAGCGACTGGCCGGGTCCCAGGGCAGCCTGGGCCGTGGGCTGCTCGCGCTGCTCTCTCGCGATCGTCTGGACGAGGACACCTGGGAGTCGATCGAGGACACCCTGCTCACCGCCGACGTGGGGGTGAAGCCCACCCAGGAGCTGGTCGACCGGCTGCGGACCCGGCTCCGGGTCGACGGCAACGAGGCGGGGGACCCGCGCAGCGTGCTGCGCGAGGAGCTGCTGACCCTGGTCGACCCGACCATGGATCGCCGGCTCCAGGTGAGTGGCGCCGACGGGCAGCCGGGCGTCGTGCTGGTGGTCGGGGTCAACGGCTCCGGCAAGACCACCACGGTCGGCAAGATCGCCCGGATCCTCGTGGCGGAGGATCGCACGGTCGTGCTCGGTGCGGCGGACACCTTCCGGGCGGCGGCGGTCGAGCAGCTCGCCACGTGGGGAGAACGCGTCGGCGTCGACGTGGTCCGCGGTCCCGAGGGGACCGACCCGGCCAGCGTCGCCTTCGAGGCGGTCAAGGAGGGGGTCGCGACGGGTGCGGACACCGTCATCGTCGACACGGCCGGGCGGCTGCAGAACAAGGCCGGCCTGATGGACGAGCTGGGCAAGGTCAAGCGGGTGATCGAGAAGATGGCGCCGGTGACCGAGGTGCTGCTGGTGCTCGACGCCACCACCGGTCAGAACGGCTTGATCCAGGCCCGGGTCTTCAGCGAGGTCGTCGACGTCAGCGGCATCGTCCTGACCAAGCTCGACGGCTCCGCCAAGGGCGGCATCGTCGTGGCCGTCCAGCGGGAGCTCGGGGTCCCGGTGAAGCTGGTCGGACTCGGCGAGGGCGCCGACGACCTGGCGCCGTTCGACGCCGGCGCGTTCGTCGACGCCCTCCTCGGCTGAGCCCGCAACCGCCGTTCACACGGAAGTAACACGCAGACAGGGCCTTGTTGCCTGCCCGCAACACGTTGCGGCGCATGTCGAAACCTCCTGTGTCGAAGGTTGACCTCGAACGGGGTCGGACTCCCCAGCGTTGACATCGCGGTCACGCTCGACGGTCTGCCCCTCCGAGATTCGACCCTGGAGGTTCCATGGACTACGGCTACCACGCCTGGATGCTGATCGCAGCGTCCCTTGTCCTGATGATGACCACGCCCGCGCTGGCGTTGTTCTACGGCGGCATGAGCCGCTCGAAGTCTGTGCTCAACATGATGATGATGTCGTTCACCGGTGCCGGCATCGTCGGCATCGTGTACGTCCTGTGGGGATGGTCGATGTCGTTCGGCACCCAGGACATCGGGATGATCATCAACAACCCGTTCGAGACCTTCGGGCTCAACGGGATCGCCGGTCAGGACTACATCTTCGTCGGCTTCCAGATGACGTTCGCGATCATCACCGCCGCACTGATCAGCGGTGCGGTGGCCGACCGGCTCAAGTTCTCCGCCTGGGTCATGTTCGTGCCGCTGTGGCTGACGCTCTCGTACTTCCCGATCGCACACATGGTCTGGGGCGGTGGATTTCTCGGGTCCGCAGCCAACGGGATCTCGGGCATCCTCTTCAACGGGGACCCGTTGCCGATCGACTATGCCGGTGGAACCGTGGTCCACATCAACGCCGGTGTGGCCGGCCTGGTGCTGGTGCTGCTCCTGGGCAAGCGCCTCGGCTTCGGCAGCGAGCCGATGAAGCCGCACAACCTGACCCTGACCATGCTCGGCGCCGGCCTGCTGTGGTTCGGCTGGTACGGCTTCAACGTCGGCTCGATCGTCTTCGGCGGCGAGAGCCCCGAGGCGGACGCTTCGCAGTTCATCAACGAGACCAGCCTGGTGTGGCTCAACACGACGCTTGCTGCCTGTGCCGCGATCCTGGGCTGGCTGCTGGTGGAGAAGATGCGGGACGGCAAGGCCACCTCGCTCGGTGCCGCGTCCGGCATCGTGGCCGGTCTGGTTGCCATCACCCCGGCCTGCCAGGCGCTCTCGCCGGTCGGCGCGATCGTCCTCGGTGCCCTCGCCGGTGGGCTGTGCGCCGTCGCGGTCGGCCTGAAGTACAAGCTCGGGTACGACGACTCGCTCGACGTCGTGGGCGTCCACCTGGTGGGCGGTCTCGTGGGCACCGTCGGCGCCGGCTTCCTGAGCACCTCCACCGGTCTCCTGTACGGCCACGGACTCAAGCAGCTGGTCGTCCAGCTCCTGGTCGTGCTCGTCGCCGTGATCTGGTCCGGTCTCGCCACGCTCGCCGTCGGCCTGCTGATCAAGTACACGATCGGGCTCCGCCTCGACGCCGAGGACGAGACCGAGGGCATCGACTTCGTCGAGCACGGCGAGTCGGCGTACGACCTGACCCCGGGCGGTGGCGGTCGCCGCACCGCATCGGTCCTGACCAAGCAGACCGTCACGGAAGGAGCGAACGTATGAAGCTCGTCACCGCGGTGATCAAGCCGCACAAGTGGGAGGACGTCCGCGAGGCCCTCGAGACCTTCGGGGTGACGGGGATGACCGTCAGCGAGGTCAGCGGCTACGGCCGCCAGAAGGGCCACACCGAGGTGTACCGCGGCGCGGAGTACGACATCGCCCTGGTGCCCAAGATCCGGATCGAGATCGTGATCGACGACGGGGACGCCGAGGACGTGGTCGGCATCATCCTGAAGACGGCCCTGACCGGACGGATCGGGGACGGCAAGGTGTGGGTGAGCCCCGTCGACACCGTCGTCCGGGTGCGCACCGGGGACCGGGACGCGGCCGCCCTCTAGCAGCTCAGCCGCTCGACCCCTGGCGCTCCGCACGTACGCCGCTGCGGAGCGCCGGGGGACTCCACCCGGTCGTCGGTCGACGGCCGGGTCTGTTACCTGCTCGAAACACGACGAGACTCGCTCGGTAACGCGGGTCGAGCATCGTGACGCCTCATGAACGAGCAGACCCGCCCCCGCGACGAACCCCGCGTGAGCCCGTCGTGAGCACACCCTCCTCGTCGCCGCCGTCCTCGACACACGCCCAGCAGGAGGAGAACCGATGAAGCTCATCACCGCAGTGATCAAGCCGCACAAGTGGGAGGACACCCGCGTGGCGCTCGAGACCGTGGGGGTCACCGGCATGACCGTCAGCGAGGTGAGCGGCTACGGGCGCCAGAAGGGCCACACGGAGGTGTATCGCGGTGCGGAGTACGACATCGCGCTGGTGCCCAAGATCCGGCTCGAGATCGTGGTCAACGACGACGACGTCACCGCGGTCGTGGACGCGATCGTCAGCACTGCCGCAACCGGCAAGATCGGCGACGGCAAGGTGTGGGTGACCCCGGTGGAGTCCGTGGTGCGGGTGCGCACGGGTGACCGCGACGACGCTGCGATCTGACCGGTGACGGGGACTGCGCGCGCGGCCCGGACCGCCGAGGCGGACCGGCTGTGCGTCGCGGCGTACGCCGCCTGCGGCGGGCCGGACGTCGGCGTCGCCATGGTCGCCGTCGGTGGCTACGGGCGCGCTGAGCTGGCCCCGCACTCCGATCTCGACGTCGTCCTGGTCTCCGACGAGGGGCTCGACCTGGGCAAGCTCGCCGAGCAGCTCTGGTACCCGCTGTGGGACTCGGGCTTCCGGCTCGACCACTCCGTACGCACCATGCCCGAGATGCTGGAACAGGCGGGGCGTGACCTCAAGGTGGCGCTCGGGCTGCTCGACCTCCGCCACCTCGCCGGCGACCCCAACCTCACCCTGCGGCTGCGGACCACGATGCTGGCGCACTGGCGTCGCCGCGCCCGTGAGCGGCTGCCTGCCCTGCAGGAGCTGGTGCGCTCGAGGCACCGGCTGATCGGTGAGCTGGCACACCTGTCGGTCCCCGACCTCAAGGAGGCCGAGGGCGGACTGCGGGACGCGACCGTGCTCAAGGCACTGGTCGCCACCTGGCTCGTCGACGTGCCGCACGTCGAGCTCGAACGTTGCCGGATGACGCTGCTCGACGTCCGCGACGTGGTCCAGGGTGCGGCGGGCCGGTCCACCGACCGGGTCGGTCCGGAGCTGTGGGCGGACGTCGCGGACGGGCTCGACCTGAAGGACCCCCTGGCTGCGCAGGTCCACGTCCGTGAGCTGGGTCGCCGGATCACCCACCTGTCCCGTCTGACCTGGCGACGGGTCGACTCGGCGCTCGCCCGGCCGGCCTCGGTCACCGGTGCGCGCCGGCCGGCGCTCACGCCGCTGGCCGCGGGAGTGGCGCTGTCGTCCGGCGAGGTGGTCCTCGACGCGCGGGCCCGCCCCGCGGACGACCCGGCCCTGCTGCTGCGCGCCTGCGCCGCGGCGGCCGAGCACGACGCGGTGCTCGCCCCGTCCACGGCCGCGCGGCTCGTGCGCGAGGGAGCCGACCTGCCCGACCCGTGGCCCGCCGAAGCCCGTCAGCTGCTGGTGCGGTTGCTCGCCTCGGGTCGGGGGCTGCTGCCCGTCTGGGAGACCCTCGAGGAGACCGGGGCGCTGTCCCGGATCCTGCCCGAGTGGGAAGCCATCCGGTTGCTGCCGCATGCGTCGCCGATCCACCGGTTCACCGTCGACCGCCACGTGGTGGAGACCTGCATCGAGGCGTCGGCGCTGATCCGGGACGTCGCCCGGCCCGACGTGCTCATGGTGGCCGCGTTGCTGCACGACATCGGCAAGGGCAGCCTGACCGACCACAGCGTGGCGGGCGAGCCGCTGGCCCGCCGGATCGCCACCCGGATGGGGTTCGACGCCGAGGCGGTCGGCCTGATCGCCCGCTTGGTCCGCCACCACCTGCTGCTCGCCGACATGGCCACCACCCGCGACCCCGACGACCCGGCGACGGTGCAGATGGTCGTCGACGAGGTCGGTGGGCAGGAGGCGCTCTCGCTGCTGACCGCCCTCACCGAGGCCGACGCCCGGGCGGCCTCGGCGAAGGCCTGGTCGAGCTGGCGGGCCGGGCTGGTCCGGGGCCTCGCCGCGCGCACCCGGGAGTCCCTCGCCGGAAGAGGTGACGGGCGCCCGGTCCTCCACGACGAGATCGAGGTCCCCGACCTCGCCCGTCGCGGCGCGCTGGCCGTGGAGGTCGAGGCGGGACCGGACGGGTGCCGGGTGCTGCTGGTCGCCCCCGACCGGGTGGGCCTGCTCGCAGACTCCGCGGCGGTCCTCGCGCTGCAACGGGTCGGGGTCCGCTCCGCCCGCGCCTGGGCGCAGGACGGATACGGCGTCTCGGTCTGGGAGATCGCCGGCGACGCACTGGACCCCGCAGTGCTGCGGCAGCGCTACGACGCCATCGTCGACGGCCGGGTCGACCCGGCGTCGAGGCTGCGCCCGGAGGACGCCGACGTGCTGGCGCCGACGGTCGTCGTACGTCCCGAGGCCTCCGACCAGTCGACCGTCCTGGAGGTGCGCGCCGCGGACCGGCCGGGCGTGGTCTACCTCGTGTGCGCGGCGCTGGCGACGCTCGACGTCGCGGTGCGCTCGGCCCACGTGGACACGCTCGGCCCGCAGGCGGTCGACGTGTTCTACCTGCAGGAGTCCTCGGCCGGTGCGCTCAGCGACCATCGGTCCGCGGCCGCCGCGCACGCCGTACGCTCCGCGCTCTCCGGCGAGTGAGCACCTGGCTCGTGCCCCGGTTAGTCTTGGACGACGTGCCCCAGCCCGCATCAAGGCCCGAATCCAAGGACTGACTTGTTCGCGACACTCTCCGACCGCCTCGCCGACACCTTCAAGAGCCTTCGTGGCAAGGGGAGGCTCTCCGAGGCGGACATCGACGCCACCGCGCGTGAGATCCGCATCGCCCTCCTCGAGGCCGACGTCGCTCTGCCCGTCGTCAAGCAGTTCGTGGCGGCCGTCAAGGAGCGGGCCCGTGGCGAAGAGGTCAGCGGTGCACTGAACCCGGCCCAGCAGATCGTCAAGATCGTCAACGAAGAGCTGGTCACGATCCTGGGCGGGGAGACCCGGCGGCTGCGCTACGCCAAGACCGGTCCCACCGTGATCATGCTGGCCGGCCTCCAGGGAGCCGGCAAGACCACGCTCGCGGCCAAGCTGGCGCTCTGGCTCAAGGAGCAGGACAAGTCCCCGCTGCTGGTCGCCTGCGACCTGCAGCGACCCAACGCCGTCAAGCAGCTCGAGGTCAACGGCGGGCGGGTCGGCGTACCCGTCTTCGCCCCCGAGCCCGGCAACGGCGTCGGCGACCCGGTCGGCGTCGCTCGCGCGTCCATCGAGGAGGCCAAGCGCAAGCTGCACGACGTGGTCATCGTCGACACCGCCGGCCGGCTCGGCGTGGACGCCGAGATGATGCAGCAGGCGATCGACATCCGCGACGCCGTGCAGCCCGACGAGGTCATGTTCGTCGTCGACGCGATGATCGGTCAGGATGCGGTCGTCACCGCCCAGGCGTTCCTCGACGGTGTCGGCTACGACGGCGTCGTGCTCACCAAGCTCGACGGCGACGCCCGCGGTGGTGCCGCGCTGTCGATCGCGTCGCTGACCGGCAAGCCGGTCATGTTCGCCTCCAACGGCGAGAAGATGACCGACTTCGACCTGTTCCACCCCGACCGCATGGCGTCGCGCATCCTCGACATGGGCGACATGATGACCCTGATCGAGCAGGCCGAGAAGAGCTTCGACCAGGACCAGGCCATGAAGGCCGCGGCGAAGCTGACCGGCCAGGGCGGCGAGTTCACCCTCGACGACTTCCTCGAGCAGATGCAGCAGGTCCGCAAGCTCGGCTCGATGTCCAAGATCATGGGGATGCTGCCCGGGATGGGGCAGTTCCGCGAGCAGCTCGAGAACTTCGACGAGCGCGAGATCGACCGGATCCAGGCGGTCATCCAGTCGATGACGCCGGCCGAGCGCGCCAACCCCAAGATGATCGACGGCTCGCGCCGGGCCCGGATCGCCCGCGGTTCGGGGCGGCAGGTCTCCGACGTCAACCAGCTCGTCGACCGGTTCTTCGAGGCCCGCAAGATGATGATGTCGATGGCGCGCGGCGGCGGGATGCCCGGCATGCCGGGGATGGCCGGGATGCCGGGGCTGGGCGGCCCCAAGCGCGGCAAGGCCAAGCAGGTCAAGAAGGGCAAGGGCGCCAAGCGCTCCGGCAACCCCGCCAAGGCGGCGCAGGAGGCGGCTGCTGCTGCCGAGAAGGCCAAGGCCGACGCGGCCAACCCGTTCGGCGCGCCCGCGGGCGAAGAGGTCGACTACGAGAAGGCCGCTGCCGCGCTCGACCTGCCGAAGGACTTCTCGAAGTTCCTGAAGTGAGCACGACGCTCGTCGTCGACGGCGCCAACGTCGTCGGCAGTCGCCCGGACGGGTGGTGGCGGGACCGGGCCGGCGCCGCGCGCCGCCTGCACGAGGGGCTGCTGGTCGCGGACACGCCGTACGACGAGGTGGTGCTGGTCCTCGAGGGCCAGGCCAAGGGCGGGATCCGGCCCGGCCGGGACGGGCACGTGCGCACCGTCCACGCCAAGCGCGACGGCGACGAGGCGATCGTGGCCGAGACGCGCGCGGCCGTCGATCGCGGCGACCGGGTCACGGTGGTCACGGCGGACCGGTTCCTCGGTGCCCGCGTCGAAGGAGTCGGGGCGATGACGCTCAGTCCGACCTGGCTCCTCTCCCAGCTGGACTGACTGCTGTGTCCTTGACGTGCGGGGTGGCAGAGCGCGGATCGCGGCATGAGCGTGCACCCTTCACCGTTCAAGATGGTCCCGAATGCCCACCGCCCATCGACACGGCAGACAATGTCGGGCATGGCTGTCGACGTCGTCGTACTGAACGGTGGGTCGAGCGCGGGCAAGACGAGCATCGGGCGGTGTCTGCAGGACCTGCTGCCTCGACCGTGGCTCCTGCTGGGCGTAGATGATCTCATCGATGTCGCCCCGTCGTCGTTGGTCTCCTACGGGCCACAAGGGGAGGTCGTCCTCGGTGACCAGTGGCGTGCACTGGAGGCCGCGTGGTCGCGTGGAGTCGCCTCGATGGCACGAGCCGGTGCTGGAGTGATCATCGACGACGTCTTCCTCGACGGCGCGGTGTCGCAGGAGCGGACCAGCGCGTACCTCGAAGGCCTGGAGGTGCTGTGGGTCGGTGTCCATTGCGCCCCTGAGGTGGCGGCGGCTCGCGAGCGGGCACGAGGGGACCGTCCGGTTGGGATGGCAGTGGCGCAGGCGGCAGCGGTTCACCGTGGTGTCGTCTACGACCTTGTCGTGGACAGCGGCACCGGCTCACCCCAGGAGTGCGCCAGACTCATCGCGGGTCGGATGACCTGACCCCCGGCCGGTCCGTGTCTAGCGATCCGCACGCACCTCGGCACGAGCGGACGAGCGACTCGCGGCAGATCCGTGCGCTCTGCCCCGGTGGGTGGTGAACTTTCGCCCATGGAGCACTTCACAGCCCCGAACTTCCGAGAAGCGACCAAAGGCGAGGATGAATCGCTGACCCGGCTCGAACGTTCCGCAAACCTTCGCGCCCTCGGACACATCTTCCCGCCAGGCGATCATCCCTACCCGACGGACGAGGTCCGAGAGCGGTGGCAAACGCTTTTGAGAGACCCCATGGTCTGTGTTGGCGTGTCGGAGGATGCTGCCGGGCTAACGGCACTGGTGGCGTTCGATGACGGCCTGGTGCGTCACCTCGCAGTCCGCCCTGACCGTTGGGGCACGGGGACAGCTCAGGCAGCGATGGAATGGGCCATTGGTCGGACACCGGTCCAACGCCTGTGGTGCCTGGAGGAGAACGCTCGCGCGCTGGGGTTCTACGCGCATCTCGGATGGACCCGGACGGGTGGACGGCAACGGGCCGAGTTCCCTCCCTACCCCTTTGAGGTCGAACTCGTGCGCCCACACTGATGCGAGCAAATCGCGGCATGTGCGGATGTTCCATGGCGCGGTCTGCGTTAGCCGCGACCGCCCCGTCTACGTATCGGCCCGCGCAAGTACCCGTCCAGTCGACGGGAAAAGGCCGTAGCAACGTACAGCCCCGCCAGTACGAAGAAGCCCGTAGCAAGCCAAGCCGACTCGTCCCACGCCCAGAACCCGAACAAGGCGAACCCAAAGCCGAAGAGAATTCCAGATCTGTCCACGGCCCGGATCCTCCCATGTCGATTGTCCGATCATCGGCTGCTTGTTTCATTGACCCAGGACCGGTGCCTGGCGAGGCTCGGTCCAGGCGCCCGGGTCGTCGCTCTCATTTCGGCTGCCCGCGCTGGTCGTGTGGCTCTCATTTGGCCTGCGTGACCCGGGCGTCGCCAGGGCCGGGAGAGGCTCAAGAGGGGATTGCCCGGCTCGAAGCAGCGTTGCCCTCCCGGCTCGACAACCAGTGATGGAGCGAGCATCGGAGAAGCAGATGAAGAACGACGAGAGCAGTCGTGTGGTGATCGGGATGGACCCACACAAGCGGTCGGTCACGATCGAGGTGATGATGGCCGACGAGACCGTCCTTGGCGGCGGCAGGTACGCCACCGACGAGGCCGGGTTCGCCGCGATGAGGCGCTATGTGACCCGGTTCCCGGACCGCATCTGGGCGATCGAGGGTTGTAGCGGGATCGGTCACCACGTAGCGATGAGATTGCTCGCCACGGGTGAAGAGGTCGTCGACGTTCCACCGAAACTCTCGGCCCGGACCCGGGTCTTCGCGACTGGTCAGGGCCGCAAGACCGATGCCACCGATGCCCACTCGGTTGCCCTGGTCGGGACCCGGATGGCCGGACTACGGCCGGTGGTGGCCGACGAGCAGCTCGCGGTCCTACGCCTTCTGGTTGACCGTCGTCGCTCGCTGGGCGATGAGCACACCCGCAAGACCTCCCAACTGCACCAACTGCTGCTCGAGCTGATCCCCGGTGGCGCGAAGAAGGACCTGTCCGCAGCCCAGGCCAAGGCGTTGCTGGCAACGGTGCGGCCGCGTGACGTCGTCGGCAAGACCCGACGACGGGTCGCCGCGGAGCTGGTCACCGACCTCGAACGGATCTACGCGCGGAAGAAGGCGGCGAACAAGGAACTGACTCAGCTGGTCGAGGCCACCGGCACCACCTTGTTGGACCTGCACGGCATCGGACCTTCCGGGGCTGCCCGGTTACTCGTCGAGGTCGGCGACATCACCCGCTTCCCCGACCGCGACCACTTCGCCTCATGGAACGGCACCGCACCGATCGACGCGTCCTCGGGCGACCAGGTCCGACACCGACTGTCGCGGGCCGGGAACCGTCAGATCAACCGGGTCGTGCACATCATGGCCACCGTCCAACTACGCAACCCCACCGAGGGTCGGGCCTACTACGACCGCCGCAAAGCCGAAGGTAAGACGTCGATGGAAGCGATGCGCGCCCTGAAACGAAGGCTCTCGAACATCGTCTACAAGACCCTTCTCGACGACACGATCGCCCATGCCGCGGCGAGTTCGAGGACGGGCCCGGGAGGGCAACGGGGCAACGACTCTGACTCCAGCGCGGCCGGCTCACAGCCCCACACCAACTCTTTGGACAAGCCACTTCCCGGACCCGCCAGGACCCAGCCTAAGACACCGCTCCCGGCAGCTTCTTGACACAGAGGGGTGCCAGATGAGTGCACGTTCGCTCGAGCGTGGACACGCCCAGTGACCGCGCACGGGTATGGCTGGCCACTTTGTGTCCACAGTGCTGGGTCTGGTCGCGGCGTTCCACAGGTGTCGAACTGGTGGTCGAAAAGTTGCCTGAGGCGTTCCTAGGTTGGGGTCATGGAGACTCTCTCGGCCACCCGTGATCACCCGGTGCTGACCTGCGCCGCGGTGATCGGTGCGGCGTTGGACGAGGTCGGCGATGTGGACCCCATGTTCATGTCCACGGCCGCCAAGCAGGCCGCGTTGGTGGAGCTGTCGGCGGTGCTGGCCCGGGTCGAGGGCCTGCTGGGTCGGGTGCTGGCCAACGCCGGCGACGTCGCGGTGCAGCACGGGTCCCGGTCGGTCGCGGCCTGGGTGGCGCACCGGACGCGGGCCGGGCGCGGCTCGGTGGCCGCGGCTGCCGGGCTCGGGGAGGCGTTGGACCGCCGCTGGCGTCACGTGCAGGCCGGGGTGCTGGCCGGGGCGGTGAACATCGCGCAGGCGCGGGTGATCGTCCACGCGCTGGACGAGCTGCCCGAGGACCTCGACCCGGTGGTGCTCGCCCAGGCGGAGGCGCACCTGGTGGCGCAGGCCGCGCACTTCGACCCGAAGGCCTTGCGGGTGCTGGGTCGCCGGGTGCTCGAGGTGGTCGCCCCGGACCTGGTCGAGGACCAGGAGCGCACACAGCTCGAGGACGAGGAACGCCGGGCCCGGCAGGCCACCAGCCTGGTGCTGCGCCGCCGTGGTGACGGCACCACCGACATCAAGGGTCGGGTCTCGGACGCGGTGGCGGCACGGTTGAAGACCTACCTGGACGCCTACGCGGCCCCGCGCCGCGACCACCTGGACGCGGGCGCAGGCCCGGCGCCGGAGTCGGCCGCGGTGGACCCGGAGACCGGTCGGCGGGTGCCCTACCCGGTCCGGCTGGGCCGGGCGTTCGCCGCGCTGCTGGAGCAGCTGCCGGGCAAGAGCCTGCCGACTCATGGTGGGTCGGCGACCACGGTGGTGGTCAACGTCGACCTCGAGGGCCTGCGCTCACAGCTGGGTGCTGCCGGGTTCGCCGGCACCGAGCGGGTCTCGGCCGCCGAGGCGCTGCGGTTGGCGTGCACCGCGAACATCGTCCCGGTGGTGCTCGGCGGCAAGGGCCAGCCGCTGCACCTGGGCCGGGCGCGGAGGTTGTTCAGCCGGGCGCAACGCCTGGCGATGACGGTGCGCGACGGGGGGTGTCGGGCGGACGGGTGTGACATTCCCGCGGCCTGGTGCGAGGCCCACCACGGCGCGCGACCGTGGTCCCGGGGTGGCAAGACCGACCTCGGTGACGGGGTACTGCTGTGCTCCTGGCACCACCACCGTGCCCACGACCCCGACTACCTGGTC
>CAWGWW010000003.1:0-44400 GCA_963826415.1 uncultured Actinomycetota bacterium | reverse complement strand
CCTGGACCAGGCCGCCGCCCGCGTCCTTGCGGATCGCGTCCGCGCTGACCTGGTCGATCTCGTTGCTGACGGTGTCGTCCTCGACGGCATCCGCGATCTCGCTGGCCGCGGGACGCTCGTCGCGCACCACGATCTCGAGGCCCTTGTTGAGGAAGGCGTACTCGCGGAACCGGCTGGAGATGGTCTCGAGGGAGTAGGCCGTGGTCTCGAAGATCTCCTCCGACGCCCAGTAGGTGACCGTGGTGCCGGTGCTCTCGCCGGGCTCCATCGGCCGGACCTGCTCGAGCTCGCCGTCGGGCACGCCGATCGTGAAGCTCTGCCGCCACAGGTGGCCGCGGTTCTTGACGTCCACGATCAGGTGGCTCGAGAGCGCGTTGACGACCGAGACGCCGACGCCGTGCAGGCCGCCGGAGACCTTGTAGCCGCCTCCGCCGAACTTGCCGCCGGCGTGCAGCATGGTCAGCGCCATCGTCACGGCCGGCATCTCCTGGCCGGGGGCGGTGTCGGTGGGGATGCCGCGGCCGTTGTCCTCGACCCGGATCGCTCCGTCGGCCATCAGGGTGACGACGATCCGGTCGCAGTGGCCGGCCAGCGACTCGTCGACCGCGTTGTCGACGATCTCCCAGATCAGGTGGTGCAGGCCGCGCTCGCCGGTGGAGCCGATGTACATGCCGGGGCGCTTGCGCACGGCCTCGAGGCCCTCGAGGACCTGGATCGCCGACGCGTCGTACTCGACGCCGTTGGTCGGCGCCGTGCCGCGCAGGGCCGGGGCCGCTGGTGCTTCGGTGGTGGGGCCGGAGGCGGGGTCTGAGACGGGGTCGGTGGTGCTGACGACCGGGTTCTCGACGGGATTTTCCTCGGTCACACACACCTCTTCGCGATGGGCAGGGCGACGGTGGCCGCCCGGCACTGACATACAGACGGTCGCAACAGCGGGGAGCCGGCGACCTGTGTCCCATGATACCGCTCTGAGGCCCCGGAACAACGGCACCACCCGTCAGATGCGCTCAGAACGCGCCAAAAGATGGCCCTGAGCGGCTCGTGAAGGCATCGGAGAGCCCCGAGCAGGGGTGCCGATGGGTCCCCATACGTTCCCGAGCCCCGCAGATCCGCACATCCGTCGTCCGGCGGGCCTCAGCCGTAGGTGTCGCGGGGTCCCCGTCCGTCGCGCACCGAGCGGGGGCCCTTCTTCCAGCTGGGCAGGTGCGGCCCGAGAACCTCGATCAACGTCACCGTGCCGTGACCCAGCTCCTGGTTGAGCCGGCGCACGACCGTCGGGGCCAGGAGCCGCAGCTGGGTCGCCCAGGCCGTCGAGTCGGTCCGCACGACCAGCTTGCCGTCGGTGAACGTCTCGGGTGTGCAGTGCTGGGCCACCTCGGCACCCACCAGCTCGCCCCACCGGCCGAAGACCCCGGCCATGCGCAGGTCCAGGTCCCATCCGTGGTCGTCCACGAGCCGGCCCACGGTGGAGTCGAGCAGCTGCGGGTCGCGTTCGTCGGGGTGCGATCCCGAGACCCGGCCGCGGGTCGGCCGGCTGTCCCGCTTGCGCTGCCGGCTGCGCTGCATCGGGCTCGCCTTCGCGGTCGCGCGGGTCAGGGCTCGGGCCAGGTCCAGGCCGTCCTCGCGGTGCTCGGGCTCCGGCTCGACCGGGGGCAGCGGGGTCGCGACCGGGTCGTCGTCGTCAGGACTCACGACGGACCTCCCCGTTGCCCACGAGGTAGCGCACCCCGGCCAGCACCGCGGGTACGTCGGCAGCCACTGCTGCGGTCACCAGCACCTGCTCGGCGCCGGCCACCAGCTCGGCGAGCTGCGCGCGGCGCTCGGTGTCGAGCTCGGCGAAGACGTCGTCGAGGATCAGGATGGGGTCGTCCCCGTCGGCGCGGAGCAGGTCGTAGGACGCCAGTCGCAGCGCCAGCGCGAACGACCACGACTCGCCGTGCGACGCGTAGCCCTTGACGGGCAGGCGCAGACCGCTCGCGGCGTCACCCTCGCCGGGACCGTGCCCGAGCGTGAGCACCAGGTCGTCGCGGTGCGGGCCGACCAGCGAGATCCCGCGGTCCATCTCGTCCTGGCGACGCCGGCCCACCTCGGCGAGCAGGCCGGCGGTCAGCGAGGCACGGTCCGGGCGCCCGGCAGACTCGGAGCCGACGCCGTCGGCGACGGGCAGCTCGAACGACGCCTTGTAGCCGATCTCGGCGTCGTCCCGCGAGGCGCCGCGGGCCACGGTCTCGTAGGCCTTGCCGACGTACGGACGGAGCGCGTCGACCAGCTCGAGGCGCTCCGCGAGCAGCTCACCACCGGTGCGCGCGAGGTTGGCATCCCACACGTCCAGGGTCGCCAGAGCCGACTCCTGACCTGCGCCCCGACCTCCTCGGCGGGCGGCACCGAGCGTCTTCAGCAGCGAGTTGCGCTGGCGCAGCACCCGGTCGTAGTCGGCGCGCACCCCGGCCAGGCGGGGGGTACGCAGCACGAGCAGGTCGTCGAGGAAGCGGCGCCGGTCGGACGGGTCGCCCTTGACCAGGGTGAGGTCCTCCGGGGAGAAGACCACCGTGCGGACCAGGCCGACCAGGTCACGGGCGCGAGGCAGGGGTGACTTGTTGACCCGGGCCCGGTTGGTGCGCCCCGGGTTGAGCTCGATCTCGAGCACGGCGGTGCGGCCGTCGCGCACCACTGCCGCACGGACCACGGCCTGCTCGGCTCCCGCGCGCACCAGCGGGGCGTCCGTGGCGACCCGGTGCGAGGAGAGCCGCGAGAGGTAGTCGATCGCCTCGACCAGGTTGGTCTTGCCCTGGCCGTTGCGGCCGATGAACGCGGTGACGCCCGGCTCGAGCACGACGTCGGCGACGGCGTACGAGCGGAAGTCGTGAAGGCTCAGGTGGGAGACGTGCAACCTGGGGCTAGCCCTTCGCGGGCGGCGGTGCTTCGTCCGGTGCGGCGTCGCCGGGGGGCGCCTCGGTGCGGACCGCGTGCCCGCCGAACTGGTTGCGCATCGCCGCGATCGCCTTCATGCCGGGGCTCTCGTCCTGCCGCGAGGCGAACCGGGCGAAGAGCGAGGCGGCGATCACGTTGAGCGGTACGGCGTTGTCGATGGCCGCCTCGACCGTCCAGCGACCCTCGCCCGAGTCCTCGGCGTAGCCGGCGATCTTGTCCAGGTGGGCGTCGTCCTTGAGCGCGGTCACCAGCAGGTCCAGCAGCCAGGAGCGGATCACGGTCCCCTCGCGCCACGAGTCGAAGACCTCGGTGACGTTCTCGACCAGGTCGACCTTCTCGAGCAGCTCGAAGCCCTCGGCGTAGGACTGCATGATCGCGTACTCGATGCCGTTGTGGACCATCTTCGCGAAGTGGCCGGCACCGGGCTTCTTGCCGGCGTGCACGAAGCCCGAGTCACCCTCGGGCTTCAGCGCATCGAACGCCGGCTGCACCTTGGCCACGTCCTCGTCCGAGCCGCCACACATCAGGGCGTAGCCGTTCTTCAGGCCCCACACCCCGCCGGAGACGCCGCAGTCCACGTAGCCGATCCCGCGTTCGGCGAGCAGCTCGGCGTTCACCGCGTCGTCGGTCCAGCGCGAGTTGCCGCCGTCGACGACCACGTCGCCCTCACCGAGCAGGTCGCCGAGGCTGCGCACGGTCTCCCGGGTCGGGTCACCGGACGGCACCATCACCCAGACCACCCGGGGTGCCGGGAGCTGCTCGACGAGCTGCTCGAGGCTCTCCGCGTCGGAGACGTCCGGGTTGCGGTCGTAGCCGACGACCGTGAGGCCGCCATCGCGCAGCCGGGTGCGCATGTTGCCGCCCATCTTCCCGAGGCCGACGAGTCCGATGTGCATGCGGTGAAACCTCCGGGGTCTGGGTCAGGTGTTCAGGACAGCAGGCGACGCGGCATCAGCAGGTAGCGGAACGGCGAGTCCTCCTCGCCGTCACCGACCGACCCGCTGATCACGACCGGCTTCGACGACTGGGTGAACGCCAGCTCCACGACGGACTGGTCGATCGCGGTCAGCCCGTCGAGCAGGAACTGCGGGTTGAACCCGGTGACGATGTCCTCGCCGTCGATGGTGGCCTCGATCGACTCCGAGGCCTGGGCCTCGTCGCCGGAGCCGGCATCGAGGGTCAGCACACCGTCGCTGAAGGCGAGCTGGACGGCGGTGTTGCGCTCGGCCACCAGGGCGACGCGCTTCACCGACTCGATCAGCGCCGCCTTGTCGACCTTGGCGATCGTCTGGTGCTCGTGCGGGAACAGGCTGCGCACCTTGGGGAACTCCCCGTCCAGGAGCCGGGTGGTGGTCCGGCGTACGCCGCCGGGCGCAGCACCCTCGAAGCCGATGATGCCCTCGCCCGATCCGGTGGCGGCCAGCGCGATGCTGACCGTGCTGCCGGCGGTGAGCGACTTGGCGGTGTCACCGAGCACCTTGGCCGGCACCAGGGCCGCCATCGACTCGTCGGGAGAGCGCGGGTCCCACGAGAGCTCGCGGTGGGAGAGCCGGAACCGGTCGGTCGCGAGCAGCGAGATCGTCGACCCCTCGATCTCGATCCGGACACCGGTCAGCACGGGGAGCATGTCGTCGCGACCGGCCGCCGTGACCGCCTGGGCGACGGCGTGGGCGAACTGGTCGCTCTGCACGGTCCCGGTCGCGGTCGGCATGTCCGGCAGGGTCGGGTAGTCGTCGACCGGCATCGTCTGGAGGCTGAACCGGGCGGAGCCGCAGGTCAGGGAGACCCGGGCCCCGTCGAGCACCATCTCGACCGGCTTCGCGGGCAGGCTGCGGCAGATGTCGGCCAGCAGCCGGCCACTGACCAGGGCGCGGCCCTCGTCGCTGACCTCGGCCTTGAGCGTGGCCCGGGCGGAGGTCTCGTAGTCGAAGGTCGAGAGCACCAGGCCCTCGTCACTCGCATCGATGAGCAGGCCGGCCAGGACCGGGACGCTCGGACGGACCGGGAGGCTGCGGGCAGCCCAGGCGACGGCATCTGCGAGCACGTCTCGGTCGACGCGGAACTTCACTGTGTGTGGTCCTTCGGGGTCGGTGGATCGAGCGGCCTTGCGCGGTGGACTGCGAATCCTGCCACGGCAGGGACCCTAGCGGGAGGTTGCCCAGTGATCGAGGAGTCATCGAGGAGTCCCGGCAGGTCCTCGCGGCGTCAGTCGCCGGGTCATTCGCCGGGTCGACCGGAGCTCCGGTCGAAGGCGATCCGCGACTCCCGATCGCGTGGTTGTGCACAGGTCGGGGCCCGGATGGACGTTTCCTGATGATCGATCCAGTTGTAGGTGAGTGGGAGTCGTAGCAGCGGTGGAATCTGTGGAGAAAACACGTTTCCGCAGGTGGTCGCGGTCAATCCAGGTGCACAGGGCCTGTGGACGAGCCTGGGCAACGGCCGGTGGGGGGTGTGCACTCGGCGAGCTCTCGTGGAGTTCCCGGCCGGTTGTGCACAGGCACGTGGTCGAGTCGGCAGCCGAGCCCACAGGCAGTCCACAGGCAGGCGAATGCCAGGGTCAGCTCTGTCGGGCCGCCAGCTTCACCCGGTTGGTGAGCTCACTGACCTGGTTGAAGACCGCCCGGCGCTCCGCGAGCAGCTGGTTGATCTTGCGGTCGGCGTACATGACGGTGGTGTGGTCGCGGTTGCCGAACTGGGCGCCGATCTTGGGCAGCGACAGATCGGTGAGCTCGCGGCACAGGTACATCGCGATCTGGCGTGCCATCACCAGGTGGCGTCCCCGGCTCGGGCCCGTGAGCTCGTCGATCGAGAGCCCGAAGTAGGCGGCCGTCTGCGCGATGATGAGCCCCGCCGTGATCTCCGGCTCGCCGCCCTCGGGGATCAGGTCCTTGAGCACGATCTCGGCCAAGGTCATGTCGACCTCCTGGCGGTTCAGGTTGGCGAACGCGGTCACCCGGATCAGGGCGCCCTCGAGCTCACGGATGTTGGTCTGGATCTTCGAGGCGATGAACTCCAGCACGTCGGGCGGCGCCGTGAGCCGGTCCATCGCCGCCTTCTTGCGCAGGATCGCGATCCTGGTCTCGAGGTCGGGCGGCTGCACGTCGGTGATCAGGCCCCACTCGAAGCGGTTGCGCAACCGGTCCTCGAGCGCCTCGAGCCGCTTGGGCGCCCGGTCGGAGGTGAGCACGATCTGCTTGTTGGCGTTGTGCAGGGTGTTGAACGTGTGGAAGAACTCCTCCTGGGTCTGGGTCTTGCCCTCCAGGAACTGGATGTCGTCGATCAGCAGCACGTCGACGTCGCGGTAGCGGCGCTTGAAGCGGTCCTGCCGGTCGTCGCGGATCGCGTTGATGAACTCGTTGGTGAACTCCTCGCTGGAGACGTAGCGCACCTTCGCCCCGCTGTAGAGGCTGCGCACGTAGTGACCGATCGCGTGCAGCAGGTGGGTCTTGCCGAGCCCGGAGTCCCCGTAGACCAGCAGCGGGTTGTACGCCTTGCCCGGCGCCTCGGCCACCGCGACCGCGGCCGCGTGCGGGAACCGGTTCGACGAGCCGATCACGAAGGTCTCGAAGGTGTACTTCGGGTTGAGCCGGGTCTCGAGCGCCGCAGCCGGCCGGGCCGGTGCGTCGTTCGACTCGGCGGGGGGTGGTGGGGCGGAGACCGGCGCGAGCGGTCGCTGGTCGAAAGTCGACATGTCGATCTCGCGACTGGGCGCGGGTTCGTGGTCGGTGACCGGCTCCAGGGCCGGTCGGTCGTCGAGCTGCGGGTTCACCGTCACCGCGATCCGGATCTCGCGCCCGAAGGCCACGGTCAGTGCGTCCTCGAGCTGGCCCCGCAGCCGGCCCTCGAGCTGGGCGCGGGTGAACTCGTTGGGAACGGCGATGATCGCGGTGCTCTCGTGCAGCGTGACCGGTTCGCTGGCCCGCAGCCAGGCTCGCTGGTTCGGCTGGAGATCGTCGACGACGCCGCGCCAGGCCGTGTTCAGGTCCGAGGTGCTCTGCTCCACGGGGTTCCCGCCTTCATTGCTGTCGGTCTGCTTGGTCTGGCTGCCCATGTTGGCTGTTCGTGCCCGGTGCTGCCGGGGTTCTGCTGAACCGCTGGACCCCGCTTATTGTCCACAGGCTTGTCCACAAGGTGTGTACCCGGGCCCCACGCTGTGGAGAGAGACCGTTCCGAGCACTGCCCGCGACTCTCCAGCGCAATGTTCTTGCAGGTCAGAGGCGGTTTCCCGACCATGTGGTGGGGGTCACAGTCACTGCCCGACTGGGGATTTCCGCGGGTGTGGGGGAACCTCGGAGGGGCTGAACGTAACAAGCGCGCCGGGTCGCGGGCAAGACGTCATCCACAGGCTGGCGCTCGGCTGGCGAGGGACTGGCGATGGGCTGGGAGTCGTGGGTTTGACCCTGTCGAGAGCCAGCGCGTACCGTTGGGCGGTCGCCCGGTGTCGACCGGTGCCGCATGTCCACGGGAGTTCCACGCCTCCGTGGGTGGGCGGTGCCAGCCGAAAGACTTTGGTTGCAGCCTGCACTGTTGGCTGCAACGGCATTGCCGATCCACCGGCGTTGGCTTCCCCTGACACACCATGGAGAGAAACTCGTGAGCAAGCGTACCTACCAGCCGAACAACCGTCGTCGTCACAAGGTGCACGGCTTCCGTCTGCGCATGCGCACGCGCGCCGGCCGCAGCATCCTGGCGGCTCGTCGCCGCAAGGGCCGCCAGAGCCTGGCCGTCTGACGACCGGATCCGGCCAGGCGAGCCACCCCTCGTGCTGCCCGCGGCCAACCGGCTGAGGGACGCCGCTTCCTTCCGCACCTCGGTACGCCGTGGTCGGCGGGCCGGCGCACGCACGCTGGTGGTCCACCTGCTCGACCCGGTGGACCCGGACCGCCCTGCAGACGCTCCAGACAGCACAGCTGGGGGCGGAGCCCGCGTGGGCTTCGTGGTCAGCAAGGCCGTGGGCAACGCCGTCGTCCGCAACCGCGTGAAGCGCCGCCTTCGTCACCTGACCCGGGAGCATGTCACCACGCTCCCGGGTCGTTGTGTGCTCGTGGTCCGGGCGCTGCCGGCGGCCGCCTCCGCGACGTCGGAGCAACTCCGTAGCGACCTGCGCCGCTGCCTGGAGCGGGTGAGCGAGTGAAGTACCTGCTGATCGGCTTCCTGCGCGCCTACCGTGCGGTGATCAGTCCCCTCTACGGTCAGGTCTGCCGGTACCATCCGTCGTGCTCGGCGTACGCGCTCGAAGCAGTGCGCGAGCACGACAGTCTGCGCGGCTCCTGGCTCGCGATCCGTCGGCTCGGCCGCTGCCACCCGTGGGCGGCAGGCGGCTACGACCCCGTTCCACCCCGCGTCCGCGCGGACGCATCCTCGACCTCGTCCCCCCAGCAAGGAGCCTGACCAGTGGGAATCTTCGGCGACATCGCCGGCTTCATCATGGCGCCGCTGTACTACGCCATCTCGGTGGTGCTGGTCGGCTTCCACACGATGTTCACCGGTGTGCTGGGCATGGCGAAGGACGGCGGCGCCGCCTGGGCGTTCTCGATCATCGGCCTGACCCTGGTGATCCGGATCCTGCTGATCCCGCTCTTCGTGAAGCAGATCAAGTCGAGCCGCAACATGCAGCTGATCCAGCCCAAGGTCAAGGAGCTGCAGAAGAAGTTCGGGCACGACCGGGAGAAGCTCGCCCAGGAGACGATGAAGCTGTACAAGGACAGCGGGACCAACCCGTTCGCCTCGTGCCTGCCGATCCTCCTGCAGATGCCGATCTTCCTGGCGCTCTTCCGGATCCTGGACCAGGCCGCGCGGAACAACAAGGGCCACGGGGTCCTCAGCGACGACCTGGCCACGGACTTCGCCAACGCCCAGCTGTTCGGGAACATCCCGATCTCCGACACGTTCCTCAAGGCCCAGGGCGACGTCGGCGTGATGCTCTTCGCCGCCGTCCTGGTCCTCGGCATGACGGCCACGACGTTCCTCACCCAGCGCCAGCTGATGAGCAAGAACATGCCGGCCGACGCGCTCAGCGGCCCGTATGCCCAGCAGCAGAAGATGCTGCTCTACGTGCTGCCGGTCGTCTTCGCCGTGGGCGGCGTCGCGTTCCCGATCGGCGTGCTCCTCTACTGGACCACCTCGAACCTGTGGACGATGGGCCAGCAGTTCTACGTGATCCGCAACAATCCCGCCCCCGGCACCCCGGCCGAGAAGGCCAAGCTGGACCGGGCGGCGGCCAAGGCCGCCCGCCACGGCGGTCCCGTGGTGACCGAGCCGGCTCCCGAGCCCGAGGCGGCGCCACGCCCAGCCGTGCGCAAGCAGCCCAAGAAGCAGTCCCGAGAGCAGCGCAAGAAGTCCGCCGGCAAGCCCGCGGACAACCCGACGACCCGTGAGGGAGAGCAGCAGTGAGCGACGAGCAGGCAGCAGAGACACCGGTCGAGGGCGACACCATCACGGAGCAGGCCGCCACCGAGTCCGCCACCGAGAGGTCCGAGGCGGCCGAGGGTGTGGACGCTGGTGTGGACGCTGGTGTGGACGCTGGTTGGACGCGGTGTGGACGCTGGGACCGACGAGTCCGGGGCTCCGCGCCGCAGCCGCCTGCAGGAGCTGGAGCAGGAGGGCGACATCGCCGCCGACTACCTCGAGGAGCTCCTGGACATCGCCGATCTCGACGGCGACCTGGACATGGACGTCGAAGGCGACCGGGCGGCCGTCTCGATCGTCGGTGCGGATCTGAACCAGCTGGTGGGCGCGCGTGGTGAGGTGCTGGACGCGCTCCAGGAGCTGACCCGGCTGGCGGTCTACCGGGAGACCGGTGAGCGGTCCCGACTGATGCTCGACATCTCCGGATTCCGCGCGAACAAGCGCGAGGAGCTGGTGAAGCTGGCCGAGGAGAACATCGCGCGGGTCAAGGAGACCGGGGAGCCGGTGTCGCTGGACCCGATGACGCCGTTCGAGCGCAAGGTGGTCCACGACGCCGTCGCCGCGGCCGGCCTCGGCTCCGAGTCCGAAGGCGTCGAGCCCCGCCGCCACGTGGTGATCCTGCCGGGCTGAGCGATGTCCGACGTTTCACGTGAAACACCCTCCGCACCCGACGTGGCGCGGAGGGTGTTTCCTCATGCGTCGCTGGGCGCGGCCGAGCGGTACGCCGAGCTGCTGGCCACCGAAGGGGTGGTCCGTGGGCTGATCGGCCCGCGGGAGGCGCCCCGGCTGTGGGACCGGCATCTGCTGAACTGCGCCGTTCTCGAGGAGCTGCTCCCCCGGGAGGCGAGCGTGTGCGACATCGGCTCCGGCGCCGGCCTGCCGGGCCTGGTGCTGGCGATCGCGCGGCCCGACCTGCGGATCACGCTGGTCGAGCCGCTGCTGCGTCGCACCACGTTCCTCAGCGAAGTGGTCGCGGAGCTGGAGCTGAGCGGTGTGGAGGTGGTGCGGGAGCGGGCCGACGCGTTGCACGGCGTACGCCGCTTCGACGTGGTCACCTCGCGCGCAGTGGCTCCGCTGAGCCGGCTGCTGGCCTGGTCGATGCCGCTGGTCGCGCCCGAGGGTGCGTTGGTCGCGATGAAGGGCTCGTCGATCGACGAGGAGATCGTCGACGCAGCGGTTACGCTGTCGGCCTTCGGGTGCGCCTCGCCGGAGGTTCGCGTGCTGGGTGCCGATCTGCTGGATCGTGGCACCACGACGGTGCGGGTGGCCTGGCAGGATCCGACGCGGGTATCTTGGCCGCCTGCGGCCGTCCCCGAGGCCACCACGGCCGGGCGACGGCAGCGCAAGAACGCGAAGCGGAGGCAGCCGAAGTGAGCGAGCAGTCTCAGCACGTGAACGGTGGCGTTGACGGGGACGATTTCCGACGTAGAAGAGTTTTCCACCGGGCAGAACACCCCCGGTGAGCGCAGTTATCCACAGGGGGACCCCATTTATCCACAGAGCGCCCCGGTTGAGGGGCCTCCCGACGTTTCACGTGAAACGCCGGGCGAGGTTTCACGTGAAACGTCGACCTCCCGGCCGTTCACGGTCCGGACCGCCGGCGAGCTGGCCGCCAGTGGGCCCGCCTTCGAGGATCACGCCACTCCGCTCGCTCGGGCTGCTCAGCACTCCGTGCTGGCACGTAGCGGCCCCGGTCAGCGACCGACGCTGCCGCGTCCCCAGGCCACCCGGGTGCTCGTGGTCGCCAACCAGAAGGGCGGGGTCGGCAAGACCACCTCGACCGTGAACGTGGCGGCGGCGCTCGCCCAGCTCGGCCAGCGGGTGCTGGTCATCGACCTCGACCCCCAGGGCAACGCCTCCACGGCCCTCTCGGTGGACCACCAGCGAGGCGTTCCCTCGACGTACGACGCGCTGGTCGACGGCGTGCCCCTGGCCGACGTGGTGGCGGTCAGCCCCGAGATCGAGAACCTCTTCGTCGTTCCGGCCACGATCGACCTGGCGGGTGCCGAGATCGAGCTGGTCAGTCTGGTGGCGCGCGAGACCCGCCTGCACCGGGCGATCCACGGTCATCCCCTGGTCGGCACCGCCGACGAGGTGGGCGACGAGCGGTACGACTTCGTGCTGATCGACTGCCCTCCGTCACTCGGGTTGCTCACGTTGAACGCACTGGTCGCGGGCGCGGAGATGATGATCCCGATCCAGGCCGAGTACTACGCCCTGGAGGGGCTCGGCCAGCTCCTCGAGACGGTGGAGATGGTCCGGGCGCACCTCAACCCGACCCTCGCGGTCTCGACGATCCTGGTCACCATGTACGACGCCCGCACCCGGTTGGCGGCCGGCGTGGCCGACGAGGTGCGCCAGCACTTCGGCGACCGGGTCGTGAAGACCATGATTCCCCGCTCGGTGCGCGTGTCGGAGGCCCCCTCCTACGGACAGACCGTGATGACCTACGACCCCGGCTCGGCCGGCGCCCTGAGCTACCTCGAGGCGGCCCGCGAGATCGCGACCAAGGGAGCACCCGCATGAACGCCAACCGTCCACCGCAGCGTCGAGGCCTCGGCCGAGGCCTGGGGTCGCTGATCCCGACTGCCCCGCCCGAGGCTGGGTCCGAGGCTGATGCGGGGACCGACGGCTCGGTCGGGGCCGGTGCCGACGGCGGCGACCGGTTCGGGACCGCGGGGGTGACCCGCCTGCACCCCGGGACCGAGGGATCCTCCAGCCGGGCTCCCGAGCTGGCGCCGGTCGCGGGCGCGTACTTCGCGGAGCTCCCCGTGGCGCAGATCCAGCCCAACCGGGTCCAGCCGCGTCAGGTCTTCGACGAGGAGGCGATGGCCGAGCTGGTCCACTCGATCCGCGAGGTCGGGCTGCTGCAGCCGATCGTCGTGCGCCGTTCCGGGCCGGAGTCCTACGAGCTGGTCATGGGTGAGCGCCGCTGGCGGGCCTCCCAGGAGGCCGGCCTCGACCGGATCCCGGCGATCATCCGGGACACCGAGGACAACGACATGCTCCGCGACGCGCTGCTGGAGAACTTGCACCGCTCCCAGCTCAACCCGCTCGAGGAGGCGGCCGCCTACGCCCAGATGCTGGAGGACTTCGGCTGCACCCACGAGGAGCTGGCCTCCAGGATCGGGCGGTCCCGCCCCCAGATCAGCAACACCCTGCGGCTGCTCAAGCTGAGCCCCGCCGTCCAGCGGCGGCTGGCCGCCGGAGTCCTCTCCGCCGGGCACGCCCGCTCACTCCTCGCGGTGACCAGCCCGGAGGTGCAGGACCGCCTGGCACAGCGGGTGGTCGCCGAGGGGATCAGCGTCCGCGGGCTCGAGGAGATCGTCGCGGTCGGCGACGGCGACGCGGCCACGCCCCGCACGGTGCGACGCAGGCCGACGGCCCCGGGGCTCGCCGATCTCGCCGAGCGGCTCTCGGACCGTTTCGAGACCCGGGTCCGGGTGGACCTGGGCAAGAGCAAGGGCAAGATCACCGTCGAGTTCGGCTCGATGGAGGACCTCAAGCGGATCATCGACGTGATGGACCCGCGGAACCGGGACGACCGGCCGATCTGAATCGATAAGTCGACAAACATCAACGTCGACAAGTAGTCAAGTCGACAAAGCGACAGCAGGACCCGGCGGCGCCGGGTCCGCGGCCACGAGCGGCCCAGCCGCCCGAGCAGATCGACTAGGACTTGCGCGCTGCCCGTTGCGCGGCGCGTCGGGCCGCGCGCTCCCGCTTCTCGGCGCTGTCCAGCGCGGCGGCCTCGGCCAGCGTGGGGGCGCTTCCCCCGTGCGAGGCGGGCAGCCACCAGGCGCCGGGGGGCTGTTCCTCGGCCGGGTAGGCACGGATCGCCTCGTCCAGCATCCCGGCCATCACCGCACGCAGCTCGGCGGTCTCGGCCACGGCGTTCTCCCCGGTGAAGTGCAGCGGCTCGCCGACCGTGATCGAGATGGTCTTGCCGCGCGAGAAGTCCTTGGGGTGGTCCTTGGTCATCATCCGCTGGGTGCCCCAGAGGATCACCGGCAGGATCGGCACCCCGGCGTCTGCGGCGATCCGGACGGCACCGGACTTGAACTCCTTGAGCTCCATGGCCCGGGAGATGGTCGCCTCCGGGAAGATCCCCACCGCCTCGCCGGCCTTGAGCTGCTCCACGGCCGTCCGGTACGACGCCACGCCCTCGCCCCGGTCGACCTCGATGTGGTGCAGGGAGCGCATCAGCGGCCCGGTCCAGGTGTGGTCGAAGAGCTCCCGCTTGGCCATGAACCGGACCAGCCGGCCGGCCGGGTTCGCTGCCAGCCCGCCGTAGACGAAGTCGACGTACCCGATGTGGTTGTAGGCCAGCAGCACCCCGCCCGTGCGCGGGACGTGCTCGGTCCCGCTCATCTGGAAGCGCTGGCCGAGGGCTCGGAAGGCGGCCTTCGCGGTGAGGATGACCGGCGGATAGGTCAGGTCGCGCACGACTACTCCTGGCTGCCGCGGGAGACCGCGGCCTGGACGAGGGAGGCGAAGACCTTGCCGAGATCGAGGCCGGCGGCCGAGATCGAGAGCGGCACGGTGGAGGTCTCGGTGAAGCCGGGGGCCACGTTGACCTCGAGGAACCACACTCGGCCCTCGTCGTCGACGATCAGGTCCGAGCGCGAGACGTCGCGCAGCCCGAGCGCCTCGTGGGCGAGCAGGGCGACCCTGGCCACCTCGGCGGTGGCCGCCTCGCTCAGCGGGGCCGGGGTGACGAACTCGGTGGAGCCGGCCGTGTAGCGCGCGGTGTAGTCGTAGACGCCGCCGTCGGGGAGGATGGCGACCGCGGGGAGCACCTGGGGGCCGCTCCCGTCGTCGATCACGGGGACGGCGACCTCCTGACCGACGATGAACCGCTCGAGCAGGGCCACGTCGCCGTAGGCGAAGGCGTTGACCATGGCCGACGGCAGCTGTTCGGGCGTGCGCACGACCGAGCAGCCCAGCGCGGAGCCGCTCTTCGCGGGCTTGACCATGAGGGGCAGCCCCAGCCGGGCGATCAGGGCGGCCATCACCTCGGCCGCGCCGAGCTCACGGAAGGCCTCGTGCGGCAGGCACACGGAGTCGGGGGTCAGGATGCCGGCCCGGGCGGCGACGGCCTTGGCCACCGGCTTGTCGAACGCCGTGCGGCACGACGCGGGCGGGGCACCGACGTAGGGGACGTCGAGCAGTTCGAGGACCTCGCGGATCGCGCCGTCCTCTCCGGTCTCCCCGTGCAGCATGGGCACGACGCAGGCCGGCCGGTCCGAGCGCAGCGACGCCAGCAGCGACCCGTCCACGTCCCGCTCGGTCACCTCGAGACCGGTGCCGCGCAGCGCCTCCGCGACCCGCCGGCCCGAGCGCAGCGACACGTCCCGCTCGTGGGACAGCCCGCCGGCCAGGACCAGCACCTGTCCACGGGCGCTCGTCCGGCTCGGGCTGCCGCCCGCACTGCTGGGATCCACGGGGTCTCCACTCATCGAGGTCAGCTCAGGTCCGTGCCGGGGGCGTCGTAGCCGCTGCGGGCCGCCAGCTCGGCGTCCGGCGCGCCCGCACCGAAGGTGGCGCGCAGCTCCATCTCCGACTCCAGCACCCCGGCGAGGCGGCGGACGCCCTCACGGATGCGCTCGGGCGTGGGGAAGCAGAACGACAGCCGCATCGAGCCCGAGCCGAACCCGTCGGCGAAGAAGGCAGTGCCGGGGACGTAGGCCACCCGAGCGGTCACCGCGCGGGGCAGCATCGCCTTCGCGTCGATCCCCCGGGGGAGCGTCACCCACACGAAGAAGCCGCCGTCCGGGGTGTTCCACGAGCAGGAGGCCGGCATGTAGTCGTCCAGCGCCGTCATCATCGCGTCGCGCCGGTCGCGGTACATCTCCCGCATCTGCTTGATCTGGCCCTGCCAGTCGTGGGAGGCGAGGTACGCCGAGACCGCCATCTGGCTGAACGACGGCGGGCACAGCGTGGCCGACTCCTGGGCCAGGACCAGCTTCTCGCGCACCGCGTGCGGAGCCAGCGCCCAGCCGACCCGCATCCCGGGGGAGAAGGTCTTGGAGAACGACCCGAGGTAGATCACGCCCTCGGCCTCGTCGGCGCGCAGCGCCCGGATCGGCTCGGAGTCGAAGCCGAGCAGCCCGTAGGGGTTGTCCTCGAGCACGAGGATGTCGTGCTCCCGGCAGATCCGCAGCACCTCGGGGCGGCGCTCGGCCGCGAGCGTCACGCCGGCCGGGTTGTGGAAGTTCGGGATCGTGTAGAGGAACTTGATCGTCTTGCCGGCCGCCTTGACCGCCCGGATCGCCTGGTCCAGGGAGTCGGGGACCAGCCCGTGCGCGTCCATCTCGACGTGCACCACGTCGCACTGGAAGGACTTGAACACGCCCAGTGCGCCGACGTACGACGGGGCCTCGCAGAGCACCACGTCGCCGGGGTCGCAGAAGATCCGGGTGACCAGGTCCACGGCCTGCTGGGAGCCGACGGTGACCACGATGTCGTCCGGGTGCGCCTCGATGCCCTCGAGCCGCATCACGTCGCAGATCTGCTCGCGCAGCACCGGGTCGCCCTGGCCCGAGCCGTACTGCAGCGCCGTGGGCCCGTGGTTGGCGATCAGGTCGCCGATCACGCTCCCCACCACGTCGAGGGGGAGTCCGGAGATGTTGGGCATCCCGCCGGCCAGCGAGACGACCTCGGGTCGCGAGGCGACCGCGAACAGCGCCCGGATCTCCGAGGCGGTCATGCCTGCCGTACGCGCGGCGTAGCGGTCGACGTACGAGTCGAGGCGGGTGCTGGCCCGGGTGGAGCCGGTCGGGCTCGCGGCAGACGTCTCCGCAGGTCTGTCGGCAGGATTGTCGGCAGGGAGGTCGCCGCGCGCAGGAGTGTTCGCCATGACCGGTCTAGCATGAACGATCACGGGCGCGCGCGCAGCACCGGACCGGTGCTTGGGCACGTCGCCCGGGTCACATCCGCTCCGGCGGCCTGTGGAGGTGCCATGTCGCGCAAGATCGTCCGGCTCACCCTGGACAACCTCGACGCCCTGTCCGCGCCGTGTCGGTCCTGCCTGTTCTGGGAGCTGGACCCGGTCCGTCGAGCCCGGGTGGACGACCCGTGCGGGGAGAAGGACGCCTGGCTCTCCGAGGTGCTGCGGGAGTGGGGGTCGTGCGGCCGGGTCGCGATGGTCGACGGTCGGGCGGTCGGGCACCTGGTCTACGCGCCGGAGGCGTTCGTCCCGGGGGCCTCGGGCTTCCCGACCTCGCCGATCTCCCCGGACGCGGTGCTGCTCACCACCGTGCACGTGGACGCGGAGTACGCCGGGGGCGGGCTCGCGCGGATGCTGGTGCAGGGCATGGCCCGGGACCTGATCGAGCGCGGGGGCATCCGGGCGGTGGAGGCCTTCGGGGACACCCGGGGCCTCCGGCGGTGCGTCGTCCCGGTGGAGTTCCTGGACTGCGTCGGCTTCAAGACGCATCGAGCGCACAGCACGACCCCGCGGATGCGGATGGAGCTCCGCTCGACTCTCACCTGGAAGGACGAGGTGGAGGTCGCGCTGGAGCGCCTGATCGGTGCTGTGCGCCCGGCGCCGAAGGCCACGCGAGAGGCGTCACCGAGGTGACGGCCCGCTCGCGTCAGGCCCGGCGGTGGAGCTGGTGAGCCCTCAGGCGAGGTAGTCGGCGAGCTCGTTGAGCATGGCCGCCTTGGGGCGGGCGCCGACGATCGACTTCACGACCTCGCCACCGTGGTACAGGTTGATCGTCGGGATACCGGTGACCCGGTAGGACGACGGCGTGACCGGGTTCTCGTCCACGTTCATCTTGAGGAACGTGATCTTGTCGCCGTGCGCGGTCGCGATCTCGTCGAGGATCGGACCGACCTGACGGCACGGGCCGCACCACTCGGCCCAGAAGTCGACCAGGACCGGCTTGTCGGACTTGAGAACCTGCGCCTCGAACTCGGCGTCGGTCACAGCAGCAATGTTCGCCACGAGTTTTGCCTTTCTGTCGGTGAAGTCTGTGTCCAGTCAACACCAGGCGTCGGGGGGATGTTCCCCGCCGGGCCGGTGCCGGGTGCGGCGTACGCCTCAGAGACCGGCGGTCTGCTGGGTGTTGGTCAGGGCTTCGTCGGCCACCGCGTCCTGGGCCTCACGGGAGGTGGCAGCGGTGTGGTCGAGGTCGGCGAGGTAGCGCTCGGCGTCGAGGGCGGCCGCGCAGCCGGTGCCGGCCGCGGTGATGGCCTGGCGGTAGTGGTGGTCGACCAGGTCGCCGGCGGCGAAGACGCCGGGCAGGTTGGTCGCGGTCGAGGGGTGCTCGACCAGGACGTAGCCGTTCTCGTCGAGCTTCACCTGGCCGTCGAGCAGCTCGGAGCGCGGGTCGTGGCCGATCGCGATGAACAGCCCGGTCACGTCCAGCGGGCGGGTCTCGCCGGTCACCGTGTCGCGCAGCGTGACCGACTCGAGGCGCTCCTCGCCGTGGATCTCGGCGATCTCGGAGTTCCAGACCAGGTCGAGCTTGGGATCCGCGAAGGCCCGCTCCTGCATGATCTTGGAGGCGCGGAGCTCCTCGCGACGGTGGATCAGCGAGACCTTGGAGGCGAACCGGGTCAGGAACGTCGCCTCCTCGATCGCGGAGTCGCCACCGCCCACGACGGCGATGTGCTGGTCGCGGAAGAAGAAGCCGTCACAGGTGGCGCACCAGGAGACGCCACGGCCCGAGAGCTCCTCCTCGCGGGGCAGGCCGAGCTTGCGGTAGCCGGACCCGGTCGCGAGGATCACGGCCCGCGCCGTGTAGGTGTCGGTCTCGGTCTTGACCACCTTGACGTCTTCGGTGAGGTCCACCTCGACCACGTCGTCGGCCACCAGCTCGGCGCCGAACCGCTCCGCCTGGGCGCGCATCTCGTCCATCAGCGCAGGGCCCATGATGCCGTCGCGGAAGCCGGGGAAGTTCTCGACCTCGGTGGTGTTCATCAGTGCCCCACCGGCGGTCACCGACCCCTCGAAGACCAGCGGGTTCAGGCTGGCGCGGGCGGCGTACACGGCTGCGGTGTAGCCGGTCGGCCCGGAGCCGATGATGATGACGTTGCGAGTGTCGGACATGGGGGGAGACTCTCCTCTATCGGTGGACCTCGACACAACCGATCGTAGGTGAGGGACATTCCCCCAGGGGTGTCCCGGGGCGGGTCAGGGCGCGGCTCAGCGGGCGGCTCAGGGGGCGGGGAGCGTGATCGACCGCAGGACCTTGGCGCTGCCGCACTGGAACAGGTCCACCACCTGGCTGTCCCCGGTGGGGGCGCGGAAGACCAGCACGCCGGCGTCGCCGGCGTACCGCACCGGGACGAAGGTGCCCCGGCCCCAGTCGGCCGCGCTGCACTCCGTCGCGAACACGCCGTCTCCGCCCGTCGTGTCTCGGCCCTGCTGACCCTTCGGGGTCCCTTCGGCCAGGCGCCGGGCCCGCTCGACATCGGCGGAGAACCGCTCGGGGTCGACGCGCACCGGCTCGTCGAGCGCGAACGCCGGAGCCTCCGCCACCGACCCGGCTGCCTCGGGTGCCGTGAGCGCACGGTCCTGGCCGCCCGTGTCCGCCTGGGACTCCGCCGAGGTCGCGGAGCTGTCTCCGCTGCTCGTGCCGGCGCCGACGTCGAGCACCTTCCCGACGCCGATGCCCACCACCACGACGGCGGCCGCGGCCAGCAGCAGGCGACCGGCGCGCTGCCGCCGGACTGCCGCGAGGCTGGTCACCTGAGCGGTGGTGTCCGGCGGGGTGGTGCCACCGGCCGGGAGGTCTGCGGGGTGGTCGGCAGGCGGGGTCGCAGCGGCGTTGGCGGGCGAGGCGGACAGCTCGGCGAGCACCCGGTCGAGCCGTGCCACCACGGAGTCCGGCATCGGCTCCAGCTCCCGGGCGTCGCCGAGCAGCCGACGGACCTCCTGCTCCTGCTCGGGAGTCAGCTCGGACTCCGGGACGGTGCCGCCGGCCCCGTGCTCATCGGTCGGTCGGTCGCTCATGGTGGGGCACCTCCTCTCCCGCTGTTGGCATCGACTGCGAGGTCCTGGTGGTTCGGACGGGCGCGGCAGCTGTCGGGTTCCCCTGCTCCAGGCCCGTCCGGGAGCGGTCGGGCCCCGGCCCGGACCGCTCGAGCTCGAGCAGGCCGGCGAGCCTGGCCCGGCCCCGGGCGCAGCGCGACTTCACCGTACCGGTGGGGCAGTCGAGCATCTCGGCCACCTCGGCCACGGGGTAGCCCTCCATGTCGACCAGCACGACGGCTGCCCGTTGCTCGTCCGGCAGCGTGGCCAGGGCCGCGAGCACCCGCCGGCGCCGCTCCGCGACGACGCTCAGGTCGAGTGGGTCCTGGGTGGCGTCCGTGGCGGAGGCGAGCGCGCCGCGGTTGCTGTACTCGTCCAGGTCGTCGGGGAGCGGCTCGGCCCGGCGTACCCGCGCGGCACGTAACCGGTCCAGGCACGCGTTGACCATGACCCGGTGCAGCCAGGTGGTGACGGCGGCGTCCCCCCGGAACGAGCCGGCCCGCCGGTAGGCCGCGATCAGCCCGTCCTGCAGTCCGTCCGCGGCGTCCTCGGGGTTGCCCATGGTCCGGAGCGCGACCGCCCAGAGCCGGTCGCGGTGCCGGGCGAAGAGGGTCCCGAAGGCATCGGGGTCACCCTCGACGTGCGCCCGCATCAGCATCAGGTCGGTGGGGTCGGTCGTCTGGTCGGTCACGGGGTCGCGCGGCTCGCTCATCGGGTCATCGGGTGGGTACGCCGAGCACCGAGGCCTCGGCCACCTCGGCCCGGAACTGACCGCGGAAGGGGGGCAGCGACGTCAGCCAGACGGTGACGAACCGTCCGGTGGTGGGCTCGGACAGGGTGATCGACTCCGTCGTCTTCGCCGTCACCTCGGCGACGGGATCGAGCCCGGTCACGTCGGCGGGGGCCTCGTCCGTGACGTAGATCGACACCCCGGTGCCGTTCCCGACCAGCTCGAGGTCGACGCCGCTGACGTCGTACGACTTGCCGAGGTCGAGGGTGAGGCCGACACCGGTCTTGAGCCCCGACGGGCCGAAGTTCTGCTTGTAGGTCATGGTCCGCCAGGCGGTGGCGGAGTCGCCGTCGACGCTCGCGGGAGCGAGCTCGGGGTTTTCCTCCGGTGGGTCGCCCTGCGGGTCGAGGTCCGCCGCCGTGACACCGGTGATCAGTGCGGGCTCAGCGGCGTCGGTCGGGTCGCCCGCCGACGCGGACGACGACGGGGACTCCGGCTGCGGCTCGGCTCCCAGCGGGGTCCTGCCCCGGCCGAGGTTGTAGGCGACCACGATCGCCACGAGGAGCACCAGTCCGGCGGCGATGGCAGCGGCCAGGCGCAGCCAGCTCCGCCCGGGGACGGCCCCTTCCTCGGGCTCCTCCTCGACGATCGGCGGCACTCCGCTCCCGGTGCCGGACCCCGTGCCCGTGTCCCAGGGCCAGTAGTCGCCGCCACCGGTCGTCGCCGGGGAGCCCGGGCGTGGACGACGAGTCGGTTGTCCCTGGTCGGGCTCGGGGGCGAACAGGGGACGCTCCGGCGGCTCCTCGAACGGCGGTGGCGGCGGGGCGGGTGTCGGGCGCGCCTCGAGCCAGGAGACGTCGTCGGTGACGTCGTCGAAGATCGGCAGGCCCGCCTGGGTGACCTGGTCGGTCCCCGGGTCGGTGTCGGGCTCGGCGTCCGGCCCGAGGCCGGGCTCGGCGTCGGGTCCGGTGTCGGGCAGCACCACCGCCTGGGTCTCGGTCAGGTCGTCGGGCATCTCGTCCGCGGTCTGGTCCGCTGTCTGGGGGAGCGGGGAGAAGACCACGGTCTCCGGCTCCCGGCCCACGGGGTGGCGACCCGCCTCGGCCTCGGCCATGCCGGTGTCGTCCCCGACGAACTCGCTCAGGTAGTCGGCAATCCCGCGGGCGGTGGTCAGGTCGTGGCCGGCGCGCTGGTGGCTGCCGGGACCGGCGTACGGGTTGACCAGCGTGTCGCACAGCGAGTCGAGCGGACGGGGGATGCCGGCGCGCACCTGGCGCGGGCGCAGCACCTGGCCGTTGTCGTGCGGGGCGGCCGGGACCGGCGTGCGGGAGACGCCGGGCCAGGTGCCGGTGAGGGCGCAGTACAGCAGCCCACCGAGGTCGGCGACGTCGGTGGAGATCCGGCCGGGGGGAAGCCCGTGCAGGGCCGCGTCCACCGCGAAGCCGATCACCCGCACCGATCCGGTGCGGTCGATCAGGACGTTCTCGGGGACCAGCCTGCCGTGCGCCACGCCGGCCTCGTGGGCGACCGCGATGCAGGCGGCCACCTCGGCGACCAGCCAGGCCGCCCGTCGCGCGGCCAAGGGCCCGTCGTGGGCGAGCAGGACGTCCAGCGAGCTGCCGTCGGCCCACTCGTTGACGACGTAGCAGGTGCCGTCCACCTGGTCGGCGTCCAGCACGCGGAGCAGGTGCCGGTCGAGCACGGTGGCCGAGCGCCGTGCTGCCTCGAGGAGCCCGGGGGCACGGTCGTCGTCCTCGGCGATCACGTGCAGCGCGACGTGCCGTTCGAGAACCGCGTCGTGGGCACGCCAGAACCTGCCGGCGCCGCTCTCGGTCAGCAGGTCCACGAGGCGGTAGCGGTCGGCGAGGACATCTCCGGGCCGGACGGTCTTCGGCACGCAGCTCCTCTCTACCTCGTTGGACGGGCTGTTGGTGTCTCGGTCGGACCCCGTCCGGGGCCCTTGTCGACCATCGTAGGGCGCGTCACTTCGCCCGTGTGGACGGTAGTCGTCGGGTCAGGGTGTCGACCACAGCGGTCACCTCCGTGAGCCGCAGGAGCCGGGCCAGGACGAGGAAGACGAGTACGTCGACCAGCGTGATGGCGGCGGCGAGCCCGGCGGACACGGGCCAGCTGGGCCGCTCGGCCAGGTCGTGGGCCACCCGCGCAGCCAGGAACGCCACGCCGGTCGAGCCGGCGACCGCCACCAGGAGCCGCCCGACGAAGCGGACCAGCCGGCGGGACTCCAGGCCGCCGAGGAGGCGACGCAGGACGGCGTACGAGAGGAACGAGCCGACGACGTACGCCGCGGTGTAGGCCAGGACGAGCGCCGGTGAGGTGAACTCGGGGTCGGTCCGGCCCACCAGCACGACCGCCACCGCGATGTTCGCGGCCGCGACCGCGCACTGGATCCAGAAGACCGTGCGGGTGCGCTCGAGGGCGTAGAAGCCGCGCAGCATCAGGTAGTGGACGGTGAAGAAGACCAGCCCGGGACCGAACAGCGCCAGGGACGGTGTGTAGAGCGCGTAGGTCCCGCTGGCCGCACCGTGGCCCCAGATCACGTTGGCCAGGTCGCCGGCGATCAGCGGTAGCAGCAGCGCGAAGGGGATCACCACCGCCAGCGCGGTGCGCATCGCCGAGGTCAGCGAGCGAGCCAGGCCCGGAAGGTCTGCCTCGGCGGCCCGCGCGGAGAGCTGGGGGAGGATCGCGGTCGCCAGGGAGACGGTGATGATCGAGTGCGGCACCATCATGATCAGGAACGTCGAGGAGTAGACGGTGTAGCCGGTGCCGTCGCTGGTCGGAGCGCCGCCGCAGCCGCCTCCGGTGGCCGCCGTACCGCTCGAGGCGAGCATGACCACGACGGTGTAGGCGATCTGGTTGACCACCACGAACAGCACCGTCCAGATGCCCAGCCGCAGGGTGTGGCCGAGGCCGGTGTTGCGGAAGTCGAACCGGGCGCGGAAGGTGAAGCCGGCGGACCGGAGGTACGGCACCAGGATCAGGAACTGGGCGGCGATACCGATCGTGGAGCCGATCCCGAGCAGCGCCTCCTGCCGCGCGGTGAACGCTCCGGTGAGCTCACTGCCGGAGGCCGGGCCGAAGGCCAGCAGATAGACCACCAGCACCGACACGGCGATCACGTTGTTGGCGATCGGCGCCCACATCATCGGCCCGAAGCGTCCCCGCGAGTTCAGGATCTGCCCGACCAGCACGAACATGCCGTAGAAGAAGACCTGCGGCAGGCAGTAGCGGGCGAAGTCGACCACCGACTCCCGCTGCTCGGCGAGGTTGGCACAGTCGTAGGAACCGTCGAGGTACACCGACATCACCCACGGCGCGGCGAGCACCAGGGCCACCGTCACCCCGCCGAGGAACAGGGCGGCCAGGGTCACGATCCGGTTGGTGTACGCCTCACCTCCGTCCGGGTCGTTCTTCATCGCCCGGACGAGCTGCGGGACCAGCACGGCGTTGAAGACTCCGCCGGCCAGCAGGATGTAGAGCATGTTCGGGATCGTGTTGCCGATCGTGAACAGGTCGGCGTGCAGCAGGTTGCCCAGCGCGGCGGCCAGCAGTGCCGAGCGCACGAAGCCGCTCAGCCGGCTGACGACGGTGCCGGCGGCCATCACCGCGCTGGAGGCGAGAACCTTCTCGTCGTCCGAGCTGGTCATCGGGCGGCAGCCGCCCTCGCCGCGCGCACTCTGCGGAAGAGCCGGACCGCGATGGCGCCGAAGAGCAGAGCGGCGCCGCCGCCGAGGATCACCCAGATCACCTGGCTGACCTGGGCGTACCTGATCGGCATCTGGTCGGAGGAGCCCAGCAGGGTCCCGGACAGGTCCGTGACCGCGAGCGTGACCAGGTGGACGCCCGGGACCTGGGTGCTGGCGGTCAGCAGCACGGTGGTGCTCTCACCCGGGCCGAGCGTGAACGAGCGCGGGCCGGAGATCTCGAGCGAGTCGTCACCGATCGCCTGGATCCCGACCGTCACCGTCTGGTCCAGCCGGTTGGTCAGGGTGGGCGCGAACCGGCCGCGGGCGCTGGAGAGGACCACCCCGGGGGGCGCGGCGATCTCGACCGAGCTGAGCTGACCCTCGATCCAGGCCCGGGAGCGGTCCAGCGAGGCTCGGGTCGCCTCGGGGTGTCGCCGGCTGGCGTAGGAGACCCCGTTGAGCGACTGCCTGGCCACGTCGGCGGCGACGCTCTCGTTGTCGGCCAGGACGTTCTGGAGCGTCTCCCCGACGGCCCGCAGCGCGGCTGCCGCGGCAAAGCTGGCGGCGGTCAGCTCCTGGCGTCGTTCCCGGTCCGGGTAGTCGATCCGGTCGGCGGGGACGTCCTCGCTGGCGCGGCCGGCGACGCCGGCCACGGTGGTCAGGTGCAACCAGTCGACGTCGAGGCCCTCGAAGAAGTCGGTGGTGCCGGTCGGGGTCCACGACTGCGGGAAGACCACGACGAGCGGACGGTTGCCGGGCTCGAGGAGGTGGAGGGCCGCCTCGCTGAGGATGCGCTGCCGCAGTGCCATCCCGGACAGCCGAGCACCCGGGTCGGGGCCGCCGGTCGCTGCGCCCGAGGAGGTGGTGACCAGGCGCTTGCCCGAGGCGCTGGCCACCACGGGGGCGCCGTCCGGGAACATCCGGTCGGTGACCAGTGTGGTGGCGCCGCTCCCGACGAGCTGGATCGCCGTGTCGTCGAGGTAGCCGCTGGGCGATGCCACGGCGCTCGACATCTTGAGTCCCCAGGGCTGCAGCTCAGTGCCGCTGCGCTCCCGGGCCTGGCGGTAGCTGTCGGGGTCGTGGTCGGCAGCCGCGGCGACGTCGATGTTGCCGTAGGGCAGGGCGAGGATCTGGCCGGACTCGAGCGCCGCGCGCAACCGGTTCAGCCAGGGGTTGGCGGCGGCCGCGGCGGCGGCCGCGGCCGCCGCCGCTGCTGGATCGGCCGGGTCGGTCTCCGGGTCGGTGTCGGGGTCGGTCTCGGGGTCGGTCCCCGGGGAGCCCGAGGGGCCGCTCGCCGGGTCGCTCGGCCCTCCGGACTCGTCGGGATCCTCGGGCCCGGGCGCCGTCGGCGCCAGGGACCGCGGCGGGTTGCCGGCGGCGAGGGCGCGGACCGTGTCGGGCACGGCCGGGTCCAGCAGCCAGCTGATCGGCCGGGAGCCGGCGGAGGCACCGAAGTCGAGCAGGGAGCGCAGGCGCCCGCCGGTCGTGAGGGTGCGAGTCCAGCCCTCGACGCCCTCGATCCGGCCGTCCGCTGCGTAGCGGACCTGGTGCCGCAGGGGGATGACGAGGGCGGTGTCCACGGAGGCCTTGGTCCGCGGCACCAGGGGGATGAAGGTGCGCGCCCGCCCGTCGGCGTTGCCGTCGCGCAGCTCCGGCCCCTCGCCGAGGGCGTGGATGCCCAGCCAGTAGACGCCGGGCTCGGTCACGGTGATCTGGGACTGGGGTAGCCGGACCGTGAACTGGGCACTCTCGCCCGGCTCGAGGCTCGCGATCGTGTCGAAGCTGCCGGTCTCGGTGATCCGGTTCCCGATGAAGGAGGACGGGTCCGTGGCCGCCGCCTCGGCGAGCTCCGCGGTCGTGGTGAGGGGTGGGGCCGACAGGATCGGCGCGACGTTGATCGCCGACCAGGTCTCCCGGTCGGTGTTGGTCACGGAGCCGGTGATCAGCAGCTGGCCCTTGGCGGGGACGACCGACGGGCTGAGCGTGTCGATGGTGACCGCGAGGGGGTCGTCGCCCTGCGCCCGGACCACCTGCCGCGTCCGTGGTGCGGACACCTGCGCAGCTGCCCTGGTCGGCTCGCCCTGCGCTGCCGCCGGCAACGCCTGTGCGGCGGTCAGCCCTCCCGGGAAGCCGGCCGGAATCCCTGCCGGGAGCGCCACCGGCAGGGCCACGCCGAGCACCGCAAGTGAGAGCCCCCACGCCGCGAGGGCAGGCAGCAGCATCGAGGGGCGGAGCACGCGTCGACTTTAGGGCACGCCCCCCGGGCGCCGACCGGTGCGCGCCGCACGCGACGGTCACCGAGGTGCACCGGTCGCGAGCAGCGGCCGGGGGACTAAAGTGGCCTCCCGTGCCCGACGCCTCGTTGCCTCCTCTCCAGATGACCGACGTCCAGCAGTCCGTCGGGCTGGAGCTCGAGCGCATCGCCCCGGTCATCGACGAGCTCGGGCGTCGCTTCGAGGACGCCGGCCACGAGCTGCACCTCGTGGGCGGCCCCGTCCGGGACGCGATGCTCGGCCGGCACCACAACGACCTCGACTTCACCACCTCGGCCCGCCCCGACGACACCGAGGCGCTGCTCAAGGGCTGGGCCGACGCGATCTGGGACATGGGGCGCGCCTTCGGCACCATCGGTTGCCGCCGCGGCGAGTGGCAGGTCGAGATCACGACGTACCGCTCCGACTCCTACGACCCGACCTCGCGCAAGCCCGACGTCGAGTTCGGGCACACGCTCGCCGGCGACCTGGGGCGCCGCGACTTCACCGTGAACGCGATGGCGGTCCGGGTGCCGGACCGCACCTTCGAGGACCCGTTCGGGGGCGTGGTCGACCTCGCCCACCGGGTGCTGCGGACCCCCGGCCGACCCGAGGACTCGTTCTCCGACGATCCGCTGCGGATGATGCGGGCGGCCCGGTTCGCCGCCCAGCTGGGCTTCACCGTGGATCCGGGGGTGGTGGCGGCGATGACCGCGATGGCCGACCGGATCGACATCATCTCGGCCGAGCGGGTCCGCGACGAGCTGGTCAAGCTGATCTGTGCGCCGTACCCCCGCCTCGGGCTGAAGCTGCTCGTCGAGACCGGCCTGGCGCAGCGGGTGCTGCCGGAGCTGCCGGCGCTCGCCCTCGAGCGGGACGAGCACCACCGGCACAAGGACGTCTACGAGCACACGCTGACCGTGCTCGAGCAGTCCATCGACCTCGAGTCCCGGTTGCCCGGCGGTGGTCCTGACTTCGTGTCCCGCTTCGCGGCGCTGATGCACGACGTGGGCAAGCCGCGGACCCGACGTTTCCTGGACGACGGCACCGTCACCTTCCACCACCACGACGTGGTCGGCGCCAAGATCACCCGCAAGCGGATGAAGGCGCTGCGCTTCTCCAACGACGAGATCGACGCGGTGTCCGGGCTCGTCGAGCTGCACCTGCGCTTCCACGGCTACGGGTCGGGCGAGTGGACCGACTCCGCCGTACGCCGCTACGTGCGTGACGCCGGCGACCAGCTCGAGCGGCTGCACATGCTCACCCGGGCCGACTGCACCACGCGCAACCAGCGCAAGGCCGACCGGCTGCGGCGTACCTACGACGACCTCGAGGAGCGGATCGCCCGGCTCTCCGAGGAGGAGGAGCTGGCCTCGATCCGGCCCGACCTCGACGGCAACCAGATCATGGAGATCCTCGGCATCGGTCCCGGCCGCCTGGTCGGGCAGGCCTACCACCACCTGCTGGAGCTGCGGATGGACCGTGGCCCGATGAGTGCGGACGAGGCGAAGGCCGCCCTGCTGGAGTGGGCCGCCGACCAGTCCTGACCCGTCGCTTGTTGACGCCCGAACGCCGCCGACCCGTCGCTTGTTGACGCCCGAACGCCGCCGACCCGTCGCTTGTTCACACGACGTGGCGGGCATCACGGTGCGCAGGTTCCATACCGTCGGTAGGTTCGAGGGGCCTGTTCCACCCCCCAGACCCGGAGCGTGACATGACCACCACCCAGATCGAGCCCCTGCTGGAGGAGACCATCGAGGTCGACGCCACCCCCGCCCAGGTCTGGTCCCTGGTCTCGGACCTGCGCCGGATGGCGAGCTGGAGCCCGCAGGTCGTCAAGACGATCGTGCGCGGCGGCGTCGTACGACAGGGCACCCGGACGGTGAACCTCAACCGCCGCGGGCTGCTGGTCTGGCCGACCCGGGCCAAGGTGATCCGTTTCGAGCCGCACCGTGAGCTGGCGTTCCGGATCAAGGACAACCTCACGATCTGGTCGTTCACGCTCGAGCCCACCGAGTCCGGTGGCACCCGGATCATCCAGCGCCGCGAGGCGCCGGACGGGATCTCGTCGATCTCGGTCACGCTGACCGCGGCGGCCTTCGGTGGCCAGCAGGGCTTCGGCTCCGAGCTGCGCGAGGGGATGCGCCAGACGCTGGCCCGGATCAAGGCCGAAGCCGAGCGCTGAGCCGGCGAGACCCCCGAAATCACACCGACCCGTCGTCAACTGACGACGGGTCGGTGCGTTCTTCAGTCCTGCGGTCGGCTCACTCCTCGCCGAGGATGAACGCCTCGACGCGGCGACGACCCTCGTCGTCCGGCAGCTGCACCGGCGGGGACTTCATCAGGTACGACGACGCCGAGATGATCGGGCCACCGAGGCCGCGGTCCTTGGCGATCTTCGCGGCGCGGATCGCGTCGATGATGATGCCGGCGGAGTTGGGGGAGTCCCAGACCTCGAGCTTGTACTCCAGGTTCAGGGGGACGTCACCGAAGGCGCGGGCCTCGAGGCGGACGTAGGCCCACTTGCGGTCGTCGAGCCACTGGATGTAGTCGGACGGGCCGATGTGGACGTTGCGGGCGCCGAGGTCGTGCCCGATGTTGGAGGTCACGGCCTGCGTCTTGGAGACCTTCTTGGACTCGAGGCGGTCGCGCTCCAGCATGTTCTTGAAGTCCATGTTGCCGCCGACGTTGAGCTGGTAGGTGCGGTCGAGCACCACGCCGCGGTCCTCGAACAGCTTCGCCATCACCCGGTGGGTGATGGTGGCGCCGACCTGGGACTTGATGTCGTCACCGACGATCGGGACGCCGGCGTCCTTGAACTTCTTGGCCCAGACCGGGTCGGAGGCGATGAAGACGGGCAGCGCGTTGACGAAGGCCACGCCAGCGTCGATCGCGCACTGCGCGTAGAACTTGTCGGCGTTCTCGGACCCCACCGGAAGGTAGGAGACCATCACGTCGGCCTTGGTCTCCTTGAGGACCCGGACCACGTCGACGGCTGCGTCGTCGGACTCCTCGATGGTCTCGCGGTAGTACTTGCCGAGGCCGTCGAGCGTCGGGCCGCGCTGCACGGTCACGCCGAGCGGCGGTACGTCGGCGATCTTGATGGTGTTGTTCTCGGAGGCCTGCGTGGCCTCGGAGAGGTCGAAGCCGACCTTCTTGGCGTCGACGTCGAACGCGGCGACGAACTCCACGTCCTTGACGTGGTAGTCGCCGAACATGACGTGCATCAGGCCGGGGACGCTGCCCTCGGGGTCCGCGTCCTTGTAGTACTCGACGCCCTGGATCAGGGAGGTGGCGCAGTTGCCGACCCCCACAATTGCTACTCGTACCGAACCCATCGGGATTCCTTCCTTGTTCACTGCTGCTGGTCGGCCGCGGGGCCGGCTGCTGGGGGGCTGGTGGACGGTGAGGTCACGGACGGCCGCGCGGACCGATCCGCCGGCTGGCCCACGGGGGGCGTCGCCGGCTGGCCGTGGGTGCGTTCGGCGGTGATCAGGTCGGAGAGCCACCTGACCTCGCGCTCCACCGACTCGACGCCGTGGCGCTGGAGCTCCGCGGCGTACTGGTCGACTTCCTTCTGGGTGAGCGCCAGCTGGCTCTGCACGCGCTCGAGGCGCTCCTGGAGGCGAGTACGACGGCCCTCGAGGACGCGCAACCGGATCTCCATGTCGGTGCGCCCGAAGAAGGCGAACCGGATGTCGAAGTTGTCGTCCTCCCAGGCGGTGGGACCGACCTCGGCCATCAGGCGCTCGAACTCGCGGTGCCCCGCCTCGGTGACCTGGTAGACGATCCGCGGGCGCCGGGTCACCGGCGTCACCGTGGTCGCGGTCTCCTCGATCAGGGCGCCCCGGAGCATCTTCTTCAGGGTCGGGTAGAGCGACCCGTAGGACAGGACCCGTCCCCACCCGAGCATCAGGTTGAGGCGCTTGCGGAGCTCGTAGCCGTGCATGGGTCCCTCGTGCAGCAGTCCGAGGACTGCGAGCTCGATGGTCTCTGCACGACGTGCCATACGACCTATCGTAGCGATATATCCAAGAGGAGGAAATCGACACGGCCGCAGCCGCGGTCGGCCGTCGTCGCCGACTGGAATCGTTGCGGTCGAGCCGGTTGCGTACTCTGTGGGAGGTTCGCCCATCCGGGCAACCGTCGGCGTGCAGCCCCTCGGCTGTCGCCCGCAGGTGTCGTCGAGCCCCGGAGTGGCCAAGGTGAGTGGTAAGCGCAGGGCGGCCGGTCCCGCCGTCAAGCAGTCCCCGAAGAAGCGTCCGATGAACAAGCGCGCGGTCGCCAAGCGCGTCGGCAAGTGGGCGCTCGTCGTCGGACTCGTGGGTGCGTTGCTGGCGTCGGCTGGGCTCTTCTTCCTCTACAAGACCACCGACATCCCGGACCCCAACAAGGACTTCCAGACCCAGACGTCGTTCATCTACTACGCGAACGGCAAGACCGAGCTGGGCAAGTTCGCCACCCAGAACCGTGAGTCGATCCCGCTGAAGGAGATGCCGCAGACGATCCAGGACGCCGTGGTCTCCGCGGAGAACCGCACCTTCTGGACCGACAAGGGCATCGACCCCAAGGGCATCCTGCGCGCCGCGTTCAGCAACGCGCGCGGCAACTCCACCCAGGGCGCCTCCACGATCACCCAGCAGTACGTCAAGATCCTCTACCTGACCCAGGAGCGCTCGCTCAAGCGCAAGGCCAAGGAAGCGATCCTCTCGCTCAAGATCCAGCGCCAGCTGAGCAAGTCGCAGATCCTCGAGGGCTACCTCAACACCATCTACTTCGGCCGCGGTGCGTACGGCATCCAGGCGGCCGCACGCGCCTACTTCAACATCGACGCCAAGGAGCTGTCGCTGGACCAGTCGGCGGTGCTCGCGTCCGTGCTGAACAACCCGACCAGCTTCGACCCCAGCAACGGCAAGGACGCCCGCCAGGCGCTCAAGGGCCGCTACGACTACGTGCTGTCCGGCATGGCCGAGGAAGGTGTGATCACCGCCGAGGAGGCGGACAAGGCGTCGCGTCGGCTGCCGGAGTTCCCCGAGATCGAGGCCCAGAGCCAGTACGGCGGCCAGCGCGGGCACATGCTCAAGCTGGTCCGCGACGAGCTCCACTCGCTCGGCTTCGACGACCAGGAGATCGACGGCGAGGGCCTGCGGGTGACCACGACGTTCACGCCCAAGGCGATGCGCGCTGCCGAGCGCGGAGTGAAGGAGGCCAAGCCCGAGGGCTTCGGCGACAAGCAGCTGCACATCGGTGCGGCCAGCGTCGAGCCCGGCAGCGGTGCGCTGCGTGGCTTCTACGCCGGTCAGGACTACCTGGACTCGCAGATCAACTGGGCGGTCGCCGGCGGCATGGTCGGCTCCACGTTCAAGCCGTTCACCCTGGCCACCGCCCTCGAGGAGGGGTTCTCCCTCAAGGACACGTTCGAGGGGAACTCACCCTACGAGTTCCCGGACGGCCTGACCGTCCAGAACGAAGGCCCCGGCACCGGCAACGACTACGGCAGCGCGGTCAACGCGACGTACGCGCTCGAGCAGTCGATCAACACCGCCTTCGTCGACATGTCGAACAGCATCCCGGACGGCCCGGACCGGATCCTGGAGACGGCCAACAAGCTCGGGGTTCCGCCGACCGAGGCGGACGACAAGTACCCCGGGATCCCCAGGGCGAGCCGGGACCTCGAGGCGGACGCCCTGGTCACGCTGGGCAAGGCGCGGATCTCCGCGGTCAACATGGCGAACTCCTACGCCTCGATCGCCAACGGCGGTCAGCGCGCCGACGTCCACGTGATCGACCAGGTGGTCGACCGCAACGGCGAGCAGCTCTGGTCGTTCAAGCAGTCCACCAAGGACGCGATCGACGAGGACGTCGCGGCCGACACGTCGTACGCCCTGCAGCAGGTGGTCAAGAACGGCACCGGGAAGGCCGCCCTGGCGCTGGGTCGTCCGGCTGCCGGCAAGACCGGCACGGCCACCAACGACGACGGCAACGTCTCGTCCGCCTGGTTCGTGGGGTACACCCCCCAGCTCGCCACCGCGGTGATGTACGTGCGAGGCGACGGCGACAACCAGCTGGACGGCTGGCTCCCGTCGTACTTCGGCTCGCGGTACCCGGCCGAGACCTGGACCGCCGTGATGCAGGGCGCGATGGACGGGCTTCCGGTGGAGGAGTTCCCGCCGCCGGCCAACCTCGACGGCGACGCCCCGGTCGAGGGCCACGCACCGTTCACGCCGGCGCCGGCGCCGACGCGCACGAAGCAGACGAGCAAGCCGAGCCCGACCGCCAGCCCCACGCCCAGCGAGACGCCGACCAGCCAGACGCCGACCCCCACGCCGACGCCGACGCCGACGCAGTCCCAGACACCGGACCCGACCTGTCCGCTGGGCGGGTGCCCGTCCGGGTCGCCGTCCGGGACCGCGACCCGTCAGCCCTCCGGCTCTCCCGCGGCCGCACCGAGGTCGATGTCGGCCGCGGAGCCGGACTGGTTCGCCTGGTGGTGAGCGGTGTCCCGGCAGGGGGACGCGTTGACTGACCAGCGGGTGCACCCGACCCTGGACGACCCGGTGGTGGCCAGCCTCAGTGAGGTCGTCGGCGGCCCGGCAGGTCAGCACACCGGCCGGCACCGCTGGTGGACCCCGGTCCGGGTGGTGCTCGCCCTGACGGCGCTGTGCTTCGCGGTGGGGATGGTGCAGAAGGGCAGCTGCTACGCGGACTCGTGGCAGGACGGCCAGGCCCGCTACTCGCACATGTGCTACTCCGACCTCCCGTACCTCTACACGGGACGCGGCTTCGCGGAGCTGAACTGGCCCTACACCGACGACGCCCAGGTGCGCGCCCGGTACGACGTGATGGAGTACCCCGTCGGCATCTCGTACTTCGCCTGGGCCTCGGCCTGGGTGACGCACTGGGCCCACGGGTCGCCGGACCTCGGCCCCCGCTACGGCCGCTCGGTGCAGGCGATGGCGGACAGGCCGCTGGTCGTCGCCGAGACCCGGACCTTCGTCGTGGTGACCGCCCTCGGCCTGGCGGTGGTGACGCTGCTCGCCGCCTGGTTCCTGGCCATGGTCAACCCGCGGCGGCCGTGGGACGCGGCGTTGTTCGCCCTGTCACCGATGCTCGCGCTCACCGCCCTGGTGAACTGGGACCTGCTCGCGGTGGGGATGGTGGCGGCCGCCCTGTGGGCCTGGTCGCGGGACCGCCCGCTGCTGACCGGGGTGCTGATCGGACTGGGCACGGCGACCAAGCTCTACCCGCTCTTCCTGCTCGGCGGCCTGCTGGTGATCTGCCTGCGGCGCCGCACCCTGCCGTCCTTCGTCTGGGCGACCGTCGCCGCGCTGGGCACCTGGCTGCTCGTCAACCTCCCGGCGTTCGTCACGGGTCGCGACGAGTGGGAGGTCTTCTGGCGGTTCAACTCCGAGCGCGGGGCCGACCTCGGCTCGATCTGGCTGGTGATCTCCCAAGCGGGCGGCGGGGTGGACGTGCACACGATCAACGTCGTGTCCTGGGTCTTCTTCGGCGCCTGGTGTGCTGCGGTCCTGGCCGTGGGGCTGCTCGCCCCCAGGACCCCGCGCCTGGCCCAGCTGGGCTTCCTGATCGTGGCCGGCTTCCTGCTGGTCAACAAGGTCTACTCACCGCAGTACGTGCTGTGGCTGTTGCCGCTGGCCGTGCTGGCCCGGCCCCGCTGGCGCGACCAGATCGTCTGGCAGTCGACCGAGGTCCTCTACTTCGCGTCGGTCTGGTGGTACCTCGGCGACTATCTCGAGCCGCCCGGCGGCGGGTTCTCGGGGTTCTACTGGGCCGCGATCGTGCTGCGGATGGCCGGTGAGCTCTACCTGGTCGCGATCGTCACGCGTGACGTGCTGCGACCATGGCACGACCCGGTGGACCGCGACGGAGCTGGCGACTCAGTCGATCTCGACGCGGTCGAACGCCGTCGCCGTGAAGCGGACCCGGACGTCGATCCGGTCTCCGATGTCGGGCACCCGGCGTCCGTGCGGGAGGAAGAGCATGGACGCCTGCATGTGCGGGGGCTCGGCGAAGAGCCGCGGCTTGCCGTCGATCGAGAACGGTGACCTGACGAAGCCGACGGCGTCCAGCCCTCCACGGGCCAGGGTCGCCGCTCGCGCGCGGATGGTGGTCTCGCCGGTGGGGGCCTCGAGGCCGATGCCGTGGGCAGTGCCGCCGCTGACGACCAGGATGTGTCCCGACTTCGGGGCGGTACGCCGGCGGTAGCCGAACAGGTCGCCGCGCTCGACCGGGTGCACGTCGAGGACCGTGGAGGTGACCCGCAGGGCGCCCCGGTCGCCGAGCCAGAGGTCCGTGCCGACCCGCGGGCGGAAGCCGAAGTCGGGGTACGCCGCGCGCAGCTCGCCGAGCTCGTCGTGGGTCAGGTGGCTGACCCAGATCGTCCTGGTGTCGAGCCCGGCCGCGACGACGTCGTTGAGCAGGCGGTGCATCTCGGAGAGGTGCGATCCCTGGGCGAGCGGCAGGTGCAGGGCGATGCCCTCGAGCCGGGCACCCGGGTGGCCGGCCAGGATCGGGGCGCAGGACCAGAGGTCGCGGGGCGACAGTCCGTGGCGCAGCATGCTGGTGACCACCTCGAGGACGAACCTCGGCCGTCCGGGCCCGGACAGCAGCTCCTGGAGGTCCTCGGTGCGTCCGACGGTGTGGATCACCCGGTCCCGGATCGAGTCGTCGACCTCGAGCGCCGAGCCGAAGGGCCGCCAGGGGGTGAGCACCAGCAGGTCGCCGTCGAAGCGCTGCGCGACGTGGGGCAGCTCGTCGTACATGCCGATCGCGATGGTGTCGAGGCCACCGTCGGCGGCCGGGTCCTGGTCGGCCAGCCACTGGGCTCGTCGCGCCAGCCTGCCCACCGTGAAGCCGTAGCCGTTGCCCTTGATCACCGGGACCAGCCCGGGGTTGGCGGCGGCGACCGAGCGCAGGTGGGTCCGCCAGCGCGGTCCGTCGACGGTGAGGGTCAGGCTCATCGGCTGGTCACTTCCTCCGGCGCAGGTAGAGCTCGAAGGCCTTGTAGAGCGCCCGGTTGAGCGGCAGGTCCCACTCGCCGACGTACTCGACGGCCTCGCCGCCGGTGCCGACCTTGAACTGGATGAGACCGACGTGCGGATCGTCGGCGTCGAGGGTGTCGGTGATGCCGCGCAGGTCGTAGACGTCGGCACCGGCCGCCAGGGCGTCGCGGATCATCGCCCACTGGACCGCGTTGGAGCCCCGCACCTCGCGCTTCTCCGTGCTCGAGGCGCCGTAGGAGTACCAGGCGTGCGCGCCGACCCGGATCGCGATCGTCGCGGCCACGAGGTCACCGTCGTGGCGCGCGAGGTAGAGCCGGATCCGCTCCGGGTCCTCCGCTCCGAGCGCGTCGAACATCGTGCGGAAGTACGCCAACGGACGCGGAGTGAAGTGGTCCCGCTCGGCGGTGTGCCGGTAGAGGTCGTGGAACGCCGCGAGATCCTGCTCGCGCTGGGCGGTCGGCTCGCCGGCCGGACCCCCCGTGGTGACCGCGACCCCGGCCTTGTCCGCCTTCTTGATGTTGCGGCGCCACTGCTGGTTCATCTGCTTGAGCACGGCTTCCTCGCCGAGCGCCTCGCCGTCCGCGTCTCGCAGCGGGACCCAGAAGTTGTACTGCGGCTGGCCGGCGGCGAACCCGCCCTCCACCGACTGGGGGAGCCAGCCCAGCTCGGTGAGCTGGGAGACGACGCGGGCTCCGGTGTGGTCGCGCACCGAGGGGGCCAGGTCGCCCAGGCGGTGGACGGCGTCGTCGGCGATGCCCTCCTTGAGCTGGGCGGCGCTCCAGCGACGGGTGATCACCGGAGGTCCGATCCGCACCCCGAAGGCACCCCGGCGCTTCAGGTGCCGGCCGAGCGGATCCAGCCAGGAGGCCAGGTCGCCGTCCCAGTCGATGACCGGCCCTTCGGGAAGGTAGGCGAGGTAGCGCTTGAGCTTGGGCAGCTGGCGGTAGAGCACCAGGGCGACCCCGACCAGCTGCGAGCCGTCGAACCAGCCCAGCGACTCGCGGCGCCAGTCAGCCTTGACCTGCCCCCACGCCGGTGTCTGCAGGAAGCTCGCCGAACGGCGTCCGGCGATGTGGGCGAGGTGCTCGTCGGCCGAGATCTCGCGGACGGTCAGGGTGGTGGGGCCGCTGGGAGGACCGGGGGGAGCCGTCGGAGCGGTCGGGGGAGTCACGGGGGCGAGGCTACCGGCTGGTCAGAGCCGGTCCTGCAGCCAGCCGAAGTCGGCCAGGTGCTCGGCCGGGCCGCCCGGCGTCTCGCACACCACGGGTGCGCCGGCGTCGCGGACCACGGCGGCCAGCAGCTCGGGGTCGATCCGGCCTCCGCCCAGGCTGGCGTGCCGGTCGGCGCCGGAGCCGAAGTCGTCCCGGCTGTCGTTGCAGTGCACCAGGTCGATCCGGCCGGTGATCGCCCGCACGTCCTCGACCACGGTCTCCAGGGCGTTGCCGCCCGCGTGGGCGTGGCAGGTGTCCAGGCAGAAGCCGACCCGGTCGGAGCCTTCGGCCGGCGCGATCGCCTCCCACAGTCGCCCGATCCGGTCGAGCTGGCGGGCCATCGCGTGGTCCCCACCGGCGGTGTTCTCGATCAGCAGCGGCAGCGTGAGGTCGGTGGCCTCGATCGCCTTGCGCCAGTTGTCGAAGCCCTTGTCCGGATCGTCGTTCGCGGTGACGTGACCGCCGTGCACGATCAGGCCCTTGGCGCCGATCGAGGCCGCCGCGTCGACGTGCTGCTGGAGCAGCTTGCGCGAGGGGATCCGGATCCGGTTGTTCGTCGAGGCCACGTTGAGGACGTACGGCGCGTGCACGTAGAGGTCGATCCCGGCGGCCTCGGCATCGGCACGCAGCCCCTCGGCACCGCCGGCGTACGCGAACTCGGGGCCCTTGTACCCCTGCGGATCGCCGAGGAAGAACTGCACCAGTGGCGCCTTCCGGGCCCGGGCCTCCGCGATCGGGTCGCGCTGGTCGACGTGGGCTCCGACGGGGATTCCGCTACTCCTGCTCATCGCGCCATCCTAGGAAGGCACCGGCACGCTCCCGGGCCCCTCCCGGCGAATTGGGGGCGGCGTCGCGCCGCTGCTAGCCTGTGGCGTCTTTGTACTGACCGGACCCACCGACGGGACCGGTCGACGAAGAGCCCCGACCAGGTCGTTCGACCCGTTCGGGGAACGCAACGCCCTCCTGCCACGGAAACGCCGTGGCCGCCGAGCCCAGAGGAGGTGGAGACCGCCTTGCGCAACTATGAAGTCATGGTCATCCTCGACCCCAGCCTTGAAGAGCGCACCGTCGAGCCTTCGCTCGACAAGTACCTCAACGTCATCCGCAAGGACGGCGGCTCTGTCGAGTCCGTCGACGTCTGGGGACGCCGTCGCCTCGCCTACGAGGTCAAGAAGAACGCCGAGGGCATCTACGCCGTCATCACGATCGTGGCCGAGCCGGCCACGGTCAAGGAGTTCGACCGTCAGCTCGGCCTGAACGAGTCGATCCTCCGCACGAAGGTCATGCGCCCCGACGCTCACTGAGTCACCCGGACCGTGGTGGTTGCTCGCAACCGCCCGGTCCTTGTGGACGAGCCCTTCCGCCTGTCGGTGCCCTCGGCAACGATGTGCGGAAACACCCCAGATCCAGCTAGGAGACTGAGCAATGGCAGGCGAGACCGTCATCACGGTGGTCGGCAACCTCGTCGACGACCCGGAGCTGCGCTTCACCCCCTCGGGGGCGGCCGTGGCCAACTTCCGGATCGCGTCGACGCCGCGCACCTTCGACAAGCAGACCAACGAGTGGAAGGACGGCGAAGGCCTCTTCCTCTCGTGCGCCATCTGGCGGCAGGCGGCGGAGAACGTCGCCGAGTCCCTCCAGAAGGGGATGCGGGTCGTGGTGCAGGGCCGGCTCAAGCAGCGCAGCTACGAAACCCGCGAGGGTGAGAAGCGCACTGTCTACGAGCTCGACGTCGACGAGGTCGGTCCGTCGCTGAAGTACGCCACCGCCAAGGTCACCCGCACCACCCGCTCCGGCGGCGGTGGGGGCTACTCCGGCGGCGGCCAGGGCGGCGGCGCCCCTCAGGGCGGCGACGACCCGTGGGCCACGTCGGCTCCGCAGTCCGGCGGCCAGTCCGGCGGTCAGTCCGGCGGCTACGGCGGTGGTGCCCCTCAGGGTGCTCCCTCCGGAGCCCAGGACCCGTGGGGCGCGCCAGGGGTGGGCTCGGACGAGCCCCCGTTCTGACCCGGCTCAGATCACGCACCACCGGTCGTCGCCCCCGGCGATGACCACCAGCCCGAAATCCGAATCCCTCAACCATTCCGGCTCAGTACCCACTCTGGGCCGGGCTTCGCGAAAGGAAGCACCACAATGGCCAAAGCAGTGATTCGCAAGCCCAAGAAGAAGGTTTGCCAGTTCTGCAAGGAGAAGGCGGACGGTGTCGACTACAAGGACACCACGCTGCTCCGCAAGTTCATCTCCGACCGGGGCAAGATCCGTGCCCGTCGGGTCACCGGCAACTGCGTCCAGCACCAGCGTGACGTCGCCATCGCGGTCAAGAACTCCCGCGAGGTCGCACTGCTGCCCTACACGTCCACCGGTCGCTGAGAGGGGTTGACACAATGAAGCTCATCCTCACCCAGGAGGTCACCGGTCTCGGTGCTCCCGGCGACATCGTCGAGGTGGCCAACGGCTACGGCCGCAACTACCTCGTCCCGCGGGGGGTCGCGATCCGCTGGAGCCGTGGCGCCGAGAAGACCGTCGACTCGATCAAGACCGCCCGCGCGTCGCGTGCGGTTCGTGACCACGACCACGCCGAGCAGATCAAGACCAAGCTCGAGGCCGGTTCGGTGGCCGTCAAGGTGCGCTCCGGCGCCGGCGGCCGGTTGTTCGGGGCGGTCACCGTCTCCGAGATCGCGGGTGCGCTCACCGAGGCGTCCGGCGAGCCGGTCGACAAGCGCACGATCGCCGTGAAGAACCCGATCAAGTCGCTCGGGTCCCACGAGGTCTCGGTCAAGCTGCACGACGAGGTGTCCGCCACGGTGGCCCTCAACGTGATCCCCGCCTGACCAGGCTCCATCGCACAGGCCAGGGGCCGCTCTCCTTCGGGAGGGCGGTCCCTGTCGCGTTTCTCAGGCGCGGTTCAACGGGGCGGGAAGACCAGAGCGTCGACCCGGGCCGGCTTCGTGCCCAGGGCCTGGATCAGCACCCGGCCAGTGAACCGCCTCGCCGACCGACCCCGCACCACGAAGTCATGTGACCGCGAGGCCTTGACCGCAGCGGGGTTGAAGGTCTTCCACCCGCTCCGGCCCATGCGGACCCGGAACTTGCCGAGCCCGCGGCCGCTCGGGGCCAGCACCCGCACTTCGCGGACCCGGTCGGCTCGGAACCGGATCGTGGCGCCCTTCTTCCGGGTGGTCAGCACGTCGCGCTCGAAGGCGCCCCTCTGCTTGGTCAGCTTCCACCCACGCGCCGTCGCCAGGTTGAAGGGGACGAGGAACCGGCGGGTGGCGGCGGTCTCGTCGAGGTTTCCCGCGCTGTCGATGGCCTGGGCGCGGAAGACCCAGTCCCCGCCTGGCAGGTCGCGCAGGCGCACCTTGCGGCTGGGGCAGGCCAGGGCGACGCCGTTGAGCCGGCACTGGTAGGTGACGTCCGACTCGCTGGCGTCGAGGGTGAGCACCGTGCCGGACTTCCGACGGCTGATCGGCCAGCCGGTGCCCTCGTCGTCGCGCGGTCCCCCGAAGACGAAGGTGTTGGGGGCGACGGTGTCCTGGTGCCAGGTCACGGTTGCCGGTGAACGCGAGTCGTCGTCCGGCAGTGCCGGGTCCTCGTCGTCGGTGTCGATGAGCGGGTTGCCGGTGTAGTGGATGGCGCTGTCGTGGACGTCGACGGCGTACACCGAGAAGACGTACGGCGCGGTCGTGGTGTCCTGCAGACCCGTGTAGGACTGCGTGGTCGGAGACTGTGGAGTGCCGCAGTCCTCGTAGCCGGCGTTCCGGCCCGGCCCGGCGAGCCGGCACTTGAAGGCCCAGGGCTGTCCGCCGTTGGTGTCCCCGTCCAGGACCACCTGCTCGAAGTCGAAGGTGACCTCGTCGGTGGCGCTCCGGATCGCGCCGTCACTCGGGTCGGGGAGTGAGGTGACGGTCACCCGGGTGTCCGGCGGGGTGATGTCGTCGCAGCCGAAGTCGACGCCGGGCAGGAGCGGCAGGGCGAGTGGCGGGACGGGCGGCAAGGGAGTCGTCGGCAGCGTCTCCGAGGCGGTCTCCTCGAGGCAGGCGTCCGCCTCGGCGGCCTGAGTCGGTGCGACAGGTCCCACCATCGCCAGCAGGGTGGCCACGAGCAGGCCGCCGGTCCAGGTGGCGGCGGTGGCGACGGCTGAGGGCATGGCGGTCCAATCCGAGGAAGGAGGGGAACCGGCCTCTGACGCTCAGGCGGCTCATCCCGTGAGCGGTGTGACAAGCAGCCACACCCTAGGGGCGGCTCGGCACGCCGGTCCACCCTCGTGACGCGTAGGTGAACAGCTGCCAGATCAGCACCACGGCAACGGCCGCGGCAGCGACGTACGACGTCACCTCGAACGTCGTGAGCCCGGCGCCGAAGACCAGCACCGGCATCAGCCCCACGAGGACCAGGGCGCTCCGGGTCAGCGCCAGCCAGCGGGCCGCGGAGCCGTCGCCTGCGGCTGCCGCCCGTCCGGCCAGGTCGTGGCACAGCAGCGCCGAGAAGACCACCTGGGGCAGGTTGGCGACCCAGGCCAGCGACGCCGCGTTGGCGGTGTCGCCCGAGTAGAGCCGGTCGGTCACGCCGGGGAACCAGACGGCGACCGCCACTGCGCCGGCCAGTCCGGCGAAGCCCAGCAGCTGCGTCCGGTGCGCGAGGTCGGTGGGCAGGGCAGCCACCCCCACCAGGACGAGCACCCAGCCGACCGGGTCGGGCAGCGCGTCGTAGCCGTGGACCCGCGCCGAGAGCACGATGATCACCAGCCCCATCGCGACGGACTGGAGCGGCTTCATGACGACATGCTAGGAGGACGGGTTGCCCGCGGCGCGGGCACGGCCCGTGCCGGTGACCAGCCAGGCGTCGCCGCGGGCTCGCCGGACCAGCACCAGCAACCGAGCCCCCATGAAGACCACCGTGAAGCTGACCCAGACCAGCACCAGCCCTCCGGACGACCAGGCGACGGCGAGCGCGAGCGGCGCGTACGCGGCGAGGGTGAGCAGCCCGCCGCGGGCCAGGTAGGAGCCGTCGCCCGCCCCGATCAGCACGCCGTCGAGCACGAAGACGACTCCGGCCACCGGCTGGCCGAGCGCCGCCACGACCAGGACCGGCACCAGGAGCCGCTGCACCTCGGGGTCCCCGGTGAACAGCCGCCCGATCACCGGACTCACGGCGATCAGGAGCGCTCCACCCGCGACCCCCGCCCAGAGCCCCCACTGCACCATCCGCCGGGTCACCTCCCGGGTGCTGGTCACGTCGCCCGCGCCGAGGTGGCGTCCGGTGATGGCCTGCGCCGCGATGGCGATCGCATCCAGAGCGAAGGCGAGGAAGATCCAGAGGGTCATCGCCAGCTGGTGGGTGGCCAGGTCCACCGCCTGCCGGTCGCCGTCGGCGGCCCCGGCGGTCACGGCGTACGTCGTGACGAGCAGCGCGGCCCGCAGGGTGAGGGTGCGGACCACGAGTGCGACCGCGGCGTGCGCCGCAGCACGGATGCCGGGCAGGTCGGGACGCAGCGAGGCCTGCTCGCGGCGAGCGCCGCGGACGACGACGGCGAGCAGGGCGACCGCGCTCGCCACCTGGGCGATCACCGAGCCCAGCGCCGACCCGGCGATCCCCAGCCCGGCGAAGGAGCCGGCGCCGTGCACGAGCACGACGTTGAGGACGACGTTGAGGGCATTGCCCGCGACCGCGACCAGCAGGGGGGTCCGGGTGTCCTGGAGCCCACGGAGCACTCCGGTCGCCGCCAGCATCAGCAGCAGCGGCACGGTGCCCAGGAAGGCGATCCGCAGGTAGGTCACGGCGGGTCCGGAGACCGCCTCGCTGGCTCCGAAGGCACTGACCAGCGGGCCGGTGAGCAGCACCCCCGCGACCGTGGCGACGGTGCCGATCAGGACGGCCAGCCAGAGCCCGTCCACCCCTTGGGCGAGCGCGCCCCGCAGGTCGCCGGCACCGACGTGCCGGGCGACGGCGGCGGTGGTGCCGTAGGCCAGGAACACGCACAGGCCGATCACGGTCTGCAGCACCACGGCGGCGATGCCCAGTCCGGCCAGCGGCACGGTCCCGAGGCGGCCGACCACGGCTGCGTCGGCGAGCAGGAAGAGGGGCTCGGCCACCAGGGCCAGGAACGCGGGCACGGCCAGTCGCACGATCTCGCGGTCGTGTGGGCGGGCCATGGCGGGAGTCTAGTCATGGTAAGACACAGGAGGGCTCCTGCTCCCTACGCTGACTAGTGCACAGGGCCTGTGGGTAACTAGGCGGGATCTGTGGGAATCCCCGGACCGGGACGCTTTGTCGATAAACACCCGGGCAACGGTGAGATGGCCGGCGGATGAACGAAAACTTCTGCAAGAGTTTTCTGCTCCACAGGTGTGCACTCGCGTTTGTGCAGGTCAGAGGCACTATTTCAGGCGTTGGGCGAGATTCCTCCACAGGCGTCTCCCCATCCTGTGCACAGGCTGGTGCGTGTCGTCCACGGGGTTCGGTCGGTTATCCACAGGGCCTGTGGATAACCGACTGTCCCCGGGACCCGTCGAGGACGTACCGTCCGGAGGTCGCCGTCGCCGCGTCCGGCTCCTCCGGGCACTGTCGGCGCTCTCCCCTACCGTCTGCAGCAGCCGTCGCCCATGAGTTCGCCCGTGATCCATCCGCCCTCTGGAGGCGCCCCGTGAGTGTCACCGAGCACGACACCCGGAGCATGTCCGAGCCCCCGATCGAGGAGTGGGGCGACGGTCCGGCGCCGTATGCACCGGGGGAGCGGCCGAGCTCGCCGGGTGACCGGACCCCGCCCCAGGACATGGCGGCCGAGCAGTCGGTGCTCGGGGCGATGCTGCTGTCCAAGGACGCGATCGCGGACGTCGCCGAGGTGCTGCGCGGAGTCGACTTCTACCGGCCGGCCCACGAGACCATCCACGACGCGATCATCGACCTCTACGGGCGCAGCGAGCCGGTCGACATGGTGACGATCGCCGCCGAGCTCCAGCGCCGCGGGGAGCTCCAGCGGATCGGCGGGGCGCCGTACCTCCACACGTTGTCGGCCAACGTCCCGATCGCCGCGAACGCCGGCTACTACGCCGAGATCGTGCGCGAGAAGGCCATCTTGCGCCGGCTCGTCGAGGCCGGCACCAAGATCGTCCAGATCGGCTACGCCGGCGAGGGCCAGGTCGACGACGTGGTGGACCAGGCCCAGGCCGAGGTCTACAAGATCACCGAGCGCCGCGCGTCGGAGGACTACTCCCCGCTGAGCGACATCATGGACGGCGTCCTCGACGAGATCGAGGCGATCGGCAACCGCGAGGCAGGCCTCTACGGCGTGCCGACCGGGTTCGCTGACCTCGACGACCTCACCAACGGTCTGCACTCGGGCCAGATGATCATCGTGGCGGCCCGTCCCGCCATGGGTAAGTCCACGCTGGCCCTGGACCTGTGCCGGGCCGCGTCGATCCACAACAACCTGACCAGCTGCTTCTTCAGCCTCGAGATGACGCGCTCGGAGATCACCATGCGCCTGCTCTCCGCCGAGGCCAAGGTGCCGCTCAACCACATCCGCAACGGCGCGATGAACGACGACGACTGGGCCAAGCTCGCGCGCAAGATGGGCGAGATCTCGTCCGCACCGATGTTCATCGACGACTCGCCGAACATGACGATGATGGAGATCCGGGCCAAGGCCCGCCGACTCAAGCAGCGCCACGACCTGCGCCTGATCGTGATCGACTACATGCAGCTGATGTCGTCGGGCAAGAAGGTCGAGTCGCGCCAGCTCGAGGTCTCGGAGTTCTCCCGCCAGATCAAGCTCCTCGCCAAGGAGCTCGAGCTGCCGATCATCGCCCTCTCCCAGCTCAACCGTGGGCCCGAGCAGCGTGGCGACAAGCGCCCGATGATGAGCGACCTGCGTGAGTCCGGCTCGCTCGAGCAGGACGCCGACATGGTGATCCTGCTGCACCGCGACGACGTCTACGAGAAGGAGTCCACCCGCCCCGGCGAGGCGGACCTGATCGTGGCCAAGCACCGCAACGGCCCCACCCGCGACATCACCGTCGCGTTCCAGGGTCACTACTCGCGCTTCGTGGACATGGCGCACTGAGCAGTGCGGCTGGACGCCGATGATCGACTCTGCAATGGGACGATCCAATCTGCAACTTTGCAGATTCGGGTGTGAGCGCTGGGCCGCGGAGGCTTCCGCT
>CAWGWW010000002.1:0-90185 GCA_963826415.1 uncultured Actinomycetota bacterium | reverse complement strand
GCATGTGCGGATGTGTCTGACGGTTCGGCTGGCCTCCTCGGACCGGGCCAAGCCCCAGGCAGCAGGGCGTTCGGTTGCACGCTGCTGAACGGTCGAATCATCGTCGAGGGGATGGCACTTCTTGAAGTACACGGTCGAGCCAACGAACCAGCGCGACTGGACGGACGAGCAGATGGAACGACTGTTCGCCGAGGGGTTTCCGGCGTTCATCACGGCTGACCCTGAGGCCAAGAAGTACATCGCCCGCGTTCGCGAATACTTCGCCCAACTCGACGTGATCCTCGTCAGTGAAGATGGACAACCGGCGGCAACGGGATGGGGTGTGCCCATTGTTTGGACGCACGACGTGGCAGACCTGCCCCAGTCGTTCGCTGACATCTTGCGTGTCGCGGTTGAGGCCCACGAGGCGGGAGCCAGCCCGAATACTTTCGTCATCTGTGGCGGCGTCGCGTGCCCCGAACTCAAGGGCACCGGCACTGCCACGGGAACTTGTCCGTGCGCTGATTCAGACGGGACAGGAACACGGGATGGCTCGGGTACTCGCGCCACTGTGCCCAACTCGCAAACATCTGTACCCGCTCACCAGCATCGACGAGTACGCCGCTTGGGTCCGAGATGACGGACTTCCGCTTGACCCGTGGCTCCGGCTACATGTGCGCGCGGGTGGACGGGTCATCGCTCTGGCTCCTGCTGCCCAGACCATGACAGGGTCGGTGCAGGACTGGGAAGCGTGGGCTCGCATGCCTCTCCCTGCAACCGGCCAATACGTCATTCCCGATGGGATGAGCGTCCTCCACATTGACTCGGACGAGAACGTTGGCACCTACACCGAACCCAACATCTGGGTTCGGCACCTGTGACCTACCGAGGCAAATCCCAGCGCATCTGCATGGCAGATCACTCACGGTTGGCCGCAACGACCGCTCATCGGCATCTCCGCGCACCTTGCGGCAGAAGCGTGCACTATGGCTTCACGCAGAACTCGTTGCCTTCGGGATCCTCCATCACGACCAGGTCGCCGTGGCGGTCCCGCTCTGACGCACCAAGGGCGACGAGTCGCCGCACCTCGACCTCGACATCGCCCACCGCTCGCAAGTCGAAGTGTTGTCGGTTCTTCGCACTCTTCGCCTCAGGCACCCTCTGGAACCACAAACTCGGGCCGCCCCAGCCCGGTGGTTCCACCCACGCCCGTTCGGGCGTGCTGTCCTCGTCAACATTCGACCCCACCGCTGCGGCCCAGAACTCTGCGAGCAGCATCGGATCGGCGGAGTCGAAGGTCACAGACTTCACGAACGACACCATGGCTGGAGGCTAGATGACTTGGCTCGCATCGCGGCAGATCCGCACGTCTGATTCTTGCTGGCCGCCACCGTGGATGTGCCTGCAGGTGGGGGCGCTTCACCATGGGATGCAGTCGAAGTGTCGCTTCCCATGGTCAATTCGCCGTGGAAAGCACCGGTTCGCCTGCATCCCATGGTGAAGCTGTGACGACGAAACCTCACATCGGCAGAACCGCGCAAGATCAGCGAGGTCGGACGCCTCGCTCCCGACGGCGGCATGTGAGTGCATCCTTCAGGTCGCCGGGGCAACGCTCGACGATCGGGCTAAGGTGCCTGTGTCGGCCCCACCTCTCACGAAGGACGAAGACGAAGTGCCTAGTGGTGGACGTCTCACACGACTCGCTTCCGGCACCGGCCGCGCCGTCTTACGAGCACTCACGGTGTTCTTCGGAGTGTTGAGCGGTTCCGCGGGTGAACCACGGCACATCCCACCAATCGACCCTCCCGAACGGCGCGAGGACTACCGTCCCTAGCGGCCCCGGATGAAGACGCTCGGCGGCAGATCCGGCTGTTGGCGGAACGAACCGGGACGGACCTACGTCACGTCTCGGTACGCGTCGATGAGTTCGCTACACACGGGCATGAGGGCTTCGGTCTCCGGCTCATCGTCGTGAGCGATGGCCGAGGCAAGGGAGGACAGCGTCTTCCAGAGCGCCCATCCTCGCCCGCGCGCCCACGCCGCATCGTCGATCTGAAGTCGGTCGCGGAGGAGTTCTCGCCCCGACTCATCTAGAAGCGTCCACGCGATCGCGAGGTCGCACGAGGGGTCACCGACACCACACGTACCGAAGTCGATCACCGCCCCTAGTTGCCCATCCCTGAGCAGCAGGTTGCCCTGCGCGAGGTCGCCGTGGAACCAGACGTCCGTTCCGTCCCAAGTGGCCGCCAGCGCAGCGGCCCAAACGGCGGCTGCACGATCGACGTCGATGTGGCCGGTCAACGCGTCCATGGCGCGACGAGCCGTAGCGTCGTAGGTGAGGAGAGTCGCGCCGCGGTACCAATTGTGGATGCCAGGCTGGGGCCCGTCGGTGGGGTCGATGTTGCGGAGGGACTCGATGAAGTCGGCGACCTGGCCAGCGAACCGGGCCCGGTCGGCGAGATCGGCTTGCGTGGCAGTGGAGCCGTCGAGCCACTCGTAGACCGACCACCCGGGGGGTATCCCTGGCCCGCTACCCCGGTACCGCGCACCGATGGAATGGGCACCGGCAGGTGCGGCGCCAAGCGAGGAAGCCAGCGCTGCTCCTTCTCAACCGCCAAGGCGTACTCAGCGGCGCTGGGCAGGCGAACCAGAAAGTCCTCACCCAGGTGGAAGGTGAAGTTGTCCCAGCCCGGGTTGCGGACCGGTTCGATGTCGAGCCGCGACCACTGCGGGAACTGGTCCGAGACGAGCCGCTGCACGGTTTCCGTGTCCACCGTGACGCGTGCTCGAGGTGGGCCGAGGTCCGTCACCAAGGTCTCACCGTTGGCGTCCTCCGAGATCATGTTGGGACGGTATCGGCGTGCTGCCGTCCGGGCATCTGACTTTCGGCAGATCAGTGCACCTTCGCACGAGCGTGGACACGCCCAGTGACCGCGCACGGGTATGGCTGGCCACTTTGTGTCCACAGCGCTGTGTCTGGTCGCGGCGTTCCACAGGTGTCGAACCGGTGGTCGAAAAGTTGCCTCGTCCTTCCTAGGTTGGGGTCATGGAGACTTTCTCGGCCACCCGTGATCACCCGGTGCTGACCTGCGCCGCGGTGATCGGTGCGGCGTTGGACGAGGTCGGCGATGTGGACCCCATGTTCATGTCCACGGCCGCGAAGCAGTCCGCGTTGGTGGAGCTGTCGGCGGTGCTGGCCCGGGTCGAGGGCCTGCTGGGTCGGGTGCTGGCCAACGCTGGCGACGTCGCGGTGCAGCACGGATCCCGGTCGGTCGCGGCCTGGGTCGCGCACCGGACGCGAGCCGGGCGCGGCACGGTGGCCGCAGCTGCCGGGCTCGGGGAGGCGCTGGACCGCCGCTGGCGTCACGTGCAGGCCGGTGTGCTGGCCGGGGCGGTGAACATCGGGCAGGCCAGGGTGATCGTCCACGCGCTGGACGAGCTGCCCGAGGACCTCGACCCGGCCGTGCTCGCCCAGGCGGAGGCGCACCTGGTGGCGCAGGCCGCGCACTTCGACCCGAGGGCCTTGCGGGTGCTGGGTCGCCGGGTGCTCGAGGTGGTCGCCCCGGACCTGGTCGAGGACCAGGAGCGCACACAGCTCGAGGACGAGGAACGCCGCGCCCGGCAGGCCACCAGCCTGGTGCTGCGCCGCCGTGGTGACGGCACCACCGACATCAAGGGTCGGGTCTCGGACGCGGTGGCGGCACGGTTGAAGACCTACCTGGACGCCTACGCGGCCCCGCGCCGCGACCACCTGGGCTCGGGCGCAGGCCCGGCGCCGGAGTCGGCCGCGGTGGACCCGGAGACCGGTCGGCGGGTGCCCTACCCGGTCCGGCTGGGCCGGGCGTTCGCCGCGCTGCTGGAGCAGCTGCCGGGCAGGAGCCTGCCGACTCATGGTGGGTCGGCGACCACGGTGGTGGTCAACGTCGACCTCGAGGGCCTGCGCTCACAGCTGGGTGCTGCCGGGTTCGCCGGCACCGAGCGGGTCTCGGCCGCCGAGGCGCTGCGGTTGGCGTGCACCGCGAACATCGTCCCGGTGGTGCTCGGCGGCCAGGGCCAGCCGCTGCACCTGGGCCGGGCGCGGCGGTTGTTCAGCCGGGCGCAACGCCTGGCGATGACGATGCGCGACGGGGGGTGTCGGGCGGACGGCTGTGACATTCCCGCGGCCTGGTGCGAGGCCCACCACGGCGCGCAACCGTGGTCCCGGGGTGGCAAGACCGACCTCGGTGACGGGGTACTGCTGTGCTCCTGGCACCACCACCGTGCCCACGACCCCGACTACCTGGTCAGCCGACTGCCCAACGGCGACGTCAGGTACCAACGCCGCACGTAGACCGGCTGGAGAAGGCGATAACGTCCGGGACATGACTGCACCAGAGACACCCCTGCGGTTTCGTGGACCGGTCCTGCCCGACGGCGAGACTCGGGACCTGTACGTCGTGGACGGCCGGGTCACCTACGAGCGTCAGGCCGGCGCCGAGACGGCAGCAACCGGGTGGATCGTCCCGGGTCTGGTGGACGCGCACAACCACTTGGGGCTCGAGGACGGGGGAGCGGTCTCCGCCGAGGAGACCGAGGTGCAAGCCATCGAGGACCGCGACACAGGGGTGCTGCTGCTGCGCGACTGCGGGTCACCGGCCGACACCCGCTGGGTGCAGGAGCGCGACGACCTCCCGCGGTTGATCCGGGCGGGCCGTCACCTGGCGCGGACCAAGCGCTACATCCGCAACTACGCCCACGAGGTGGAGCCCGCCGACCTGCCGTCGTACGCCGCGCAGGAAGCCCGCAACGGCGACGGCTGGGTCAAGCTCGTGGGGGACTGGATCTCGCGGGACACCGGTGACCTCTCGCCGTCGTTCCCACCGGAGGCGTTCGCGGCGGCAATCGCGGCCGCCCATGAGCAGGGCGCCAAGGTGACCGCCCACTGCTTCGGGCGCGAGGTCCTGCAGGGCCTCCTCGACGCCGGGATCGACTGCATCGAGCACGGCACCGGCCTCGCTGTCGACCAGGTCGAGCAGATGGCGGCCTCGGGGGTCGCGCTGGTCCCGACGGTGCTCCAGACCGACAAGTTTCCCGAGTTCGCCGCTGCCGGCCGCGACAAGTTCCCCGACTACGCCGCGACGATGGAGCAGCTGCACGCGCGCCGCCGGGAGACCCTGATGTCGGCCCACGAGGCAGGCGTCGCCCTGTACGTCGGCAGCGACGGCGGCGGGAGCGGGCGGCACGGTCACCTGGACGAGGAGATCCGGGCGATGGTGGACCTGGGACTGCCGGCGGAGTATGTCCTGGGCGCCGCCTCCTGGCGGGGCCGCGAGTGGCTCGGGTGGAACGGCGGGCTCGACGAGGGCGCACCGGCCGACTTCCTGGTGCTCGACCGCAACCCGCTCGAGGACCTCAGCGTGCTGAGCGCCCCGAGCCGGGTCGTGCTGCGCGGGAGGGTCGTGGCCTGACGGCGGCTCGCTCCGGGCCCGACCGCCCCTGATTTCAGCGGAGCGCCGGCGTCTGGCAGAATCTCCCGCTGAGTCCTGTGCGACCGGACCCTCTCATCCGGACGCTGCAGTTCCCATCGAGGTCTCCACCCCGGTCCCCACCTGGTGCACGGATTCCTCACCACACACAACTTTCAAGGAGACACCACAAACGTGGCCGTCAAGATTCGTTTGAAGCGCATGGGCAAGGTCCGCGTGCCGCAGTACCGCATCGTCGTCGTCGACTCCCGCAAGAAGCGCGATGGTCGCGTCCTCGAGGAGATCGGCAAGTACCACCCCAAGGAGGACCCGTCGTACATCGACGTCGTCTCCGACCGGGCGCAGTACTGGCTGGGTGTCGGCGCGCAGCCGACCGAGGCCGTCGAGGTCCTGCTCAAGATCACCGGTGACTGGCAGACCTTCAAGGGTCTTCCGGGCACCGAGGGCACCCTGAAGGTCGCCGAGCCGAAGCGCGCCAAGATCGACGCGTTCAACGAGGCGCTCGCCGAGGCGCACAGCGACGTCAAGGCCGAGGCGACGACCAAGAAGTCGTCCGCCAAGAAGGCCGACAAGGCCGACGCCGCCGACAAGCCGGCCATCGAGAAGACCGAGAAGCCCGCCAAGAAGGCCGACAAGTCCGACAAGGCTGACGAGGCCAAGGCGGACGAGGCCAAGGCGGACGAGCCCAAGGCTGAGGACGCTCCGGCTCCGGTTCCTGCTTCGGAGACCCCCGAGGTCGCGGCCGCTGAGGTCGAGGCTGCCGAGGGCACCGAGAAGCCCGAGGCCTGAGTCCGATGCTGGCCGATGCACTCGAGCACCTGGTGCGCGGCGTCGTCGAGCACCCGGACGACGTCAGTGTGCGGGACAAGCAGCTGCGCAGCGGCTCGATCCTCGAGGTCCGGGTCCACCCCGACGACCTCGGCAAGGTGATCGGTCGAGGCGGTCGCACGGCTACGGCGTTCCGCACGGTGGTCTCGGCACTGGCCGGCAGGGGCGGGGCACGCGTCGACTTCGTCGACGTCGACCGTCGTCGCTGACGCAACAGACGCTTGAATGGGTGCCGTCCCCCCGGGGACGGCACCCATTCAGCATTTCGAGCACATCTTCCGAGGAGCAACGACATCGTGGTCTCGACCAGCCCGACCGACGAGCACGGCCCGGCCGACGACGGCAGCACGATCGAGGTCGTGGTCGGCCGCATCGGCAAGCCGCACGGCGTACGCGGTGAGGTCACCGTCGACGTCCGCACCGACGAGCCCGACCGTCGCTTCGCCGCCGGCATGACGCTGCGCGCCGAGCCGCCGTCCGGCTCCGCGAGCCCACTCCGGTCCGTCCAGGTGACCGGCTCGCGCTGGCACCAGACCACCCTGCTGGTCACCTTCGCCGAGCTCGGTGACCGGACCGCCGCCGAAGCCGCTCGCGGGCTCGTACTGCATGCGACCATCCGGACCGACGAGACCCCCGAGGACCCGGACGAGTTCTACGACCACCAGCTCATCGGGCTCGCGGCGTACGACCTCGACGGCGTCCACCTCGGTGAGGTCACGGCGCTGGTGCACGGCGGAGCCCAGGACCTGCTGACCGTGCGTACGCCGGACGGCCGCAACGGCCTGGTGCCGTTCGTGAAGGCGCTCGTGCCCGAGGTCGACCTGGCAGGTCGCCGCGTCGTGATCGCCGACCGCCCCGGCCTGGTGGCTCCGTTGCCCGAGGACGAGGACTGACCCGATGAGGATCGACGTCCTCACGATCTTCCCGGCGTACCTGGCTCCGCTCGAGCTGTCGCTGGCGGGGAAGGCGCGGGACAAGGGGCTGCTCGACCTCCGCGTCCACGACCTGCGCCAGTGGGCGCACGACCGGCACCACACCGTCGACGACACCCCCTACGGCGGCGGCGCCGGCATGGTGATGAAGCCTGAGCCGTGGGGCGAGGCGTTCGACGAGCTCGACATCGAGGGCGCCACGGTGATCGTGACGACCCCCTCCGGGGTCCCGTTCACCCAGGCGATGGCCCGCGAGCTCGCCGGCCGGGAGCGGCTGGTCTTCGCGTGCGGACGCTACGAGGGCATCGACCAGCGGGTGCTCGACCACGCGCGCGGGCGCGCCGACGTCCGGGAGATCTCCATCGGCGACTACGTCCTCAACGGCGGCGAGGTGGCCGCACTGGCGATCACGGAGGCCGTGGTCCGGCTGCTGCCCGGCTTCATGGGCAACCCCGAGTCCCTGACCGAGGAGTCGCACGAGGACGGGCTGCTCGAGTACCCCGTCTACACCAAGCCCGCCAGCTGGCGGGGTCTCGACGTGCCCCCGGTGCTGCTGTCCGGCGACCACGCCGCGATCGAGGCCTGGCGGCACGAGCAGGCCGTCCGGCGCACGGCTGAACGACGTCCCGACCTGGCGCACCCCGCCCGGCTGCTCGACGACGTGGAGATCCGCCTGGTGCAGCCGGCGGATGCCGGTGAGCTGCTCACCCTGCAGCGGGCCTGCTGGGTCCAGGAGCAGCAGGCCAACCCCGAGGTGGAGATGGACGCGCTCAGCGAGACGCTCGCCGACGTCCAGGCCTGGCTCGCCGACGGCACCGTGTTCGTCGCCCGGAGCGCCGGACGCCTGGTCGGGGCGGTCCGCGGGCGGCTGCTGGACGGCGTCTGGGACATCGGCCGGCTGATGGTCGCGCCCGACCTCCACGGTCGGGGGGTCGGCCGGCTGCTGCTCGGCCGGATCGAGGAGGCGGCTCCCGTGGGCGCGACGGCGTACCAGCTGTGCACCGGGGCGGGCAGCCTGCGCAACCAGAAGATGTACAAGAAGGCCGGCTACCGGCTCGCCGGCCAGCCGCACCCCGGCGTCGTACGGATGACCAAGCGCAGCTCGATTTAGGGTCGCCGCCGCTGCTGTGGCAGACTCAACCCTCGGCCCAGTCGGCCAAAAGGATTGCCCCGAGGAGCCCAGGCTCTGGACGGGGGATCCGCGTCAGGTTCCTGCCACAGGGGGAGCACGGCGCCGCCGGCCAGCAGACCGGGCCACCCGGAACGCAACATCGATTCCGCGGCTGACCTGTGGCAACCGTGAGGAGAGACATGACGAACAACCTCATCACCGAGCTCGGCGACGCGCTGAAGCGCGACGACGTCCCCCACTTCCGCGGCGGTGACACCATCAAGGTGCACGTCAAGGTCGTCGAGGGCAACCGCTCGCGCATCCAGATCTTCCAGGGCGTCGTGCTGCGTGTGCAGGGCTCCGGCATCGGCCGCACCTTCACGGTCCGCAAGGTCTCCTTCGGCGTCGGCGTCGAGCGGACCTTCCCGCTGAACTCCCCGATCTTCGAGCAGATCGAGATCGTCACCCGCGGTGACGTCCGCCGCGCGAAGCTCTACTACCTGCGCAACCTGCGCGGCAAGGCCGCGAAGATCAAGGAGCGCCGCGAGGGCTGAGCGTCGGCTCATCCGCCCCCTCGTTACGCTCTGCACGTGACCTCCGAAGACCGCGACCCCACCATCACCGTCGACATCGACGACCCGGGGTCGCGGTCTTCGCGTTCCACCAAGAAGAAGCACCTGCCGGTGTGGCAGGAGACCATCCTGCTCCTCGGCATCGCCCTCGTGCTCGCCGTCGTGATCAAGGCGCTGTTCGTCCAGGCGTTCTACATCCCCTCGGAGTCGATGGAGCCCGGCCTGGTCAAGAACGACCGGATCCTGGTCCAGAAGGTCTCCTACTGGTTCGGGGGTACGCCGCAGCGCGGCGACGTCGTCGTCTTCAAGGACCCGGGAGACTGGCTGAGCCCGCTGGAGTCCGCAGGTCCCACCAACGGCGTGACCAGCCTGATGTCCAAGATCGGGCTCTACCCAGCCGGCGGACACCTCGTGAAGCGGGTCATCGGCGTCGCCGGTGACACCATCGTCTGCTGTGACAAGAAGGGCCGGATCACGGTCAACGACGTCCCGCTGAACGAGTCCGGCTACGCCAAGCTGGCCGGCGCCGAGTGCTACGGGCCGATGGTCGGGCAGTGCAAGTGGACGGCCGGTCCGATCCCGGACGGCCACATCTTCGTCATGGGGGACAACCGTTCCCGCTCCGCGGACTCGACCGTCCACATGTGCAGCCGCGACGAGACCGACTGCGTGCCGGGTGACGAGTTCGTGCCCGTGGATCTCGTGGTCGGCAAGGTCTTCGTCCTGCTCTGGCCACGGGACCACTTCCGCTGGGTGCACCGTCCCGACACGTTCGCGGACGTGCCAGCCGGGTCGTGAACGGGCGATGAGCGACCTGCCACGTGGCGCGACCGTCCGCCGCGACGCCGGGCTCTACGGCTACGAGCGCGCCCTGCGTCGTCACGGGATCGAGCCGATCGCCGGTGTCGACGAGGCCGGCCGGGGTGCGTGCGCCGGGCCGCTCGTCGCCGGAGCAGCGATCCTGCCGGCCGGCCGGCCGGGGGTCATCCCCGGTCTCGCCGACTCCAAGCTGCTCACGGAGAAGGCTCGCGAACGCTGCTACGACCACATCGTCCAGCGCGCGGTGGCCTGGTCGGTGGTCGTGGTCTCGCAGGAGGAGTGCGACCGGCTGGGCATGCACGTCGCGAACGTCGAGGCGCTGCGGCGAGCCGTCGCCCTGCTCGACGTGCCCGCGGCGTACGTGCTGACGGACGGGTTCCCCGTCGACGGACTCGGGGTGCCCGGCCTCGCGGTGTGGAAGGGCGACCGGGTGGCGGCCTGCATCTCCGCAGCCTCGGTGCTCGCCAAGGTCACCCGGGACCGGATCATGTGCGAGCTGGACCGGGAGTGGCCGGCGTACGACTTCAAGACGCACAAGGGCTACATCACCGAGGTGCATGCGGCCGCGCTGCTCGAGCACGGTCCCTCGCCGGTGCATCGGATGCGGTTCGTCAACGTACGTCGCGCCGCCGGCCTGGAGCCGGCCCTGGTGGTCTCAGATCCGCTGGGGCAGCCCGAAGACCGTGCGCACGCCGGAGGAGAAGAGCACCGACTCCGGGGGTGAGCCGGTGATCCCGGTGATCCCCGCTGCGTCGACCAGCGAGTCCTCGACGACCAGCGCCTCGGCGGTGCGCAGCGGCCAGGGGCCGTGGGTGTTCGGCACCCACCAGGTCCGACCCAGCATCCGGGTGTGCAGGCCGAAGCGCGCGGTCAGGAAGCGCTCGAGCGGGGACGGGTCGGCGATCGGCTCGCCGATCCGCACGTCGATCCGTCCGCCCGGGTGTGGCCGCCGCCTGCGTCGCGAGCGGTAGCTGATCGTCCGGCCCGTCGGGTCGGCGCCCAGGTCGGCCGGCTCCACGCTGAGCCGGGCCCACTCGTAGGGCACCCGGAAGCTGGCCCGGGCCGCGAGCACGACGGCGAGGCGGTCGGCCTCGAGCGAACGGAAGACCACGCCGTGCCGCCCGGCCGCATCGACCGAGTAGAGCCGCACGTTGGTCTCGAGGAAGGTCCCCAGGCGTGGCACCGGACCGCGGCGGCCCAACCCGCCGTCGACCATCCGGAACGGGATCAGGCCCACCCACGTGCTCCCGTCGTGCAGGTCCGGTTGCACTCCCGCGGGTAGCAGGGGAGCGACCAGGGTGGGGTCGACCCTCCAGTGCAGGAAGCTGATGTCGCGCCACCACTGGCTCATCACCTGGCGGGAGGTGAGCGGCGGACCCTGCGGGTCGAGGCCCGCGCTCGTCATCGGAGGACCCCGGACAGGTGCCGCTGCACCGCGAGCGCGGTCCGGGCACCCGAGGCCAGGGCGCCCTGCAGGGACGAGGTGTCGCGGTGGTCGCCGGTGACGAAGACCCCATCGTCGACGGCGACCTCCTGCCGGATCCGCAACGGGGGCAGGACGGCGGGGAGTGCGCGGTCGATGTCATGGCGCACGACGAGCTCCCACCCGCGCGTGGAGGTGGCGTAGAGCCGCTCGAGGTGGCGGCGTACGTCGTGCTCCTCGGCGACGCTCGGCAGCAGCGTGGTCGCCTGGACCAGGTGTCGACCGGGTGGCGCGTAGGTGGGTGCCACGTTGGTCATCACCGCCGTGTTGAGCACCGGTCCGGCCGAGCTGCCGCCGCCGTCGATCCGGAGCAGGTCCGACCGCGTGGGCGGCTCGGGGCAGGTGAACCAGAACGTCCGCAGCCCGTTCATCCGGTGCACCTCCAGCCCGAGCAGCTCGGTGGCGACGGCAGCGTCCGTGGCGACCACCACCGCGCGGGGGCGGAGCACGCCGTCGGCCGACAGCACCTCGTGGCCGAACGCCGTCCGGCGTACCGACGTGACCCGCACCCCGGTCCGCAGGGGTCGTCCGGGCAGTGCGGCGAGCTGCTCCGGCAACGCCTGCATGCCGAGCGCCGGGATGCCGGGGGTCGCGCGCAAGAAGCTGCGCATCAGCAGCCGGACGAACGTCGCGGAGGTGGCGCCGCTGTCGTCGGCGAGCACTCCGGCGAGGAACGGCTCGAGCACCTCGGTGCGGAGCCGACCGGCCACCCCGGCGCCGGCCCACGATTCGGCCAGGCTCTCGTCGTGGCCGGCGAGCAGCCGGGGGACCGGACCGAGTGCGGGAGCCAGCCAGCGGGCGAGCCGGGCGAGCTCGATCGGGTTGGCGTAGCCGCTGCGCAGGCTCTGGACGAGGGTCGAGGGCCGGGTGAGCGGGTCGGTGAGGGTCGACACGCCCGAGTCGCGGACCACGTCCACACCGCGTCCGAAGGTGCGCAGGTCGAGGGCGGCGACGTCCACGTGCCGGTTCATGGCCGGGTACGCCGGGTTGAGCAGCTGGAAGCCGCGGTCGCACCGGAACCCGTCGATGACATCCGTGCGCACGCGGCCGCCCGGCGCGGACCCGGACTCCAGCAGCAGCGTGTCGATCCCTCGCCGCTGGAGAGTCCGCGTGCACAGCAGTCCGGCCAGCCCGGCACCCACCACTACCACCTCGGGCTCGTCGCTCACACGTCTACGATGCCACCCGGGGGCGAATGCTGCCGCGAGCCAGGGAGCCGGACGACGTGAACCAGGAGTCAGCATGAGCGCGGAGGATCTCGAGAAGTACGAGACCGAGATGGAGCTGACGCTCTATCGCGAGTACCGCGACGTCGTGGCGATCTTCAAGTACGTCGTGGAGACCGACCGCCGCTTCTACCTGTGCAACCAGGTTGACGTGAAGGCGCGCACCGAGGCCGGAGACGTCTTCTTCGAGGTGTCGATGAGCGACGCCTGGGTCTGGGACATGTACCGCCCGGCGCGGTTCGCCAAGAACGTCAAGGTGCTGACGTTCAAGGACGTGAACGTCGAGGAGCTGAGCCCGCAGGACATCGACCTGCCGAAGGCGTGATCGCCGACTGCGGCTCGGTCAGCGGGTGAGGTTGGTGGTCGCGTTCGGGTCGACCTTCATGAGCGGCTCGTCGAGGGTCTTGAACACCACGAGGAAGCCGTACTCCTTGTCGTCGATCGACTTGCTGGGGGAGTACTTGGTCGTCGTGTTGAGCGTCGAGCACGGGTCAGCACCGCCCGGCCAATCGGTGGAGTAGCGGCCCTTGAGCCCGAAACCGCAGATCTCCACCGTGACCATCTTGTAGATCGGGTATCGCGCGTTGCTGCCGCTGCCGGTGACGGTGGACTTCGAGCAGGCCGGTTTGTCGCAGAAGATCGGCATGGTGATCTCCTTGCCCACCAGGGTCTGCCAGTCGTCGTCGAAGAGGTGCAGGTTGGCGCCGGTGTCCCCGCTCAGGCAGCTCTGGCTGACCGTGGCGCAGGCACTGATCAGGTGCGCGGCCAGCAGCGCCGGGTCGGTCGGCTGATCCGCCACCGGGGTGATCGGCGTCTGGCAGCCGTCCCGGATGTTCGCGGCGGTCTGGTTGGTGTTGCCGTTCTGGTCGCCCGGGCACAGCATCAGCCACCAGTTGCCGCCGGCGTTCGACTCGGAGCAGCCGTGCGTCGACGTGTGCCCGTTGCCGGGCATGTAGACCAGGGTCACCTGTTTGGGGTCCGTGGGGGCGGGCAACTGCTCGGAGCACAGACCCCAGGGCCGCAGATCGGTCAACGGTTTCACCGTGGACGCCTCGGCAGTGGAGCTGATCGGGATGTTCGAGACGCCGGCGGCCCTGCCGAACCCGGTGTCGACCTTCCGCGTCGGCGTGACGACGCGGGCGAGGGTCGGCTTGGTGGCACTGTCGAAGGAGATGCAGGCCGTCCCAGCTGGCTTGAAGGTGAGCGCACCGGAGTCCGTGCAGGTGAGCCAGTCGGTGGCGGTCACGCCGAAGTTCAGGGCGGCGTAGTTCTTGGCCGCGGCGCCTGCCGCCACGAAGTCGGGTGCCACTGAGTTGGCATAGAGCGCGTTGGCTGCCGCGAGCGCAGCCGCGTCGGAGGAGTTCTGGCTCTGACGCTTGACGTCGCGAGCCACGTCCCAGGTCGACGACCAGGCCGGCCATCATGAGGAGCACCAGGCTCAGGAGCGCGGCCAGGACTGCGATGCCTCCCGACTCGTCCCTGGCGCGCGGGGTCACGGACACCAGCTCCAGCTCTGGCCGGACGGGCAGCGTGTCATTCGCGTTCGTCCACGTGGCCTTGGACTTCTCCTGCTCGATGAACATCTGGGTCTTCGAGCTGATCCAGCCGCTGTTGGGCATCGGCACCAGGCCGATCGCGCCCTCGGACCGCACCATCGCGCAGACTGTCAAGGGCTGGCCCTTGGCCCAGCCGCTGCTCGGCACCGAGACCTTGACGTACGCGGTCCCGGTCACGGCGCCGATCTGGGCCTTCGTCCCGCACAGCGAGCTTGGCCGAGTTCGACGACGCACCGGAGCAGGTCGGGAAGTTCTCCACCGCACCCTGGCGGGCGCTGTCACGCACACCCTGGCGGACGTTGAGCGAGTCGTTGAAGTACAGCCCGTACTGGATCACGCCGAAGAGCAGCATGAACAGCAGCGAGCTCACCAGGGCGAACTCGACGGCGGCGGCGCCGTGCTCGGTTCGAGTTCGGCGGCGGAGCGGGCGGTGCAGCGGAGGGTGTTCGGTCACGAGCGTGTCCTGCCGTGGGGGGAGTCGGAGGAACGACAGATCTTCCCGGCGGGCCGGGAGATTTGATTGTGACCCGAAATCTTTGCCTTCGTGGCGCTTTGCGAAAACTCGCGCACGCCACTGGTTGCCGTCCAGAAACGTCCACAGGTGGCCGTCCCGGAGGCGCCGTCCACAGGTGACCCTCGGTGCCGTGCAGCCCTCCCCGGGTCGAGACAGGCTGAGGGCAAGGAGGCGGCACCATGACACTTTCGAGGACCCGATCGAGCAGTCCGACCGGGAGACAGCTCCTGGGGGAGTACGGCGAGACCCTCGCTGCCCGGCACCTGGTTGCCCAGGGCATGACCTTGCTCGACCGCAACTGGCGCTGCGGCATCGGCGAGATCGACCTGGTCCTCCGCGATGCGGATGCGCTGGTGGTCTGCGAGGTGAAGACCCGGAGCAGTGCCGTGTGCGGCACCCCGCACGAGGCGGTGACGGAGCAGAAGGTCGCGCGGCTGCGCCGGCTCGCCGTCCGCTGGATCCTGGAGCACGGGGTGCACCCGCCCGAGGTGCGCCTCGACCTCGTCGGCGTGCTCCGCCCGCGGCGCGGGCCGTCGACGATCGACCACGTGCGGGGGATCGGCTGATGACCTTCGCGACGGCGCACACGATCTCCCTGCACGGCGCCTCCGGTCACCTGATCGACGTCCAGGCCGATGTCTCGCCCGGAGTCGTCGGCACGACCCTGGTCGGTCGCCCCGACACCTCGCTGAACGAGGCGCGCGACCGGTGCCGGATGGCCGTGGTCAACAGCGCCCTCGACTGGCCGAGCACGCGGCGGATCACGATCCTGCTCTCCCCGGCGGACCTGACCAAGCGCGGCAGCCACTTCGACCTCGCCATCTCGACCGCGGTGCTCGCCGCAGCCGGTCACGTGCCCGCAGATGCACTGGAGGGCACCGTGCTGATCGGGGAGCTGACCCTGTCGGGCGGGCTGCGCTCGGTCCCCGGGGTGCTGCCCATGGTGCTCGCGGCCGCCGCCCGGGGGATGCACCGCGTCTTCGTGCCCGAGCCGCAGGCGACCGAGGCGGCGATGGTGCCGGGCATGAGCGTGTTCGGGATGCGGTCGCTCGGGCAGGTGGTCGCCGAGCTGCGTGGAGACGAGGTGCCGGAGGCGCCCCCGGTGGCGCCGATGTCGGGCGGGCGGCTGCTGGCTTGGCGCGGCGAGCAGCGCCTCGGCGAGGTCGACCTGGTCGACGTCCAGGGCATGACCGACGCCCGGTACGCCGTCGAGGTGGCCGCGGCCGGTGGTCACCACCTGATGCTCTCGGGTCCCAAGGGTGCCGGGAAGACGACGCTCGCGGAGCGGATCCCGGGGCTGCTGCCCGACCTCACCGACGAGGAGTCGCTCGAGCTCACGGCGGTGCACTCGCTCGCGGGCGCCCTCGAGCCCGGAGATCCGATGCTGACCAGGCCACCGTTCTGTGCCCCGCACCACGACGCCAGCAAGGCCAGCCTGATCGGGGGCGGGACCGGCAGGGTCCGGCCCGGTGAGATCAGCAGGGCGCACTGCGGGGTGCTGTTCCTCGACGAGTTCCCGCTCTTCCGCACCGACGTCATCGAGGCACTGCGCCAACCCCTGGAGAGCGGCGAGGTGAGCATCGCCAGGGGTGACGACTCGGCCACGTTCCCGGCGCGCGGGATGGTGGTCGTCGCCTGCAACCCGTGCCCGTGCGGCGACTACCACCCGAGCTCGGGGATCAGTCGGTGCACCTGCGCCGAGCTGAAGCGCCGCGAGTACCGGCGCCGGATCAGCGGCCCGCTCAGCGACCGGATCGACATCGTCCGCCATCTCACGCCGATGCGTCCGCACCACACCACCGACCGGTTCGCCGTGGCCGAGTCCTCCGCCACCGTGCGAGCCCGGGTCACCGAGGCTCGGCAGCGGCAGGCGGAGCGCTACCAGGGCTGTAGCTGGCGGCTCAACGGACAGGCGCCGGGTCCCCTGTTGGCCGCGGCCTGGCCGATGAGCGAGGAGGCCCAGCGCCTGGTCGACGATGCGGTGTACGAAGGCCGGCTGACGCGGCGCGGCGCGACCCGGGTGCATCGGGTTGCCTGGTCGATCGCGGATCTGCACGGGCTGCCCCGGCCGGACGTGGCCGAGGCGGAGGTGGCGCTGCGGCTGCGCGGCGGCGACCCGCTGCCGTTGACCCGGCTCGAGGGGCGCACCGGATGAGCGACCAGCTGGACGAACGGCTGGCCCGGGTCGCGCTCGGCCGGCTCGGTGAGCCCGGCGACCCGCGGCTGAACGGACTGGTCGCCGAGCTGGGGGCGGTCGAGGTCCACGCGTGCCTCACCGCCGAGCGGGACCTGGCCGGGCTGGCGACCGATGTCGCGGCCCGCCTCGACGGGATGGACCCGGCCCGGGACCTGGCGATCGCCGACCGGCTCGGGATCCGGTTCGTGATCCCGTCCGACGACGAGTGGCCCGGCCAGCTCGACGACCTGATGGTCACCGCGCCGGTCCAGAGCCGGGGCGGGCCGCCACTCGGGCTGTGGGCCAAGGGGCCGCTGCGGCTCGACCAGCTGGCGCAGACCGTCTCGATCGTCGGTTCGCGCTCTGCGACGACGTACGGCGCGGAGGTGGCCGCCGAGCTGGCTGCGTTCGTGGGACGGGCCGGGGTGGGCGTGGTCTCGGGCGCTGCCTTCGGGATCGACCAGGCCGCGCACCGGGGCGCCATCGCCGTCGGAGGCAGCAGCGTGGCCGTGCTCGCGTGCGGCGTGGACCGGGCGTACCCCGCAGCCCACAAGAACCTGCTGGACCATCTGGCGGTCGAGGGGCTGGTCGTCTCGGAGCTGGCCCCGGGCTGCGCACCGACCCGGCTGCGTTTCCTGGCCCGCAACCGGCTGATCGCCGGCCTGACCCGGGGGACGGTGGTGGTCGAGGCAGCGGTGCGCAGTGGCGCCTTGAACACCGCCAACTGGGCCTCGCGGCTGAACAGACCCGTGCTGGGCGTGCCGGGGCCGGTGACCAGCGCCCCGTCCCAGGGCGTGCACCAGCTGATCCGGTCGGGGGCGGCCACGCTGGTGACCACCGGCGCCGAGGTGCTGGAGGTCGTGGGGGTCGCCGGGGAGCACCTCGTGGAGGAGCCGCGCGGGCCGTCCCGGCCGCGGGACCGGTTGTCGCACCGTGACCAGCAGGTGCTCGACGCGGTCCCGGTCAGTGCCGGCGCCCAGGCGGACTCGATCGCCCGGACGGCCGGTGTGGGGCTGGTCGAGGTGCGGGGCGCGCTCACCCGACTCGGGCAGCGTGGCCTCGTCCAGCAGACCGAGCAGGGCTGGCGGCTCGCCGCGCTGGCCACCGAGTAGCCGGGCCTCCCACGCCTAGACTCGATGGATGAGCACCGCCGGGACCGACGACGACGTCGCCGGGCTGCCCGAGCCGATGGCGCGGGTCCTGGGGGAGTACGAGCGGCACCTCAGCGCAGAGCGGGACCTCGCCGTGCACACCGTCCGCGCGTACCTCGCCGACGTGGCGGGGCTCCTCGAGCACGCGACCCGGCTGGGCCAGAGCGAGGTCGAGTCGCTCGACCTGCGCACGCTCCGCAGCTGGCTCGCCAAGCAGCAGACCGTGGGGTTGTCGCGCACGACGCTCGCACGTCGGGCGACCGCGGCCCGGGTCTTCACCGGCTGGCTGGCGCGGACCGGGCGGGCGCCGATCGACGCCGGGGCGAGCCTCGGCTCGCCGAAGGCGCACCCGGCCCTGCCCCCGGTGCTGCGGGCGGACGAGGCGGCGGACCTGATCCGGGCTGCTGCCCGGGCGGCCGACGACGGAAGCCCCACCGGCCTGCGGGACGTGGCCATGCTCGAGCTGCTCTACGCCACCGGCATCCGGGTGGGTGAGCTCGTCGGGCTCGACCTCGATGACGTCGACCGCTCCCGCAACGTGGTGCGGGTCCTCGGCAAGGGGCGCAAGGAGCGGTCGGTGCCGTTCGGCCAACCGGCTGCCCGGGCCGTCGAACGGTGGCTCGCCGAGGGGCGCAGTCTGCTCTGGGTCGAGCACGCGGGTCCGGCGCTCTTCCTCGGCGCTCGCGGAGGCCGGATCGACCAGCGGGCCGTGCGGACGCTGGTGCACCGGCGGATCAGCCAGGTCCCGGGCGCTCCGGACATCGGACCGCACGGCCTGCGGCACACCGCAGCGACCCATCTGCTCGAGGGGGGCGCCGACCTGCGGTCCGTCCAGGAGCTGCTCGGGCACGCCTCCCTGGCCACCACGCAGCTCTACACGCACGTCACCACGGACCGGCTCCGGCGGGCCTACCAGCAGGCGCACCCCCGCGCCTGAGCCCAGGGACCGGCCGCCGAGGACCATCCTGTCGGGACCGTGGGTCCGCTCCGGGGCCGTGCCGCGTACGGCAGCGCGCTGACCGGCGGTGGGCGCGACCCGGGCGCCATTGGCGGCGGACGCTCGCCCCAGAGTGGCAGCAGGCGCACCGGGCCGGCTCCGACCAGCAGCAGCGGGTCGAGGTAGGTGGTGTCGCGGACCCAGCCCCAGTGCAGGCAGGAGCGGGGGAAGCAGTGCGAGCCGAACGTCTCGAGCACGCCGATCCGCTCGCCGGCCCGCACGACGGCGCCGACCTCCCGGCTCGTGCGGACCGGCTCGTAGGTGGTGCGCGTGTCCCCGTGGTCGACGACCACGATGCCGCGCCCGGCGATCCGACCGGCGAAGCTCACCCGCCCGGGCAGGGCGGCCCGGACCGGCTGGCCGGGGGTCCCGAGCAGGTCCACGCCGCGGTGGCCGGAGCCCCACTGTGAGGCGGGTGGGTCGAACCCGGCGACCACCTCGGGCGCCGGAGCCAGCGGCCACTCGCCGCTCGGCACCGGCTCGGCATCCGCCGATGCTGGGGCCGCGCCGATGACGAGAGCGATGACGAGAGAAATGGTGACGAGGGCGACGACGAGGGCGATGAGCAGCGGTGGGACGGGCAGCAGGGCGACGAGACGACGCCGGGTCAGGCGGGGGAGCGGTTGCGAGGCGGCCATGGCGCCGACCCTGCCCCGGCTCGGTGGGCGCCGCGACCGACCGGATCCGGTCTGGGGGCGAACGCGCTCGGAGGGACGCCTGTGGACGGGTGATGTGCACGCGATCTCCGATTGGCGGCCGAGCGCAGGGGTCGACTACGCTCAGCACAGCAATCCTCGCGGATTGACTTCGCACGCTCGCAGACCGCGACGGGTCCCGATCCTGGGCCCGGCCACCCGTGGGCGACGACCCTCAGTCCCGGCGACAGTCGGGTCGGGTCTCGTGTGAGCGTCAGGACAGTCGGCACCCGTCGGCTGTGGCAACTGAAAACAACCGGAGCAGCACCCCGGTCCGTCCTGCACCAAGGGCGGGCGCAACGCGGTGCGTCCACCACAGGAGAACAACAATGGCAGTCGTCACCATGCGCCAGCTCCTCGAGAGCGGCGTCCACTTCGGACACCAGACCCGTCGCTGGAACCCGAAGATGAAGCGCTTCATCATGACCGAGCGCAACGGCATCTACATCATCGACCTGCAGCAGTCGCTGGCCTACATCGACCGCTCCTACGCCTTCATCAAGGAGACCGTCGCCAAGGGCGGCACCGTGATGTTCGTCGGCACGAAGAAGCAGGCCCAGGAGGCGATCGCCGAGCAGGCGACCCGCGTCGGGATGCCCTACGTGAACCAGCGCTGGCTCGGTGGCATGCTCACCAACTTCCAGACGGTGCACCAGCGGATCAACCGCCTCAAGGAGCTCGACGAGATCGACTTCGAGGACGTGGCCGGCAGCAGCCGTACGAAGAAGGAGCTGCTGCAGATGCGCCGCGAGCGGGACAAGCTCAACAAGTCCCTCGGCGGTATCCGCGAGATGAGCCGCACGCCCAACGCCGTGTGGATCGTCGACACGAACAAGGAGCACCTCGCCGTCGAGGAGGCCCGCAAGCTGCGGATCCCGATCATCGGCATCCTGGACTCCAACTGCGACCCCGACCTGGTCGACTTCCCGATCCCCGGCAACGACGACGCGATCCGCGCCGTCGGCCTGCTGACCCGGGTCGTTGCTGACGCCGTCGCCGAGGGCCTCATCGCCCGCTCCGGCGCCAAGGCCGGCACCGCCGGTGCGGCCGAGGTCGGCGCCGAGGAGCCGCTCGCCGAGTGGGAGCGCGAGCTGCTCGGTGGCGACGCCGAGAAGGCTGCTGTCGAGGCGACCGGTGGCGACAAGACCGCCGACGCCCCCGCGTCCGAGGCGACCGCCGCGTCGACCGAGGCCGCCGCGTCGGTCGAGGCCGCTGCCGCGACCGAGGAGCCCGCCGCCAAGACGGAGGAGCCCGCCGCCAAGACGGAGGAGCCCGCCGCCAAGACGGAGGAGCCCGCCGCCGAAGACGGAGGAGCCCGCCAAGGTCGAGGAGCCGGCCGCCGAGGCGACCGAGGAGCCCGCCAAGACCGAGGAGCCGGCCGCCGAGGCTGTCGCCGACGAGGCCAAGGCCTGATCGACCGTCCCAGCCCGCCGTGCGCTGAGCAGCTCCTGCTCGCGCACGGCGGTGCCCGGTGGTCGAACGACTCTTTTCACACACTCAGAGGGAAGAAGGATCATGGCTAACTTCTCCGCAGCCGACGTCAAGAAGCTCCGTGAGCTCACCGGCGCCGGCATGATGGACTGCAAGAAGGCGCTCGACGAGGCCGACGGCGACGCCGACAAGGCCGCCGAGCTCATCCGCATCAAGCTCGGCAAGAAGGCGCAGGAGCGTGGCGAGACCCGTGAGGCCACCAACGGCCTGGTCGCCACCTCCGGCGGCGCGCTGGTCGAGCTGAACTGCGAGACCGACTTCGTCGCCAAGGGCGCCGACTTCGTGGCCGCTGCCCAGAAGATCGCCGACGCCGCTGCCGGGGCCAAGGCCGCGGACACCGAGGCGCTCAAGCAGGTCGAGCTCGACGGTTCCACCGTCGGGGAGGTCGTCTCGAACATGGCGATGACCATCGGCGAGAAGATCGAGCTCGGTCGCGTGACCTACTTCGACGGCCCGGTCGTCGTCTACATGCACAAGCGTGCAGCCGACCTGCCGCCCGCGGTCGGCGTACTCGTCGAGTACGACGGCAACGAGGACGCTGCCCGCACTGCCGCGATGCAGATCGCCGCGATGCGGCCGCAGTACCTCTCCCGTGACGAGGTCCCCGCGGACATCGTCGCCAAGGAGCGCGAGATCGCCGAGGCCACCTCGCGCGAGGAGGGCAAGCCCGAGCAGGCGATCGCCAAGATCACCGAGGGTCGCCTCAACGGGTTCTTCAAGGACGTCGTGCTGCTCGAGCAGCCGTCGGTCACGGAGAACAAGAAGACCGTCAAGGCCGTGCTCGACGGCGCCGGCACCAGCCTGAAGCGGTTCGCCCGTTTCGAGGTCGGCGCCTGATCCGCTGAGCCCCATGGAATAGTTGGGCCCAGACACCACGAGGAGGCCGGTTCGATGACTCAGATCCTGATCATCGGACCGGCCTTTTCGCGCATCCGCACGTTCGCCGCTCGAAGGGACCTCTCGTGACCGCGTACCACCGTGTTCTGCTCAAGCTCTCCGGTGAGGTGTTCGGCGGTGGCAAGGTCGGCCTCGACCTCGACGTGATCAGCGAGATCGCCCGCGAGGTCGCCGACGTCGCCCGGTCCGGCGTCCAGGTCGCCGTGGTGACCGGCGGCGGCAACTTCTTCCGCGGCGCCGAGCTCCAGCAGCGCGGCATGGAGCGCGCCCGCGCCGACTACATGGGCATGCTCGGCACGGTGATGAACTGCCTGGCCCTGCAGGACATGATCGAGAAGCACGGCGTCGAGACGCGGGTGCAGACCGCGATCACCATGGGTCAGGTCGCCGAGCCGTACATCCCTCGCCGCGCCATCCGGCACATGGAGAAGGGCCGCGTGGTCATCTTCGGTGCCGGCGCCGGGATGCCGTTCTTCTCCACCGACACCGTGGCCGCCCAACGTGCCCTCGAGACCCGCTGCGAGGTGATCCTGATGGGCAAGCAGGGCGTCGACGGGGTCTACGACTCCGACCCGCAGAAGAACCCGCACGCGGTGAAGTTCGACACGCTGACGTACGACGAGTTCCTCACCCGCGGCCTCAAGGTCGCCGACGCCACCTCGGTCAGCCTGGCTCGGGACAACGACCTGGACATGCTGGTGTTCAACCTCTCCGAGCCGGGCACGATCGGCCGCGTCGTCGCAGGTGAGAAGATCGGCACTACGCTCTCCCGCGACTGAGCGTGCCCCCGGACAGTGACCCGAAGAGTCACCCGAAGAGTCACCCGCAGACCACGACAGAACCTCAAGGAGACCCGGTGATCAACGACATCCTCAACGAGGCCGACGGCAAGATGAAGAAGTCGGTCGAGGCGACGCGCGAGGAGTTCGCGGCCATTCGTGCCGGCCGCGCGACCCCGAGCATGTTCAGCAAGATCGTCGTCGACTACTACGGCTCGCCCACCCCGCTGCAGCAGCTCGCCTCGTTCACCGCCCCGGAGGCGCGGATCATCATGATCGCGCCGTACGACCAGAGCGCGATGAACGCGATCGAGCGCGCGGTCCGCGACTCCGACCTGGGGGTCAACCCGTCCAACGACGGCAAGGTCCTGCGCTGTGTCTTCCCCGAGCTCACGGAGGAGCGGCGCAAGGAGTACATCAAGATCGCCAAGGCGAAGGCCGAGGACGGCCGGGTGGCGATCCGCAACCTGCGCCGCACCGCCAAGCAGAACCTCGAGAAGCTCGAGAAGGACGGCGAGGTCGGCAAGGACGACGTCACGGGTGCGGAGAAGCGCCTGGACGCCATGACCAAGACGCACACCGACGCCGTGGACGACATGCTCAAGGCCAAGGAAGCCGAGCTGATCGAAGTCTGAGCGACCACCGATGACCGACACCACCCCCACGAGTGGCCCGACCTCCGGGCCGGTCGTGCCGCCGCCCAGCCACGGGCGCGCCGGGCGAAACCTGCCGGTCGCCGTGGCCTCCGGCGTCGCGCTCCTGGCCGGGATCGCGGCGAGCCTGCTGTTCTGGAAGACGGCGTTCATGGTCGTCGTCGCGGTGGCGGTGGTGGTGGCGATCTGGGAGCTCCGCCAGGGCTTCCTCGGCAAGGAGATCGACCTGCCGGAGCAGCCGCTGATGCTCGGCGGTGTGGTGATGGTCGTGGTCGCCTACTTCTGGGGCGCCCCGGCGCTCGTCACCGCGACCGCCGTGACGGCGCTGGTGATCATGCTCTGGCTGCTGCGGCGCGGGATCGACGGGTACGTCAAGAACGCCACCGCGTCGGTCTTCACCCTGATCTACGTCCCGTTCCTCGGCTCGTTCGTGGCGCTGCTGCTGGCGGAGGGCGGCTGGCGTGACGCCGGAGGGATCGACGACCCCGGGGTGAAGGGCATCCTCGTCTTCATCCTGATCACGGTCGCCTCGGACACCGGCGGGTTCGCCGCCGGAGTGCTCTTCGGCAAGCACCCGATGGCTCCGGTGATCTCGCCCAAGAAGTCCTGGGAGGGCTTCGCCGGCTCGACGGTCTTCTGCGTCGCCGCGGGCTGGGCGCTGGTCGTCTACCTCCTCGACGGTGACTGGTGGGTCGGCGTGCTGCTCGGCCTGATCGCGGTCGTGATGGCCACGCTCGGTGACCTCTGCGAGTCGGTGATCAAGCGTGACCTCGGGATCAAGGACATGAGCCGGGTGATCCCCGGCCACGGTGGCCTGATGGACCGGCTGGACTCGCTGCTCGCCACGATCGCGCCGGTCTGGCTGCTGCTGCACTACCTGGTCTTCTGAGCGGCTGCTCCGTGAGCCTCCACCTCGTCCGGCACGGACGCCCGCTGCCCCGTCCGGGAGCGGCTGCCGACCGGTGGGAGCTGGACCCGGCGGGCTTCGACGAGGTCTGGGCGCTGCGGGAGTCCGGTCGGCTGCCCGACCGAGCCGCGTGGTTCTGCTCTCCGGAGCCCAAGGCCGTGGCCACTGCCCAGCTGCTGACCGAGGCCACGGTGGGGATGGTCGAGGACCTCCGCGAGCACGTGCGCGCCTCCACGGTCTGGATCGAGGACTTCACCGGCACCGTCGTCCGGGCGTTCGAGCAGCCCGAGGTGCCGGCGTACGACGGCTGGGAGCCGCTGGCCGCCTGCCGGGACCGGGTCGTCCCCGCCGTACGCCGGATCCTCGACGTCCACGCCGGCGAGGACGTCGTCCTGGTCGGGCATGGCACCGCCTGGACGCTGGTCGTCGCCGCCCTCACCGGAGCGGAGCCGGACGTCGAGGCGTGGGCGCGGATGACGATGCCGGACCTGATCGTGCTGCCGCGCTGAGCGTCCCCTGGTCGGTTGCGGCGCCTGCGGGTGGCATGCTGATCCCGCACCCTCTGGAGGAGGCCTCGCATGACCACCGACCACCCCGCCGAGCGGGTGACCCGACAGCAGGACGACGGGCTCGCCGACCGGCCCTCCACCGAGCCCGTGGCCGATGCGCCACGACCGCCGGACTGGTGGCACCGCGACCACCCGACGTTCACCGCTCTGACCGGCTTCTTCACCGGGCTGGTGTTCGTGGTCGCGGTCCCGGGTCTCTTCGCCGCCGTGCTCACGAGGCTGTTCGACTACCACACGGCCGAGGAGCTCTTCCCGCTCGTGCTGGTGATCCTGGCCGTGCCCCTGGGTCTGGTCACGGCCCGGCGGACGCGGCGCTTCGGGATCTACATGCTGATCGGGATGGTCGTCACGCTGGTGGTCGTGGCCGGCGTCACGGCTGTGGTGCTCTGGTACATGATCCGCTCGCAGGCCTGACGTTTCGGTGGGCTGGTCGCCAGATGAGAGGATCGACGTCTGATGTCTGACTCACCTTCCCCCGCCACACCCACTGACGCCGACGTCGACCCGGCGGCCGCTGCCGCCGTCGGCAGGCCGTTGCCGCTGGTCTTCGACGAGCCGCGCGGTCGCAAGAAGCCGCCGCGGCACCTCGCGGACCTGACCGCCGCTGAGCGGACGGCGCTGCTCACCGAGCAGGGGCTTCCCGGATTCCGGGCCAAGCAGCTCTCGACGCACTACTTCTCGCGCCTGGTGGACGACCCGTCCGAGATGACCGACCTGCCCGGCTGCGCAGCGCGACGAGCTGGTCTCGGCCCTGCTGCCGCACCTGATGACGCCGCTCCGCACGCTGGAGGCCGACAAGGGCACCACCCGCAAGACGCTCTGGAAGCTCTTCGACGGTGCGCTCGTCGAGTCCGTGCTGATGCGCTACCCCAGCCGGGTCACCATGTGCGTGTCCAGCCAGGCCGGCTGCGGCATGGCCTGTCCGTTCTGCGCCACGGGCCAGGGCGGCCTCCAGCGCAACATGTCGACGGCCGAGATCGTCGAGCAGGTGGTCGCCGGGTGCGCGGTCGCTCGCGCGCGGTGAGGTCCCCGGCGGACCCGGGCGGGTCTCCAACGTGGTCTTCATGGGCATGGGAGAGCCGCTCGCCAACTACAAGGCCGTGATCGGCGCCGTGCGCCGGCTGACCGATCCGACGCCGGACGGGCTCGGCATGTCCGCGCGTGGCATCACGGTCTCCACCGTCGGTCTGGTGCCGCGGATCCGTCAGCTCACCGAGGAGGGCATCCCGGTCACGCTCGCGCTCAGCCTGCACGCGCCCGACGACGAGCTGCGCAACACGCTGGTGCCGATCAACACCCGCTCCTCGGTGGCGGAGACCGTCGAGGCCGCCTGGGACTACGCCCGGGTCACCAAGCGTCGGGTCTCCATCGAGTACGCCATGATGCGTGGGATCAACGACCAGGCGTGGCGCGCCGACCTGCTGGGCGACGTGCTCAACTCCTACGGCGACTGGGGCTGGGTGCACGCCAACCTGATCCCGCTCAACCCCACGCCCGGCTCGAAGTGGACCGCGTCCGACCCGGCCGACGAGCGCGAGTTCGTCCGGCGGCTCGAGGCCAAGGGCATCCCGACGACCGTCCGGGACACCCGCGGCAGCGAGATCGACGGGGCCTGCGGCCAGCTGGCCGCGGTCGAGTAGGACTACCCGGCCACGAGCGCCGCCGCCTCCTCGACGGTGTCGACCAGGTGCACGTGCGGTTCCATCGCCCGGCCGCGGGCCAGGCTCTGCAGCAGCGGCCACGCCGGGAGCGTCTCGGTCCAGTGCCTCCGCCCGACCAGCACCATCGGCGCCACGGCCGACTCGTCGGCGTAGTAGTTCTCGCAGGCGTCCTGGAAGATCTCCTGCACCGTGCCGGCCGCGCCCGGGAGGAAGACGATCCCGCTGTCGCACACCTCGAGCAGGATCGCCTCGCGGGTGGCGTTGCGGAAGTACTTCGCGATGGCGGTGGCGAAGACGTTGGGCGGCTCGTGGCCGTAGTGCCAGGTGGGGATGCCCAGCGACTCGGCACCGTCGGGGAAGCGGCCACGCACCTCGAACGCCGCGTGCGCCCACCCGCCGATCGACGGCCGGTACGCCGGGGACTCCGCCAGCTCGGCCAGCGCCGCGGCCAGGTCGTCGTCCGACCGGCGGGAGAGCCAGGCGCCGAGGTTGGCTGCCTCCATGGCGCCGGGTCCGCCGCCGGTCGCGACCGTGCGTGAGCGGCCGAGGCGGTGCCCCAGTCGCGCCGCCTCGGTGAAGGCGGCGTCCCCACGACGGTGCGCGTGCCCACCCATCACCCCGACCACGCGGCGCCCCGAGCGCCAGACGGTGAGCGCCACGTCGATGGCGTGGTCGTGCAGCACGGTCGCGAGCACCGACTCGGGGTCGTGGGCCTCCTGCGACCAGGCGTAGGCGCGGGCGTCGAGGGTGTCGACGTACGGCGTGACGTCGTAGAGCTCGTCGGGCGTGTACAGCCGGGACCGGTAGGTCTCGACCGGAACGCCGGGGATGACCGGAAGCACCAGCCCGCCGTCCCGCTCGATCCGGGTCGCCTGGTCGCCGTCGAAGCGGCAGCCGAGGAACGTCGCTCCGGCCACCTGGCACCGCTCGAGCTGGGCTCCGCGCTCGCTCAGGTCGAGGCCCTCGATCCGCCAGCCGGACAGGCGTCGGGCGCCGGCGGCGACCCGCCGGTCGAACTCGGCCAGGCTGTCGATGTGCAGGAGCCGTCCACGGGTGCGTTTCACAGCAGGAACCTACGCCGCTCGCTCAGAACGCGTGCGCCACGAGCTCGCCGAACAGGTCGTGCTCGTCGACGGCCAACCCGCGCGCCCGGAACCACGAGCAGACGTTGGCGCAGTCGCGCATCAGGAAGTCCAGCCCCGCCGGGTTGCCCGCGAGGTCGACCACCTGGGGCAGGTCGATGAGCACCAGCCGCTCACCCGCAGCCAGGATGTTGTACGCCGACAGGTCGCCGTGGACCAGCCCGTTCTGGGCCATCACCGCCATCGCGTCGCGCAGCTGCTCGAACCAGTGGGCGGCCAGGTCCGGCTCCGGCCGGCACTGGGCCAGCCGCGGAGCGGTCTCGTCATCGACGGTGATCCACTCCATCAGGATCTCGGTCCCGTCGATCTGGACCGGGTAGGGGACCGGCAGCCCCAGCAGCCACAGCCGGCGCAGGGCGTCCCACTCGGACACCGCCCACTCGCCGGCGGCGACCACCCTGCCCCAGGAGCTCTTGCGCTTCAGGGCGCGGGCGTCGCGGGACCGCTTGGTGCTGCGCCCCTCGGTGTAGGCCGCCGATCGGTGGAAGTTGCGGTGCTCGGCGCCGCGGTAGCGCTTGGCGGCCATCACCACGCCACCGTCGGGATCCGCAGGGTCGGCGCGCTCGAGCAGGAAGACGTCGGCCTCCTTGCCGGTCTTCAGGATGCCCAGGTCGGTGTCGATCGCGCCCTGGGAGGTGACCAGCCAGTCCGGGCGTGGCTCGGGGCCGCGGCACAGTGGCTCGACGTCCAGCCAGGTGGACCAGCGCTGGGTGTCCGCGTCGAGGTCGTCGTACGCGGTGAAGTCGAAGACGAACGACGGGTCGAGGTCGTCGTCGAGACGGGTGGCGGCAGTGGTCAGGTGAGCGTCAGCGGCGGGCTCGGGGTACGGCGTGAGGTCGTGAGACATCGGTGGTGCTCCAGGGTGTCGAGGGGAGATGGTCTGCGGACAGGCCAAGGACAGTCATGGACATGTCAGCTCCTCTCGACGGGCACCGGCCGGTTGCCGGGTCTCGCCCGAAGTCTCGCACCGCGGTGATGCGCCGGCAACGGCTTTTCTCGGGACGTGGCGCCGGGGGACCCACTAGGTTGCACGCGTGCCCGTGCCGAGACGACCGTTGGCGGGGCTGGTCGCCGTGGCCCTGCTGGCCGGCGTCGGATCCAGCGCGGCGCCCGCGCTCGGCCGCGACGACGTCGTCGGGGCACCCGGGAGCGCAGGGGCGGGCGACGCGTACTTCCCGCTCGACGGCAACGGCGGCATCGACGTGCAGCACTATGAGGTCCACGACGCCTACGCCTTCGGCAGCGGCCGGATCTCCGGCCACACCCGGCTCACCGTGCTGGCCACCGAGGACCTCTCGCGGTTCAACCTCGACTTCCTGCTCGGCGTGACGTCGGTCCGGGTCGACGGCCGCCCGGCCGGGTTCTCGAAGCCGCACCCCCACGAGCTCGAGGTCTGGCCGCAGGCCGCGATCGCCAGCGGCACGACGTTCGAGGTCGTGGTGCGCTATGCCGGCAGACCGGCCGCACGGGGCTATGCGGGGGAGCGCAACTGGCTGGCCGACGGCGCGGAGGTCGTGGCGATGAACCAGCCGCACATGGCGCCCTGGTGGTTCCCGGCCAACGACCACCCGCTCGACAAGGCGACGATGGACCTGCACATCACGGTGCCGAGGTCGCAGCAGGTCGTCGCCAACGGGACCCGCGTCGGGCGCACCGTGCACGGCCGGAAGGCGACCACGCACTGGCGGGCAGTCGAGCCGATGGCGCCGTACCTCGCGTTCTTCGCCGCCGGCCGCTTCGAGGTCCGCAGCGGTCGGCGCCACGGGTTGCCCTGGTACGTCGCGGTGTCGAAGGCGATCCCGGAGCCCACCCGCGCCAGGTCGATGCAGCTGATGCTGCGGACACCGGCGGTGGTGAGCTGGCTGGAGAAGCGGCTCGGCCCGTACCCCTTCTCGTCGACGGGCGGGCTGACCACGTCGTTGAGCCCCGGTTTCGCGCTGGAGAACCAGACCCGGCCCACCTACCCGGTGCTCGGCGGCGCCGTCGCCGTCCCCACCGTGGTCCACGAGCTGGCCCACCAGTGGTTCGGTGACTCGGTCGCGGTGCGCGGCTGGCGCGACATCTGGCTGAACGAGGGAGCGGCCACCTTCATGGAGGTGCGCTACGCCGAGGCGCACGGCGGTCCGACCGGCCGGGACTGGCTGGCCGGTCGCTACGCCGCGCTCGCCGACAGCGCGGCGTTCTGGCAGCTGCAGATCGGCGACCCCGGGCCGGACCACCTCTTCGCCTGGTCGGTCTACCTCCGTGGGGCGATGACCCTGCAGGCACTGCGGAGCCGCCTCGGCGACCCGGCCTTCGAGATGCTGCTGCGCCGCTGGGTGGGCGACCGCCGGGAGGGCCACGGCTCGACCGAGGAGTTCGTCGCGCTCGCCGAGGAGGTCAGCGGCACCGATCTCTCCGGCTTCTTCGCGGCCTGGCTGCACCAGCAGTCCCGACCGGCCCGGACCGCCGCGAACGGGCTCGGCCGAGGGGCTAGCCGCGTAGGCGCACCGACAGGCAGGTGACGCAGGCCTCGAGCTTCTCGAACTCACCGATCTCGACGACCCTGACCCGCAGCCCTCGCTCCTCGTACATCGCCCGGGTCCGCGGGGCACTCGCGGACATCAGCACGGTCTTCTCGTCGAGGAGCACCACGTGGGAACCCTCCTCCTCGGGCACGGGCAGGAACGCCGGCCACACCGTCGGGTCGTCGACGTTCGGCTCGTAGCCGACGATGCTGCCGTCCGGCAGCGCGGTGACCGCGGTCTTGAGGTGCAGCACCCGGCTGACGGGTACGCCGACCACCCGGGCGCCGAGCGGGCCGAGCAGCTCGGCGAGCTGGTCGACCCCGGCCTGGTTGGTCCGACCGCCCAGGCCGACCCAGACCACACCGTCGTGCTTGAGCACGTCACCCCCGTCGAGCGTGCCCGGTGCCTCGATCCGGTCGATCCGGTAGCCGAGACCGGCCAGGGTCGCCTCGACCGCCGCGGTCTCGATGCGCCGCGACTCAGCGCCCGGGCGGGAGATCACCGCCAGGTCGCCGTAGACCACCACGGTGTCCTCGACGAAGGCGCCGTCCGGCGAGGCATCCTCGGGCGGGACCTCCACGGTCTCCCAGCCCTCGTCGGCCAGCGCCTCGACGTATCCCTGCCACTGGGCGAGCGCGAGGTCGAGGTCGACCGGTCGGCGTTCGATGTGGGTGACGATGCCCTCGGCGAGGCGTGGGCTCGGGCGGCGGACCAGCGCGCGACGGTTCATGCGTGCGATGGTGCCACCGCGGCCGCCGGCGAGCCAACGGGCGGGTGGCTCAGCCGAGCAGGGGAGCGACGGCGCGGGCGATCAGGCTGGGGTGCCGGGTCAGCGACTCCTCGGCGTCGGCCAGCGTCATCGCGCGCAGACCGGCGTTGATGCCGAGCCAGCGCCACGGCTCGGGCTCCCACGGCGCCGAGCGGTGCCCCACCCACGGCAGCCGGGTCAGGGCGGTGTCTCGACCCAGGACCAGGTCGCGCAGGGTCCGGCCGGCGAGGTTGGTGGTGCTCACGCCGTCGCCGACGTAGCCCCCTGCCCAGCCCAGGCCGGTCTCGCGGTCGAGACCCACGGAGGCGCACCAGTCCCGCGCGATCCCGAGGGCGCCGCCCCAGGCATGGGTGACCCGGGTGCCGGTGAGGACGGGGAGGAGGTCGAGCAGGGCGGCGTACAGCTTGGCGAAGACCACGGGCTCGTGGTCGAAGGCCGGGCTGGTCCGCGAGCCCGCGTGGTACGGCGCGCCCCGGCCACCGAAGACGAGCCGGTCGTCCGCAGTGCGCTGGCCGTAGACGACCAGGTGGCGGTGGTCGGTGAAGGTCTCGCGCCGGGCCAGCCCGATCTCGTCCCACACGGCGGGGGAGAGGGGCTCGGTGGCGATCACCAGGGAGTACACCGGGACCATCGTCCGCGACTGCCCGGACAGGCTGGACGTGTAGCCCTCGGTCGCCCGGATCACCGTCTCGGCGCGGACACTCCCGCCGTGGCCGGTCGCGACGTGGCCGGGGTGGATGGCGCTGACCCTGGTCTTCTCGTAGAGGGTGACGCCGCGGCGCTCGACGGCCTCGGCCAGACCGCGCACCAGCCGGGCCGGGTGCAGTGCGGCACAGTCCGGCGTGAAGGTGGCGCCCAGGGTGTGGCTGCCGCGCAGGATCGCGGCGGCCTCGGGACCGTCCAGCAGCCGCAGGTCGTCCTCCCCGCGCCCCCAGGACCTGGCCTCGTCGACCTCGGCGCGGGCGCGCGACCACTGCGCCCGGTTGCGGGCCAGGGCGATGGTCCCGCCCTTGACCAGGTGGGCGTCGATGTTCTCGGCAGCCGCGACCCTGGCCACCTCGTCCACGGTGGCACGCATCGCCGCGTGCTGGGCCAGAGCGGCTGACCGGTCGGCCATCGCGGCCAAGGTGGGCAGCGACGCCGGGAACAGCGCCGAGCACCAGCCGCCGTTGCGCCCGGAGGCCCCGAAACCGGCGACCTCGGCTTCCAGCACGGCGATCCGGAGGTCCGGCTGCGCCTCGGCGAGGTAGTACGCCGTCCACAAACCGGTGTAACCCGGCGCCGACGATCGCCACGTCCACGTCGAGCCGGTGTGGCGCGGACGCACGTGGCGTCCAGTCGGTCTCGGTCGTGTCGTGCCAGAGGGACAGCCGGGCGGGACTGGCGTCCATGCTCAGCGCACGCCCCAGGAGTAGGTCTGCTTCTTCAGCTGCAGGTACATGAACGTCTCGGTCGCCGAAACGGCTTCGATCGCGCGGATCTCCCCGGAGATCACCTCGAGCAGGTGCTCGTCGCTCTCGCACACCACCTCGACGAGCAGGTCGTAGGTGCCCGCGGTCACCACCACGTAGTCGACCTCGTCGAGAGCTGCGATCGCGTCGGCCACCGGTCCGACCGGCCCGTTGACCCGGATCCCCACCATGGCCTGGCGCGCGAAGCCGAGCTGGAGCGGATCGGTCACGGCGACGACCTGCATCACGCCGGCGTCGGTCAACCGCTGGACCCGCTGCCTCACGGCGGCCTCGGAGAGACCCACGACCTTGCCGATCGCGGCGTACGAACGGCGGCCGTCCTGCTGCAGCTGCTCGATGATCGCCTTCGACACGTCGTCGAGGATCGCCACGGGACGCTCCGGGTTCTTCGTCATGAGGAGCCATCCTGTCAGCCGAAGGCGTCCGTGAACAAGCCGGAGTAATCACGATTCCGTAGCAAGTTGGCCGCGTGTCGACGGAATCGCTTGTTCGAGCCCGAGGTTCGTGACACGATCCGAACCCAGAGTGCAACTGCTCGAGGAGGCTTCGCAATGACCAGACGTTGGCGGAACACCAGCGACTCGGCCGTGGACCGGTTGGCCCGGGACTTGGCACAGCAGATCGGCGGCAGGGGGTTCTCCCGGCGGGGACTCCTGCGTACCGCGGGGGTGTCAGCGATGGCGCTCTCGTCGGGTGGGCTGCTCGCCGCCTGCGGCACCGAGGGCACGACCCAGACCGCCAGCAGCTGCACCTCGAAGGACCTGAGCGACACGGAGAAGAAGCTGGTCTTCTCCAACTGGCCGGAGTACATCGACGTCAAGGGCAAGCGGATGCCGACGCTCGACGACTTCGAGAAGGAGTCCGGCATCGACGTCACCTACAACATCGACGTCAACGACAACAACCAGTTCTTCGCGAAGGTGCGCAACCAGCTGGGCGCCTGCGAGCCCACCGGGCGTGACCTGTTCGTGCTGACCGACTGGATGGCCGCGCGGATGGTCGGCCTCGGCTGGCTCCAGGAGCTGGACATGGCGAACATGCCCAACGTCGAGGCCAACCTGACGGACTCGCTGCGCGACCCCGAGTGGGACCCGGGCCGCAAGCACTCCGTCCCGTGGCAGAGCGGGCTCACCGGCATCGCCTACAACGAGAAGTACACCGGCAAGGTCTCGTCGTTCGAGGAGCTCATCACCCGCCCGGACCTCAAGGGCAAGATCAGCCTGCTCACCGAGATGAACGACACGATGGGCTTCTTCCTCAAGCTCGAGGGTGCCGACCCCGGGGACTTCACCGACGACGAGTGGAACACCGCCCTCGACCGGCTGTCGGAGGTCGTGGCCTCGGGCCAGGTGCGCACCTTCACCGGCAACGAGTACATCCGCGGTCTCGCCAACGGCAACCTCGTGGCGTGTGAGGCCTGGTCCGGTGACGTCATCGCCGCGCAGTACGACGACCCCGACATCAAGTTCGTCCAGCCGACCGAGGGGATGTCGCTGTGGAGCGACAACATGCTGGTCCCCAACAAGGCCGACCACCTCGCCAACGCCGAGCAGCTGATGAACTACTACTACGACCCCGAGGTCGCCGCCCGGCTCGCGGCCTGGGTGAACTACATCTGCCCCGTCCAGGGGGCCGAGGAGGCGATGGCCAGCGTGGACGAGTCGCTCGTCGGGAACCCGCTGATCTTCCCGAGCGAGGATGACCTCGCCTCGACGTTCGCGTTCAAGTCGCTCGACACCAAGACCCGCGAGCAGTACGACAAGGCGTTCAACCAGGTGATCGGCGCCTGATGGGCGAGGGGGTCGTGGAGCCGGAAGCCGCGGGTGCGGACCTGGTTCTCCAGGGAGTCACCAAGCGGTTCGGCTCGTTCCTGGCGGTGGACGACCTCGACCTCGAGGTGCCGTCCGGGTCCTTCTTCGCCCTGCTGGGTCCGTCCGGGTGCGGCAAGACCACGACCCTGCGGATGGTCGCCGGCCTGGAGGAGCCCACCAGCGGCACGATCATGCTCGAGGGCCAGGACATCTCCCACCTCAAGCCCTACCGGCGGCCGGTGAACACCGTCTTCCAGAGCTACGCGCTCTTCCCGCACATGACGATCTTCGAGAACGTCGCGTTCGGCCTGCGGCGTACCGGCGTGAAGGACGTCAAGGGCCAGGTGGGGGAGATGCTCGAGCTCGTCGAGCTCTCGGAGCACGCCGCCCGCAAGCCGACCCAGCTCTCCGGAGGCCAGCAGCAACGGGTCGCCCTGGCCCGGGCGCTGATCAACAAGCCGAAGGTGCTGCTGCTGGACGAGCCCCTCGGGTGCCCTCGACCTGAAGCTGCGTCGGCAGATGCAGATCGAGCTCAAGCGGATCCAGACCGAGGTGGGCATCACGTTCGTGCACGTGACCCACGACCAGGAGGAGGCCATGACGATGGCCGACACCGTGGCGGTCATGAACAGCGGCCTGATCGAGCAGATGGGCGCGCCGATGGACCTCTACGAGAACCCGCGCACGACGTTCGTCGCGAACTTCCTCGGCCAGTCGAACCTGATCCGCGGGACGGTGACGGGCCGGGACGGCGACCAGGTCGGTGTGGACGTCGAGGGCAGTCGGCTGCGCGCCCCTGCGGCCGGTGGCCAGGACTCGGTCGGCGAGGTGTGGCTCGGTATCCGGCCGGAGAAGGTCTTCCTCGCCACCGCGGGCTCCGAGAACGGGGACGGCTCCAACGTGCTGAGCGGTGGTGTGGTCTCCGACGTCAGCTTCATCGGGGTCAGCACGCAGTACCTCACGAAGATGCCGTGGGGCCAAGAGCTGATGGTCTTCGAGCAGAACACCGGCGCGCGCCAGAACTTCCGGGTCGGCGACCAGGTGGACCTGCACTGGACCGCGGAGCACACGTTCCTGCTGGACGCCAGCCAGGATGCCCGGGCCGGCGTGGAGCGCGAGGACGCGACGTGAGCCAGACGGTCGGGGCCGAGGAGCGGCGCTCCGGTCGCACCGGCTACCTCCTGCTGACGCCCGCCGGCCTGTGGCTGACGGTGTTCTTCATCATCCCGCTGGTCAGCCTGGTCAGCACCTCGCTCTACGACCCGAGCGGGACGCTGGAGTTCGGCTACCAGATGACCGGGCACGTCCAGAACTACGTCTCGGTGATGCAGGACTACTCCGACCAGTTCCTGCGGTCGATGCTGTACGCCGCGATCGCCACGGTGTCGTGCATCCTGCTCGGCTACCCGCTCGCGTACGCGATCGCCTTCAAGGGTGGTCGCTGGCGCAACCTGATGCTGGTCGCGGTGATCGCGCCGTTCTTCACGTCGTTCCTGATCCGCACGCTCTCGTGGCAGCTGCTGCTGGCCGACCAGGGCTGGCTCGTCGACGTGCTCCAGTTCGTGCACGTGCTCGGGCCGGAGGGTCGGCTGCTGGCCACGCCACTGGCCGTGGTGACCGGGCTGACCTACAACTTCCTGCCGTTCATGGTGCTCCCTCTGTACGCGTCGCTCGAGAAGATCGACCCGCGGCTGCTCGAGGCGGGCGCCGACCTGTACGCGTCGCCCTTCACGACGTTCCGCAAGGTGACGCTCCCGCTGTCGATGCCCGGGCTCGTGGGCGGGACGCTGCTGACGTTCATCCCCGCTGCCGGTGACTACATCAACGCCCAGCTGCTCGGGAACACCGGGACCCAGATGATCGGCAACGTGATCCAGAAGCTGTTCGACGGTGGCTCCTACCCGGAGGCGGCCGCACTGTCGGTCACGCTGATGCTGGTGATCGTCGTACTGGTGCTGGCCTACGTGAAGCGGGCCGGGACCGAGGAGCTGCTCTGATGACGCGGATCGGACGGTGGGTCAGCGACCACGTCGTGCTCGGGGTGGGGCTGCTGGTGCTGCTCTACATGTCGGTGCCGATCTTCGTGGTGATGCTGATGTCGTTCAACGACCCGGTGGCGCGCAACAGCTACCAGTTCGACGGCTTCACGCTGGACAACTGGCTGCACCCGTGTGACCCGTTCGGGTTGTGCGACTCGGTGGTGCTCTCGGTCCAGATCGGCTTCCTGTCCACGATCGGTGCCACCATCCTGGGCTCACTGATGGCCTTCGCGCTGGTCCGGCACCGGTTCCGCGGTCGTACGGTGGCCAACGTCTTCACGTTCCTGCCGATGGCCTCGCCCGAGATCGTGATGGGCTCGTCCCTGCTGGCGCTCTTCGTCTCGGCCGGCTTCGCGGGGGCGCTCGGCTTCTGGACGATCCTGGTGGCCCACATCATGTTCTGCCTGAGCTTCGTCGTGGTGACCGTGAAGGCTCGGCTCGCCGGGCTGGACCCGCGGCTCGAGCAGGCCGCGATGGACCTCTACGCGAACGAGTGGCAGACCTTCTGGAAGGTGACCTTCCCGTTGGTGTTCCCGGGGATCCTCTCGGCGGCGCTGCTGAGCTTCTCGCTGTCGTTCGACGACTTCATCATCACCAACCTGAACGCCGGGCAGGAGGTGACGTTCCCGATGTACGTCTGGGGCGCCGCCCAACGCTCGATCCCACCGCAGATCAACGTGGTCGGGACCGTGATGTTCCTGCTCGCGCTCACCCTGGTCCTCGCCGGGGAGTACGGCAGCCGCCGCCGCGCCAGGTCCCTCCGCTGACCAGGCGTGAAGTGCCCCCACACACCTCCCGACCCGGCGTGAAGTGCCCTGAAAACCCTGCCGACCCGGCGTGAAGTACACCTAGTGCACGATCGTCCGCGAGCCCAGCGTCGCGCGCGCCTGCCGGAAGGCGACCGCGAGGCGTTGCTCCGCACTCTGACGCGGCCCGAAGACGTCATCTCGTCGGAAGACCTCGACCATCCACCCGCGGTGGTCGGACAACCAGTCGCGTCGCTGACGATCCTGCGCGAGCTGATCGTCGCCTGAGTGCCACGGTTCGCCGTCGTACTCCGCCGCGAAGAGGAGCTCCTCCAAGCCGAGGTCGAGACGGAAGATCTCCATGCCGTCGACCAGCACCCGGATCTGCGTCGTCGGCCTCGGAAGGCCGGCCGCGTACCAGCGGCGCCGCAGGGCAGACTCGGCGAACGACTCGGCTCCACCGTCCGCACGTGGGGCGAGCGCCCGCAACCCCACCACCCCGCGACGCCGGTCGAACCGGGGAACCTCGGCCAGCAGCTCGTCATGACTGAAGGCGCCCAGCCGCAGCATGGCGTCCATGCCGGCAAGTCTCAGGTCGTCGGAGGGTTGGAGCCGCCCGAGGTCGAGGGCAGTGCGCAGGGGCGTGGTGACCAGGAGCCCCTCGAGCTCCATCAGGTCGCGCGGGAGGACCTCGCGCTCGCCACTGTCCGTCAGCTCGTTGCGCAGCCGCCCCGCCGCGCTGGGCCGGAAGCACGACACCGCCGGCACGACGAGGTGCTCGTTCGGAGCCATCGCACTGGGTGCTCCGTGGAGCCAGGCAGCCGTCCGATCGCAGACGAAGCTCCCGGGCGGCACGACCAACGCGACCATCCGCGCTCGCAGGTCGAGGGTGTCGGGCACGTGAGCAGCGACGTAGACGTTGCGCAGCGGTCGGCGCAGGTACGCCTCCCGGACGAGCGTGCCAACCTGCTTCTTCGAGAGGCCGGCCGCGGTTGCCTGGGCCAACGTGAACGGCTGGTCCGTGGGCAGGCCGAAGGAGTGGTCGAGCAGTACCGGTCGGTCCTGGAGCATGGTCGGGTTCTGCCCGACTCCCCGGACTGAAACCCACGACCCCCGGGCTCTGTGGAAAACGCCGCGGTGACGGCACATGACGCCGGGTCAGCGGCGCTTCTCGGGCACTTCACGCCGGGTCGGCAGGGTTTTCAGGGCACTTCACGCCGGGTCGGCAGGGATTGCAGGGCACTTCACGCCGGGTGGCTCAGAGGAGGGTGCCGGCCTTGTCCAGGACCACGCGCAGGATCTGCTCGATCTCGTCGAAGTGCTCCTGGTCGCAGATCAGCGGGGGAGCGAGCTGGACGACGGGGTCGCCGCGGTCGTCGGCCCGGCAGTAGAGGCCCTCGTCGTACAGCGCCTTGGACAGGAAGCCGCGCAGCAGCTTCTCGGCCTCGGCGTCGTTGAAGGTCTCCTTGGTGTCCTTGTCCTTCACCAGCTCGATGCCGTAGAAGTACCCGTCGCCGCGTACGTCGCCCACGATCGGCAGGTCCTTCAGCTTCTCCAGCGTGGTCCGGAACGCACCCTCGGTGTCACGCACGTGCTCGTTGATCTTCTCGTTCTCGAAGATGTCCAGGTTGGCCAGCGCCACGGCGGTCGAGACCGGGTGGCCGCCGAAGGTGTAGCCGTGGGCGAACGACTCGTGGCCCTTGAGGAACGGCTCCATCAGCCGGTCGGTGGCGATCATCGCGCCGAGCGGGGAGTAGCCGGAGGTCAGTCCCTTGGCGCAGGTGATGATGTCGGGCTGGTAGTCGTAGCGATCGGCGCCGAACATGTGCCCGAGCCGGCCGAACGCGCAGATCACCTCGTCGCTGACCAGCAGCACGTCGTACTCGTCGCAGATCTCGCGGACCCGCTGGAAGTAGCCGGGCGGCGGCGGGAAGCAGCCACCGGAGTTCTGCACGGGCTCGAGGAAGACGGCCGCGACGGTGTCCGGGCCCTCGAACTCGATCGCCTCCGCGATCCGGTTCGCCGCCCACTGGCCGAAGGCCTCCTCGCTGAGCGCGGCCTCACCGGCGCCGTGCTCGGCAGCCCGGTAGAAGTTGGTGTTCGGCACCCGGAAGGTCGACGGCACCAGCGGCTCGAACGGCGCCTTCATCCCGGGCAGCCCGGTGATCGACAGCGCTCCCTGCGGAGTGCCGTGGTAGGCGATCGCCCGGCTGATCACCTTGTGCTTGGTGTGCTTGCCGGTCAGCTTGAAGTAGTTCTTGGCGAGCTTCCACGCCGACTCGACCGCCTCGCCGCCGCCGGTCGTGAAGAAGACCCGGTTCAGGTCGCCCGGGGCGTAGTTGGCCACCCGCTCGGCGAGCTCGATCGCGCCCGGGTGCGCGTAGGACCACAGCGGCATGAAGGCCAGCTCGCGGGCCTGCTTGGACGCGGCGTCGGCGAGCTCCTCACGGCCGTGGCCGAGCTGGCTCACGAACAGGCCGGCCAGCGCATCGAGGTAGCGCTTGCCCCGGGCGTCGTAGATGTAGGCGCCCTCCCCGCGCACGATGATCGGCACGTCGGAGGTGTCGTACGTCGAGTGCCGCGTGAAGTGCATCCACAGGTGGTCCTTGGCGGCGCGCTGGAGGTGGTCGTAGTCCGGGTGCATTTCCCCATCGTGAACGTTGACGCCGGACAAGGCAAGTGATTCCGTGGCCATGTTGCCGGATCGACGCGGATTCCGTTGCCAAGGCCGATTCTGGCTACTGACCTGATAGGAAGTCCTCATGACCCGATACGGCGCCCAGTTCGGACCGGACCTCACCTTCCTGGGCGTCGACCGCGTCGACCTGGCCGACGCCGACGCGCTGGCGGCGGCGGACGTCGTCGTGGTGGGGGCGCCGTTCGACGGGGGCACCTCGCACCGGCCGGGGACCAGGTTCGGTCCCGGAGCGATCCGGCAGGCGTGCTACCTGCCCCACGACGGCTCCCGCCCGCACCTCGCCCTGCGCGTCGACGCGCTGCAGGACCTCCGGGTCCTCGACGCCGGTGACGTGGAGATGCCGCCCGGCGAGATCGAGCGCGCGCTCGGCGGGCTCGAGGACGCGGTGTACGCCGTCGCCGCGGCCGGAGCGGTCCCGCTGGTGCTCGGCGGGGACCACTCGATCGCGCTGGCCGACGCGACGGGAGTGGCCCGGCACCTCGGCTTCGGCCGGGTCTCGATGATCCACTTCGACGCGCACGCCGACACCGGCGACATCGCGTTCGGCTCCCTCTACGGGCACGGCCAGCCGATGCGGCGCCTGATCGAGTCGGGCGCGCTTCGGGGCGACCGCTTCCTGCAGATGGGGTTGCGCGGCTACTGGCCCGGGCCCGAGACCCTCGACTGGATGGCCGACCAGAAGATGCGCTCCTACGAGATGACCGAGATCGGTGCCCGCGGGCTCACGGAGTGTCTCGACGAGGCGTTCGAGATCGCGCTCGACGACTGCGACGCGGTCTTCCTCTCGGTGGACATCGACGTCTGCGACCCCGGTCATGCGCCGGGCACCGGCACGCCGGAGCCCGGCGGACTCACCGCCCGCGAGCTGCTCGACGCCGTACGCCGGATCTGCCGCGAGCTGCCGGTCGCCGGCATCGACGTGGTCGAGGTGTCGCCGCCCTACGACCACGCCGAGATCACCGCCTACCTCGCGAACCGAGTGTGTCTGGAGGCCCTCTCGGGGATGGCGGCGCGTCGGGTCGGCATCACCCATGACCCCGCGGGACCGCTGCTCGACGGACGCGGTACGTGACCGACGTCGTCCTGACCAACGGGGCCCTCTTCGACGGGAAGACCTACCTCGGCCCCGGCTCCGTCGTCATCCGCGGCGACCGGGTCGTCGAGGTGCTGCGGGGGCCCGAGCCACCCGTCGCGGTCGGCCGTGTCGTCGACCTGGCCGGGGGCCTCGTGGCGCCCGGCTTCGTCGATGCCCACGTCCATCCCGTCCAGGGCGGGCTGGAGCGGATCAGGTGTGATCTCTCGAGCGGGCACACCCGGGAGGACTACCTCGACGCCGTGCGGTCGTACGCCCGAGCCCACCCGGAGCTGCCGTGGATCCTGGGCGGGGGCTGGGCGATGGCGGCGTTCCCCGGGGGCAACCCGACGGCCGACGACCTGGACGCGGTGGTCCCCGACCGGCCGGTGTTCCTGCCCAACCGCGACCACCACGGCGCGTGGGTGAACTCCCGGGCCCTGGAGATCGCCGGGCTGGACTCCGCGACACCCGACCCGGCGCACGGGCGGATCGAGCGGGACCCCACGGGGGCCCCGACCGGCAGCCTGCACGAGGCCGCCGTGCACCTCGTGGGACGCCACGTCCCGCCGACCGAGGCGGGGGAGTACGACCGGGCACTCCAGGCTGGGCAGACGTACCTCCACTCGCTGGGGGTGACCGGGTGGCAGGACGCGATCGTCGGGGCGTACGCCGGCCTCGACGACCCGGCCCCCGTCTACCGGCGGGCGGCGCGCGACGGGAGCCTGACCGGGCACGTCGTCGGAGCACTGTGGTGGGACCGCGAGCGTGGGCTCGAGCAGCTGCCGGACCTGGTGGCGAGACGGGCGGAGTACACCCACGGCCGGTTCCGGGCCACCAGCGTCAAGATCATGCAGGACGGCGTCGCCGAGAACGGGACGGCCGCGCTGGGCACGCCGTACCTCGACCGCTGCGGGCACGCCACCGGCAACGTCGGGCACTCCTTCATCGACGCCGCCGCGCTCCGCGAGTACGTCCCGGCGCTGGCCGCCGAGCAGTTCCAGGTGCACGTGCACGCGATCGGTGACCGTGGCGTGCGCGAGGCGCTGGACGCCTTCGCCGCCATCGGGCCCGGCTCCCGCGATCTCCGCCACCACATCGCCCATCTGCAGCTGGTGCACCCCCAGGACCTCGAGCGCTTCGCGGAGCTCGGGGTGGCCGCGAACGCCCAGGCGGTGTGGGCCTGCCTGGACGACCAGATGGTGGACCTGACCCTGCCCTTCCTCGGCGCGGAGCGCAGCACCTGGCAGTACCCCTTCGGCGATCTGCACCGGGCCGGGGCACGACTGGTCATGGGCAGCGACTGGCCGGTGACCACCCCGGACCCGCTGGCGGCGATCCACACCGCGGTCAACCGCACGTCGTACGGCGAGCCGGGTCGGGCCGGGTCGGAGCCGTTCCTGCCCGAGCAGGCGCTCTCCCTGACCACGGCCTTCGCTGCGTACACCTCGGGCTCGGCGTGGACCAACCATCGCGACGACGCCGGGATCCTGGCGCCCGGGTACGCCGCCGACCTCGTGGTGCTCGACCGGGACCCGTTCGCCGGGCCGGCCGCCGAGATCGGGGCGGCCGGGGTGGTACGGACCTATGTCGCCGGAGTGCCGGTCCTTCGATAGCGGATAAGCCTGGAGTTTCTGATGACCTCGATCTGATAGGTCTGGGTCATCGGGTTCCCGGCGGCGTCCCGCACCTCGAACCGCCGGTCAGGCGCGAAGTCGATCCGGTACTGCCCGCGCGGCATCTCTGCGTCGGCCGTGAAGGTGGCGGTGGCCGCCGGGCCGGCCAGGCAGTCGACCGGGTTGCCCCCGCTCCCGGCGCAGGTCCAGCTCCCGGCCAGTACGGCGTCGCCCGTGCGCAGCTGGACATGGTCCGTGGAGATCCCGCTCACCGGCTCGCTGAACCCCAGCTCGATCTGCTCGGTCGACAGGACCACGTCCGGGATCGAGGTGACGGCCGGTTGGCGGTTGTCGTGCGCCCGCAACCTGATCGAGGAGTCCGGGCCACGCCTCAGGTTGCCCCGGTACGTGAACGGCGCCCGGTCGCGGACGCTGAGGTCCAGGAGGTGTGGTCCGGAGCCGTCTGCACACTCCGGCACGTGGATGGTGCCGGTCCAGATCCCGTCGCGGGCGGTCCCGGAGGTCCGGACGAGCCGCGCGAGGCGACTCCCGATCGGGCCACCCGGCATGGGCAGTCGCACCACGACCTTGCCGACTCCCGAGCGGTCGTCGGTGGCGCGCACCCGGAGGTGCAGGTTCCGCTCTCCCTCGCGAACGTCGAGGGGGTTGGGCGTGGCTCGGACATCTCTGACGCGCGGGGCATTTGTGTCCGGAGGGCCGCTGCGCACCTGGACCGTGCTCTCCGAGGGAGCACCCAGGGAGCCGGGGCCGCGGCGCGCCGCGTTGCCGGCGGCGTCACGGGCGAGCAGCGCAAAGCGCCAGGGCTTGTCGCCGACCCAGCGCGGGATCCGGAGCCTGCCCGTGTACTCGTCCGGGGTGCCGGTCGGGAGCAGGACCGTCGGGAACTGGTTGTCGGAGTTCGCCCGCAGGACGGAGACCTGGGCCACTCCCGAGTACGCATCGCTGACTCGGGCGGTCAACGTGACCACCCGGCCGTGCCGGGTCGTGTCCACCCGGTCCGGCCCGATCCGGAGGCTGGCCAGCGCCGGCGGGACGTCGTCGGGCGGTGAGGTGACCGTGACCCGGTGCCCCGGGTCCGGGTCGTCCACCGCGAACGACTGCGTACCCCGCTGTCCGGCGTCATCGGTGACGCCCGCACTGTCGAGGACCCAGTCGCCGCGGGCGCCGCGAGGCACCTCGACGGTGCCGGCCCAGGTGTCGTCATCCTGACGGACCAGGTCGACCCGGGCGACTGGCAGTCGGCTGCCGGTGAGCGCATCGAGCTGGGCCAGGATCGCCCAGGCCGAGCGCAGCTCCGAGGGACTCCCCGCGTGTGCCCGGAGCGTCACGGTCAGCGTGGCCGGTCCGTCGCTCACGTCGACCGAGCCTGGAGACACGCTGACGGCGTCGACAGTCGGCGGGTCGCCGTGGGGCGGCGCGGGCGCGACGTACGCCGCCCAGCACGGGTTGAGCGGAGGGCCGGCCGGCGCCCGGGCGGCCGAGGCACCGGCGAAGGAGGTCAGGCCCACCACGAGCGCCACCGCGATCGCCGCAGGCAGGCGCCGCCAGCGGGTGTGGGTGCCCGAGTGGCTGGTGTCCGAGATCCGCCCGTTGATGCCGATTTCGACATTCTGCCACACGGCCCGCTGCGGAATCAGTTATGTACTGCCCCCGGGCCCTATAGATTTCGTTGCCTCGTCGCTAGGCTCGCCTCACGTGAACCGACCCCGGGAGGCACCGCAGGACCATGGCTGACCAGACGATCCAGAATGTCATCAACGGCAAGCTCGTCGACGCGGCGTCGGGGGAGACCTACGACGTCATCGACCCGACCACGGGCGGCGTCTACGGCCGCGCCCCGATGTCCGGCGCGGAGGACGTCGACCGGGCGTACAAGGCGGCGGAGGCCGCGTTCGGCGAATGGGGCGAGACCACACCCGCCGAGCGGCAGCTGGCCCTGCTCAAGATCGCCGACGCGCTGGAGAAGCGGAGCGACGAGTTCGTGCGCGTCGAGTCGAAGGACACCGGCAAGCCGCTCGGCCTCACCGCGTCCGAGGAGCTGCCGCCGGCGGTGGACCAGATCCGCTTCTTCGCCGGGGCCGCCCGGGTGCTCGAGGGCCGGTCCGCAGGCGAGTACATGAAGGACCACACCTCGTTCGTACGCCGCGAGCCGATCGGCGTCGTCGGTCAGGTGACACCCTGGAACTACCCACTGATGATGATGGTCTGGAAGATCGCCCCGGCGCTCGCCGCCGGCAACACGGTGGTCCTCAAGCCCAGCGACACCACCCCGGCCTCCTCGGTCCTGCTCGCGGAGCTGTGCCAGGAGTTCCTGCCGCCGGGCGTGCTGAACATCGTGACCGGCGACCGGGACACCGGCCGGCTCGTCGTCGAGCACCCGATCCCGCAGCTGGTCTCGATCACCGGCTCCGTGCGTGCCGGGATGCAGGTCGCGGCCTCGGCCGCGGCCGACCTCAAGCGCGCGCACCTCGAGCTGGGCGGCAAGGCGCCGGTCATCGTCTTCGACGACGCCGACGTCGAGAAGGCCGCCGCGGGGATCGCGGAGGCCGGCTACTTCAACGCGGGCCAGGACTGCACCGCGGCCACCAGAGTGCTGGCGGGTCCCGGCATCCACGCGGACTTCGTCGCTGCCCTCGCCGAGCAGGCGCGGAGCACCCGGACCGGGATGCCCGACGACGAGGACATCCTCTACGGCGCGCTGAACAACGAGAACCAGCTCGCCCGGGTGACCGGGATGGTCGAGCGGTTGCCGGACCACGCCACGCTCGAGGCCGGGGGCAGGCGGCAGGGCGACGCCGGCTACTTCTTCGAACCGACGGTGCTCTCCGGCCTGCGTCAGGACGACGAGCAGATCCAGGACGAGATCTTCGGGCCGGTGATCACGGTCCAGAAGTTCTCCGACGAGGCCGAGGCGCTGGCCTGGGCGAACGGCGTCCAGTACGGACTGGCCTCCAGCGTCTGGACCCGCGACCACAGCCGGGCGATGCGGATGGCGAAGCGGCTGGACTTCGGCGCGGTCTGGATCAACACGCACATCCCGATCGTGGCGGAGATGCCGCACGGCGGCTTCAAGCACTCGGGGTACGGCAAGGACCTGTCGATGTACGGGCTCGAGGACTACACCCGGATCAAGCACGTGATGAGCTACATCGGTGAGTGAGCCGATGCGGATCCTGCTGGTCGGTGCCGGGGGAGTGGGCGCCGCCTTTGCAGCGATCGCCCGGCGACGAGACTTCTTCGAGGCGATCGTGGTCGCCGACTACCACCTGGCCAGCGCGGAGCGTGCCGCTGCCGTGGACGACCGGTTCTCCCCGGCACAGGTGGACGCCGGCAACGCCGAGTCCGTTGCCGAGCTCTGTCGCGAGCACCGGATCACCCATGTGATGAACGCTGTCGACCCACGCTTCGTGATGCCGATCTTCGAGGGTGCGATCGCGGCCGGCGCCGACTACCTCGACATGGCGATGTCGCTCAGCAAGCCGCACCCGGACGCGCCGTACGAGAAGACCGGGCTGAAGCTCGGGGATGAGCAGTTCGCCGTGGCGGCGGACTGGGAGAAGGCGGGGCGGCTGGCGCTGGTCGGCATCGGGGTCGAGCCCGGGCTCTCCGACGTCTTCGCGCGGTACGCCGCCGACCACCTGTTCAGTGAGATCGACGAGCTCGGGGTCCGCGACGGTGCCAACCTGACCGTCGAGGGCTACGACTTCGCGCCGTCGTTCTCGATCTGGACCACGATCGAGGAGTGCCTGAACCCGCCGGTGGTCTGGCAGGACGGCGAGTGGTTCACCACCCCGCCGTTCTCCGAGCCGGAGGTGTTCGACTTCCCCGAGGGGATCGGGCCGGTCGAGTGCGTGAACGTGGAGCACGAGGAGGTGCTCCTCATGCCGCGGTGGGTCACGTGCAAGCGGGCGACCTTCAAGTACGGCCTGGGTGACGAGTTCATCGAGGTCCTCAAGACCCTGCACAAGCTGGGTCTCGACCGGACCGAGAAGGTGACCGTCGGCGGGGTCGAGGTGAGCCCGCGCGACGTCGTCGCCGCGTGCCTGCCCAACCCGGCCGAGCTCGGCCCGCTGATGAAGGGCAAGACCTGCGCCGGCCTCTGGGTGACCGGCACCGGCAAGGACGGGTCGCCGCGCTCGACGTACCTCTACCACGTGGTCGACAACGAGTGGTCGATGCAGGAGTACGGCCACCAGTGCGTGGTGTGGCAGACCGCGATCAACCCGGTCGTGGCCCTGGAGCTCCTCGCCAACGGCACCTGGTCCGGTGCGGGCGTGCTCGGCCCGGAGGCGTTCGACGCGGTGCCGTTCCTCGACCTGCTGACCGAGTACGGCAGCCCGTGGGGGATCCAGGAGGTCTGACGGCGTAGCCGGTTCGGGGCTGCTCGGCAGCCTCAGCCCGTCGCCGCGAACGCGTCGGCCACCACGTCGAACGCCTCCTGCAGCAGGTCGTCGGAGATCGCCAGCGGAGGCAGGAAGCGGAACACGTTCCCCCAGGTGCCACAGGTCAGGGTGACCACGCCCTGCTGGTGGCAGTACGCCGAGACCGCGGCGGTCCGCACCGGGTCCGGCTCGGTGGTCCCCGGCCGACAGAGCTCGATCGCCATCATCGCGCCGCGACCCCGGATGTCGACGATGCCCGGATGCTGCTCGGCCAGCCGGGTCAGACGGTCTCGCATGATGGCGCCGATCTCGCGGGCCCGGGCGCCGAGGTCGTGCGTCCGCATCTCCTCGATGGCGCCGAGGGCGGCTGCGCAGGCGATCGGGTTGCCGCCGTAGGTGCCGCCGAGCCCGCCGACGTGCACCGAGTCCATCAGGTCGGCCCGGCCGGTGACGCCGGCCAGCGGCAGACCGCCGGCGATCCCCTTCGCGGTCGTCACCAGGTCGGGGACGACGCCCTCGTCGTCGCAGGCGAACCAGTCGCCCGTACGGCAGAACCCGGTCTGGATCTCGTCCGCGATGAGGACCACGCCGTTGTCCGTGCACCAGGTCGCCAGCGCCGGCAGGAATCCCGACGCCGGGACCACGAAGCCGCCCTCCCCTTGGATCGGCTCGATGACGACACAGGCCAGGTTGGTCGCGCCGACCTGCTTGTCGAGCACGTCGATCGCCCGGGCGGCGGCGTCGGCGCCGGACAGGCCGTCGCGCAGCGGATAGGACATCGGCGCCCGGTAGACCTCACCGGCGAACGGGCCGAACCCCTGCTTGTACGGCATGTTCTTCGACGTCATCGCCATCGTCAGGTTGGTGCGACCGTGGTAGGCGTGGTCGAAGACCGCGACCGCATCCCGACCCGTGGCGACCCGCGCGATCTTGACGGCGTTCTCGACCGCTTCGGCGCCGGAGTTGAACAGCGCCGACTTCTTGGCGTGGTCGCCCGGGGTGAGCTCGGCCAGCGCGGCGCAGACGTCCACGTAGCCGGCGTACGGCGTGACCATGAAGCAGGTGTGGGTGAACGCCGCGGCCTGGGCCTGGACCCGCGAGACGACCTCCGGAGCGGCATTGCCGACGCCGACGACCGCGATGCCGGAGCCGAGGTCGATCAACGAGTTCCCGTCCACGTCCACGATCACACCGCCGCCGGCAGCGGTGACGAAGACCGGGAGCGTGGTGCCGATCCCGTCGGCCACGTGGGCCTTCTTGCGGTCCAGCAGGGCGAGGGAGGCGGGCCCGGGGATCTCGGTGCGCAGTCGACGCTCCTGGGGCAGGCTCGGTCCGCCGGACAAGGATGAGGTCATGGCGCCGAGGATAGTCGTCAAACGGCCTACTGGCGACGGATCCGCTTGCCGGATTGGGCATCGCCCACGATATCCGTTCCGGTCGGTCGAGCGTGCCGGCGGCGGAGGGTCCGGGTCAGGCGGACAGGCGGGTCGGTCGGCGGGTCGGTCGGTGGCGGGGGCGGTGGCGGGGGCGCGGGCGGCGCGGTGATGGTGACCACCGCGTTCGTGCGCAGCGGGCGAGCCCGGCTGGCCGAGACGATGCGCAGCCCGAAGGACTCGTCGGCCTCGACCTCCGCGTCGGCGTTGATCCGCACCGGCACCACGACCCAGCGGCTCCCGGCCGGGATCAGCACCCGCTCGTCGACGGGGTCGTAGTCCCCGGGAGTCGCCGTGCCGGGGACGTCGACGACCCGCACCGCGACGTCCCGCCCGCTGACCTGCCCCAACCGCACGCGGACCTCCGCGACCAGGCTCTCGGCCGCCGGCTCCTCCACCGACCGGTCCAGCACGGAGACCGTCGGCGGGGCGTCGACGTCGGCGACAGCGACCGTGCCCTTCGCGGTGCCGAGCGTGAGGAACCGCGGACGCTTCAGCTCCACCGAGAAGTGCTCCCTGGCCTCGTCGAGCCGGTCCCGCAGCAGCGGGATCCTCACCCGCTGGCGCACCGTCCCGGGCGGGAAGCGGACGGTGAGCGCCCGACGGGCGAAGTCGGCGCCGGCCCGGGCGGTGCCGGAGCGGGTCACCAGCCGCACGGTGGTCTGCCGCGCGGTCGGCCGGTCCAGGGTCACCACGGCGCGCGCCGCTCGCCCCTCGCGTGAGCCCGTGACGCTCAGGCTCGCCCGCGGCACCGGGAACCCCGGCTCGCCCTCGTCGTCGAGCGCCACGAAGCAGTAGCCGCGCCGCCGTGCCTCACGGATCACCCGCGGCACCGCTGCGATCGAGGCGGCCGAGTTGCCGATGCCGTCGTGCTGGAGCACCACGTTGCTGCGGTGGGGCCGGAGCTGGGCGAGGATCCGGGCGGCGATCGTCTCGGCGGAGCCGCCCGCCCAGTCGCGCGGGTCGACGTCCCACAGCACGGGGACCAGGCCGCTGTCGGCGATCGCACCGAGCACCCGCCCGTCGACCGCGCCGTACGGCGGACGCATCAGGTCGGTGGGCGTGGTCCCGGCGCGCACGAGGGAGCGTCGGGTCCGGGCCAGGGTGGCCCGGATCGCCGGAGAGCTCTGCCGGGTCATGTCCTCGTGCAGGTAGCTGTGGTTCGCGACCAGGAACCCCGACGCCGCGACCAGACGAGCCGTCCGGGGTGCGGCGTCGACCCGCGCGCCCACCATGAAGAACGTCGCCGGGACCCGGGCGTCCTTCAGGATCCGGACCAGCCGCGGGGTCTGCGTCGGCGACGGGCCGTCGTCGAAGGTGAGCGAGACGTTCCCGGCCGAGCAGGCGGCGCGGTGGCCCGGCGCGTCCGCCAGGACGGGCGCGAGCGGGACCAGTGTCAGGCCGAGTGCCCCGAGAGCTGCGGCCGCCAGGAGTCGGGGGGCATCTCAGTCGTCCACCGGCTCGGGCCAGCGCGCAAGCCGTTCCTCGACCACTCGTGTCCACGGACCCATGCCCTTGAGCCGGTAGCGGTCGAGGGCCTCCTCCAGCAGCCGCTTCTCCGCCTCGTGGTCGCCACGTCGTCGGGCCACCTCGCTCACCCGCCATCTGGCGTCTGCCTGGGCCCAGAGATCGCCGCCACGTCCTTGACCCGGATCGCCTCGTCGGCCAGCGTCGCTGCCAGGTCCAGGTCGCCGGAGCGGGCGGCGATCACCGAGCGGGCGCACGTGAGCAGCGCGACCGAGCTCAGGTCGAGGGGCGAGGCGTACGTGACCGCCTCGTCGATGATCGGCTGGACCGACTCGACCGGGTGCCCGAGGTCGAGCCGCAGCGCCGCGACGAAGCCCGAGTAGGTCGACAGCACCGCCAGCGCGCCCGACACCCGGCAGGCCTGGCGGACTCGCTCGAACCAGGCGACGGCCGACGCCGACGCGGCCAACTGCTGGTACGCGGACGCGAGGCCGATGCATAGGTTGATCGCGTCAGGCGTGCCATCGGCACCGGCCTCAGCCAGCGCCAGGAAGCGCTCGGTGTCCGAGGAGTCCGCCGCCGCGGCAGCGATCCCGGCGAAGGACAGCAGGACGTGTCGCTCCGCAGCAGACAGGTGTGGCGCCGCCAGTCGCTCCTCGGCGAACGCCGCCAGTGCCGGCATCGGCTGGGGCCCGTAGATCAGGATCGCGGCGGTCAGGATGTCGAGACCGCGGCGATCCTGGGGGCCGGCGACGGCGAAGGCCTCGGCGACGAACTCCTCCACCGCGGCCCACCGGGTGTGGAAGGCCCGCACCCAGCACCGGACCAACAGCGCCTGGAACAGCCGACGGTCATCTCCGGCCGCGCGAGCCAGCGATGCCGCGTCGGCGGCCGCTGCGTCGACCTCATCGGGATCGACCGTCTCCGAGCCCTGGAGCCGGCAGTCCAGCAGCTGGCAGGCCAGGTGGGCGCGGTCCAGGTCGGTCGCCGTGTCGTCGATGGCCAGCGCGAACTGTTCGAGCACCGCCTGTGTGTCCGCAATGCGCTCCTGGTCCCTGAGCGTCTGAGCGAGCCGGCCGAGCAGTTCACGTTGCAGAGCCGAGGACGAGACCTCGAGGTCCACGGCCCGCTCCAGCAGCGAGGTGGCTGCCGTGAGGTCCTCGCGGTCGCGGGCCTGGTCGGCGGCGAGCGCGAGTGCGGTGGCCGCTCGCTCCGCGAGCCCTGCGGTGACGGGCGCGAGCGGGTTCAGCTGGCGGCGCAGTCGCACCGCCTGCTCGAGGTGGTGCGCAGCGAACGCGATCCGCTCGGAGCCCGCGGCACCGGCCCCTGCCTCGACCAGGTCGGCGAAGCGCTCGTGCAGATCGGCGCGCGCCGCCTTGGGCAGCGACTGGTAGGCCGCGTCACGCACCAGGATGTGACGGAAGGCCCAGGTGTCACCCCGGGCGTCGCGGCGACGGTGCAGCACGTCCCTCCGGGCCAGTGCGGCGAGCAGCCGGGACACCGCAGCGCCGCCCAGGCCGTCGGACGCCATCGACACCGCGTCGTCGGTCGTGAGCTCGAGCCCGATCACCGAGACTCGCTCGAGGAGCGTGCGCTCGTCCTCGGGCAGGCGGTCGAGGCGGGCGGCCAGCAGGGCGGCGACGGTGGGCGGCAGCTGGGTCCCCGTGAGGTCGCCGGTCAGGCGCCAGGTCTCGCCGTCCCGACGGAGCAGCCCGGTGTGCACGAGGTGCCCCGCGAGCTCCTCGGTGAAGAGCGGGTTGCCGCCCGCCCAGTTGGCCACCGCAGTCGCGACCTCGGCCGGCATGTGGCCGCCGAGCTGCTCCGACAGCGAGGCCGCGGTCTGGTCCTCGGTGAACGGCTCGAGGCCGAACGTGACGCTGTTGGCCGAGCCCCCGCCCCAGGTCGGGTGCGAGTCCAGGAGCTCCGGCCGCGCCTGACAGACCAGCAGCAGGGGCAGGTCACGCACCTCGTCCCGGACCCGGTCGATCAGGTCGAGCAGGGTCGGCTCGGCCCAGTGCAGGTCGTCGAAGGAGACCACGACGGGCCCGCGGGTGGCGACCTCCTCCAGTGCCCGACGGACGGCCCAGAACGTCTGGTCCGAGCCGCCGGGCTCGCCGCCCTTGCCGAGCAGGGGAAGGAGCAGGTCGGTCACGTCGTCGCGGTCGGGGGCCCCGCCCAGTAGCCGAAGCAGACCGTGCCGGGTTACCTCGTCGGACTCCAGCCCGCTGAGCCCCGCCGCCTGGCGCAGCACCTGGGCCACGGGCCAGTACGTGATGCCCTGGCCGTAGGAGACGCAGCGGCCGCTGATCACCCCGGCCCGGTCGCCGACCCCTGCGAGGAACTCGGCGACCAGGCGCGTCTTGCCGATGCCGGGCGAGCCGAGGACGGTCACGAGGTGGCCGCGGCCGCTCTCCAGCGTGCGCTCGAGCGCGTCGTCGAGCGCCTGGCGCTCTCGTGCGCGCCCGACCAGTCGGGCCTCCATCCGTCGGTTGCGGCCGCGTCGCGCGTCGAGCACCTCGACCAGGCGATGTGCCTCCAACGGTTCCGCCTTTCCCTTGGCCGGAACCGGCGCCACCGGCTCGACCACGACGGCGTCGCGGACCAGGGCGTAGGTGTCCGCACCGAGCAGGATCTCGCCGGGTCCGGCGGCCTGCTCGAGGCGGGCGGCGGTGTTGACCGCGTCGCCGGTGGCGAAGGAGCCGCCGGCGCGCGCGGAACCGGTGACGACCGAGCCGGTGTTGACGCCGGTGCGGATGGTGAGGGTCACGCCGAGGGTCTCGGTGAGCTCGCGCGACAGTCCGTTCACAGCCCGGTTGAGCTCGATGGCGGCGCGGACCGCGCGCAAGGCGTCGTCCTCATGGATCTCGGGCACGCCGAAGACGGCGAGGACGGCGTCGCCAACGAACTTCTCGACGGTGCCGCCGTGGCGCTCGATGGCCACTCTGGCGCAGTCGAAGTAGCGCGTCATCACCGCGCGGAAGACCTCGGGGTCGAGGTCCTCGCCCATCGCGGTGGACCCGGTCACGTCGGTGAACAGCAGGGTGACGGTCTTGCGAACCTCGCGGGTGGCGCGGGCCGCAACCGACTCGCCGCACTCGAGGCAGAACCGGGACCGCGGCGGGATCTCGGCGCCGCAGCTGTCACAGGCCACGGTGGCGCTGCCCAGCTCGTCCCGTGCACCAGCCCCCTGGTCCCCCATGGAGGGAGCCTAGCGTCGGTGTCCCGCCTACGGGGTCACGCTTGCGGCTGGGAGACTGTACCCGTGACGACACTCCCGCGACGTGGTGATCCTCGGCTCCACCGGGTCGATCGGCACCCAGGCCCTCGACCTGGTCCGCGCCAACCCGGACCGCTTCCGCGTGGTGGCGCTGACGGCAGGAGGCTCGAACCCGGAGCTCTTCGCCCAGCAGGTGGCCGAGTTCCGGCCGGCGTTCCACGGTCTCGGGGAGGAAGCCTCCGTCGAGGCCGCCGCCCGCCCCGCCGACGTGGTGCTCAACGGGATCACCGGGGCCGTGGGCCTGCGCCCCACCCTCGCGGCGCTCGACGCCGGCACCACGCTGGCGCTCGCCAACAAGGAGTCGCTGATCATGGGCGGCCCGCTGGTGCTCGAGAGGGCCCGGCCCGGCCAGATCGTGCCGGTCGACTCCGAGCACTCCGCGCTCGCCCAGTGCCTGCGCGCCGGCAGTGCCGAGGAGGTACGCCGCCTGGTGCTCACCGCGAGCGGCGGACCGTTCCGCGGCCGGTCGCGGGCCGAGCTGGTCGAGGTGACCCCCGCAGAGGCGATGAACCACCCGACCTGGGACATGGGTCCGGTGATCACGATCAACTCGGCGACCCTGGTCAACAAGGGGCTCGAGGTGATCGAGGCGCACCTGCTCTTCGGCATCCCCTTCGACCGGATCGAGGTCGTGGTGCACCCGACCAGCGTGGTGCACTCGATGGTCGAGTTCGTCGACGGCTCCACGCTGGTCCAGGCGAGCCCGCCGACCATGCTGATCCCGATCGCCCTGGGCCTGAGCTGGCCGGACCGGGTCCCCGACGCCGCACCGGCCGTGGACTGGACCAGGCCGGAGACCTGGGAGTTCTTCCCGCTGGACGAGGAGGCCTTCCCGGCCGTCTCGCTGGCCCGCCGCGCTGGGGAGCGCGGAGGCACCGCACCGGCCGTCTACAACGCTGCCAACGAGGTCTGTGTGGACGCCTTCCGCACCGGCCGGCTGCCGTTCACGGGCATCGTCGACGCGGTGGCGGCCGTGGTGGGGCAGCACGACGTACCCTCGAAGCAGCAGCTCACCGTCGACGACGTCCTCGCCGCCGACGGCTGGGCGCGTGACTGTGCGCACTCCGTGATCGACGAGATGACGGATGGCCGGACCGATGACATGAGCGACGACACGACCGGGGAGGTCGGGCGATGACCGCCGTCTACTACACGTTGGGCGTCGTGCTCTTCGTGCTCGCCATCCTGGTCTCGATCGGGCTGCACGAGCTCGGCCACATGATCCCCGCCAAGAAGTTCGGCGGGAAGGTCACCCAGTACTTCATCGGCTTCGGCCCCACGGTCTGGAGCAAGCAGGTCGGCGAGACCGAGTACGGCGTCAAGGCGATCCCGCTCGGCGGTTACGTCAAGATCGTCGGCATGCTCCCGCCCGGCGCCGACGAGGTGGCCGACGAGGTCACCGTCGACGCGGAGGGCAACCAGGTCGTCCGGGTGCGCAAGTCCAACACCGGCATGTTCACCCAGCTGATCTCCGACGCCCGCGCCGCCGAGTGGGAGACCATCCGGCCCGAGGACGCCGACCGGCTGTTCTACAAGATGCCGTGGTGGAAGAAGGTCATCGTGATGGCCGGGGGGCCGTCGGTGAACCTCGCGATCGCGTTCGTGATCTTCCTGGGCGTGTTCTCGACGTACGGCGTCAAGTCCGCCGAGGTGGACGCCGGACCGCCCGTGATCGACACGGTGTCGACCTGCGTGATCCCCTTCGCCGACGAGGGTCGCGAGTGCGTGCCGGCCGACCCACGCAGCCCCGCCTTCGAGGCCGGCCTGCGGCCCGGGGACACCATCCGGTCCTTCAACGGCACGCCGGTCAGCGACTGGGACCAGTTCCGCGACCTGATCCGCGGCAACAGCGACGGTGCGGCCGTCATCGGCTACGAGCGCGACGGTCGGCTCCTGACCGGCACCACCAGCACCACCGTGGAGGCGCGGCCCACCTCGGCGACCGACGCCACCCTGCGCCAGGTCGGGTTCCTCGGTGTCACCCCGACGTCGCACATCGAGACCACCACCGGTGGGGTGCTCTTCACCCTGGGCCGGATGGGCACGATGACCAAGGACACCGTGGTCGCGCTCGGCACCCTCCCGGTCAAGGTCTGGGGTGTGGCCAAGGCGATCGTCGGGCTCGAGGAGCGGGCGATCGACAGCCCGGTCAGCATCGTCGGCGGCGGTCGGCTGGCCGGTGAGACCGTCTCGCACGAGAGCTTCCCCGTCACCGAGAAGGCCGTCTTCCTGCTGATGCTCATCGGCGGCTTCAACTTCTTCATCGGGATGTTCAACTTCGTCCCGTTGCTGCCACTCGACGGTGGACACATCGCCGGCGCCCTCTGGGAGGCGGTCCGCCGCGGCTTCGCCCGGCTGCGCGGGCGGCCGGATCCGGGCTACGTGGACGTGGCCAGGTTGCTGCCGGTCGCGTACGGCGTGGCCTCGCTGTTGCTGGTGATGGGGGTCGTGCTGATCGTCGGCGACCTCGTCGTCCCGCTGCGCTTCTACTCCTGACCCTGCCCCGACCTCGCGCCCGGGTCTCTCGATGGCTGGCATCCGCGGAGGCCACCAGTAACCTGAGGACATGACCGAGATCAACCTGGGCATGCCCACCGCACCCCCACCCGTGCTGGCGCCACGCCGGCAGACCCGCCAGATCCAGGTCGGCAAGGTCGGGGTCGGCAGCGACTCCCCGGTCTCGGTCCAGTCGATGACCACCACCCTCACCTCGGACGTGAACTCGACGCTGCAGCAGATCGCCGAGCTGACCGCCACCGGGTGCGACATCGTCCGCGTGGCCTGCCCGAGCCAGGACGACGCCGACGCGCTCGCGGAGATCGCCCAGCACTCGCAGATCCCGGTCATCGCCGACATCCACTTCCAGCCGAAGTACGTCTTCGCCGCCATCGACGCCGGTTGCGCCGCGGTCCGGGTCAACCCCGGCAACATCCGCAAGTTCGACGACCAGGTCAAGGAGATCGCCCGGGCCGCCCAGGACCGGGGCACCAGCATCCGGATCGGGGTCAACGCCGGCAGCCTCGACAAGCGGATCATGGACAAGTACGGCAAGGCCACGCCCGAGGCGCTCGTCGAGTCTGCGGTCTGGGAGGCCAGCCTCTTCGAGGAGCACGGCTTCCGCGACTTCAAGATCTCGGTCAAGCACAACGACCCGGTGGTCATGGTCCGCGCCTACGAGCTGCTCGCCGAGGCCGGCGACTGGCCGCTCCACCTCGGTGTGACCGAGGCCGGGCCGGCGTTCCAGGGCACGATCAAGTCCGCGACCGCCTTCGGCGCCCTGCTGAGCAAGGGCATCGGCGACACGATCCGGGTCTCGCTCTCGGCGCCCCCGGTCGAGGAGGTCAAGGTCGGCATCCAGATCCTGCAGTCGCTCAACCTGCGCCCCCGCAAGCTCGAGATCGTCTCCTGCCCGTCCTGTGGGCGCGCCCAGGTCGATGTCTACAAGCTGGCAGAGGAGGTCACCGCCGGGCTCGACGGGCTCGAGGTGCCGCTCCGCGTGGCCGTGATGGGCTGCGTCGTCAACGGACCCGGCGAGGCCCGCGAGGCCGACCTCGGGGTCGCCTCCGGCAACGGCAAGGGCCAGATCTTCGTCAAGGGCGAGGTGATCAAGACCGTCCCCGAGTCGAAGATCGTCGAGACCCTGATCGAGGAGGCCCTCAAGATCGCCGAGGGGATGGAGGCCGTCGACGGTGCCTCCGCGGAAGTCAGCATTTCCTGACGGTGTTCCCTAGCGGAACTCCTCGACCCCGATCCCGCTCTGGTCGTCGAGTCCGTGCTTCTCGATGTAGCCCCAGCAGTCCGGCCGCGAGCCGTCGGCGTCGGTGATGTCGTAGGCGTCGGAGAGCTGGCGTGAGGTGAGAATTCGTCCCGCGAGCTGCCGACGGTCCGGGTCGCCGGCCAGTGCCGCGATGCCGCGACCGACGTACGTCGGCGACTCGGAGATGGCGAAGCCCGGAACCCTGGTCAGGGCATCGCGCCAGGTGTCCTCCTGCACGCCGAACCCCTCGAGCATCTGCTCCGAGCGCAGCCAGCCCGGCGTCACGCCGAGCGCCGTGACGGGGTGCGTGCGCAGTTCGTGGGCCAGCCCCAGCACGATCCGGCCGACATTCGCCTTGACCAGGTCGTAGTAGAAGCCCACCCCCTCGCGGAACCGGGCGTTGAACTCGGCGGTGCCGTCGGTCAGCTCGATCACCAGGCCGCCGCCGGTGGGCCTCGGGCCGGGGTGGCGGCCGGTGGTCAGGTCGGTCTGCGCGGTCCGCAGCAGCAGGGGCAGCGCGTAGTGCGCCGTGATCAGGTGGGTGTCCACCCCCATCCGGAGCATCCGCAGGCCCCCGGCGAGGTCGTGCTCCCACAGGGGCCGCTCCCACTCGGCGTACCGGTCGCCGCCGAAGATGTCGTTGACGAGGATGTCCAGGCGCCCGTGCTCGACCTCGATGAGCTCCACCAGGCGCCGTACGGCAAAGGGGTCCTCGTGGTCGACCACCAGGGCCGTCCCGGCTCCTCCGGCCTCGAGGATCAGGTCCGCGGTGTCCTCGATCGTCTCCGGGCGGCCGATCTCCGACGGTCCGGTCAGGCGACTGCTGCGTCCGGTGGCGTAGACGAATGCGCCGGCCCGGCCGAGCTCGACGGCGATCGCCCGGCCGGCCCCGCGCGTGCCGCCGGCGACCAGGGCCACCCGGCCGGCCAGGGGGCCGGTCGGAGGGTCGGGTCGGGAGTCGTTCACCCTTGAAGCAAACCATCGAGGCGGGGAGACCGTCACGGGTGGCGGGCTCCCCATCTGGACCGGGGCGCCCTCCACACGGACTCACCCCTCGGCCGCTTCGGGCCGCGTAGGCTCACCCCGTGCTCACGACCCGCCACGGTGTGCGATCCCTCGGGGTCGGGGATCTCGACGCGTTCCTCGCACTCTCCGGCGCGGATCCCGTGGTCAACGTCTTCACCGAGTACCGCGCCCGCACCACCAATCTCGAGCCGCGCTGGCTCGGGGGCGAGATGTGGGGTCGCTACGTGCACGGCGAGTTGCGTGCGGCCTGCCATGTCGGGGCCAACCTGGTGCCCGTCCAGGCGGACGCCGAGGACGCCGCCGCGTTCGCGGAGCGCGCGGTCAGCCGCGGGCGCACCGTCTCGACGATCGTCGGTCCCCAGGAGGCGGTCGAGGTGATCTGGGACCGGGTCGCCTCGGCGTGGGGCGAACCCCGCGAGACCCGGTGGAACCAGCCCCACCTCGAGATCGACACCCCGCCCGCCGTCGCACCCGACCCCCTGGTCCGGCGTACGACGCGGCAGGACATGGAGGAGCTCTACCCGGCGTGCGTGGCGATGTACGCGGAGGAGGTCGGGCTGTCACCCGAGGCCGGCGGGGGAGCCGAGCTGTACCGGGCCCGCGTCACCCAGCTGGTGAACCGCGGCTGGTCCTTCGCGCGCTTCGACGACGGGCGGCTGGTCTTCAAGGCCGAGGTCGCCTGCGCCACCCCGAGCGCCGCGCAGATCCAGGGTGTCTGGGTGCCACCGGACCGGCGCGGCGAGGGCCTGGCTGCCGCCGGGATGGCAGCCGTGGTCGACCTGGTCCAGCGGGAGGTCGCACCGGCGGTCTCGCTCTACGTCAACGAGTGGAACGACGCAGCGCGGCGCACCTACGCACGGGTCGGCTTTCGCCAGACCGAGACCTTCGCGACCCTGATGTTCTGAGCGGGCTCACCCGTCGGTCCTGCGCAGCCTGCTGGTGCGCTCGCAGCCGCCGTCCTCATCGCACCGCACCCAGGCGGACCGCTTCTTGCCGTGCGCGTGCATCAGGAGGACCTCATCGGCCTCCCACCAGACCCATCCGAAGTAGTAGGTCGTGAAGCTACGCAGGTGCTTGCCCGTGGTCTCGCGCAGCTGCAGCTCGCCGGAGCCGAGGCCGTCGGTCAACAGGTGGGTGGTCACGATGCGATCGCCGCTGGGGGAGAACGTCACGACCGCCTGCTCGCAGCTGCGCCACAGCCGCTCGCGAGGCCTCGTGATCGTCGAGACCACGGAGCAGCCGCCCTCGTAGGGGTCGCCGGTGAACGAGGCGAGCCGGTTGTGACGGACGTCGGCCTCGTAGCCGTTGCGGTTGACGATCCGCTTCGTGGCGCCCGACCCGATCTTCCAGGAGAAGGTGCGATCGGGCGTCGTGGCGCCGACCACGGCGGTGCCGTCGAAGGCGTCCAGCACGTCGACGTACCCCCCGAACGTCGGTTCCGCGATGACCTTGCCGGTCTTCGTGCTCCACGTGCGCACCACGGTCTGCCGCTCGCCGGGCCGGTAGATCGAGCGGAACAGCTGCTCACCGTCGGAGGAGAGGACGAGGTCGGGGACCGAGACGCCCCGGAGCACCACGCGTCGTGCGTTGTCGGGCTGCACCTCGATCACTCGGTGGCTGTTCGGCCGTCCACCTCGGTAGACGCCGACCACATAGCGGTTGAGCTGCCTCCCGGAGTAGCCCAGGAACCGCACCTCCCGACCGTCGAAGTCGTAGCGGCTGTCCCCGACCAGCAGGCCGTCGCCGTCGACGTGCGGCACGTAGCCTGGGTCGCCCTTCTCCAGGGCGGCCGGCTTGATGTCGGTGGTGGGGGCGGCGGCGGTGGCGACGGGCCCGGCCAGGACGGAGCTCAGGCCGACGAAGCCGGCCAGGGCGGCCATGACGGTGACGCGCAGACGGTGGGTCTTCACGGTGGTTCTCCCGAGTGGTGGTCGGCCGGGCTGTTCCTGGCCTGCTCGACCTAAAGACGTCGTTCGGCGGCAGAAGGTTGCGCCGATCGAAGAACTGGGTCGCTGCGCGCTGAAGACCACAAGTAGCCTTGCCGCCATGATCCTGAGGATGTCGAGCCTGTTCGTGCGAACCCTGCGAGACGATCCTGCGGACGCCGAGGTCCCGAGCCACCGGTTGCTGGTCCGGGCCGGCTACATCCGGCGCGCAGCACCCGGCATCTACACGTGGCTGCCGCTGGGGCTCAAGGTCCTGCGCCGCGTGGAGCAGATCATCCGTGACGAGATGGACTCGATCGGCGCCCAGGAGCTGTCGTTCCCCGCGCTGCTGCCCCGCGAGCCCTACGAGGCGAGCGGCCGCTGGACCGAGTACGGCGACGGCATCTTCCGGCTCAAGGACCGCAAGGGCAACGACTACCTCCTCGGCCCGACGCACGAGGAGATGTTCACGCTCGTGGTCAAGGACCTGTACTCCTCGTACAAGGACCTGCCGCTGTCGATCTACCAGATCCAGACCAAGTACCGCGACGAGGCCCGGCCCCGCGCGGGCCTCCTGCGCGGCCGTGAGTTCGTGATGAAGGACTCCTACTCCTTCGACGTCGACGACGCCGGGCTCGAGCGCAGCTACCAGCAGCACCGCGACGCCTACGTCCGGATCTTCGACCGGCTGGGGTTCGAGTACGTCATCGTCAAGGCCACCTCCGGCGCGATGGGCGGCTCGAAGTCCGAGGAGTTCCTGGCTCGCGCCGAGGTCGGCGAGGACACCTACGTCCGGTGCACGCACTGCGACTACGCGGCCAACGTCGAGGCGGTGCAGGTGCGTGCCCCCGCGGCGGTGACCGGAGCGGCGTACGACGCCATCCCCGCGGCGCACGCCGAGCAGACGCCGGACACTCCCACCATCGACACCCTGGTCGCCCACCTGAACGAGAAGTTCCCCCGCGACGACCGCCCGTGGGAGGCCGGGGACACGTTGAAGAACGTCCTGGTCGTGCTCAAGCACCCCGACGGCACCCGCGAGCCGATCGCCATCGGCGTGCCCGGGGACCGCGAGGTCGACCAGAAGCGGCTCGAGGGCCAGATGGAGCCCACCGAGGTGGAGCCCTTCGGTGAGGCCGACTTCGCGAAGTTCCCCTCGCTGGTGAAGGGCTACATCGGTCCGGGCGCCCTGGGGGAGAAGAGCGAGTCCGAGATCCGCTTCCTGGTGGACCCCCGCATCGTCGAGGGCACCCGCTGGGTGACCGGCGCCAACGTCGACGGCAGCCACGTGATCGACCTGGTCGTCGGCCGCGACTTCGTCCCGGACGGGACCATCGAGGCCGCGGACGTGCGCGACGGCGACACCTGCCCGAACTGCGAGGAGGGCAGCCTCGAGTCGGCCCGTGGCATCGAGATGGGTCACATCTTCCAGCTCGGCCGCAAGTACGCCGACGCCCTCGACCTCAAGGTGCTCGACGAGAACGGCAAGCTGGTCACGGTCACCATGGGCTCCTACGGCATCGGCCCGTCACGTGCGGTCGCTGCGATCGCCGAGGGCACGCTCGACGAGCTCGGCCTGGCCTGGCCGCGCGAGGTCGCGCCCGCCGACGTCCACATCGTCGCTGCCGGCAAGGACGAGCACCTGTTCGCGGCCGCCGAGCGGATCGCCCATGAGCTGTCGGCGCAGGGCATCGACGTGCTCTACGACGACCGCATCGGCAAGATCAGCCCGGGCGTGAAGTTCAAGGACGCCGAGCTGATCGGCATCCCGACGATCCTCGTGGTCGGCAAGGGCCTGGCCGAGGGCACCATCGAGGTCAAGGACCGGGCCACCGGGGCGCGCGAGCAGATCGCGGCCGACCACGTGGTCGATCACGTGGTGAAGCTGGTCCGTGCCTGAGCTCTCGCGCGGGGTCGACGCGGTCATCTTCGACTGGGGCGGCACCCTGACCAGGTGGCACGACGTGGACTTCCACGCCGAGTCGCTCGCCCTGGCCCAGGCAGTGGTCAACGCGGAGCACCACCACGAGGAGATCACCGCGCGTCTGCATGCGGCCGGGGACACCATCTGGGGTCGCTCGCGCGACCACCAGCAGAGCTCGACGGTCGCGGACCTGTTTCACGAGGCGGGCCTCGACCACGACCCCGAGATGCTGGCGGCGTACTACGAGTTCTGGGAGCCGCACACCCGCACCGACCCCGAGGTCGGCCCGCTCTTCGAGGCGTTGCGCGCCGACGGTCTCAAGGTCGGGGTGCTCTCCAACACGATCTGGCCGCGCGGCTTCCACGAGGCGATCTTCGATCGCGACGGGGTCCGTGAGCTGATTCATGCCGACGTCTACACCAGCGAGATCCCGTGGACGAAGCCGTCGCCGAAGGCGTTCGGTGCCGCCATGGAGGCGGTCGGGATCACCGACCCCGCCCGTTGCGTCTATGTCGGAGACCGGCTGTACGACGACATCTGGGGGGCCCAGAACGCCGGGATGCGCGCGATCCACGTCCCGCACAGCACGATTCCCGCCAGCCAGGTCGGACACACCGAAGGCGTCCCGGACGCGGTCGCTCGCCGGGTGTCCGACGTGCACGCGATCGTGACCGGCTGGCGCTGAGACCTGCCCGCAACTTCTGCGAGTTCGTGCATTGCAGGTATCTGCACGCCGAGGTTGCTCCCGGACAGGTCCTGCGACCTACAGGATGCGGGGACCCGGCCGCGTCACCCATGCGGCCCGAAGGAAGGACGCCCCTGACATGGGCCTGCACCACCCCCTCGCGAGCACCCTCGTCGCCCTCGGCACCGCCGCCCTCCTGGCGAGCGGTCTCACCGCACCCGCCCAGGCCCGAGTCGCCGTCCCCGACCAGGCCCGTGCCTGCATCGTCGCCGGCCCGACCGACACCGCCGACGCCGCCGACGCCGCACGCGGCGGCCGCTCGGGGCTCGACCACCGCGGCCTCTCGGCCAGCGAGCAGCGGTCCATCGAACGCGACTTCCGGAGCCGGCTCAAGGCGCAGGGCCAGAGCCCCCAGGCAGCCGCAGCGGCGAGCGCCACGGTCCCGGTCTACGTGCACGTCATGCGCGACGCCGCCGGCAACGGTGACGTCACGGATGCCCAGATCGCCCAGCAGATCAGCGTCCTGAACGCGAGCTTCGGTGGCCAGAAGTCCCCGGAGGCCGCCAACACCGGCTTCACCTTCACCCTGGCCGGGACCGACCGCTACAACAACACGAACTGGCACCAGGACAAGCAGAGCTCGACGTACCGCAAGCAGACCAGGCTCGGTGGGGCGAACGCCCTGAACATCTGGCTGGTCGACTTCGCCTACCTCGGGATCGCCACGTTCCCGTGGGACTACGCCCGCAACCCCGGCCTCGACGGCATCCGGGTGCAGTACACCTCGTTGCCGGGCGGTTCGGCCACCAACTACAACCTCGGCGAGACCGCGACCCACGAGGCAGGGCACTGGTTCGGGCTCTACCACACCTTCCAGGGCGGGTGCACCACGACGAACGACGAGGTCGCGGACACCCCGGCGCAGTCCAGCTCCACCAGCGGTTGCCCGGCGGGTCGCGACTCCTGCTCGTTGCCGGGTCTCGACCCGATCCACAACTACATGGACTACAGCTACGACAGCTGCTACAACCAGTTCACTCCCAACCAGAGCACGCGGATCGGCCAGATGTGGACGGCGTACCGGGGCTGAGCCCGGCGCGGCATTCTGCAGGTTTCTGCATTGCAGAAGTGTGAGGAGCCAGAAACATCGCGTTCGTACCGTAGGTATTGCAACCTTGTGCAGGAAGCTCCCTCGGGTCCCCGCCTCGGTCGGAGCTTTCAGGGGGCCAGCACTCAGGTCGGCCTCAGCGGTCCGCGTACTCGCCGGCTCCGGGGAACATCTCGGGCGTTCCTCGGAAGACGAGTTCGCGGACCGCTGCATCTGTCAGGGCCTGCCCGGCCCAGCGCCGCTGCTCACCCGCCGTGTTCGCCACCAGGTAGGCGTAGGTCTCGGCGGCGGCCCGCTCGATCGCCAGGGCCGCTCCCGTGACCGTGGCCCGACTGATCGGGGGAGCCGGGAGCTCGTAGGCAGGAGCGGCGGCGACCGGGGTGCCACCGAGGTCGATCACGGCGCGGGTCAGCAGGTCGCGACGGCTGCGGTGCTCGGTGTAGGCGTCCGTGATCGCGGCGAAGAGGCCGGCCGAGCTCGACTGCGACGTCTGCGCGCCGAGAGCGCCGTACACATGGACCGCCGCGTGCTCGGCGGCCAGCGTGGTCTGCAGAGCCTCGAGGGTGGTCATCCTGCGCCACCTCCGGTGGGGTCCGCTGCGGTCGAGCCGACCGGATCCTCCCCCAGGTGGTGGACCACGTGCTGGGCCACCGCCGCCGACATGCTGGCGAGCAGCCGCGCCAGCGCCCCGCTGTCGGCTGCCACCGACCAGTCGGCCAGTCGGCGCTGCAGCCGGCGCTCGCGGCTGGTCACCCGGGCCCGCGTGGCACCGGCACCTCCGGACAGGGCCGTGGGTGAGTCGGTCGGGCTCGGAGTCGCGCCCGACGTGCTTGAGCTGTCCGGATCCGCCTGGAGGGCGGCGGCGTGAGCCAGGTGCAGCTCGCGCAGGGCGGTGAGCGGCACCCGCAGCCCCGCGGAGCCGGCGGCCGCCGCGGTGACCAGGTCGACCATCGAGCCCAGCTCGGCCAGGACCTCGTCGACCAGGACGGTGTCCGGATCGCCGGCTGCCGGGGCCGTGGCCTGCGGGTCGGGCCCGTCGGAGGGGGTCGCGTCGGCGGGCTCGCCCGAGCCCTCCCCGTCGAGGGCCAGGTCACATCCCGACACCGCGGTCAGGGCCAGGATCCCGCACCCGAGCGCCGTACGACGACTGGCGACGGGGGTTGCTCGGAGATGGCTTCGGACAGGCACGGCGCCGACCCTATCCCCGGCGAGTGAGGGGACCCCGGATTGCGGCTATCGTTGTGCTCGACAACAGCACAAGGAGGTCAGCCGCCCATGAGCACTGCCAAGCAGGACGCCGTCAGGGACCGTATCGAGGCGGAGCTCACCGACCCCTTGGGTGCCCTGGGCCTCGACATCGAGGCCGTCGAGATCACGCCGGCCGGCAAGCGCCGGATCGTGCGGATCGCCGTCGACAAGGACGGCGGCGTGACGCTCGACGACGTCGCCGACGCCACTCGAGCAGTCTCGGCGGTCCTCGACGAGTCCGACACGTTGGGCGAGATGCCGTACACGCTCGAGGTCACCTCGCGCGGGGTGGACCGGCCGTTGACCCTGCCGCGCCACTGGCGCCGCAACCAGGACCGCCTGGTCAAGGTGACCCTGGCCGACGACTCCAGCGTCACCGGCCGGATCACCGCCTCCGACGACACCGGGGTGACCCTCGACGTCGACGGTGCCGCCCACCAGCTCAGCTACCCCGAGATCACCCGGGCCCTGGTCCAGGTCGAGTTCAGCCGCAAGGGCCGCAAGCCGGCCCAGCAGGACGGCGCGGAGCTCGCCGACGAGGGTGACGACGACGGTCACGACGACGGGGAGCCCGACGACCACACCCCGGACACGGAAGAAGAGGACGCCTGATGGACATCGACCTGAGCATCCTGCGCATGCTCGAGCGGGAGAAGGAGATCTCGTTCGACGTGCTCGTGGAGGCCATCGAGCAGGCGCTGCTGACCGCCTATCACAAGACCCCCGGCGCGCGGGAGCAGGCGCGGGTCGAGCTGGACCGCAAGAGCGGGCACGTCACGGTGATGGCGACCGAGGTCGACGAGGAGGGCAACGCCGTCGGCGAGTTCGAGGACACCCCCACCGGCTTCGGACGGATCGCGGCCACGACCGCCAAGCAGATCATGCTCCAGCGCCTCCGGGACGCCGAGGACGACATCCGGTTCGGGGAGTTCTCCGGCAAGGAGGGCGACATCGTCTCCGGGATCATCCAGCAGGGCCGCAACCCCGACGACGTGATGGTCGACCTCGGAAAGCTCGAGGCGCTGCTGCCGGCCGGCGAGCGGGTGCCCGGGGAGCGCTACGAGCACGGCGCCCGGATCAAGTGCCTGGTGGTGTCGGTGCGCAAGGGGATGCGCGGACCGCAGATCACCCTGTCCCGCTCACACCCGAACCTGGTCAAGAAGCTCTTCGCCCTCGAGGTCCCCGAGATCGCCGACGGCACGGTCGAGATGGCCGCCATCGCCCGCGAGGCGGGGCACCGCACCAAGATCGCGGTCTACACGACGGTGCCCGGCGTCAACGCCAAGGGCTCGTGCATCGGGCCGATGGGCCAGCGGGTCCGCAACGTGATGTCCGAGCTGCACGGCGAGAAGATCGACATCGTCGACTGGTCCGAGGACCCCGCCGAGCTCGTGGCGCACGCGCTGTCGCCGGCCCGGGTCTCCTCCGTCGAGATCGTCGACCTCGAGGCGCGCTCGGCCCGGGTGGTCGTCCCCGACTTCCAGCTCTCGCTCGCCATCGGCAAGGAGGGCCAGAACGCCCGGCTCGCCGCCCGGTTGACCGGCTGGCGGATCGACATCCGGTCCGACGAGGCCCCGGCACCCGAGTGACCCACCCGGACCGGTGCCCGGACCTGTGCCCGGACAGGTGCCCGGAGAGGTGCGATCGCGGGGCAGTCCGGGGTGCTCAGTTCGATAACCGGTGGCTCCGCACGGTAGGGTTGTGAACAGTGGCTCGTAGACACGACTCTCCAACGCGCCCGGATTCCACGACCTTCACCGGTCCGGTCCGGACCTGCATCGGATGTCGCGAGCGGGCCACGAAACGCGAGTTGTTGCGGGTGACCGTCGGCTCGGACGCGTTCGGCCAGCCGGCCGTCGTACCCGATCCCGAGGGAACCGCGACCGGACGGGGTGCGCACCTGCACCCCACACCCGAGTGCTACCAGCTCGCGGTGCGCCGGAGAGCCTTCGCCCGTGCCCTCAGATTCACCGGGGGCGGGGTCGGGCTGACCAGCACACCGCTGGCCGAACACCTCGACTCGCGAGCAAGCCAACCGTGATGGACCGACAGGAACTGGAGCAGCAGCTCATGAGCACTCGATGAGTAACTCGAAATGAGTTTGCACACCCCATAGCGGTCTGAGGAACACCCGGAGTCGGGTCTCAGGCCAGAAGGAGAAACGTGGCTAAGACCCGAGTCCACGAACTCGCCAAAGAGTTCGGAGTCGAGAGCAAGTTCGTTCTCGAGAAGTTCAAGGAGATGGGTGAGTTCGTCAAGTCGGCGAGCTCGACCGTCGAGCTGCCCGCGGAGATGCGTTTCCGCAAGGAGTACGGCGCCGATCTGAAGACGGCAGCCCCGGCTGCCCCCGCGGAGACGCCCAAGGCACCCGCGCCCCGCGCGCCCGGCAAGAAGGCAGCAGCCGCGCCGGTCGAGGCCGCCGCCCCGACTGAGGCAGCCCAGACCGAGGCAGCCCAGACCGAGGCAGCCCCGACCGAGGCCGCCCCGGCTGCGCCCGCGGCCGAGGCCCCCGCCGAGGCGCCTGCCGCCGAGGCCCCCGCGGCCAAGTCCGCAGCCCCGCGCCCCGGACCCCGTCGCGCGGCGAGCACCGAGGCCCCCGAGGCGCCCGACGCCCCCGAGGCAACGTCGCCCGAGACGCCCGAGGCCCCCGCGGCCGAGGCCACGTCGACGAAGACTCCGGCCCCGCGTCCCGTGGGACGTCCGGGTTCCCCCCGTCCCGGCAACAACCCGTTCGCGCCCAGCCAGGGCATGGGTCGCCGTCCGGCGCCCGCCCCCGGCAGCGAGCGTCCGCCCGTGGCCCCGGCCACCGGTGGCTCCGACCAGCGTCCGCCGCGTCCGCCGGCGAGTCGCGACGGTGGCGCGCCCGGTCGTCCGGGCATGCCCCGCCCGAACCCGGCGATGATGCCCAAGTCCCCGGCTGCCTTCGGCTCCGGCCCCGGCGGCCGACCGTCCGGTGGGCCCGGTGGCCCCCGTGGCGGCGGTCCGGCGCGTGGTGGCGGTGCCCCCGCTCGCGGAGGCCCGCCCGGTCGCGGTGCTCCCGGCGGCGGTGCCCCCGGTGGCGGTGGCCGTCCCGGTGGCTTCGGCCCCAGCGGCGGTGGCCGTCCCGGTGCCGGTCGCCCCGGCCAGCGCGGCCAGACCCAGGGTGCCTTCGGTCGCCCCGGTGGTCCGTCGCGTCGTGGACGCAAGTCGAAGCGTGCTCGTCGCCAGGAGTTCGAGGCGATGCAGGCCCCCACGATCGGTGGCGTGCGCGTCCGCAAGGGGGACGGAGAGACCGTTCGTCTCCCGCGTGGCGCCTCGCTGACCGACTTCGCCGAGAAGATCGGTGTCGACGCCGCTGCCCTGGTGCAGATGCTCTTCTCGCTCGGCGAGATGGTCACGGCGACCGAGTCGGTCAACGACGAGACCCTCGAGCTGCTCGGCGAGGAGCTCAACTACATCGTCCAGGTCGTCTCCCCCGAGGAGGAGGACCGCGCCCTGCTCGAGTCCTTCGACCTCGAGTTCGGTGAGGACGAGGGTGGCGAGAGCGATCTCGCCGTCCGGCCCCCGGTCGTCACGGTCATGGGTCACGTCGACCACGGAAAGACCAAGCTGCTCGACGCGCTGCGCAACGCCAACGTCGTCGACAAGGAGGCCGGTGGCATCACCCAGCACATCGGTGCCTACCAGGTCTCGACCGAGGTCGACGGCAACGAGCGTCGGATCACCTTCATCGACACCCCCGGTCACGAGGCCTTCACGGCCATGCGTGCTCGTGGTGCGCAGGCGACCGACATCGCGATCCTCGTGGTCGCGGCCGACGACGGCGTGATGCCGCAGACGGTCGAGGCGTTGAACCACGCCAAGGCCGCCGGTGTCCCGATCGTGGTCGCGGTCAACAAGATCGACAAGCCGGACGCGGACCCGACCAAGGTGCGTGGCCAGCTGACCGACTACGGCCTGATCCCCGAGGAGTACGGCGGCGACTCGATGTTCGTCGACGTCTCGGCCAAGTCCGAGCTCAACCTCGACAAGCTGCTCGAGGCGGTCGTCCTCACGGCCGACGCCTCGCTCGACCTGCGGGCCAACCCGGACCAGAACGCCCAGGGCCTCGTGGTCGAGGCACACCTCGACCGCGGTCGAGGCCCGGTGGCCACGGTCCTGGTCCAGCGCGGAACGCTGCGGGTCGGCGACTCGATCGTCGCCGGAGCCGGCTACGGCCGGGTCCGGGCGATGCTCGACGAGCACGGCGAGAACATCACCGAGGCCGACCCGTCGCGCCCCGCGATGGTGCTCGGACTCACCGCAGTGCCCGGAGCCGGTCAGACGTTCATCGTGGTCGAGGACGACCGGATGGCGCGTCAGATCGCCGAGAAGCGCGAGTCGCGCGAGCGGGCGGCCATGCAGGCCAAGCGCCGCGTGCGTCGTACGCTCGAGGACTTCATGGCCTCCATGGAGAAGGGCGAGACGCAGGAGCTCAACCTCATCCTCAAGGGCGATGTGTCCGGTTCGGTCGAGGCGCTCGAGGACTCGCTCGCCCAGCTCGACGTGGGTGCCGAGGTCAGCCTGCGGGTCATCGACCGCGGTGTCGGTGCGATCACCGAGACCAACGTCGACCTGGCTGCGGCCTCCGACGCCATCATCATCGGCTTCAACGTCCGGCCCCAGGGCAAGGCGGCACAGATGGCCGACAAGGAAGGTGTCGAGATTCGCTACTACTCGGTCATCTACCAGGCGATCGAGGAGATCGAGGCAGCGCTCAAGGGCATGCTCAAGCCGGAGTACGAGGAGTCGGTGCTCGGCCAGGCCGAGATCCGCAACATCTTCCGCTCCTCGAAGATCGGCAACATCGCCGGCTGCATGGTCACCAGCGGAACCGTGCGCCGCAACGCCAAGGCTCGACTGCTCCGAGACGGCAACGTCGTCGCGGACAACCTCGACCTGGCGTCGCTCAAGCGCGAGAAGGACGACGCGTCCGAGGTCCGTGAGGGCTTCGAGTGCGGTCTGGTGCTGAAGAACTACCAGAACATCGAGATCGGTGATGTTGTGGAGTCCTTCGAGATGCGCGAGATCCCGCGCGCCTGATCCACCCAGCCGAGTCGGCGCAGCTCTCATCGCACATCGGTGGGGCTGCGCCGACTCGGCTTTCAGCCGGTGCCGGAACTTCACGCCGACTCGACCAGTGCTCGACCAGTGAGAGAGAGACACAGACATGGCAAGCCCACGGGTGCGCAAGATCGCGGACCGGATCCAGGTGATCGTCGCGGAGATGCTCGAGCGACGGATCAAGGACCCGCGGCTCGGCTTCGTCACCATCACCGACGTCCGGCTCACCGGGGACTCCCAGCAGGCGACGATCTTCTACACCGTGCTCGGTGAGGACGAGGACCTCGAGGCCACGGCCGTCGCGCTGGAGTCGGCCAAGGGCGTGCTCCGCTCCGAGGTCGCCAAGCAGCTCGGGATGCGTCTGGTGCCCAGCCTGACCTTCATCCACGACGCCCTGCCCGAGACCGCGCGCCATCTCGACGAGGTGCTCGCTCGCGCCCGTCAGTCCGACGAGCAGGTCGCGGCGGCCCGCGAGGGTGCGTCGTACGCCGGGGAGACCGACCCGTACAAGAAGCCTCGCGAGGAGAAGCTCGACGTGGACTCCGACGAGACCACCGACGGCGACACCGACGGCGACGGCAACACCGACGGGGAGCAGTGACCCAGGCTCACCTCGAGTCGGGCCTGGTCGTCGTCGACAAGCCGGCGGGGCTCACCTCCCACGACGTGGTCGGCCGGGTCCGCCGGTTGGCCGGCACCCGCAAGGTCGGCCACGCGGGGACCCTCGACCCGATGGCCACCGGCGTGCTGGTGCTGGGGGTCAACCGGGCGACCCGGCTCCTGGGTCATCTGATGCTGACCCAGAAGGAGTACGACGCCACGATCCGGCTGGGCGTCGCCACCTCGACCGACGACGCCGAGGGGGAGACCACCGCTGTCGTCTCGACCGCCGACGTGGGCGAGCCTGCGGTGCTGGCCGCCCTGGCGGAGTTCGTCGGCGACATCGAGCAGGTGCCCACCTCGGTGTCCGCGATCAAGATCGACGGCAAACGTGCCTACCAACGGGTCCGCGACGGTGAGGAGGTCGACCTCCCTGCGCGCCCGGTGACGATCCACGAGCTCGCCGTCCACCGGGTCACCCGCATCCCCGCGTCCGACGGCTGTCCGGAAGGGCTCGACGTGCGGGTCTCCGTGCGCTGCTCGAGCGGCACCTACATCCGCGCCATCGCCCGGGACCTCGGGGTGTCGCTCGGCGTCGGGGGCCACCTGACCGCCCTGCGGCGGACCGCAGTGGGGCCGTTCCGGCTCGGCAGCGCCCAGACCCTCGACCAGCTCGGCGAGAGCTTCGCGCTGCTGCCGATCGCCGAGGCGGCGCGAGCGTCGTTCCCCGTGCTCGAGCTCGACGACGCGATGGCCACCGACGTCCGGGTCGGTCGACCGCTGTCGGTCGCGCTCGAGAGGCTGACGGCGGTCTTTGCACCCGATGGCGAGTTCCTGGCGCTCTACGAGCCGCGCGACGGTGTGGCGCGTCCGGTCGCGGTCTTCGTCTGACGACGGACCGTCACCCACCGACGACGCCGCGCCCGGGATGGGCAGCGGGCTCGGGAGGTCGGCCGGCGCGCCAGTAGTCTTCTCGCCGTGCGAATCTGGCGTTCGATGGACGAGGTCCCGGCCGAGCTCGGCCCGACCGCGGTCGTGATCGGCAACTTCGACGGAGTGCACCTCGGCCACCGCCACGTGCTGGATCGGGCCCGAGCGGTCGCCGATGCCGAGCAGCTCACGCTGGTCGCCGTGACGTTCGACCCGCACCCGATGGCGGTGCTGCGTCCCGAGCACGCCCCGACCGCCCTCACGTCCCTCCAGGGACGGGCCGAGCTGCTGGGGGAGGCCGGCGCCGACGACGTCCTGGCGTTGCCGTTCGACCGCGCGATGGCGGCCTGGACTCCGGAGGAGTTCATCCAGCGGGTGCTGGTCGACGCTCTGCACGCGCGGGCCGTCGTGGTCGGCGCCAACTTCCGCTTCGGCAACCGCGCGGCCGGCGACGTCGGAACCCTGCGGGAAGCGGGGGAGCGGCACGGCTTCTCCGCGGAAGGCATCGAGCTCGACGGCGGTCCGCAGGTCTGGTCCTCGACGTACGTCCGCACCTGTCTCGCCGAGGGCGACGTCGCGGGTGCGACGCAGGCGCTCGGGCGGCCCTACGCCGTGCGCGGCACCGTGGTGCGCGGCGATCAGCGCGGACGCGAGCTGGGCTACCCGACTGCGAACGTGCCGACCGATGCGCGCACCGCGACCCCCGCCGACGGGGTGTACGCCGGGACGCTGCGCCGGCTGGACACGGGGGAGTCCTTCCCCGCCGCGATCAGCGTCGGGACCAACCCGACGTTCGACGGGGAGCGGGAGCGTCGGGTGGAGAGCTACGTGCTGGACCGCACCGACCTGGACCTGTACGGCGTGGAGGTCGAGGTCGCGTTCCTGCACCGACTGCGGGGGATGGAGAGCTTCGACTCCGTGGAGCAGCTGCTCGAGCAGATGGCCGCCGACGTGGACCAGGCCCGTCTGCTGCTGGGCGCCGACTCGTGAGCGTCAACCCCGAGGCGAAGGTGCTGGCCGACACGGAGGCGTGGTTCCTGCGGCACGGGTTGTCGTACTTCGTCCCCGAGGAGCGGGCGGGAGTCCGGACAGCGCTGCGCCCGCGCCGGCTGCTGCCGCTGGTCCTGGTGGTCGTGGTGGTGGCCTCGGGCGCCGGCGGCCTGCTGGCCTGGCTCGCTGCGCAGGTCAGCCTCGCCCCAGCGGTGCTGCTGTCCGCCGCGATGCTCACGGCCGGCTGGTATGCGCTCACCGCGCTCCGCGCGCGCCCGATCGTCACCTGGGCGCTGGCCCGGACGTTCGGCAGCCTGCGGACGCTGCTGCCCACGACGACCCGGGCGTTGCCCCTGCTGCTGATCTTCGTGACGTTCCTGTTCATCAACGCCGAGGTGTGGCAGGTGGCGTCGAGCCTCAGCTTCGGCGTGCTCTGGCTGACCGTGCTGCTGTTCACCCTGGTCGGGATCGGCTTCCTGCTGGTTCGCCTGCCGGAGGAGGTGGACCGCGCCGACGACCAGGTCGATGACGGGTTCCTGCTCGCGGCCTGCGCCGGCACGCCCCTCGAGCGCTCGTGCCGCGAGCTGGTGGCCGACCCGGCTCAGAACCCGGCCGCACGGGCCGAGGTCTTCGGCTTCGAGCGCTGGAACCTGATCGTCGTGCTGATCATCGTCCAGACCGTCCAGGTGGTGCTGATGGCGGCGTCGGTGTTCGTCTTCCTGCTGGTCTTCGGTTCGCTGGTGATGACCGACACCGTGCTGGAGGCCTGGTTGCTCAGCGACTCCCCGCACGTCCCGGGACTGACCAGTGTCTCGCTGGCGCTGGTCCAGGTCTCGGTCTTCCTCGCGGCGTTCTCGGGGCTCTACCTCACGGTGTCCACGGTCACCGACGAGACCTACCGGGCCCAGTTCTTCTCCGGGGTGACCCGGGAGCTGCACCGGGCGGTCGGGATGCGCGCGGTCTACCTCACGGTGCGCGCCCACAACGCCGCCGACCCGTCGTCAATTGACGACGGGTCGGCGACGTACGACGTGAACTGACGACGGATCGGTCAGGCGTCGAGGTCCTGCTCCACGAGTTTGGCGATCGCGTCGAGCGCCGCCTCGTCGTCGCTGGCGACCTCGACCGTGGCACCGTGGCCGGCGCCCAGGGTCATGATCATCAGCGCGGATGCGGCGTCGACCGGCTCGCCGCCGGGGACGCAGAGGGTGACCTCGGCGTCCAGGTCGCCGGCGGCCTCGGAGATGATCCCGGCGGGTCGGGCGTGCAGTCCGACGGCGGAGCCGACGGTGACGGTCTTGGTGGGCATGGTGCTCCTTAACTGAGTGGTTCGGTGGGTTGGGTTGGGTTCGGTGGATGCGACTCAGACGGTCGCGAGGTCGGTCGAGACGTGGCTCGCCGACTTGAGGGCGACCACCACCGCGGTCGAGACGAGCACGCCGGCAACCAGGGAGATCAGGAAGCCCGCGATGTTGCCCACGGCGAACAGCACGAAGATGCCACCGTGCGGCGCGCGCAGCGTCACGTCGAGGGCCATGGCCAGGCCGCCGGTGACCGCGCTTCCGGCCATGATCGAGGGAATCACCCGCAGCGGGTCGGCCGCCGCGAACGGGATGGCACCCTCGGTGATGAAGGACGCGCCCATCAGCCAGGCAGCCTTGCCGTTCTCCCGCTCCGGCACCGTGAAGAGGCCGGGACGGACGACGGTCGCCAGGGCCAGGGCCAGCGGCGGCACCATGCCGGCGAGCATCACGGCCGCCATCACCTTGAGCTCCGGTGCGTCGCCGGTCGCCGCGGCGGCCGCGCCGAGTCCGGTCGTGGCGAAGGCGTACGCCGTCTTGTTGAGCGGGCCCCCCATGTCGAAGGCCATCATCAGACCGAGGATCACACCGAGCAGGATCGCGAGGCCGGGCTTGTCCCCGAGGCTGTTGAGGCCGTCGGAGAGCTTGGTCGTGAGATAGCCCAGCGGCTTGCCGAGCAGCACGACCATCACGAGGCCGGCGGCCAGCGTGGCACCGAGCGGGATGACGAGGACCGGCATCAGGCCGCGGGCCCAGGTCGGCACGCTCCAGCTCGCGATCCAGTGTGCGATCACGCCCGCGAGCACGCCGCCGATGATGCCTCCGATGAAGCCCGTGTTGAGGACTCCGGCGATGGCGCCCATCACGAAGCCGGGCGCGATGCCCGGACGGTCGGCGATCGCGTAGGCGATGTAGCCGGCCAGTGCCGGCACCAGGAAGCCGAATGCGGTCGCGCCGAGCACGAACAGCAGCGCGCCGAGGTACGCCATGAGGGCACTGCCCCCGAGCGCGTGGTCGAGGCCGAGCGCGTCGACGTCCGGCAGGTTGAAGAGCGTGTTGCCGGTGGCGATGTCGTTGCCGGGCCCGACGATCTCGTAGCCACCGAACAGGAAGCCGAGGGCGATCAGCAGGCCGCCGGCCGCGACGAACGGGATCATGTACGAGACACCGGTCATCAGGACCCGGCGGATCCGCCCGCCCCAGCTCTCGTCGGCTCCGCTCCCCTCGCCAGCGGTCAGCGAGCCCTCCACGCGTGGCGCGTTGGGGTCGCCGGCGTAGCGGAGGGCTTCCTCGATCATCTTGTCCGCCTCGTCGATCGGACGCTTCACGCCCGACGACACGACCGGCTTGCCGGCGAAACGGCCGCGGTCGCGGACACCCACGTCGACGGCGAAGATCACCGCAGCGGCCTCGGCGATCACCTGCGGGGACAGCGGGTGCGAGCCCGCCGAGCCCTGGGTCTCGACGGCGATCTCCACACCGGCACGAGCGGCGGCTGCCTCGAGAGCCTCCGCGGCCATGTACGTGTGCGCGATGCCGGTCGGGCAGGCGGTCACCGCGACCAGGCTTCGGGCCTCGGAGGAAGGTGCAGCGGCAGGTGCCGCGGCAGCCGCCGGGGCGCCCGCGGGGACACCGGCAGGCGCAGCGGCGAGAACCTCGCTGATGATCGCGACCACTTCGGCCGGGCTCTCGGCGGCCCGCAGCGCGCCGGTGAAGGCGGGCTTCACCAGCGCTCGGGCCAGCTGGGTGAGCAGCTGGAGGTGGGTGCTGTCGCCACCCGCGGGGGCGGCGATCAGGAAGGCGAGGTCGGCGGGGCCGTCCTTCGCCCCGAAGTCGACCTGAGGGGACAGCCGGGCGAAGGCGACCGTGGGCTCGTCGACTCCCGCGGTGCGGCAGTGCGGGATCGCGATGCCACCTGGCAGGCCGGTCGGCGACGTCTGCTCACGGGCCAAGGCGTCCTCGACCAGCCGCGGGACGTCGGAGGCGCGGCCCGCACCACCCACGACCTCGGCCAGCGCGCGGATGACGTCGTGCTTCTCGGAGCCGAGGTCGCGGTCGAGGACCACGAGGTCGGTTGTGATGAGTTCAGACATGGTCACCCTCCTGGGGTGAGGTTGAGATCGCGGGTCGTGACCAGTTCGGGCTGGACCTGCGATGGGTGGGGAATGGTCGTGCCGGGAAGTCCGGCGGCCGCACTGCCGTAGGCCACGGCGAGTGCGAGTCTGTGGGCGGGGTCCCGCTGCTGCAGGTCCCCGAGGAGGTAGCCGAAGAGGCTGGAATCACCGGCACCGACCGTGCTGACGACGGTGGTCGGTGGCGGCGTCGCGTGCCAGGCCCCGTCTCGCGTGACCAGGACCGCGCCGTGCCCGCCGAGGGTGGCCAGCACGGTGTCGACCCCACGCGCAAGGAGCGTGCGGGCTGCCTTCGCGGCCAGCTGCGGGTCCGCCTCGATGTCCTCGGCATTCCCGCCGGTGAAGGACGCCAGCTCCTCGGCGTTGGGCTTCATCAGGTGGGGAGCGCTCGCCGGAAGGCGCTCGACCAGTGCCTGGAGAGGTGCGTCGGAGGTGTCGACGGCCACGCTGGCGCCTGCCTCACGCAGGGTCGTGACGAGCTCGGCATACCACTCCACCGGAACGCCGGGCGGCAGGGAGCCGGCCAGCACGATCCAGTCGGCGGATCCCGCACGACGGCGCAACGCACCGGTCAGGCCGTCGAGTACCTCGCGGCTCACGTGCGGCCCGGGGCTGTTCAGCTTGGTCGTGGTGCCGTCCGGCTCGGTGATCGTGATGTTGACGCGGAGGTCCCCGTCGTTGTGGACCGGGCGCGCGTCGATGCCCGCAGCCAGCAGCTCGAGGACGAACGGGTCCTCCTTGCCCGCGGGCAGCACCGCGATCGACGGGATGCCTGCGGCGACGGACGCCCGCGAGATGTTGACGCCCTTGCCGCCGGCCTGCGAGGTCACCGACTCGGCCCGCTGGACGGCCCCGCGGTCCAGCGGGGCGGCGAGCGTGACGGTCCGGTCGTGGCTGGGGTTGGCCGTGAGCGTCACGATCATGCGACCACGACCTCGACGCCGGCCCGGTCGAACGCGGCCCGGTAGGCCTCGGACAACGACAGGTCGGTGACCAGCACGTCGATCTCGTCGATCGAGGCGAAGCGAACGCGGGCCTCGTTGCCGATCTTCGTGGCGTCGGCCAGCACCACGACCCGGTGCGCGCTGGCGGCCATCGCGCGCTTGGTGGCCGCCTCGTCGGAGTCGGGGGTGGACAGCCCGTGCTCGAGCGTGAGCGCGTTGGTGCCGAGGAACGCGACGTCCACGCGCAGCCCGGCCAGGGCCGCCACCGTGTCGGCACCGACGGCAGCCTGGGTGGTCAGCCGCACCCGGCCGGGGAGCAGATGCAGGTCGATCTGGGGGAGGGGCGCCAAACGCGCCGCCACCGGGACCGCGTGGGTGTAGACGGTGAGGTGGTGGTCGTGGGGGAGCATCGTCGCCAGTCGCGAGGTGGTCGACCCGGCATCGAGCAGGATCGTCGACCCAGTGGGAGGCAGCAGTTCGAGGGCCGCCTTGGCGATCCGCTCCTTCTCGCCGGTCCGGGCCGAGTCGCGCTCGCCCAGACCCTGCTCGAGCGCCGTCAGGGCGCCGGCGGGAACGGCGCCACCGTGGACACGGCGCAGCAGACCGATCCGCTCGAGCGCGGAGAGATCGCGGCGCACTGTCTCCGTGGTCACGGCATACTCCGTCGCGAGGTCGTTGACCGACATCCGGCCACGCTCGGTGACCAGATGGGCCATTGCCTGCTGGCGCTCCTCGGCGTACATGGTGCTCCCGTCTCGGTGATGAATCTTTGTACATGTTGTTTTACCCCCGAATCTGTTGACTGTCAAGGGATGCGAGGGTTAACGTTCTGCCATGGCCACCAGCTCTGACTTCGTTCCGGACGACTCGCCCAGCCCTGCGCCTGCGCCCCCCGAGCGCGGGCCCTCGTCCCCGCTGCGTGGCACCCCGGTCGTTCCGGGCGTGGCGCACGGCCCCGCCCTGCTCGCCCGCAGCGAGGTCTCACCTGCCGCGATCGCCCGGTTCGCCGACGGGGGGTACGCCGACCCGGACGCGGCGCTGGCGGCGTTCGACGCGGCGGTCGAGGCAGTCTCGGACGGGTTTGCCGCGAAGGCCGACCGGGCCTCCGGGGCCGCGGCCGAGGTGCTGACCGCCAGCGCCGGGCTGGCCCGTGACAAGGGGCTGCGGGGCGCGGTGCGCAAGCAGCTGAAGGGCGGTGACGACCTGCTCACCTCCCTGCACGGCGCGGTGGAGCAGTTCGCGGTGATCTTCGCGAACATGGGCGGTCTGATGGCCGAGCGCGTCACCGACCTCAAGGACATCGAGCGTCGGGTGACGGCGCGTCTCGTGGGGGAGCCCGAGCCGGGCGTTCCGACTCCGGCGGAGCCCTCGATCCTGGTCGCCGAGGACCTCGCGCCCGCCGACACCGCCGGGCTCGACCCGGCCCTCGTGCTGGCGCTGGTGACCGAGCGCGGCGGCCCCACCAGCCACACCGCGATCATCGCCCGGCAGCTCGCCATCCCGTGCGTCGTCGGGACCGCCGACGCCATGACGATCGGGGCCGGCACCCGGCTGCTCGTCGACGGGACGGCTGGAGTCGTCGAGATCTCGCCCGACGAGGCCGAGGCGGACGAGCGGGTGCGGCGCGACCGCGAGGACCGGGCCGGCCTGGCGGCCTGGTCCGGCCCCGGCGCCACCGCCGACGGCAAGCCGGTCAAGGTCCTCGCGAACGTGGCCGACGGTGACTCGGCGATCTCAGCGGCGCAGGCGCCGGTCGAGGGGGTCGGCCTGTTCCGCACCGAGCTGTGCTTCCTGAACCGCAAGGACGAGCCGTCGGTCGAGGAGCAGGCCGCCATCTACGCCCGCGTGCTCGCTCCCTTCGCCGGCAAGGGCTACGTCGTCGTCCGCACGCTCGACGCAGGGTCCGACAAGCCGGTCGCCTTCGCGACCCTGGAGGGGGAGGAGAACCCCGCGCTCGGCGTGCGTGGACTCCGGCTCTCCTTCAGCAACCCCGCCCTCCTGGAGCGCCAGCTCGACGGGATCGCGGCCGCTGCCGCCGAAACCGGGACCGAGACCTGGGTGATGGCGCCGATGGTCGCGACCGTCGCCGAGGCGGCCGACTTCGCCGAGCAGGTCCACCGGCGGGGCCTCAAGGCCGGCGTGATGGTCGAGGTGCCCAGCGCAGCGCTGCTGGCGCACCGGATGCTCGAGGTGGTCGACTTCCTCTCGATCGGCACCAACGACCTGACCCAGTACACGATGGCGGCCGACCGGATGGCCACCGACCTGGCGCACCTGACCGACCCCTGGCAGCCGGCCGTGCTCCAGCTGATCGCGATCACCGCCGAGGCCGGGCGCCAGGCGGGCAAGCCGGTCGGCGTGTGCGGCGAGGCCGCCGCCGACCCGCTGCTGGCCTGCGCGCTGGTCGGCATGGGGATCACCTCCCTGTCGATGGCCTCCGCAGCGGTCCGGGCGGTGGGGGCCCGGCTCGGCACGGCGGACATGACCGCCTGTGTGGACGCCGCAGAGGCCGCGCTCGCTTCGTCGGACCCGATGGCGGCGCGCGCGGCGGTCCTCGAGGTGCTCGACCGGGCATAGATCTGGGCATGGATCCGGCGCTTGTTGGGTAAGTTCTCCCTCGGTCCGCCCCACGAGGGGTGGCAACTGAAGGGATGGATCCATGGGATACGGACTCGGAGTGTTCCTCCTCGCGCTGGGGCTCATCCTGGCGCTGGCGGTCACCGACGCGATCAACAACGTCGACCTCACGATGATCGGCTGGATCCTGGCCGCAGCAGGGCTGCTGGTGGTCGTGCTGACCGCCGTCCAGGCCAACCGTGGCCGCCGTACGACGGCCACGACCACGCACGCCGACGGCTCGCAGACCGTCAGCGAGCGTCGCGACGACGCGCCTCCGGCGGTCTGAGCGCGCCGCTCGTCAGCACCTGCTCCACCCCTCCGCCCCGGAGTCGACTCGGTCGACCCGGGGCGGAGTGCTGCTCCGAGGCGGGCGGAGTGTCGCGACGCGCACTACTGCGCATCGCGTAGTAGCCTGCGCCGCGTGGACAGTACCCAGCTGCTGAAAGGCGTGCTCGACCTCGCCGTTCTCGCCGTGCTCGACGACGCGGACGGCTACGGCTACGACATCGTCCGACGGATGCGGGCGGGCGGCCTCGAGGGGGTCGGCGACGCGTCGGTCTACGGCACGCTGCGCCGGCTCTACGCCGCCGGTGCGCTCACGTCGTACGTCGTGCCGTCGGAGTCGGGACCGCACCGCAAGTACTACGGCATCACCGCGTCAGGCCGGGCCGAGCTCAAGCGGCAGCGCGAGGACTGGACGCTCTTCTCGGAGGCGGTCTCGCGCCTTCTCGACACCAACGGGGGAATCCGATGACCGTCAACCAGACCACCCACGACCTCCGCACGGACGTCGCCTCGTACGTCGAGCTCGTGCGGCTCTACCTGGGCGACCTCGACGATGAGGTGCGCGAGGAGCTGAGCGGGGGACTCGAGGCCGACCTGCTGGACCTGGTCGCCGACCGTGGCCCGGGCGCCCTGCCCGATCCCGAGGAGTACGCCGACGAGCTCCGGCTGGCAGCGGGGCTCCCGCCACGCGCCGCCTCGCCGACGGGCCCGGCGACCGGCACGGGCGCCCAGGGTCTCGTGGCGTCCGCCGCCGCCCAGCTTCGCTCGTTGCTGGAGGAGGCGCGCTGCCGGTGGCTGGCCTGGGCGGGGACCGGTCCGCGCGAGCCCGCCTGGAGTTTCGTGACCGCGCTCCAGCCGGTCTGGTGGGTGACCCGCGGCTGGGTCGCCTGGATGGTGCTCCAGGACTTCCGGGGCCCCTGGGTGACCTACTCGACGCCGCAGCTCGCCGCCCTTGCGCTCGCTGTGGTCGGTAGCGTGCAGCTCGGCCGCCGCCGCTGGCGCCTCGGTGAGCTGCTGGACCGTCGCCTGACCGCCCGGCTGCTGCTGGTGGCGCTCAACGTGTTCGCGGTCACCATGGTCCCCGGCGCGGTGGACCGGACGTTGTGGCACGCGGCCGAGGCCCGGGCCTGGATGTTCTACGACTCCGACCCGGTCGACACCGACAAGGTCACCTACCAGGGTCGGCAGTTCTGCTCGCTTCGGGTCCTCGACTCAGACGGCAACCGCGTGCCCGGCGCGCGGGTGGAGGATCCGCAGGGCTACGGCCTGCCGCTGCGCAACAACCAGTGCTGAGCCCGTTCCGCGCGATTCGGTGCACGGAGCCGACGTTGATACTCTTTCTCGGTTGCCCTCAGGGGTGACATCGCCGTCCAACGGCCGCGGATCCAGAGTGCCCGGGTGAACAGGCCCCGGCGCGCCGCGCAGCGAACGAGCCCACCAGGGCCGGAAGGAGTCCCGTATGTCGATCGGTACCGACGCGGAAACCAAGAAGAAGATCATCGCCGAGTACGCCACGACCGAGGGCGACACCGGCTCTCCCGAGGTGCAGGTGGCCCTGCTGAGCTTCCGCATCGCTCACCTGACCGAGCACCTCAAGACCCACAAGCACGACCACCACAGCCGTCGTGGTCTGCTGCTCCTCGTCGGCCAGCGCCGTCGTCTGCTGAACTACCTGCAGAAGACCGAGATCGACCGTTACCGCTCGATCATCGAGCGCCTCGGCCTTCGTCGTTGATCCCCTCCCGAGCAATCGGGTAGTACGGGCAGAGCGGCTGCCCGTCACGGGCAGCCGCTCTGGTCGCATTTCGGCCCGATCCCGCTAGGGTCGGACCAGCACCACAACTCCACAGATGAACACGACACCAGGAGCGACCCGCACGTTCCGGCCCGGTCCTCGGTAGTGGCTCTCAGATCCCGACCAGCTCGAACGTCGAGCGAAGGATCTGCGGGCCTCGATCGAAGACCGGCCCCTCACCACCACAGACGGGTGGGGGACCCGCGGGATCCAGCAAGAGGATCCCCAGCTGAGCGGGACGCCGCGGATCGCTCCGCGAGAACAGAAGGAACTGAACCCCTTTGACTGAAACACATGATGGGGGACCCATCATCTCCGCCGTCGAGACCGTGATCGACAACGGCAAGTTCGGCACCCGTACCGTCAAGTTCGAGACCGGCCTGCTGGCCCGTCAGGCCGCCGGCTCGGTGACCGCGTACCTCGACGACGAGACGATGCTCCTGTCGGCCACCACGGCCGGCAAGCACCCCAAGGACCACTTCGACTTCTTCCCCTTGACGATCGACGTCGAGGAGCGGATGTACGCCGCGGGCCAGATCCCCGGCTCGTTCTTCCGCAGCGAAGGTCGTCCCGGCGAGGACGCCATCCTCACCTGCCGCCTGATCGACCGGCCGCTGCGCCCGACCTTCAAGAAGGGTCTGCGCAACGAGGTCCAGGTCGTCATCACCGTGATGGCGCTCGACCCCGACCACCCCTACGACGTGCTCGCGATCAACGCGGCGTCGCTGTCCACCCAGATCTCCGGCCTGCCGTTCTCCGGCCCGGTCGGCGGCGTGCGCGTGGCTTTGATCGAGGGTCAGTGGGTCGGCTTCCCGACGCACAGCCAGCTCGAGAACGCCGTCTTCGACATGGTCGTCGCCGGTCGGGTCACCGACACCGGTGACGTCGCGATCATGATGGTCGAGGCCGAGGCCACCGAGCAGACCTGGACCCTCGTCGAGTCCGGCACCCAGGCGCCGACCGAGGCGGTCGTCGCCCAGGGTCTGGACGCCGCCAAGCCGTTCATCAAGCAGCTGTGCCAGGCCCAGGCCGAGCTCGCCAAGGAGGCCGCCAAGCCGGTCCAGGAGTTCCCGATCTTCCTCGACTACGAGGACGACGTGTACGACGCCGTCGAGGCTGCCGCCAAGGCCGACACCTCGGCCGCGATGACCATCGGCGACAAGCAGGAGCGCGAGTCCAAGGTCGACGAGATCAAGGCCTCGCTGCTCGAGAAGCTCTCCGGCCAGTTCGAGGGTCGCGAGAAGGAGATCGGCGCGGCATTCCGCTCGCTGAACAAGCAGCTGGTCCGCGAGCGCGTCCTGCGCGACAAGGTCCGCATCGACGGTCGCGGCCTGGCCGACATCCGTCCGCTGCACGCCGAGGTCGCCGTGATCCCGCGGGTCCACGGCTCGGCGCTGTTCGAGCGCGGCGAGACCCAGATCCTGGGTGTCACCACGCTGAACATGCTCACCCTCGAGCAGAAGCTGGACACGCTCTCCCCGGAGAAGACGCGCCGCTACATGCACAAGTACGTCTTCCCGCCGTTCTCGACGGGCGAGACCGGCCGCGTCGGCTCCCCGAAGCGTCGCGAGGTCGGGCACGGCGCGCTGGCCCGCCGGGCGATCCTGCCCGTGCTGCCGACCCGCGAGGAGTTCCCCTACGCGATCCGTCAGCTCTCCGAGGCGATGGGCTCCAACGGCTCCACCTCGATGGGCTCGGTCTGCGCCGCGACGCTGTCGCTGCTCCAGGCCGGCGTCCCGCTGCGGGCCTCCGTGGCCGGTATCGCCATGGGCCTCATCACCGGTGAGGTCGACGGCGAGACGCAGTACGTCGCGCTGACCGACATCCTCGGTGCCGAGGACGCGTTCGGCGACATGGACTTCAAGGTCGCCGGTACCCGCGAGTTCGTCACCGCCCTGCAGCTCGACACCAAGCTCGACGGCATCCCCGCCGAGATCCTCGGTGCCGCGCTCACCCAGGCCAAGGAAGCCCGCCTGGCGATCCTCGACGTGATGGCCGAGGCCATCGACGCGCCCGAGGAGATGTCGGTGCACGCGCCGCGCATCATCACGGTCCGCATCCCCGTCGACAAGATCGGGGAGGTCATCGGCCCGAAGGGCAAGGTGATCAACCAGATCCAGGACGACACCGGCGCGTCGTTGTCGATCGAGGACGACGGCACCATCTACATCGGTGCCACCAACGGCGAGGCGGCCGAGGCCGCTCGCCAGGCCGTCAACGCGATCGCCAACCCGACCATGCCGGAGGTCGGCGAGCGCTACCTCGGCACGGTCGTGAAGACGACCAACTTCGGTGCCTTCATCTCGCTGCTTCCGGGCAAGGACGGGCTGCTGCACATCAGCAAGCTGCGCGGCCTCGCCGGTGGCAAGCGGGTCGACGCCGTCGAGGACGTGCTCGCGGTCGGTCAGAAGATCCAGGTGCAGATCGCCGAGGTCGACGACCGCGGCAAGCTGTCGCTGATCCCGTACGTCGAGGAGAGCGCCGACGAGGGTGCCGAGTCCTCCGACGAGGCCGCCGAGCCCGCCGAGGCCGAGTGATCCCTGCGTGACCCAGCACAACGTGACGACCGGTCGGCAGGCAGCTGCCGACCGGTCGTCCCATTCCTTCAGGTCCCGCCCGCAACGCGTGGGCACCACGCGCACCCTGCAGACGGTCACCGACGTCAACGGCCAGGTGACCTCCCGGGTGCGGCGCACGCTGCTGCCCGGCGGCCTGCGGGTGATCTCCGAGCACCTCGCGGGCGTCCGGTCGGCCAGCATCGGCGTCTGGGTCGGGGTGGGGTCCCGTGACGAGTCGCCGACCCTGCACGGCTGCTCGCACTTCCTCGAGCACCTGCTGTTCAAGGGCACCAGCGAGCGGTCCGCGCTCGACATCTCGATCGAGCTCGACGCGGTCGGTGGTGAGTTCAACGCGTTCACCGCCAAGGAGTACACCGTCTTCCATGCGCGGGTCCTCGACGAGGACCTGCCCCTGGCGGTCGACGTGCTGGGGGACATGGTCACCAGCTCCACGCTCACCGCCGAGGACGTCGAGGCGGAGCGCGACGTGATCCTCGACGAGATCGCCATGCACGACGACGATCCCGACGACGTGGTGCACAACCTCTTCGCGGCCCAGGCCTGGGGTGACTCGCCGCTCGGTCGGCCGATCGCGGGCACCGGAGAGTCGATCGGCGCGCTGACGCGGGCGCAGATCGTGCGCTTCTACAAACGGCACTACCGCCCCGCCAACATGGTGATCTCGGTCGCCGGGAACGTCGACCACGCCGCGCTGGTGCGCCGGGTCCGCCGTTCCTTCGGGCGCAACGGCTTCCTCGCCGGCGGCGAGTCGCCGGTCGCGCCGCGGCGCAGCGACCGCGGGCGTCGGGTGACCCCGGGTGCGGCCACCGCCACCCGCCCGTTCGAGCAGGTCAACGTGGTGCTCGGCATGGCCGGACTGACCCGGCAGGACGACCGGCGTTTCGCGCTCGGCGTGCTCAACACCGCCTTGGGCGGGGGCACGTCCAGCCGGCTCTTCCAGGAGGTCCGCGAGCTGCGCGGCCTCGCCTACTCGGTCTACTCCTTCGCCAGCCACCACGCCGACTCCGGCCTGGTCGGGGTCGCGGTCGGGTGCCTGCCCGCGAAGCTCGACGACGTACTGGCAGTGGTCCGCGCAGAGCTCGCCAAGGTCGCCGCCGACGGCATCTCGGCTGACGAGCTGGCCCGCGGCAAGGGCCAGCTGCGGGGCGGACTGGTGCTCGGGCTCGAGGACTCGGGCTCACGGATGTCGCGGCTGGGCAAGGCCGAGCTGGTCTACGACGAGCTGCTCAGCATCGACGAGGTGATGGCCCGGATCGACGCGGTGACGCTCGAGCAGGTGCACGACATCGCCCGCGAGCTGTTCTCCCAGCCCGAGGTGCTGGCCATCGTCGGGCCGGCCTGAGCTACAGCAGCAGCCGGACGACTCCCGCACAGGCGGAGGCCCACAGCACGCTGGTGAACGTGCCGATGATGAAGCGCTCAGCCGTGCCGGTGTTGTCACCGCTGCGCAGCTCGGGGTAGCGGCCGAGCCCCTTGAGGCCCAGCACGATCGCCAGGCCGGCGGGCCAGCCGGCCACCAGGGTCGCGAAGACGCCGGCTCGTTCCAGGACACCGATCCAGGCGCCGCCGCGGAGCACCTCACCGGCGCGGCGCAGCGAGTCGTGGTCGGGTCCGCCGTCGGTGCCGTGGCCGTCGACCAGCGTGAAGACCCGTGCCGTGACGGGACCGCCACCGACCACCGCCACCAGGCCGGCCAGCACCACCAGCAGCGTGGCCGTGGCGTTCGAGGCTGCCTGGACGGCGTCCGGCACCGCGGCCACGAGCGCGGCCACGGCGAGCATCCCCACGCAGGCCGGCGCCCACAGCAGCGAGCCCGCCCTCGACCACGCCCGCGAGCCTGCCTTCGACCAGGCCAGGCTGCCGAAGACCAGCGCTGCGGCGAGCAGCACGATCACCACGTTCACGGCGCTCATCGGGTGGTCTCCTGGTGCAGCAGGGCGGCGGTGAGCTCGGTCGCGAGCTCGCGGGCGCGTCGGCCCTCGACGATGCCGGCGGACTGCGCCCGCTGGCTCACGGCCGACTGGGTGATCCCGAGGCGACGTCCCGCCTCCTCGTAGGACAGCTGCTGCTCGACCAGGTCGGCGACCTCCCAGCCGCGGTCGGTGCGTCGGGACAGCACGGCGGCCCACAACCACAGCACCGTCTCCAGTGATCGGGCTCCGGGGTCGTCACCCTCGACCCGCAGGTGCCAGGGCGCGCTCTTGGCCGTGGTCACGGCCTGGCGGGCATGGAGGTACGCCGCTCCGCTGCCGGCCCGGGCGTGGTCGGGGAGGGGCTCGTCGACCGGGCCGAAGCCGATGCCGATGTTCCACACGTCCTCGCGCAGCAGCAGCTCGACGATCCGGGGCAGCGCCGACGGGTCGTCGACCACTCCTTGGAACTCGTCGCCCGCGGTGCGTTCGAAGCCCCGCAGCGACGGGATCGGAGCCAGGGCAGCGACGGTCGCCGGGACCCGGTCGGTGTCCCGCCGGCTTCCGCGCTGGTCGACGGTGAGCACGGCCACGGTCACGGACGCCTCCTTCGCGTTTCGGTCACAACCTTATGTGCAGCCTACATTAGGTATATATCTAATGTGAACAACTATAAGGCAAAAACCTTATCGACGGCCGATGAGGCCGACGACCGCGGGCGCCTTCTGCTCGACCACCGAGACCCGGAAGCCGCCGTCCACGAGGCGACTCGACGCCCTCTCGACGATGGTGGGGACCAGTTCCGCCCGGTTGGCCTCGTAGAACAGGTAGACCGCGCCGCCGGGGACCACCCGCTCGTGCAGCAGGGCGATCTCGTCCGCGCACTCGCGCACCCAGAACAGGTTCACGTTGAAGGCGAAGACCTTGGTCAACCGCTTGACGGGGACCCGCAGGGTGGCCAGGTCGATCTGGCGCACGGTCAGTCGGCCGGCCTCGACGTGTTGCGCATTGCGGCGCTTGGTGCGGTCCACACCGGACTCGGAGCGGTCGATGGCGAAGAGCTTGCCGGTGTCGAGCCGGCTGCAGATCAGCTCGGCTCCCGCCCCCGGGCCGCACCCGATCTCGAGCACGTGGTCGGCGGGCTGGACGTCCATCACTTCGACAGCCCAACGGATCCGGGCGGGAATCGTCTGCAGCACCATGCCCCAAGACTGCCAGAAACCGAGCGTTCCGACGCGGGCGGCCTGCGGATGCCCCCGTCACGGGCCATGGCCTAGGTTGGTGGCGTGACCGAGGCGAGCGCGAACAGGCTGAAGGTGGGCGTGCTCGGCGCCCGGGGGAAGGTCGGCTCGGAGGTGTGTCGCGCGGTCGAGGCCGCCCCGGACCTCGAGCTGGTGGCGTCGGTCGACGTCGACGACTCGCTGGACCTCCTGGTCGAGTCCGGAGCGCAGGCCGTCGTCGACTTCACCCACCCCGACGTGGTGATGGAGAACCTGGCCTTCTGCATCGGCCACGGCATCCACGCCGTGGTCGGGACGACCGGATTCGACGAGGACCGGCTCGCCACCTTGCGGGACCGACTCTCCGAACAGCCCGGGACCGGAGTGCTGATCGCCCCGAACTTCTCGATCGGCGCGATCCTGATGATGCGCTTCGCGAGCATCGCGGCCCCGTTCTACGAGTCGGTCGAGATCGTCGAGCTGCACCACCCGGACAAGGCGGACGCACCGTCCGGCACCGCACGGCGTACGGCGGAGCTGGTCGCGGCCGCCCGCCGGGAGGCCGACTGCGCGCCGCTGCCGGATGCCACCAGCACGGCGCTGCCGGGGGCCCGGGGCGCCGAGGTCGAGGGGATCCCGGTGCACGCCCTGCGGATCCGCGGCCTCGTGGCCCACCAGGAGGTGATCCTCGGCGGCGTGGGGGAGACGCTGACGATCCGGCACGACTCCCTGGACCGAGCCTCCTTCGCCCCCGGCGTGCTCAGCGGGCTCCGCGCGATCGGGACCCACCCCGGCCTCACGGTCGGGCTGGAGAACTTCCTGGACCTCGACTGATCGACCGCAACTCTTGCAAGTTCCTGCGATGCAGGAATCTGGTCCAGCGTCGGCGTTCCCCTCGTGGGCTGCATGAGCGAGTCTCGTCGCTCCACCCATGAACGACGAGAGGTTCCTTGATGCTGCGATCGTTGGGTCTTGCCACTGCGGCCGTGCTGGCTGCGAGCACCTTCGGCATCCCCACTGCCCAGGCCGCCACCACCGAGACGGCGCACCGTGCCGACGCGGCTGCTGCGGCGGTCGACGCCCTGCGCGCCCACCCCGGCGCCGCCCGCTCCACCGAGGGGCAGGGGTTCCGTGTCGTCGACACCCTCCGCGACCCGGACGGAAGCTCGCACGTGCGCATGGAGCGCACCTACCGCGGCCTGCCCGTGCTCGGGGGAGACCTGGTGCTCCACCGGGGTCCCGCGGCCGGTTGGCGAGGCGTCAGCCAGACCCTGGCCGCTCCGCTGGAGCTCACGACCGCCCCGCAGGTCTCCGCGGCGGCAGCCACCTCCCGTGCGACGGCCGCCTCGAAGGCGACCCGGGCGATCTCGGGCCTGCGAGCCACCGGGGCCCCCCAGCTGGTGGTGGATGCCACCCAGGGCAGCCCGCGTCTCGCCTGGCAGGTGCTGAGCGGCGGCACCCGGGCCGACGGCACGCCCAGCCGGCTCGCGACGTTCGTCGACGCGCGCACGGGCACCGTGCTGCGCCGCGAGGAGGAGATCGTCAACGTCGACGGCACCGGTCAGTCGCTGTACGGCGGGACGGTGCCCTTGAAGCTCACCCAGTCCGGCTCGACGTACCAGCTCAAGGACCCGACCCGCGGGAACACCTACACGACCGACATGAACAACGGCACGGACTCCTTCGCCTGCCAGCTCTTCGGGAGCGGCTGCAAGACCGGGACGATCTTCAGCAGTCCCGACACGAGCTTCGGGAACGGCACCACGAGCAGCCGGGAGTCGGCCGGCGTGGACGCGCAGTACGGCACCAACATGACGTGGGACTACTACAAGCTCACCTTCGGCCGCAACGGCATCTTCAACAACGGCTCCGGCTCCTACAACCGCGTGCACTACGGCTCCGGCTACGTGAACGCGTTCTGGGACGGCACCAAGATGACGTACGGCGACGGGGACGGCGTCAACTACGGCCCGCTCACCTCTCTCGACGTCGCCGGCCACGAGATGACCCACGGCGTCACCGAGAACTCCGCCAACCTCACCTACTCCGGTGAGTCCGGCGGCCTCAACGAGGCGACCTCCGACATCTTCGGGACCATGGTGGAGTTCTTCGCCGCCAACGCCAACGACCCCGGGGACTACCTCATCGGTGAGGAGTTCGACCTCAAGCAGCACGTGGGCTTCCGTCGGATGGACAAGCCGTCCTCCGACGGCTCGTCCTACGACTGCTGGTCCGCGACCGCAGGGCAGGCCGACGTGCACTACTCCTCGGGCATCGGCAACCACTTCTTCTACCTGCTGGCCGAGGGCTCGGGCGCCAAGACGATCAACGGCGTCTCCCACAACAGCCCGACCTGCAACGGCTCCACCGTGGCCGGGATCGGTCGCAGTGCAGCCGCGAGCATCTGGTACCGCGCGCTGACGGTCTACATGACCTCGAGCACCAACTACAAGGGTGCCCGCACGGCGACCCTCAATGCGGCCAAGGACCTCTACGGCACCGGCAGCACGCAGTACGCCGCAGTCGGCGCCGCCTGGAGCGCCGTGAGCGTCAACTGAGCCTGGTCCCTCCCAGGCAGGAGGGGCCACTCCGGACAAGCGAAAGCCCGCACCTTCTGCAGGTGCGGGCTTTCGTCTGTCGTGGACTCAGAGCTCGATGGTCACCGTCGCGACTAACCGCTCAGCTGACTGTCGAAGAGCGCCGCTTCCGCCTCGTCGTTCCACGTGTCGCCAGGTGCCAGCTTCTCGGCGACCTCCGGCAGCCTCTCCTTCAGCTCATCGAGCCCCATCAGGGGAAGGTCGTGGATCTGGGGGAAGATCAGGACCTTGCCGGAGTAGCTGCCGTCGACCAGGGCCTGGAGGCCGTCCTTGGCCGCCCGCATGCCGCCGACGGCGCCCACGATGGATCCCGGAGAGAGATCACCCTGGTTGGCCAGATCCACCACCTGCTGCTGATCGTGGATGGTCAATCCTGAGGTCCCGGTGTACTGGGCGTTGTTCAGGTAGACCGCGCTCAGGTTCAACGGCGCCAGGGTGCCGTTGGGAACACCGGCGAAGAAGACCAGCATGCCGTCGGGATTCATCACCGTGTCGGCCTCGGCCATCACAGGGGAGACGGGGACACTGACCACCACATCGTCGGCCCCCCGGTTGTCGGTGATCCCCATGACGAAGTCGTGCAGGGACTGGTCCGCGGTCTGGGAATTGAAGGTG
>CAWGWW010000001.1:0-244984 GCA_963826415.1 uncultured Actinomycetota bacterium | reverse complement strand
GAGTTGTTCAAATCGGGTCGACGTGACCCGGGGCACAATTGTGTTTTCGCAGGTCAGAGGCGGTTTGGCTGGACCCGGGCGGCCAGCCCGCGCGTGTCGGCCACCGTGCGGCAGCCCGCGAGACGCATGGCTTCGAGCAGCTCGCGGAGCAGCTCGGCATGCATCCCGCTCACCCCCGGCTCCCCATCGACGAGCGCCAACAGGGGAAGCCGACCCAGGAAGACCTGGTCCGCGCCCAGTGCGAGCGCGGCAAGAATGTCGAGTCCCGTGCGCAGGCCGCCGTCGACGTACACCTCGGCCTCACCGTCCACCGCCTCGAGCACACCCGCCAGGCAGTGCGCCGTGGCCTCGGCTCGGTCGAGCTGTCGGCCTCCGTGGTTGGAGACCCACACCGCCGCGGCGCCTGCCTGCACGCATCGGCGAGCGTCCTCGGCTCGCAGGACACCTTTGACCACGACGGGGAGACCGGTGATCCCCGCCAGCCAGCCGATGTCGTGCGGTCCCAGGTCCAGGGCCTTCTCGGACCCGACCCGACCTTCGTAGTCCTCGTCGAAGTTCACCCGGACGACCGCCGGATCGATCGTCTCCCAGACCGTGGGTGTCCGCCGCTTGCGGCCCACGACGGGGGTGTCCACCGTGAGCACGACGGCGCTCGCCCCCGCTGCGACGGCACGGGCGAGCATCGGCTCGCACAGGGTTCGATCTGCCGAGAGGTAGGCCTGCAGCCACCACTCCGCTCCGGTCTCACCGATCTGCGCGAACCGGGTACCGGCGTTGCTGGACACGACGAGCAGCGAGCCGGCCGCGGCCGCCGCGCGCGCCATGGCCAGCTCCCCCTCCGGGTGGAAGGCCAGCTGCGGTGAGGTCGGGGCCACGCCCCAGGGAACTGCGCACCGGTGTCCCAGCACCTCGACGGAGGGATCGACCTGCGTCACGTCGCGCAGCACGTGCGGCTGGAAGCGGACCCGCTGCCACGCCTCCGCGGCCTCGGAGCTGGTGCGCGCGTCCCCGGCGCCGTGGACCAGGTGGTCCAGGACCGGTCCGGGCAGCGACTTCCGGGCGTGCTCCTCGAGTCCGTCGACCCAGCGCCCGGGGCTCGTCATCGGACCTCGATGCCCGCGAACTTCTTCTTGCCCCGACGCAGCACCAACCAGGTGCCGCCGATCAGGTCGGTGGCGGTAGGGGTCAGCTCCGGGTCCTCGACCCGCTGGTTGTTGAGGTAGGCGCCGCCCTCGGTGACCGTGCGCCGGGCGTCACCCTTGCTCGAGGCCAGTCCCGATGCGACCAGCAGCTCGACGACGTTGGGCAGGCCGTCTGCGCCGTCGATCGGCGCCACGCCTGCCTCGCGGAGCGCCGAGCCGAGGGTCGCCGGGCTGAGACCGCTCAGGTCGCCCCCGCCGAAGAGTGCCGCGGACGCCGCCTTGATCCGCTCGGTCTCGGCTGCGCCGTGCACCAGCGTGGTGACCTCCTCGGCGAGCGCCTTCTGCCCGGCGCGCAGGAACGGCTTCGCCGCCGTCTGCGCCTCGAGCTCCTCGATCTGCGCCCGCTCCAGGAAGGTGAAGATGCGGAGCAGCTCCCCCACCTTCTCGTCCTCGACGTTCAGCCAGAACTGGTAGAAGGCGTAGGGCGACATCATCTCGGGGTCCAGCCAGAGGGCGCCTCCCTCGGTCTTGCCGTACTTCGTGCCGTCCGCCTTGGTGATCAGCGGGGTGGCGAAGGCGTGGACCTTGGCACCGTCGCTGCGGCGGATCAGCTCGACGCCGCCGGTGAGGTTGCCCCACTGGTCGGATCCCCCGTGCTGGAGCGTCACCCCGTGGTCCCGGTAGAGGTTGAGGAAGTCCATCGACTGGAGCAGCACGTAGCTGAACTCGGTGTAGGAGATACCGGCCTCGAGCCGGGACTTCACCACGTCGCGGGCGAGCATCCGGTTGACCGGGAAGTGCTTGCCGATGTCGCGCAGGAAGTCGATCGTGGACAGGCTGGCGGTCCAGTCGTAGTTGTTGACCATGGTCGCGGCGTTCGGCCCCTCGAAGGAGAGGAAGGGCTCGATCTGGCCGCGCACCCGGGCCACCCAGTCCTTGACCGTGTCCAGGGAGTTGAGGGTCCGCTCCCCCGCGTCCTTCGGGTCGCCGATCATGCCGGTGGCGCCGCCGACCAGCGCGTACGGCGTGTGTCCGGCGTTCTGCAGCCGCCGCGCGGTGAGGATCTGGACCAGGTTGCCCAGATGGAGGCTGGGAGCGGTCGGGTCGAAGCCGACGTAGAACCTCACGCTCCCCTGGCCCAGCGTCTCGCGGAGCGCGTCGAGGTCAGTCGAGTGGGCAATGAGTCCGCGCCACTCGAGATCGTCGAGGAGGGTGGGGTCGATGGACACGCTGTGCCTTCCGTGGTCGAAACCTGTCGGTGCCCAGCCTGCCGCATCGCTGCGAGCAGGAGCCACCGGGTTTGGTCGGCGTCGCCGATGGAGATCCTGCTCGCTAGAGTTCCCTGCGGCCCTGAGGAGGCATCCAACGTGATCGCAGGCAGGTACACACTCGCTCGGGAGATCGGCCGAGGCGGCATGGGCGCCGTCTGGCTGGGCCGCGACGAGGTGCTCGGGCGCGACGTCGCGATGAAGCGGATCGGGATGATGCCCGACGGTGAGCGCCCCGATCTGGAGCGCGCCGAGCGCGAGGCCCGGCTCGCCGCCCGGCTCAACCACCCGCACGTGGTGGCGATCTTCGACCTCCTCGTCGAGGACGACACGCAGTGGCTGATCATGGAGTACGTCGAGGGCGTGACCCTCTCCCAGCTGGTCCAACGCGACGGCCCACTGACCCCCGACGAGGCGTCTCCGCTGGTCTGGCAGGCGGCGGACGCCCTCGCGGCGGCCCACGCTGCCGGCATCGTGCACCGCGACGTGAAGCCCTCGAACATCCTGGTCACCCCGCAGGGCCAGGTGAAGCTGTCCGACTTCGGGATCGCCCGTGCCGAGGCAGACGCGTCGCTCACCCAGACCGGCCTGGTGACGGGCTCGCCGGCGTACCTGGCCCCCGAGGTCGCCTCCGGCTCGACGGCGACGGACGCCAGCGACGTGTGGTCCCTGGGCGCCACCTTGTTCCACGCGCTCTCGGGTCGCCCGCCGTACGACGTGGGGGAGAACCTGCTCGGCGCGCTGTACCGGATCGTGCACGAGGAGCCTCCGCGGCTTGACGACGCGGGCTGGCTCGCGCCACTGCTCGAGCGCACCATGACCCGGGAGCCCGCCGACCGCTGGTCGATGGCCCAGGTGCGCGACTTCCTGCACGGCTCCCCGACCGGCACCACCGTGCACCCCGCGCCGGCAGCCGCGGGCTCCGGCCAGGCGAGCCGCACCCAGGTGCTCCCCCGCGCCGTTCCTCCTGCCCCACGCACGATGCCGCCGGTGGGCACGCCGACGCCCGTCGAGCCCACGCCGGTCGCGCCGGCGTCGCCGGGACGCCGCCGGCCGGGCGCCGCCACGCTGCTGGTCGGCGGGGCGGTGGCGTTGTCGGTCGTGCTGGTCCTGTGGGCCGCGCTCGCCGGAGGCGGTGGCAACGACCCGGCAGACGATGTGGCAGTCCCGACCACGTCGAGCTCGCCCCAGCCGAGCGAGCAGCAGAGCAGCTCGGACAAGGACGCTCCTACGAAGGCCGGCATGGAGCGGTTCATCGAGGACTACCTCGCCACCGCGAGCAGCGACCCGGAGACCGCCTTCACGCGACTCACCCCGGAGTTCCAGCAGGCGAGCAACGGGATCGACGGCTACACCGGCTTCTGGGACACCATCGACTCCGCCGAGCTGGTGTCGGTGTCGGCCCGACCACGAGCCCTGGACGTCGACTACACCGTCGTCTACACCCGCACCGACGGCAGCCAGAGCCGGGACTTCGTCTCTCTCGAGCTGGAGTTCGAGAACGGCGACTACCTGATTGCCGGGGAGCCGGGCTGACTCGAGCGCCGTCGAGCCGACCGGCACCGTGCGGGCGCCGCGACCTCGATAAGCCGATGCGGGAGCGCCACGGGTCCTATCGTGGGACGCGGAGGTGCCATGAACCCGGATGAGCTGTATCGAGACATCGTCGAGACGTCTCGCGACGGCATCTGGCTCTTCGACCTGCACGGACGCACCATCTATGCGAACCCCCAGATGGCCCAGCTCTTCGGGGTCCCCGAGTCGGAGATGGCCGGACTCACGGTGTTCGACTCGCTGGACGAGATCGGCCGCGAGCAGTTCGCCGGCCACCTGGAGGACCTCCGGGCGGGCTCTCTCAACGACACCGAGGTCGAGTGCAAGTTCGTCCGCCGGGACGGCAGCACGCTGTGGGTCCTGGTCCGTGAAAGCGGCTTCCACGCACCGGACGGCACGCTCACCTCGATCCTGCACCGGGTCACCGACTACAGCGACCGACGCCGAACTCTCCACGAGCTCCGCACCAGCCAGCACCGACTGTCGGAGGCCCAGCGCATCGCCCAGATCGGGAGCTGGGACTGGGACGTGGAACGCGACGAGATCACCGGCTCGCCCGAGCTCTGCGCGCTGTACGGCTACGACCCGGAGTACTTCCCGGTGACGTACGCCCAGTTCCTGGAGACCGTGCACCCCGACGACCGGGAGACGGTCGATGCGGCGGTCGGTTCGGTCCGGGACGGGAAGCTCGACTTCGGCTTCACCGCACGGGTGATGGGCGGGACCGACTGGGTCTGGACCCGCGGCCGCGGGGTGGGGCAGCGCGACACCGATGGGCGACTGGTCTCGATGTCCGGCACCCACCAGGACGTCACGGAGACCAAGCAGGCGGAGCTGGCGCTCGAGGACTCGGTGGCGCAGAACACGATCATGCAGGCGATCGCCACGGCGGCGAACGAGGCCACGTCGCTGGAGGAAGTGCTGGCGCAGGCGCGGTCCTTGGTCCTGCTGCACGACGACTGGGAAAGGGCGCGAGCCTTCGTGCCGTCCGACGACGGGCAGGGCGTCGTCGCTCTGTACGTCACGGAGGAGGACCGCGCGGCCGACGACGCGACACCGAGCGTCTCGGCGAGGGAGCTGGCCCTGGCCAACGAGGCCTTCGGACGTTGCGAGAAGGTCTGGGACGAGTCCCGGCTCACCATCGCCTCCCCCGTCGGCTACGGCGGGACCATCTGCGCGATCGTCACGGTCACCTCGGCTCCTCCGCTCTACCGGCACGCGATGATCGAGTCGATGGTCGAGCACATGACCTTCCAGCTGGGCCGCGTCGCCGAGCGCGAGAACGCCGCGCGTGAGCTGGCCCGGGCCCGGGACGCGGCAATGGAGGCCTCGCGGCAGAAGTCCGAGTTCCTGGCCACCATGTCCCACGAGATCCGGACTCCCCTGAACGGTGTGATCGGGCTCAACGACCTGCTGCTCCGCACCGATCTCGACGCCGAGCAGACCCGGTACGCCTCCGGGCTGCGGGTGGCGAGCCGGGCCCTGCTCAGCGTCATCAACGAGGTCTTGGACTTCTCCCGGATCGAGGCCGGTCGTCTCGACCTGGAGAAGGTCGACTTCGAGGTTCGACCCGTCTTCGAGCAGGTCGCGAACGTGCTGGCCGGCACCGCCCGCGCGAAGGGCTTGGACCTCGTGGTGTCCTGCCACTCCGACGTCCCCGAGGTGCTGGCCGGAGACCCGACCAGGTTGGCCCAGATCCTGGCCAACCTCGGTTCGAACGCCGTGAAGTTCACGGACTCCGGCAGCGTCACGATCCGTGCCACCGCGCAGGCGAGGCCTACGCCCGGACCCGACGACCGGTCCGACGACCGGTCCGACGACCGGTCCGACGACCGGTCCGATGACCGGTCCGACGACGGAGTCGAGCACGGGACTGATCGCGGACTCGTGCTGCGGGTCGAGGTGATCGACACCGGGATCGGGATCAAGGAGTCCGAGCGTGCAGCGCTGTTCGAGCCGTTCACCCAGGCCGACTCCTCGACCACGCGGATCCACGGCGGCACCGGCCTGGGCCTTGCCATCTCACGCGAGATCGTCCGCGCCCTGGGCGGGGAGATCGGGATCGAGACCAACCCCGCGGGCGGCACGATCTTCTGGTTCACCGCGAGACTCGACCAGGCCGCGGGCTCGGGGGGCGACCCGGACGACCAGCACGCGCGCGGCCTCCTCGCCGGCCGCCGGATCCTGGTGGTGGGCGACCAGCGCCACACCGGACTCGTCCTCGCCGAGCAGCTGAGCTGGTGGAAGGTCCTGCCCGAGACCGTCACCGGCGCGGCCGGTGCCCGAGCCGCCCTGGCCCGGGCCACGGCCCAGGGCGAGCCCTTCGAGGCGGTGCTGCTGGACCTGGACTCGGTCGACGCCGCGATCGAGCTCGCCCGCGAGATCTCCTGCGCCTCCTCCTCCTCACCCTCGGTCCTCCTGCTGAGTCCCGACTCGTCGCCGGACCGGCCGCTGCTCGCGAAGGCCGGCGTGAGCTCCTGCCTGACCAGACCGGTGCTTCCCAGCGCGCTGCGCTCCGCCCTGCTCGAGCACGTGGTGGGTACGAGCCCACGCCCCGAGGCGCCGGCCACCGCACCCGAGTCGAGCTCGACGGGCCACCGGGTGCTGGTCGTCGAGGACAACCCCGTCAACCAGCTGGTCGCCGTCGGACTGCTCGAGGTCTTCGGCTACCGAGCGGTCACGGCTGACGACGGCATCGTGGCCCTGGAAGAGCTGGCCCGTGACTCCTACGACCTCATCCTGATGGACGTGCAGATGCCGCGCCTCGACGGCTATGCCGCCACCCGCAGGATCCGCGCCCGGGAGGGCCCGGACCAGCGGGTCCCGATCATCGCGATGACGGCAGCAGCCGTCGAGGGCGAGCGGGAGCGATGTCTTGCTGCGGGCATGGACGACTTCCTGACCAAACCCGTCAACCCCACGAGCCTGGAACACACGTTGCACAAGTGGCTGCAGAAGGAGCCGAGCATGGTCCTCCCCCCGAACCCCGCCACGCCCACCCCACCCGAACCTGAACCCGACCAGGATCTCGACGAACGCCGCATCGGCGAGCTCCGCGACCTCGACCCCGGCGACACGACCTACCTGGACCGGGCGATCGGCAACTTCGTCAAGAACACTCCGACCACGATGCTCTCCATCCGGTCGGCGTACGACGAGGGGGACGCGGCGACGCTGAAGGCCGTGACCCACAAGCTCGCCGGTGGAGCCCTGAACCTGGGCGTCACCCGGGCCGGTCGGATCGCCCAGCGGCTCGAGCTCGCGGTCGACGACGGGTCGGTCGACGGTGCCGAACCGCTGATCGAGGAGCTCGACGCTGCCCTCGCGCGCGGTCGGGCGGCGGTGCTGGCCTACCAGGCCGAGTACCAGGCCGCTCAGCGAGCCGACCGGACGAGCTGACGAGCCGAACCCCGGTTTGAACCTGGTCCCAGGTGGAACGGTGATGGTGAGTCGGCCCGGCGCCCAGCCGGCGCTCGGGCGCTGAGACAGGAGACACCATGAGGAATCTGATCGGGATAGTTGTCGTCGTCTGGCTGGTCATCGGCGTACTGGCCGCCTTCCAGCGCGGCTACTTCGGTGACGACCAGGAGGTGAGCTGCAAGACCGCGGGTGACACCTCGCTCACGGTGCTCGCCGGTCCGTTGAACTACCTGGGGGTCAACCCCAAGGTCGACTGCGAGGTGCCGCAGCCCTCCGAGTGAACGCAGGATGGCCGGGACGCCCCAGGGCAGGGGCGTCCCGACCATCGGGATCAGGATCGAGTCGTGAATCTCCACAGAGTGGGCTTGAGCCGGTTCCCGGCCAGATCCTTGATCCCTCGTCCCAGCTCGACGCTGTACCGGGTGCCTGATTGCAGCGGCGAGCGTGGGTCGATCGTGATGGTCTTCGTCCTCGGGCTGTAGCGCACCAGGGCCTTGCTGGCCCTGTTGCTGCCCGCGGCGAACACCTTGACGTTGCGGGCCGTGGCTCCGGTGACCTTCTCACCCAGAGTGACCTTCAGCGTCGTGCCCGGCTTGACGTTCTTGGCATTCTTGCCGGGGTTGCGGCTGACCACCTTCGGACCCTTCGTGTCCACCGTCCACCGGGCCACCCGCGCTGCGCTGACATGTCCGGCCGCGTCCTGTGCGGCCACAGCCAGCGAGTGCTTGCCCTGCGGCAGCTTGAGGTAGGTCATCGGACTGGTGCAGGCCGTGGCGAGGGCACCGTCCAGCGAACAGCTGAACGTCACGCCGGGCTCGTCGTGGGTGAAGGAGAAGGTCGCCTGCCTGCTGCGGACCAGGCCACTGGGCGCACGCGTCGCCATCGTCGGCGCGCCCGGCACGATCGTGTCCACCGTCCAGGTCACCACCATCGGATCGCTGGTGTTTGCTGCCCCATCCTTGGCCATGACCTTGAACGTGTGCTGGCCCTCCTCCAGTCCGGAGTACGTCTTCGGACTGCTGCACACCTCCGCGGTCAGCGTGTCCAGAGCGCAGGTGAACACCACGCCCGGCTCGACGTCGCTGAACACGAACGTCGCCGCGTTGCTGTCGACCGCTCCGGATGTGCTCCCGGCACCCAGCGTGGGGACCGGAGGGGCGACGCTGTCCTGGATGTACTCACGCGGGGCCGAGCAGCCGGAGATGTTGCCGGCCAGGTCCTCGGTGCGGGCATGGAAGAGCGTCGTCGAGCCCCCGGGCACCGTCGCCGTGATGCCGCTGGCGCCGAAGTCCTGACCGGTGCCTGAGCCGAGCACGGTGCCGGAGCAGGTTGCGTTGGCGAAGATCGAGACGATGGACGTTCCCTCACCGGCTCCTGCGGCGCCCTTGAGCTTCGGGGCCAGCGAGGGGTTCGGCGAGACCGGATCGGTCGCACTGACCTGCGGGACCACAGGGGCGGTCGTGTCGACGGTCACGGACAGGGCGCCCGATGACGCGACCGGTTGCGGGGAGCTCGGGCCTGCCTCACGTGCGGTCACCTGGTGAGTGCCGGCGGAAAGGGTGGTGGTGAAGCTGTAGGTGCCTCCGGTGGGGGCCACGGTCCCGCGGGACGCGCCGTCGACGAAGAGCTCGACGACATCACTGTCCGGGAGACCGACCGAGCCGCCGAACGTGACCGACGTGTTCCTGGTGATGTTGTCGGTCGCGGAGACCCCGCTGTCGGACGCTGCGGCCAGGTCCGGGATGGAGGGGCCGGTCGCTGCCGGCGCGTTGCAGCCGGGCGACGGCCCGCCGAAGACGCCGAACTCGAAGATGGTCGCCTCGTTGGGCACCGCCCCACCCAGCCGCATGATCCGGCTCTCGGCCGACATGGCCAGACTGATGTCCGCGGCGCTGAGGCCTGAGAAGGTGGCCGTCCACGCGTTCGATCCCGGGGCGTCGTACGTCAGGCTGCCGTTGCCGGGTGCGCGGAGGTCACGACGCCCGTTCGCCTGGAACTGGCTGCCGCCCGCGATGATCCGGGCCTCGAGGTCGGCGATCGGAAGCCGAGCGGCCGGGGTTCCCGCAGTGCCGTGCATGGTCACGGTGCCGGCGACGTCCGTCGCGGGCTCGGTCACCTCGACGTCGTAGGTCAACGTCGACTCGCCGGTGTCCGGGGCGGTCAACACCTGGACCTCGTCACCCGGCCGCAGGTCGGGCGTGACGCCGTCCCAGCACGGCGGCCCGGCGTGGTTGATCTCCACCAGCCCGTTGATCGGCCGGAGGTTCGTCGCCCGGCCGACGACGAAGCCGTTTCGCAGGACCTGGACGGTCAGGTTGCTCTCGGTCCAGCCGTCGACCGCCACGAAGTCGCGCTCGGTGAAGACGAGGATCGAGTGGTCACCGCTGGGTGGCGTGGTCACGGCGGCGTGGGCCGGCGGAACCATCAAGGCAAGGGGGATCGTCAGCGCCGTGATCGACGCGAGCACCCCTGTTCGAACTCTTGGTGTACGCATGGTCGAGCTCCCCTGTGTGAAACGGAGTGGGGCGTCGGAACGAGATTGGACCGCTGCCAGATCCGGTTGCGCACACTGTGGGGCCGTCACCTTGGACAAATCTGGATGCCGCTCGCGCGCGCCACTCTGCGACGCGGTGTCCTTGACGCTGAGTACCCGTGTGGAGGTTGTCCAGCGTCAATAACCCCGCGTTACCGCCGGTGGGGGGCGTGCGCTCTGGCTGGGTTCCTCAGTGCCGCGGCACGTGCATCAGCAGCAGCTGCCCGTGCTCGCGGTACGGCGTGGGTCCACCCTCGAAGGCCGGCTCGCCGACCTTGTCGTCCCAGCCGTGGGCCTGGACGTTGATCAGGAAGTACCCACGTCCGAAGACCGACGACACGTCCACGATCCCGGCGGTCTCCCAATCGCCCGGGGTGAGCCCGAGCTCGGCCGGGGCGGAGGACTGATCGACCTCGGCCACCAGCAGCCGCTCACCCGTCTTCAGGTCGATCCGCCACACCCGGGCGTTGCTCGCACCCTTGTTGTGGCTGCCCGGGTCCTCGGTCACGTAGATCGCACGTCTGGTGGTCTCGACGTTGTCGGGTTGGTGGATCTCCGCGGCGTTGTCGTAGCCGCCGTCGTCGAAGTCCGCGAGCACCGACAGCGTGGCCTTCTTCGTGGGGTTGCGTCCCAGCTCCAGCTTGAAGATCCTGCCGTTCATGAACGCGCCGTTGGTGCCGCTCGGTCCACGCATCAGCCGGGACGTGGCCGGGTCCGGGACCGCACGCGGTTCTCCGGTGTCGGCGAAGTACAGCACCCGGTCGTTCCTGCGGTCCGGCGCCATGTCCTCGATCCGGATGAACTGGAAGGCGTTGTTCGCGTTGCTCCATTGCTCGAGCACCCACTGCGGGCCGTCGGGGATGCTGCTGCTCGGCGGGGGGGCGTAGCCGAAGTCGGCCGACTGCACCTCACTGCCGTCGCGGTTGAGTCCGGTCGCGATCCGGCGCGGCACCGGGATGAACTTGCCGCGCAGCTTGTCTCCGGTGTCGATGTCGCCGTAGTCGTTGACCAGCGCGACCTCCGACTTGAACGCGTACAACCGGCCCTTGTCGCGCCAGACGTTGCGCCCGTTCTTGGCGAGGTACATGTACAGCTGGGAACCCGGCGCATCAAAGGTGTCATCACCCGAGAGGATGACCGGGCGACCGTAGCCCCGCATGGTCACCGCGTTCTCGTGGTTGTGGCGCCCCATGCCGTAGATGGTCCGGTAGCGCCCGGACTCGACGTCGTACGCCACCACGACCCCGGCCTGCTCGACCCCGGGCTGACCGACGGCGAGCCCGGGCTCCCACGAGTCCTCCTGGCGCTTCACCAGGTCCCGTGCCTCCTCGACGGTGAACACGGTCGGACGACGGAAACCTTCCTTGCGGCCGGCGTAGAAGTTGGAGCAGAACCGCTGGTAGCCGGCCGAGGAGGGGATCGCGTACTTCCCGTGGCGCACTCCGGCATCACGTGAGTCGAGGCGAAGACGGGAGAGGATCGCGTTGGTGGAGTCGGCGCGGGTGGCGGGGAAGGGCACCTTCGAGGTCTCGTGGTTGAGGACGATCTCGACGGAGTGCCGACTCTGCCCGCGGTGCCCGTGGCGGCCACGGTGCCCGGGCAGCAACGCGATGCCGTCCGGGATCGAGGCGAACTCGTAGCGACCCACGCGGTCGCCGACCGAGATGATCGGCTTGGTGGTCGTGCCGTGGACCCCCGTGAGCATGGACGGCTCCGAGGTGTGGAACCCCCCGGGCCGGTCGCGACCGACGCTGGTGGATTGCTGCTCGGCGCCGGCCGGGGGCGCGAGCGCAGTGAGGACGAGGGCCGTCGTGGCGGCGACGGCGGACACGGTCAATCGTTTCATGGCAGAAGCACCCTTCGTGACGACGTGAGACACCCACCACACCACACGGTGGCCAGCCAGTCGAGGGATCAGTCTTGGCTTCGGCGGCGGAGCAGCAGGAGGATCAGCAGGCCTCCTGCTCCGAGCAGGGTCGCCCCGCTGAGTGCGAGTGCCAGTGCCGCCCGGGACCTCGCCAGAGGGTCCTCGCCGGCTTCGGTGGTCGGCCCAGTCACCGACGGGTCCACCGCCGGGTCCGCCGCTGGGACCCTGCCCCCCGACGTGTCGGTGCCGTCGCTGCCCGCGCCCGCGGCCACCTCCAGCATCGGAGCGGGATTGTCCGAGTCCGCGGCGCCGTCCCACCGGACCACCTCGTCCTCGTAGCGCTGCGCGACCGGGAACGCCAGCGTCCCCTCGTCCGCCGGTGAACGCCCGAGCACGGCGAACTCCGCGAACGTGCCCGGCCCGATCGTGGAACCGCGCCAGGTCACCGACGTGATGATCCCGTTGTCCGCCCGCTCCACGACGGTCCGCCACCCTGACAGGGCCTGACCGGCCTCCACCAGGAAGCCGTCCGGGATCTGCACCTGCACCTCGACGGTGTCGGCGTCCTGCTTCTCGTTGGGCACGCTGAAGGTGAACTTGGTGAAGGTGGTCGGTGCCACCGTCGCCGGGACGAGGTCGACGTGCGCCGAGGCGGGAGCCGAGAGCAGCACCAGCGGCAGCGCCAGGCCACCGGCCGCGAGGGCCCAGTGCGACGCACGCCGTGCGCCGCGACCCGATCGGGTGCGCGGCTGCCGAGCAGACGGATGGTCGGTCATCGAGGCACCTTCACCTTCACCGGCACGGCGACTGGTTCGCCGGCACGTTTGAATCGGGCAGTGAGCAGGTAGTCACCGGGCGGGACCGACAACCGGTCGGAGTACCACTCCCCCGCCCCGGTCAACGTCAGGGAGAGCCGGCGGTCCACCCCGTCCGGGTAGGTGAGGTCGGCCCGTGCGGAGGGGGCGCTCGCCAGCGTCCCCTCGGCCGTGAGCTCGACCCGGAAGACCGTCGTCGTCGCCGACTCGGTCCCCGACCGGAACACCTTCACGCGGGCGACGTACCCGGCGGCCCCACCGCGCGAGCTGGTGGTCCGCAGGTCCTCCGGCACGGTGTCGGCCACAGCACTGACCTCCTGCAGGCTTCCCGGGGGCGGTGTCGCCGAGAGCAGGGCGGCCAGCGAGACCAGCCCGACCGCGAGAAACAGCTCGAGCCGGAGACCCGAGTCGAGGTCGCGACCAGCGACGAGCCGGCGCTGCACCGCGCCCGCGCGCCGGGCCAGCGCCGGGACCGTGCGCACGGCGGTGACCGTCGCCAGGACGAGGACGGTCAGCCACAGCGCCAGCTTCATGCTCAGCGCCAGGCCCCACGTGTTGCCGCCCAGCTCCTCCAGCGCATCGATCTGCACCAGGGCCATGTAGCCGCCGGACGCCAGCACCACCAACATCACCACCTGGGCCGCGATCGAGAACCTCTCGACCAGCTCCGCCGACAGGTCGGCCGTCCGTGCCTTGCCCGTGCTCAGGGCCCGCGCCGCCGGCATCCCGGCAAAGGCGAGCCCCAGCAGCCCCCCGGCCCAGACACTCGCAGCGACGAGGTGGAGCAGGTAGAAGCCCACCGCGAGCCAGGCGTCGACATTGGCGGCGGCGGCGTGGCTGGACAGCGCGAACGTGAACAGCGCGGTCGCGCCCAGGCCGCAGAGCAGCGCCTGCGAGACGCGCCGGCGGAGCGCGGCCAACCGCAGGACGAGGAGCCCCATCACGCCGAGCACCAGGAGCCGGACCAGCAGGAGCACGCCGGTCCTGCTGCCGGTGGCGAAGTCGGTCACGTCCCCCCAGTCCCCCAGCTCCTCGGTCACGGTCACGCCGGCACTCGTGGCCGCGGTCACGACGATGCCGACGATCGTCCCGAGCACGGCGACCAGCGTGGCCACGAGGATCGGTCTACGAACTCCCGCCCACAGCGCGTCCTGCAGGCCTGGCGCCGAGAGGCGGCGTCCGGGCCGCCGGCTCGCCATCAGCCACGGAAACGCCGCCAGCCCGACCACGGCGAGGGCGCCGCCGGCCGAGGCGGCCCGTCCCAGCACCGGCAGCACCTCGACCCGGGTCGGGTCGGCTGCGGGAGAGTCCAACGTGGTCGTGGCGCGTTGGTAGGCGAAACGGAACTGACCGGTCGCCGAGTGTCCGTCGATCGACAGCACCCGCCACTGAACGATGTAGGTGCCGGCCGCCGGATCGGCCGGGAACCCGGCCAGGACCACCGCTGCGTCCGCCGGATCGGACTGCACCACGGTCTCCGCCAGCGGCCCGTCCGGCCCGGTGATCGCGACCGACGCCGTGGCGACGTCGACGACTTCGGAGAACTCCAGCCGGATCTGCTCGCCGACCGAGTCCACGACGCTGCCGGCCACTGGGTCGGTCGAGACCAGGTTGGCGTGGGCCGAGGCTGCCGAGGGGGTCGCGACCACCGCGAAGATCGCGAGGACAGCCGCCAGGACACAGCGCAGTCCGAGACCGCGCAGGTGACCCGGGGGCTGGCCCATGAGGCCATTAGAGCGGTCCCGGAGAGCCAAGTCCCGCATTTCACGCATCGTTGACAGGCACGGATCACTCTCGGGGCATGTCGACCACCGCTGCGCCGCGCTCGGTGCTGCCGCGCACGCTTCCGCCCGAGCGTCCGCCAGCGGATGGCTCTCGCCGGACTCGCGCTCTGGCCGTCGCCCTGGTGGTCATGGTGCTCGGCGCCGCCCTCGCCAGCGTCGCCGCACTGGCCCTGCGGCCGGCTGCGGTCAGCGAGCAGATCGCGGCCCAGGAAGCCCGCGGCAACCAGCTCAACGAGGCAGTCCCCACCAGCTTCGGGATCGTGGCCGCGGAGTTCGTGCGCCAGCTGAACGGACTCACCACCCGATCCCTGGCCGGTGCGAGCCACGGGGTCTCGGGTCTGGTCAGCAGCGACAGCGCCGCGATCCAGGTCTCCGTCGCGCTCACCAACCAGACGGACTTCCCGATCCAGTACACCGCGGAGCAGTTCGAGCTGCGGGTGACCCGCAACGGGCAGTCCAGCGTGCAGGCCGTCCAGGGTGGCGATCTCCCGGACACGCGGATCTATCCCCACGCCGGGATCGAAGGACACGTCACGTTCGTCGTGCCCCGCCGAGACGCCGAACTCGAGCTGATCTTCCACGACCCCGGTCGCGTGGAACCGATCGCGATCGACCTCGGACCCGCCGACTTCAAGGCCCCCCGGGGCGACACCGAACATATTCACTGACCCCTGAGCCCGGAGCCCATCGTGACGAAGCACCCGGAAGCGCCGAACACGCCGAGGACCTCCATGGCCTCGGTGCTCGTCCACGCGCTCGGCGCTGCGGTCCTCGGCTCGTGGTACGCCGTGCACTTCGGGTCGCCTGCGGCCTCATCGGGAGCGTGGCTGCTGACCCTCTCGCTGAGCCTTCCGGCCGCCGCGGCCGGGCTCACCCTCGTCGGACTGCTCGTGGACGCCATGGCCCGGGTCATCGGACCCGGGGCGCTCGCCCGGTCGCTGCGCACGACGGCAACCGCCGCGACGACCACGGTGTGCGTCGCCGTCGCCGACACGATCCGGATGCTTGTGCTCGGAACGGGCGGGGTGGCCGGGGTGCACGTCGCCAAGGTCCTCGTGCTCGTCCTGCCCGTGGCCGTCCTGGTCGCGGCGGCCCTGGAGACAGGGTCGCGCCTGGCCAGACTGCGCGCCGTCGAGGTGAAGGTGGCCGCCCGACGCGCGGTGCTGGCGCTGACCAGCGCGGCCGTGCTCGTCGGCACTGCCGGCGTTCTCCCGACGCTCACCGCGGCCGACGCCGCGACGCCGTCGAGTCCCTGTCCCGCGGGCGCACCGGGGCGTAGCTACACGGTGAGCGCCATCAACGTCGACATCCCGCTCAACCGGTTCGGTGACCACGACCCGCGCGGCCGCATGTACGTCCTGGACGAGGACATCCCCGCCGTGCGGAAGCAGGAGGCCTCCCAGGAGGTCTCGATCGGTCTGCGCGACGACCCGATCCAACCCCTCGTGATCCGCGCCAACGGCGGCGAGTGCGTCACGATTCACTACACCAACAACGCCGACGGCGGCGACTTCGGCCTTCACATCGACGGTCTCGCCTACGACGCGGCCAACTCAGGCGACGGGATCGGCCGCAACACCCTCGACGCGCCCAAGAAGGGCGAGAGCCGGACCTACACGTACTGGGTGCCTCTGGACCCGACCCTCGAGGGCGCGCACTACCTGCGTCCGGGCGTCGGCTTCCGGGACTTCGTCAACCACGGGCTGTTCGGAGCGCTGGTGGTCGAGCCCCCCGGCTCGGTCTACCTCGACCCCAACGCTGTCGACGAAGCACACGCCAAGCCGCTCCGCTCGGGCTGGGAGGCGATCATCAAGCCGGTCGGCATGAAGTCCTTCCGGGAGAATGTGCAGCTGTACCACGAGATCGGCAACGAGGACGAGAAGGACGCGGTGCTCCGCAAGGACGGCAAGGAGATGCCGTTCGTGGACCCGCACACCGACGCCTACCGGCCCGGCACGAGGGCGATCAACTACCGCTCCGAGGCGTTCTACGACCGGCTCGAGGAGGCCGACAACCAAGAGGCCCACGCCTATGGCTCGTACACCTTCGGGGACCCGTCCACGCCGACTCCTCGCGGCTACCTCGGCGACCCGACGAAGTTCCGGATCCTGCACGCGGGCAGCGAGATGTTCCACGTCTTTCACATGCACGGCGGAGGGATCCGGTGGCGGTTCAACCCGGTCGCGGACCCGACCTGGGACTACCAGCAGACCGGCCTGAACAAGCACCCCCTGGAGCAGACCCCGAGCGAGCGGCTCGACTCGCAGGCGTTCGGACCCGGCGAGGCCTACAACCTGGAGATCGAGGGCGGCGCGGGTGGCGTGCAGCAGGCTGCCGGCGACTTCCTCTTCCACTGTCACATCGCCGAGCACTACGTCGCCGGCATGTGGGCCTTCTGGCGGGTGTACGACACCCGGCAGCCCGACTTCGCCCCCCTCGCAGACCGCGCGGCGCCGCCCAAGGCGGTGACCTCGCGCAAGCTGGTCGGCAAGGTCTTCGGGCCGCCCGGCGCCAAGCAGAAGATCAGCCGGGCCAATCTGGATGCCTGGATCCGACCCCAGCTGCCGCCGCAGGGCGTGCGCTTCAACTCCCAGGACGCGACAGTCTGGGACTGGAAGACCTTCACCAAGCAGAAGAAGCACAAGAAGGGGAAGAAGAAGAAGTTCAAGAAGCCGCTCTACCTCGGCGAGCCGGAGGATCGCACCGACTATCCGGGCTACTACAACGACCCGACGAGACCGACTCATCCGACCGCGCTACCCGGCGACCGGTTCAAGTTCGGCAGGCCGATGCTGCTGTTCAACCCGGACAACGGGCGACCCGCCTTCCCACTGATGCGACCGCACCTCGGCCAGCGACCTCCGTTCGCACCGGCCGGACACTCCGGCGCGCCCTATCTGGGAGAGATGGGCGACCAACCGATACGCACCGACCGGGCGGTCGATCCATGGGCGGCCCGCGCCGACGGCATCTGTCCGAGCAAACAGGCCGACGGGCAACCGACACCGCTCAGACGCTTCAACGTGGTCGCGATCGAAGGCCCAGTGCAAGTGACCGATCTGGACACCGACCCGGTCGGCAAGATCTACACCTTGGCGCACGACAAGGCCGACGTGTTGAGCGGGAAGAAGCCGTTCGAGCCGCTCGCACTACGTGCCAACGTCGGCGACTGTGTGGCGGTGACCTTGACCAGTGAGCTCACCGACGCCAACGCCTCCGGAAACTTCTCCCAGGTGAACATGCACATCCACCACGTCCAGTTCGACACCCAGGCCTCGGACGGTGTCATCACCGGCATGTCCTACGAACAGGCCGTTCGGCCCTACAAGGCCGAGGACCCGCAGCTGACGGCGCCCGCGCGCGCCGGAGACACAGTCCTACAGCTGTCCAGCGTGGCCAAGTTCCACCTCGGGACGTCGATCGGGGTCGGCCTCGGCACCGAGGGCCCGGCCGCCATCGGCACAGTCAACCCGCTCTCGGGAGCCGGACCGGAGATCCGGACCATCACGAGCATCGACCCACGGGCCAAGACCGTCACGCTGGACCGACCGCTGGTGGACGCGCACCCGGCCGGGCAGTGGGCGGGCACCGAGTTCGTCCAGTACCGCTGGTACCCGGACGTGGATCTGGACAACATCTTCTGGCACGACCACGTCGACGGCATCCACACCTGGGCCCACGGCCTGGTCGGACAGCTGATCACCGAGCCGCGTGGCTCGACCTACCACGACCCGCGCACCGGCGACGAGGTCAACTCGGGCACGATCGTCGACATCCACACCGACAATCCACTGGCGGCCGCGGCCGGCGTGACCGGGGACTTCCGCGAGTTCGCCCTCTGGACCATGGACAAAGGGTTCGGGAAGTCGGCCGACTCGATGCTCAACCTCCGCGCCGAGCCACTCTTCGACCGGGTCGACGACCCGGCGACGCAGTCCAGCTCGCCGGACGAGTTCAGCTCGTACAAGTGGGGCGACCCGCGCACTCCCCTGCCCCGCGCCTACCCGGGGGACCCGTTCGTGATCCGCACCGTCAACGTGGGGCCGTCGGTCGACACCCTGCACTTCGACGGGCACGACTTCCTGATCGAGAATCGCTACGAGGACGAGAACCAGCAGGCCGAGGCCGGCTCGACCGACACCATCCACTACGGGATCTCGGAGAAGTACACCCTGATCCTGCGCGGCGGTGCCGGTGGACCGAACGAGCTGCCGGGCGACTACCTCTACTTCAACGGGATCGAGCGACGTCTCAACGACGGCGCCTGGGGACTGCTGCGCGTGCTGCAGGGCCGGATCCCCAGCACGGACACCTCCGACCCCAACTACCTGCAACCCCTGCCGGGGCGCGATCCGGGTCCGGGTCCGGCGTTGCCGACCAGCACCGGCAGCAGCCCTCCGAACTCGACCGATCCCGGCAACCCGTGCCCGGCGTCTGCTCCGACGCACACGTTCGACCTGACCGGCATCCGCAACAAGGACGCCCCGAACCCGTCCCGCTTTGCCTACGTCGACACCAGTGAGGCGACCTCCGCGAGCGCGGGTGCCGAGCCCTTGGTGATGCATGTGCGGCACGGCGAGTGCCTGAAGGTGACGGTGCGCAACGACACCGGCGAGCCCGTGATCGGGTTCCGGCTGACCGGACTGCAGACCGGTGTCGCGTCCAGCGGCACGGCCGCCGGTTTCAACCCCGACACGACCATCGCCGAGGGTCAGTCGCGACTGTTCTCCTACTACGTCGACAACGCCAAGTTCGGCACCGGGGTGATCGCGGACCACGTCGGGGACAAGACCGCGAAGCGTGGCCTCTACGGCAGCTTCGAGGTCGCGCCGGCGGGCTCGACGTTCTCCGACCCGGTGACCGGCGCGGCCCGGGACATCGGTGCCGCGGTGGTGGTGAAGCCTCCGAACGGTCCGAGCTACCGCTCCTTCTCGCTGATCTTCGCCGAGGACGAGAAGCAGGTCGGGGCCAGCTTCATGCCGTACCCAGACTTCGTCGACCGGCCCGAGTCCAACCTGGTCAACTACCGGCAGGCGCCGCGCGACGACTCCCGAGCGGACGCGTTCAGCTCGCTGGTGCACGGTGATCCGGCCACGCCGATCCTGTCGTCGTACGCCGGAGACCCGGTGCTGGTGCACCTGCTGGTCGCCCCGGGCAGCGAGCAGATGCACGCGATCAGCCTGGGCGGGCTGCCGTTCTCGGTGGATCCGAACATCCACGACGCGAACACGATCGAGACGCGCGCGGTGGGTCCGTGGGAGGCCTCGTCGGCGAAGATCATCGGGGGCGCAGGCGGGGTGACCCAGGCTCCTGGCGACTACTTCTACGGCGACCTGCGTCGGGTGTTCACCCAGGCCGGAATGTGGGGACTCCAACGGGTGGAGCCCACGCCGGCCCAGTGCCCGGGGGTCTCGTCCGGTCAGCTGCTCTGCCTGCCGTGAGGTCGTCCTGACCCAACCCAAGTTCCCCGCAAGGTCTGTGCGCGAGGCTCTCACATCGGGCGGCCGACTCGGCAGACGGACGGGGCGCCCTCGGTGGGGACGGAAGGGCAGCCATGCGGGGCATCAGCGATGTGATCCAGGTGCGCATGATCGGACCGTTGGAGGTCTTCCGGGCAGACGGCACCAAGGTCTGTCCGGAGGAGTGGAAGACCAGGAAGACCCGGGACCTGTTCCGGTTGCTGGTCCTGCACGAGGGTCGCCCGGTGCGCCCCGAGCGGATCACCGCCGCCCTCTGGCCCGAGGTGGACCCCGCTCGTGCGGCGGCGAGCCTGCGCACCGCAGCCTCGCGGATCCGGACGGTGCTGCGCTCACAGTGCGTGGTCCGCGACGCGCACGGGATGTCGATCACCGGCGTCCGGTCCGACGTCGCCGAGCTCGACCGGCTCGTGGTCCGCGTCCGCACGCTCAGCTCCGAGGGCGCCTACGAGGTCGTGCGCCAGGCCGTCGCCCCGCACGAGCGGCTCCTCGCCGGCGAGCTGCTCCCCGATGCCATCGAGATCGCACGGAGCGGCGACGACCCGTGGGCCGAGGTCGCCCGCGACCGCGTCGCCCGGCTGCAGCGCGAGCTGCTCACGCTGGTCGCCGAGTCCGCCATCGTGGGCGGCGCCGCCCAGGACGCCGCCGATCTGGCTCGACGGGCGATCGCGACCGACCCCTTCTGGGAGCGTCCGCACCGGGTCCTGATGCGCGCTCTGGCCAGGCTGGGTGAGGCGGACGAGGCGCTCCGCATCTACGACCGGCTCAGCGCCAAGCTGGGGACCGAGCTCGGGGTCAGCCCGTCACCCAAGACCAGGACGCTTCGAGACCAGATCCAGCGGCAGCAGACCGCTGCGCCCCGTCCATCCGGCAGGCCGAGCCGCTCCGTGCGGGCGGTTCCCCAGCAGCTGGGCGCGTGCGACTCCGTCAGTTTGCCCGCGGAACCCGGTTGGGGTTCGGAGCTCGAGCAGTACGTGACGCGCTGGTTGCGCGGCAACGGCCGCGGATCTGTGCGGGTGCAGGTGGCCCTCGCCGGCGAGTCGTCGCACACCCTCACGCTCGATCTCTCGAGCGTCGAGCAGGCACTGACCCGGTCTACCTGGCCGCGGTGACCCTGCGCCCTCACCGGCGCAAGTTTTGCGTAAGCCCGCCCGGCAATTGTGTCTGTCAACTGCGGACCCAGCCGGTTCCACAGCAGCCGTCTATCGGGGTAGGGGACCTTGAGATGCGTGTCAGCAAGCCGAACAGTTCTGCGCCCGGCGACTTCACGGACGGAGATGGCCAGGGCCCGGGATCCACCTTCTTCTCGGCGCTGGTGCTGGCCTTCGGCACGACCGGCACCCTCCGCCTGCTCGGGATCGAGCAGGAACGGCTCGATGCGGTGCCGTGGCAGCTGGCGTGGACGGTCATGGCGACCCTCACCTTGCCGGTCGCCCTCCTGTCGGCGGTGCTCGGCACCCGGCTCACCGCGGCCTTGAGTCGCTGGTCCCAGCTTCCGATCGAGGGACTGGTCGGCGCGCTGGCGCGGTCAGTTCCCGTCGCGCTGGTCTTCTCGGCGCTGATGGTGCCGGCCCGCCCGGTCCAGGAACTGGCCGGCCCGAGCCAGGCCGCGTCGGATCCCCAGGTCCCGATCGCCGCGATCACTCTCGCCGCCGGGATCGTCCTGATGATGCTGCGACTGCTCCTCGGCCACTCCTGGTCGGCGGCGAGGCAGCGCGCGCAGCACCCCGGGCGGCGCAGGCGAATCCTCGCCGCGTGCATCGTTCCGGCCTGCGTCTCGACCCTGATGATCACGCCGCCCGTGACCTCGTACGCCGGACCGGCGCCCGCCGTCGCGGGACCAGCCGCCTGCGACGAGACGACGCAGTCCCGTCACTACGACGTCGCCGCCATCAACGTCCACCTCGTCTACAACCGCTGGGGCCAGGGCAACGAGAAGGCCATGATCTACGTCCTCCAGCAGGACAAGGCGGCGGTGCGCGACTGGCACGAGCCGCTCGGCACCACGTCGTCCAACCGCAGACTGCGTCCCCGCCCACTGGTGATCCGGGCGAACGAGGGCGAGTGCGTCGCGGTGCGCTTCACCAACGAGCTCGACGTGGAACAGCACGAAGGACTGCCGAACAACCCGCACGCGTCGATGTCGGTGCGCGGTGTCCCGTACGACGTCCAGCAGTCCGGCGGCAGCCACGTCGGTTACAACGACTCCAGCAGCATCGGGATCGGTGAGAGCACGACCTACTACTGGACCGCGCCGGACGAGGGAATCTACTTCTTCAACGACTCGGCGAACCCCGCCGGCAGCGAAGGGGACGGCGGCAGCCTGTCCTCGGGACTCTACGGGGCCTTCGTGGTGGAGCCGGCCGGGTCCACCTGGACGGACCCGATCAGCGGCAAGGCGTTGTACACCGAGACCAGGAACCAGAGCGGCGAGCTCTACATCCAGGCCGACATCACTCCGCCGAATGGCCGGCCCTTCCGCGAGGCGATCCAGCTGGCGCAGGACGAGCTGCCCCTGACCAGCACGTTCGCGTTCAACTACGGGAGCGAGGACACCGAGGCCCGCATCGCCGAGGAGTGCGCCGACTGCGTGGGCGAGGAGACCTCGCTGTCCTCCTGGGTCTACGGCGATCCCGCCCTCGTCAAGCTCGCCAGCGGCTTCGGCCCCTGGAAGCCGGGCACCCCCGCCGGCGAGGAGAACTGCGGGCTCGGCACGGCCGGCTTCGAGGCGGACTCCTGCTTCACGTCCAACGTCGTGCACGCGTACAAGGGGGACCCGACCAAGTTCCGCTACGGCATGGCCGGCATCAAGGAGACCCACGTCTTCCACATGCATGCCCACCAGTGGCTCGCGGAGGACAAGGACGTCGGCGGGGCCGGCTCCGGCCCCACCAGCCCTGGGCCCGACGCCAAGCCGGAGTCGAACACGATCGACTCCCAGACCTTCGGGCCGATGGAGATGTTCACGGCCGACCTGCTGTTCGGTGCGGGCAGCAAGAACGGCACTGTCGGCGACTCGATCTTCCACTGCCACCTCTACCCGCACTTCGTCAGTGGATTCTGGGGCCTCTTCCGAGTCCATGACGTCAAGGAGGACGGCTCCGGAGCGACACCGGACGGGGTCAAGGTCGCTGCGTTGAAGTCCCTACCGGACCGCTCGTCGCCGGTGGCACCCACCAGGCTGAACCCCGGCTACCCGAGATTCATCCCGGGCGAGTTCGGGTGGCGGGCACCGCAGCCGCCGCTCGGCATCAGCCGCGACGGAGTCCCCGAGCAGCGCTTCGTGGCCGGCCAGCCGCTCACCGCGGCCACCCCGGGCGTCGACGTCGAACAGGCCGTGATGGACCAGATGTCCGGCGGCAAGTCCAAGCCCGGCTCGCCCTTCAACGATCCGTGCCCGTCCGGGGCCCGCGAGGTCACCTACAACGTGTCGGCCATCCAGCTCAAGGCGGTCCACAACGAGCGTGGCGACTTCGACGCCCAAGCCCGGATCCTGGTCCTCGACCGCGACGTGGAGGCGGTGCTGAGCGGCCGCAAGGAGCCGGAACCCATCTTCGCCAGGGTCAACGCCGGCGACTGCGTCAACTGGAAGCTCACCAACCGAATCCCCAACTGGTTCGGCAACGACGCGTTCGTCCAGCTGGCCCAGACGAACATGTTCGGACAACACATCCACCTGGTGAAGTTCGACGTGATGGCCTCCGACGGGGCGAGCAACGGCTGGAACTACCAGCAGGCCGCCTTCTCGGACGCGCAGGACAAGTTCAACGAACAGATTGCGGCGAACCCCGCCTCCTGCACCCCGACGAAGTGCCGGCTCGACCTGCCGGCCGAGCACGACCCGCTCACCGACTCGTCGATGATCGCGCCCGGGCAGACCATCACGGAGCGGTGGTACGCCGACTACGAGCTGCGCACGGTCTTCACGCACGACCACCACTTCGCGGCCCTGGACCAGAACCGCGGCCAGTACGGCGCGGTCGTGGTCGAGCCCGCCGGGATGGACTTCCGCAACCCGGTGACCGGCACCTGGTACCAGCCGATCAACGATGCCGCCCACGGCACGCCGTGCGGTCAGCGCTGCGCCGGTGGGGCGGCCAGCGCGACCATGGACGTGATCGGGCCGGGAGCCGACGACGACTTCCGGGAGTTCGGACTCGCGATCGCCGACTTCGTGTCCCTGACCCGGGGAGGCGGTGACCCGCAGAACCCGGCCGATGCGGTGAACCCGCCGTTGGCGCCGGAGGCCTTCCCCGACGACGACCCCGGCGTGATGGCCGTGAACTATCGCAACGCCCCGCTCGAGCTGCGGCAGACGAAGAACGGCAAACGGGTGGACCCGGCGTACATGTTCAGCTCGCACGTCTTCGGCGATCCGGCCACGCCGGTCCTGCAGACCTACGACGGCGACAACGTCCGGGTGCGGCTGATCCAGGGCTCCCAGGAGGAGCAGCACGTGCTGAACCTGCACGGCGTCCGCTGGAAGAAGGAGCCCGACGACCCGCAGTCGCACGTCGTGGACTCGCTGACGGTGGGCGTCTCGGAGGCGTTCAACTTCGAGGTGCCCAGGTTCGGGTGCTCCGGGGGTGTCGAGTGCCGGGGTGACTACCTCTACACCTCGACCTCCACCGACGACATGTGGGCCGGCATGTGGGGTCTGCTGCGGGTCAACGGGGGTCGGGTCCCAGACCTGCTGCCGCTGCCCGACAACCCGCAGAACAATGCAGTCTCCGTGCCCAGCCCCGATCCGGGCGCGCTCGAACCACCGGCCAGGCTCGGTCCCGGCAATCCCTGCCCGGCCGACGCCCCCAAGCGGGTCTTCGACGTGGTCGCGATGCAGACCGATCTGGTCTACAACGACGCGGGAGACCACGACCCGTACGGGCTGGTCTACGCACTGGAGGAGGACGTCCCGGCGATCAAGGCCGGTCACAACCCGGAGCCCCTGGTGCTGCGCGCCCATGAGGGCGACTGCATCGAGGTGAACCTGCGCAACACGCTCACCCCGGCGCTGCAGAAGCACCAGGGTGAGGGCGACTCAGAGCTGCCGGGCCGACCGGACGCCGCCGTGCGTGCTCCTGGTCTGCGGGTGTCCCTGCACGCGGGCCTGCTCAAGTACGACGTGCGCGGCTCGGACGGCGCAGCGGTCGGCTACAACCGCGACCAGACCGTGGCACCGGGTGACTCGATGTTGTACCGCTGGTACGCCGAGGACGTCACGCCGGGCGAGATCGGCGCGGTCAACCTGACCGACTTCGGGGACGTGCTCGGCCATCGGCATCACGGGCTGTTCGCCGGGCTCATCGTCGAGCCCCGGAACACCACGTGGACCGACCAGCGCACCGGCGCACCGCTGGCCTCCGGCGCGGCCGCAGACATCCGGTGGCCGGGTCACGAGGACTTCCGTGAGTCGGTGGTCTTCTTCCAGGACGGACTGAACCTGCGAACCGCGGACGGTGCGCTGATCGCCGACCCGCAGGACCACCCGCCGCTGCCCGGTGAACCCGCCGGCGGTCTCGATGCGGAGGACACCGGCGAGAAGGCCTTCAGCTATCGCTCCGAGCCGTTCCGCAACCGGCTGGGCTACGAGCCGGTGTCGAACCACTCGCCGCCGGCCGCGGACCTGGCCGAGGTCTACGACTCCCACAAGCACGGAGACCCGGCGACCCCGATCATCCGTGCCTACGAGGACGACCCGCTGCGAGTCCGGGTGATGGTGAGCGGCGACAAGCCACGCCAGCACGCCTTCGACCTCGGCGGCCACTCCTTCCGGACCAGTCCGGACGACCCGGACAGCCGGGAGGTAGGCACGGTCTCGGGCCTGGGACCGAACATGGTCGTCAACGCCGAGATGGGGCGGACCAACTCCCCCGGCGACTACCTGTTCGGCTGCATGGTCGGCTTCTTCCACCGGTCGGGCGGACTGTGGGGCATGCTCCGGGTCTACCCCGCACCGAGCAAGCAGGCTGCCCTGGCCCCGAGCCTGGTGCCGGAGACGGACGACCCCAGGTCGGGAACCCACCCGCTGCTGCCCCTCGAGCTGGACTCCGTGGAGATCGCGGCTTTCCACGACCGGAACGGGAACGGCGCCAAGGAGACGGGCGAACCCTGGCTCCCGGACGCTGTTGTCGAAGCCAGCCGTGACGGCCAGTCCCCGGCGGCTGCGACGACGGACCAGGAAGGAAGGGCACATCTCTCCACGCTGCCCGGCACGTACCGCCTGACGGCCAGCACCACGGGCACCGAGCCCCTGGCCGCGACCGCCTCCGTGACGACCACCGGGGACAACGACGTCCGCGAGGTGCGAATGGGTCTGCGCGACCCGTCCAAGTTGTCCGATCCCACCGCCACGATCCGCGCCAGGGTCTTCCACGACCGCAACCGGAACGGCGCCCGGGATGCGAACGAGAAGCGGCTCTCCAAGGTCGAGGTCGCGGCCATGAGGGCCGGACAGGTCCTCGCCACCGCGCGCAGCGGCAAGGCAGGCTTCGCGGACCTCGTGGTCGAGCCCGGAGACTACGACCTCGAGGTCACTGCGCCGCGCGGCTACCGGATCGCGGCTGCGCCCGGCAGGGTGACCAGTGGCTCGGCGGGTTCGGTGACCGAGGTCCTCGTCGGCCTCGTGCGCAAGGCGCTCCGGCAAGGCGCGGCTGAAGATCGTCGCGTATGCCGACCGGGACAGCGACGCTCGTCGGGATCGCGGGGAGCCAGGTGCCCGCCGTACCCGGGTCACGGTGTCGAGCCGAGGCAAGGTGGTGACCCGGACGGTCACCGACGCGAAGGGCCGCGTCTCCGTGCGGCTGCCGGCCAAGGGTCGCTACGAGCTCGTGCTCCGACCACCGAAGGCTCTCCAGCTCCGACGTGCTGTGGTCCACACGCGCGTCGGGCGCGCGCAGACCGTCAAGGCCGTGTTCGTGGGAATGAGGCCGCGATGACCAGGAAGAACGCCCGTTGGAGCCGGCGCCTGGCACGGATCGCGTGCGCCGGCGCCCTCGGCGCCACCGCCGTGGTCGCGCTGCCGCAGACATCGGCCGCAGCCGCGAACGCGAGCATGGTCGGCAACGTCCTGACGGTGGCCGCTCAGCCCGGGGAGGTCAACCAGCTCACCCTGAGCATCGTCGAGGAACCGCTCGGTGTGCAGTGGCTGCTGGTCACGGACAGCAACGCGCTGACCCCGCCCAGCGACCCGCGCTGCGTGTCCACGTTCACGACCACCACGTCGTTCGCCTGCGCGCTCCCTCTCGACCGGGTGGTCGTCGACCTCGGCGACCGCGACGACTCGCTGGAGAACGCGACGGCGATACCGGTCACCGTCTACGGAGGCACCGGCGACGACGTCATCACCGGGGGTGACGGAGACGACGAGCTGCACGGGGGCGAGGGCGTCACCGGCCTGCTCACCGACGACGGTGGCCACGACAATCTGATCGGCGGACTCGGCAACGACACCCTGTACGGCGGGAGCAGCCTCAGCGGGGGCGTGCCGGGGGCCGACGTGCTCGAGGGCGGGGCCGGCGACGACATCCTCGTGGCCGGGGAGCGGGACCGCCTCTGCACCGGTTGCGACGGACCCGACCAGCTTCGGGGTGGAGCCGGCAAGGACCGGCTCACCGGAGGTGGGGGCGACGACGCCCTGGCTGGTGGTGGCGACGACGACACCCTGCTCGGGGCCGACGGCGACGATGTGCTGGACGGTGGGCCCGGGGCCGACTTCCTGAGCGGCGGCGGCGGCGTGGACCTGGCCGACTACACCTCGCGGACCGCCCGGGTCGAGGTGTCCCTCGACGACGCCGCCAACGACGGAGAGTCCGGCGAGGGCGACGACGTCCGGAGCAGCGTCGAGAACGTCTCGACCGGCAACGCCGGCGACCTGCTCCTCGGCAGCGCCGAGAACAACGTCCTGAGCGGTGGCGGCGGGAACGACACGGTCCGAGGTGGTGCGGGAGACGACGTCCTCATCGGCGGAGCGGGGGCGGACGACCTCGACGGTGAGGCCGGACGCGACCGGGTCGACTACAGCGACCGCACGGCCCCGGTGACGGTCACCCTTGCTGGTGCCGCGGCCGGCAGCGGAGGGGCGGCCGGCGAGAGCGACATCATTCGGGGCGTCGAGGACGTGCTGGGAGGTGTCGGTGGTGACAGCCTGACCGGCGACGACGGGCCCAACTCGCTGGACGGCGGACCCGGCGACGACCTGCTCCGCGGCGGATCGGGGAACGACGCTCTGGCGGGTGGCCCCGGCAACGACCGCCTCGAAGGAAGCAGCGGACGCGACATCGTCAACGGCGATGCCGGGAACGACCGGGTCGACGGTGGATTCGGTGGCGACGACCTGAGTGGCGGACCGGGCAGCGACCGCGTCGAGTACGACAACCGCACGACCGGAGTGCGGCTGTCGCTGGACAACCTGCCCAATGACGGGAACTTCGACGACGACGACACCACCGACAACGTGAGCGACGACTTCGAGCACCTGAGCGGCGGCCAGGGTGACGACGTCATCCAGGGCGGCTCGAGCAACGAAGAGCTGCTCGGCAACGCCGGTGACGACATCCTGATGGGTGGTGGAGGGCCAGACGTCCTGTCCGGTGGAGCCGGTCGTGACACGGTGAGCTACCAGCAGCGCACCGCCCCGGTGAGCGTCCAGCTCGACGACCTCGCAAACGATGGTGGCGGAGGCGGCACCGAGGGCGACTTCGTCATGACCGACGTGGAGAACGTCGTCGGAGGCGCGGCGGACGACTGGTTGGTCGGCGACGCCGGCCCGAACACCCTCGATGGGGCTGACGGCAACGACGTGCTCGTCGGCGGCGCTGGCCCGGACGTCCTGCGGGGCGACGACGGGGACGACACGTTCCGCCAGGGCTCTGCACCCGACGGCGACGACCTCATGATCGGCGGCGCGGGCACGGACACTGTCTCGTACTCAGAGCGGACATCGCCGCTGGCGATCCGGCTCGGCACCAACGCCAGCCCGGACGGAACAGCGAGCCAGGGGACGGAGCGCGACCAGCTCCGTGCCGACATCGAGAACGTCGTGGGCGGCTCGCAGGGCGACACCATCGTCGGCAACGAGTCCGCGAACATGCTCGAGGGCGGCCCCGGCAACGACCGCCTCGAGGGCGGAACGGGCGCCGACACGCTGCGCGGAGACGTCGGCGACGACCAGCTCGTGGGCGGCCCCGGATCCGACGCCGCCTTCGGCGGTGCGGGCTCCGACACGCTCATCGTCGACGCGGCACTGGACGGGGACGACTGGTTCAGCGGCGGATCCGGGGTCGACACCGTCGACTACGGAGCCCGGAGCCAGCCGCTGAGCGTGACGGTGGACGGCTTCGCGAACGACGGGGACCGGGCCGCCGACGAGTCGGACAACGTGGACACCGACGTCGAGAGGGTGATCGGTGGCAGCGCCGACGACTCGCTGACCGGCGGCGCTGCGGACAACGAGCTCCTCGGCGGCCCCGGTAACGACTCGCTCGACGGAAAGTCCGGAGACGACCTGCTCGACGGGCAGCTCGGGGCGGATCGGATGGTGGGCGGGCCCGGCACGGACACCGTGACCTACGCAGCGCGGACAGCTCCCCTGGTGGTCACGGCCGATGACCTGGCCGGTGACGGCGAGGTCGCCGAGGGTGACGACGTGGCCTCCGACGTCGAGACGATTCTCGGCGGCAGCGCGGCCGACGTGCTCGTCGGCAGCGCCATCGCGAACACCCTGCTGGGCGGAGCCGGCAATGACGTCCTGGACGGCGGACTCGGAAACGACCTGGTCGACGGTCAGGCCGGTGACGACCTGCTTGTTCAAGGTGTCGCCGCCGATGGCGCGGACGCCCTTCGGGGAGGCGCAGGGGCCGACTCGGTCAGCTACGAGCAGCGCTCCGAGCCCGTCACCGCGACGCTCGACGGCGTGCGGGGTTCCGGCGCCGCCGACGAGAGCGACACCATCGCGACCGACATCGAGAACGTGCTCGGCGGCCTCGCCGACGACACCCTGGTCGGCAACCCGGAGGCCAACGTCCTGTCCGGAGGCGAGGGCAACGACCTCCTCCTCGGCCTGGCCGGCGCCGACCGGTTGCTGGGTGGCAACGGCGACGACCGCCTCAACGGAGGGCTGGGCAACGATCGGGAGCTGGGCGAAGCAGGAGACGACTGGTTCGACACCGAGCGTCGAACCAACGGCGCGGATCGCCTCGAGGGTGGGACCGGCATGGACGTGGTGTCCTACTCGCGACGCTCGACCGGTGTCCGGGTGAGCCTCGACTCGAAGGCGAAGGACGGCCAGAAGGCCGAGGGTGACCGGGTCTTCCGCGATGTCGAGAAGGTGCTGGGTGGCCGCGGGAACGACCGGTTGACCGGAAACGGCAAGAGCAACGTCCTGGTCGGGCGCGGTGGGGAGGACATCGTCCGGGGCGGTGCCGGCGCGGACCGTCTGAGCGGCGGCCGCGGCGTCGACCTGCTCTCCGGCGGGAAGGGGATCGATCGTGTCTCCGGGGGCGCAGGCAGGGACAGCGTCAAGGTGGGCAGACCCGGAGACATCATCCGGGGCTGCGAGGTGTGGCTAAGGTGAGCCCCGTGGCAACGAGAGGCACCCCGCGCGCCCCGCAGCAGCAGGCCGGCAGCCTCGACAGGAGGCGGCGCCGCACCTCCGCGGTGCTGCTCGCCACCGGGCTGCTGGCGGTGGGTCTGATCGTCGGACTCGCGCTGCAGGTGATGGCCCGGGACTCGCCGAGCGGTACGGACGGCGTCATCGATCTCGGCGACGGCCGACTGACGGTGACCGCGGTCCGGCCCGAGGTGATGACCCACCCCAAGGGCATGCCGGCCGGGATGATGCCGGACCCGGTTCCCGACGGGTTCCGCAGGTTCTCGGTCGATGTCAGAGTGGTCGCCGGGGACTCAGCGCTTCCCTATTCGTGGGACTCGCTCCGGGTCTCGGCGCCCGGCATGGAGCCGAGCGACCCGCTGCGCGGCTCGCTGGACAGTGGCGTGGTGCCCCCCGAGGCGCAGGTCGCAGGCAGCGTTCTCTTCCAGGTGCCCGACGACGTCGAAGAGGTGTCGCTGAGCGTCGACGGGTACGCCGATGCGATCGCGGTGCAGCTCTCCCCCGACGAGGGTCACCACGACGACACCCAGGACGGCTCCGGGGGCGGTCCAGAGGACGGTCACGAGCACTGAGCGGTCCGGACGCGTCGTGTCCGGCGTGCGCGTCGACCGCCCGAGGGGCCACCTGCCGTTGCGCGAGGTTCGCCGCTCAGCCGCCCAGCGAGCTGAGGTCGATCACCTCGTCGTCGGCCGGTGCCTCGGCGGTGAACTCGTCGTCGAAGTCGGAGAAGGTGATCGTCCCCGACTGGTCGCCGGTCTGCTCGAGCTGGACGAGGTAGTGCTCACCGTCCACGAGGATGGACCCTTCCGAGGGCCCGGACTGCTCGTCCGCCTTGGTGATCGTGATGGTGGCCTCGCCGTCGACCTCGCCCACCTCGCCCTTGGTGTAGGTGCCGGAGTCGGCCTCGGTGAAGATTCCCGCAAGGAACTGCTCCAGGTCGCAGAACTGGCCGAAGGAAGCCTCGCCCGGCGGTAGCAGCACCCAGTTGTCACCGACGGTGGCGATGATCAGGTCCGCCTGCGGGCCCGCAGACGCCTTCCAGAAGGACTCGTCCGGCTTGAACCAGGTCGCCCCGTCGACACTCAGCAGGTCGGCGCTGCCGCCGGCCAGGCTGATCGAACCGGTGCAGTTGCCGCCCGACGCGACCTGCAGGTCGAGGCTGATCTCCTGACCGGACGAGGCGATCTCACCCGCGACGCGCAGCGACTCCAGCGACTGCATCGCCTCCTGGGCACTCGCCACGATCTCGTCGGCGCTCTGCTCGGTGAACGCGCTGGCGTCGGCACTCGTGCCGCGGCTCTGGTCGACATTCGGGTCTGCGCTCTCTTCGTCCCCACCCCCGCACGAGGTGGTCAGCACGAGCACGGCAACCGCGGCGAGGGCCGCGAAGGGGGTCCGGGACATGGCGTTCTCCTGGGTCGAGCGGGTTGATCCGCGAGCGGAACACCGGCGCCCGAGGCGGCAGCAGATCGCGGTGGCGCGATCACAGGCTAACCGCGCCAGACCGCACACGGGGCCAGGAGCGCGGATTTCACGATTGCTTGACGCCAGCGCCCAACCCTCCAACAAGGCCCCCTGCACGGGGGCCGCCAACCGTTGAGGGATAGAGAGGGGCACGCAGATGCGACCCAGGTCGGACCAGGTAGCTCGTAGGACGTCAGGACGACGACGACTGGGCGCAGCCCTGTCCGTCGCCGCCATCGCCGCCAGCACGCTCGGGGTGGTGCCAGCGCACTCGGCGGTGGGCCCGGCCGGGATCGCGAACGGCATCAACATCACCGTCTTCCACAACATCGACTTCGTGGCCACCTTCGGCTGGGGGGTCGGTGACTCGCTCACCGTCGAGGTACTCCGCAACGGCGTCCTGATCGGCTCCGCAGCCGGCCGGACGTTCGACGCCGCTCCCGATGGTGGGGCCATGGAGGTCAACCACGGCCCCCTCGGCAGCCCGGCGCCAGGCGACTGCTTCGATGGACACACACCGGACATCCGACCCGGAGACCTGGTCCGGGTCAGTGGCAACGGAACTGTGAGCGAGATCATCGTCGACGACTTGAGCTTCAGTGGCCCGCCCGCGCTGGATCCCACGGACAACACCACCGTCCTCGTCAAGGGCGTCGCCAAGACGTTCGACGGCGCCGCGATCCCGCCCGGCGACCTCAACTCGGCCGAGTTCCGTGAGGGCAGCGCCGTGCGCGGGGCTCCCACCGCGGTGATCGCGGATCCGGACCCGGCCGCAGAGGTCGGCGCGTTCATCATGCGCTATGAGTTCCCGTATGCGATGGACCGGAACCGGAACAACCTCACCCCGGAGCAGCTCCGGGACTCGCTGCTCGATCCCGCCGCCGCCCACGCGATCGGTTTCGGCCACACCGCGCCCCTCCCGGACGAGGCTCAGCTGATCGACGGCATCGACGACACCCCCGGGCCCGCCCTGGGCTGTGAGGGCTCCCCGTCGGCACAGAACGCGGTGACCCAGATCAGCAACGCGAAGCCCGGCTTCCTGAACGCCGCAGACCTGGCCGGCGGAGGCAACGTCACCTTCAGCGGTGTCTCGTTCGACGCCGACTCGGTGACCGTGAACGTGGGCGGCCTCACCCGGACGGTGAGCCCGAGCGGGGCGACCGACCAGACCTGGACGGCCACGATCCCGAAGGCCGACCTCGCCGGTCTGCCGGACGGTGACCTCACCGTGGCGATGACCTCGACGACGGCCGCAGGTGACGTCCCCGGGGTCTCGAAGCGGCTGATCAAGGACGCGACCGCGCCGCTGGCACCCCAGGTGACGGAAACGAGCCCGGTCTCACCGAGCCGGTCCTCGACCCCCACGGTCAAGGGCTCCGCAGGCACCAATGCGGCCGACACGGCCGAGGACGCCTCGACGGTCTCGATCCACAACACCGCCGACTGCAGCGGCGCGCCCATGGTCAGCGGCACCGGCCAGGCGTTCCGTACGACAGGATTCTCCACCAGGGTCGGGGACAACTCGACGACGGTGTTCCACGCTCGGACCGTCGACCCGGCGGGGAACATCTCGCCCTGCTCGACCGCCGGCCGGACCTACGTCCAGGACTCGGTGGCACCGCCCAAGCCGATCTTGGGTCTGGGCAGCACCACCGGTGCCGTCGAGAGCGCGGACGCGACGTTCCACTTCAGCAGTACCGAAGAGGGCGTGACCTTCAAGTGCACCCTGGACGCTCACCCCACCGAGGTGTGCACCAGTCCCAAGGCCTACACGGGTCAACCGGAGGGCAGCCACACGCTGAAGATCACCGCCACCGACGCGGCCGGCAACGTCAGCGACGAACTGGTGGCGCCCTGGATCGTCGACATGACCGCCCCGGTCGCTCCGACGATGGACGCAGGCGCTCCCAGCGGCCGTGTCAGCAGCAGGATGGCGACGTTCTCGTTCGGTCACGACGAGCCGGGCGTGACCTTCACCTGCTCGCGAGACGGCGCAGTGGCCACGGCCTGCACCAGCCCGGTGACCTACCGCAGGCTGACCCAGGGGAGGCACACGCTGTCGATCGTGGCCCAGGACGCCGCCGGACACCTGAGTGACGCTCGCGTCGCCCAGTGGACGGTGGACACGAAGGGTCCGAAGGTGACCGCCCGCAACCCCGGCAAGAACGCCAAGAACGTCAAGCCGGGCAAGACGCTGAAGGTGACGCTGAACGAGAAGGTCACCGGGGTGACGAAACGCAACGTCAAGGTGTTCGCCGCCGGCAGCAACAAGGCCACCCGAGCTGTGGTCCGGTACAACGCCAGGAAGAGCATCATCAAGATCAACCCACACTCGAGGCTGCGGTCAGGCACCCGATACAGCATCGAGTTGGGTCGAGGGATCAAGGATCTGGCCGGTAACCGGTTGAAGCCGGTTCTGTGGAGGTTCACGACCTGATCTCGATCCCAGTGACCGGGGCGCCCCTTCGCCTGGGGGCGTCCCGGTCATCTCTTCGTCCGGGCCCGGTCGTTGCAGGTCGGGTGACCCTCGGACAGGGTGTGCGGGTGACCGACCTCGACGATCGTCTCCGTACCGTTGCCCTGGCCTGCACCGACACCGTCGTCTGGCACCCGCGGGTGGCGCCCGGTGAGTCGCTGGCAGCCCTCGCCCGGGCCTGCGCCGACCTCGGGATCGACGAGTGGGACGTCTACGGCGACGGCGGGGCAGTCACCCGGCTCGAGGTCGAGGTCGCCGAGCTGCTCGGCAAGCCCGCAGCTGCGTTCTTCATCAGCGGCACCATGGCCCAGCAGTCGGTCCTGCGGGTCTGGTGCGACCGGCGCGGCAGCCACCGCGTGGCCATCCCCGACCTCTCCCATCTCCTCGGCCACGAGCTCGACGGCCCGAGGCTGCTGCACGGGCTGCGCTTCGAGCACCTGACACAGGGTCGCCGTACCGCCACCGCGGCCGACCTTCGTGCCCTGCCAGGCGGCCTCGGCGCGGCGCTGGTCGAGCTCCCCCTGCGGGACGCCGGGTTCCTTGTCCCGACCTGGGAGGAGCTGGTCGAGCTCTCCGAGACCGCGCGCGACCTCGGGGTGCCGCTGCACGTCGACGGTGCTCGACTCTGGGAGGTGCAGCCCTACTACGACCGACCGCTCTCGGAGATCGCTGCGCTGGCGGACAGCGTCTACGTCTCCTTCTACAAGGGGCTGGGCGGCCTCGCCGGCGCAGTCGTCGTCGGCGAGACCGACGTGATCGCGGAGCTGCGGTCGTGGCGTCAGCGCATGGGTGGCCAGCTCTACCGGATGACGCCGTACGCCGTGTCGGCGCTCCTCGGCCTGCGCGACCGGCTGCCACGGATGCCGGAGTACGTCGCATGGGCGCAGTCCCTCGCCGCCGAGCTGTCGCGAGCCGGACTCCGGGTGAACCCGGACCCGCCCCGGTCGAACTCGTTCGAAGCCTTCATCGACGACGACGTCGAGACGATCCAGGAGCGGCTCATCGCCCTGCTCGACCGGGAGAAGGTCCAGCCCTGCGGGTCGTGGCACGCCACCGACGTGCCCGGGATCTCCACCACCGAGGTGACGATCCACGAGGCCGCCCTGCGCCATGACCCGGCGACGGTCGCGCGGTGGTACGCCGAGCTCGCCGGCAGGTGACGGCCCGGCCTCAGGTCAGCCGAGCAGACCCCGGGCCAGGGCGGTTGCGAGCGTGGGCGACAGGGGCAGCCGCGGGATCAGCGTCGCCTGGAAAGCGTGATAGATGTCCGGCTTGCCCTGCCAGGTGACCCGGCTCGGCTCGTTGTCCGGAGAGAGCTCGTGGTGCCACGAGCCGCGCGCGGGATCGCGGAAGCAGGAGTCGATGTGCCGCCACCACGTCTCGTACCAGCCGGCGTACGACGGCTCCCCGGTCGCGGCGTGGAGGGCAGCTGCGGTGGCCGTGGCCTCCGCAGCGACCCAGTGCATCCGCTCACGCACCACGGGAGTGCCCGTCCAGTCGACGGTGTAGACGAACCCGTCCGCCCCGTCGACGGCCCAACCCTCGCGGACCGAGGCGTCGAAGAGCCCTGCGGCGTCGTCCAGCAGCCACGCGGGTGCCGCGTCGCCGAGACCCGCCCTGAGGTGCAGGGCCAGCCGCGCCCACTCGAGCGAGTGTCCGATCGTCGCGCCGTACGGGCGGAACGGGTGCGCCGGTTCGTCTGCGTTGTACCCCGGGATCGGGGTCCAGTGCGCGTCGAAGTGCTCCGGGATCCGCCAGTCGTTGCCGCGGGCGAGGTCGTGGACGACGCGAGTGACGACCCGTTGCGCGCGGGCACGCAGGGTGGCGTCGTCGAGCACGTCGGCGGCCGAGAGCAGGGCCTCCACCGTGTGCATGTTGGCGTTGACGCCCCGGTAGTCGTCCAGCGACGACCAGGTCCGGTCCCACTGCTCCACGACCATGCCGGACTCGTCGTCCCAGAACCTGTCCATCAGGACGCTCAGCGATTCGTCCAGCAGCTCCCGGGCGCCTGGCCTTCCGGCTGCGGTCGCACTCGCCGCGGCCAGCACCACGAAGGCGTGCTCATAGGCCGTCTTGTCCGTCGTGCTGGGACCCTGGGGACCGACCTTGGCGTACCAGCCGCCGTGCGCCTCGTCGCGGAACCGCCCGCGCAGGGCGGCGACGCCGTGGTCGGCGAGCGCAGCGCTGTCAGCTCGCCCCATCAGGTGACCGAGCGAGTAGACGTGGGTCATCCGGCAGGTCACCCACAGCTCGACGTCGCGGTCGAGGTCGGGCGCGCCGTCGTCGTCCAGCCAGGCGAACCCGCCATCGGGGTGTCGCGCCGCCCGGCCGAAGTCGAGCAGGCGGTCGCCCTCGGCCTCCAGCCAGGCCTCGTGCGCGGGCTCCAGCCACGACATCAGAGTCCGCCGTACGTTTCGCCGACCTTGTAGGTCGCCACACCCAGGGTGGAGTCGCTCTGCCCGTAGTAGGCGAACCAGGTGCCCTTGAAGTGCACCAGGCCCTCCACGAACGTGACGTTGGAGACGAGGCCGTTCTGGTCCTCGTACGTCGACGGCTCGAGCCACGGGTAGTTCATCTGCGCCATGATCTCGGTCGGCCGCTTCGGGTCGAACAGCAGCTGACCACAGGAGTAGCGCACCGTGCCGTCGTCGTACTTCACGGCGGCGTTGTGCAGCAGCAGGATCAGCCCGTTGCTGGTGACGATCGGCTGCGGGCCGACCTCGACGAGGAACTCCCCGAACGTGCCGGGAGGCGTCGGCACCATCAGCGGCTCGTCCTGCGGGCCCGGCGTCCAGTGGATCAGGTCGTCGGACCAGGCGTAGTAGATCGAGCCCTCGCCGAAGTACATCAGGTAGCGGCCGTCGATCGGCGTCGCCAGGATGCCGCCGGCCTTGCTCCACGGACCGGGAACGCCGTTGCCCTGCGGGAGGAACGTGTTGAAGTCCGGGAACATCGGCCCGTGCTTCTCCCAGGCGAACAGGTCCGTCGACGTGGCCAGGCAGAGGCGAGCGTTCTTGCGGTCCCACGCGGTGTAGGTGAGGTAGTAGGTGCCGTCGATCTCGGTCACCCGCGGGTCCTCGCAGCCGAACTCCTCATAGGGCTCGGTCGGCGAAATCACCGGCTCGGGGTGCCGCTCGAAGTGGATGCCGTCGTCGCTGGTCGCGAGCCCGACGTGGGAAATGATGTCGTCGGCGTGCGCGCGGTAGAGCAGCACGACCTGGTCGTCCTTGACGACCGCGGCCGGGTTGTAGACGTTGCCGGACTCCCAGCCGTCACCCTGCGGTCGCAGGATCGGGTTGGCGTCGTACGGCGTGAAGGGGCCGAGCGGAAACTCGGCATGGGGGGTGCTCATCGGGGCTCCTCGTTCGTTCTGTCGGGGGTCGAGATCGGGTGGGTGGTGCGGGTCAGCGACGGACCACGGTGAAGCCGCCGGGCGCGAGGATCGCGCGAACCGATGACGCGGTCGAGGTCCGGTGCTTGATCAGCCGGCCGCGCCCGTCGTAGGACCAGATGTGGGCCCTGCCGCTGCCCGGGACGCTGACGCTCTGTCGCAGCGTCCTGGTGGCGGCGCTGCGCAGGAGAGCAGTGCCGTGCTTTTCACCGCCGAGCACCAGGCGGGTCACCAGCGGTTGGAACGTCAGGGCATCGAGCCGGGTGTCATCAGCGCCGTCCGTGGCCGTCGTGGCCGTGACGGACTCCGAGCCGCGAGCCAGGACCCTCGTGAGCGTCCGCGGCAGGAGCGAGCCGGGGGCGGGCGAGTCGCCCTGGGCGCCGATGGCGCCCGCCCGGACGGAGCCGAGCTCTTGACCGAAGGCAGTGAAGGTGGTGACCGCACTGCTGCCCGGCTCGAGCTCGACGACCGGCATGAGCAGCCCAGCCGGGTGGCTGCCGAGGTCGAAGGTTGCCGTGCTCCCGTCCCCCAGGGCGGCGTACCCGGAGCCGGAGTAGGCCGACTCCCCCGTCCACAGGCTCTCGGGGTGCGTCGGGACGGCAGCACCCGAGAGGGCAGCGTCCTCGGCCTCGATCGTCTCGGGGCCGACACGCTCACCGATCGTGGCGGTCCGCGCGATGCGGGCCACCGTGGGGTGGGCATCGAGGGCGATCATCGTGAGGAGCCCGTGGATCGTGGACTCCGCCCCCGAGTTCTCGTTCACGGTGCCGTCGCCGGCGACGCCGTCGATGGTGACGCCGGTGGCCGGGTCGTACGTCGGTCGCTGGGCGGCGTTGGCGCCGAAGAACCACGCTGCCGTGATCCCGGCCAGCTGCTGGCCGGCCGGTGAGCCCCCCGCCAGGAGCGACTGGACGCGGGAGTCGACGCCGTACGCGATCTGGGTGGCGTCGTTGCGTGTGGGCATCCGACCGTTGTCCGGGCCACCGGAGGTCAGCAGCCACGGGTCGAAGGTGAACGAGTCCCGGTCCGCCACCCGGGCGAGCCGCCGGTCGCCCAACGCGACGGCGGCGCGGGTCAGCGCGGCCGGCATCTGGGAGGCCCAGGCGTGCCAGACCGAGCGGGACAGCGCCCACGGCCGCACCGCGCCGAACGGCCACCGCTGAGCGTTGCCTCCGGCCACCGCCGCGATGCCTTCACTCAGTCGGGAGAGTGCCCTGCGCGCCTGCGGCGTGCCGCCGGCCCGGACGTACGACGCGAGCCCCAGCACCGCCTCGGCGGTGGCGTCGGCGCCGTTCACGATCAGCCAGGCGGGGGTCTGCTCGCCGTCGATGTCGAGGTGCTCGCCGTACTGGGTGAGCACCTGCCGGTCGAGCGCCGCGACGCCCAGGTCGAGTCGACGCTTCAGGAACCGGGCGAAGCCGGGGTCCTGCTCCTGGAACAGCGGGTAGGCCTCACCGAGCGCCCACACGGTGCGCGCCAGCCAGTAGGAGGCCTCGCTGTCGGACGGGTCGGGCTCCTCTCGCGGCTCCGCGCTCGGGTGCAGGGTGCCGTCGGGCTGCATCCACAGCACGACGTTGCCGGCGTTCGGGCCGGAGACGGTCTGCAGGTAGGTCAGGCCGCGGAGCATCTCGTAGGCCGCCCGGCGGCTCGACGTGGCGCCGGTCTGCTTCCAGTGCCGCAGGTAGACCACGGCCGCGCGGGCCACGTCGTCGGCGTTGAAGGCGCCCTGCCCGTAGGTGTCGGTGGCGGGGTCGTAGGTCCCTCCCCCGACACGACGGAAGCTTCCGTCGTCCTCGTGCTCCGCGTAGGTCCACAGCATCCCGATCTCCGGCTCCTTGGCCAGGCGGTACGTCGAGTGCCGGGCCTGGTCGGGCGGCGAGACGGTGTCGCCGAGGAAGTCCAGGTGGTCGAGGTTGGTCAGCGGGACCGGGCGGGCAGGAGCCGCCGCGGACGCTGCCGGGGTCGGTGCGGCCGCGGCCGTGACCGTGGAGCCCGGAGTCGCGACGAGGACCGCGAGTGCTGTCCCCGAGACCGCGAGCGTGAGGTGGAGGCGTCTCATCAGTTTTCTCCCGAGAGTTGGTGGAGGGGGCTGTGGTGGTGGGTCATCCCTTGACCCCGGAGCCCAGGTCGGACGAGGTGAAGTGCTTCTGGAAGGTGGCGAACAGCAGGACCGCCGGAGTGGCGAGCACGACCGCGCCGGCGAGGATCGCGCCGTACGGGTTCGACGCGCGCCCGGCGACGTTGCTGATGTAGTTGGCCAGGGACACGGCCAGCGGTTGCAGGTCGGCCTCCTTGGTGACCAGGAACGGCCACAGGAACTCGTTCCACGGCCCGATGAACGTGAGCAGCGTTGCCGTGATCACCGCCGGGCGGACCAGCGGCAGCGCGATCGACCACAGGATCCGCAGCTCGCTCGCCCCGTCGAGCCGGGCCGCCGAGAACAGGTCCTCGGGCAGCTGCAGGAAGAACTGCCGGAAGATGAACACGGCCGTCGAGTTGATCGCGAACGGCAGGATCATCCCTGCGTAGGAGTCGGCCAGCCCGTAGTACCGCACGACCATCACGTAGATCGGGATGATCAGCAGCTGGAACGGGATGATCTGCACGAGGAGCATCACCGCGAACAACGTGCCCTGGCCCCGGAAGTGCAGCCGGGCCAGGGCGTAGCCGGCCAGCACCCCGAACACGATGGTGCCCAGGATGACCCCGCCGGTGAAGATCCCGGAGTTGACCAGCGACCGGAACAGGTTGACGCGTTCGTTGATCTGCTCGTAGTTGTGGAAGGTCAGGCCACCGGTCGGGAACGCCCCGCGCAGTGAGGTGTCGGGATCGGCCTGGAGCGACCCGACCAGCATGTAGTAGAAGGGGAAGAGGAAGACCACGGCGCCCAGGACCAGCAGCGTCGGGCTGAGCCAGCGGCGCGGCCGACGCTCCGCGACGCCACGGGTGTCCGACTCCTGCGTGGGTGCGGTCAGTTCGTCGAGTGCCATGTCAGTCCCTCTCGAGCAGGCGTCGGTTGACCAGAGAGACCAGCAGGACGCCGATCACGAGCAGGACGCCGATGGCGGACGCGGTGTCGGGGTTCCCCTGCTCGATGCCCTTCTGGTACATCAGGAACACCGGGGAGCTGGATGCTCCGTCGGGCCCGCCGCCGTTGGTCAGCAGATAGGGCTCGGTGAAGAGGTTGGCCCCCGTGATGGTCGCGAGGATCACGACCAGCGTGGTGGCCGACCTGACCCCCGGGACCGTGATGTTCCGGAAGGTCCGATAGCGGCTCGCGCCGTCGACCGACGCCGACTCGTAGAGCTCCTTCGGCACGGCCTGGAGCGCCGCCAGGTAGAGCAGGATGAAGAAGCCCATCTGCTTCCAGGTGACGAACAGGGCGATGACCGGCATCGCCAGTGCGCTGTTCACCAGCCACGACGGGTCCGGCGCCCAGGGCCCGAGGATCTGGTTGACCATCCCGCCGCTGCTGAACAGGAACAGCCAGATCGCGACCAGTGACACGCTCGCGGTGATGTAGGGGACGAAGTAGGCGACCCGCAGGAACGTCCGGCCCCGGATGGCGCCGTTGAGCATGGTGGCCAGCACCAGGGAGAGCACGACGGTCAGCGGCACGTTGATCACGAGGAACTCGAGGACGTTGAGGAACGACCGTCGTACGCCCGGGTCGGACAACACCTCGCGGTAGTTGTCGAGACCCACGAACGGGCGCGCGACGTCTGCCCCCGGTGCGGCGAAGAAGTAGTCGTGGAAGCTGATCCACACCGCCAGCCCGAGCGGGTAGGCGAACACCGCTGCCAGGAACACTGCGTACGGGGCGGCGAACAGGAGTCCCAGCGGCTGCCGTCCGAAGACGGCGGCGGACCACTGGCGCCTTCCCTCCGGTCGGCGTTGCGTCGTACTGATGGTGGTCATCGGCTACCCGGTCAGGACTGGCCGGCGAGGTCGTCGGCCTCGGCTGCCGCCTTGGCCAGGCCGTCGTCGACCGAGCTCTTGCCGAAGATCACCGACGCGGCGTACTCGTCGCGGATCTGCTGCCAGATCTCCACGGAGTTGGGCACGTTCGGCACCTCGACGGTGCGCGCCGCCTGGTCGGCGAACAAGGTGTACTCCGGGTGCTTGGCGAAGTAGTCGGCGTAGGTGGTCGCCAGATCCTTCCGGATCGGCATCTGGCCGGTCATCTCGAGCAGCTGGAGGTCCTGCTCCTCACCGGTCGCGAACTCGAGCACGTCCCACGCCGTCTTCTGGTTCTCGCAGGCGGAGTAGAGGGAGACGTTCTTGGCGTCCGAGAACGAGTACACCTGGTCGGCGTCCATCCCGTCCTTCGTCGGGACCGGGACGACTCCCCAGTTCACCTGCTCGCCGTACGCGGCGATCGCCCAGGGGCCGACGACCGACATCGCAGACTTGCCGTCCGCGAACGCGTCACCGTTGTACTTCTCCTTCAGCGAGCTCCCGTCGGCGTACATCTGGGCCCAGAAGTTCCAGACGTCCCGGCCGGCTTCGTCGTCGAAGGTCGCCTGGCCGTCCTCGATGATCTGCTGGCCCCCGGACTCGGCGGCGTACAGCGGGTAGAAGTCGAACCACGACTGGAAGAACTCGCTGCTCGGGGCGGGCCAGATCGCGGCCTGCGCGGCCCCGCTGCTGACAAGCTTCTTGCTGGTGGCGAGGAACTCGTCATAGGTCTTGAGCGGCGGGTTCTCGGAGTCGAGGCCGGCCTTCTCGAACAGGTCCTTGTTGTAGAAGATCATCACCGGGTTCTGCTTCCACGGGATCTGGTAGAACTTCCCGTCCGGCGACGTGTACTGGTCGGCCGAGTCGCCCGATCGCTGCTCGATGTAGTCGGTGGCGCCGGCGAAGTCGTCCAGGGCGACGAGCCCACCCTGCTTCTGGAACTGCGGTACGGCGGCCGGGCTGGTGTTGAACACCAGGCACGGGGCGTTGCCGGCGGTGATCGCGGCGCCGATGACCTCCTCGGAGGTCTTGCCCGCAGGGATCTCCTGGGCGGACACCTTCTGGTCCGGGTGGTCGGCGTTCCACTCCTTCACCATCGCCTCGCCCCAGGCGATCTCCTCGGGGTTGTTGGAGAGCCACACCTTGATCGGCCCGGTGGCGGTCTGTGCCTCGCCCGAGCCTGCGTCGCCACCACAGGCGGTGAGCGCCCCGAGGGCGAGGACGGCCACGGAGGCGGTCAGGAAGGTGCGATTCATGTGGTGCTCCAATCAGAGGGGATGGATTCAGTGCGGTGCGATGCCGGTCGAGGCCCGCACGACGAGCCGGGCCTCCGGCAGGTCTGCGTCTTCGGGGGCGGGTGCGCTGTTGTCGATGAGCTGGAGGAGCCGCGTGGCAGCGGCCCTCCCCCAGGCCACGACGTCGGTGTGGACCGACGTCAGCGAGGGCTGCAGGTGGGCTGAGATCTCGACGTCGTCGAAGCCGGTGATCGAGAGGTCCTGCGGCACGGCGACGCCGCGGGAGATGGCCAACGAGAGTCCCGCCATGGCCATCAGGTCGTTGGCGAAGACGACTGCGGTGGGGCGCTTTGCCAGGTCGAGCAGCTCGCCCATCGCCCGCGCTCCCGACTCGGCGGAGAAGTCGGCCTCGATGCAGGGCCCCTCGGCCAGGCCCGCGTCACGAAGGGTCTGGCTCCAGGCGTCGCGACGGGACCGCCCGTGCACCATCCGTTGCGGGCCGGAGACGTGTGCGATGCGGGTGTGCCCGAGGTCGACGAGGTGCTGGACCGCAGCCCGGATCCCCGGCGCGTCGTCCACCCCGAGAGCCGACTGGCTGGAGCTGGGCAGCTCACCGAGGTGCGGGCCGATCAGCACGGCGGGAAGTCCGAGCTCGTCGAGGAGCGCGGGTCGCTCGTCGTTCTCCTGGAGGTCGGTGACGAAGACACCGTCCACCCGGCCCTCCTGGACGAGTCGACGGTACGCCGCGAGGTCGTCCCGCTCGGCAACCTGCAGGAGCAACGCATGCCCACGGGCGGACAGCACGGTCTCCAGGCCGGCGATGAAGGACGGGAAGAAGGCGTCGGCGCGCAGGATCTCGGGGGGCCGAGCGATGACCAGCCCGACCGCGAGGGCCCGCGAGACCGACAACGCGCGGGCACGGGAGCTCGGCGACCAGCCCAGCGTCTCGGCGGTCTCGAGGATCCGGCGGCGGGTCTCCTCGGAGATGCCGGGGCGGCCGTTGAGAGCAAACGAGACGGCACCCTTCGACACGCCGGCGGCGGTCGCCACATCGTTGATCGTCGGTCTGGCCATGGGTTGACTAAACCGGTTTAGTCGAGCTGTGTCAAGGGTCACGCCGGGGAATCCGTGCAGCCGGCTGCGAGGATCGCCCCATGTCCCGCACCCGTGTGACCCGCCTGCCGGAGAAGGCCAGCTCGGATCGGCCGGCGCTGTTCCGGCTGCTCGACGAGGCCCTCACGGTCCAGGTGGCCCTGGTCGTGGAGGGGGCACCGGTCGTCGTCCCCACGGTGGCCGCGCGGGACGGGGACCGGCTGCTGATCCACGGCTCGACCGGCTCCGGCTGGATGCGGCGGCTCGCGGGAGGCGTGGACGCCTGTGTCTCGGCCACGGTCGTCGATGCCGTGATGGTGGCGCGCTCTGGCTTCGAGTCCTCCTACCGCTACCGCTCGGCGGTCCTGTTCGGCTCCTTCTCGGAGGTCACCGGCCCGGCGAAGGCCGCCGCGCTCGACCTGATGGTCGACCGGCTGATCCCGGGACGGGTGGCCGAGCTGCGCGCCGCCTCTCCGCGGGAGCTCGCGGCGACCTTGCTCCTGTCGATGCCGATCTCGGAGTGGTCGTTGAAGGTCTCGGACGGCTGGCCGGAGGACGAGGCGGACGACGTCGCCGGGCCTGCCTGGGCCGGCGTGGTGCCGGTGCGGACGACGTACGGCGACCCGCTGCCGGCGCCCGACCTGCGCCGCGGCATCACCGTCCCGGGCTCGGTCCGGGCGCTGTTGCACGATCCGTCAGCCTGAGGTCTCCGACAGCTCCACCAGATGACCGTCGGGTCTCGCAGGAAGGCCCGCACCTCGGCGCCCCAGCTGGTCGTGGACTGCCCGGCAGTTGCCCACGCGCAGGGTGATCGCGTGGCTGACCCGGTCGGCGTCCGCGGGAGGAGCAAAGCTCACAGTCGGCTTGTCCACGGTCGGTGGCCCACCGGTGACGAGCAGGATCCAGCTGCCGGGGGCGGCTCCAGCACCCCCCAAACGAGGTATGACCCGGCGGCCGCGCGGCCCCATGCTCGAGACCAGACGTCATCCACCGCAGGCGGAGGCCTACCCATGCATGCGTTCCGGGCCCCGATGCGCTCCGTCACGATCGCCGCTCTGGCGCTGCTGCTCGGCGTCGCCCTGGCCGTCTCCACCGTCGGCACCGCGCGGGCGCTCCCGACGTCGGACTTCACGTTCGCGCCCGACGGTCCGGTGCCCGGCGAGGCGGTGACCTTCGTCTTCACCGGCACCTGCGACGTGCCGCCGTGCGCCGTCGGGTGGCGGTGGTTCCGCGACGGTGGCCCTCGCCTCGGGACGTCGATGGGAGCCGGGGACGAGATCACCTACGCGTTCTCGCGGTCCGGCGACTACCGCGTGGTCGCGAAGATCACGAACGCCGGCTCGACGCACGGGTCCGCGACCGCCACCCGCACGGTCTCGGTCCAGGGCACCTTCGAGGACCACGACCGGGCCATCCGGTACTCCGGCTGGCGGGGGGTGGTCGATCCCGCGGCGAGCGAAGGTGGCTACCGGTCGGCCTCGAACCCGAAGTCCGCAGCCTCCTACACGTTCTCCGGCACCGCCATCAGCTACGTCGCTCGCACCGGTCCCGGACTGGGCGTCGCAGCCGTGGACGTGACGGGCCGGTCGCGACTCCTCGTCGACCTCTACTCCCCCGCGCCGGGCACGACGTCGGTGACGATCGACGGGCTGTCCAGCGGGCGGCACCGGATCCGGGTGCGACCCACCGACACTCGCGCCTCCGCCTCGAGCGGCACCGCGATCACGCTCGACGAGCTCGTGGTCGGACCACGGGACGGTCCCGCGGAGGATCGCGTCGACGACCGGTCGTCCGCGATCGGGTACGGCCGGTGGCAGGGCTCGACCACCCGCAAGGCGCAGGACGGCTCCCTCCGCTCGGCGCGGGCACGGGGCGCCCGCGCCGACTTCTCGTTCACCGGCACCGCGGTGACCTGGCTGACCAGTCGTGGCCCGGACCAGGGCCGGGCCCGGGTCATGATCGACGGCCGCCGGGTGGAGGTCGCCGACCTCTACTCCGGCCGGCGCAGGTGGCAGGTGGAGCGCACCTACGTCGGGCTGGCGCCGGGGGCCCACGTGATCAAGGTCGTCGTGCTCGGTCGCCACGACCGGCGCAGCCGCGGCAACACGGTCACGCTCGACGGGTTCCTGCTGGACTGATCGGCGATCTGACTGGATAGGCTCACCCGCCGAGGGGCGGTAGCTCAGCTGGTTAGAGCAGACGACTCATAATCGTCCACGCGCGGGTTCAAGTCCCGCCCGCCCCACCAGTGTGGTCAGCCCCCTGCGGTGGCTCAGGGGTCCAGCTGCGGACAGCCGCCACCACCCGCTCGGTCACGACGTCCAGGGAGGCGGTCACGTCGACCTCGACCCCTGGCTCGTCGGGCCCCAGCGGCTCGAGCGTCGCCAGCTGGGAGGCCAGCAGCGATGCGGGCATGAAGTGGTCACGGTGTTCCATCCGCTGCCGGAGCACCTCGGGCGGGGCGACGAGGTGCACGAAGAAGCAGGCGTCGGCCGGACCCCGGCTGCGCAGGACGTCACGGTAGGACCGGCGCAGGGCCGAGCAGGTCAGCACGGTCGATTGCCCGTCGGCCAGGTACTGGGAGACCACCGTGGCGAGGGTCTCCAGCCACGGCCAGCGGTCCGCGTCGGTCAGCGGCGTACCCGCCGTCATCTTCTCCACGTTCGCCTGCGGGTGCAGGCTGTCACCCTCGATGAAGGTCAGCCCGAGCACCCCGGCCAGGCGCTCGGCCACCGAGGTCTTCCCGGTCCCGGAGACCCCCATCACCACCACGTTCGTGGGGCGGCTCACGGACAGTCCGCACGTCGTGCGCCGGCAGTCTGGATAGGCTGCGCCCCATGGCGACGGTGTACGACGGAGTCCTGTCCAGCCTGGGCCCGCGCATCGTGGACGGATCGCTGGCCGAAGGCACGGTGATCACTCTCGACTGGTTGGGTGCGGAGTACGGCGTCTCCCGGACCGTGGCCCGGGAAGTGGTGCAGGTGCTGGTCTCGATGAACCTGGTCGAGAGCCGGCGCCGTACCGGGATCCGGATCCTGCCGAGCGCCTCGTGGAACTCCTACGACCCTGCGGTGGTCCGTTGGCGGCTGGACGGTGCGGAACGGGCGGCTCATCTGCACGAGCTGTCGCAGCTGCGAGCAGCCATCGAGCCCGCCTCCGCCGCCCTGGCCGCCACCCACGCCCAGCCGGCCGACGGAGCCGAGCTGGTCCGCCTCGCCCACGAGCTGGAGACGACCGGGTCCGCCGGCGACCTCGGCGCGTTCCTCGAGCACGACGTCGCCTTCCACCGCTCGCTGCTGCAGCTGTCCGGCAACGTCATGTTCGCGGGCCTCTGCGACGTGGTCGAGGAGGTGCTGCGCGGGCGTACCGACCACGACCTGATGCCCGCTCATCCCAAGCCCGAGGCCCGGGCACTCCACCTGCAGGTGGCGCAGGCCGTGCTCGCCGGCGACCCGGAGACCGCCCGGGCTGCGATGACCGCGATCTGCACCGAGGTCCTCACCGCGACGGGCGGGCCGGCGTGACGGGCTGCGCGTCACAGCCCACCGAGCGGCCACAGGACCACGGCTGACGCGAACGCGCTGAGGCCCAGGGTGGTCTCCATGACGGTCCAGGTCTTCAGGGTGGTCTTCTCGTCCATGCCGAAGAAACGGCTGACCAGCCAGAAACCCGAGTCGTTGACGTGCGAGAGCACGGTGGCGCCCGCCGCGATCGCGATCACCAGCAGCGCGATGTGCACGTCGCCCAGCCCAGCAGCCTGGGTCGCGATCAGCCCGGCGGTCGTCGTCAGGCTCACGGTCGCGGACCCTTGCGCCACACGCAGTGCGGTCGCGATCAGGAAGGCCTGCAGCAACAGTGGCATGCCGAGACCGGAGAGCGAGGACGTGAGCGCCTCGCCGATGCCGCTGGCCCGCAGGACGCCGCCGAACATTCCTCCGGCGCCGGTGATCAGGATGATCGAGCAGATCGGAGCCAGAGCCTGGTCGAGGATCACGGTGGTGTCGGCGAGCGAGCGGTCCCGGCGGCCCAGCGTGCCGATCGCCACGAGCAAGGTGATGAGCAAGGCGACCGGGGTCTGCCCCAGGAGCTGGAGGACCTCGACGAAACCGATGCCTTCGTCCAGCACCTGCGACGCGACGAGCGTGGTGAGCACGGTGTTCAGCGCGATCAGCACCAACGGGATGGCCAGCAGTCCGAGCACGGTGCCGAACGCCGGTGCGACGACCTGGCTGGCGGTGCCGGTGCGGACTGCGGTGCCGCCTCCGGTCGCCGGGAGGTCGCGCCCGCCGTTCACCTCGCCGAAGAGGAGATCGGGCACGGGCACGAAGACGCGGGCGCCGAGGAACCGGGACACGAGGTAGACCCCGACGTACCAGGAGACGAGGGCAACGGGCAGGCCGATCAGCAGCACCACACCGATGTCGCCACCGAGCACCGTGCCGGCCGCAACCGGACCGGGGTGCGGGGGCACGATCGCGTGCATCGCCGCGAAGGCACCGGCAGCGGGCAGCGCGTAGTAGAGCACCGAGCCGCCGAAGCGCCGGGCCACGGTGAGGATGATCGGGAGGAAGACGACCAGGCCGGCGTCGAAGAAGATCGGGAAGCCGAAGATCAGGGCGGCGATGCCGAGCGCCAGCGGCGCCCGCTTCTCACCGAACCGGTTGATCAGCGTGTCGGCGAGCACCTGGGCGCCACCGGTCACCTCCAGCAGTCGGCCGAGCATCACGCCGAAGCCCACGAGCAGCGCCACCGAGGCCAGCGTGCTCCCGAACCCGCTCAACAGCGCCGTGGGCACGAGCGTCAGCGGGATCCCGGCCGCGACGGCGGTCACCAGGCTGACCAGCACCAGCGCGACAAAGGCGTGCAGGCGCACCTTGATGATCAAGAACAGCAGGACGGCCACGGCCGCCGCTGCGATGAGCAGCAGCGTGGCGGTTCCGTAGGCGGGGGCGATCGCTTCCATCGGGGCTCCAAAGCAGTGTGGGTTGGGTCACAACGAGGCACTACTGTGCCTCAAAGGTATGATCTTTGCAAGACCTGCCGTCCAGACGGGCAGCCACCGGTGTTGACCGCCGTTTCCCTGGGGACGATGCTGCGGATCGTGCGCGACAGAGACGGAGCGACCGGGGTCCTGGCCGGCGTCGGCCGCACCCCCATGGTCGCGCTGACCAGCGTGGTCCCCTCGTCCGGCTGCCGGCTGCTGCTGAAGCTCGAGTCGGCCAACCCGACCGGGTCGATGAAGGACCGGATGGCGGTCGAGGTGGTCACCGCGGCCGTCGCCCGAGGAGCTCTCCAGCCCGGGGGGACCGTCGTCGAGTACACGGCCGGCACCACCGGCATCTCCCTGGCCTTCGTCTGCGCGGCTCTCGGCCACCGGCTCCACGTGGTGTTCTCGGATGCCTTCAGTGTCGAGAAGCGCCGCACCATGCTCGCGCTGGGCGCGGAGATCAGCGACGAACCGAGCGACGAGGGTCGGATCACGGCGGACCTGATCCAGCGGATGATCGCGCGCGCCGACGAGATCAGCCGGCGGCCCGGCCACTGGTGGTCCGACCAGCTCAACAACCACGACGCGATGCTCGGGTATTCGGGTCTGGGCGAGGAGATCTGGCAGCAGTCCGGCGGACGGGTGGACGCCTTCGTCCACACCGTCGGTACGGCGCACTCGATCCACGGCGCGAGCGCCGTACTGAGACGGCACGACCCCGAGGTCACGGTCGTCGCCGTCGAGCCCGAGGAGTCGGCAGTCCTCTCGGGGGCGCCCACCGGGGCGCACCGGATCGAGGGCATCGGAATCGGCTTTCTGCCGCCGCTGTGGGATCCCCGGCAGGTCGACCGCATCGACCGGGTGGCCAGCGCGGACGCCGCACGGATGGCGCGGCGCCTCGCTCGCGAGGAAGGCCTGTTCGCCGGAACGTCGACCGGCGCCAACGTGGTCGCCGCTCTGCGCGTCGCCGAGCGGCTCGACGAGCACTCGACCGTGGTGACCATCGCCGTGGACTCGGGACTGCGCTATCTCAGCACCACGCCCTACGCCTGAGCTGTCCGTGCGTGGTCAGCTCAGCAGCATGACGACCTGGTAGGCGAGCACCAGCGCACCGAGGACACGTCGGAACGGGCTGGCCCCTCGCACGAGCTCGTCGAGCGCCCAGACGATCAGGGCGCCGCGACCGATGTTGGTGAGCTCGGTCTGGCTGAGGGCGGGCACCCAGTCCGTCCAGCCGAGGACCAGGGTCACGAGGAACACCCAGATGGCGGGGTTGGGACGCATGGCGACCGCCACCTCCCCGTCCCGGTCCCGGACCCACCAGCCGACCGAACGAGGGCTGGTCGGGGCGGACGATCGAGGGAGCTCTGAGGTCGGGGGCACGGCTCGACTGTAGGTCGGCCTCTGCTGGACCCCCGAATTTGGCCATGCCCCGGCCCTTCGCCCTCCCTAGCCTGAATGGTTTGGGGCGCCGTGGCCGCGGGGCCACCGCGAACTGACTGAGGAGAACCATGACCGAGACAGTTGCCGGGATCGAAGGGCTGCAGGCGAGCATGACGGGGCCGGTGATCCGGCCGCGAGACGCCGACTACGACGAGTGTCGGAAGGTCTGGAACGCCAACATCGACCGCCGTCCGGCAGTGATCGCACGCTGCCACACCACCGAGGACGTCCGCGCGGCCGTGCGCCACGCCACCGGGCAGGGCCTGGAGATCGCGGTCCGGGCCGGCGCGCACAGCATGTCCGGCGCCTCCGTCGTCGACGACGGGATGATGATCGACCTGAGCGCCATGAACCGGGTCAGCGTGGATCCCGCCGCCAAGCGGGCGCGGGTCGGCGGTGGCGCGCTCCTGGGCGACCTGGACGCCGCCACCCAGGAGCACGGCCTGGCGGTCCCGGCCGGACTGGTCAGCCACACAGGCGTCGCCGGCCTCACCCTCGGTGGGGGTATGGGCTGGCTGACCCGACGCGCCGGACTCACGATCGACAACCTCGTCTCCGCGGAAGTGGTCACCGCAGACGGTCAGATCCTGCGCGCCACGCGGGAGGAGAATGTCGACCTCTTCTGGGCCCTGCGCGGTGGCGGCGGGAACTTCGGTATCGTCACCGAGTTCGAGTTCGCCCTCCACGACGTCGACCCGATGATCGACTTCGGCATGGTGTTCTGGTCGCTCGACCAGGGGCCCGAAGCGCTCCGGCTCGCCCGCGAGGTGATCTCGACCCTGCCCGACGACGTCAATGTCGTCGTGGGCTGCCTCAACGCTCCGCCGGCGCCCTTCGTCCCGGAGCAGCACCAGTTCCAACCCGGTTACGCCCTGATCGTCACCGGGTTCGGCTCCCCCAAGAGCCACGAGCAGACCATGGCGCGGCTCCGCGAGGGGCTGCCTCCGCTCTTCGACTTCGTGACCCCGATGCCGTACGTCGCGTTGCAGCAGATGCTGGACGAGGCCAACGCCTGGGGTCTGCACAGCTACGACAAGGGCTGCTACGTCGAGGACCTCTCGGACGAGGTGATCTCCGCGCTCACGGCAGCCATGCCCGACAAGACCTCGCCGATGTCATTGGTGCTCTTCTACCGGCTGGACGGCGCCTACTCCCGGGTCGCTGACGATGCGACGGCGTTCAGCGGGGGTCGTTCGCCTCGGTACGGATGCTTCATCATCGGGGTCTGCCCCCAGGCCGACCAGCTGGAGGCGGAACGGGACTGGGTGCGTTCGACCTGGCAGGCGCTGCTCCCCCATGCGCTCGGCAGCGGGGCCTACGTCAACTCCATGACGGACTTCGAGGACGACCGCCTACGCGCGTCGTACGGAGCGGAGAAGTTCGCGCGGCTCGCGCGAATCAAGGCGGCGTACGACCCGGGCAACGTGTTCCACCGCAACGCCAACATCAAGCCGGCGTCCTAGCGACCCTCGGTCGGACAGCCTCCGGCCGTGACCCGGCAGCGGGCAGGTCGTTGCACCCACGTCAGTGATCCGCTTCTCGGAGGAGAGCTCATGCGCGTGCGCCAACCCGTCCTGTCCGCCCTGCTGGTCGTTGCCCTCACGGTCCCGCTCGCCGCGTCCGCGGCGGCCCGACCAGATGCCACGCCCGCGTCCGACGAGCCCAGGTACGTCGAGCTGAAGGCACCCCAGCCGGACTGGTACACCCCCCGGCTGCACCGACGTGTGCTGGCGGCCGCGGAGCAGGGCGAGTCGGTGCCGCTGCCGGAGGGCGTCGACTTCCCGACCAGCGGGCTGGCGTTCACCGGCATCCGCCCCGGCGCGTGGATCATCGCCCCGGCAGGCTGCACCACGAACTTCGTCTTCGGTAGCGCCAGCAACTACTACATCGGCACCGCGGGTCACTGCACCTCGGTCGGCGACGAGGTCACGCTGGTCGCAGCTCCCGGTGTGCTGATGAACATCGGCACCACGGTCAAGAGCGTCAACAAGGGCATCGGCAACGACTTCGCGCTGATCGACGTGCGTCCGGAGATGGAGCAGTACGTCAACCCGTCGATGGCCTACTTCGGTGGGCCGACCGCGGCTGGATCGCCCCAGTCCGGGGACGTCGTGGAGCATGCGGGCCACGGCCTGGTCATCGGCACCGGCGGCACGCCGCGGGCCGGGATCGTGGTCTACCGCGGCCCGGGTGAGGGCGGGGACGCCTTCGCGTGGGCGGGTGCCGCCAGCCCCGGCGACTCCGGGTCTGCCGTCCGGCTCGCCAACGGTCAGGCCGCAGGCGACCTGACCCACCTGGTGGTGGGCGGGGAGTATCTGCCGGGGGACGTCGCGGGTACCACGATCGCGCGGATGCTGCAGCTCGCCGGCCAGCCGCTGGCGACCGCTCCGGACATGCCCGACCCGCTGTTCTGAGGGTCAGGCCGCGGAGGTCCTCCCGGATTCGTCGGGCAGCCGGATGGGGACTGCGCCGTAGTGGCTGCGCGCGTACCGCTTGACGTCGGCCGGGGTGGGCAACGAGATCCCGTGCCGGGAGACCTCGGGGGCCGCCCGGTTGGAGAGGTGGAGGACCGGTGTGAAGCCGCCCTCGGGATGCCGGGAGATCGTGCAGACGGGATGGGGCTCCGGGGTGCTGCTGAACATCGTGGTTCCTTTCGGGTTCCGCGTTCGTGCTGACGCCCCCGATGACCGGTCCCGCAGTGCGAGACCCGGGGAGACTCCTACCCTCCTGAGCTCCGGTCAAACCGGTCGGCTCCCGGACAGCGGCTCTCGGTCGGTCTAGTCGAGGGTTGCCGTCACTCGCCCACGGGCGGAGGGTCGAGAGTTCCGGTGGTGCCACCGGGCACCGCCTCGAACGAGGAGCAGCCCGTGTTCGCCAGGACCAGCACGATCCACACCAAGCCCGAATCCGTCGACCTCGGCATCAGCTTCATCCACGACGAGGTCCTTCCGGCGATCACGCAGATGGAGGGGTGCGTCGGACTCTCGATGCTCGTGGTCCGGCAGAGCGGACGGTGCATTGTGACGTCCTCCTGGGAGAGCGAGGCAGCGATGCAAGGCTCGGAGGACGCCGTGCGCCCCCTACGAGAGCGCGCCTCGGAGCTGCTCGGCGGCCAGGCCCAGGTGCAGTACTGGGAGATCGCCGTCATGCACCGCGCCAACCACGCGCCCGACGACGCCCGGGTCCGGGTGACCTGGATGCACGTCGACCCCGCGGACTCGGATGGGGCGATCGAGGTCTTCAAGAGCCAGGCGCTGCCGCACATCGAGTCACTGCCGGGCTTCTGCAGCGCCAGTCTGATGATCAACCGGGACACCGGTGAGGCGGTGAGCTCGGTGACCTTCGACGGTGCCGCCAGCCTCGACGCCAGCCGCCCGGGCGCCGACCTGATCCGCGCAGCGGCCACCAAGGCGGCCCGGGCCGAGGTGAAGCGAGTGGAGGAGTGCGAGCTGGCCCACGCGCACCTGCACGTCCCCGAGCTGGTCTGACGGTTCGAACCACCCTGCCCGACCGGGACCTCGCTAGGTTCTCGGCATGGGCGAACGACGGGCGTGCCGGTGGCGGCGGAGCTGATGCCGCTGCACGCCCTGGAGCTGCTGCCCGACGACCACGGCTCCGATGCCGTACGCCGGGACTGGCGGGCGCTCGCCGATGTCGGACTCCCCTCACAGCTCGAGCACAAGGGGCTCACCAACTGGCCGCACGTGACCCTCGTGTCGGCTCCGGAGCTCCGAGCCGAGCAGGAGGAACGCGCGGCCGCGCTGATCGGACCGCTGCTCCCGATCCGGGCCCGGATCTCGGGGTTGTTGCTGCTCGGCGGCCGCAAGATCACCGTGGCGCGGTCGGTCGACCTCGACGACCGGGTCCTCGGCGCGGTGCTCGCCCTGCGGGACGGGGTCGACGGGCGCCGGCATCCGGGGTGGTTGCCGCACATCACATTGGCCCGTCGGCTCCCCCGGGAGCAGGTGCAGCACGCGGTGGACGTGCTGGGCCATGAGGACGTAGAACTCTCGCTCACCGCTCTGCGGAGGTGGGACCCCGACAACCGGTCGGTGACCACCCTCGCCTCGGTCTAGTTTCGCCGGGCTCGGCCTCGGCGGTCTCGTACCCACAGGGAACGCACAGGTCACCCACCCGTGCTGCTCAGCCTGTGGCCGCACTCTGAGGGGACCCGACCAAGGAGCCCCTGCCCGTGACCACCCTCCTCACCTCGCGCCCGGTGCCCAGCCGGTTCAGCTCGCCTCGCCGCCCGATCAGGGCGCGGATCGACGGCGGCGTACGGCTCGCGGCCCTGGCCGGGCTCTGGCTCAGCCTGCTGCTGGTGACCTACTGGTGGACCACCGGTGGTGGTGTCCGGGACCTGGGCGCCTGGAGCTCCGGACTGACCTCCGTGGGCCGGCTCAGTGGGTTGCTGGCCTCCGACCTCCTGCTCATCCAGGTCCTGCTCATGGCCCGGCTCCCGCTCCTCGAGAAGGCGTTCGGCCAGGACCGACTGGCCCGGCAGCACCGACTGGTGGGGTTCACCTCGTTCAACCTGATGCTGGTCCACGTCGCCCTGATCACCTGGGGGTACGCCGCGGGCGACCTGCTCCGGACCCCTGCGACGTTCTGGGACCTGACCACCAACTACCCCGGCATGCTGCTGGCCCTGGCCGGCACCGGGTGCCTGGTGATGGTGGTCGTGACCAGCATCCGGGCGGCGCGAGCGCGGATCCGCTACGAGTCCTGGCACCTGCTGCACCTCTACGCCTACCTCGGCGTCGGGCTCGCCCTCCCCCACCAGCTCTGGACCGGCAAGGAGTTCCTGGCCTCGACCGCGGCCACCGTGTACTGGTGGGGCCTGTGGGCCGCGGCCGCCGGAGCCGTGCTCGTCTGGCGCGTGGCCGTACCCCTGTGGCGCAGCGCCAGGCACGTCCTGCACGTCACGGCGGTCGTCCCCGAGGCGGACGGTGTCGTGTCGGTGCACATCGGGGGTCGCAACCTGCACCGGTTGCCCGTCGAGCCCGGCCAGTTCTTCGCCTGGCGGTTCCTGGGACGGCGTGGCTGGACCCGTGCGAACCCGTACTCGCTCTCGGCCGCCCCCGACGGACGCAGTCTGCGGATCACCGTGAAGGCGGCCGGGGACGGCAGCGCCGAGGCCGCCGGTCTGCGGGTCGGGACCCGGGTGCTCGTCGAGGGCCCCTACGGTCGGCTCAGCCCACGCGCCCGCACCCGGCGCAAGGTCGCGCTGATCGGTGCCGGCGTAGGCGTGACTCCCCTGCGCTCGCTGGCCGAGGGGCTCAGCTACGGCCCCGGCGAGGCGGTGCTGCTGCAGCGCTACTCCGGCCGGCCGCTGTTCCACCAGGAGTTCGAGCACCTGCGGGGTGAGCGCGGGCTCGAGGTGCTCTACCTGCCCGGTCCCCGGCGAGCGCCGGACTCCTGGCTCGGTGACGGTGTCGGCCCGGCCGACGACCTGGCGGCGCTGCGCTTCTGGGTGCCCGACCTCGCCGAACGCGACGTCTACGTGTGCGGCCCGCCCGCGTGGACCGAGAGCGTACGACGCACCACGCAGGCCGCCGGTCTGCCGCCCGAGCAACTCCACATCGAGACCTTCCAGTGGTGATCACATGAAACGCATCGTCCTCGGACTGCTCAGCACGATCTCGGTCGTGACGCTCCTGTTCGGCTACCACACCTCCACCTCGGGGGCGATGAGCTCGACCCAGGTCACTCCGGTGACCGGGTCCGCCCAGCCGACCTCGGCCGGGACCACCCAGGGCAACGGCGCCTCCGGCCAAGGGGGGTCCGGCCAAGCGGGGTCCGGCGGCACGACGACCGTGACCGGACCGACGGTCAACACCCGCTGGGGTCCGGTGCAGGTCCAGCTCGGCCTCGCGTCGGGCTCGATCACCGACGTCTCCGTGCTCCAGTACCCGACCGGGAACTCCACCGACGAACGGATCAACGGCTACGCCCTGCCGATCCTGGTGCAGGACACGTTGAGCGCACAGGGCTCCGGCGTCCACATGGTCAGCGGCGCGACGGTGACCAGCGCCGGCTACCTCGAGTCCCTGCAGGGCGCGCTCGACCAGGCGGGGCTGTGAGCACCGAGACCGTCTCGCCGACCAGGGGCGGCGAGCCCGCGCTGCATCGGCACGTCGACCACGTGATGGGGATGCCGATCAGCCTGGCGCTGCGCGGACGGCACGCGGACGACCGCTTCGGGCGGGCAGCCTGGGCGGAGGCGATGGCCGCGCTGCGCGACGTCGACCGGGTGTTCAGCACCTACCGGCCCGACTCGTTCGTCTCCCGGCTGGCGCGCGAGGAGATCACCCTGGCCGACTGCCCGCCGGAGGTGGCCGAGGTGCTCACGCTCGGGGCGCGGGCGGAGCGGGAGTCCGGGGGCGCCTTCCGGGTCCGGCTCCCCGCCCCCGACGGGCAGCTGCGCCTCGATCCGAGCGGCGTGGTCAAGGGCTGGGCGGTGGAGCGCGCCGCCCACTCGCTCCGGCTGCTCGAGGACACCGACTTCTCGCTCGCCGCCGGAGGCGATCTGGTCTGCCGCACCCTCGACGCCGACAGCGGTCCCTGGCAGGTGGGGATCGAGGACCCGCACCACCCCGACCGGCTGATCGCCGTCGTCCCTGTCCACACCGGCGCCGTCGCCACCTCGGGCACCGCCCACCGGGGCGCCCACCTCGTGGACGGCCGGACCGGTCAGGCGCCCGTCGGCCTTGCCTCGGTCACCGTGGTCGCGGCCTCGCTCACGCTCGCCGACATCGATGCGACCGCCGCGTACGCGCTCGGTCCGGAGGCAGCGGAGTGGCTGGAGACCCGCCCCGGCAGGACCGGTCTGGTGGTCTGGGCGGACGGGACGACGACGAGCACGCGCGGCAGCTGACCCCGACGCGCGGTTGATCGAGCGTTCGATCAACTGGCTCAGTCGTCGTTGCGGACCGAGTCGATCAGCAGCGCCAAGGTGTTCAGCCCGGCCCAGCCGAGCGTGACGGTGAGGACCTTCTGACGCACCGCGTCGTCGTCGGTCTTCATCGACAGCACGGCAGCGTCGCCGAGGTCCATGGCGATGCGGAGCAGCATCGCCGCCTTCACGGTCCGACCGGAGCGCCCGAAGATGCCCAGGGAGCTGATCGCCAGGTCGCGGACGCCATAGGTCTGTGCCAGCAGGTCGTAGCCGGCCTGGTCCTTCCGGTCCGCCTCCAGGGCCTTGCCGAGGTGGGCCGGGTTGGCCAGGGCGAAGGCCCCGTACCCGGCGGTGGCGGTGGACATCAGGCGGCTCAGTCGGTAGCTCATGCTGGCCACGCTACCGACCGCGACAAAGTGCCGATCACCGGTCGAGGTGCCCGTACGGCGGCTCCAGCTGGAGCGCCGAGAGCCAGTAGGAGCCGGCATCGCCCCACTCCGCCAGCTCGACGTCGGTCATCGCCGTCAGGCAGCGGATCCACGACTCCGTACGCCCGAGCCGGGCGAGCTGGATCGCCGCAGGCAGTGCCGCCCGCAGCGCTGACACTGGCGCCAGGTCGCTCCAGACCTCCAACGCCGCCTCGGCAACCCGGGTCAGGCGGGGGTCGTCCGGACCCGCCTCGAGCTGGTGCGCGAGCAGGTTGAGCGGGATCAACAGTGCCGCGAGCGGCTCCATCAGCAGCGCATCGGCGAAGTCGAAGAAACGCAACCGTCCGTCGCGCTCGAAGACGTTGTTGCCGTGAAGGTCGTTGTGGCACAACGACAGCGGCAGTCCCAGTGCACCCACCTGGTCGACCCAGCGGTCGAGCGAGGGCAGCAGCTCCCGGACCCGGGCGAGGTCGGCGTCGGACAGGCGGCGTGGGTCGTCGTCCGCGAGCGCCGCGAAGTCATCGAGGCGGCGCTCCACGTACGCCCGGGAGTCGGCCGGAGCCAGGGCCACGACACCGGCGGCAGCAAGCCGGTCGACCTCCGGCGCGACCTCCCGCTGCAGCTGCGCACCGGCGCGCACCACCCGGCACCAGGCCTCCACGTCGTGGCCCGCGGTCGCGGCCAGGACCGGCCCCTGGTCCGGGGTGAGCAGCAGCCCGCGGTCGAGGTCCACGGCGGTGAGGGGTACGACGCGGTCCGGCACCAGGTCGGTCAGCTCGACCAGCAGGGCGGCCTCGAACCCCTGCGCCGCGACGTTCTGCTTGGCGAAGTGGACGCCCGTCGGGGTCTCGGCGCGCCACACCCCGGCCCACGCGCGGATCTTGACCGGCGCCAGCGAGGCCGGAGCACCGGCCTCCGAGGACACCCAGTCGGTCAGCTCGCTCGCGAAGGCGGCGCTCTCCCAGCGAGCACTCGCCGGCGGCAGACGAGGGTCGAGCGGCTGGAACCGGCTCATCGGACCAGGCTGGGTTTCACGTCGGGGTTCACGTCGGGTTCACGTCGGGGTTCACGTCGGGGTTCACTCACGCCGACAGCCAAGCCGAGCCCGGACCCTCCCCGCAATCGGATTTGCCTGCCATGCTCGGGGGATGACCGACAAGCCGACGCCCGCGCCCCTCGAAGCCCTCCCGGAGGACTGGTCTCGCGCACTGTGCGTGGTCGCCCATCCCGACGACATGGAGTTCGGCGCCGCCGCCGCGGTCGCCCGCTGGACCGGCCAGGGCAAGGAGGTCGCCTACTGCATGGTGACCAGTGGAGAGGCCGGCATCGACGGGCTGGAACCCGACGAGTGCCGCCGGGTGCGTGAGGCCGAGCAGGTCGAGTCCGCGCGCATCGTCGGCGTACCGGTGGTCGAGTTCCTGGGTCTGCCGGACGGCATCCTCGAGTACGGCGTCCCGTTGCGCCGCGCGATCGCCCACGTGGTGCGCATCCTGCGCCCCGACGTGGTGATCACCGGCAACTTCCGCGACACGTGGGGCGGCAGCAACCTGAACCAGGCCGACCACATCGCCGTGGGCAAGGCCGTCCTGGACGCGGTGCGCGACGCCGGCAACCGCTGGATCTTCCCCGAGCAGCTGGTCGACGGGCTCGAGCCCTGGGGTGACGTCGGCGCGGTGTGGGCCTTCGGCTCGCCGCAGGCCACGCATGCCGTCGACACCACCGACACGTTCGACGCCGGCGTCGCCTCGCTCGAGGCCCACGGTGCCTACATCGACGGTCTCGGGTGGGAGAACTTCGACCCCCGCGAGTTCCTGGAGGGCATGGCCCGCGGCACCGGCCAGCGGCTCGGGGTGCCGTTCGCCGCGCCGTTCGAGGTGATCCCGATGGGCTGGGGCGAGTAGCCGCACCGCACAGCCGCTCCGCCGCGATTGTGGCGACGGTACACATGGCCGACCACGCGCGTCCGGGCCGATTGTGGGGTCATGTCGCTACGTCTCGGCGCGTTCGCCGCACTCCTGGTCACCCCGCTGCTCTTCGCCGTCCCGGCCGGCAGCCCCGCCTCCGGCACGTCGGCCGGCCCGTCCACGGGGCACTGCGCCCGTCAGGGCCGCATCGACGTCCCGCGGGCGCCGATGCAGCAGGTCGACTGCCTCGATGACCTCACCACGGCCTCGACCGTCGCCACCGGCCACACGGACGCCTCCGACTGGGCCGGCCTGCACGCGCCCGGGACGACCAACCCCAGCGGCGTGCCGGGGATCCAGGTCGACGGCTACTTCCCGGACACCTCCACCACCAACGCCCACCACGGCTGGAACCACGACTCCCAGTTCGTGATCCGGCTGCCCGACACGTGGAACGGCCGGCTGGTGATCAGTGGCGCACCGGGGACCCGCACGCAGTACGCCGGGGACTTCCTGTTCAGCGACTGGTTGCTCGCCCGCGGCTACGCCTACGCGATGACCGACAAGGGCAACAGCGGGAGCTCGTTCTACCGGGACGGGGACGAGCCGGGCGACGCCGTCGCGGAGTGGAACCACCGGGTCACCCAGCTGACCCGGGCGACGAAGCAGCGTGGTGAAGCAGCGCTACGGCCGGGAGCCCAAGCGGACGTACGCGTTCGGCATCTCCAACGGCGGCTACCTGGTGCGCTGGCAGCTCGAGAACCGACCGCGGCTCTACGACGGCGGCGTGGACTGGGAGGGCACGCTCTACCGGGCCGCTCCCCCGACCCTGCTGAGCTACCTGCCGGTGGCACTGCGCAACTACCCGCGCTACCAGGCGACCGGCGACGAGGCGGCGCACGACGCGATGATCGACGCCGGCTTCGCGCCCGGCTCGGAGTTCAGCTGGGACTACCACTACGCCGTCTACTGGGACCTGACCCAGCGGCTCTACCGCGAGGAGTTCGACCCGTCGTACGACGGAGAGCAGGAGGCCGGCACGCCGTTCTGCCAGAGCGGCATGCCGAACTGCGACGCCGACTACGACTACGACCAACGGCCCACCGCGCACCGGGCGATGAAGAAGGTGGCGCTGACCGGGGACATCCGGCGCCCGATGCTGACCGTGCACGGCACCCTCGACGCACTGCTGCCGATCAGCACCGACTCCGACATCTACGACCGGATGATCGAGCGTCGGGGGCGCTCGTCACTGCACCGCTACTACCGGGTGGCCGGCGGCACCCACGTGGACGGGCTCGCTGCGGAGTACGGCGACCAGGTGCGCCCGTTGCTGCCGTGCGCCCGCCGCGCCTTCACCCGGATGGTGGCCTGGGTGGAGCGTGACCGCCGCCCGCCGCGCAATGCCACGATCCCGCGGGCACCGGAGTCCTACGACGAGACCAACCGTTGCGGGCTGCAGGGCCGCCGCTGAGGGGGCCGGCCGCTACTCCTCCCAGTCGCTCCGGGACTGGTCGACCTGGTGCTCGGCGGCCACGCGCTCGCGCTCTGCCTGCAGGAGGACCAGGCAGAGCAGGCAGAAGGTCACGATGCCGAGTGCGCCGGCGGTGACCTTCAGCAACAAGGACACCCCACGGTCGTCCTCGAGCAGGTTCCCGACGACCAGGAAGTAGCCGGTGAGCAGGGCCGAGATGGCCGTGATGAACCGTGCCGAGATCTGGCTCACGAGCTGCCTCCGTGGGTCGTGGGGGGCAGCAGCCTAGACCGGAACGCCGGGCGGGTGGCTCTCGCTGGGTGTGTCCCTCTTGTCGCTTCATCACGGGATGCAGTCGAAGTGGCGCTTCCCATGGTGAATTCGCCGTGGGAAGCGCTGGTTCGCCTGCATCCCATGGTGAAGCTGTGACGACGGAGCCTCAACTCGGCAGATGCCCGCATCGGCCCAACGGGACACACCCAGTCAGAGCCCTTCGCGGTCGGCGAAGCCGGGGTGCGCGAAGGGCTTGCCGTTCTTCATCGACTCGATGGCACCCGGGTGCACCCGGCGCAGGTGGGCGATGGCCTTGTGCCGGTAGCGCAGCATCTGCGCCACTCCGACCCCCCAGAAGAGGTACTGCACCGACATCGCCACCCGGAAGTCGCCCAGGTCGTACGCCGTGGTCCCGCCGGCCCGGAGGTCGAGCACGACACCGACCACGGCCATCGTGATCAGTGACGCGGAGAACCCGCCGATGTTGACGAAGGCGTTCGCGCGCCCCGAGGACTCGATCGGGGTGAAGCTGCGGGCGAGATCGAAGCCCACCATCGAGGCCGGGCCACCGGTCGCGATGGCGCAGACCAGCACCACCAGCAGCCACATCGGAGCAGGGGTCGACCGGAACAGCACCAGGCTCCAGCACAGCGCCATCGCGGACACGATGCCGATCACGAGGTACGAGCGGTAGAAGGGGTGCCGCGCGACCAGCACGCCCAGGACCAGCCCACTGACCACCACCCAGCCGGTCATCACCATCAGCAGCGTGCTCGCCGCCGTCGGCGACAGACCCTGACCGCGGACCAGGAACGGGAACCCCCACAGCATCGCGAACACCGTCGAGGAGAACTGCGAGGTGAAGTGCGTCCACATGCCCAGCCGCGTCCCGGGATTTCCCCAGATCGTCAGCAGGGAGCGACCGACGGCGCGCATCTTGATCCGGACGACGGCGCCACGGCGGTACGGCGAGTCCTTGACCACGAGCGCCACGAGCACCATCAGCACGACCCCGACGGAGGAGGCCCAGGCGAAGGAGCGGGTCCACCCGAGCTCCTGCAGCGCGAGCGACAACGGGGCCGCCGCCGCGATCGCACCGAGCTGCCCCACCTGACCGGTCATCTGGGTGAGCAGCGGAGCCTGACGGACCAGGAACCAGGCGGCCACCAGCCGGATCACGCTCACGAAGACCATCGCGTCCCCGGCGCCGAGCACCGCGCGCGCCGCGACCGCGAGCGGGAAGTTGGCCGCGAACGCGAACCCGAGCTGCCCCGCGGTCATCACCACCAGACCGGCCAGGAGCATCCGGCGGGGACCGAAGCGGTCCAGCATCACCCCGACCGGGATCTGCATGCCCGCGTAGACCAGCAGCTGCAGGACGGTGAAGAACGACAGCTGGGTGGAGCTGATGTCGAACCGTTCCGCGGCCAGCAGCCCGGCGACGCCCAGGGAGCTGCGGTGGAAGATCGCCAGCAGGTAGACCGAGAGGCCGACCAGCCAGATCACCCACGCCCGGCGCCGACCGATGTCGTGGATCTGCTCCGGCGCGCTCACGGAGGTCAGTCAAGGGCTTGGTCGGGCGAACTGCCAAATGCGGCCCGGAAATCGGCAGAGCCCCCGACCCGCGTCAGACGCGGATCGAGGGCTCTTGCCTCTGCTCCCCCGGTTGGACTCGAACCAACAACCCTCCGATTAACAGTCGAATGCTCTGCCAATTGAGCTACAGGGGATCGTGCAGCCCGCACAGGTTAGCAAGGGAGGCAGCCGGGGAAAAATCGGGATCCCCCACCCCTCAGGCGGTCTGCGAGCCGACCAGCTCAAGCCTGACCGAGCTCGTCCATCGCGGCGCTCAGGGCCGCCTCCGCCGCGGCCTGGACCACGGGCGACTCCGGGTCGATCCCCTCGTCGTACTCGTAGACCCACACCAACGGCCGGTCCCCTCGAGGAGCCCGGCGCGCGATCACCCGGACGCCACGACCACCGTCGACGGGCACGTGCCGCTGGAGCACGACGCTCGAGGTGACCCGCTCGCGGACCAGCTCCAGCAGCCGCCCCGGGTGCTCGATCACCAGCAGGTGGACCGGTCGGACCAACCCCCAGCTGCCGACCTCGCTGACCCGCAGGGTGGTGGTCTCGAGGTCCCAGTCGGCCGACTCGACCTGCTCCCACGAGACCCTGGCCCCGGGGACGTAGAGCGCGTCGCGGGTGCCGCCGACCGGTCCGGTGCTGCTCTCGGCCCAGGCGAGCAGCTTCTCGCCTGGCTCGACGTCGATGGCCGGTCGGTCCCCGGCCCGCAGGCGCCCGATCCTCATCGGACCGCCGCCCGACACGTCACGGGGTGCCCACCGAGCGCTCGCGCAACGTACGCCGGTGCTGCTCGAGGGCAGCCAGCTCGCCGAACATCCGGTTGTAGTCGGTGGGGTGCTCGACGGGGTTGGTGCGCTGGAGCCGGGACTTGAGCTCGGCGATCCGGCGCAGGGTGGTCAGCTCGAGCAGCCGGAAGACGTGCTGGGCGACGTACCCGGCGTCCGGCTCCTTGGCGGTCCGGATCGGCTCGACCCCGAGCGCGCTGATCGCCGAGGAGATGACGGGTTCGGTGACGGCCGCGCGCAGCCGGTTCGCCCAGGTGGGGTCTCCGGAGGCTGCGACGGGTCCTCCGGCGGCGGCGACCGCCTCCCAGACGGCCCGGTAGATCGGGTGGGTGAAGTCGTTGGACCCGACCTCGGCGGTGATCCGACCGATCGCCATCGGGTGCTGGAGGACCAGCTTGAGCGTCTCCCGCTCGAGCGCGAACCGGGGGTCGCGCAGGTCGGGAAGCGGACGACGCTGTGCCTGCGGCGTCCCGGCGTTCGGACCGGCGTTCGGATCGGCGCTCGGATCGTGGGCCGGCGTTGCGCCGCGCTGCTCGGGCGGTCGGCCCGCGGGCGCCTTCGCCGGCCGGTTGGCCGCCCGGCGCACCTCGCTGCGGGCCTCCTCCATGTCGACGCCGATCATCCCGGCGATCTCCCGGGCGAAGGCGTCGACCTTGGAGCGGTCGCGGATGCTCGAGACCAGCCGGGCGCTCTCGCGCAGGGCGTCGACGCGGCCGTCGGCGCGGTCGAGGTCGTACTTGCCGACGATGTTGCTGAGCACGAAGCGGTAGAGCGGGACCCGGCGCGCGACCAGCTCGCGCACGGCCGCATCACCGCTCTTGATCCGCAGGTCGCACGGGTCCATCCCGGAGGGCTCGACCGCGACGTAGGTCTGGGAGACGAAGTTCTGGTCGCCGCCGAACGCCCGCAGCGCGGCCTTCTGGCCGGCCGCGTCGCCGTCGAAGGTGAAGATCACCTCGCCGCGGAACTCCTCGTGGTCGTGCAGGAACCGGCGCAGCACCCGCGAGTGGTCCTCGCCGAACGCCGTGCCACAGGTGGCCACCGCGGTGCCCACGCCGGCCAGGTGACAGGCCATCACGTCGGTGTAGCCCTCGACGATCACTGCCTGGGAGGACCGGGCGATGTCCCGGCGGGCCAGGTCGATGCCGTAGAGCACGTGGCTCTTCTTGTAGATCGCGGTCTCGGAGGTGTTGAGGTACTTGGCATCGATGCGGTCGTCGTCGAAGAGCCGGCGCGCCCCGAAGCCGAGGGTGTCGCCGCTGGCGTCCCGGATCGGCCAGAGCAACCGGCCGCGGAACCTGTCGTACGCGGACCGCCCCACCGCGACCAGGCCGGCAGCGACGAGCTCCTCCTGGCTGAACGCCTTCGCTCGCAGATGCTTGAACAGCGCCTCGCCCTCGCGCGGCGCGAAGCCGATGCCGAAGGTCTCCGCGGCCGCCTGGTCGAAGCCCCGCTCCTGGAGGAACTGCCGACCGGCCACGGCGTCGGGGGTGGCCAGCTGGGCGGCGTAGAACTCCTGCGCCTCACGGTTGGCCTCGATCAGCCGCTGCCGTGCCGGACCCTTCGGCCGGTCGTCGCGAACGTCGCCCTCCTCGCGCCGGAGCTGGACGCCGTACTTGTCGGCGAGCCGCTCGACCGCCTCTGCGAAGGTGAGTCCGTCGATCTGCATCAGGAAGTTGATGACGTCGCCGCCGGCCTGGCAGCCGAAGCAGTGGTAGAAGCCACGGGAGGGGGTGACGTGGAACGACGGCGACTTCTCGTCGTGGAACGGGCACAGCCCCTTCTGGGAGCCGCCGCCGGCGTTGCGGAGCGTGACGTACGACGAGACGACGTCGTCGATGCGCGCCTTCTCACGCACTTCGGCGATGTCGTCATCGCGAATCCGGCCAGCCACGTGGCGGAGTCTACGGTCCGGGGCGACCCGCGGGTCAGTAGTCCCCAGAGAGCACGTTGGCCAGCGGCTCCCCCGCCGCGAACCGGTGCAGCTGGTCGCGGACCAGGCGGTGGGCGCGCGGCCACATGGCGCTGCTCATCCCACCCACGTGCGGCGAGATGAGCAGGTTCGGCGTGGTCCAGAGCGGGCTGTCGGCGGGCAGCGGCTCGGGGTCCATCACGTCGATCGCCGCGTGCAGCCGGCCGGTCTCCAGCTCGGCGACCAGGTCCGGCTGGACCACGACGCCGCCGCGCGCGACGTTCACCAGCAGGGCGCCGTCCTTCATCAGGCCGAGCAGCCGGGCGTCGACCAGCCCACGGGTGGCGTCGGTGAGCGGCACCACGAGGATCACCACGTCGGCATCCGGCAGCAGCGCGGGCAGCTCCTCGATCGCGTGCACGCCGGGGCGCGCCGAGCGCGCGACCCGGGCCACCTCGGCCTCGAAGGGCAGCAGCCGGGCCTCGATCGCCGCCCCGATCGCGCCGTACCCGACCAGGAGCACCCGCTTGTCGGCCAGCGCGGGGCGCCACCCCGCCGACCATTCGCCGCGGTCCTGGGCCCGGACGAAGCCCGGCACGCCGCGCAGGGACGAGAGCACCAACGTCAGCGCCAGCTCGGCCGTCGAGGTGTCGTGGATCCCGCGCCCGCTGCACAGGGTCACCCCAGCCGGAATCGCGTCGCGGACGTTGTCGACTCCGGCCGTGAGCGTCTGCACGACCCGCAGCCTCGTCGCGCGGGGAAGGATCCTGGCCACTGAGCTGCTCAGCGCGTACGGCGGGACGTAGAACTCGACCTGCTCGACACTGGCCGGCACCTGTTCGGTCGGGTCGACCACCTCGTAGCGCAGCCCGTCCGGGGGGTCGCCGAGCAGGTCGGGGTCGAACGGGAGCCAGACGAGGGGTGCGGTCACACCCGGGAGGCTACGAGACGGCTGTGCAGGGCGACCGCGCTGGCATCGGTGAGCGACGCGACCTGGTCGATCACGACGCGCAGCCGGGCCGGGTCGTCGGCGGCGGCGTGCCAGTCGTCGGCGAAGGGTCGATCCAGGGCGTCGGGACCCCGGTGGGCGAGCCGGGCGACGAGCTCGGCCATCAGCTCGCGCTGCAGCGACATCGCGGTGACCCGGTCATCCGCCTGCATCACGTAGTGGGCGGCGATGCCCTTGAGCACCGCCATCTCCAGCAGCGTCCGCTCCGGGACCACGAGGTCCGCCACGTAGCGGGCGAACGGTCCCTCGCTCGCCTCGAACGTCGCATCCTGGACCGCGCCGCAGAATCGGCCGATCAGGTCGCTGGTGAGGTTCTTCAGCGCGGCCAGGCTGCGCCGGCTGGCGTCGTACGGCGTGGTCGGCCAGCTGCCCTGGCTGCGGAGCCCCTCGAGGACGTCGTCGAGCGTGTCGTCGTCGGCGTCCGGGCGGTACCACCCACGCACGGTCGCCCAGACCGCCTCCTTGTCGAGGGAGGTCAGGTCGATCCGCTCGGCGACGATGCCGTCCTCGATGTCGTGCACGGAGTAGGCCACGTCGTCGGCGAGGTCCATCACCTGCGCCTCGAGGCACTGGCGCCGTCCCGCGACGCCGGCTCGCAGCCAGTCGAAGACGGGGGCGTCGTCGTCATAGACACCGAACTTGCGGATCACCCGCTGGGTGCCGTCGGCATGGACGCCCTGGGGGACGTCGGCGTCCGCGCGCAGCCAGGGGTACTTCGTGCACGCATCGAGGGTGGCGCGGGTGAGGTTGAGGCCCACGGAGCGGCCGTCGGCGTCGATGGTCTTGGCCTCGAGCCGGGTCAGCAGCCGCAGGGTCTGGGCGTTGCCCTCGAACCCACCGCAGCTGAGGCTCAGCTCCGCGAGCACCCGCTCCCCGTTGTGCCCGAACGGCGGGTGCCCGAGGTCGTGCGCCAGGGCCGCGGTCTCGGCGATGTCCGGGTGGCTGCCGAGCGCCCGGGACAGGTCGCGGGCGACCTGCGCCACCTCGAGGCTGTGCGTGAGCCGGTTGCGGACGAAGTCGTCGGACTGCGGTCCCACCACCTGGGTCTTGGCGGCCAGCCGACGCGACGCAGCCGCGTGGACCACCCGCGCCCGGTCCCGCTCGAAGGGGGTGCGCTCGGGAGCATGGACCCGCTTCGGCGGCTCGTCGACCAGGCGCTCGCGCGCCCCGGCGTCGTACAGATCAAGGGAGCTCATCGGTGCCGACTCTAGGCGCCGGCGCCGACGATCCGGTCAGCGGCGGCCGGGCGAAGGATCAGTACGTCGTGACGTGGACGTGGTCGTAGTGGTTGGCCGTGGCCGAGCCGCGATCGGACATGCCGCGCCAGCCTTCGCTGCCGCGCTCGACCGACCAGATCTTCTGGCTGAAGATCGCGTACTCGACGCCGAGCTCGCCGGCGTGCGCCCGCACGAACTCCGCGACCTGCCAGCCACGCGCGCCGCTGATCATGATGTCGACCGCGCGGCCCTGGGCGTGCTCGCCGTCACCACGGAAGGTGCCGTAGGTGGTGATCTCGGGGAACGCCGCGCAGACCGCCTGGTGGACCTTCACGATGTTGGGGCTCACGCCGCTCGGGACCGAGGACCCGTTCGTGCAGGTCGCAGCGGCAGCGGGTGCCGTCGTCTTGGCCGCGGACTCGGACACGGGAGCCTTCTCGGCGACCGGCTTGCTCTCCGAGAGATAGCCGGAGGTGACCCAGCGAGCCTTGCCACCGAGCACGATCTCCTGGCGACCGCCGCCCTTGCGGCCGGTGATCAGGACCTTCTTGCCGGCCTCGACCACACCGACCTTCTTCGCCTTCTTCTCGCCGGAGAGCCAGACGTTGAGGTCCGTGGTCGCCCAGCGGTGGACGTGCGCCTTCTTCACCGCCTGCGCGGTGGCGGTGCGCGTCATGCTGCCGTCGAACGCGCGCTGGAGCTCCGCACGGTCCTTGCGCGACGCCGAGCGGGAGACGATGACGTTGTCGGCACGGTCGGAGATGTCGGCCGTGACGCTCGAGGTCGCGATCAGGTCGCGAGCCTCCGGGCTCGTGGAGAAGACCCCCACACCGACGACGGAAAGCGTCGCGACGAGGGCGATGGGTCCGGCCACGAGGGCGGCCTTGGGAGTACGGCGGGCATTGGCGTCCCGCTTGTGGCGGATGGCCACAGCGCTGATCCTTTGCTGTTGCTGACGGGGGATGTCCGAGAGCCGCAGAAGGTTGGTAACGAATCTGCAACGACCGCCTACTGAACCACAGCCGATGCGCTGATCCCAATCCCCGCGCCCACCCCACCTGGGTGTTCCCGATCACCCCCGTCCCGGGCGTGGCAGGGGAAAGTCGCTTGTGCCGGGGCCGCCGTACGCGGTTGGCTCGCTCCGACAGCCACACCCGACACAGGAGAACGATGGCGCAGACCTCGACGACACCCTCCGGCCTCGGATTCGACCGCGCCGGCCCCGTCGGGCTCCCACCGGTGGTGCTGCTGCATGCCGGCGTCGCCGACCGACGGATGTGGGACCCCCTCTGGGACGACCTGACGGCCCGACGGGACGCCGTTCGGCTCGACCTGCGCGGATTCGGGGACTCGAAGGGCACCCCCGACGGGGCCGTCGACCACGTGGCCGACGTCATCGAGACCCTCGACCACCTCCTGATCGAGTCCTGCCACCTGGTCGGAGCCTCGTTCGGGGCGGGAGTGGCCGTGGAGACCGCCCTGAGCCGGCCGGCCGCGGTTCGCTCCCTCCTGCTCTGCCCTCCGGGCGGCAGCCTGCTCGCGAAGCTGACCCCGGCGCTGAGGTCGTTCTTCGACCGTGAGAACGAGGCCCTGGCCGCCGATGACCTCGACGCCGCGGTCGAGGCCAACATCGAGACGTGGGTCGTCGGTGCCGGACGGACGGAGGCCGACCTCGACCCTGGCGTCCCGGCTCTCGTTCGCGACATGCAGCGACGGACCTTCGAGATCCAGCAGGTGTGGGGAGACCAGTCCGAGGTGGAGCTCGACCCGCCGGCCCTGGACCGGTTGTCCGAGCTGGCCGCCCGGGTGCTGGTGCTGGTCGGTGGCCGCGACCTGGACACGTGCCACGACGCCGCTGCCCGCGTCGTGGCCGGCGCGACGCAGGTCCACCGGGTCGACTGGGACGGTGCAGCGCACCTGCCATCGCTGGAGCGACCGAGGGAGTTCCTCGACCTGCTCCTCGACTGGACCGGGACGGACTAGCAGTCAGCCGCCGGTCGTCTCGGTGGTCTCCTCGTGCAGGTGTGAGCCGCTGCCGTCGGTGTCGTCGAGCCAGCCGTCGGGCAGGGCCACCCGGCTGCGCGGGGATCCCTGGCGGCCACGCGGGGAGCCCAGCTCGCCGACGGGGAACGGCTCGTCGGGGTCCAGCTCGGCGAGCAGGACGTCGAGCTCGGCCAGCGTCTCGATGAGCGCCAGCGCTCGGCGCAGCGTGCCGCCGGCGGCGAATCCCTTGAGGTACCAGGAGACGTGCTTGCGGAACTCCTTGCAGCCGCGCAGCTCCCCCATGTGCTGGCAGAGCAGCTCGGCGTGCCGACGCATCACGTCACGCACCTCGCCCAGCGTCGGGAGGGTCGCGACCTCCTCGCCGGCGAACGCCGCCGCGAGATCACGGAAAAGCCAGGGCCGGCCCAGGCAGCCCCGGCCGACCACCACTCCGGCCGCTCCGGTCTGCTCGACCATCCGGAGCGCGTCGGCCGCCTCCCAGATGTCGCCGTTGCCGAGCACCGGGATGTCGACGTGCTCGACGAGCCGGCCGATCGCGTCCCAGTCGGCCGCACCGGAGTAGGCCTGGGCCACGGTCCGCCCGTGCAGCGCGATCGCCGCACAGCCCGCCTCCTGGGCCAGCCGTCCGGCGTCGAGGTAGGTCAGGTGGTCGTCGTCGAGGCCCTTGCGGGTCTTCATCGTCACCGGCACGTCGTACGGCGTCGCGGCGCCGACGGCGGCCTCGAGGATCTCGCCGAGCAGCCCGCGCTTCCACGGCAGCGCTCCCCCACCGCCCTTGCGGGTCACCTTGGGGACCGGGCAGCCGAAGTTCAGGTCGATGTGGGCCACGCCGTACTCCGCGCAGAGGATCTCGGTCGCCTTGCCGATGTAGACGGGGTCGGTGCCGTAGAGCTGCACGGAGCGCACCGTCTCGAGCTCGTCGAAGACCAGCATCTTCTGGGTGGTCTCGTCCCGCTCGACGAGGCCGCGCGACGTGATCATCTCGCAGACGTAGAGCCCGGCGCCCTGCTCGGCGCAGAGCCGGCGGTAGGCGGCGTTCGTGATACCGGCCATCGGCGCGAGCACCACGGGCGTCTCGACGCGCAGGGACCCGAGGGTCAACGAGGTCGGCAGCGCGGGCATGGGGATCATTCTCCCCATCGAGGGGCCGAGCCGTGAATTCCGCGCTCAGCCCTGCGCGGACTTCTTGTTCTTCTTCGCGTTCTTCTTGCCGGACTTGTCCGCGGCGCCCAGCTTCTGGACGTCGCCGGTCCAGGTGATCGGGTTGAACTCCTGGGTGGGGCGGAAGCTCACCGCCGTGAGGTCCCCCTTGTCGGGAGCCAGGTAGACCAGGCAGACCCGCGCCTTCGCCCCCGTGGGGAACTTCTTGGGGAGCGGATCGCTGGGACACGGCCTGAACGTGCTGGCGAACCGCGAGGACTCCACCAGGGTGTTGTTGCCGTCCACGATGTACAGCGGCACCGCCCGGCGTCCCAGATCGGTCTCCCCGACGTTGGTCAGCTTCGCCTTCACGAAGTACGGGTTCGACTTCTTGGACGCTGCGTCGAGCTTCCAGCCCTTGAACGACTTCTTGAAGGTCGTCTTCTCCAGGCTCGTGACCCGGATGTCGAGCGCGGCGACCTGCTCCTGTCGCGGCCGGTAGGCCACCACCGCGTGGTCACCGACCGCCAGCTCGCTGCCCTGGGCCGTGAGCTCGACGCCGTCCGGCACCGGGAGGTACGGCGCCGCCGCGGTCTCGGTCGGCGAGGGCGAGGTCGACTGTGTCGCCCCCGTGGACCCTGTCGACTCGCTGGAGGTCGGGTCGGCGCTCGGCGCCTCGTCGCCGGAGCAACCGGTGAGCGCGGGCAACGCGATCAGCAGCGCCGCGCAGCCGAGTCCCACCCGGCGCACGGTCACGGACACGGCGAGAGAGGAGCCAACACGTGACCCAGCAGGAGACATGGCGTCATTGTGCATGAGCCGTCGGCCTCAGCAGCCGACGAAACGCTCGGCGAAGTAGCGGGTGATGCCGTCGAGGCTGATCCGCTCCTGCTCCATGGTGTCGCGCTCGCGCACGGTGACCGCGTTGTCCTCCAGGGTGTCGAAGTCGACCGTCACGCAGTACGGCGTGCCGATCTCGTCCTGGCGGCGGTAGCGGCGGCCGATCGCGCCCGAGTCGTCGAAGTCGACGTTCCAGTTGCGACGCAGCTCGGTCGCGAGCGCCTTGGCCTTGGGCGAGAGGTCGGCGTTGCGGCTCAACGGCAGCACCGCGACCTTGACCGGGGCCAGGCGCGGGTCGAGCTTCAGCACCGTGCGCTTGTCCACACCGCCCTTGGTGTTGGGGGCCTCGTCCTCGGTGAACGCGTCCACGAGGAAGGTCATCAGGCTGCGGGAGAGCCCGGCCGCCGGCTCGATGACGTACGGCGTGTAGCGCTCGTTGTTGGCCTGGTCGAAGTAGCTCAGGTCGGTGCCGGAGTGCTTGGCATGCGTGCTCAGGTCGAAGTCGGTGCGGTTGGCGATGCCCTCGAGCTCACCCCACTCGGAGCCGGCGAACTTGAAGCGGTACTCGATGTCGACGGTGCGCTTGGAGTAGTGGCTGAGCTTCTCCTGCGGGTGCTCGAAGTGGCGCAGGTTGTCGGCGTCGATGCCGAGCTCGACGTACCACCTGGTGCGCTCGTCGATCCAGTACTGGTGCCACTCCTCGTCCTCGCCGGGCTTGACGAAGAACTCCATCTCCATCTGCTCGAACTCGCGGGTGCGGAAGATGAAGTTGCCCGGCGTGATCTCGTTGCGGAAGGACTTGCCGATCTGGGCGATCCCGAACGGCGGCTTCATCCGGCTGCTGGTCACCACGTTGGCGAAGTTGAGGAAGATTCCCTGCGCGGTCTCGGGACGCAGGTAGTGCAGGCCGGACTCGTCGGCGGTGACGCCGAGGTAGGTCTTCAGCAGCCCGGAGAACTGGCGGGGCTCGGTCCAGGCCCCGCGGGTGCCGCAGTTGGGGCAGGCCAGCGTGGCGAGGTCGACGGTGTCCGGGTCGACCTCGGTGCCGCTCTTCTTGGCCTGCTTCTCGGCCGCCTCCTCCTGGAGGTGGTCGGCCCGGAACCGCTTGTGGCACGACTGGCACTCGGTCAGCGGGTCGGAGAAGGTGTCGACGTGGCCGCTGGCCTCCCAGGTCCTCGTCGGCAGGATCACGCTGGAGTCGAGGCCGACCATGTCCTCGCGCATCTGCACCATGGACTTCCACCACTGGCGCTTGATGTTGTCCTTGAGCTCGACTCCGAGCGGGCCGTAGTCCCAGGCCGAGCGCGTCCCGCCGTAGATCTCGCCGCAGGGGTAGACGAAACCCCTCCGCTTGCAGAGCGAGACGACGTGGTCGACGGTGGTTGCGGGGGGCTTGGCCACGGAACTGCCTTTCGGGGGTCGAGGTCGTGCGGGACTCTCTCGACCGGTCACGGCCGGCTGGCTGCCGGTCTGGAGACGTCAGCCTAACGACCGGGCCTGCTGGATATTCAGGTCAGCCCCCGCCTCGACCACCTCGAAGGCGCTGGGCTCGTCGATGGCTCGGCTGAGCAGCGGCACCGCGTGCAGCTTCACGTCGTACGACGAGAGGGCGCGCCGGTAGGCACCGACGTTCTCCCAGGTGGTCACCAGCGCCCACAGCGTCTGGTCGTCGAGGTTGCAGCCGATCGAGCCGGAGACGTAGCCGGGACGGTCGGCGAGCGCCGCGTGCGCGCGCTCCAGCCCCGCGCGGAACTCCTCGGCCTCGTCCTGCGACACCCGGAACCTGCTCACCACCAACATGCGGTGCAACCTAGTCCACCGCGCCGAGTTGACAATGATTCTCACCTTGCTGAGAATCGTTCTCATGTCCCCCCTGCGTCGCGTCACCACGGCAGTCGGCGTCGGTGCGCTGCTGGCCGCCGGTCCGCTCTCCGGGTGCGCGGCCCTGTCCGGCGCCGACACCGCCGGCACCCAGGTGGCCGCCGCCTTCTACCCGTTGCAGTTCGTCGCGCAACGGATCGCCGGCGACCACGCGACGGTCGCGGACCTGACCCAGCCGGGCAAGGAGCCGCACGACCTCGAGCTGACCATCAAGGAGACCGCCCTGGTCGCCAACGCGGACCTGCTGGTCCACGAGCAGGGGTTCCAACCGGCGGTCGACGACGCGATCGAGGAGAACGCCACCGGCGAGGTCATCGACGCGGCCGCCGTCGCCGACCTGCGCAGCTTCGACGACGGCTCCCCCGACCCGCACTTCTGGCAGGACCCGGTCCGGTTGGCTGCGGTCGGCGACGCGGTCGCCGCGCGGCTCACCGACCTGGACCCCGAGCACGCCGCTGACTACGCCGGCAATGCCGCCGATCTCAGGACCGACCTGGAGACGCTCGACGACTCCTACGCCCAAGGGCTGGCGGACTGCGCGCGCACCACGGTGGTGGTCTCGCACGACGCCTTCGGGTACCTCGAGAAGTACGGTCTCGAGATGGAGCCCATCGCCGGCCTCTCCCCCGACGCCGAGCCCACCCCGGCCGACCTCGGGCGGTTGCAGAGGCTGATCACCGCCGACGGCGTCACCACCGTCTTCTCCGAGCGCCTGGTCAGCCCGCGTCTCGCCGAGTCGCTCGCCGGCGACCTGGGGATCACCACCGCCGTGCTCGACCCCATCGAGGGGCTGTCCAGCGAGTCGGCGGACGACGACTACCTCACCCTGATGCGCGCGAACCTGGCCGCGCTCGAGACCGCGAACGGCTGCCGATGAGACCCGTGACCCTGACCAACGGCGCCGTCGCCATCAACGGGCGGCCGGTGCTGCGCGGCATCGACCTCACGGTCGAGGCCGGCGAGTTCGTCGCGCTGATGGGCGCCAACGGTTCGGGCAAGTCGACCCTGGTCCGGGCGCTGACCGGCCTGCGGCCACTCACCGCAGGCTCCCTGCGGCTCTTCGACACTCCGTTCGCGGAGTTCGACGACTGGGGGCGGATCGGCTTCGTGCCGCAGCGTGCCGGCGCCACCTCCGGCGTCCCCGCCTCGGTCTGGGAGGTGGTGGCCTCGGGCCGGCTCACGCGCCGCCGGCTGCTCCGTCCGCTCGGCCGCGCCGACCGCGCCGCGATCACCGAGGCGCTCGCGGTCGTCGGCCTGTCCGACAAGGCTCGCGACAGCGTCTCCCACCTCTCCGGCGGGCAGCAGCAGCGCGTGCTGATCGCCCGCGCCCTCGCGGCGGCACCGGAGCTGTTCTTCCTGGACGAGCCGACAGCCGGGGTCGACCTGCCCAACCAGTTCGCGCTGGCCGACGCCCTGCGCCAGCTCAAGCAGCGCGGCGCCACGATCGTGCTGGTGGCCCACGAGCTGGGTCCGCTGGCCGACCTCGTGGACCGGGCCGTGGTGATGCGCGACGGCCGGGTCGCCTACGACGGGGCGCCGCTCGCCGACCACCAGGTGCACGACCCGGCGTTCGGCGAACCGCACACGCACCACCACCACGGCGAGCCGTCCCACCACGACCATGCCCCCCATGTGGCCTCACCCCTGGAGGGACTGCGATGACCGTTGCCGAGCTCTTCTCCCTGCCGTTCATGCAGCGCGCGCTGCTGGCTGCCCTGTTCACCGGCCTCGCGGCGCCGGCGGTGGGCACCTACCTCGTGCAACGCCGGCTCGCGCTGATGGGCGACGGGATCGGGCACGTCGCCGTGACCGGGGTGGCCCTGGGGCTGCTCACGGGGACCTCACCGACCTGGACCGCCGTGGTCGTCGCGGTGCTCGGCGCCGTGCTGATCGAGGTGATCCGCGAGCGCGGCCACACCAACGGCGACGTGGCGCTGGCCCTGCTCTTCTACGGCGGCCTCGCCGGCGGTGTGCTGCTCACCGGGCTGGGGAACCAGAGCACCGCCCTGCTCCAGCAGTACCTCTTCGGCTCGATCACCACGATCTCGGCCACCGACGTGCTGGTCACGATCGCCCTGGCCGCGGTGGTGATCGTCGTCGCCGTCGGGCTCTCCCCCCAGCTCTTCGCGGTGGCCCAGGACCAGGAGTTCGCCCGCGTGGCCGGGCTCAACGTGCGCTTCTACAACGTGCTGGTCGCGGTCCTCGCCGCGGTCAGCGTGACCGTCGCGATGCGTACCGTCGGGCTGCTGCTGGTCTCCGCGCTGATGGTGGTGCCGGTCGCGACCGCGCAACAACTGACCCGCTCGTTCCGGACCACGCTGGTGGCCGCGATGGCGCTGGGCACCGTCGCCTCGGTGGGCGGACTCACCCTGTCGGCCATCGCGTCGTTCCACGCCCGGGTCGCTCCCGGGCCCACGATCGTCCTGCTCGCGCTGGCCGGCTTCATCATCACCTGGCCGGCCGGGGTGCTGCTGCGGCACCGCCAGCAGCTGCGGGCGCCGTTCCCGGAGGACCAGCCGGGCGGCGAGCCGGACGACCATCTGGTGAGCGACGAGCACCCGCACCAGCACGGCCCCGACTGCGGCCACATCGCCGTACGCCACGGGGACCACGTGGACTACGTCCACGACGGACACCGGCACGCACCCCACGAGAAGCACTATGACGAGCACTGAGCCCACCCCGCCGCTGCGGCCGACCCGCCAGCGGCTCGCCGTGGTGGAGGCGCTGAGCTCGTTCGACGACTTCCGCTCCGCCCAGGAGATCCACGACCTGCTCGGGCGCCGGAAGCAGCCGGTCGGCCTGGCCACGGTCTACCGGACGCTGCAACGGCTCGCCGAGGCCGGTGAGGTCGACATGCTGCGCACCGAGGACGGCGAGGCGATCTACCGTCGCTGTTCGGACGAGCACCACCACCACCTGGTCTGCCGCGAGTGCGGGGCGACCGTCGAGGTGGAGGGACCGGCGGTGGAGCGCTGGACCCAGGCAATCGCGACCGAGCACGGCTACCGCGACGTCAGCCACTCGCTGGAGATCTTCGGGACCTGTCCCACCTGCGCACGTCGTGCGGGGGACGCCGCAGCGCGGTGAGGTGGGCACGGGGCCCGCGGGGAGCCCGGGAGCCCGGGAGTCCGCGCGGTCGGACGACTACTGGCGCAAGGTCTCCTGGATGCTGGGCATCAGCGGAGCGCCCTGGTCCGCCGCGGGGACCGGCTCAGGAGCCGACTCCGGCTGCGGCTGGGCCGCGGCCCTCGCCGCGGCCAGGAGCGCCGCTTCGATCGGCAGCCGGACCCGGAACACACTGCCCGCGCCGACCTCGCTGTCGACCTCGATCCGACCTCCGTGGCTGTCCACGATGGCCTTGATGATGCTCAGGCCGAGCCCGACGCCCTGGATCGAGCGTTCCTCGGCGTCCCGGGTGCGGAAGAACCGCGTGAACAGCCGGCTCCGGTCGGCGGGGTGGATCCCGATGCCGGAGTCGGTGACGGTCAGCTCGGCGCGGTCCGCGTCCACATCCAGCGCCACCGTCACCTGTCCGCCGGACGGCGTGTACTTCACGGCGTTCGAGATCAGGTTGTCGACCACCTGGGCGATCCGCTGGGCGTCCACCATGAGCCAGAGCTCGTCCGGCGCCTCCAGGGTCATCGTCAGGCCGGCGTTCCTGGCGGTCGGGGTGGCCGAGCTGACCGACTGGCGCACGATCTCGCTCAGGTCCGTGGCCGTCCGGACGACCTGCATCGGACCCTCGTCCGTCTGGGCGGTGTGCAACAGGTCCGCGACCAGGCGCAGCAGCCGGCCGCTGTTGCGGTCGATCACGCTCAGGTGGTGGGTGGCCTCCGCCGGCAGGTCCTCGCGGTCCAGCAGCAGGTCCACGTAGCCCATGATCGAGGTCAGCGGGGTACGCAGCTCGTGGGAGACCGACGCGACGAACTCGTCCTTCACCTGCAGCACGTGCATGAACTCGGTGACGTCCTTGTAGGCCAGGGCCGCACCGGTCGAGACCCCGTGCTCGCCGCGGACCTGACGGGCGGAGACGGAGAGCGCGCGCCTGGTCAGCGGGTCCTCCCCCACCCAGATTCGGCAGTCGTCGAACTCCTCGCCCCGGCTGGCGCGCAACGACGGCAGGTCGGGTCCGGTCAGCGGAGTGACCCCGTCCGGGCCGAACACCGAGCCGACCTGTCCGGCGACGCCGTGGTGCCCGTCCGGGAAGGCGAGCCGGATGAAGTCCTGGTGGCGCCGGTTCGTGTCCTGGTAGCGGCCGTTCTCGTCGAGCAGCACGAGGCCGACGTCGACGGTCTCCAGGATCGCCGCGCCCAGGCGACGTTGGCGCTCGATCGTGTGTACCGCCGCCGCCAGCTCGGCCCCGCGTTCGGCGGCCCGGAGCATCTCGCTGTGCGCCTTCTCCCTGCTGACGGCGATGACCAGGGCGGAGAAGCCGGTGACCACGGTCACCAGCAGAGAGCGGGTGAAGACCTCCCCGGTGAGGCCGATGTTGATGACGGTCGGCGTGACCGCGAGCAACAGAACTGCGGCGACGGTGATCACGGCGCCACGGCGTCCGAACAGCCAGCCCAGCCAGAGCGCGGGCACGACGATGAGGACGAGCGCGGTGCTGGTACCGGTGTCGTTCTGGCGAGCCATCCCGAGGGCGGCGACGTCCAGGACCGGGATCACTCCCATGAGGTGGCGTGGCACCCGCTCCCACGGCACCAGCATCGCGGCCAGGAAGCCGATCGCGGTCAGCCCCAGCCCGACGAGCGGCAGGAAGTTCTGGCCGGGCCGAGCGCCGTCGATGATCGCGAGCGCTGCGGCGGTGCCCAGCAGCAGCGCGAAGCCGCCTTGAAGCAGCCGAGGGTCGGGATCGTCGGAGATCAGCAGGGCGCGCAGGGGCCCGCGACGTTCCCCGGAATCAATGTGAGCGCGCATCCGACCTCTCCCGCACCAACGGTCCTAGTCACGATGTCAGACCGAGTGGCCCCCTGGTGGGAGGATTGCACCTTTCGGGTGCGCGATTTCGCGGTCTCATCCGGGTCGGTTCGGCTCGGCTCCGCCGTACCGCCGGTCCCTTCGAGCGTAGGTCTCCACCGCATCCCAAAGGTGTCGCCGGTCCACGTCGGGCCAGAGCACGTCGGTGAAGACCAGCTCGGAGTAGGCCGCCTGCCAGAGCATGAAGTTCGACAGCCGTTGCTCCCCCGACGTCCGCCAGACCAGGTCGGCGTCGGACTGCTCGGGGACGTAGAGGTGGCGCGCGAAGGTCTTCTCGTCGATCTTCTCGGGGTTCAACCGACCGGCCGCGACCTCGCGGGCGATCGAGCGGGCCGTGTCGGCCAGCTCCGCCCGACCCCCGTAGTTGACGCACATGGTCAGCGTGAGGACGTCGTTGTCCCGGGTCAGCTCCTCGGCGACCTGGAGCTCACGGATCACCGACTTCCACAGCCGTGGCGCGCGACCCGCCCACCGCACCCGGACCCCGAGCTCGTGCATCTCGTCTCGTCGCCGGCGGATCACGTCGCGGTTGAAGCCCATCAGGAACTTGACCTCGTCGGCCGACCGCGACCAGTTCTCGGTCGAGAACGCGTACGCCGAGATCGCTCGCACGCCGAGCTCGATCGCCCCCTCCACCACGTCGAAGAGCGAGCTCTCGCCCTGCTCGTGGCCGGCAGTGCGCGGCAGTCCACGCTCCTTGGCCCAGCGACCGTTGCCGTCCATCACGATCGCGACATGCCGGGGGATGAGGTCCTTGGGCACCTCGGGTGGCACGGCACCGGACGGGTGCGGGGTGGGCTTGCGGACCTGGCGCTTCACGGAGGTGAGCCTAGAGGCTGACGGCTGCCTGGCGGTCACGGTTGGCGCTCAGAGCCGGGCGAGCCACGGATGTTCCGGTGAGACGAGCGACATCGCCGTCCGCAGCCATTGGGTCTGCGTGGTGTCCAGGCGCTCGTGCGTGGCCACGAAGTCGGCCTCGTCCTTCGCTCGGGGGTTCTTGCTCTTCTGCAGGAGCTGCACCTCCGGCGCGAGGACCAGGCGGTGGGCGTCGGACGCGGGACCGTCGAGCTCCCGGACGGGTCGGTGGATCCGGGCGTCGCGGCGGTAGCGCCACTCGCCGTCCGCTGCGTCGTCGATCATGACCTGGAGGCACCACGGCGACGTGGGGCTCCGCCGGCACCAGATGTCGTGGACCGCTCCGGGCAACACCTCGCCTCGGGCCCACCGCCTCAACGAGCCTGGTGGGTCAGCCGCCCAGAGGTCCCAGCCGGCAAGCGTCTCCCTGAGCGCCACCTGGTCGTCTCGCAGGATCAGCACGTCGATGTCCTCGTGCTCGCGGGTCTGGCGTCCGAGATGCAGGTCGATCGCCCAGCCGCCGGCGATCCACCACGGAGTGTCCAGATCCGCCAGCAGCACCGAGACCTCCATCGGGATCAGCGGGTCCCACGGCCCGAGGTCTTCATCCATACGGGCATCGTCGCAGGCCTGCTGGTGCCGAGCACCGGGGCTACGGTGACGACATGGATCTCGTGGCGTTGGTCGGCTTGGTGGACTCGCGGGGATGGCTGCTTCTTCAGGAGCGGGATGAGCATGCCCCGGTCGACCCCAACACGTGGAGCCTCGTCGGCGGTGGAGTCGAGCCTGATGAGGCCCCGGCCAGCGCCGCCCATCGCGAGCTGGCCGAGGAGACCGGCATCCTCTGCGACGAGCTCGTCCGCCTGGGGTCGTTCGTCCTTCCCTGCACCGTCCACGGCCAGGATCACGTCGAACTGTTCACCGCTCGCCTGCCGCTCTCCGACACCGACGTGGACTGCCGTGAAGGCCGGCAGATCGTCTTCGTTGAACCGAGCGCGATCGCCGATCTGGCACTCACGGACATGACGAGAGCGCTGTTCGCGAGAGTGCTGGAGTCTCACGTCGCCTGACCACGCATCGTCGGCACCGACCGGGTGCGCTCCGCAGGAAACGCATGCGGGCATGGGTGCAGCCCCGCTGGAGCTGGGCAGCGGGGCTGGGGGCGGTCAGGGTCGTCGCTCGGGCGGTCGACTGGACGCCGGGCGTTGGTCGCGGCTGACGTCGAGGGTGCCGGTCCGGTCGCGGAGGTAGGTGTAGCCGTGCGGGCTGGTCCACAGGAAGGTGCCGGCCTCGATCCGGGTGTAGGTCCACCCGCCGTGGGTCTTCAACCGGTGGTGCTTGCGACACAACGGCGCGATGTTGTCGCTGCAGGTGGGTCCGCCGCGGTCGTGGGGTCGGATGTGGTCGCTGTCGCAGGCTCTGGCTGATCGGGTGCACCAGGGGAAGACACAGGAGTGGTTGACCAGCATCGACTGCTCGGTGATCCGGTCGGGGACCTCGTAGGCCTCGACGTGGTGGTGGGCGTCCAGGTCGATCACCGGTTTCACCACGACCTGGGCGTCGGGGTTGGCGCACCAGTCCCGGATCTGCTCGGCGGTGACCGGTGTCCGGGTGTTCTCGCACCGGCCGAACCCACCTGACTCGCCGCTGATGGCTGCTTCGGCGAGGTGGACGTAGAGCACCACCTGCCGCGGCTGCCGCGGCTTGGCGCTGGCCTGCTCGGAGTGGTCTGTGGTGTCGGAGTCGGGGTTGGCGTTGAGGTCGAGGGAGAGCTGTCGTCGGGCCAGGGCACCGACCGCCTGCGCCCGGCGTACGTCCAGCGACTCGGTGGAGCCGAGTGCCTTGAGGGTCTGGGCGCCGGCCGATACGGCGGCGTCGAGGTCGAGGGCGTCGGCCACGTCGAGGGTGCCCCACACGTCCGCGGTGCCCTGCAGGGTGGTCTGCGAGGTGCCGATGTGTGAAGGACCGGCCGTCGGCGGCGGCCTTGCGGCGGCGTTCGGTCTCCTCGGGCATGAACCGTCCGATCGCCTCCTCGATGAACCGGTCGAGCTGGGCCAGCCGGACCCGGTGCGCGACCGGGGCGACGTGGCGGTCCACGAACCCGGCTGCCTCGGGTGACAGCAGGATCGTGGCCCGCGCGATCCGCCGTGCCTTCCACGCCACCAGGTCCCCGGCGCGTGACCCGGGCCCACACCTTCGGGAGTCGGTAGCGCAGCTCGACGGCCTCACCGAGGTAGGCCTTGCCGGCCTCTGTCGCCAGACCGACGGCGGCGGCGAACTCCGCGCCACCGAAACTCCGCCACCAGCGGCGCACCCGGCCCGGCGACGGTGATGCCGGTGTCGCCGTAGGTCCGGTCCCACACGGTGGCGGCCTGGTCGATCGAGTCGACCGAGTGCATGCCCACCCAGGACACCGCGAGCTGCAGCAGCCGGGCTTCCTCGGCGTCGGCGACCGAGCGCGAGGACCGGACCGCAGCCAGCACCGCGGCAGCGGAATCTGCCTCGGTGTGGCTCTCGCGGATGGTCTCGGTCATGGGTCCATTCAAGCCGTCACCACCGACACTTTCCGCTGCCCTGACAGGCCTGTGGAAGCGGCTCCCAGGACGCCCCGGTGTGGACCAACACCGGCCCCGGTCGAGCTCGCGTGATCGCCCAGCTGAAGGCACTTCACGCCGACTCGGCCACCAGCTGGGGGCACTTCACGCCGGGTCGGCCACCTGGTGAGGGCACTTCACGCCGGGTCGGCCACCAGGCTGAAGGCACTTCACGCCGGGTCGGCCACCTGGTGAGGACACTTCACGCCGACTCGGCCACCTGTGGGGGCACTTCACGCCGGGTCGGCCACCAGATGAAGGCACTTCACGCCTGGTCGGCGATCAGCGCTCGACGTAGGCCATCGAGCGCAGGGCCCGCTCGAGGTGCCAGGCGAGGTAGGCGGAGACCAGGGTGCTGGCCTCCTTGAGGTGGCGGCCGTCCGCAGCCTCGACGACCGGCCAGTCCCCCGCGAGCAACGCGCCCAGGACCGCCACCGTCTCGGCGGCCGGGCTGGCCGAGCCGGGGACGCGGCAGGTGACGCAGAGCATCCCGCCCATGGACGGGTTGAACCAGCGGTGCGGCCCCTCGATCCCGCACCGCGCGCAGTGCTCGAACGACGGCGCGTAGCCCGCCACCGCGAGCGAGCGCAGCAGATAGGAGTCCAGCACCTGCCCCGGCCGGTGCTCCCCCGCCGCCATCGCGCGCAGCCCGCCCACGAGCAGCAGGAACTGCTGGACCGACGGCTCCTTCTCCTCGGCGACGAGTCGGTCGGCGGTCTCGAGCATCACGGTGCCGGCCGTGTAGCGGTCGTAGTCGAGGCCGAGCCCGGCCGAGAAGGGCGACAGCGTCTCGGCCTGGGTGACGATGTCGAGGTTGCGCCCCTCGGCGAGCTGGAGGTCGACGTGGGTGAACGGCTCCAGCCGGGAGCCGAAGCGCGAGGTGGTACGACGTACGCCCTTCGCGACCGCGCGGACCAGCCCGTGGTTGCGGGTCAGCAGGGTGATGATGCGGTCGGCCTCACCCAGCTTGTGGGTGCGCAGCACGATCGCCTCGTCGCGGTAGAGAGGCACGAGGCCATTCTCCCCCGGTGCCCTAGCCTCGCGTCCGACCGGCCCGGCGCGCCCCGCGACGGGTCTTCCAGCAGGACAGCGCGAAGTCGGCGGCCGCCCGGTTCAGCCGGTCCGGATGCACGCGCCACTCCAGGATGCTGCGCGCCCGCAGGAACGTCGCGTTGGGCATCTCGTCGGCCAGCATCGCGGCGTCGGCCGCCGGATGGATCGGGTCGGCCGGGTGGCCGATGACCAGCGCCGGCGTGGCGATGGCCCGCCGGTGTCGCGACGAGGGCGCCACCCGTCCGAAGAAGAGACCGTGGACCACTGCGGCCACCGAGTCGGCTCGCTGGTCGCAGGTGTCGAGGCCGATGCCCACCCAGAACGGCACCAGGCCGCGCGGGATGGGCCGGGTGAGCATCCGCACCCCCGAGACCGTGAACGGCAGGAACCTGGCGGCGAACATCAACGGCGCGAACGCGATGATCCCGGCCTCGATCGCGTTGTGCAGCACCGGCATCTCGACCAGCAGCCCCCGCACGCGTTCGGGGGCGAGGACCGCGGTCTCGAGCGAGACGTTGGCGCCCAGCGACGTTCCGCCCACCACGGCCTGCGCGGCGCCGAGGTGGTCGAGCAGGGCGACGACCTGCTCCGCCCAGGAGGTCATCGAGTAGACCATCGGGTCCGCCGGTCGGTCGGAGCGGCCGTGCCCGAGGAGGTCGAGGGTGACCACGTGCAACCCCTCGGCGGCGAGCATCCGCGCCAGCGGTTGGTGCATCCGGCGCGGCATCAGCTGACCGTGCAGCAGCACCACCCAGGCGTCGCCGCCGCCGTACTCGGTGTACTCGAGGCGGTCCCGGCCGGACCCGCTCTCGATGAAGAACTGCCCAATACGCTCGGAGACCAGCATGTGCCCAATCTAGTCGTCCGATCGGCTAGACCTGACCGGCGACATGGGACGGGATAGGCGTGGTTTCCCAGCGGAGCCGACACATCTGGTTGAAACTGTCCCCATGACCACCACCCGAGGCCGGCTGCTGCTCGCGTCCGGCCTGCTCGTGGCCGTGTACGCCGCCGGCGTCGGGTCGGTGCTGTTCTCCTCGGCTGGCAGCGAGGTGGCGTCCTGGTGGCCGGCGGCCGGCCTGTCGGTCGCGCTCCTGATCCTCACCCCGCGCCGCTGGTGGCCCTGGCTGGCCCTCGGGATCGTCGCCTCCAGTGGCTTCGCCAACTACTCGGGCGGTCGCAGCCCGGAGATCTCCGCCTTGTTCGGAGCCGTGAACGCTGCCGAGGCCGTGGTGGCAAGCCTGCTCCTGCGTCGGGGGTGTGACCACGGGCTCCGGCTGGGCACCCAGGACGACCTGATCAAGCTGGTCGAGGGCGCCCTGGGCGGCGCCCTGGTCGCCGCCACCGGTGCCGCGGCGGTCGTGGCCCGCTTCGACGGCGGGTCCTTCCTGTGGACCTGGCAGTCCGTCTTTGCGTCGCACGCCGCCGCCACGCTGGTGCTGGTCCCCGTCGCCATGTCCATCCACCAGGGTGGCGTGCTCCGCAGGCACACCGAGCTCACCCTGCAGTCGCTGTTCCTGGTCGTGGTCACCGCCGCCGTGCTCGCTCCACAGCAGGGCCTGCCGTTGCTCTTCCTGCCGCTGCCGATCCTCGTGTGGGCGGCCCTGCGCTTCGATGTCCGCACCGTCGCCTGGCAGCTCGCGCTGTTCAGCGTGTTCACGACGTACCTCACCTCGCTGAGCAGCGGCCCGTTCGCCAGCAGCTTCCAGGAGGGCGCCCTCGACTCACGAGCGGGGGCCGCGCTGACCCAGGGGTACCTGCTCTGCGCCGCGGTGATGGCTCTGCCCCTGGCCGTCGCGGTGGACCAGCGACGCGGACTGCTGTCCCGAGTCACCGGCAGCGAGATCCTCTTCCGCCGCAACTTCACCGAGTCCCTGATGGGCATGCTCCTGATGCGCTGTGACGGGCTGCGCCTGCACATCGTCGACGTGAACGACACCGCCGTCCGCCTCCTGGGCGGTGACCGGGACCCGCTGGTCGGCCGGCCGCTCGACCGGGTGCTCGACACTCGGGAGCAGCTGGACCTCGTCGCGGCCCGGATGCTCCAGGGCTACATCGACGGCTGGAAGGGCCAGACCGGCCTGATCGGGCAACCCGGTGCCCGGGTCAACGTCGCGATCTCGATGCTCTCCGGCGACGAGGAGCCGATGTTCTCGGCGCAGCTCCAGGACGTGACGTCCGAGTACGAGGCGCGCAGCCAGCTCGAGGCGGCCGAGAAGCTCACCAGCGCCACGCTGGACACGACCGCCTGCGTGATCCTGGTGACCGACCTCAGCGGCACCATCGTCCGGGTGAACTCGGCGACGACCGCGCTGACCGGCTTCACCGAGTCCGAGCTGCTCGGTCGCCCCATCTGGGAGACCTCGATCACCCCCGCGGACATGGCTGGGTTCGAGTCACTGATGACCTGGCCGAACCGGTCCGGCGTCCCCGCCCTGCGCGAGACCGACGCCGTCACCAAGCACGGAGACAAGCTGCGCATCGTCTGGAACAACAACATCGTCCCCGATGAGAACGGGTTCCCGATGTACGCCGTGATGACCGGCATCGACGTCACCGCGGAACGGGCCACGGCGGGACTCGTCACCCACCTGCTGCAGGCCGCCATCACCACCGCCCTGATCGGCATCGACACCGAGGGACGGATCACGGTCTTCAACTCCGGAGCCCAGAACCTCTTGGGCTACGAACCACAGGAGATGATCGGCGAACCGTTCCTGCGGCTGCTCGAGCCCGCCGAGATCATCGCCCGGACCAAGGGCAGCACGGCCGACGAGGCGTTCGCCGCCCTGATCGCCGAGATCGGCGCCGACGGCGCGTCCGAGCCGAGCGACTGGACGTGGCTCGACAAGAACGGCGACGAGCACACGATCTCGATGACGCTGAGCGTCGCGGCCGACGCCTTCGCCGCACAGGTCGGGTTCCTCTGCGTCGGGCGCGATGTCACCGAGCAGCGGCACAGCCAGGAGATGCTGGTCACCGCGCTCGACAAGGAACGCACCGCCGTCGAGCGGCTGCGCCAGCTCGACGCCGCGAAGAACGAGTTCGTCTCCACCGTGAGCCACGAGCTGCGTACGCCGATCACCAGCATCGTGGGCTACACCGAGATGCTCGCCGACGGCTCCATCGTCGACCCCGACCCCGACCAGCTGCCCCTGCTGGCCACGATCGCGCGCAACGGCGCCCGCCTGATCGACATCTGCAACGACCTGCTGCTGCTCAGCGGGCTCGACACCAACGCGACCCACTGGGAGCGCGAGACCCTCGACGTCGCCTCGATCCTGGACCCTGTCGAGGAGGCGATCCGTCCGCTGGTCGCGGCCCGCGACCTCAAGGTCGAGTTCGTCGGGCACACGGCGCCCGTGGTGGTGCTCGGCGACCGTTCCCAGCTGGAGCGGGTGCTGATCAACCTGGTGAGCAACGCGGTGAAGTTCACCGAGGACGGCGGCCAGATCTCCTGCCGGGTCGAGCCCCACGGAGCCGAGGCCTGGCTGGTGGTCAGCGACAGCGGGATCGGCATCCCCGAGGAGGAGCAGGCCGGACTGTTCCAGAAGTTCTTCCGCTCCTCCACGGCGCAGAACCGCGCCATCCAGGGCACGGGTCTGGGCCTGTCCATCGTCGCCGCGATCGTTGCAGCGCACGACGGCCGGATCGGCGTGCAGTCCGCCCATCTCGAGGGCACCACGTTCACCGTGCGGCTGCCGCTGAAGCGGGTCGGCGCCCGGGTCTGACCGGCCCACCAGCCGGACCCGGTCCCGCCTGCCTGTCGACCTGCTGACAGAACGCCCCCCGCGGCGTACGGTGGCCGACATGATGTGGGTGGTCCTCGGGCTGGTCGGCTTCTCCTTGGTGATGGGCCGGATCTCGGCGCGCCGACACGAGCACGACCCGGTCGTGATGCCCTTCCAGACCGGCCACTTCGGCGGGTACGGCGAGGCGCCGCCCGGCTGCCACCACCGGCTCGGTTCCCGCCGCTGACTGCTCGGACCCCCCGGCGTCCTAGGCCCGGTTCACCGCGCTGATCACGGCCTTGAGCGAGGCGGTGACGATGTTGGGGTCGAGCCCGACTCCCCACAGGATCTGGTCGCCCACCGCGCACTCGACGTACGCCGCCGCCGTGGCGTCGCCACCCGACGACAGCGCGTGCTCGGCGTAGTCGAGGACCCGCACGTCGAAGCCGTGGGGCAGCTCGTTGATCGCGTTGACGAACGCCGCGATCGGGCCGTTGCCGGTCCCGGCCAGCGTGGTGATCTCACCCTCGACGAAGACGTTCGTGGTGAGCGCGTCCTTCTCGCCGGCTGCCGAGGAGGTGTGCACCGAGTCGAGCTTCAGCGGGGTCGTCCGCTCGAGGTACTCCGACGCGAAGACCGACCAGATCGCCTCCGCCGACATCTCGCCGCCCTCGGCGTCGGTCCGCTCCTGCACCACCCGGCTGAACTCGATCTGCGCGCGCCGGGGCAGGTCCAGCTTGTGCTCGGCCTTGAGGATGTAGGCCACACCACCCTTGCCGGACTGGCTGTTCACCCGGATCACGGCCTCGTAGCTGCGACCGACGTCCTTCGGGTCGATCGGCAGGTACGGCGCCGCCCAGGGCAGCTGCCCGACCGGGACGCCCTGCTCGGAGGCCTGCCGGTCGAGGTCCTCGAGGCCCTTCTTGATCGCGTCCTGGTGCGAGCCCGAGAACGCCGTGTAGACGAGGTCGCCGGCGTAGGGGTGCCGCGGGTGGACCGGCAGCTGGGTGCAGTACTCGACGGTGCGCCGGATCTCGTCGATGTCGCTGAAGTCGATCATCGGGTCGATGCCCTGGCTGAAGAGGTTCATGCCCAGCGTGACCAGGCAGACGTTGCCGGTGCGCTCCCCGTGTCCGAACAGGCAGCCCTCGACCCGGTCCGCACCGGCCATCACCGCGAGCTCGGTGGCCGCGACGGCGGTGCCCCGGTCGTTGTGCGGGTGCAGGCTGATCACGGTGTTCTCGCGTCGGGTCAGCTGGCGCGAGAACCACTCGATCTGGTCGGCGTACACGTTCGGCGTCGCCGACTCGACCGTGGCCGGCAGGTTGAGGATGATCTCGCGACCGTCCTCGGGCTGCCACACGTCGGAGACCGCCTCGCAGACCTCGAGCGAGAACGGCAGCTCGGTCGAGGTGAAGATCTCCGGCGAGTACTCGTAGCCGATCACGGTCTTGTCGAGATACTCCTCGCCGTACTTCATCACCAGCTCGGTGCCCCGCGTGGCGATCGCCTTGACCTCGTCCTTGCCGGCGTGGAAGACCACCCGGCGGAACAACGGCGCGAGTGCGTTGTAGAGGTGCACGTTGGCCCGGGGTACGCCGACCAGCGACTGGATGCTGCGCTCGATCAGGTCCTCGCGCGCCTGGGTGAGCACCGAGATCGTCACGTCGTCGGGGATCTTGTCGCCCTCGATCAGCTGGCGCACGAAGCTGAAGTCGGTCTCGCTCGCGGACGGGAAGCCGACCTCGATCTCCTTGTAGCCCATGGAGACCAGCAGGTCGAACATCCGCATCTTGCGGGTCGGGCTCATCGGGTCGATCAGCGCCTGGTTGCCGTCGCGCAGGTCGGTCGAGAGCCAGCGCGGCGCCCGGGTGATCGTGGCGGTCGGCCAGGTGCGGTCGGGAAGGTCGATCGGGGGGAAGGCGGCGTAGCGGCCGAAGGGCATTCCGCTGGGCTTCTGGGTGCTCATGAGTTCCTCGCTGGCTGGTCAGTGGCGGGCAGGGCGCCGGTCGCGCGGCACACTCCGCAGCGAGGGGGTCCGGCTCTCAGACCTCGCTGCGGCAGCCAAGGAGCAGGAACTGACGCGTCATGATGCGCCCAGACTAGCCCAGCCGCCTACCCTGTGCCGGTGCAGATCTCACGGATCGACCCGCTGGACGTCGACCTCGACCTGGCCGACCGGCTCGCCGCGATCGACCGTGCCTCGCTCGAGCACGCCGGACTCGTGGTCCCGCCGCCCACCGGCCCCTCGAAGCTCAGCGCGCTGCGCCACGTCAACAACGGCCGGCCGGTGGACGCACTCTGGGTCGCCGGGCCGCTCGACGACCCGGTCGGCTGGGCGTACGTCGAGCTGCCGTTCCTGGACAACCTGACCATGGCGGTCTTCCGTGGGACCGTGGCTCCCGAGCACCGCCGGGCAGGCTGGGGCAGCCGCCTGCTCGACCTGCAGCTCGAGACGGTCCGGGAGCAGGAGCGTTCGTGGATCTACACCGGCACCTGGGCGGGAGATGACGGCACCGGCTTCCTCGAGGCCCACGGCTTCGACACGGTCGGACAGCAGCGCAACCCCGTCCGGCGCATCGACCTGCACGACGACCCGGACCGCTTCGACCGACTGTGGGACGAGGCAGCCGCTGCGGCAGCGGAGTACGAGCTGGTCCGCATCGCCGGGCCCGCACCCGAGGAGCTCCTGCCCGGCCTCGCGACCCTGCACGAGGCGGTCAACGACGCCCCGCTGGCGGAGGGGCAGGAGCCCGACGTGTGGGACGCAGCGAGAGTGCGCGACGTCGACGCCGGGATGGCGGATCGCCGTCAGACGGCGTACCGCGTCCTGGCCCGCCATGTGCCCAGCGGCGCGTGGGCGGGCATGTCGATGCTCTGCGTGGACGAGTTCTCACCGGCGATCGCGATGCAGGAGGACACCAGCGTGGTGCGTACCCACCGCGGCCACCGGCTCGGGCTGCTGCTCAAGTGCGAGATGATCCGCTGGATCGGACAAGATCGACCGGAGGTCCTGGCCACCGACACCTGGAACGCCGCCGACAACCACCACATGATCGCGGTCAACGAGCGGCTGGGCTGCCGGGTGATCGCCACCAACGTCGGCTACCGCCGCCTGCTCTGAGGCCTGAGCCGCCCGAGCCGCGCGTGCAGCAGCGCCGCCCGCGCGGCGTTCATGCCGGCGGCACCGTGCACGCCGCCGCCCGGGTGCGCCGACGCCGACCCGAGGTAGAGGTGGCCGATCCCGGTCTCCGCCCGGCCGGCCCCGGGGACCGGGCGGAAGACCAGCTCCTGGTGCAGCTGGGCAGTGCCACCGTTGATCGCGCCACCGATCAGGTTGGCGTTGCGCGCCTCGAGCTCGTGCGGGCCGAGGATCCGCCGCGCCACCACCCGCGAGCCGAACCCGGGAGCGAGCCGCTCGAGGCGCGCCTGCATCCGGTCCGCGAACCGCTCGCAGTCGTCGTGGTCCCACCGCCCGCGGATACCGCCGTCCCCGGCGTCCCGGGTGGCGTCCTGTGGCACGTGCGTGTAGGCCCAGAGCGACTCGGTCCCTGCGGGTGATCGGGTGGGGTCGGTCGTCGTCATCTGGCCGGCCAGCAGGAACGGCTCGGCCGGGATGGCGCGCGCAGCGATCTGGCTGAACGACTCGGACATCTGCTCGACCGAGTCCGCGACATGGAAGGTGCCCGGGGCGTACGCCGGCGGCGCCGCCCACGGCACCGGGCCGTCCAGCGCCCAGTCCACCTTGACGGTGGCGGGGTCCTGCTCGAAGCGGCGCATCCCCCGCACCACCCGCGCGGGGAGGTCCTCGGTGGGCACCAGACCGCCGTACAGGTTGGGCGCGGCCACGTCGGCCACGACCGCGTGCCGGGCGGCGATCCGCTCACCGTCTGCGGTGCGTACGCCGGTGGCGCGACCTGCCTCGACGTCGATCCGCACCACCTCGGTACCGACCCGGATCTCCCCGCCGAGCGTCCGGAAGCGGCGGGCCAGGGCCTGGGTCAGCTCGCCGGCCCCGCCCTTCGGCGCCGGGAAGCCGACGGTCTGGCCCATCATCGACATCAGCAGAGCCATCAGCCCCGAGCCCGGGGCGTCCAGCGGGATGTCGGCGTGCCCGGCGTTGCCGGCCAGCAGCAGCCGCGGGCCCGGCCCACCGAAGCGGGACCGGCCCAGGTCCAGCGCCGGAGTGAGCAGCGTCTTCACGAACGACAGGCCGCCGACGCTGCGAAGCCGGGCGAGCACCCCCAGGCCGGCACGCACGGGCGGGAAGGGTGAGAGCAGCCCACCGAGCAGGTGCTCCCCGATCCGGTCCCAGTCCCGGCACAGCTCCAGCCAGGCGTCGCCGTCCCCGGGGTGGGCCTCGTCGAAGAGGCGCGCGGTCACCTCCCGGTCCCGGTGCAGCAGCGCCCATCGGCCGTCCGGTGTGGGATGACCCAGCACGGCCGGGGCGTGCGTCCAGCTGAGGCCGTGCTCCTCCAGCCCGAAGGACCTGATCGACTCGGACGCCGCCGCCAGCGGGTAGAACGCGCTGAACGTGTCGTGCACGTAGTCCGGGTGCACGTCGCGGGCGCTGCGCACCGCTCCCCCGACGTCGGGCTGGCTCTCCAGCACGAGCACCGACCAGCCTGCGTCGGCAAGCCGGTTCGCGGCCACCAGCCCGTTGGGGCCGGAGCCGACGACGACCGCGTCGTACTCGCGAGCGGTCATGCACGCCGTTCGACGAGGTAGGCGAGCCGGCGCAGCGCCTCGACGTTGCGCCACTTCAGGCCGACGTCGCGCAGCGGCTTCGGCACCAGCCGGCCCGGACCGGAGACGGCGTCCTCCTCCAGCACCACCTCGGTGCCGGAGCCGCTGGGCCGCAGGTGCACGGTCACGCCCGCCTCACCGGTGGGCCAGGCTCGCGCCTTCAGCCGGAGCATCGTGCCGGGGTTGGAGTCCATGACCTCAGTGTGGTCGTCGAGGAGCATCGGCCAGCTGCCGACCGAGTGGTGGAGCCGCGCGCCCGGCTCGGGCCAGTGCTCGTCGACCTCCCGCATCCGGGACGCCCCGACCACCCACAGGGGATAGAGCCAGCCGTCGCAGAGCACGTCCCAGACCTTCTCGGGCGGAGCCTGGACGATGCGCGAGTTGGTAGCCATGGCTTGGGGTTACCCAACCCGCGAGCCCGCCAATCACCGGACGGTAGGATCGCCCGGTCGTCGTTCGACCGAGGAGGGTCCGCGTTGCCGCTCGACCCATACGTCCGCGGAGCCGGCCTGCTCCTGGTCGCCGCCCTGGCGCTGACCGGCTGCGGCTCCGACCCCGAGAACTCCGACCCGGACCAGCTGGACGCCGTCGAGCTGCCCGAGGTCGGCTCCTGTCGCGTGCTCACCGCCGCCGACGTCGCCCGCCCGAGCAACGCCACCCAGACCGTCGACTGCGCCGAGCCGCACACGGCCGAGACCTACGCGGTCGGCGAGCTCCCGGACAGCCTCTCCGACTCCGGGTACGACGACCCGGAGATCGGGACCTGGGCCTACCGGACCTGCGCCGACAGCTTCATGGAGTTCCTGGGTGCCGACGAGAGCCTGGTGATGCGCACGGTCGTGAGCTGGGCATGGTTCCGGCCGTCCGAGAAGGCCTGGGACGAGGGCGCCCGCTGGTACCGCTGCGACGTGGTCGGTGGCGGCGACCAGAGCAAGGAGTACGTCGAGCTCCCGGAGACCGCGGAGAACCTTCTGCGCGGCAAGACCGCCGACGAGTGGATGGTCTGCGCCTCCGGACCGTCGGTGTCGGGATCGGTCAAGATCCCGTGCACCGAGCCGCACGACTGGCGGGCCGTGACCACGATCAAGCTCGGCGAACCGCCCGACCTGTACCCCGGCGACCGGCTCGTGCAGGTCCGCAGCCGCGACTTCTGCTCGGAGTCGGTGGGGGCCTGGCTGGGGTACCCGATCAACTACGACTACGGCTACACGTGGTTCCACGAGGCGGAGTGGAAGGCGGGCAACCGCCGTTCGGTCTGCTGGGCACGGACGAGCCAGTGAGGTCGCCCGTGAGCCGGCTCGCGGCACCACTGCTGACCGCGTTGGTGACCGGGCTGGTGCTGGTCCTCGTCGGGTGCGGCGGGGCCGACACGCCCGCGCCCGCCTCGTCGAAGCCGTCGGGCTCGGCGTCCACGGCCGACCCGGCCACATCGCCGTCCCCCACCCCGGTGATCGCCGTACCCCCGAGACCCGAAGAGCGGGCGTGCTACCGCCTCGACTTCGACGCGGCTGTGGCCCCGACCAACGCATCCAGGTCGGTGCCCTGCGCCCGTCCGCACACCGCGGTGACCTACTCGGTCGGCTCGCTCCGGAAGCTCCTCGACGGGCGGTCGCAGGCCGTGGACACCCCGCGGGTGCAGTCCCGCGTGGCCCGGACCTGCCCGCGGCTCTTCGCCGGGTTCGTCGGCGGCACCCCGGAGGACCGTCGCCTGAGCATGCTCCGGGCCGTGTGGTTCACCCCCACGCTCGAGGAGTCCGGCGCCGGTGCGGACTGGTTCCGCTGCGACGTCATCGCCGTGGCGGGTGACGGTGCGCTGGCCAATCTCAGCGGCCGGATGAAGGGGGTGCTCGGGTCAGCCACCGGCCAGGACCGGTACGGCATGTGCGGCACCGCGGAGCCGGGCACGGCGGCGTTCAGCCGCGTGATCTGTGCCCGGCCCCACAGCTGGCGCGCGGTCCGGACCGTGTCCTTCGCCGCCGGAAGCTATCCGGGGACCGCCACGGTCCGCGACGCCGGCGAGGAGCCCTGCCAGGCGGCCGCTCGGGACCGGGCCTCCGACTCGCTCAACTTCCAGTGGGGCTACGAATGGCCCACCGCCGCGCAGTGGAAGACCGGGCAGACGTACGGTCTGTGCTGGGCGCCCGACTGAACCGACCCCACCGCTCCGGCGCCCACCGAACCCAGGAGACGCATGAGCTGGAAGCCCGCTGACCTGCCCGACCTCACCGGCCGCACCGCCGTCGTGACCGGAGCCAACTCCGGCATCGGGGTGCACACCGCCCGCGAGCTCGCCGCGCACGGGGCCGAGGTGGTGCTGGCCTGTCGCAACGTCGACTCCGGCCGCCGCGCGGCCGCGTCGATGACCGGGACGACCAGGGTGGAGGAGCTGGACCTCGCCTCGCAGAAGTCGGTCCAGTCGTTCGCCGAGCGCTGGGACGGCCCGCTCGACCTGCTCGTCAACAACGCCGGCGTGATGACCCCGCCGCGCTACCGCGAGACCGAGGACGGCTTCGAGCTCCAGTACGGCACCAACCACCTCGGGCACTTCGCCCTCACCGGTCGGCTGCTGCCGGCGCTGCTCGCGGCACCGGCGGCCCGAGTCGTCACCGTGTCGTCGGTGGCTCATCACGCCGGGAACGACCGGCTCCTCGAGGGCAACCCCGAGGCCACCTACCGGGCGCAGGCGGCGTACGGCAACACCAAGCTGGCCAACCTGCTCTTCGCCCGGGAGCTCGACAAGCGGAGCACCGCGGCGGCGTCCAGCCTCACCTCGACCGCAGCCCACCCGGGCGTCTCGGCCACCGGTCTGGTGGGCTCCCCCGACGGGATGGGCGCGAACCGCGTGATCCGTGCGACGGCGCCGTACTTCATGCCGGTGCTGTTCCAGTCCGCCGCCGCCGGCGCCAACCCCACCCTGTACGCCGCGACCGAGGCCGAGCCCGGCTCGTACACCGGGCCGCAGTGGCTGCGCGAGACCCGCGGGCCGGTCGGGCCGGCGCGCCTGAGCCGCTACGCCACCGACGACGAGCTGGCCCTGCGGCTGTGGGAGCTCAGCGAGACCCAGACCGGCGTGGTCTTCGAGCTCTGAGCGAGGGCGTGGGTCGGCTCAGAAGCCGAGCTTGCGGAGCTGACGCGGGTCGCGCTGCCAGTCCTTGGCGATCTTGACCTGCAGGTCGAGGTAGACCGGCGTACCCAGCAGTGCCTCGATCTGGAGACGGGCGGCCTTGCCGACATCGCGCAGGCGGGCGCCCTTGTGGCCGATCATGATCCCCTTCTGGGAGTCGCGCTCGACGTAGAGGTTGGCGTGGATGTCGAGCAACGGACGGTCCGCGGACCGACCCTCCCGCAGGCCCATCTCCTGGACCACGACGGCGATCGAGTGGGGCAGCTCGTCGCGCACCCCCTCGAGTGAGGCCTCGCGGATCAGCTCGGCGACGATCGCCTCCTCGGGTGCGTCCGAGAGGTCGCCGTCCGGGTAGAGCTGAGGGCCTTCCGGCAGCAGGCCGACCAGCAGGTCCTCGAGGAGCGTGACCTGGCTGTCGCCCTTGGCCGACACCGGGATGATCTCGGCCCAGCTGGTCCCGGTCTCCTCGCCGAGTCGCTGGATGTCCAGCAGGTGCTCACCGATCTGTTCCGGCGTCGCGAGGTCGGTCTTGGTGGCGATCGCCACCTTGATCGTCCGCTTGACCTTGGACATCTCGTTGACGATGAACCGGTCGCCGGGCCCGATCTTCTCGTTGGCCGGGAAGCAGACCGCGACCACGTCGACCTCGGCCAGCGTCGTCTTGACCAGGTCGTTGAGCCGCTCGCCCAGCAGCGTGCGCGGACGGTGGAGGCCCGGGGTGTCCACGAGGATCAGCTGGGCGTCCGGGCGGTGCACGATGCCGCGTACGACGGTGCGGGTGGTCTGCGGCTTGGAGCTGGTGATCACGACCTTGGTGCCGACCAGCGCGTTGGTGAGCGTCGACTTGCCGGCGTTGGGGCGGCCGACGAAGGACACGAAGCCGCTCCGGTGCCCGGCGGGCCGGTTGGTGGGCCCGTCGGTGGGCCTGCTGGTGGACCCGTCGGTGGACCCGTCGGTGGCCCCGTCGGTGGCCCCGTCGGTGGCGCGGTCGCTCATGGTGGTCCCTCCTGAGCGGCGTCGTAGTCCACCCAGATCTGCTCGTCGGATTTGCCTGTTGCCTTGCCCGCACGCCAGATCGGGCCGGGGTCAACCGCGCGGGGCTGGCGCTGAGCGACCTCGCGCCAGTAGCCCATCACGTCGTACGCCGTGGGCGGCAGCTGCCGCTCACGCATCAGGTGCTTGCGGATGGCCCGCATCTGGGCGGACTCCCCCGCCATCCAGAAGTATCCCTCACCCGCGGGCCAGTCGACAGCGGCCACCACGTCGGCGAGGTGGCTGCGCCCGTCGGCAGACGGCTCGAGCCAGGTCACGTCGGCGCCGCTCGGAAGGTAGCCGGAGAGGTCGTCGGGGACCTCGGCCCAGATCCGGATCGGCACGTCGCGGGTCTCGCCCACCTCCCGCGCGATCCGGGCCATGGCCGGCATCGCGGTCAGGTCGCCGACCAGCATCAGCCAGGCCGCGTCGGCCGGCATGTCGAAGGACCCCTTGGCCTCGGAGATCGTGACGGTGTGACCGACCACGTCACCGGCGGCCCACTCGGTGACCAGCCCGACCTCGTGCACGACCACGTCGAGGACCATCTCGGGCAACGCCCCGCCGGTCCCCGGCCTCCAGGAGCGGACCGTGTAGTACCGGCTCTGGAACTGGCCCGGCACGACCAGACCGACCCACTCGTCGGGGATGCCGGTCGACTCGAACTCCACCAGCCCCGGCCCGCCGAGCGTCAGCCGGACCAGGTGCGGCGAGAGCTGCTCCCGGGCCAGGACGTCCGCGGCGTACTGCCGTGCTCTGGTGCTCACCCACCAAGGCTATTCGCCGACCCGTCGCTTGTTGACGCTGGGGATACGTCGACCCGTCGCTTGTTGACGCCCCCGTCATCGACCCGTCGTCAATCAACGACGGGTCGGCGCCCTTGCCACGTCAACTAACGACGGGTCGGCGCCCTTGCCACGTCAACTAACGACGGGTCGGCGCCCTTGCCACGTCAACAAGCGACGGGTCGGCGCCCTTGCCACGTCAACAAGCGACGGGTCGGCGGGTTGTCACCAGGTGGGGCGGAGCGGGAAGCCGTTCCGGCCGTCGTCCCCCGGGCGTACGGCGAGCACCTGGTGCAGCTGGATCTCGTTGCGCTCGAACGCGATCCGCGACCCCGCGATGTACAGGCCCCAGACCCGGGCGGTGCCCTCGCCGACCTCGGCGACGCACTCGTCCCAGTGCGCGACCAGGTTGTCGGACCAGTGCGCCAGCGTCTGCGCGTAGTGCATCCGGAGGTTCTCCTCGTGCATCACCTCGAGGCCGGCATCCTGCGCCTCCTTGATGATCGTGCCGGAGCCGATCAGCTCCCCGTCGGGGAAGACGTAGCGGTCGATGAAGGCCCCGGTCTCCTCCCGCCGGTTGTGCGAGCGGGTGATGCAGTGGTTGAGCAACCGGCCCTCCGGCCGCAGCCGGTCCCGCAGGAAGCCGAAGTACGCCGGGTAGTTGCGGACACCGACGTGCTCGGTCAGCCCGATCGAGCTGACCGCGTCGAAGCCGTCCTCGAGGACGTCGCGGTAGTCGGAGTGACGCACCTCGACCAGGTTGCCGAGCCGGTCGCGGTCGATGGCCTCCTTCGCCCACTCGGCCTGCTCGCGGGAGAGCGTCACGCCGACCGCCTGCACGCCGTACTCCCGCGCCGCATGCCGCACCATCCCGCCCCAGCCACAGCCGACGTCCAGCAGTCGCTGCCCCGGCTTGAGGTCCAGCTTGCGAGCCACCAGGTCGAACTTCTCGGCCTGCGCCTCCTCGAGGGTGGCCCCCTCCGTCGGGTAGACCGCACACGTGTAGGCCATCGACGGGCCGAGCACCAGCTCGTAGAACCGGTTCGACACGTCGTAGTGGTGGGCGATCACCTCGGCGTCGCGCGACATCGAGTGCCGCAGCCCCTCCATGGCCCGTCGCCAACGGGGCAGGTGCTCCTGGGGCGGGGGCGGCGGAGGCTTCAGGTTCGCGAGCCCCAGCCCGCGCAGCAGCGTCAGCGCCTCGGCGGTGGTGGGCTTGCGGAAGCGCAGCCTGCTCTGGAGAAGCTGCAACGCCTCGTATGGGTTGCCCGGGTGCACGCCGTGGATCTGCAGGTCCCCGGACACGTAGGCCCGGGCCATGCCGAGGTCGCCGGGCGCCGTGAGCAGATAGGCCAGGCCACGCTGCGTGGTCAGCTCCAGCTCGATGCTCGCGTCGGGCGGCCCGGCGCTGCTCCCGTCGTACGCCGTGAAGCGAACGGGCATTCCCTCGCGGAGGAGAGAGCTGACTGCGTCGCCGATGGTGATGCTCATCGGGTCCTCACCGCCTTGTCGTAGAGACTCGTCAGTCGGTCGTCGGGGTCGTACCGCTCCTTGACCACCGCCAGGTTGGCGCCGTCGTAGAGCTCGTCGAAAGTCTCGCGATCGTAGAACGCCTCGGAGTAGAGCGACTTGTGGCCCCCGAGCTCGTGCACCCGCTGCTCGATCGCCCGGTTGCGCGGAGCCAGAGCCGCGTCATCCCCCACGTGCACGGTGCCCCAGAACCCCACGTTGACGTAGGTCTCGTGGGCCCGCAGCGGGTACGTCGGCCAGACCCGGCCGGAGCGGAGCGGGCACAGCCACACCGGGCGCATGCCGACCTCGTCGTCGAACCAGTCGAGGAACTCCCCCAGCCGACCGACGGGCACTTCGACGTCCTGGACCACCCGCTCGCGCTGCGGGCGACCAGCCCGCCGGTCCAGGCGGTCCACGAGACCGAGGCGCCGGTCCAGGCCGACCAGCCGGTGGTAGATGTCCGAGCGTCGCCAGCGTCGCGGCCAGAGCCGACGGACCCAGGGACGGTCGAGGCCGAACGCCCCCGAGCACCAGAACCAGTCGGTGTCCCAGCGCCAGAGGTAGTCCTCGATCGTGAGCAGGTCGGTCTCGCGCTCCTGGATCGAGCGGTAGTACACCTGCTGACCGGTGTAGTCGGAGGTCCGGTCGGCGCGCTCGGTCCAGGTCGCGAAGGTCAGGTAGTACTCCCCCGGCGCGAACGCGACGCCGTCCAGACCGTCGACGCGTACTCCGTCGTACTCACCGGTCTCCACGACCTCCGCCACGGTCTTGGCGAGGAGCGCCGCGTCGTCGAAGCGGACGTGTCGCAGCGCGACGTACGTCGGCACCGACTCCAGCGCGATGCACAACCGGGTCGCGTAGCCGAGCGAGCCGTAGGAGTTGGGGAACGTGTCGAACAGGTCGTCACCCGGACGGGTGGTGACCACCTCACCGGCGCCGGTGAACACGTCCATCTCGAGGACCGACTCGTGCGGCAGTCCGTGCCGAAAGCTGGTCGACTCGATGCCCAGCCCGGTCACCGCGCCGCCGAGCGTGATCGTGCGCAGCTGGGGCACCACCAGCGGCACCAGCCCGTGCGCCAACGTGGCGGCGACCAGGTCCTCGTAGGTGCACATGCCCTGCACCTCCGCGGTGCGGCTGTGCGGGTCGATCTCGAGCACGCCGCCCAGCCCCGACACGTCCAGTCCGGGCGTGTCGGTCACGGCGCGCGGGCGGAAGAGGTTGGAGGTCTGCTTGGCCAGGCGCACGGCGTCCCCGGCCGGGATCGCGGCCCAGGATCTCCTCAGCCGGTCGACGGCAAGGTCGTGCTCCGGCCACCCACTCGCGGAAGTCACCTGTCCAAACTACTCCGGGAGAGCTCCGGCAGGGGCGAGATCAGCTCGTCAGCGTGGCTCGTACGCCGCCACGCTGGTCGCCGAGGTGGATCACGACACCGGCCCCGCCGACCTCCGCGAGCGCCGCCAGGTCCGTCGCGGTGAGCTCGTCGGCCGCCGTCAGCACGACCGCGGCCTCCAGCGACTTGACCCCCGAGGAGACGGCCATCCCCAGACAGACCTGGAGTGCGGAGAGCCGAAGCGACGTCAGGTCGACCGTGGCGCCGGCGTACGTCCGGCCATCAGCGTCCCGGATCGCCGCACCCTCGGCACCGCCCGTACGCGCCCGCACCGAGCGCGCCAGCGTGACCAGCTTGCGGTCCTCGGCCGAGAGCTCGGTCGTCGGGTGGTCTGGATCAGTCACGTTCGTCCCCGTCCTGGTCTGCGATCTGCTGGTCGTCGTCGGCGCCGACCCGGGAGATCAGCACCGTGCCGATCTTGTTGCGCCGCCCCGAGGCGCCCTCGGCCTCGAAGCGCAGGTCGTAGGCCTCCACGTGGGAGCCCGGGATCGGGACCCGACCGAGGTGCTTGGCCATCAGACCGCCGACGCTGTCCACGTCGTCCTCGTCCACGTCGAAGCCGAACAGCTCGTCCAGGTCGTCGATCGGGTAGCGGGAGGAGACCCGGACCGTCCCCGAGGGCAGCACCTCGACCTCGATCCCGTCCTCGTCGTACTCGTCGGTGATCTCCCCGACGATCTCCTCGAGGACGTCCTCGATCGTGATCAGACCCGCCGTGCCGCCGTACTCGTCGACCACGACGGCGATGTGCTGGCGGTTGGCCTGCATCTCCGAGAGCAGGGCGTCCACCGGCTTGGACTCGGGCACGTAGTGCGCCGGGCGCATCACCTCGTCGATCCGCTCGGTGAACTCGACCTCCGGCGCCTCGAAGTCCCGCCGGACGATGTCCTTGAGATAGGCGAAGCCGACGATGTCGTCGAGGTTCTCACCGATCACCGGCACCCGGGAGAAGCCGCTGCGCAGGAAGAGGGAGAGCGTCTGGCGCAGGTTCTTGTAGCGCTCGATGTAGACCACGTCGTTGCGCGGCACCATCACCTCGCGTGCGCTGGTGTCCCCGAGCTCGAAGACCGAGTGGATCATCCGACGCTCGCCGGACTCGATCACCGCGGACGCCTCGGCCAGGTCGACCAGCTCGCGCAGCTCGGTCTCCGTGGAGAACGGTCCCTCGCGGAAGCCGGTGCCGGGGGTGATCGCGTTGCCGAGCACGATCAGGACCCGCGGGAACGGGCCCAGGATCTTGGTCACGAAGGTCAGGGGGGCTGCGGAGAACAGCGCGACCCGCTCGGAGTGCTGCCGGCCCAGGGTCCGGGGCGCGACCCCGATCACCACGAACGACACCACGAGCATCCCGAAGACGGCGGTGAGCACGCTCGGCCACCAGCCGCCACTGAAGGCGTCGTGGACCTGCAGGGTCACCAGCACGATCGCGGAGATCTCGCAGAGCAGCCGGAGCAGCAGCGCGGTGTTCAGGTGCCGCGACGCGTCGTCGAGCAGTGCCAGCAGCCGCTTGGAGCCGGGCCGTCGCTCGGCCAGGAGCTCCTCGGCCCGGGCGTGCGAGAACGACGCCAGGGCCGCGTCTGCGGCCGAGAACAGCCCGGCCAGCAGCACCAACGAGGCGGCGAGCAGGTAGAGCCAGAAGTCTCCGGAGCTCATTCCTTGGCTGACTCGTCAGCGGCGCGCCACTCGGCGAGGATCTCGTCCTGCAGTCCGAACATCTCGCGGTGCTCGTCGGGCTCGGCGTGGTCGTAGCCGAGCAGGTGCAGGATGCCGTGCACGGTGAGCAGCTCGATCTCCGAGACGGTCCCGTGGCCGGCGGTGGCTCCCTGCTGCGCCGCGATCTCGGGGCACAGCACCAGGTCGCCGAGGACGCCCTCCTCGGGCTCCTCGTTGACCAGCCCCGGCCGCAGCTCGTCCATCGGGAACGCCAGCACGTCGGTGGGGCCTTCCTTCTCCATCCACTGCTCGTTGAGCTGGGCGATCGTGTCCTCGTCGACCGCCTTGATGCAGAGCTCGGCGAGCGGGTGCACCCGCATCCGCTCCATCACGAAGCGGCTCAGGCCCGCGAGCCGCTTCACGTCGAGCTCGAAGCCCGACTCGTTGAGCACCTCGATGCTCATCGATGTCCCCCGCCCTGGCGGCCGGTCGGGGGTGCCGCCGGCTCGCGCAGGTCGAACTCGTCGTACGCCGCGACGATCTTGCCGACCAGCTTGTGCCGGACCACGTCGTGGCTGGTGAGCCGGTTGAAGACGATGTCGTCGACGCCGTCGAGGATCCCCTCGATCACCTTGAGACCCGACTTCATGCCGTTGGGCAGGTCGACCTGGGTGACGTCGCCGGTGACCACGATCTTGGAGCCGAAGCCGAGCCGGGTCAGGAACATCTTCATCTGCTCGGGCGAGGTGTTCTGGGCCTCGTCGAGGATGATGAACGCGTCGTTGAGCGTCCGACCGCGCATGTAGGCCAGCGGCGCCACCTCGATGGTCCCGGCCGCGAGCAGCTTCGGGATCGTCTCGGGGTCGATCATGTCGTGCAGCGCGTCGTACAGCGGGCGCAGGTAGGGGTCGATCTTCTCGCTGAGCGTGCCGGGCAGGTAGCCCAGCCGTTCCCCCGCCTCGACCGCGGGCCGGGTGAGGATGATCCGGGTGACGTTCTTCGACTGCAGCGACTGGACCGCCTTGGCCATGGCCAGGTAGGTCTTCCCGGTGCCGGCGGGGCCGATGCCGAAGGTGATCGTGTGCTTGTCGATCGAGTCCACGTAGCGCTTCTGGTTCAGCGTCTTGGGGCGGATCGAGCGGCCGCGGTTGGACAGGATGTTGAGGCTCAGCACGTCGGCCGGGCGCTCGGTCGTCTCGGCCCGCAGCATCGCGAGCACCCGCTCGACGGTCTCGGGCGAGACGCCCTGGCCGGTCCTGATGATCGTGACCAGCTCATCGAGCAGTCGCTCTGCGAGGGCGACCTCGCCGGGCTCGCCGTACAGCGTGATCCGGTTGCCGCGGACGTGGACGTCCGCGTCGAACGCCTTCTCGATGATGGTGAGGTGCTCGTCTCCGGGTCCCAGCAGACTGACCATGTTGATGCTGTTGGGGACCACGACGGTGTGCCGGGTCTCGTGGGTGGGCACGGAGTTCCCGTCGTGTCGGTGCGTGTCAGTCATGGATGCCCCTGCGGGCGGCCCTTCCGGTCGGGAGTGTCGGCGTTCCAATGCTACGGGAGCGGGGGGTCATCCCACAGCGGGTCGTCGCCCGCTGCGGTGCATCGGCCTACCGTGGGGGCATGAGCGGCCAGCACGAGTCCCCGTGGGGCGAGGGTCAGGACGACCATGACGGCTGGGCCGACTGGGACGACAACACCGACTGGGACGGCGACGCCCCGCCGTACTGGGCGGCCGGACAGCACCTGCCCGGCGACGCCCGCCGGATGGGGCTCAGCGCTCACGTCCCCGACGGCGCGCTCCTGGACTTCGCCGGGTCGCTCGACTCGACCAAGCTCCTGCACCGGGTGACCGCCTGGGTGATGCTGGTGGTCTTCGGGATGCCGGTGGCCTTCTACGTGCTGCGACTGGTCCTCGCCGTACTGCCCGGCTGACCGGCTGGTCTTTGCGCCGAGGATCAGCCTGCCGCGACCTGCAGCATGCCCAGGCACATCTCGTCGGTGGTGCCCTCGCCCCACACGACGTACCGCTCGTCCTGCCCGGCGAACGACGGCAGCTCGTCGCGCAGCCACTGCACGTGCCGACACGTCACCCGCACCGAGTCGCCGGCATCGAGGTGGACCGGCCTGACCGGGCGGGCGCCCTGGTTGTCGAAGTCCCAGACGGGGATGTCGAGCACGGTCCTGGCCTCGGGGGTGTCGGGGTTGGTCTCGATGGTGATCGAGCGACCGAGCAGATGCATGTGCCCCGCGGTCCCGAGCACAGTCAGCGGCTCCTGCACGCGGCGGGTGCACGAGGTGACCTCGCCGGCCACCGGCCGGCCGCCGCAGAGGAAGTAGAGCAGGTCGGCGGTCCCGCCGGCCGCACCGAACCGGGCCTTCACATCCGCCAGCGCCGTCGCGCGGTCGCACAGCGGGGAGTCGTCGTGATCGGGTCGGCACGGCAGCTCAACCGGTGCGGGCATCAGGAACGTGTGCAGTGGGGTGAGCCGGGCGGCGGCCGGGGCGAGGCGGAGCCGGGCCGCCGAGACGTCGGGGCTGCTGCCGGCCAGCAGGTTGTAGTGGACCTGCATGATGATCCGCGAGCCCCGGTCGAGCGGGACGCCGTAGCCCTTGCGGGTGACCGACTCGCCGCCGCCCGGAGCCCAGGCGCCGAGCCACGGTGCGTCGTCGAGGCTGCCCAGGTCCCCCGAGAGCCCGGTCCCGCCGAAGCAGGTCCAGCCCTCTCCGGGGACGGCGGCATCGCGGCGTTCGGCCTCCCTGACCTGCTCGGCCGGCACCCGGAACAGGATCACGTGGTGCACCACGTCGGGGTTGCCCGGCCGCACGTCGGTGCCGGTGAGGTAGCTGTCCTCGCCCAGGTCGGGATCGAGCAGGAAGCAGCGGTAGTCGTCGGTGCCGACCCCGGTGGGGGCCGACGGGCGGTACGCCGTGGGCATCGCCAGCGTCATCCGACGTTCGCCGGCTCGCAGCGGACGGGCCTTGGCCGGTGCCTGCGCTGGGTCGTCCGCGTGCCCGTCGGTGTGCTCGTCTGCGTCGGCGTCGGCGTCCTCCGGGGCGGACGTGGCCGCCGACTCGGGGCCACCCGACTCGGGGCGCGTCGAGCCGGCCGAGTCCCCGGGACCTGCCGCGCAGGCCGCCAGCAGTGACATCAGCAGGACGAGCAGCGCCACCCGGCGGACGGTCATCCCGGTGGCCAGCTCATCGGCCGTCCGGCCAGCAGGTGCAGGTGCGCGTGGAACACGGTTTGACCCACCCCCGCTCCGGTGTTGAACACCAGGCGGTAGTCATCATGGCCCTCGGCCGCCGCCACCGTGGCCGCGGCGCCGATCAGCTCGGCCGACGCCTCGGGGTCACCGGCCGCCAGAGCGGCGGCGTTCGGGTAGTGCGCCCGGGGCACCACGAGGACGTGTGTGGGGGCCTGCGCGTTGATGTCGCGGAACGCCAGGGTCCGCTCGGTCTCGTGCACGACCTCACCGGGGATCTCCCCCGCGACGATCCTGCAGAACAGGCAGTCCTCGGACGCCCCAGCGGTTGTTTGCTCCATGGTGGTTCCTCCCATTCGCCATGCTGTCACGGAAGCCACGACAAACCAGCGGATCGCCGATGTAAACCCCGGGCCCGGCTCGTGCGTGCCACTAGCGTGATGACCCATGCAGCGGCACCGGTGGTCGGCCCCGTACCGGGACCGACTCTGATGTCCGGGACCGCAAGCCAACGGTGGGACGCCGACACCGCGCTGGAGCAGCTGTACGCCGCCCACTGGCGCCAGCTGGTCCGCCTCTCCGTGCTCCTCGTGCACGACGTCGGAACAGCTGAGGAGATCGTTCAGGACGCGTTCGTCGCGGTGCACGCCCGCTGGTCGAGGCTACGAGACCACGACCTCGCGCTCGCCTACCTGCGCCAGACCGTCGTGAACCGCTCCCGCTCCACGCTGCGCCATCGCGGCGTGGTGCTCCGGCACCTGACCCGCTCGAGCGCTCCCCCGCCGGCGCCGGCTGCCGACGAGGCGTTGCTGGCCGGCGACCGCCGCGGCGCCGTACTCGACGCGATGCGGCAGCTGCCGCAGCGCCAGCGTGAGGTCCTCGCCCTGCGCTACTACGTCGACCTGTCCGAGGCCGAGATCGCCGACGCCCTCGGGATCAGCCGAGGCTCCGTGAAGAGCCATGCCTCACGCGGCTCGGCCACCCTGCGTGCACTGCTCGCCAACCACCTGGAGGACAGGTCATGAGCGACCCCCGCGACCACGACCCCGACGCTCGCCTGTCGGAGCTGATCTCCGACTCGGTGTCGGACATCGAGCCCGGCGACCGCCTCGACTCCATCCGCAACCGAACGAAAGTGACCCCCATGTCCGCACGCAGGAACTCCGGCCGTCCCTGGCTCTTCGCGGTCGGCGGGGCCGTCGTGGCCACCGCAGCCGTGGTCACCGCGATCGCCCTGGCCGGCGGGAACCTCGGGCTCACCGGCGCCGACGAACCCGGCCCGGCGACCGGCTCGAACTCCAAGGCCTCGCAGCCGAGCGACACCCCCAGCCAGCCCGACGAGACCGACGCGACCCCTTCGACGGACGGCAGCCCGGGGACCGGCCCCGCGGTCGCGGTCTACTACGTCGGGGACGCCCCGCAGGGTCCTCGGCTCTACCGGGAGTTCCACCCCGGCTCGGGCTCCGATCCAGCTGCCAGCGCGCTGATCGAGCTCGTGGCCACCCCGGACGATCCGGACTACCGGACCGCCTGGCCGCAGGGCGCGTTCGAAAGCGTGCACGTCGACGGGGTCGGTGCCGACGGTGTGATCCAGGTCGTGCTGGCCGACGACTCCCTGCACGACCGGCCGGCCGGCATGAGCAAGGCCGAGGCCGAGGCGTCGGTGCAGCAGGTGATCTACACGCTGCAGGCTGCGGTCCAGGCCCGGGCTGCGGTCCAGTTCGTCTTCGACGGCAACCCGATCGACCAGGTGCTCGGCGTACCGACCTCCGAGCCGCTCGCCAACGGCGACCCGATCTCCGTCCTGGCGCTGGTCAACGTCACCAGCCCCGCGGAGGGCGACGAGGTCTCGGGCAGGTTCACGGCCTCCGGCGTCGCGAGCTCGTTCGAGGCGAACGTGCCGTGGGAGGTGCGGCAGGGCGACACGGTGGTCGCCTCCGGCTTCAGCACCGCCGAGGGCTGGATGGACAAGCTCTACCCGTGGGAGGCCGAGGTCGACGTGTCCGAGCTGGCGCCCGGCGACTACACCTTCGTCGCGATGACCGACGACCCCTCCGACGGCGAGGGGTTCGGCCCCACCGAGGACACCAAGACGATCACCATCCGCTGACCCGTCGTTTGTTCACCGCTCAGACCCGTCGACCCGTCGCTTGTTCCGCAACAAGCGACGGGTCGGCGGGTTCAGGGCGTCAACAAGCGACGGGTCGGCGTTACCAGCGGGGGGTGCGGACGAGCAGGGCGGCGACGGCGGCCACGCCGGCCGTCGACGTACGCAGCACCTCGGCGCCGAGCCGGACCGATGTGGCGCCCGCCTCGACGAACGCCGCGACCTCCTCGTCCGTCAGGCCACCCTCGGGTCCGACGACCACCACGATCCGCCCTGAGTGGGGCACCGTGAGGGAGCTGAGCGGGACCGACGCTTCCTCGTGGAGTACGACGGCCAGGTCGGCGCCGACCAGCACGCCGGCCACGTCGGGGGTCGTCGCCAGCTCGGTCACGGTCGGGAACCACGCCCGCCGGGACTGCTTGGCCGCCTCCCGCGCGGTGGAGCGCCAGCGAGCCAGGGACTTGGTGGCCCGCTCCCCCTTCCAGACCGCCACGCTGCGGGCGGCCGCCCAGGGGACGATCTCGGCGACCCCGATCTCGGTGAGCATCTCCACGGCCAGCTCGCCGCGGTCACCCTTCGGGATCGCCTGCACCACCGTGACCGCAGGCTCGCCGGGCGGGCTGGACTCGACCGCGTCGACGTCCACGTCGAAGACCCGCTTGCCGGTCGACGAGACCGTCCCGGTGGCCGAGCAGCCGGAGCCGTCGGTCAGCACGACCGCCTCGCCGACGCGCAGCCGGCGTACCGCCACCGCGTGATGCGCCTCGTCGCCGGTCACCTGCACCGACGACCCGGCACCGACGCCCGCGAGCGTGGGCACGACGTGCACGGGCAGGCTCATCAGTGCGGGTTGAACAGGCGTCCGAAGATCGACTTCGAGCTCGGGTGGGCCTGCCCGGTCGGCTTCTCCTCGCCTCGGAGCGCGGCGAGCTCGGCCAGCAGCTCCTCCTGGCGGGCGTCGAGCCGGGTGGGTGTCTCCACCAGGATGCTGACGATCAGGTCGCCACGGCCGCCGCGGAGCCCGGGGACCCCGCGTCCGCGCAGCACCTGCTCGGTCCCGGACTGCGTGCCCGGGCGCACCTCGAGCTCGAACGACGTCTGCACGCCGGAGTCCGCCCCCTGCTCGACGTCGGCCTCCAGTGTCGGGATCGTCAGGACGGTGCCGAGGGCGGCCGCCGTCATCGGGACGGTGACCGTGCAGTGCAGGTCGTTGCCGTGCCGGGTGAACGTCTCGTGGTCGGCGATGTGGATCTCGACGTAGAGGTCTCCGGCGGGGCCGCCGCCCGGGCCGACCTCGCCCTGCTCCGTGAGCTGCACCCGGGTGCCGTTGTCCACGCCCGCCGGGATCTTCACGGTCAGCGTGCGCCGCGAGCGGACCCGTCCGTCGCCGGAGCACTCGCGGCAGGGGTCGGGAATGATCGAGCCCAGGCCACGGCAGGCGGCGCAGGGCCGCAGGGTGCGGATCTCGCCGAGGAACGACCGCTGCACGTGCGCCACCTCGCCGGCACCGCGGCAGGTCTCACAGGGCACGGGGTGGCTGCCGGGGGCAGCCCCCTCACCGTGGCAGGTGCCGCACAGGACGGCGGTGTCGACCTTGAGGTCGCGGGTGACGCCGAAGGCGGCCTCGGCCAGCTCGACCTCGAGCCGGATCAGCGCGTCCTGGCCGCGGCGCATCCTCGGCCGCGGACCGCGTCCCTGCGCCGCCCCCGGCGCGCCGCCGCCGAAGAAGGCGTCCATGATGTCGGTGAACGAGAAGCCGGCGCCCTGACCGAAGCCCCCGGCGCCGCCGCCGAACGGGTCCCCGCCGTGGTCGTACGCCGCCCGCTTCTGCGGGTCGGAGAGGACCTCGTAGGCGCGCGAGACCTCCTTGAACTTCTCCTGGGTCTCCGGGTCCGGGTTGACGTCCGGGTGGAGCTGACGCGCAAGCCTGCGATAGGCCTTCTTGATGGCGTCGGCGTCCGCGTCGCGGGCGACCCCGAGGAGGTCGTACAGGTCGTGGCTCACGTGTGTTCCTTCATGATCGGGTCCGGGCTGTGCGGTGCGGGGTTCACCCCTCGTCGAGAATCCTCGACACGTACCGGGCGACGGCACGCACTGATGCCATCGTGCCCGGGTAGTCCATACGGGTCGGCCCGACGATGCCGAGCCGGGCCACCGCCTCGTCGCGGGGGCCGTAGCCGGTCGCGACGACACTGGTGGAGGAGAGCTCCTGGTACGGCCCTTCGTGGCCGATCCGGACGGTCAGCGACCCGCCGGAGCTGGCCTCGCCGAGGAGCTTGAGCAGGATCACGTGCTCCTCGAGGGCTTCGAGGAGCGGACGGATGTCGTCGTCGAAGCTGTCGCCGAACCTGGCCAGGTTGGCGGCTCCCCCGACCGCGACGCGCTCGTCGGAGCGGTGGTCGGACATCGCCTCGACCAGGGTGTCGACGACCGCGGTCAGCGCCGCGGTCCCCACGGTGCCGTCCGGCGGTGGGACGGCGGCACGCAGCGCGCTCGAGGCGTTGGCGATGACCTCGCCGGTGGCGGCCCGGGCGACCCGCGAGCGGACCTCGGCCAGCTCGGGCTCCGACAGCTCGGCCTCGAGGTCGACCAGTCGCTGCTCGACGCGACCGCTGCTCAGGATCAGCACCAGGAGCAGACGTCCCGGTGCCAGGCCGATCAGCTCGACGTGGCGGACCGTCGACCGGGAGAGGGTGGGGTACTGCACGACGGCGACCTGCCGGGTCAGCTGGGCGAGCAGCCGCACCGAGCGCTGCACCACGTCGTCGAGGTCGACGGCTCCGTCGAGGATCGTGGCGATCGCACGCTTCTCCGCGACGCTCATCGGCTTGACCGTCGAGAGTCGGTCCACGAAGAGCCGGTAGCCCTTGTCGGTCGGCACCCGGCCAGCGCTGGTGTGCGGCTGGGCGATGAAGCCCTCCTCCTCCAGCGCGGCCATGTCGTTGCGCACGGTCGCCGGCGAGACGCCCAGGCCGTGTCGTTCCACCAGCGCCTTGGACCCCACCGGCTCCTCGGTGGCGACGTAGTCCTCCACGATCGCCCGGAGCACGGCGAGCCTGCGTTCCTCCTGCACGGTCGCCTCCTCGTCGTCGCTGGTCAGTCGGTTCGGTTGGCACTCGAATGTCCTGAGTGCCAAGACTACTAGTCTCGCGCCCATGACGAACTTCGTGGACGCCGGTTTCCGTGAGGTGGCCGACCGCGTGTGGGTCGCCCGCTACAGCTGGCTGGACGTCAACATCACCCTGGTGGGCGGTGGACGCGGCCTGCTGGCGGTCGACACGCACTCGTCGGGCGCGGCCGGCCGACAGGTGGTCGAGGACGTCCGCCGACTGGGGGCGGGGGTGGTCGTCGGGGTCGTCAACACGCACGAGCACTTCGACCACACCTTCGGCAACGCCGCCTTCCGCTCGGCGTACGGCGCCATCCCCGTCCATGCCCACGAGACCGCCGCCGCCCGAACGGTGACCGCCGGCGAACGCGTCAAGGCCGAGTACGCCGCCGGTGACGACCAGCATGCCGCGGAGGTCGAGGAGACCGAGATCGTCGCGGCCGACCACACCTTCTCCTCGGCCGTCGCGCTCGATCTCGGCGACCGTGTGGTCGAGCTGGTCCACCCCGGGCGCGGGCACACCGGTGGCGACCTGGTCGTCCGGGTCCCGGACGCGGACGTGCTGCTGGCCGGCGACCTGGTCGAGGAGTCGGCGCCACCGGCGTTCGGGGCGGACTGCTACCCGCTGGAGTGGCCGCACAGCCTCGACATCGTGCTCGGCCTGACCGGCGCCGACACCCTGGTGGTGCCCGGGCACGGCAGCCCGGTCGATCGGGAGTTCGTCGAGGTGCAGCGCAACGGGATCGGACTGGTGGCCGGCACCATCCGCGACCTCGCGGCGCGGGGGGTTCCGCTCGCCGAGGCGCTCGGCGCCGGTGAGTGGGAGTTCCCGCGAGAAGGGCTCGCCGAAGCGGTCCGGCGCGGGTACGAGCAGCTGCCGGTGGGCGGTCGCCGGCTGCCCCTGGCGTGACCGGCGCCCGGAACGGCCCGGCAGACCCCCGTTGGGTGCCGGGCCGATCAGGTGTGGCAGGTGGGCCGGTTCTCGGACTGGTCAGCGACCGTAGTCCCGAGGCGGCTGCACGTGACCCTCGACGTCGTCCTCCGCGCCGTCGATCCGGGTCTTGAAGCGGTGACCCTCGACGTCGTCCTCCGCGCCGTCGATCCGGGTCTTGAAGCGGTGACCCTCGACGTCGTCCTCCGCGCCGTCGATCCTGGTCTTGAAGCGGTGTCCCTCGACGTCGTCGTCGGCGCCGTCGATCTTCGCCTTCGACCCGGTGTCCTTCGACGTCGTCGTCGGCGCCGTCGATCTTCGCCTTGAACCGGTGCCCCTCGACGTCGTCCCCGGCACCGTCGACCGCCGCCATGCGGTGGCCCTCGACGTCCTCGTCGAGCGGCTGCCCGGCGTCGTTGCTCTCGTTCATGACTGCTCCTCTGGTTGATGGCCCACGCGGCCCTGATGTGATGGATCCTGCTCCCGGTTGCCCGGAAAGTCCGTCCGCTGGCTGACACAGCGCTGGTCTTCTTGCCGACGTCCGGCGTCGGTCGTCGCCCTCAGGGCGACCGCATCGCGTTCTCACTGACCGCCTGCAGCACCGACTTCACCTGGAACGGCGTCAGGTGCGGGTGCTTGCCGAGCAGCAGCGTGACCATCGCCGTCTACGTGCGGGGCAGCGAAGCTGTTGCCGGTCGCGACCATCGAGGACCGGTCGGCCCAGGCCACGTCCACGTCGATGCCGCGGGCGCCGAACTCCACGGGAGGCCGAGGGTTGTAGGCCAGCCCCATCGGGTCGTCGCCCCCACGGGCCGCGACCGAGACGACCGAGGCGTACTGCGAGGGGTACGTCGGGCCGGGCTGGTTGTTGGCGGCGCTGACCAGGACGGTGTTCGCGAAGTAGGCCTCGTCGGCGATGTCGTGCAACGGCGCGAACATCGACTCGGCCTTGCTGGACAGCGACAGGTTGGCGACCTGCATCCCCTGGTCGACGGCCCAGGCGATGCCCGCGTGGAAGAGTGCCCCGCGTCCCTTGAGGTTCGGTCCCAGCACCCGCACCGAGTGGATCTGCGCCTCCGGCGCCAACGCCTTGATGATGGCCGCGCAGGCGGTGCCGTGCCCGACCAGGTCCTCGTGCGCTCCCTCCTCGGCCCGGAATCCGTCCTCGGCCTCGGGGTCGACGACCATCGCCACGCCCCCGGCGATGCCATTGACTCGCGGGTGTCCGGCATCGATGCCGCTGTCGATCACCGCGACGCTCACGCCGGCGCCGGTCGATCCCCCGAAGGCCCACTCCCGTGCGTCCTCGATCGGCAGTGCCCTGACCTCGGCCAGGGTTCCCTTCTCGAACGCGGCCGACCAGGCCGGGAGCAGGCTCATCCGCGATCCGGTGCGCCGTACGCCCCGACGGCGCCGAGCACCCGGCGCCCGAGCTCGGCCAACCGGACGGTCTCGCCGTCGTCGGTCGCCGCGCGCCCCAGGGCGACGAGCGCCGCCACCGGCACGGCCAGGCTGCCCAGCACTGCGAGGGTCCAGTCTGAGGCCTGGTCGACGGTCGGGTCGAGCACCTCGATCACGCCGAGCGCCTCACCGTCGAGATCGTGCAGCGGTGCGGCCAGCACCGAGGTGGGGACGTAGTCGGTCGACTCGGCCACGTCGCGGGCGAACCGCGCGTCGTTCCGGACGTCGCGGACGGCGATCGGCTGGCCCGACATCACCGCCCAGCCGGCAATCCCGCGACCGATGGGCAGGTCGACTCCCACGATCTCGGCGGCTCCCTCCCCGTCCGCCGCCACGAACGTCAGCGCGTCCTCCGCTGCCGTCACCAACGCACACGAGCAGGCCGCCGCACCGAAGAGCGAGCGGATCGCCGCCAGCGTCGGGACGAGATCGGGACGCGCCGAACCGGTGTGCGGGGTGCTGGGTGTCACGAGCGCTCCTCGGGGCCGACGGGTGGTTGACTGCGCTCATGGAGTGGCCCCTGCTCGCCTCGCTCGACGACGAGCAGCGTCACGAGCTCCTCGCGACCACGCGTAGACGTACCTTCGTGCGCGGTGAGGTGCTCGTCCACGAGGGCGACCCGTCCGACAGCCTCCACCTGGTGTCCTCGGGCCGACTCGCCGTACGGGTCTCCTCCGAGTACGGCGACCACGTCACGCTCAACGTGATCGGCCCGGGCGACTACTTCGGGGAGCTGTCGCTGCTCGACGACCAGCGACATGTGCGCTCTGCGTCTGTGGTGGCCCTGGAGCCGGCCGAGACACGCTCCCTGAGCGCCGCGGTCTTCGGCGAGCTCCGTCGACGCCACCGTGGTGCCGAGCAGCTGCTGCTCACCCTGATGGCGCGGCGGGTCGAGGAGCTCTCCGCGCGCCTGCTCGAGGCGCTGCACGACGGTCTTGACCGTCGGGTGCACCGCCGGCTGCGGGAGCTCGCGGCGATCTACGCCGAAGGCGCGGACCAGCGCTCGGTCACCATCCCGCTGACCCAGGAGCTGGTTGCCGAGCTGGTCGGCGGAACGCGCCCCAGCGTCAACCAGATCCTGCAGCGACTCGTCGCCGATCGTGTGGTCGAGCTCGGCCGGGGCCGGATCATCGTCGTCGACCGCCCCGCTCTCGACCGGCTGCTGAGTCGCCCTCACGCGTGAACCCCGGCCAGCTCGCGCATCGAGCTGGGCCGACCAGGCCACCGCACCGAGCCGGTCGAAGATCTCGCGGGCCCGCTCCAGCGGCTCGACCGCCTCGCCGGAGCGGCCTTCCCGGGTCAGCCAGATCCCGAGGTCCGCGAGTGAGCGGGCGACCGTCGGCTCCGAACGCCAGGCTTCGCTGCCGGCGATCGCGGCGCGCAGATGCTGCTCGATCACAGCCGGCTCTGCGTCGTCCTGAATGGCGAGCTGGCCCCGGATCCGTTCGGTCTGTGCCTCGAGGCCCCGCGGCAGCTTGTTGCGGGCATCGGACTCCACGAGGGTGAGCAGGTCGTCGAGAGTCTTCCGGGACTGCGCCTGCAGTGCCACCTCGCTCGCCACCTGCCACAGCGTGCTGAAGTCGTCGAAGATGCCCGAGTGCGCGAACATCGCCCCGACGCCGCGGACCATCGCGGACAGGTCGGGGACCCGAGCGTGGTGCAGGTCGTCGAGCGCGGCCCCCGTCAGGTTGAACGCCTGCCACACGGGATCCTGGTCCCCGTCGCGGTCCACGGGTTCGAGCCGCTCCCAGTCCTGACCGCGCGCGAGCAGGATTCGCCCCCGCATCAGGTCGCTCATCGACCGGTCGAGGGGGTCGACCGCCTCGCCGTCACAGCAGAGCAGGGCTTCGTCCCAGGCCCCGCGCACCGCCAGGGCGAACGTCAGGTTCAGGGCCGTCGAGCTGGTCCAGTAGTGGTCCCCCAGGGCCCGGGCAGCCGCTGCGGCCTCCCGGCCGTAGTCGGCGGCCCGCGCGGCGTCGTCCTGGGTCCAGTCCGCGTTGAGGTTCCCCAGCGCCCGGCACAGGATCAGTCCGTCGTGCGCCTCCCGGGCGCTCTCGGCCGCGGACTCCAGCAGCATCCGGCCCAGCCCGTGCGGCCCCGCGATCATGTAGTGCAGGGCCAGGCTGACGTAGCTGTTGGCGATCTGGCTGGGATCACCGAGCTTCTCCGCCAGGCGCGCAGAGTCCTCCGCGAGGTCCCGGATCTCGCCACCCATCCGCAGCCGGGCGCCGATCAGCGAGCGGATCAGGGTCACCTCGAGGACCTGCGAGCAGGCGGCGGCCTGGTCGCGTCGCTCACTGGCCACGGCGAAGGCCCGCTCGTAGCCGCCGATCCCGATCAATGCCTGCGCCAGCACGCTGGCCGCCTTCACCGCCAGCTCCGTCTCCCCCGCATCGTCCAGCGCGTCCCGGGCGCGCTCCGCGTGCTCGATCCCGGCCTCGTACCGGCCGGACTTGGTCAGCTGGTCCGCGAGCTCGACCTCGATCCGCGGGATCAGGGACGGGTCGTCGCAGCGTTCGAGAGCGACCGCCAGGTGGTCGGCTGCCTCGGCTGGCGCGCCGAGGGCGGCTGTGCGGGCCGCGGCCCGCTGCAGCTGGTTGACCGCCGCCGCCGCGAGGGTCTGCCGGTCAGGATCCTCCGGCACCGCGTCGAGCGCCTCCAGGTAGTGCTGGGCGATGATCGGCGCCAGCTCGCCGGACTCGTCCCCCTCTTCCTCGAGCAGGCGCAACACGGCCAGGTGGCTGGCCTTGCGGTCGCGTCGGGACAGCGTGCCGTACGACGATCTGCCGGACCGCGTTCTGCACGAACTGGTACTGCCCGAGCTCGTTGCTGAACCGGTTGGACTCGCGCCGCAGCAGCTGGAGACGCACCAGCGCAGCGAGGTCCTCGTCGAGTCGACGACGTCCGGGCACAGGTTGGCGATGGCGTCGCGGGTGAACGACCCACCGATCACACTGGCCTGGTCGAGCACCCGGCGCTGCGCGGCCGGCAACGTGTCGAGCCGAGCCGTGATCAGCGCCTGCAGCGACGCCGGAGCACCGATCGCATCGAGGTCGAGGGAGTCGGGGGCGGCCAGCACGTACTGCCCGCCCCGCGGCACGACCAGGTCCCGGTCGATCAGGGAGCGCACCGTCTCGACCGCGAAGAGCGGAATCTCCCTCTGCTCGCGTGACCAGTGAGCCGCGCACGGCCTCCGGCAGGCCGACGACCAGTCCGTCCAACAGGGTGGCCATGTCGGACTCCGGGAGCGTCTCGAGGTGCAGCACCGTTGCGCGTCGGTTCGTGGCCAGTGCGGGATGCTCCTCCAGCAGCCCCGGCCGGGTGAACAGCACCACCAGGCACGGGAACGACGCCCACCTCGAGGAGGTACTCCAGGAACGTCAGCAGACCGTCGTCGGCGTACTGGGCGTCGTCGATCACCAGCACCACCGGGGTGTGGTCCTCGCTCACCCGATGCAGGAACGTCGCCCACGCGGCGAAGAGGTCCTCGCGCTGGTAGCTGCCCACGGCCTGGGTGCCGAGCAACGCCCCGAGCCGCGGGCCGAGCCAGCTGCGCTCAGCAGGGTCGGGCACGAACGCCTCCAGGCCGGCTGCCAGCAGCTCGGCGGGCTCGAGCTCGCCGTCCGTGTCCGAGTCCGCCAGCCGCTGCAGGCGGCTCCTGATCGCCTCGGCCAACGCGAAGAACGCGACCCCTTCGCCGTAGGAGAGGCACCGGCCGCTGTGCCAGCGGACCAAGTAGTTCAGCCCGTCGACGTACTTCTCGAACTCCCAGCCCAGTCTGGACTTGCCGACGACCCGGCTCGCCATCGACCACGAGCAGGCTCGGCCGCCGGGCCTCCTCGACGCCGTGGAAGATCTCCTTGACCAGCCGCAGCTCACGGTCCCGCCCCACCAGGGGAGCCTCGAGCCCGTCGGCCCGTTGAGCGCCTCCGACTGCTGCGACCACGGCGCGGACCGACCAGAGCGGCATCGGCTCGGTCTTGCCCTTCATCGCGTGGCTGCCGACGTCGACGTACGAGATCGCCGACGACGTGAGCAGCCGGGTGGTCTCGTCGACCCAGACCTGACCCGGCCGCCGCGGCCGACTGCACGCGCGAGGCGGTGTTCACCGCGTCGCCCGCGACCATGCCCTGTTGCTGGGCGCCGATCGTGACGGCCACCTCACCGGTCACGATCCCGACCCGCATCGCGAGGTCCGGGACTCCCACGTCGTCTGCCGAGGGCTGCGATCCGGTTGACCAGCTCGAGCCCGGCCCGGACCGCGCGCTCCGCGTCGTCCTCGTGGGCGGTCGGGACTCCCCAGACCGCCATCACGGCATCGCCGATGAACTTCTCCACCGTGCCGCCGTAGCGCGCGATGATCTGCCGGCACTCGTCGAAGTACTGCGTCAACAGCTCGCGCACGTCCTCCTGGTCCCGGGACTCCGAGAGGCTGGTGAACCCGACCAGGTCGCCGAACAGGACACTCGTCACCCGACGGGACGCGATCGGCCCGACCTGCGCGACCGGTGGGGGCGGCAAGGTCGGCGATCCGTTGCCGCTGCCGCCCTGAACGGCACCGCAGCTGCTGCAGAACCGCGCCCCCGGCACCACCTCGGCCCGGCAGGACGAGCACACGGGCGCCTGGAGGCCGCCGCCACACGCATGGCAGAACCTGGCTGCGTCGGGCTGTCCCGACGCGCCACACGTCACGCACGTGGTCACAACCGAGCCCCCGATCGTTCGGATCCGCACCCGACAACAGGATGCAGCAAAGTCTCGGGCAGTGGCCCTCGAGCTGCGAGAATCCCCGACAACGGGTATGCGTCAGACACCGAGCCTCCGGGAGACGATCTCCTCGGCCGCGACCCGGGCCTCGTGCAGCCCGGTCACCGCCGAGAGGAAGTCGACGCGGTCCAGCGCCACCAGCACGACGTCGGTGGTCGCCGTGACGGTCGCCGTCCGCGTGGTGTCGCGCAGCAGGCCGATCTCGCCGAAGAACTCGCCGGCACCCTCCGTCCGCAGGAAGCTGCCCTGCTGGGTGACCTCGACCGACCCGGAGGCGATCACGAAGAACCGGTCGGAGACCCCGCCCTCCGCCACGATCGTCTCCCCCGCCGCTGCCGAGACCGTCGAGGCAGCATGGGCGAGCGCCTCGAGCGTGGGCGGCGCGAGCGGCGAGAACAGGCTCACCGAACGCAGCAGCGGCAGGTGCACCGGCTCCGCGAGCCGTGCATCGAGCCGGCGCACCCGGGGCCAGGTCGCCAGGGCGTACGCCGTGACCAGCGCGCCGATCACGACCAGAGCGCCACGGAAGCCGAACCAGTGGATGAGCAAGGGGGCGAGCAGGGCACCCAACGCGATGGCGCCGTCGAGCGCTGCCTCGACGGCCGCGAACACCCGGGACAGCACCCGGTCCGGCACGATGCGCTGCGGGATCGTGTCCAGGCCGACGTTCACCCAGGGATCCATCAGGCCGATGACCGCCAGCGCCAGGATCGCGGTCACCGGCGAGGGAGCGATCGCCAGCAGCAGCAACGGGATCGACCAGCCGAGGACGCCGACGTTCATGTCGCGGGCCAGTCGGCCCTTGGTGGTGCGGGTCAGGATGACCAGTCCACCGCCGATGGTGCCGACCCCGAGGATGGCGTTCAGGTAGCCGACCCCCGCCGCGCCTGCGTCGAGCATGCTGACCGAGACGATCACCAGGAAGACCGTGAGCGCCCCCCACACCAGCCCTTGCGCGGCCGCCAGCCCGGACACGACGGCGAGGTCCCGGTCCTTGACGATCACCGCGAAGCCCGCCGTGACCTCGCGCAGGAATCCGTCCCGCTCCTCCGGCTCCACCCGAGCCGCCCGGTCTGCGACGGCGGCGGGGACCACGACGGCCGAGACCAGCACGGCTGACACCCCGAACGTCGCGACGTTGAACCAGAACGCGAGCTCGACGTTGACCAGAGCGACCATCAGCGCCCCGAGCGCGGGGCCGGCGAAGCTGCCGACGTTCTCGAGGTTCGAGGCGACCGCGTTCGCCGAGGTCAGCTCCTCCGGACGGGAGACCAGCTGGGGGATCAGGCCGGCCTGGGCCGAGCGGAACGACGCCCCGACCATGCCCGCCACAGTGGCCAGCACGTAGACCACGATCGAGGGTCCGCCGAGCGCCAGGTTGATCGCTGCGAGGGCCACGAGCACGGCCCGGATCAGATCGCTGGCAATCATGAACGCCTTGCGCGGGACCCGGTCCGCCACGAGTGCCCCCAGGGGTCCCGCCACGGCTGAGGTGAGGAAGCGGAACGCCGAGAAGAGGCCGACGGCGGTCGCCCCGCCGTCGGTGTAGGCCCAGACCGTGACCGCCGTGGCGTAGGCCCAGTCGCCCATCAACGACCCGAAGAACGCCAGCTGGATCCGGCGCAGGCCCTTGTTGGCGAGCACCCGGCGCAGGGACTCGACCGCGGTGATCTCGGACGTCGCCGTCGAGTCGGCCATGCCACCTCCGGTGCTGGTGCCGCAGCCGGTCCCGTGAGCGGCCTGCTCAGCCTAGGGCTGCGGAACCGTCCGAACTGTCGGGAAGACGACACAGCCTCTTCCGCCCCGCGGGGGCCTGTTCACCCGCCCGCCCCCGGGCTAGCGTCTGGGCGCATGACCGACTCCAGCACCGAGCAGCCCGACCACACCGACGACAACACCGACGACACCAGCGTCGCCGGCACCGACGACGGCACCGAGGACGACCTGCTGCCCGAGGACCTCCGGGCCTCGGAGGACAACCCGCTCGCGGAGCCCCTGTCGGAGGAGGAGACCCCCGACGACCCCGACGAGCTCGAGATGCGCGGCGGCAAGGAGAGCGCGGAGTCGGAGGAGACCGACAGCAGCGACGACGCGGACAACGACGCCGGAACTGACCCGGCGCGGCATCCCGGCACCGGCCGCGCGGCCCGCCTACCGTTGCTCGGTGACTTCCCGCGACCGCTACGGCTCTGACGTCCTCAACACCGACTGGCGCGCTCCCAAGCGGGGCCGCGCGGTCGAGACCCCGGCCGAGATCGGCTCCGTGGTCGAGGAGGTCACCACCGAGTGGTGCGGTGAAGTGGTCCTGGTCGACCGCGACCTGCACACGGTGACCCTCGAGGACCGCCACCGCAAGCGGCGGACCTTCCCGCTCGGACCGGGCTTCCTGCTCGAGGGCCGTCCGGTGATCCTGACCCCGCCGCTGCGGGCCGGAGCCCCGGCCAAGCCGACGCGTACGGCGTCGGGCTCGGTCGCGGTGCACGGCGCGAAGGCACGCGTCGCTCGGGCCAGCCGGATCTTCGTGGAGGGCCGGCACGACGCCGAGCTGGTCGAGAAGGTCTGGGGTGCGGACCTGCGGATCGAGGGCGTGGTCGTGGAGTACCTCGACGGGATCGACGACCTCGCCGAGCACCTGCGGGACTTCAAGCCCGGGCCGCAGCGCAAGGTCGGCGTGCTGGTCGACCACCTCGTCCGCGGCTCCAAGGAGAGCCGGATCGCCTCCGCGGTGGCGAGCTCTCCCGTCGGCAAGCACGTGCTGATCGTCGGGCACCCGTTCATCGACGTCTGGGCGGCGGTGAAGCCCGCGCGCTTGGGCCTGCAGCGCTGGCCGGACGTCCCGCGCACCATCGAGTGGAAGAAGGGCGTCTGCCAGCAGCTGGGCTGGCCGCACCGGGACCAGGCCGACACCGCTCGTGCCTGGAAACACATCCTCGGCAAGGTCAGCTCCTTCAACGATCTCGAGCCGTCGCTGCTGGGTAGAGTGGAAGAACTGATCGACTTCGTCACGGCCGAGTGATCCGAGGAGCAGCCATGAGCGACCCCACGCACCCTCCGCACCACGGTGATGAGCCCCCGCGCTATCCGCAGACCGGCCCCGGCGCCTTCGGTGTCCCACCGGCCGGGCCACCGTCGCAGAGCCAGCCCCGGCCGCAGGGAGCACCGCAGCAGCCCCCGGAGTACGGCGGTCCGGTGCACGGCTACCACCCGCACGGTCTGACCAACGAGGACCTCACCTGGGGAGGTGCCGCGCACTGGAGTGCCCTGGTCGCCTCGCTGGTGGGAGGCCTGGCGTTCCTGGGCCCGCTGATCGTGCTGCTGGTCAAGGGCAACCAGTCGGCCCACGTGCGCCGCGAGGCGGTCGAGTCGCTGAACTTCCAGATCTCGATCCTGATCTACGGCCTGGTCTCCGCGGTGCTGATCCTGGCGCTCATCGGCATCTTCCTGCTGCTCGCCGTGGTGATCGCCTGGTTCGTGCTCACCATCATCGCGTCGGTCAAGGTGAGCCAGGGCCAGGAGTACCGCTACCCCTTCACCATCCGGATGGTCAGCTGAGCCTCACGGCAGCAGGTCCCGCACCACCGCGTCGGCGAGCAGTCGACCCTGCCGGGTGAGCACGAGTCGGTCTCGCACCACCTCCAGCAGTCCCCGCGCCTCAAGCGCGGGGACTGCTGTCGTCCCGGCACCTTCCAGCACGGAGACGGGCAAGCCGTCGCGCAACCGCAGCTCGAGGAGCACCCGCTCGACCCGACGGCTCTCGTCGTCCAGGACCTCTCGGGCATGGGCCGGGCTGACGCCGGCGGCCAGCCGGTCGGCGTACGCCGCCGGGTGCTTGACGTTCCACCAGCGCACACCGCCGACATGGGAGTGCGCACCCGGTCCGACACCCCACCAGTCCCCGCCCGTCCAGTACGCCATGTTGTGCCGACACCGGCTCGCCTCGTCGCGGGCCCAGTTGGACACCTCGTACCAGCCGAGGCCGGCACCGCCGAGCCGGTCGTCGGCCAGGACGTACTTGTCGGCCAGGTCGTCGTCGTCGGTCATCGGGAGCTCGCCACGGCGAACCTGCCGGGCCAGCGCGGTGCCGTCCTCGACGATCAGCGAGTACGCCGAGACATGGTCGGGTGCGCAGGCCAGCGCGGCGTCCAGCGAGGTCTCCCAGTCTGCGAGGCTCTCGCCCGGTGTGCCGTAGATGAGGTCCAGGCTGACCTGGTCGAACCCCGCCGCCCGGGCCCAGTCGACCACCGCCGGCACCCGCAGCGGGTCGTGCGTGCGGTCCAGCGTGCGCAGCACGTGGGTGACCGCCGACTGCATCCCGAACGAGATCCGCGAGATCCCACCCGCGCGCAGCTCCTCGAGGTCGGTCGGGGACACGCTGTCCGGGTTCGACTCGGTGGTGATCTCGGCACCAGCGGCGAGGCCGAACTCCGCGGACACCGCCGCGACCACGGCGGTCAGGTCGGCCGGGGCGAGCAGGGTGGGCGTACCGCCGCCGAAGAAGATCGACGAGACGGGCACGTCCCGGTCCCCCAGCACCCGGCGGGCCCGGCGGATCTCCGCGATCGCGGCCCCGGCGTACGTCGCCCGCGACGCGCCAGCCGCGGTCGCGGCGCCCCCGAGCTCGTCGGCGGTGTAGGTGTTGAAGTCGCAGTAACCGCAGCGCACGGTGCAGAACGGCACGTGCACGTAGATCGCGAAGGGGCGTTGTCCCAGCTCGGCAAGGGCGTCGGAGGGGAGGGAGCCGTCCGCCGGGGCCGGATCACCGGCAGGCAGGGCGGAGGGCATCCCCCCATCCAATCACGCGTACAGGGCGGTGATCCGGTCCTGGTGGTTGGTCTCGACGACGTTGCGCTTGACCTTCATCGACGGCGTCAGCTCGCCGGACTCGATGGTGAGGTCGTGGTCGAGGACCTCCCACTTCTTGATGGTCTCCCAGCGGTTCAACCGGGCGTTGAGCTCCTCGACGTACCCGGCGACCAGTGCCTGGACCTTCTCGCAGCTCACGATCTCGGTGTACGACGAGCCGGCCATGCCGTTCTCCCCGGCCCAGCCTTCCATCGCGTCGGGGTCGAGGGTGATCAGGGCGACGCAGTAGTTGTGCCCGTTGCCGAACACCATGAACTGGCTGGCGTAGGGGCAGACCGCCTTGAACTTCGACTCGATCATCGAGGGGGCGATGTACTTGCCGCCCGAGGTCTTGAACAGGTCCTTGATCCGGCCGGTGATCGTGAGGAAGCCGTCCTCGTCGAGGGCCCCCTTGTCGCCGGTCTTCAGCCAGCCGTCCTCGGTCAGCGTCTTGGCCGTCTCCTCGGGGAGGTTGTGGTAGCCCTCCATGACGTGCGGGCCGCGGATCAGCACCTCGTCGCCGTCGCCGAGCTTCACCTCGGCGCCGGGCAGCACCGGGCCGACCGTGCCGAACTTGTACTGGTCGGGGTGGTTCACGAACCCGCCGGCCGAGCACTCGGTCAGGCCGTAGCCCTCGAGGATCACGATGCCGGCCGCGTGGAACCACTCGGCGATCTCCTGGTTGAGCGCGGCAGCTCCGGAGATGAAGAAGCGGACCCGGCCACCGAAGCGGTCGCGGACCTTGCTGAAGACGAGCTTGTCGAAGAGTCCGTGCTGCAGCTTGAGCGCCATCGGGACCGACTTGCCCTCACGCACCAGGGTGTCGACCTCGAGGCCGACCGCGAAGGCACGGTTGAACAGCTTCTCCTTGAGGCCACCCTCGGACTGCTGCATGGTGACGATCCGGCCGTGAGCCTTCTCGAAGATCCGGGGCGCGGCGCCCATGAAGGTCGGCTTGACGATGCCGAGGTTCTCGACGATCTTCTCGACCCGGCCGTCGATCGCCGTGGCGAAGCCGCAGGCCAGTTGCGCCGAGAGCAGGACCTTGCCGAACGAGTGCGCCATCGGCAGCCAGAGGAACTGGAGGTCGGTCTCGTCGAGGATGTCCTGGACCTTGATCGCCTCGCCCTCGTAGACCCACGAGCGGTGCCGCAGGCGCACGCCCTTGGGCCGTCCGGTGGTGCCGGACGTGTAGATCAGCGTCGCGAGCTGGTCGGGGGCGATCGACTTGGCGATGTCCGCGAGCACCCCTGGGTGCTCGGCGAGGTAGGACTCACCCAGGGCGGCGAGGTCATCGAGGCCGAGCACCCAGTCACCGTCGGTGGCACCATCGAAGGTGACCACCTTCATCAGGTGCGGGAGCTCGCTCTTGTGCTCCTTGAGCTTGGCGACCTGCTCGTCGTCCTCCGCGAACACGATGCGGCACTCGGAGTCGCTGAGGATGTACGAGGTGTCGTCGCTGTTCGTGGACGGGTAGACCGTCGTCGTTGCAGCGCCGGCGGACATGATCGCCAGGTCGGCGAGGATCCACTCGTAGCGGGTACCGGCCGCGATACCCACGCGGTCCTCGGACTCGATTCCGAGCGACAGCAGCCCGGCGGCGAGGTTCGCCACTTGGTCGCCGGTCTGGCGCCAGGTCACCGACTCCCAATCGTCGCCCCGCGGGAAGCGGAACGCCTCGAGGTCCGGCGTCGCCGCCACCCGCTCGAGGAACTGGATGGCCACGTTGGGGGCCAGATGGTCGACGAAGCTGGTGTCGTGGTTGACCGGCATGACACTCCTGCGGTTGCGTTGGCATCGGGGGCGACGAGCCGAACATCGCCCCGAGACGACGTTCTTGACACGTAACCTAGATCACTAGGTTACGGACCGGTAGCCACCCCACTCGCTCCAGCGTGTTCCGACACACATTCGAGACCTGTGCCCGCCTGGCTCCTTGCCCGACGAGTCCCACGTCACAGCGCGGCGACGTACCGTTCCGCCGCGGTCCTGGCCTCGTCCACGAGCCCCGGCACCCGCAGCAGCTCGGGCAGGAGCGTGCGGTCGATCGTGAGCGCACGGAACATGGTGGTCACGGTCACGCCGTGCCCTGGTCGGTGCACGACCGAGATCTCGTCGCCGGCCTCGAGCGTGCCCACCTCGAGCACCCGCAGGTACGGCCCCGGCCGGGCCTGGGCTGCGAACCGCTTGACCCACGCGGTCGGGTCGTAGCCGTTCAGGCCCATCCAGTTCTTGAAGTCCAGGCACGGGATCCGGATCGAGCAGACCTCGAGCAGGCAGGTACCGACCCGCCAGTGCTCGCCGACCTCGGCCTCGTTGACATCGATCCCGAACGTGGTGAGGTTCTCGCCGAACTGCCCGTCCGGGATCTCGCGCCCCAGCTCTGCCGCCCACCGGTCCAGGTCCTCGCGCGCGAACGCGTACACGGCCTGGTCGACGCCGCCGTGGTTGCGGGTGTCGGAGACCTGGTCGCCGGCGAGGCCGAGCCGGACACCTCGACCGGCCCGGACACCGGGCGCTTGGCGATCGACGTCCGCCCGATCCCGGCCCACCCGCCTCACGCGGCCGGCCCACATTGACAGAGATCACCGACGACATGCCGCCAGTCTCACCCACGTGTCCGGCGCGCCAGCGGCTTTACGGCTCGGGTGTGACCGCCGCCACATGGTTGGGTGGGGGCGTGCGTGCCCACCAGCTCAGCGAGCCCTACCCGACCATCGATGTCTCCGCTCCGGCGGTCGACGCCGCCCGGATGATCGGCGCCGAACGCCGCCCAGCGGTGCTGGTGCTGGACGACGGGCGCCCGCTCGCGGTGCTGCCCGGCTCGCAGGTCGTGCGGTTCCTGATCCCCACCTACCTCCAGGAGGACCCCTCCCTGGTGGCGGCGATGGACGAGGCGGCAGCGGATGCCTGCGCCACCTGGCTCTCCGGCAAGAGCGTGGGCGACCTGCTGCCCCGCGACAAGCACGACAAGTACCTCCCGCTGCCGTCCGTCGAGGGCACCTCCACTGTCATGGAGTGTGCGGCCGTGATGGCCAAGCTGCACAGCCCGCTGCTGGTGGTCACCGACGACGCCGGACAGATGACCGGGGCGATCACCGCCTCGCGGCTGCTCGAGAGCCTGGTGGTTTGACCTCATGACGCTCACCCACATCCTGGCGCTGGTGGTCTTCCTCGGCGCCTACACGTTGATCGCGACCGAACGCGTGCACCGGGTCGCCGCTGCCCTGGGTGGCGCTGCCCTGATGCTCGCCCTGGGGTTCACCGACGGCGACGCCGCGTTCTACTCCGAGGAGTCCGGCGTCGACTGGAACGTCATCTTCCTGCTGTTCGGGATGATGGTGATCGTCGGCGTCATCAAGCGCACGGGTCTGTTCGAGGCGCTGGCGATCTACGCCGCGAAGCGCGCCAAGGGACGGCCGTTCCCGCTGATGGTGCTGCTGCTGGTGATCACAGCGTTCGCCTCGGCCCTGCTCGACAACGTCACCACGGTGCTGCTGATCGCGCCGGTGACGTTCCTGGTCTGCGAGCGCCTCGGGCTCAAGGTGATCCCGTTCCTGATCGCGGAGATCCTGGTCTCCAACATCGGGGGCGCCGGCACCCTGATCGGCGACCCCCCGAACATCATCATCGCAAGCCGGGCTGGCTTGACGTTCAACGACTTCCTGGTGCACATGATGCCGTTCGCGATCATCATGACCATCGTCCTGATCTTCCTGTGCCGCTGGCTGTTCCGGGGCACCTTCACCTACAACCCCGAGCGGGTGGCCGACGTGATGGCGCTTTCCGAGCGTGAGGCGATCCGCGACCCCAAGCTTCTGGTGCAGTGCCTCGTCGTGCTCGTCCTGGTGATGGCCGGGTTCGTGCTCCACCCGGTGCTGCACTACGAACCCTCGGTCGTCGCGCTGCTGGGTGCAGGGCTGCTGCTGCTGATCTCCTCGGTCACCGTCGAGGACGCCATTGCCGAGGTGGAGTGGGAGACCCTGGTCTTCTTCATGGGCCTCTTCGTCATGGTCGGCGCCCTGGTCGAGACCGGCATCATCAAGGGCTTCGCCGAGGGTCTCGCCGAGGCGACCGGCGGGCGGCTGGCGGTCACCGTGTTCGCGCTGCTGATCGTCTCGATGATCCTCTCGGGCATCGTCGACAACATCCCCTACGTCGCGACGATGGCCCCCGTGGTCGCCGTGCTGGTGGCCCAGCAGCCGGCAGGAGAGGGCGAAGTGCTCTGGTGGGCCCTGGCCCTCGGCGCCGACCTGGGTGGCAACGCCACCGCCGTCGGTGCCAGCGCCAACGTGGTGGTGATCGGGATGGCGAAGCGGTACGGGCGCCGATCAGCTTCTGGGAGTTCACCAAGTACGGCATCGTCGTGGTGGCCGTCTCGGCCATGGTGGCGATTCCGTACCTGTACCTGCGCTACCTGATGTGACCGGCAGCGGTCACAGGCGCAGCTCAGTCCTGCACCGCCTTGGCGATCGCCACGCAGCGGGTCACCCAGGAGCGCTCGTCAGCGTCGAGGGACCGCCCCGCGGCCTGCGCCTCCTCGACCGTCCAGTGCGCGTTCAGCACCATCCGCACCACGACCCAGCCGCGGGCCCGCTCCTCGTCGAGCCCGGCCGTGTCCACCAGGGTGTGGAAGCGTCGGCGGACCGCGTCGCGCACGTCGCCGCCCCCGGTGACGCGCTCCCACTGGTTCCAGAGCATCGGGGCGGGCTCGAAGTGCGGGTCGCCGGACATCGGCTTCGGGTCGATCACCAGCCAGGGGTCCCGGTCGGCGGCGAGCACGTTGTGGTGGTGCAGGTCGCCGTGCACCACCACCCCGGTGCTGGCGGGGTCCGCCACGAGGTCACCGGCGAGGTGGAGGCACTGCTCGACCAGCCGGCGCGGGATCGGTGCGGACCGGGGCAGGGTCACCGAGCGCGGCCACCCAGCGCTCGACGTACGACGTCACCGTGCGCAGCTGGGGTGGGGCCGGCAGGTGGAGGTGCCGGTAGAGGCCGGCCACGATCTCGCACGCGGCGGGGTCGTCGACGCTCGCCAGGTCCCGCTGGTGCAGGCGCTCGAGCAGCAGTGCCCGGCGCCCCGGGTCGGCCCGGAGCAGGCGGACGGTGCCGCGGCCACCCCACAGCTGGAGTGCCAGGGCCTCGAACTCGGACTCGTCGTCCCCGTCGAAGGAGAGCTTGAGCACCGCGCGGGTCGTTCCCGCACGGACCGGCACCACCAGCGAGCAGAAGCCGTGCCCGGGGACGTCGTCCACGACCAGATCCCACTCGTCGAGCAGCTGTCGGGCGAGCCCTGGGAGGTGGTCCAGCCAGACTCCCCACTCGGCTCCGATCGTGCGACGCTTTGCGAGGCCCGGCGGGACCGAGATCAACGGCGGCATCGGGCCATCCTGTCAGCCGGTACCGACCGGACCACCGACTCCCGAAACTTGAGGAAAACTACGGATTTCGTCCCGCCTTCCTTGAACCGCCGTCAGGATGATTCGAGACACGAACCAACGCGTCCAGTCACATCGGCTTCTTGGTGTTGATCCCGTCACAGATGTTCCGACGTGACGGACACCGAGATGGCTCGTTTGACTGGACGCATCGGTTCTTGGTCTACCCGGAAGCTCGGGTCGGATCAGTCAGTGCAGGACTCAGCGACACGCTCGGGGGGCCGCCGACCAATCGGCGGGCTGTCGCAGGATCCACCGACCAGGACCGCCAGGAGACTTCGTGCAAGTCCGCGTGATCGACGTGCTGCCGTGGCTGAAAAGCATACGGCCGCTGCTCACGCTCGTGGACCCGTACGCCGTCGCCGTCGCCGGACTCGCGATCCACGACCGGGTCACGCCGGTCGCCGTCATCGCCGCCGCGATCGCGGCCATGGTCGTCAGCCGGAGCGCGGACCTGCACGAGTCCCGTCTGGTCCTCTCGGTCCTCGAGGACCTGCCCCGGTTGCTGCTGGCGACCGGTGTCGCCACCCTGACCCTGATCGGGGTCGCTCCGATGCACGGCTTCGGGGTCACCCCGCCGATCGGCGTGCTGCTGATCTTCGCCGCCCTGACCTTCACGCTGCTGGTCATCCTGCGCTCGGCCGTCTACGCGGGCGCGCACGCGATGCGTCGCAACGGACACAGTGCCCACCCGGTGATCATCGTGGGCGCCGGGGCGGTCGGCCGGCGACTGGCGCAGGCCTTCATGAACAAGCGGGAGTACGGCCTGGTGCCGGTCGGCATCGTCGAGAGCGCCGGCGGCGTCACCGCCCGGGACCTCCCGCTGCCCCTGCTGGGCGACATCAAGGACCTCGAGCAGGCGATGCTCGACCTGGGCGTCGACGACGTGATCTTCGCCTTCCCCGAGCCACCCGACAACGAGACCATCGCCGTGGTGCGCCGCTGCGTGCAACGCGACCACCAGGTCTTCGTCGTGCCCCGCTTCTTCGAGATGATGGGGCTCGACCAGCACCGGCGCACCGAGGTGGTCCACGACGTCGCCGTGATGCGGCTGCGTCGCTGGGGCCTGCGACCGCACACGCTCTTCGCGAAGCGCGCCCTGGACGTGGTGCTCTCCGCCGGGGCCTTGATCGCGTTGTCGCCGGTGCTGATCGCCTGTGCCGTCGCCGTCCGGATCGAGACCGGCCCCGGCGTGATCTTCCGGCAGACGAGGGTCGGCATCGGCGGCCGCAACTTCACCCTGTTCAAGTTCCGTTCCCTCAAGCCCGCCACCGAGACCGAGGGCGCGCAGCAGTGGAACATCGACAACGATGCCCGGCTGGGCTCGGTGGGCCGCTTCCTGCGGCGGACCAGCCTCGACGAGCTCCCCCAGCTGTGGAACGTGCTGCGGGGCGACATGAGCCTGGTCGGCCCGCGGCCCGAGCGCCCGTTCTTCGTCCGGGAGTTCTCCCAGGTGCAGGAGCGCTACGACGAGCGGCACCGGGTCCAGACCGGCCTCACCGGCTGGGCCCAGGTCAACGACCTGCGCGGCGACACCTCGATCGACGACCGGGTGCGCTTCGACAACTACTACATCGAGAACTGGTCGCTGTGGGGCGACATCAAGATCATGTTCCGCACCCTGCGGGCGGTGCGGCGTCCCCAGCCGGGCACCAAGACGATCCAGCTCACTGCGGCCCCGGGCATGAAGGCGGTCACCGCTCCGCGACCCCGCGCCCGCTCGTCCCTGTAGGCACCTGGGGCGATCGCTGGGCGGAGCTAGTCCAGGACCCCATGGGGCCAGGGCGAGCTCGACGTCCGGCGGCGGTGCCGCGAGCCGGCGAGCCGCAGGCTGAGCTGGGCGAGGTCGTTGGCAGCGCTGGCGGCGTCGTGGTGCATCTCCACGTGGGCTCGACCCGTCCAGCCCTCGTCGTCGACCAGGTCCGGGTCCTCGAGCCGGGTGGCGAGCTCCATGGCGAGCTCGTCGACGCCGCCGGCCGGCACGCGGGCGCCGGCACCCATCGGCACGCTCTCGGCCATCCCGGTCACGTCGGTGACCACCACACTGCGCGCGCATGCCATCGCTTCGAGGGGAGCCAGGGCCATCCCCTCCCACCGGGACGGGAAGGCGACCACGTCAGCGGCCGCGAGCCACAGTGGTACGTCGGTGCGGTCACCGACCAGCAGCACTCCGTCGCCGTGGTGGACGAGACGCTCCAGACGTTCCCGGTCCGGCCCGTCCCCGACCAGGACCAGCTGCGCGTCGGGGATCCTGCTGCGCACCCGGGGCCAGGCCGCCAGGAGGTCCTCCTGGCCCTTCTGCGGAGCCAGCCGGCCCACGCAGACGACCGTGGGCCGGTCGGACAGCCCGAGCGTCGTCCGGGCCGCGTGGCGCCCGGAGTCGGCGACGGGACGGAAGACGCTGAGATCGACGCCGTTCGGAGCGACGGTGGTCGGGACGTCGATCCCGACCGCCTCACCCAGGTCGCGCTCGCTCTCGCTGACGCAGACGGCCTCGCTGGTCCAGCGGGCGGCGTACCGCTCCCAGGCCAGCGACGCCTTGCGCAGCGTCCCCGTGGCCGCCAGGAAGGACCACGCGTGGGGCTGGTAGATCGTCGGGATCCGGCCGCGTACGACCAGTCGACCGACCAGCCCGGCCTTGGCGCTGTGCAGATGGATCACGTCGGGCTTGGCCCGGGTCACGATGCGCGACAGGCGGAGCGCCTCGGCGACCAGGTCGGGCCCCGGCTCCCGACGGGCCGACCACCAGGCGACCCGTGCCCCGGCCTCGCGGGCGTGGTACCCCAGCCAGCCGGTCGAGGGGCAGACCACCGTGACGTCCCAGCCGCGCTCGAGCTGGTCGCGGACATAGCTCAGCTCGACCGCGGCGACACCCTCGGTGGTGGGCACCGACACGTGCATGACATGCAGGCGCCCGGGTGCCGGAGCGCCGGTCTCCCGGAAGGGCATGGCCCGCTCGTCAGACAGGCACGCGCTCGGCGCGGCGCCCGACGAGGACGGTGCCCAGCAGTCGCACACCCACCGCGCGAATTCGTTCCGCGTGGGCGCGGAGCTGGACCGGTGTGGCGCCGCCCTCGGGGACGGCCAGCAGGAGGGACCCTCCGGCCGCCATCACCCGGGCGTCGTCGCAGACGTCCAATGGCGGCGCCAGCACCACCACGACGTCGAAACGTTCGGCAGCCTGGGCCATGGCCCCCAGGAAGCGGGTCTCGATGAGCTTCTCGGTCGGGGCGCCGCCCCAGTTGCCGGAGGGCAGGACCGTGAGCAGCTCGACCGGCCCCGGGCTGAGGGTCGACTCGAAGTCGCCCCCGTTGAGCAGCTCGTAGAGGCCCGGGGTGTCGGGCTCAGCGGCGATCGGCCGGCCGTGGCGGTCGCCGATGCGACCATCCACGAGCAGCACCCGACGACCGACGTTGGCCAGCGAGATCGCGAGGTTGGCGCCCAGCCAGACGTTCACGTCACCGGCCGTCACGCCGGTCACGACCACCTGGGTCACCGGTTGGTTGCTGGCCTCCGCCTCGAGGGCGATCCGCAGCTGGCGGAAGACACCCGCGGCCGAGGTGCCCGGGTAGAGGGCCGGCAGGGTCGTGGGATCCCGCGGCGGCGCGATGTGCGCGAGCACCGGGGCAGCGACCGCCTCCTCGAGGCCGGCGGCGTCGTCGACCGTGTTGATCCGCCGGTCCCGCAGCACCGCGCCACAGGTGGCCAGGATCAGGGCCAGCAGCCCGCCGACCCCGATGCCGAGCATGATGTTGGGGCTCGAGTAGGTGACCGGCACCTGAGCGGGGTTCGTCGTGGTGAACAGGAACGCGCCGTTGCTGGGCTCGTGGAGCGGCAGCATCTCGGCAGCAGTGTTCGCGATCTCGGCGGCAACGACCGGGTCGGAGTCCTGGACCGTGATCTCGACCAGGATGGTGCCGGCGATCCAGGAGCCGGAGATCTCGCGGCGGAGCTGGTCGAGCGACCGCTCGGCGGAGATCCGACCCTGGACGTCCTCGATCACCGCGCGGGAGTTGGCCAGCTGGCCGAGCGTTCCGCGCAGGGCGTTGAGGTCCTCCCCCGTGGTCTCCACGCCGGGAGCGGCGGTGGCGGCGACGGTGGCGGACGAGGTGTAGCTCTTGGGCGCGGCCATGAGACCGAACACGATGGCCCCGCCGGTCACGACGAGAATGAGCAGCACCAGGAAGCGCTGTCTCCACAGCGCTCCGGCCACATCTCTCGGTTCCATCAGTCAGGTCCCCCCCGCGCGCGTCGCACGACGCACGATCCGAGCGGTCCGGGAGATCTTCCCGACCGCACTCCCCCACGAACTCTTCTCCACCACAAGGCTACTGGTCCCGCGTCGCCAGCAACTCCTTATAAAGAATCTCATAGGCCGATCTCATCGCCGTGGGCGAGAAGCGAATCCGGGTGAGCTCGGCGGCCGCGACCGCCATCCGCCGGCGTCGTTCGGGGTCGCCGAGAACGGCGGCGAGCCCGGCCGCCAGCGCCTCAGCCGATCCGGGCTGGACCAGCTCGACCGCCTCGTCACCCAAGGTGGTGAGTCCGCCGACGGCCGGCGCGACCACGGGCACCCCGAGGGAGAGCGCCTCCAGCACCGTCATCGGCAATCCCTCCGAGTCGGAGGACAGCACCAGCAGGTCGCTGGCGGCGAGCAGCCTTCCGACGTCCCGCCGGTCCCCCAGCACCTGGACTCGTCCGCTCAGGCCGTCGGTGCGCACCCGGTCCTCGAGCTGCCGGCGCAGCGGACCGTCTCCTGCGAGAACCAGCAGCGGGTCCCCGGGTTGACCGTGCCCAGGCGTCGAGCAGCCGGTCGTGCCGCTTGACATCGACCAGCCGGGCCACGCACAGGGCCACTGGACGATCCGCGGCGATGCCGAGCTCACGCCTGGCCAGCGCTCGGTCCACCGGCTCGAGAGGTTGGGAGGAGTTCTCGACGATGCGCAGCCGGTCCGGCGCCAGGCCGCCCTCGAGCAGCTGCTCCCCCACGTCCGCCGACACCGCCGCGACGAGGTCGGCGCAGCGGTTCAGCACCCGTGCGGCCAGCGTGTGGTCCTGGTCCGGCAGCCCGTGCACCGTGGCGAGCAGCGGGGGGCTCGAGCCCCACTTCCGGGTCGCCAGGTAGGCGACGGCGGTCGCGCGCACGTTGTGCGCGTGGACGAGGTCGACCGGCCTCGACCGGAGCGCGACGCGCAGGCGCAGGGTGCTGCGGACGATCGGCCCGGGACCCGACTCGCGCAGCGGCAGCGCCACCGGCCGAGCACCGAGCTCGCCGAGGGCATCGGCCCGCCAGCCTCCGCTGCTCGCGACCGTCACCTCACCTCCACCCTCCATCAGGTGACCACTGAGGTCGGCGACGATCGTCTCGGCACCGCCGGAGCCCATCTCGGCGATCACCATCAGTGCTCTCACGCGCGCTTCCCCGTCGGCGTACGGCGACCGGGGCCGACCGATCTGGCCCGCTCGTAGCTCGCGAGCAGCCCGTCGACGCAGTGGTCGATGGTGAACCCGTCGACGATCCGGTCGCGGGCAGCGTGACCCATCGCGGTCCGCCCTGCCCGGTCGAGGGTCATCGCGCGCAGCGCCTCGGTGAAGCCGGTGACGTCATCCGACCGGCACAGCGTCCCGTCGACGCCGTCGCGGACCACCTCGGGGATGCCCCCGACAGCGGTCGAGACGACCGGCAGCCCGCACGCCATCGCCTGCAGCATCGCCAACGGGCAGTTCTCGGCTGCCGAGGTGAGCGCGAAGAAGTCCGCCTGCGCGAAGACCGGTGCCGGGTCGGCGACGCGCCCCAGCAGCGAGACCCGCCCGGCCAGTCCGGGGGCTGCCGCCCGGCGCTGCACCAGGTCGAGCAGCGGCCCGTCTCCCGCGATCAGCAGGTGCAGTCCCGGGACCAGCTCAGCTGCGTCGAGCAGGAGCTCGACCCGCTTGACCTCGGCCAGTACGCCGAGCCACAGCGCCGTGGGAGGCCGGTCGGCCGTCGCACCGGGTCGGAACCGGTCCGGGTCGACCCCGTTCGCCACCACGTCGACGATCGCGGGGTCGAGCCGCACGTGGTCGACCGCGAACCGGGCGACCGCCGCACTCGGCACGACCACGCGAGCGCGTCCCCAGCGGGTGATCGCGCGCTCTCCCGTCAGGTAGTACCACCGGTCGCGGCGGCGGCGTTCGGCCGCGCGGGCGTTGCCCTCCACCAGGTCGCTCAGCCCGTCGGCCACGCCGTGCAGGGTGTAGACGATCCCGCAGCCCGGCAGGCTCCTGCCGAGCGCCCGGCCCAGCCAGCCGGCTCGACGGTCCTGGAGGTGGAGCACCTCGGGCTGCAGGGAGGCCAAGCGCCTGGCGAGGCCGACCCCACCCCGGAGATCGGTCTTGCTGGTCATGGCCAGCTCATGCCAGACCACACCTGCGGCCCGGGCACGGTCGGTCCCCGCGCAGGGGGGACCCACGACCTGGCTGTCGAGTCCGCGGCCGGCCAACGCGACCGCGACATCCACGGCGTGGTCCACCGGTCCACCGACGTCCTGGGTCAGCAGCTGCACCACCCGCATCGGACGGGTCACGCCGCCAACGCGATCGGTTGCGGGGGCACGGTGGGTTCCTCCCCCTCGGAGCCACGCCGCGCTGCCAGCGCCGCCCCCAGCGCGAACAGGAGCCACAGCGGTAGGAAGTACTGCTCGCTGAGGAAGATCGACGCTGCCGCGCTGCCCGCCAGGGCCACGGAGACCGCCCCGGCGAGCGGGTCACCGCTGCGTCGCCAGCGGGACCAGGCGCCGGCGGACGCAGAGCCCAGGACCGCCAGGAACAGGACCAGGCCGAGCAGCCCCAGCTCACTCGAGAACTCGAGATAGGTGTTGTGGGCCACGTCCAGGTTGTGCAACGGATCGATCGGGACCGTCCGCATGTAGTCCCGGCTGTACAGGGAGAACGAGCCCGGCCCGAGCCCCAGCAGTGGGCTCTCCTGGGTCATCCGGCCCGCAGCCTCCCAGAGCTGGAAGCGCTGCGAGACGTTCTGGTCCGCGATGTACTCCTTCTGCTGCAGGCTGACCTGGACCAGGTGCGGGAACAGCGCAGTCGTCAGGGACAGGGCGGTGCCGATCAGCACGCCCAGCGCCACCACCGCCCGGAGTCGGATCATCCCGGCGAACAGTGCGATGACGATCATCACCAGCAGACCGAGGATCGCCCCGCGGGACAGCGTGCCCGCGATGGCCATGACCAACACCAGCAGGGCCAGGTCCCACGGCCACGTCCGGCGACCGAGACGACGGAGCCCGACAGCCAGCGGCACTGCCGCCAGCAGGAAGAAGGCGAAGTCGTTGGGATCGGCGATCGGTCCCCCGACCCGGCGGTCCTGACCCAGGAAGTAGCCCGCGATGCCGAGGACGGCGGCGACCGCGCAGGACGCGACGTACACCCGCGCGACACGTTCGGGAGGAAGCCCACGGCGCATGGCGTCGGTCAGCACCACCAGCACGGCGAGGAAGCCGGCGTAGCGGAGCAGGACAGCGAACCCGACCATCCCGTTGTTGTGCACCACCGTGGCCAGCAGCAGCACGATCACCAGCCCCAGCGCGGCGATCAGGGTGGCACTGCGGGTGCGGTCCCGCAGCGGACCCGCAGACCGCTCGATCAGCCAGGCGCCGATCAGGACCAACGCCGTCAGCTTGACGATGCGGGGGTCCACCACGACCAGGTAGTCCTCGAAGACGGCGGTCCCGACCAGCAGCAGCGCCGCCCACTCCAGGCGCAGCAGCAGCGTGAGCCCGACGATCCCGCCCACTACGAGCGTGAGCGTGGGCAGGGGTTGCAGCCCCGCCGCCAGCCCCAGCACGAGCCCCACGGTGAGGAGGCCGAGCAGGAGGAGCACGGTCGGCATCCGGGACCGGGTCACCGCTCGATGCCGGCGACCGGTCTGCTCCCGCTCGATCTCGATCCCGAGCGGGCGCGACCGCACCACGGCCCCCGAGCCGAGCTCGGGGTGCCGGTCCTTGTCCCGCGGAGCGTTCACCATGCCGGTCCCTGCCTGCTGCGGACCGAGTCGAGGGGGCGCAGCACCGAGTAGCCGCCGTCGAGGGCGATCCGCAGGTCAGCTGCGTCGCTCGGAGCGAACGAACGCCGCAGCGAGAGCTGCGGGGTGCGGTTGGTGTTGAGGCCGCGGTCGACGGTGATCCCGATGGTGTAGCCGGCGTCGGCAGCGGCCGCTCGGACCGAGCTGTCCCAGCCGCCGGTCGGGTAGGCCAGGGAGGTGACCGGACGCCCGATCAGCTCCGACACTGCTGCCCGCGACTCCACCAGCTCACGCTCGAGGTCGACGGGATCCAGCCTCGGCAGCCACGGGTGGCTGACCGTGTGCGAGCCGATGTCGAGTCCGGACCGGGCGGCATCGGCGATCTCGTCGGGACGCGAGAGCCGGAGCCGGTCGTGCTCGGGCTCGTCCAGGTCCCAGGGATAGCGCCGCTTGCCGTCCCACGCGCCGCTGACCACGAAGGACGTGGCCGGCATGTGGCGCTCGCAGAGCAGGGGCCAGGCGGTCTCGATCACGCTCGCGTAGCCGTCGTCGAAGGTCAGCACGACCGCGCGGTCCGGCAGGGTGCCGGCCTGCAGGTCTGCCACTGCCCGCTCCAGGGGCAGGACCTGGGCCCCCCACTCCTCGATCTCGTCGAGGTGCCGCTTGAAGTCGTCCACCCCGATCGAGAGGCCCTGGCTGATCCCGTCGATGCGGTGCCAGCCGATGATCGTGAGTCCTGGCGAGCTGCGCAGTGCGCGGCTGGCGGATGCCACCGGCTGCAGCAACCGACCCAGGAGTCGTACGGCGGGGTTCACGATGTTCTCCTCAGCAGGTTGGCGGCTTCCTTGAGGTTGTCCCGGTCGAGCAGCCAGACGGTCGTGGCGTAGCCGAGCACACCCACGCCTCCGACGAGCAGGAGTCCCGGGAGGGAGGGTGGGGTGAGGCCCGTGGCCTGACGCACGCTCAGCACGAGAAGGACCATGACGGCGACACCGGCCAGGGTCGGCCTGAGCGAGCGGCCGAGTCGGCGGGCCGAGAACCCCGCGACGTGACGACGCGCCAGCAGCAGTGCGGTCAGGCAGACGGCAGCAGCCACCCCGACCTGGCCCACGGCCACGGCCACGATCCCGTGGCGGGCGACCACCGAGAGCGTCAGCAGCAGGAGCACGAGGTGGAGCAGCCGCAGTCCCATCGAGACGGCCGGCCGGCCGGCCGCGTTGAGCGAGGTCTGCACCAGGTGGCCGAAGCTCAGCAGGACGGCGTACACGGCCAGCCAGGCCACGACCGGAACGCCCGGCGCCCACTTGGCACCCAGCAGCTCGAGGTCTCCGGCGAAGAGCAGCAGCCCCACACAGGCCGGCACCAGCAGCGTGAGCGTGCCGGTCATCACGAACGTGGACGAGCGACCGAGGTCGGTGCCACGCCGCCGGCAGAGGTAGGGGAACGCCGCGCCGGCGCAGACGACGACGATCATCAGGTAGGGCATGTAGGCGAGGCGGAACGACAGGGAGTACTGCCCGAGCAGCATGCTGCCGAGCACGCGGGCCACGATCACGTAGTCCACGTTGAGCTGGACCAGCTCGAGCAGGTTGGCTCCGGCGTAGGGCCCGCCGTAGCTCAGCAGGCCGCGGGCATCCTGGCGGTTCCACCCCGGCAGCACCGGGGGGTGCACGACCCAGCAGAGGATCAGGGTCAGCGTGCCTTGGACGATCTGGCCGATCACGAGCGCCATCACGCCGTACCCGTTGAAGACCAGCAGGATCGCGACGACCGCACCCACCAGCGAGGACACCGAGTCCGGGATGATCCGGCGCAGGAACCTGAGCTCGCGGCGGAGCAGCTCGTTGGTCACTGCGGCCACCGCCAGGAACGGCAGCGTGACGGTCAGTCCGCGGATGACCGCGGCCCCACCGTCGTCTGCCCGCAGCGTCGAGGCGAGGAACGGCGCGCCCACCCAGAGCAGGCTGGCCATCAGGATCCCCATGCCCAGTGCGAACGTGGTGGCCGTGCGGGCCGCGCGCAGGACGTCGCCGCGCCAGTAGACGAGTGCGCTGGCCGTGCCCATGCTGGTCAGCACCACGGAGATGTTCGCGACCAGGGTGCCGAGGGCGACGAGCCCGAGGGCGGACGGCGCCAGCACGGCGGCGAGGGTGAGCAGCACCACCGTCTGCGAGGTCTTGACCACGATGCTGCTGGTGGCCAGCCACAACGCTCCGCGTGCGGTCCGACTCGCCTCGCTGCCGACCGCCGTCACCGGAGCCGGCTCGGGTGCACCCGGGAAGAGGGCGGCGTCGACCTGGGCGACGTTGGCGTCGCGGGCGGCGGCGCCGAGATCGTGCAACGACCGGTTGCGGAGGTAGAGCACGACCGCTGCGACGGCGAGCGCCTGCCGCATCGGGCGGTCCCACTCCGACCAGGAGCGCCCACCCACGGGGATCCCGGCCACGCGGTCGACCTCGTCGACGAGACGCATGATCTCGGCGGCGACCGGGCGGCCCTGCTGGCCGGCGCCACGGAGCGCGGGCAGCAGCAGGACATCGAGACCCTGGACGGCATCATCCGAGGCGTTGTCCCAGTCGATGACCGTGGTCTGCTCGCCGTCGAGCAGCACGTTTGCCGGCCACAGGTCGCCGTGGCACCACGTGGTCGGCAGCCCCGCGTCCAGCAGGCTCAATCGGGTCTCCCACCGGGTCCGGACATCGGCGGGGATCACGTCGGCGGAGCCGAGCCAACGAGCAGCCCAGCCCGGTTCGGTCGCGCCGGTCACGCGGCCGGCCAGGACCGCCGCGAGGCCCTCCGCAGCAACCCACTGGCGCTCAGGTCGCGGCCACGCCCAGGTGAGCGCCCGTCGGCGGCGCGGCGTCCACTCGGTGGCCACCCACGGATGCCCCCGGGTCCGGCCCTGGGCCACCACGGACGCCAGCAGCGGTGCCGCCTCGGGGACGGTCGTACGCACCCGGGCGGAGACGTCCACCTCGCGGTCGGCGTCGGTCAACGAGAGCCGGACGGCCACGTCGCCGTCGGCTCGTCGGACCCGGAGCACGACGTGGCCGGCCGCGATCACCCCGACCAGCTCACCGGCCAGCCCGGTCTGGCCCTGGATCTCCTGCAGGATCTCGTCGGCGAGCGTTGGCCGGATCGGGCCCACCACGTCCAGGCGCGGAGCGGCCTCGCGCCTGCCGAGGGTCAGGCCGATGCGTCGCCGGACCCACGCCACCGGCCCGCTGGGCATGTGCACCGGCCACTCCCGGTGCCACACGAGCTCGGGGTGCTCAGCACTCGGGTAGATCACGTGCGGGCCCTCGGTCCCCAGCACGGCGAGCGACCCGTCGTCGGTGAGCAGCGTGGCGAGCTGCTCCCGGTCGTGGAGTCGGGCGTCCAGCACCACCAACCCGGCGGAGCCCGGCGCAAGCGGCAGGTGCCGACCGTCCCAGGCCAGGACCCGCGAGGGGTCCGGCCAGTCGTAGGAGGCGGCATCGCGGGCCAGCACGAACGCTCCCGGCAACGCCGCCTGCAGCTGGACGGCGAGTGTCTCGGCGACCGCGAGCACAACGGGTCCGACGGGCTCGGCGGGCAACAGCACCGCGAACGCCGCCAGTCGGTCGCCCAGGGTCCAGTGCGGCGCCGTCATCGCGTCGACGGACGTCGGCGCGACGTACGGCAACGAACCAGGCATCAGGCCCCCACCATCGATTGATCTGCGTCAACGGTCCGGATCCGGACGGATTCGGAGTACAGGAGGCGCAGCGGAGCCTAGGATAGTTGAGAAAGCATCGTCTCGGATGGACTTCTAGGGGGACCATGCGCAAGCACACAGGGGTGATCATGCGTTGGCACGTGCTCGCCGTCGCGACGGCGGTGGCGTTGTCCGGATGCTCGCAGATCTCTGCGCAGCTCTCGGACGAGCGCGAGCCGGGGCCGGTCACCTCGTCCTCCAAGGACAGCCCGGTGCTGGTGACCCAGCAGTGGGGTGTCGTCGACGGCATGCTGTCGGTCCTGGTGACCAACACCACCACCCGCACGCTCCACTACGCCGAGGCCGACATCACAGCGCGCAGCAACGCCAACGAGCTGGTCGGCACCTCACGGACCTCGACCGACGGCCGCTGCTGCGCCGTGATCGACCTGCCACCCGGGGAGAAGTTCGGGTTCTACTTCGACGTCGGGCCCGACGGGTCCACGGTCAGCGAGGTCGACGTGGTCTACCGCGACGTCACCTGGGCCGAGGACGTCGAGCCGACCACCACGTTCACCGCGACGCCCACCGGGGTCGAGACCAACTCGGTCGGTGCAGTGGTGCTGGCCGACGTCCGCACCAAGGGAGGTCCGGCCGCGCAAGCCACGGCCCAGGCCTTCATCAACGACGCCAACGGCGACTTCCTCGCCGTGGTGTCGGGGCGCTGGGACTGCTTCACCAACGGCCTGCGCAAGATCCGGATGCAGTTCTTCCACGAGCTTCCGCCAGGGGCCGTGGTCGACTCCGTGACCGTGCACCCGGTCAGCGGGGATCCGGCCCGGCCGGATCCGGAGTGTTCCGCGACCTGAGCACCCAGACCCGAGCACCCAGAGGTCGTGCCCGACTCGTTCACCCGAGCCGGGCACGACCTTTCTGCATGTCCGGGTGCGGGCGGGAGCAGGCGCGCGCACTCTCAATCCGATGAGCGAGCCGATCACCCGCTAGGCAGATCCTCGACGAGTCGAAGCCCCATGATGACGGTTCCTTCGCAGGCCTGGACCGAGGACGCGCCAACCCTCAGATGCGTAGAGCCGTCACAGCTTCACCATGGGATGCAGTCGAACCGGCACTTCCCACGGCGAATTCACCATGGGAAGCAGCACTTCGACTGCATCCCATGGTGAAGCGACCCCCCTAGGGACCCGCGCTTGCCGGGCGGGTTGAACACAGTCCCAACCACATGGGACGCACCCAGTCAGACCTGCGAGGCGCGGAACAGCCAGCCCAACGGGCGGGCACCGAGCTCGTCACCCTCGGTGTTCTCCGGGGCGACGGTCTCCACCGAGTCCTCGGTGGCGTGCCGGCCGGCGGAGACGGCGTCGTTCTCCTCGATCGGCTCGAGCTCTTCGCCCGAGTCGAGGAAGTCTGCAGACGCTGCGGCGTCGACGGACTCGGCTGCCTCGAAGCTGCTCAGCGGGTCGCCGAGGACGTCGGCCGGGACCGGCGTCTGGTCGAGCACCTCGACGGGCTCCTCGACGTCGACGACCGCCTCGACGGCCTCGACAGCAGGCTCATCGGCCTCGGTCGTCTCGGGGGCGGAGGTGGACTCGAAGGTCGGCTCGTTCCACGTCTCGACCGGCGTCTCGACCGGCGTCTCGACCGGGCTCTCCACGAAGCTTTCGACGGGCGTCTGGCTCACCGGCTCGCTCGTCTGCCCAGTCGCAGGCCCAGTCGCAGGCTCAGTCACTGGCGGTTGGGCGAACGACGCCACCGAGGCGGAGGCCGAGTACGGCGGCACGCTCGAGACGTACGGCGTGGCCGGGCGCTCGAAGACCGTCGGTGTCGGCGCCTCCGGCTCGACCGGCGCTGCAGGCTCGGCCGACGGCGGGGGCTCTGCCGCAGCGGTGCCCATCGTCGACAGCGACTGGTGCGCCTCCTCGGTGAGGGTCACCACGTCGGCCCGCTCCTGCTCCAGGGAGCGCATCACGTCGATCAGCACGTTCATCGCACCCTCGAGCTTGGGTCCCATCCCACGGACGCCGGCCTCGATGTCGTTGAGCACCATGTCGGACCGCTGGCGGATCGCCTCGATCTCGGCGCGGCTCTCCTTCATCACCTCGGCGCGGAGCTTGGCCCGCTCCTGCTCGACCTGGCGCTCGAACTCCTCGACCTCCTTGCGGGCGCGGAGCGTGAGCTCGGCGGCCTGGGCCCGGGCGTTCAGGGTCAGCTCGGCGGCCTCGGTGCGGGCTCGCTTCACGAGCTCCTCGGCACGCTCGGTCGCCTCCGCCGTCGTCCGGCTGGCGGTCTGGGTGCTCTCTGCGATGAGCTGCTCGGCCAGCAGCTCGGCCTCCGCCACCATGGCGTCCGCCTCTGCTGCTGCGGCGCGCCGCAGCTGGCTGGCCTCCGCGAAGAGGGACTCGGCATCACGGCGCACGCTGAGCGAGGCGCGTAGCGTCTGCGCGCGCTCGCTGGCGGAACCTGGAGTGGCCTCGGCCGAACCCGAGTGGGACGCGGCCGAACCACCCTCGACGTTTCCGATCATCGACGAATGGTTGGACATGAGATTCACCTCGTGAATTCCGTGCGGGGTGACTACCCGGACTCGAGCATGGAAGCCACGGCCAACGGTACCCCCGTCGCCGCGGTCGGGTCCTGATAACCCGAAGACTGCTGCTTCAGTCGGTCGGCCCCCTAGTCTGCTCCGTGTGGTGCAGCCGGGGGAACTCTCACTCGTCGTCCGTCCAGACCTCACGGGACGGGAGGTCGATTGGGACGCGATCGTGGGGAGAATGCGCCTGCCCTCACCCTTCCTCCGCAGCTGGTGGCTCGAGCAGGTCGCCGACGGCCGGTCCGCCTATCTGCTCGTGCAGGACGGTGAGACGCTCGTCGGGGGCCTGCCGCTGACCGTGGACCGCCGGCTGGGGGTCGCCCGCTACCGGTTCATCGGGCAAGGCGTGCTCTGCCCCGACCATCTCGACATCGTGGCCGACCCCGACCGGGAGGATGAGGTGGCGGCGACGCTCGGCGCCTGGTTCACCAGCCCCGGCCAGCGGTTGCTCGACCTGTCCGGCGTGGCCGAGAACTCCCTGCTGGTGCGGTCCTGGCCCGGCCGTAGCTCCGTGGTCGACGTGGCGCCGTACCAGGAGCTGCCGAGCGATCCGGAGACCTACTTCAACGGCTTCTCGCGGAACTTCCGCTCCACGGTGCGTCGTGCCGAACGGCGACTCGAGGCGGCCGGCCTGGTCCACCGTGGCGTCGGTCCGGACACCCTGGCCGCGGCGCTGGCCGACTTCAGGTCGATCCAGGAGGCACGCCCGGACCGCGCGCGGCTCGTCGGAGTGCTGGCCGCACTGTTCCCGGCGGTCACCGCCGGGGTCGCGAGCGGAGAGGTGCGCGTCGACGTCTGGGAGTCCCCCGCGGGGGTCGCCGCCGTGTCGGTGACCTTCGTGACCGCCGGCCGGATCAGCCTCTACCAGCTCGCCCGGTCGCTGGATCCCGTGCACAACGGGGTGGGCAACGCCGCGAACCACATGTTGATCTCGCGGGCCATCGAGGACGGCTGCCACGAGGTCGACATGCTGCGCGGCGCCGAGGGCTACAAGGCGTCGTTCGTCGGCTCGAGCCGCGAGGTGCTCGCCTTCCGGGCGGCGCACGGCGCGGCAGCGCGGGCGGCACTCCAGGTCATCGAGACTGCCGGACGGGCCCGTCCGAAGGTGGGCCGGATGCTGCGCAGGTTGCGCAGGTCAGTGTGACCCGGTGTTGTCCGGGCGCCCGAGCAGCCGCTTGGTGCCGGCGTACGTCTTCATGAAGCGCACCTTGGCCCGGTCCCGCGACGGTGTCTGACCGTACTCGCGCGGGTGGAGACCGACCTTGCGGACCTTGGTGTTGAAGGCCTGCACCATCGACTCGCCCTCGTTGTCGTCGTTGAAGAAGGTGACCGTCATCGACAGGGAGGTCTTGTCGTAGTTGGTGATCCAGTGCGGGGTGTACGGCGGGATGTAGCAGCCGTCGCCCGGACCGATCTCGTACTCGGCGGTGGTCTCGGGCAAGGTGGCGAAGCGGCCGAAGGACCCGTTCCAGTAGTCCTCGACGTGCTGTCCGCGCTCCTCGTCGGAGGCGAACTTGCCGAACCCGAGGGTGCGGTTGCCTGCCAGCTGCATGCAGAAGCTGTGCTCGATGTCGAAGTGCGCCGCCGTGATGGCTCCCGGAGAGCTGGCGAACAGGAAGCCCATCCGGCGACGGAGGTCCTGCCGGCGCATGCCGGAGACGTCGGCGAGGCCGTCGATGATCTCGTCCACGAGCCGCTGGTACCGCTCGACCTGTTGCACCTGGAGCAGCGTGAACCACGAGCTGTTCGAGGCGATGTCGCGGATGTGGGCGGCCACGTCGGCGACCTGGACAGCGACGCCGGCGGCGTCACCGGCGGCCAGCGGCTTGTCGCCGCGCTCCGCCGAGACCGACGCTGGAGGCAGCTCACCGGCAAGGTCCGCGATCGCGTCCAGGGTCAGCAGCGGATGCCCGACCAGGCCGTGCCGAAACGGTGTCGGCGTACGGGTCGCGACCTTGTCGGCGAACCCGTGGTCGACCTGTGGTCCAACCGTTGCCCGTGGTGTCGTGCTCATGGGGCCAGATTCTACTGATCGGGCGCGGTCGCCGAAGGGAAACGGAAAAGCCCGCGGTCTGGACCGGTGCTACTTCTTGCCGGCCTTCTCGGTGGGCGCCGTCGTGGAGAGCGCGGCGATGAAGGCCTCCTGCGGCACCTCGACCCGGCCCACCATCTTCATCCGCTTCTTGCCCTCCTTCTGCTTCTCGAGGAGCTTGCGCTTGCGGGTGATGTCACCGCCGTAGCACTTGGCGAGCACGTCCTTGCGGATCGCCCGGATCGTCTCCCGGGCGATCACCCGGGCCCCGATGGCGGCCTGGATCGGCACCTCGAACTGCTGCCGCGGGATCAGGTCCTTGAGCTTGCCCGCGAGCATCACGCCGTAGCCGTACGCCGCGTCCTTGTGCACGATCGCCGAGAAGGCGTCGACCGGTTCCCCGTGGAGCAGGATGTCGACCTTCACCAGGTCGGCGGCCTGATCGCCGGAGCGTTCGTAGTCCAGCGAGGCATAGCCCTTGGTCTTCGACTTCAGCTGGTCGAAGAAGTCGAAGACGATCTCCCCCATCGGCAGCGTGTAGCGCATCTCCACCCGGTCCTCGGAGATGTAGTCCATGCCCTGGAGGGTGCCGCGCTTGCCCTGGCAGAGCTCCATGATCACGCCGATGAAGTCCGACGGGGACAGGATCGTGGCGCGCACCACCGGCTCGCGTACCTCGGCGATCTTGCCGGCGGGGTACTCGCTCGGGTTGGTGACCTCGATCAGCTCGCCGTCCTCCATGGTGACCTCGTAGACCACGTTGGGCGCGGTCGAGATCAGGTCGAGGTTGAACTCGCGCTCGAGCCGCTCGCGGACGATCTCCATGTGCAGCAGCCCGAGGAAGCCGCAGCGGAAGCCGAAGCCGAGAGCCCCGGACGTCTCGGGCTCGTAGGCCAGCGCTGCGTCGTTGAGCTGCAGCCGCTCGAGGGCGTCGCGGAGGGTCGGGTAGTCGTCTCCGTCGATCGGGTAGAGCCCGGAGTAGACCATCGGGTTGGGGTGCTTGTAGCCGCCCAGCGCCTCGGTCGCACCGTGGTGCTGGCTGGTGATGGTGTCACCCACGCGGGACTGACGGACGTCCTTCACGCCGGTGATGATGTAGCCGACCTCACCGACGCCGATCTCGCTGGCCTTGACCGGCTCGGGGCTGATCACGCCGACCTCGAGCATCTCGTGCACGACGCCCGTCGACATCATCTTGATCCGGTCGCGGTGGCTGAGCTTGCCGTCGACCACCCGCACGTAGGTGACGACCCCACGGTAGGTGTCGTAGACGGAGTCGAAGATCAGGGCGCGAGCCGGGGCCTCGGCGTCGCCGACCGGCGCGGGAGTCTGCTTGACGATCTCGTTGAGCAGCGCCTCGACCCCGAGCCCGGTCTTCGCCGACGTCATCAGCACGTCAGCGGGGTCGCAGCCGATGATCCCCGCGAGCTCCGCGGCGTACTTCTCGGGCTGGGCGCTGGGCAGGTCGATCTTGTTGAGCACCGGGATGATGTGCAGGTCGGCGCCGAGCGCGAGGTAGAGGTTGGCCAGCGTCTGGGCCTCGATCCCCTGGGCCGCGTCCACCAGCAGCACTGCGGTCTCGCAGGCCTCGAGGGACCGGGACACCTCGTAGGTGAAGTCGACGTGCCCGGGGGTGTCGATCATGTTGAGGACGTACTTGCCGGGCTCGGCACCCTCGTCGTTGTCGTCCGGGACCGTCCACGGCATCCGCACGGCCTGGCTCTTGATCGTGATCCCGCGCTCGCGCTCGATGTCCATCCGGTCGAGGTACTGCGCACGGGCGGCCCGCTCGTCGACGACGCCGGTGAGCTGCAGCATCCGGTCGGCGAGGGTCGACTTGCCGTGGTCGATGTGCGCGATGATGCAGAAGTTCCGGATGATCGCGGGATCGGTGTAGCCGGGTCGGGGACCCTTGGGCATGGTCGAAGAGGTGGCCACGAACTGCTCTCGTCAGAGGTGCGGGTGAACGTCGGCCAGTCTCCCACGCGGGCCTCCCGCGAGGAAAAACCCGCTGCCCGCGCGTACGGTGGGCCCGGCCCGGGGAGAGGATGTGCCGGTGATCCCGACGACGATTCCACACGGCCGGACCGCCCGACGCCTCGAGTGGCCGTTCCTCCCCCCGCACATCCGCGCTCTGGTGGAGTCCCGCTGCGGCTCCCCCGTGGTCGACGCCGTCTCGCAGGGAGCGGGGTTCACTCCCGGCTTCGCCTCGGTGTTGACCTGCCTGGACGGCAGCCGTCACTTCGTGAAGGCGGCCTCGACCAAGGCGCAGCGCGCGTTCGCGGCGTCGTACCGGGAGGAGGCCCGCAAGCTCGCGGCGCTTCCGGCTGACGTGCCGGCGCCCCGGCTGCGGTGGCTGCACGACGCCGACGACTGGGTGGTCCTCGGCCTCGAGTACGTCGACTCACGGCCGCCGCACCGCCCGTGGCGCGCGGACGACCTCGACGCGGCTCTGGACCTGCTCGAGGAGACCGCTGCTGTGCTCACTCCCCCGCCCGGGGAGCTCGACGGTCTCGCCGGCTTCGCGAGTGACCTCGCCGACTGGCCCGACTGCTGGGACCACGTCCGCGCCACCCGCCCGGAGCTCCCCCACCTCGAGGAGGCCGCTGCGCTGGCCGCCCGGTTCGGAGAGGTGGTGGCCGGCACGACAGTGGTGCACACCGACGTCCGCGACGACAACGTGCTGATCTGCCCCGACGGCCGTGCCCAGCTCTGTGACTGGAACTGGCCCGTCGTCGGCGCCGCGTGGCTCGACACCGTGTTCCTCCTGGTCGGCCCCCGGGGCGACGGCCTCGATGTCGAGGCGGTGCTCGCGGGGCGAACGCTGACCCGGGATCTGCCGGCGGAGCACGTGGACGTCGTGCTCGCGCTGCTGGCCGGCTACTTCCTCAAGTCCGGCGACGACCCGGTCCCGCCGACCTCGCCGCACCTGCGCGAGGCGCAACGCTGGCAGGGAGCCGTGGTCTGGGACTGGCTCGGCGAGCGTCGGGCTTGGGACTGACGCGATTTGGGCGGCCGCCGGGGCCGCTGCTAATCTTCCTTGTCGCGTGTCTGGCGCCCGATCCCGATCGACCCTGATCACATGTTGCGTTCCTGCAATGGCGCCGACAGCACCAGAACTCCGCAAGACACTTCACACCTACGACGAAGGCGCAGTAGTGGCGAACATCAAGTCCCAGATCAAGCGCAACCGGCAGAACGAGATTGCCCGCGAGCGCAACAAGGCCGTCAAGACGGGCCTGAAGTCGGCTGTGCGTCGCTTCCGCGAGCTGGCTGAGGCCGGCGACAAGGACGCCGCTGTCGAGGCCGGCCGTGCCGCCTCGCGTCAGCTCGACAAGGCTGCGTCCAAGGGCGTCATCCACCAGAACCAGGCGGCGAACCGCAAGTCGTCGATCGCCAAGAAGGCCGCCGCTCTCTGAGCGACCTCGCATCCAGGCGTCGTTCCCTCACGGGACGGCGCCTTTCTGCGTTTCACGACAGGGCCGCCGGCTGACCGCCGGTCTCAGGAGTCGCGCAGCCCGGTCACGGTGAGCACCAGCCGCTCGAGCGTGTAGGACGCGTCGCTCGCGGCACCCTTGATGTCGGCATCGGCCCGCGCCACCGCCCGGATTGCGCGAGCGATCCCGCCCTCGGTCCAGCCCCGGGACTGGTCGCGGATCGTGCGCAGCTTCCACGGAGGTACGCCGACCTCACGGGCCAGGTCCGCCTCCCCCATGCCGCGGGGAGCCGACTTGTACCTCGCGACCCCCCGAGCTCCACCGGCGAACGCCGAGGTGACCAGGACCGCGGCCGTGCCGGCGTCGAGCGCCCACCGCAGCTCCTCCAGAGCCGCCTCACGGCGCCCCCAGAACGCCGCGTCGGCCACCGCGAAGGACTTCGCCTCGGCCCGCCCTCCGAAGTACAGCTTGACCTTCTCGACGCTGAGCGCCTCACCGAGGAAGTCGTTGGTCAGCTGGTGCGCGGCCGCCGAGAGCGAGCGCAGGTCCTGGCCCACGGCCTGGACCAGGAAGCTGGCCGCCTCGCCGTCGATGGTGGAGCCGTGGCGGCGCACCTCGGCCACGACGAACGACGGGAACTCCGAGGCCTTCAGCTCTCCCGAGCGTGCGTCCGCGACCGTGGGCAGCTTGCGGAGCTTGGTCAGCACCCCGCTGCCCTTCTGGCCGCCGCCGTGCACCAGCACGAGTGCGACGTCCTCGGACGGCGCGGCGCAGTAGGCCAGCACACCGTCGACCGACTCCTCGGGCAGGTTCTCCAGACCCCGGACCACGACGCACCGGATGCTGGAGAAGAGCGAGGGGGCAGCCATCTCACCGAGCGTGGCCAGGGTGAGCTCGGAGGCCGTGGTCTCGCCCAGCTCGGCGTCGGCGTCGTGGGCACGGACCGCCTCGCGGACGGCGGTGACCGTGCGCTCGTTGAGGAACTCCTCCTTGCCGGTCACCAGGGTGACCCTGCCGAGGACGTCTGCTGCGCGGAGGTGGGGTGAGGATCCGGCCATGGTGGACTCAGCCTGCCACAGGCCACCGACTCACTTCCGCGTGACCGTCGCGAGCACCCCGTCGCGGGTGACGACCACGACGTCACCGTCCCGGTCCGTGCGCAGCACCCGCGCCCCGGACTCCTCCAACGCCGCCATCGTCTCCCTGGCGGGGTGTCCGTAGTCGTTGTCCGCCCCCACCGACACCAGCGCCACCCGCGCGCCCAGGGAGCGCAGGAAGTCCACGTCCTGGTAGCGGCTTCCGTGGTGGGGAACCTTCAGCACGTCGACGCGGAGACCGGGATACATCCGCGCCAGCTCGGCCTGGCCCTCGGGCTCGATGTCGCCCGCCAACAGGATCCGGACGCCGCCGGTCTCGACCAGGAGCACGACGCTCGCCTCGTTGGCCGTGCTCCCGTCGCCGGGACCCTCGGTGGGGTAGTCAGGCGGCGGCCACAGCACCTGCAGGGTCACCTCCCCCACCCGGCGCGTCGTGCCGTACGGCGCCGGCACCGGTGCCGTGCCGATCCCGGTGCCGACTGCGGCGACCGAGGCGACGCCCTGCGGCGGGTCCGCCAGGAGGGTCGTCTCGATCGCGCCGACCCCGCGACCGTCGACCACCCCGGCGAGCCCGTCGACGTGGTCGGCGTGGAAGTGGGTGAGCAGGACCAACGGGACGCTGGTGACCCGGAGCCCGTCGAGACAACGGTCGACGGCCCGAGCGTCCGGACCGGCGTCCACCACCACGGCCGCACCCGGGCCGGCATGGAGCACGAGAGCGTCGCCCTGGCCGACGTCGCAGGCCGCGAGCACCCAGCCGGCCGGCGGCCACCGCGGATCCAGCGGGACGACGAGGACCGCCACCACCAGCACGGCGGTGCACCCGAGCCCGGTGACCGGTCGGCGCAGGAGGTGCGGCAGGACCAGGACGAGCAGCAGGGTCAGCACGGTCAACGCCGACAGCGGCACCAGCCCCGTCTGCCAGTCGACGGCCGCGCTGGGCAACGCCGCCCCGTGCCGGGCCACCGTCACGATCCAGGCGACACACCAACCGGCGGCGGTGCCGGCCAGCCGCCCGACCGGCTCGGAGACGAGTCCCAGCAACCCTCCGCCGAGCCCGAGGACGGTGGCCGGCCCCACGACCGGGGCGACCAGCAGGTTGGCGAGCACGGCGACCAGGCTGACCTGCCCCGAGATGGCGGCCACCAGAGGCGTACACGCGAGCTGGGCGGCGGCGGGCACCGCGACCGCCTCGGCGCACCACCGGGGCAACCAGGCGGCAAGCGCGTCGCGCCAGACCGGTGCCAGCAGGAGGATCCCGGCGGTGGCCAGCACCGAGAGCGCGAAGCCGACCGAGACGGCGAGTCCGGGGGCCGCCAGGAGGAGCACCACGACGGCGACCCCCAGGGCTCGGGTGCCCCGCTGGCGACCGTTCGCCGTCATCCCGACCAGCGCGACGGAGCCCATCACCGCCGCCCGGAGGACGCTGGGCTCGGTGCGCGCCAGCAGCACGAACCCGGCGATCCCGAACGCCCCGACGAGGTGCAGCCACCGCCCGCGCACGCCGACCCAGCGAGCCAGCAGCAGCAGGAACCCCACGACCAGGGTGAGGTTGGTGCCCGAGACCGCGAGCAGGTGGGTCAACCCGGTGGTCCGGAAGTCGTCGGCCAGGTCCGGGCCCAGCCGTCCGTCGTCGCCGTCCACGAGTGCGGGCACCAGCGCTCGCTGCTCGGCCGGCCGGTGATCCACCGAGGTGCGCAGCGCGGAACGCACGGCATCCGCGCCGCGCCACCAGCCGCCGGGGCGCCGGACCACCTCCGGGTCCGGGCTGCCCAGCAACATCGCCGCCAGCCCGCCGGCGCTGTCGTCGACGGTGTCCAGCCGGCCGCGCGCCCTGATCGTGGCGCCGAGCGGCAACCCCTGCCACGCGACGTCCCCCAGCACCAGCACCGGCGCCGAGAGGTCGTACGTCGAGCCGTGGGCGGTGACCCGGCTGAGCTGGAGCCGGAGCATGACCCGGTCGCCGAACCGGCCCTCGAGGGTGCGCGGATCCGAGGAGACCGTCCCGAGCACCTGGACGGAGGCCCGCTGCTGCGCCAGCACCGCCACCGGGCCGTGACCGACCTGCGCGTGCCGCAGCGTGGCGACCGACCCCACTGCCACGAGGACGAGCAGCGCTCCGGCCACGGTGCGCGACCGACGACCACCGAGTCGCCCACCAGCGACCGCGAGCGTGCCACCCCCGAGTGCGGCGCCCACGACGACACCCTCCGGCCAGAGCGCCCCCGCCAGGCCCCCGACCCAGGCCATGAGGCCCAGGAGCGGCATCCTGAGGTCCCGGGCGGGCACCCGGTCAGACCGTGACGTGGGGTGCGATCTGGCCGAGGGTCGCCTCGCCGATCCCGTCGACGTCGAGGAGCTGGTCGACCGAGGTGAAGCCGCCGTGCTCGGTCCGGAAGGTGATGATCGCGGTCGCCGTGACCGGACCCACCTCGGGGAGCGACTCCAGCTCGGTCTGGGAGGCGGTGTTGAGGTTCACCAGCGGGCCGCCGCTGGCTCCCGGCTGCGGCACGGCAGAGGCGGCGACACCGGCCGGGGCCGGAACCCCGACCACCACCTGCTCGCCGTCCACCAGCAGCCGGGCCAGGTTGAGCCCCGAGAGGTCCACGCCGCGTCGCGCTCCACCGGCGGCCTGCAGGGCGTCGATCACCCGAGCGCCCGCGTCGAGGACTGCGATCCCCGGTCGGCGGACCTTTCCGGCCACGTCCACGGTCACCGTGCCGCCGGGTGTCTCCACCGGATCCGCCGGGGCGGAGGGAGCCGCGACCAGGCCGCTGCTCGGCGCCGTGAGAGTCGGGGCCGCCACCAGCTCCGGGTCGCCGCGGACGATCCACCAGCAGGTCAGCCCGAGCCCCACCGCCACCAGCACGGCCACGACCGCGAGCTGCGCCTGCCCCAGCGCCACCCTGCCCCGCAGCGTCTCCGGCACGGCGGTCAGCACCACCCGGCCCACCCGGCGCGCGGCGTGCCTGCCGGGCGTGGGCACCATCGGAGCCGGCCCGACCTCCGGCTCACCCAGCGTCGGCGGCTCGTCCTCGAGCTCCGCAGCCCGGACCCTGCCGAGCTCCTCGCTCAGCAGCGCGAGTCGGCGGTGGACGGCCTCCTGGTGCTCGGGGCTCGGGTGACGGCTGCGCATGCAGGCACGCTAGGCGGCGTGCGCTCGCCGCCGGCGGGAGAGCGGGGACGGCTGTGGAGAACCTTCCCGGACTCGGTCCCTGCGGTCGGTTCCCGGCTCACAGGCGCGGAGCGACGCAGACCGCGAGCATGCCGGGGCCGACGTGCGCGCCGAGCACGGCGCCGAGCTCGCCACACCACACCTCGCGTCCGTCGAGGTTCGCCGCCAGCCGGTCGGCCAGCTTCCCCGCCAGCTGCTCGGCCCGCTCCGGACTCGCGAGATGTGCCACGCAGACGTCGACCTGGTTGCTGCCCGCGGCCTGCACCGCGAGCTCCTCGAGCCGACCCAGCGCCCGGGCCGCGGTGCGGACCTTCTCGAGGTTGGCCACCCTCCCGTCCTCGATCTGGAGCAGCGGCTTGACCGCGAGGGCGCCACCGAAGATCGCCGCCGCGGCACCGATCCGACCGCCCCGGCGCAGGTAGTCGAGGGTGTCGACGTAGAACAGCGACGCCGACGCGGCGGCCCGGGCGCGCGCCGCCCCGGTGGCGTCGTCCGCGCTGCCTCCCGCCTCCAGCACATCCGCCGCGGCCAGGACCGCATAGCCGGTGGCCACGCCCACCTGACGGCTGTCGATCACGGTCACCGGGATCGAGGCGTCGCGGGCAGCCAGCTGGGCGGACTCGAACGTGCCGCTCATCTCGCTCGAGAGGTGGATGGAGAGCACCGACCCGGCTCCCGCCCGTGCTGCCTGCTCGTAGACGTCCAGGAACGCCGCCGGCGTGGGCCGCGACGTACTGACCGGCGTCCGGGCGCGCAGGGCCTCGGCCACCAACGCGGGCGTGGCACCGTCCGCCCCCTCGTCGTACGACGTCGCCCCGATCACGACCTGCAGGGGCACCACGACGATGCCGCGCTCGGCCGCCAGCCCCGCGGGGAGGCTGGCGGTCGAGTCGGTCACGATCGCGGTGCGGCCCGGAGACATGGTCGGAAGGCTAGCGGCGCGGCCGGTCAGACGACGATGTTGACCAGCTTGGGGGCACGCACGATCACCTTGCGGACCGGTCGGTCGTCCAGGGCGCGTACGACGCCGGAGTCCGCCAGGGCCAGCGCCTCCAGGTCGGCGTCCGAGATGTCGGGAGCGACCTCCAGGCGCGCGCGGACCTTGCCCTGGATCTGCACGACAGCGGTGACGGAGTCCTCGACCAGCAGCGCCGGGTCGACCTCGGGCCAGCCGGCGCGGGCCACCGTGGGCTGGTGACCCAGCCGCTCCCACATCTCCTCGGCGACGTACGGAGTCACCAGCGACAGCAGCACCGCGACCGTCTCGGCCGCCTCGCGCACCGCCGGGTCCGCGGCACCGCAACCGGAGTCGATCGCCTTGCGGGTCACGTTGACCAGCTCCATGGTGCGCGCGACCACGACGTTGAAACGGTGCGCCTCCAGCAGCCCCTCGACCTCGTGCACCGTCTTGTGGGTCGCCCTGCGGACCGCGACGTCCCCACCCTCCGGGGAGGTCCCCACGGACGAGGTGACGTCCCCCGACAGGCGCCAGGCTCGCTGCAGGAACTTCAACGACCCGCTCGGTGACATGTCCGCCCAGTCGATGTCGTCCTCCGGCGGCCCGGCGAAGACCAGGGTCAGCCGGATCGCGTCCACTCCGAACTCACGTAGTTGCTCCCCCAGACTGACGCCGTTGCCCAGCGACTTGCTCATCTTCTTGCCCTGGTTGATCACGAAGCCCTGGTTCAGCTGCGCCGAGAACGGCTCACGGAAGCCGACCAGACCCATGTCGGCCAGCGCCTTGGTGAAGAAGCGGGCGTACATCAGGTGCAGCACGGCGTGCTCGACGCCGCCGATGTAGATGTCGCAGGGTCCCCACTGGTTGACCAGGTCGGTGTCGAAGGCCTGGTGGTCGTCGTGCGGCGAGCAGTAGCGCAGGAAGTACCACGAGGAGTCGACGAACGTGTCCATCGTGTCGCTGTCGCGCTTGGCTGCGCCCCCGCACTGCGGGCAGTCGACGTTGACCCAGTCCTCGGCCGCGGCCAGCGGCGAGGAGCCCTTCGGCTTCAGGTCCGAGCCCTTCAGGTTCTCCGGCAACCGGACCGGCAGCTGGTCCTCGGGGACGGCGACCTCGCCGCACGAGTCGCAGTGGACGATCGGGATCGGCGCGCCCCAGAAGCGCTGGCGCGACAGCAGCCAGTCGCGCAGGCGGAAGTTGACCGTCCCGCGACCGGTGCCCTTCTCCGCCAGCCACGCGATCGTGCGCGACTTGGCGTCCTCGACCCCCAGCCCGTCCAGGGAGATCTCGTCGTTGGCGGAGTTGATCGCCGGCCCCTGCCCGACGTAGGCCTCGCCCTCCCAGTCGGCGGGCGGCTGCACGGTGCGCACGATCGGCAGCCCGAACTTCTCGGCGAACTCCCAGTCGCGTTGGTCCTGGCCGGGCACCGCCATGATCGCGCCGGTGCCGTAGTCGGCCAGCACGTAGTCGGCGGCATAGATCGGGATCTCGGCGCCGGTGACCGGGTTCACGGCGTGCACACCCAGGAACACCCCGGTCTTGGGCCGGTCGGTGGCCAGGCGATCGATCTCGGACGCCTTGCGCACCTCGACCAGGTAGTCGTCGTACGCCGGGCGCTGCTCGTCGGTGACCAGCTCGCCGGCCAGTGCCGCGTCGGCCGCCACCACCATGAAGGTCGCCCCGAACAGGGTGTCGGGGCGCGTCGTGTAGACGGTCAGGGGCTCGTCGCGGCCGGGGACCACGAAGTCGACGTGGGCACCCTCGGAGCGTCCGATCCAGTTCCGCTGGGCCGTGACGACGCGCGCCGGCCAGGTCGGCTCCAGTACGTCCAGGTCGTCCAGCAGCTCCTGGGCGTAGTCGGTGATCTTGAAGTACCACTGGGTCAGGTCGCGCTTGGTCACCTCGGCGCCGCAGCGCTCGCACTGGCCCTGCACCACCTGCTCGTTGGCCAGCACGGTCTGGTCGTTGGGGCACCAGTTGACCGGCGACTTCTTGCGGTAGGCCAGACCCTGCTCGCGCAGCTTCAGGAACAACCACTGCGTCCAGCGGTAGTACTCCGGGTCGGAGGTGTTGAAGGTGCGCGTCCAGTCGAAGGACGTCGCCAGGTGCCGACACGACTCGATCGAGCGCGCGATGTTGCCACGGGTGTACGTCGCCGGGTGCTCGTCGTTGCGGATCGCGGCGTTCTCTGCGGGCAGGCCGAAGGAGTCGAACCCCATCGGGTTCAGCACCTCGTAGCCGCGCTGCCACCAGTAGCGCGCCACCACGTCGTGCAGCGAGAAGACCTCGGCGTGACCCATGTGCAGGTCGCCGCTCGGGTAGGGAAACATCGTCAGTGCGTAGCGCTTCTCGCGCGGGCTGTCGTCGTCGGCCCGGAAGGGCTGCAGCTTCTCCCACACGGGCAGCCACTTCTGCTCGACCGCCCGCACGTCGTAGCTCTCGGCCTCCGGCCGGCTCTCCTGCTCGGTCATCGTCGTCTCTCTCTGCGTCTCGGGTGTTCCTGCTCGACTCGGGGCACATCTCGGGGCACATCTCGGGCCACATCTCGGGGCACAAAAAAACCCCTCCGGACGAGGGGCAGCCGCGGCGGGGGTGCGAACCGACGCGGCTAGGTAAGGAGCAGGTTCCTGCGCATGTCGTCCATGGTAGCGAACCGCGCGGGCGCTCGCTCGCCCCGTGGCTACAGTGCCGCCATGACTGTGATCGACATGTACCGCCTCGACGGCAAGGTCGCGATCGTCACGGGGGCCTCGTCCGGTCTCGGCGTGGCCTTCGCCCGGGGGCTGGCCGAGGCCGGCGCCGACGTGGCACTGGGCGCCCGCCGGGCCGACCGGCTGCAGGACACCGCTGGTCTCGTCACCGAGGCCGGGCGGCGCGCGCTGGCCGTCGCGACCGACGTGTCCGACCCCGACTCCTGCACGGCCCTGGTCGAGGCCGCGATGGCGGAGTTCGGGCGGGTGGACATCCTGGTCAACAACGCCGGGATCGGCACGGCGGTGCCGGCCACCCAGGAGACCCCCGAGCAGTTCCGCAGCGTGATCGACGTGAACCTCAACGGGTGCTACTGGATGGCCCAGGCCTGCGGCCGGGTGATGCAGCCGGGCTCGAGCATCATCAACATCAGCTCGGTGCTCGGCCTCACCACGGCGGGCCTCCCCCAGGCGGCGTACGCCGCGTCGAAGGCCGGCCTGATCGGGCTCACCCGCGACCTCGCGCAGCAGTGGACCGGCCGCAAGGGCATCCGGGTCAACGCGATCGCTCCGGGCTTCTTCGACTCCGAGATGACCGAGCAGTACCCGCCCGGCTATCTCGACTCCCAGGGTCCGCGGATCGCGGTCGGCCGCAAGGGCGACCCGGCCGAGCTGGCCGCAACCGCGGTCTTCCTCGCCTCGCCGGCGGCCGGCTACATCACCGGCCAGACCCTCGCCGTCGACGGTGGGCTGACCATCACCTGAGCGGTGCGGCGGCAGCCCCTGCCGCGAGCCCGGAAAACAACGGAGGATCCCCGGCGCCTGGCGCCGGGGATCCTCCGTTGTCGTGGTGTTTCGATCGGTGGAGCTGAGGGGACTCGAACCCCTGACCCCCTGCATGCCATGCAGGTGCGCTACCAGCTGCGCCACAGCCCCATTGCTCCCGGAATCACCCGGTGACAACTCGCGGAATACTAGCCAATCGGCCGGACGGAAGCGAAATCGGGGGTCGGGCGGTCTACCCGGCGACCCGGTTGTACGCCGCCATCCGGAACCGGTCGTCGTCAAGGACGTCCAGGACCACCCAGCCGCAGTTGTCCAGCCCCCGCAGCGAGTTGACCGACTCGTCGGGCCAGCCGAGCAGACCGGCGACGGCCACCCGGATCGCTGCACCGTGCGAGACCGCCAGCGCGACCTCACCCGGCGCGACCCGGCTCACCAGGTCGCGGGCCACCTGCACCATCCGCTCGCGCACCCGGTCGGTGCGCTCGCCGCCGCTGACCACGTCGAAGTCACCGAGGCGGAACTCGGCGTACTCCTCGGGGGCAGCCGCGGCGTACTCGGCGTGCGTGAGCCCCTCCCGGACGCCCAGGGCGAACTCGCGCAACCGCGCGTCGTACGTCGGCTCGAGGCCGGTCTCCTTGGCGACGTACGCCGCGGTCTGCCGCGCCCGGGCGAGGTCGGAGGCCCACAGCACGGACGGCCGCAGGGCAGCCATCGCGGTCGCTGCCAGCGCAGCCTGGCCGTGGCCGGTGTCGTCGAGCTCGACATCGGTCTGCCCCTGCACCCGGACGGCGTGGTTCCAGGCGGTCCGGCCGTGGCGCAGCAGGACCAGTCGACGTGCGGCGCTCACCGCTCGTGCGACACCACGTCGGCGGCCAGCCCGATCGCCGGGCAGTCGCGCCAGAGCCGCTCGAGGGCGTAGAAGGAGCGCTCCTCCTCGTGCTGGACGTGCACCACGATCTCGCCGTAGTCGATGAGGACCCAGCGCCCGTCGCGCTCGCCCTCGCGCCGGATCGGCTTGGAGCCGATCTCGCGAAGCTGATCCTCGATGGCGTCGACGATCGACTTGACCTGCCGGTCGTTGCTCGCCGAGGCGAGCACGAAGGCGTCGGTGATCGCCAGCTGCTCGCTGACGTCGAACGCGATGATGTTGGTGGCGAGCTTGTCGGAGGCCGCACGGGCGGCGGCGTGGACGAGCTCGAGGGCATGTTCGGTGGCGGTCACACAGAGTCCTTCTCGGCGGCGACGGGGTGGGTCCCCACCGCCTGTTGCGGGTAGAGGTGGTGCTTGGCGATGTACTGGACGACGCCGTCCGGCACGAGGTACCAGACGGGCTCGCCACGGCGTTTGCGGTCGCGGCAGTCCGAGGACGAGATGGCCAGGGCCGGGATCTCGACCATCGTCACCCGGTCGGCCGGGATCGAGGCGAGGGTGGCCGGGTCCATCGTGTAGCCCGGGCGGGTGCAGCCCACGAACTGGGCCAGCTCGAAGAGCTCACCGGCATCGCGCCAGGTGAAGATCTCCGCCAGGGCGTCGGCGCCGGTGATGAAGTAGAGCTCGGCGTCGGGCATGGTGCCGCGCAGGTCGCGCAGCGTGTCGATCGTGTACGTCGGCCCGGCACGGTCGATGTCGACCCGGGAGACCCGGAAGCGGGGGTTGGCCGCGGTCGCGATCACCGTCATCAGGTAGCGGTGCTCGGCCGGGGACACCTCGCGGTCGGACTTCTGCCACGGGTCGCCCGTGGGGACGAAGACGACCTCGTCGAGGTCGAACCACGCCTGCACCTCGGAGGCCGCCACGAGGTGACCGTGGTGGATGGGGTCGAACGTTCCGCCCATGACCCCGACCCGCCGAGATCCGGACCGCTCCGGCTGGACCTCGCGGTCCGCTGCGGTGCTCAGCTGTGCTCGCGTCCCGCGCCGAACATCATCAGGACGCCGATCATGGCCATCAGCAGGAACAGGGTGATCCCACCGATGAGCCAGTGGTTGACGCCACCCTCGTGGGCCTCGGCAGCCTGGACGGTGAGGGCGCTCAGCGACATCGACGACATGCGGCACAGCCTACCGGCCGCTGCCGGTATTGGCTCAACGGACGTGACCGTCGCCGGTGACGACGTACTTGGTCGAGGTCATCTCCGGCAGCCCCATCGGGCCCCGCGCGTGCAGCTTCTGGGTGCTGATCCCGATCTCGGCCCCGAAGCCGAACTCGCCACCGTCGGTGAACCGGGTCGAGGCGTTGACCAGCACCGCCGCCGAGTCGACCGCGGCCGTGAAGCGCCGGGCGGCGTCCTGGTCGCGGGTGACGATCGCGTCGCTGTGCTGGCTGGAGAACCGGCGGATGTGGCGGATCGCCTCGTCGAGGTCGCCGACCACCCGGGCCGAGATGTCGAGCGAGAGGTACTCCCGCCCGTAGTCCTCGTCGGTCGCCGGCAGCACCCCGTCGTACGCCGTGAACGCGTCGTCCCCGTGGATCGTCACGCCGGCGTCCTGCAGCGCAGCGACGACCCGCGGCAGGAACTCCCCCGCCACGTCGGCGTGCACCAGCAGCGACTCGGCGGCGTTGCAGACCGACGTGCGGTGGGTCTTGGCGTTCAGCACGATCGCGAGGGCCCGGTCGAGGTCGGCGGCCCGGTCGACGTAGACGTGGCAGTTGCCCACGCCGGTCTCGATCACCGGGACCGTCGAGCCCTCGACCACGCTGCGGATCAGCGCGGCGCCCCCGCGCGGGATCAGCACGTCGACCAGGCCACGGGCCCGCATCAGCGCCTGCACGCTGTCGTGCGAGTCACCGGGGACCAGCTGGATCACGTCGGCGTCGAGGCCGGTGGCGGACGCCGCTGCGCGCAGCACCCCCACGATCGCGGTGTTGCTGGAGCGGGCGCTGGAGCTGCCGCGCAGCAGGACGGCGTTGCCGGACTTGAGGCAGATGCCCGCCGCGTCCGCGGTGACGTTGGGCCGGGCCTCGTAGATGATGCCGACCACCCCGAACGGGACCCGGACCTGGCGGAGCTCGAGCCCGTTGGCCAGGGTGCTTCCCCGCACCACCTCCCCCACCGGGTCGGGCAGGGCGGCGACGTCGCGGAGCCCCTGGGCCATGCCCGCGAGGCGGTCCGGGGTGAGCCGGAGCCGGTCGATGATGTTCACCGGCACGCCGGCCGCCTCCGCTCGCGCGACGTCCTCCGCGTTCGCCGACAGCAGGTCGTCGTGCGCCGCCACCAGCGCGTCGGCCATCGCGAGCAGCGCCTCGTCCTTGAGCGCGCGGGTGGCGAGGGCGAGACCGTGGCTGGCCTCGCGCGCCCGCTCGGCCGCAGCCATGACGTCGTGAGTCACGTCCTGCTGGGTGCTCATGCGCCGAGCCTATCCAGCCCCGACGCCGGGCCGACCGGCCGACAGCGGAGGATCTCCGGCGCCTGGTGCCGGGGATCCTCCGCCGTCGGCGTGGCTGCAGCTCGGCCCGCAGGACCGGAGGTGTCCGTCCCAGCCGCGGGCCCGGAGCACCGCGGCGACCGACCCCGCCAGGCGGCAGGGCTCGAGGACCTGGCGCCAGCCGACGCGCAGCGTGAGATCACCGGCGACCGCTGCGGCCACGTCACGATCGAGGTCCCGCCACCGGTCCGCAGCCCACTCGTGACCCAGCCGGCCGTCCAGCTCGACCACGGTGCGCAGTCCTCGGTAGTCGACATCCCGCTGCGCCGTGCGCCGACCCTCCCGAACCACCCGCTGGCGCTCCGCGCTGGGCAGCCCGTGCGCTCGCTCGACCTCAACCAGGTAGCGCCTCTCGAGCGCCGAGAAGGCGCCCGAGGCCGCATCGTCGAGGACCGCCGCGAGGACCCGGCGGCGGGAGAGCCGCGGCATCCGGGCAAGCGTCGCCTGGAGCCGCAGCGCGGTGGTCCGCCGCGCCTGGCACGCGTCCGCCAGCACCGCCACCGCGGCGTCCTCGCTCGCTGCGCGGGACGCGACGGTGAGGGCGGCGTGCTCCAGCCTCAGGCGCGGTGGGGACAGGTGAAGCTGGGCGACCTCGTCGAAGGGGGTGACGCGGGTCAGCCGCACCCCCCTCACCGGGTCCAGGCGCCGACTCCCGTCGACGGCCACCTCGACCGCGTGGTCGCCGTCGCCCACGTGCCTGAGTCCGTGCGCTCGCAGCGCAGAGGCTCCGGCCAACGCCGCTGGCCAGCACCGCAGGACAGCGGCCCACTCCGCCTGGCAGCCGCTCAACGGCCCCGTGTGCGCGACGTACACACCGGCGTGCACGCGTGCCCAGACCCGGCGGCGGACCAGCCGCTCGACGTCCACGTCGCTGCCGCCCGCCGCGAGCAGCTGCCTGCGGGCGATCACGCCCTGCTGCCGGCCCAGCACCTCCTCGATGCGCGACTCGTCCACGACTCGAGGATGCGCGCCCGAGTTTCGCCACAACACCCGAGTGCGGCGGCCTGTGGAGAACGATCGCTCCCGACACAGCGGAGGATCTCCGGCGCCTGGTGCCGAGGATCCTCCGCTGTCGCCGTGGCGGCAGCTAGCCTCGGCCGAATGCGCACCGTGCTGCTCGGCGACAGCCACCTGGCCCGGGTCCGGCGCGACCTGACCCGGATCGGGCCCGTGGTCATCAACGCCGCCGTCGGCGGCTCGTTCGCCGCCGATCTGGTGCCCCAGGCCCGGTCGGCCGGAGTCACGACCGGAGACGTCGTGGTGGTCTCGGTCGGCACGAACGACGCCGCTCCGTGGAAGGCGGTGCGGCTGGAGACGTTCGAGCGACAGATCGGGCAGCTCCTGAGGCAGGTCCCCGGCGCCGACCTGGTGTATGTGTCTCCACCGGGGGTCGACGAAGTGCGGCTGACCCGGTCGCCGGACCGCACCAATGCCGTCATCGCCGAGTACGCCGCGTGCGCGTCAGCGCTCTTCGAGCAGGCAGGCGCCCGGGTGCTCGACGCCGGACAGCTGCTCCGCCCCCTCGGCACGACGGCCTTCGCCGAGGACGGGGTTCACCTGACCGGGGCTGCGTACGACGTGCTGCTGCCGGCGATCGCCGAGGCCGTCACGTGACACTGACCCGCCCGGATGTCCGGGCGGGTCAGCGTCAGCGTGAAGTGAAGGGCTGGGTCAGCCCTTGCGCTCGGTGATCTGCTCGGTGGCGGCGGGCAGCACCTTGTGCAGGTCGCCGACCACACCGAAGTCGACCAGCTCGAAGATCGGGGCTTCCTCGTCCTTGTTGACGGCCACGATCGTCTTGGAGGTCTGCATGCCGGCCCGGTGCTGGATGGCACCGGAGATGCCGTTGGCGACGTACAGCTGCGGGGAGACCGTCTTGCCGGTCTGCCCGACCTGGAAGCTGTGCGGCATCCAGCCGGAGTCGACCGCCGCGCGCGAGGCGCCCACGGCCGCGCCCAGCGCATCCGCCAGGCCCTCGATCGGGTCGAAGTCCCCGCCGGTGCCGCGACCACCGGAGACCACGATCGCGGCCTCGGTGAGCTCGGGACGGCCGGTCTCCTGGCGCGGCTGGGAGGCCACGATCTGGGCACCCTTGGCGGCATCGGAGATCTCGGCCGAGAACTCCTCGAGCGCAGCGGCGCCCTCGGACTCCTCCGGGGTGGCGGCGTTCGGCTTGACCGTGATGATCGGCGTGCCCTTGGTGACCTTGGCGGTCACGGTGAAGTTGCCGGCGAAGACCGACTGGGTCGTGACCGGGGCTCCCCCGTCACCGGCCTGGACGTCCACCGCGTCGGTGATCAGACCCGACTCGAGCTTGATCGCCAGGCGGGCGGCGATCTCCTTGCCCTCGTACGACGAGGAGATCAGGACGGCGCCGGCCGACGTCTTCTCGGCGAGCTGCTGCAGCGCCTCGGCCTTCGGCGCGACCAGGTAGCCCTTGATCTGGGCGTCGTCGACGGCGTAGACCTTCTCCGCGCCGTACTTCTTGACCGCCTCGGCCGCACCGGCGGCCTGGTCGGCCGCCCCGATGAAGACCGCGGACGGCTCGCCGAGGCGGCGCGCGATCGTGAGGAGCTCGAACGTGGGCTTGCGGACCGCACCATCGACGTGGTCGATCAGAACCAGAATCTCAGACATGTCGTCGCTCCTCAGATGAACTTCTTCGAGGCCAGGAACTCGGTCAGCGCCGTGGCGCCCGAGCCGTCCTCGTCGGTGACGATCTCGCCGGCGGTGCGCGGCGGGCGGGCCGTGGTCTCGGCGACCTCGGTCCAGGCGACGGAGAGACCGACCTGGTCGGCCTCGACCCCGAGGTCGCTCAGCGACCAGGTCTCCATCGGCTTCTTCTTCGCCGCCATGATCCCCTTGAACGACGGGTAGCGGGCCTCTCCGGACTGGTCGGTGACCGAGAGCACCAGCGGCATCGTGGCCCCGATGACCTCGGTCGCGGTGTCACCGTCACGCTTGATCCGGACCTGGTCGCCCTGGGTCTCGATGACCGAGGCGAAGGTGACCTGGGGCAGGCCCAGGCGCTCGGCCAGCATCGCCGGCACGACGCTCATGGAGCCGTCGGTCGAGGCCATGCCGCAGACCACGAGATCGACCGACGAGCCCTCGCCCGCCTTCTCGATGGCCTTGGCGAGCACCAGCGAGGTGGCGATGGCGTCCGAGCCGGCGATCGCGTCGTCGACGACGTGCACGCCCTGGTCGGCCCCCATCTGCAGCGCCTTGCGGACCGCGTCGAGGGCCTTCTCCGGGCCCACGCACAGTGCGGTGACGGTCACGTCGTCGCCCTCGGCCTTCTCCTTGATCTGGAGGGCCTGCTCGACGGCGTACTCGTCGAGCTCGGAGAGCAGTCCGTCGACGCCAACGCGGTCGACGGTGTTGTCCGACTCGAACTGCCGGTCGGCAGTGGCGTCGGGCACGTACTTCACGCAGACAACAATGTTCATGGTGTGGCCTTGACGGCCCCTCCTGTGCACTCGGTGTGGTCGTGAGGCTACTAGCGCGTACGCCCTCGTGGAACCGCTCTGGCGGTGGGGTCAGTCACAGCGTCGCGTGGGTCACATTCCCCGTTCAGGGACGGATCACACGCTCGACGATCCGGCCGACGACCAGCCAGGCGACGGCGCCGAGACCCCAGTTGAACAGGGCGTCCTTGGCGTCCGCGTTGTCGCCCGCGAACTCCTTGATGCCGTTCGCACGGGAGAAGACCCCGAGGTCGACGAGGTCCGCACCGTCGAGCACGAAGCGCACCAGCGAGTTGTCCCGGTTCGCGCCGAGGGCGATGCACAGGGCGCCGACCGCGAGGAACAGCGCACAGACCACGAAGGCCACCCAGACCGCCTGTGCGATCCGGAGCCTGGTGGTGGCGGTCCTGCTTCTCACGTCTACCTCCGCTCGCCGGCGCTTGGCCGGTTCCTCACCTGCCATGTCACTGTCCCGTGAACTGGGCCTTGCCGGGACCGCTCTCGACGAAGGATGACATACCGATGGTGCGGTCCTCCGTGGCGAACAGGGCGGCGAACTGCTGGCGCTCGATCTCCAGCCCCGTCTCGAGGTCGACCTCGATCCCGCGATCGATGCTCTCCTTGGCCGCCCGCACGGCGAACGACGCGGCGCCGGCGAACTGGCGCGCCCACGCCAGGGCCTCCTCGTACACCCGCTCGGGGGCGAAGACCTGGTCCACGAGGCCGATCGCGAGCGCCTCGTCGGCCTGCACGAAGCGGCCGGTGAAGATCAGGTCCTTGGCCTTGCTCGGGCCCACCAGCCGGCTCAGCCGCTGGGTGCCACCCGCGCCGGGGATGATGCCGAGCAGGATCTCCGGCTGGCCGAGGACGGCGTTGTCGGCGGCGAAGCGGACATCGGCGCAGAGGGTCAGCTCGCAGCCGCCACCGAGGGCGTAGCCGGTGATCGCCGCGACCACCGGCTTGGGGATGCGGGCCACCGCGGAGAACGACGACTGCAGCCCGCCGGAGCGCTTCACCATGTCGGTGTACGACATGGTCGCCATCTCCTTGACGTCGGCACCGGCGGCGAAGACCCGCTCTCCGCCGTAGAGGACCACGGCCTTCACGTCGTCGCGCTCGGCCGCCTCCGTCGCGGCCGCCCGGATCTCCTCCTGCATCTGCACGTCGAGCGCGTTCATCTTCGGCCGGTCAAGCCGGATCGTCCCGACGCCGTCGGCCACTTCCAGTCGAACGAACTCACCCATGCTCGGTCTCCACCTCTCGATCGCGTGGCGGCCCTTCCGGTCGGCCGCTCACGGGCATTGTGCCGCCATCGGGAACAATGGCTCGGGTGACCCCTGGACTCTGGAGAGATCGCGGCGAGACCGCAGCCGTGTGGCCGGGTCGGCACACCCCCCTCGGGTCGACCTGGTCGTCCGAGGCCACCAACTTCGCCGTGCACGCCCCGGAGGGGTACGCGGCCTGGGTCTGCCTGTTCGACGAGGACGGCGCCGAGACCCGGCACCGGCTCACCGAGCGGTCCCTGGGCATCTGGCACGGCGCCGTCCCCGGCGTCGGCGTGGGCACCCGCTACGGCTTCCGGGTGGACGGCCCCTGGGATCCGGACCGCGGACTCCGCTTCAACCAGCACAAGCTCCTGCTGGATCCGTACGCCCGGGCCGTGTCGGGCGAGCTGACGCTCGACCCGGCGATCTACGGGTTCGACCCCGCGGCGCCCGCCAAGCGCAGCCAGCTCGACTCGGCGCCGTTCGTCCCGCGCAGCGTGGTCGTCCACGACGACTTCGACTGGGGCACCGACCGGCAGCCACGGCACCGCTGGCGCGACACCGTGATCTACGAGGCCCACGTCAAGGGGATGACCGCGCTGCACGACCGGGTCCCCGAGGAGCTCCGCGGCACGTACGCCGGGCTGGCCACGCCGGCGGTGACCGACTACCTGCACGACCTCGGCGTGACCGCGATCGAGCTGCTGCCGATCCACGAGTTCGTCTCCGAGGCCGGGGTGCTGGCCAAGGGGCTGGTCAACTACTGGGGCTACAACTCGATCGGCTTCTTCGCCCCGCACCACGGCTACGCCGCCTCGGGTGACCGCGGGGAGCAGGTCACCGAGTTCAAGGCGATGGTCAAGGCCTTCCACGAGGCGGGGATCGAGGTCATCCTCGACGTGGTCTACAACCACACGGCCGAGGCCGGCGTCGACGGCCCGACACTGTCCTTCCGCGGCCTCGACGACCGGTCCTTCTACCACCGGGTGGCGCCGTCCCGCTCGCCGCTACCCGACCTGCACGTGCCCGAGCCCGGCCCCGGGCACAGCTTCCGGGACGGCTACTGGGACGTGTCCGGCTGCGGCAACACGGTCGACGCCTCGAACCCGTTCCCGCTCCGACTGATTCTCGACTCGCTGCGCTACTGGGTCACCGAGATGCACGTGGACGGCTTCCGCTTCGACCTGCTGTCCGCGCTCACCCGCACCGGCCACGAGGTCGACATGCGCTGCCACCTGCTGACCGCGATCGGGCAGGACCCGGTGCTGCGTGACGTGAAGCTGATCGCCGAGCCGTGGGACGCCTCGGCGGACGGCTACCGCGTCGGGGAGTTCCCGCCGCCGTGGATCGAGTGGAACGACCAGTTCCGCGACGAGATCCGCGACTTCTGGCGCGGCGCCTCGACCGGCATCCGGACCGTCGCCACCCGCGTCGCCGGCTCCTCGGACCTGTACGCCGACGACGGCCGGTCGCCGTACGCGTCGGTGAACTTCGTGACCGCCCACGACGGCTTCACGGTGCGCGACCTGGTGACCTACCAGCACAAGCACAACGAGGACAACGGCGAGCAGAACCGCGACGGCACCGACAACAACCGGTCGTGGAACCACGGCATCGAAGGTGAGACCGACGACAAGGAGATCGTGGCATCGCGACGGCGCCAGGCCGCGAACCTGATGGCCACGCTGTGTCTGTCCAACGGCGTCCCGATGATCACCGCCGGCGACGAGCGGGGCCGGACCCAGGGTGGGAACAACAACGCCTACAACCAGGACAACGAGACGTCCTGGATCGACTGGCGACCGGACAACGCCTGGCTGGACGTCTACGACATCACCAAGACGGCCCTGCGGCTGCGCCGCGAGCACCCCGCGCTGCGGCAGCGGCACTACTTCGAGGGTCGACCCGCCATCCGGGGCGGCGCCAAGGACCTCGCCTGGCTGCACCCCTCCGGTCGCGAGATGGCCGGGGAGGACTGGCACGACGAGTCGCTGTCGACCCTGGGCATGTTCGTCTCGGGCGACCCGTTGCGCTCGCCCGGACCGCGCGGCGAGCAGCAGGTGGACCGTTCGTTCGTGATCTGGCTCAACTCCGGTGCCGAGCCCCAGCCCATGACCCTGCCCGAGAACGACTGGGTGCACAGCGGCGAGGTGGTGCTCTCCACCGACCCGGGGCTCCCGATCGGCACCTCGCTCAAGGCCGGCGACGAGCTCACGCTCGGTCATCGTTGTGTCGTCGTCGTCCGCCAGACCTGAGCGAGCAATACTTCCAAAACCCCACGAGCCACACCCGTCCCGCCCTACGGTTGCTGCGAATCACGCCTATCCGTGGTCGAGGGAGTGCACACCGATGGCACGGCCGAACCAACAGGACGCACGGGTGGCGCTGCCCCGGCCGGGACGCCGCACCGTCGCTGCGTTCCTCGCCGTGGCGCTCCTGGGCCTCGCAAGTGCCGTGTCCCCCCCGAACCACGTCTCCGGACACGAGCTCTGGGCGATGCTGGGACTCCTCACCCTCATGCTGGCGTTCCTGGGCGTCAGCCTGCGGCGGCGGCGCCGCAGCTGGGTCGACCCGCTGGTCCCGTTCACCTTCGTCCTCGTCCTGGCCCTGGCCCGGGACGGCACCGGCGGCGCGAGCTCCGAGCTCACCGGTCTGATCGTGCTGCCGATCGTCTGGCTCGCGATGACGGGAGCTCGTCGCGAGCTGTTCGTCGCGACCGGTGTGGTGACGGCCTTCTTCCTGATCCCGGCGATCGCGATCGGAGCGCCCCGCTACCCGATCCACGACTGGCACCGAGCTGCCTTCTGGGTGGCGGTCACCGCCCTGATCGCTCCCGTCATCCACAGGATGGTCACCCGCCTCGCCGAGGAGACCCAGTGCGCCCGGGACGCGAATGCGGAGATGGCCGCGATCATGGAGGGCGCCCACCTGAGCAGCATGATCTCGACCGAGGTGGACGGGCGGATCCGTTCCTTCAGCCGCGGCGCCGAGGATCTGCTCGGCTACCGGGCTGCTGACCTGATCGGACAACACACCCCCGGCCTCTTTCACGACCCCGTCGAGGTGGTTGCCGCGGCCGAGGAGCTCGGTGTCGAGCCGGGCTTCGGCGTGTTCGCCGAGCTGGCCAGGATCAGCGCTCCCAGCCGGATCTGGACCTATCTGCGTGCCGACGGCGAGCGGATCTACGTACGACTCGCGATCACCGAGCTGCGGGACGCCTCGGAGACCGTCACCGGCTACCTCGGGATCGCCATCGACACCACGGAGACGGTCGAGGCCGAGCAGGCGCTGGCGCGCTCCGAGTCGCTGTGGCGGGTGCTGCTGGACCACCTGCCCGATCTCACCGTGATGATGATCGGCGACGACCTGCGAATCCGCGCAGTCGCGGGCTCCGGAGCGATGCGACAGGGCATGCACGACGCCGAGGGACGGCTGCTCTCCGAGGTCTCGAACGAGACCAACACTGCCATCGTCACGCCCCTGCTCGCGGAGGGCTTCGCCGGCCGGGAGGCCAGCGGCGAACTGGTTGCCACGGCAACCGGCGCCGAGCACGTGGTGCTCGTGACACCGCTCCCACCGGAGTCGGACGGCTCCCGGGCACTGCTGCTGGCGCGCAACGTCAGTGGGGAGCGGGCCAGGGAGCGGGAGGTCGTCGCGGCCAAGGAGCGCGCCGAGCGACTCTTTGCCGACGCCCCGCACGGTGTCGCCGTCCTCACCCCGGACGGCATCGTCCTCCAGGTGAACGAGGCCATGCTCGCGATCACCGGCATCTCCGCGGCGGAGGTCCAGGACCAGCGCCTGGCCGGACCCGGCACCCTCGGCGGCGTCGAGCTCGCCGACCATCTGGCCGACGTCATGTTCCGGTCCGGTGGCCGCGTCGACACCCCCTGGAGCCTGCACCACGTCGACGGCCACGAGGTCCACGTCACCTTGAGCAGTCGGGCCCTGCTCGGCGAGTCCGGCGCGGACGACGTCGTGCTGGTCAACGTGGTCGACGTCTCGGAGCGCCACCGCTACGAGCAGCGCCTCGCCCACTTGGCCGACCACGACGTCCTCACCGGCCTGGCCAACCGCCGGCGCTTCGACGAGCGGCTCCAGGAGCACCTCGAGCACTGCGCGAGGTACGGCCCCACCGGCGCCCTGCTGCTGCTCGACCTCGACAACTTCAAGGAGGTCAACGACACCCTGGGTCACGGAGCCGGGGACCAGCTGATCATCTCGACGGGGTCCCTGTTGAAGGCGGGCGTCCGCAGCACCGACGTGGTCGCCCGGCTCGGGGGCGACGAGTTCGCCGTCCTGCTCACCGAGGGTGACCGGGCGGCCGCGGAGACGGTCGCAGCGTCCATCGTCGAGCGCGTCCGTGAGTTCACCGCCACCCTCGACGGCACCCGGCGTCGCGTGACCGCCAGCGTCGGCGTGGTCACGCTGCAGGCGGCCCGCGACCATGCCGCCGACCTGCTCGCGCTGGCCGACATGACGATGTACGACGCCAAGGACGCCGGGCGCGACGGGTACGTCGTGCTGGAGGAGGAGTCAGCCAGGCAGCCGCGACTCGGTGCCCGCCTGGAGTGGAAGGGGCGCATCGAGCAGGCACTGGAGAACGAGGGTTTCGTCCTGCACCTGCAGCCGATCCTCAACCTGCGCACGAACGCCGTCGAGTCGGCCGAGGTGCTGATCCGGCTGCAGGACTCGGACGAGCTCGTGCTGCCCTCGACGTTCCTCTACATCGCCGAGCGGTCCGGCCTGATGTCGCGACTCGACTCGTGGGTGGTGTCCCGCAGCGTCGAGATGCTGGCCAGGCTGCGGCAGCTGGACCCGGCGTTCCAGCTCGAGGTCAACCTCTCGGGACAGTCCATCGGCAACCCGGCCGTCGAGCAGACGATCGTCGGCTCGCTGCGCGAGCACGGTGTGGACCCGTCCGCCCTGATCCTGGAAATCACCGAGACCGCGGCAGTCGCCGACGTGGAGCTGGCACGCGCCTTCGCCGAGCGGATGTCGACACTCGGCTGCAAGTTCGCGCTCGACGACTTCGGCGCCGGGTTCGGCTCGTTCTACTACCTCAAGCACCTGGTGTTCGACTACGTGAAGATCGACGGCGAGTTCGTGGCCAACTGCCACCGCTCCAGCATCGACCGCACGATCCTGCGCTCGATCGTCGGCATCGCCCGTGACCTGGGCAAGAAGACGGTCGCCGAGTTCGTGGCCGAGCCCGCCATCCTCGACGTGGTCCGTGAGGAGGGCGTCGACCTGGCACAGGGCTACCTGATCGGCAGGCCCGTGCCGTACGACGACTTCGTCGCCGAGTTCCTGACCGCTGGGGTGGTGGCCCGATGACCGCCAAGAGCCCCGGACAGATGGGGCTGGGCCGGTTCCAGCGGGCCGTGGGACTGATCATCATCGGACTCGCCCTCGCTGCCGCCGCAGCGCTGTGGTTCGCGGTCGCCAGGGGCACCGGCCCGAACGGGAGCCCTCCGGACGAGGGGTTGCTCTTCGGCGTCTGGCACATCTTCTACGACACCGAGGCGCCCTCGTTCCGGGTGATCCTCGCCGCAGGCGCACTGGCGGTCCTGTTCGCCGCCGGCGTGGCTTTGCTCGAGCGCCGCATCACCAACGGCTCCCGGCGTTCCGACGACGACCACACCACCCCCCTGGCTCCCAAGGTCGTGATGGCAGCCACCTTCGGCGTGTACGCAGGTCCGGTCACGGTGACCGTGCTGGTCCCGGCGCACAACGAGGAGTCGTGCCTCGCTGCGACCCTGGCCTCCCTGCTCTCCCAGTCCCATCGACCCGACCGGATCATCGTGGTGGCCGACAACTGCACGGACTCGACCGTCGAGATCGCCCGCCGTGCAGGTGTGGAGGCCTTCGAGAGCGTGGGCAACACGCACAAGAAGGCGGGCGCGCTCAACCAGGCGCTGAAGGTGCTGCTGCCCGGGCAGGGCGACAACGACCTGGTGATGGTGATGGACGCGGACACCACGCTGGACGCGGGCTTCCTCGAGACGGCCGTGCGGCGGATGACCGACGACCGTGCCCTGATGGCGGTCGGCGGGCTCTTCTACGGCGAGGACGGCTGCGGCATGCTCGGCCAGTTCCAGCGCAACGAGTACATCCGCTACGGCCGGGAGATGCGCCGTCGCCGGGGGCGCGTCTACGTGCTGACCGGCACCGCCTCACTCTTCCGACCGCTCGCGCTGCGTACGGTCGCGGACAGCCGGGGCCACCGGATCCCGGGCCGACCGGGCGACGTGTACGACACCGCGGCAATGACCGAGGACAACGAGCTGACGCTGGCATTGAAGTCACTCGGCGCGCTGATGATCTCGCCGGCGCAGTGCACAGTCGTCACGGAGGTGATGCCCACGTGGCGGACCCTGGCCGCGCAGCGGCTGCGCTGGCAACGCGGCGCGCTGGAGAACCTCGGCGCCTACGGCCTGACCCCCCAGACATTTCGCTACTGGGCCCAGCAGATGGGCATCTGCTACGGCGTCATCGCCCTGACGACTTACCTGCTGCTGATCCTGCTGATGCTTGTGTCACTGGACGCCTGGGTCTGGTTCCCGTTCTGGGTCGGCCTCGGCCTGCTGTTCACCACCGAGCGCGTCGTCACGGTCTGGCGTGGCGGTTGGCGAGCCCGGCTGCTGGCGCTGTCGCTCTTCCCCGAGCTCGGCTTCGCGATGGTCCTCAACGTCATGTACGTCAAGGGCATCCTCGACATCTCACTGGGCCGCAAGGCCGGCTGGACCCACGTCGCCCACGCGCCCGCCAAGGAGAACGCCTGATGTCGCCGCTCGCATTCGCCGTCACCCCGCTCGGCATCCTGCTGCCGCGGGCCACGCTGGAGTCGGAGACCTTCGCGGTGCTGGCGGCGTTCGTGGCGATCAACACGGTGATGTACAGCGCGCTGGCGATCGCGAAGATGCTGCCGAAGATCTACCTCAGCGACTACCTCAACCGCGGTCAGCGGCGTTCGCAGACCCGCAGCATCCACCCCGACCCGAGCTAGGCGAAGGCGACCACGCCGAGCTCGGCCGTTGACGTGAGCAGGTCGTTGCGCGGGATCGCGCGGACGGTGTACCCGAAGGCACCGCTGCGGTCCAGGACCACCGAGGCGTCGAACCGGTGCCGACCGCCCTCGTAGCTCTCCTCGAGGGTGAGGGGCACCGTGGAGGTCTCGATCAGCTCGTCCGCGCTGTTGATCCGGCCGTGCACCAGCTGCACGTCCACGTCGTCCGGCGTGAGGTCGCCCAGCGCCACGAAGGCGCGGACGCTCATCGTCCCGCCGACCTCGGGCGCGTCCCCGACGCCGCTGCTCTCGACGTGCTCGATGCGTACGCCGGACCAGCCCGCGCGCACCCGGCCCTTCCACGCGGCGAGCTCGGCCGCCCCGTGGTAGTCGGAGTTGAGGCGCCGGGCGTTGCCGGCGGCCGGCGAGTAGAGCTGGCGGACGTAGTCGCGCACCATCCGGGTCGCGAGGACCTTGGGCCCGAGCGACTTGAGCGTGTGCCGGACCATCTCCAGCCACCGGGTCGGCACACCCTCCGCGTCGACGTCGTAGAAGCGGGGTGCGACCTCGTTCTCGATCAGGTCGTAGAGCGCAGTCGCCTCGAGGTCGTCGCGGACGTCCGGGTCATCGACACCGTCGGCGGACGGGATCGCCCAGCCGTTGTTGCCGTCGAACCACTCGTCCCACCAGCCGTCGAGGATCGACAGGTTGAGCCCGCCGTTCAGCGCCGCCTTCATGCCGGAGGTGCCGCAGGCCTCGTACGGGCGGAGCGGGTTGTTCAGCCAGACGTCGCAGCCCGGGTAGAGCGGCAGCGCCATCGCGATGTCGTAGTTGGGCAGGAACGCGATGCGGTGGCGGACCTCGGGGTCGTCCGCGAACTTCACCAGCTCCTGGATCAGCTTCTTGCCGCCGTCGTCGGCGGGGTGCGACTTGCCCGCGATGATCAGCTGGATCGGACGCTCCGGGTCGAGCAGGAGCTTCTTGAGCCGCACGGGGTCGCGCAGCATCAGCGTGAGCCGCTTGTACGACGGCACGCGTCGCGCGAAGCCGATCGTCAGCACGTCGGGGTCGAGCGCGGAGTCGATCCAGCCCAGCTCGGCGGGGGCGGACCCACGCTCGACCCAGGAGCTGGTCAGCCGCTTGCGGGCGTCGACCACGAGCCGCTCACGCAGCGTGCGCTTGACTGCCCACACCTCGGCGCCGGGCACGGTGTCGACCGCGCTCCAGAAGCCCTCGGTCTCGTCGGAGCCCGGGTTGGCCCCGCGCCCGACGGCCAGGTCCATGATCTCGCGGGCCACCCAGGTGGGCGCGTGCACGCCGTTGGTGATCGACCCGATCGGGACCTCGGCCTCGTCGAACGCCGGCCACAGGCCGTTGAACATCCCCCGGCTCACCTCGCCGTGCAGGATCGAGACGCCGTTCGCCCGCTGCGAGAGCCGGAAGCCCATGATCGCCATGTTGAAGACCGCGGCGTCGCCGCCGTCGTAGTCCTCGGCGCCCAGGCCCAGGATCCGCGAGAGCGGGACACCGGGCGTGGCACCGCCGACCTCGCTGAAGTACTGCTCGACCAGGGTGACCGGGAACCGGTCGATGCCCGCGGGGACGGGGGTGTGGGTGGTGAAGACGGTGGAGGCACGGCCGACCTCGAGCGCGGTGTCGAAGTCGAGCTGCGGCCCGTCCTCGTCGGCGGTGAGCTCCCGGATCCGCTCCAGGCCCAGGAAGCCCGCGTGGCCCTCGTTGGTGTGGAACACCTCGGGCACCGGAGCCCCGGTGATCCGTGAGTAGGCGCGCAGCGCGCGGACGCCACCGACGCCGAGCAGCAGCTCCTGGCGCAGGCGGTGCTCGCTGTTGCCGCCGTACAGGCGGTCGGTCACGTCGACGTAGTGCTCGGGGTTGCCCTCGACGTCGGTGTCGAGCAGCAGCAGCGGTACTCGACCGACGCTGGCCACCCAGATCCGGGCGACGAGGTCGGGCCCGGCCGGCATCGCGATCGAGATCGTGGCCCGCGAGCCGTCGGCCTCGCGCAGCAGCGAGATCGGGAGCTCGTCGGGGTCGAGGACCGGGTAGGTCTCCTGCTGCCAGCCCTCGCGGGACAGCGCCTGCCGGAAGTACCCGTGCCGGTAGAGCAGGCCCACACCGACGATCGGGACGCCGAGGTCGCTGGCCGCCTTCAGGTGGTCGCCGGCCAGGATGCCGAGACCGCCGGAGTACTGCGGCAGCACCGAGGTGATGCCGAACTCCGGGGAGAAGTAGCCGATCGCCCGGGGGCCGTCATCGGCGACCCGGCGTTGGTACCAGCGGTCCTCGGTGAGGTACCGCTCGAGGTCGCTGCGCGCCTCGCCGAGCATCGTGAGGAACGCCGCGTCCGCGGCCAGCTCGTCGAACCGCGCCCGGCTGACCTCGCCGAGCAGCCGGGTCGGGTCGAAGCCGGTGGACTCCCAGAGCCCGGCGTCCACAGCGGCGAAGACGTCCTGCGTCTCCGGGTGCCAGGACCAGCGGAGGTTCCCGGCGAGCTCGCCGAGGGCCGCGAGGGCGGGGGGAAGGACAGGGCGGACGGTGAATCGTCGAATGGCGCGCACCAGAGGAACCTAGCGTGATTCTTGGAACGATCCAACCCCAGGCGCGTAACTACCCCTCGGCTGCCCCGTTGTCCCTGGTATGACCTACCTCACATGACACCGGGTGCTCAGGTGAGGTTCCGCTCGGTCGCGGCAGGCGCACTGCCGCCGAGCCACCGGACACCGTCGAGGTGGACTTCTTGGGGGGTGCACCTCGGCGGTGGTCCGGTGCCCGCGCCGTGGACCCGGCTTGCGCCGTCACCGGCGACCCGCAAGTGTTGCGCCCATGGTCGGACGAATCCCCGTCGTGAATGTCATGCCCGTCGTCGACCTCGGTCGACAGCCCGCCAAGGCGACGGTCGGCGAGCCCTTTCCGGTCACGGCGACCGTGTTCCGTGAGGGGCACGACAAGCTCGGAGCCGAGGTGGTCCTCACCGGACCCGACGGCCGGCGACGAGATCCGGTGCGGATGGTCAAGCATCCCGACGTCCCCGACCGGTACGACGCCTCGGTGACACCGGACGCGCCCGGCGCGTGGACCTTCGAGGTCCAGGCCTGGTCCGACCCGATCGGCACCTGGGAGCACGCGGCCGACCTGAAGATCCCGGCCGGCGTGGACGTCGAGCTGATGTTCCTCGAGGGCCGCCTGCTCTTCGAGCGGGTCGCCGCCTCGCTCGATCCGCAGGAGCGGGCCGGACACGCGTTGCTGCAGGGGGCGATCGACGCCGCCAACGACACCGCGCGGCCCGCCGGCGCCCGGCTGGCGGCGCTCCAGTCCCCCGACCTGAGGGCGCTGCTCGCGGCGCACCCGCTGCGCGAGCTGGTCACGATCGAGGGCCCCTACCCGGCGTACGCCGACCGCACGACCGCGCTGTTCAGCAGCTGGTACGAGTTCTTCCCGCGCTCGGAGGGCGCCACCCGCGACGCGCTCACCGGGGCGGTGACCAGCGGCAACTTCCGCACCGCCGCCAAGCGACTCGATGCGGTGGCCGCGATGGGCTTCGACGTCGTCTACCTGCCGCCGATCCACCCCATCGGCGAGGTCAACCGCAAGGGTCCGAACAACACCCTCACCCCTGGCCCGACGGACACCGGCTCCCCCTGGGCGATCGGGTCGAAGGAGGGCGGTCACGACGCGATCCATCCGGACCTCGGCGACTTCGCCGACTTCGACGCCTTCGTCGCCCGCGCCGGTGAGCTCGGCCTCGAGGTCGCCCTCGACCTCGCCCTCCAGGCCGCGCCCGACCACCCGTGGGTGACCAGCCACCCCGAGTGGTTCACCACCCGCGCCGACGGCACCATCGCGTACGCCGAGAACCCGCCGAAGAAGTACCAGGACATCTACCCGGTCAACTTCGACAACGACCCCACGGGCATCTGCCAGGAGGTGCTGCGCGTCGTGCGGCACTGGATGGCGCACGGGGTCCGGATCTTCCGGGTCGACAACCCGCACACCAAGCCGGTGGCCTTCTGGGAGTGGCTGCTCAAGGAGATCCGCCGCACGGATCCCGACGTGCTCTTCCTCGCCGAGGCCTTCACCCGGCCGGCGATGATGCGCTGCCTCGGGGCGATCGGGTTCCACCAGTCCTACACGTACTTCACCTGGCGCAACGCCAAGTGGGAGATCGAGGAGTACCTCCGCGAGCTCGCCACCGAGTCCGACCACCTGATGCGCCCGAACTTCTTCGTGAACACCCCCGACATCCTGCACGCCTACCTGCAGTACGGCGGCCCGGCGGCGTTCAAGATCCGGGCCGTGATCGCGGCCACCGGGTCTCCGAGCTGGGGCGTCTACGCCGGCTTCGAGCTGTTCGAGCACGTGGCGGTGAAGCCCGGCAGCGAGGAGTACCTCGACTCCGAGAAGTACCAGATCCGGATCCGCGACTGGGACAAGGCCGACGCCGAGGGCCGCACCCTCGCGCCGTACCTGACCCGGCTCAACGAGCTGCGCCGCGCGCACCCAGCCCTCCAGCTCCTGCGCAACGTCGCGATCCACAGCAGCGACGACGAGTCGATCCTGGTGTTCTCCAAGACCGCCGGCGACGACACCGTGATCGTGGTCGTCAACGTCGACCCCCACGGGACCCGCGAGACCACGATCCACCTCGACCTGCCCGCCCTCGGCATGGCGTACGACGAGTCGTTCATCGTCCACGACGAGCTGTCCGGTGAGGACTGGAGCTGGGGCCAGCACAACTACGTCCGGCTCGACCCTGCCCACGAACCCGCCCACATCCTCACCGTCAGGAGGACCCGTTGAGCGAGTCCACCCCCCCGCCCGACGCCGATCCGTTCCCGGACCAGGTCGGCAGCACGCCCGACTGGTTCAAGACCGCCGTCTTCTACGAGGTGCTGGTCCGCTCGTTCCGCGACTCCGACGGTGACGGCACCGGCGACTTCAACGGTCTCACCGAGAAGCTCGACTACCTCGAGTGGCTGGGCGTCGACTGCCTGTGGGTGCCGCCGTTCTTCACCTCACCGCTGCGCGACGGCGGCTACGACGTCGCCGACTACACCAACATCCTTCCCGAGTGCGGGTCCGTGGACGACTTCCACCGGTTCCTCGACGAGGCGCACAAGCGCGACATCCGCGTGATCATCGACTTCGTCATGAACCACACCAGCGACCAGCACCCGTGGTTCCAGGCGAGCCGCTCGGATCCCGACGGCCCCTACGGCGACTTCTACGTCTGGTCCGACACCGACGAGCTCTACGAGGACGCGCGGATCATCTTCGTGGACACCGAGCCGTCCAACTGGACCTGGGACCCGGTGCGCCAGCAGTACTACTGGCACCGCTTCTTCAGCCACCAGCCGGACCTGAACTTCGACAACCCCAAGGTCCACGAGGCGATGCTCGAGGCGATCTCGTTCTGGTTCGACATGGGCCTGGACGGGTTCCGGCTGGACGCCGTCCCCTACCTCTACGAGCGGCCGGGGACCAACGGCGAGAACCTCCCCGAGACCCACGAGTTCCTGCGCATGGTCCGCCGGTACGTCGACAAGAAGTACCCCGGCCGGATCCTGCTGGCCGAGGCCAACCAGTGGCCCGCGGACGTCGTCGACTACTTCGGGGACTTCGAGTCCGGTGGCGACGAGTGCCACATGTGCTTCCACTTCCCGGTGATGCCCCGCATCTTCATGGCGGTCCGTCGCGAGTCGCGCTTCCCGATCTCGGAGATCCTCGAGCAGACCCCGCCGATCCCGCACGGCTGCCAGTGGGGCATCTTCCTGCGCAACCACGACGAGCTCACCCTCGAGATGGTCACCGACGACGACCGTGACTACATGTGGAACGAGTACGCCAAGGACCCGCGGATGAAGGCGAACATCGGCATCCGCCGCCGGCTCGCCCCGCTGCTGGACAACGACACCAACCAGATCGAGCTCTTCACCGCACTGCTGCTCTCGCTGCCCGGCTCGCCGGTCCTGTACTACGGCGACGAGATCGGCATGGGCGACAACATCTGGCTCGGCGACCGCGACGGTGTCCGCACGCCCATGCAGTGGACGCCGGACCGCAACGCCGGCTTCTCGGGCGCCACGCCCGGCAAGCTGCACCTGCCGGCGATCCAGGACCCGGTCTACGGCTACCAGAGCGTGAACGTCGAGTCGCAGCTCGAGAACGCCTCGTCGCTGCTGCACTGGACCCGCCGGATGATCCACGCCCGTCGCCAGCACCCGGCGTTCGGCCTCGGCTCGTTCGTGGACCTGGGCGGTTCCAACCCCAGCGTACTGTCGTACGTACGGGAGCACGTCGGGGACGACGGTCGCCGCGACATCATGGTGTGCATCAACAACCTGTCCCGCTTCCCGCAGCCGGTCGAGCTGGACCTGCGCCGCTGGGAGGGCATGGTCCCGGTGGAAGTCCTCGGCGGTGTTCCGTTCCCATCCGTGGGTGAGCTTCCGTATCTCCTGACGCTGGGTGGGTACGGCTTCTACTGGTTCCGCCTGAACGCACCCGACACAGAGGAAGGATGAGACTCGTGACCAGCTCTCTCGGCCACCTGCAGCCGTTCATCGAGCAGGCTCGCTGGTTCGGCGGCAAGGGCCGCCCGTTCAAGATCAGCCAGGTCCGCCGCCTCGGCGAGGTCGCCGGGGGTTCTCCCAACGGCCCACGGGTCGTCATCGACCTGGTCACCGTGTCGTTCGACTCCCCGGTCGGTCCCGAACCGATCGAGGAGGAGCACTACCAGCTGCCGCTGGCCTACTACCCCGAGCCTCAGTCCCGGCTGGACCACGCGTTCGTGGGCTACTGGGAGGACGAGGAGTTCGGCGTCAGCCACGTCTACGACGCGCTGCACGACCGCGAGGCGATGTCCTGCTGGCTGCGGTCCTTCGCCGCCGCGCCCGACAGCGGTGAGGTCTCCGGTGACGGCGCGACCCTGCGCTTCCACCGGCTGGCCGGTCACGAGCTCGACCTGGAAAGCCACTCGACGCTGTTCAGCGGCGAGCAGTCGAACTCCTCGGTCATGTTCGGCGACGACTCGCTGCTCAAGGTCTTCCGCAAGATCACCCCGGGGGTCAACCCGGACATCGTCATCCACGACGTGCTGACCCGCGCCGGCTCCGACCACGTTGCCGCGCTCTACGGCTGGCTCGAGACCGATGCCGACTTCGAGGGCGGCATCCTCCAGCTCGCGATGCTGCAGCAGTACCTGCGCACCGCCAGCGACGGCTGGGACCTGGCGCTGGCGAGCGTCCGCAATCTCTTCGTCGAGCCCACCCTGCGCGCCGACGAGGTGGGTGGGGACTTCGCGGGCGAGGCAGCGCGGCTCGGAGTCGCGCTCGCCGAGACCCACCAGAGCCTCGCCGAGCACTTCCCGGCGGAGGACCGGCCGGCCGCCGACGTGGCCCGGCTCGCCGCGGACATGCGGCGGCGTCTCGACGCCGCGCTCGAGGTCGCGCCCGGGCTGGTGCCCTACGCCAGTGTCCTGCGCAGCGCCTACGACGCCCTCGAGGAAGTCGACGGGCTGCGGGTCCAGCAGATCCACGGCGACCTGCACCTCGGCCAGACCCTGCGCACCGCCCGCGGCTGGAAGCTCGTGGACTTCGAGGGCGAGCCGGCCAAGCACCTCGCCGAGCGGATGCTGCCCGACTCCCCCTGGCGCGACGTCGCCGGCATGCTCCGGTCCTTCGACTACGCCCCCCGGGTCGTGGAGCGGACCTGGAGCGACGGACTCGACGACGAGGCCGAGCTGCGTACCGCCCGGGCCAGCGAGTGGGCAACCCGCAACCGCGAGGCGTTCCTCAACGCCTACGCCGGCCGCGAGCTGACCACCGACGAGACCACGCTGCTGGCGGCGTACGTCGCCGACAAGGCCGTCTACGAGACCGTCTACGAAACCCGCAACCGTCCGACCTGGGTGGAGATTCCGCTCGAGGCCGTGGCGAGGATCGGAGTCTGATGAGCAGCGCCAAGTCCGCCGTCAAGCCAGTCAGCCACGACGAGATCGCCCAGCTCGTCCGAGGCGAGCACGGCGACCCGCACACCGTCCTCGGTCCGCACGTGCACGACGGGGCCGTCACCATCCGCGTGCTCAAACCGCTGGCCTCCCGGGTCGCGGTGCGGCTCGTCGGCTCCGGCGAGGAGGTCGAGCTGGCCCACGAGCACGAGGGGGTCTGGGTCGGCACGGTGGAGGGGACCGAGGTGCCCGACTACCGGGTCGCGTCGTCGTACGACGGTGACCCGATCGTCCTCGACGACCCGTACCGGTTCCTGCCGACGCTCGGCGAGGTCGACCTGCACCTGATCAACGAAGGCCGCCACGAGCAGCTCTGGGAGGTGCTCGGCGCCCACGTCCACCACTACGACGGCGCGCTGTCCGGCACCATCACCGGCACCGCCTTCGCTGTGTGGGCGCCCTCCGCGCGCGCCGTCCGTCTCAAGTCGTCGTTCAACAGCTGGGACGGGCGCGAGCACCCGATGCGGCAGCTCGGCACCTCCGGGGTCTGGGAGCTCTTCGTCCCCGACGTCGGCACCGGCACCGGGTACAAGTTCCTGATCCTCGGCGCCGACGGGCAGTGGCGTGAGAAGGCCGACCCGATGGCCTTCCACACCGAGGTCCCACCGGCCACGTCGTCGGTGGTCTTCGAGTCGACCTACACCTGGGGCGACGACGAGTGGATGCGGGCACGGCCCTCCCGCCAGCCCGTGCAGGAGGCGATGTCGGTCTACGAGATGCACCTCGGCTCGTGGAAGAAGCCCTGGGACGGCTCGACGACGACGTACGACCAGGTCGCCGACCAGCTGATCCCGTACCTCCAGGACCTCGGCTTCACCCACGTCGAGTTCATGCCCGTCATGGAGCACCCGTTCGGCGGCTCCTGGGGCTACCAGGTCACGTCGTACTTCGCACCGACCTCGCGCTTCGGCAACCCCGACGGGTTCCGGCTGCTCGTGGACCGGCTGCACCAGGCCGGCATCGGCGTGATCGTGGACTGGGTCCCGGCCCACTTCCCCAAGGACGAGTTCGCGCTCTCCCGCTTCGACGGGACTCCGCTCTACGAGGACCCGAACCCGTCCCGCGGCGAGCACCCCGACTGGGGCACCTACGTCTTCAACTTCGGCCGGCGCGAGGTGCGCAACTTCCTCGTCGCGAACGCGCTCTACTGGTTCGAGGAGTTCCACATCGACGGGCTGCGGGTGGACGCGGTGGCCTCGATGCTCTACCTCGACTACTCGCGCGAGCCCGGTGAGTGGTCGCCCAACGTCCACGGCGGTCGCGAGAACCTCGAGGCGGTGCAGTTCCTCCAGGAGATGAACGGCACCATCGGCAAGCGGGTGCCCGGCGTGGTCACCATCGCGGAGGAGTCGACGTCCTGGGAGGGCGTCACCCGGGCCACCTCGGACGGCGGGCTCGGCTTCGGGCTGAAGTGGAACATGGGCTGGATGCACGACTCGCTCGGCTACATGGAGCGAGACCCGATCCACCGCTCGCACCACCACGGCGAGATGACGTTCTCGATGGTCTATGCGTTCTCGGAGAACTACGTCCTGCCGATCAGTCACGACGAGGTCGTGCACGGGAAGGGCTCGCTGCTGCGCAAGATGCCCGGCGACCGCTGGCAGCAGCTCGCCAACCTGCGGGCCTACCTGGCCTTCATGTGGGCCCACCCCGGCAAGCAGCTGGTGTTCATGGGCATCGAGATGGGCCAGGAGTCCGAGTGGGCCGAGGCCCGTGAGCTGGACTGGTGGCTGCTCGACCACCCCGAGCACCGCGGCGTCCAGTCGCTGGTGCGCGACCTGAACTCGGCGTACGTCGGCACCCCCGCGCTCTGGCGCCGAGACAGCGACCCGGCGACGTTCCAGTGGATCGACGCCAACGACGCCGGACGCAACACGTTCTCGTTCGTCCGGCGTGACGGCGACGGCGTCGACCTGGTCTGCGTGGCCAACTTCTCCGCCGTCCCGCACCAGGACTACCGGCTCGGGCTCCCCGCCACCGGCGTCTGGGACGAGCTGGTCAACACCGACGCCGAGGCCTACTCGGGCTCGGGCGTCGGCAACCTCGGCGCGATCACCGGGGTCGAGGGCGAGTGGTCCGGCCAGCCGGCCCACGCCGACCTCGTGGTCCCACCCCTGGCGACCGTGTGGTTCCGCCGCCGCCCCTAGGCGTGGGGTGCTGGTTGGCCTCGCTTCATCACGGGATGCAGTCGAAGTGTGGCTTCCCATGGCGAATTCACCATGGGAAGCACTGCTTGACCTGCATCCCGTGATGAAGCAACCGCAGCGGGACCCACCCGGCACGACCGGTGGACGTCCACAAGCCCTGCTGCGGCCAGCGTTGTCCCCGGCCACGGATGGACCGGATCCCACGAGCCCCGCTGGGTGAGTCACTCGACTCGTGGACCTCCTCGAGATGCAGTGCGACGACCCCGGATTCTTCACCCGCGCCCAGGCCCGCGACGCCGGTTTCAGCGACACCGAGATCGCCTCGGCCGCGCGCTCCGGCCAGTGGCACCGGTTCCGGCGCGGCTACTACTGCCTGGGCAGCCGGTGGAGCGGCTTGGACGACGTCGAGCGACATCGTGTGCGCTCACGGGCCGTCGTGCACTCGCTCGGCCCCGCCGTGGCGCTGAGCCACGTGTCCGCGGCCGTCGCGCACGGGCTCGACATCTGGGGCATCTCCCTGGACCGCGTCCATGTGACCCGCCTCGACGGCGGCGCAGGCAGGATCGAGGGCGACGTGGTCCACCACGAAGGTCGGGCGATCGCGGACGACCTGGCCGAGGTCGCGGGCGTGCCGGCGGTCTCGGCGCCTCGAGCTGCCATCGAGGCCGTCGGGCGCAGCACCGGCGAGGTCGCCCTGGCGCACTTCGACAGTCTGCTCCGCCGGGGCTTGTGCGATCAACAGCAGCTGATGAAGCAGTTCACGGCCATGCAGTTCTGGCCGTTCACGCAGCACCTGCACATCCCCCTGCGCCTGGCCGAGCCGAAGGCCGGGAGCATCGGGGAGTCGCGAGGCAACTGGCACTTCTTCCACCTCGGCCTCCCTGCCCCCATCCCGCAGTTCGAGGTGCACTCCGCCGACGGACGGCTCGTCGGTACCTGCGACTGGGGCTGGCCCGAGCACCAGCTGCTCGGCGAATTCGACGGCAAGATCAAGTACGGACGGCTGCTGCAGGACGGCCAGGACCCCGGGTCGGTCGTGTTCGCCGAGAAGCAGCGCGAGGACGCGCTGCGCGAGGCGACCGGCATGTCCATGATCCGCATCATCTGGACCGACTTCGAACGTCCGAGGATGTTGCGGTCCCGGTTCGACCGCTTGCTGCGTCCAGCTCGATGACGGCCCGCCTCGCCTCACTGACCTCCGTGGCCCGTCTGCTCGAGTCCCTGCTTCACCACGGGATGCAGTCGAAACCCCGCTTCCCACGGCGAATTCACCATGGGAAGCCACACTTCACCTGCATCCCGTGATGAAGCCGAGGCAACCACCCAGCCTCCCGAGGGCTGGGTAGGGTGGCGAGGTGACCGAGCAGCCGACCCTGACCGACGGCACGATCACCCTGCGGCCGTGGCGCGATGCCGACGTCGACGTCGCGATCGCCGGCCACGACGAGGTGATCGCGCACTGGTTCGGGTCCGACACCGTCGCCCCGAGCCACGAGACCCACGCGGGCGCGGTCGAGCGGTGGCGGCAGGGCTGGGCCGAGGGCGCGGTCGCCAGCTTCGTCATCGAGCACGCCGGCGAGGTGGTCGGCAGCTGCGCCGTGCGTCGTACGGACGAGGTCACCGGCGAGCTCACCTGGATGCTGTACGCCGGCCACCGCGGACGCGGCCATGCCACCCGGGCGGTGCGCGTGCTCGCCGACTACGCCCTCTCCGAGACCGGGCAGGGCGGGCTCGGCCTGAGCCGCATCGAGGCGAAGGTGGAGCCCGGCAACGAGGCGGCGCATCGCGTGGCGACCCGCAGCGGCCTGCGCCGCGAGGGGGTCCGCCGGGTCACCCCCGGCACCGGCGACCGCGCCGAGACCACGGCGTACGTCGTGCTGGCCCGGCTGGCGAACGACCCGCCGCTCAGCGACCCGACCAGCTTCCGGTCGCTGCTCAACTCGTTCCTGCCGCGCAAGCGGGCGATCAGCCAGATGCTGATCAGAGACCCTGACGACCGGGTGCTGCTCTGCCAGCTCACGTACAAGAAGGACTGGGACCTCCCCGGCGGGGTGGTCGAGGTCGGCGAGTCACCGCAGCTCGCCGTGGCCCGCGAGGTCGAGGAGGAGCTCCGGCTGACCGTCCCGGCCGGCCCGCTGCTGCTCACCGACTGGCTACCGCCCTGGGGCGGCTGGGACGACGCGCTGTGCCTGGTCTTCGACGGAGGAGTCCACCCCGCGTCGATCGTCGACGACATCGTCAAGCAGGCCAGGGAGATCCGGTCGGCGGAGTTCTGCACGATCGAGCAGGTGCGCGAGCGCGCCGCGGACTTCACCGCCCGCCGGATCGAGGCAGCCCTGAGCCACGTGGGTGACTCCCCCGCGCTACACCGAGTCGGGCAGATAGCCGCCGCTTCCGTGCCGGTCGTCCCTACTGCAACAGCCCGAAACAGGGTAAGAGTGCAGGCATGAGCTCTTTTGTCTACGACTTCGACCAGGGCAACAAGGATCAGCGCGACCTGCTCGGTGGCAAGGGGGCCAACCTCGCCGAGATGACCAACCTCGGCCTGCCGGTCCCGCCGGGCTTCACCATCACCACCGAGGCCTGCCGTGCCTACCTGGAGCAGGCACGCGACCCGGACGGTCTGGCCGACGAGGTGAGCAAGCATCTCGGCGCCCTCGAGGAGAAGATGGGCAGACGGCTCGGCGACGCGGCCGACCCACTGCTCGTCTCGGTCCGCTCCGGCGCGAAGTTCTCGATGCCCGGGATGATGGAGACGGTGCTGAACGTCGGCCTCAACGACGAGTCCGTGGCCGGGTTGGCCGCCCAGAGCGACGACGAGCGGTTCGCCCTCGACTCGTACCGGCGGCTGCTGCAGATGTTCGGCGCCACGGTGCTCGGCCTCGACTCCGAGGTCTTCTCCACCGAGCTGGACGCCCTCAAGGAGCGGCGCGGCACCTCCGAGGACACCGCGCTCGAGGTCGACGACCTGCGTGAGCTCGTCGAGACCTACAAGGCCAAGATCGCCGAGCACGCCGGGCGGGAGTTCCCCCAGGACCCGCGCGAGCAGCTCGACCTCGCGGTCCGGGCCGTCTTCGACTCCTGGAACACCGAGCGCGCGGTGCTCTACCGCCGGCAGGAGCAGATCCCCGAGGACCTCGGCACTGCGGTCAACATCCAGGCCATGGTCTTCGGCAACCGGGGCGAGACCTCCGGATCGGGCGTCGCGTTCACCCGCGACCCCGCGTCGGGGGACCAGGGCGTGTACGGCGACTACCTGCAGAACGCACAGGGCGAGGACGTCGTCGCCGGGATCCGGAACACCGTCTCGCTCGCAGACATGGGCGACATCGACAAGGACTCGCACGACCAGCTGCTCGAGATCATGCGGACCCTGGAGCAGCACTACCGCGACATGTGCGACATCGAGTTCACCGTCGAGCAGGGCAAGCTGTGGATGCTGCAGACCCGGGTCGGCAAGCGGACGCCCGAGGCGGCGTTCCGGATCGCGGTGCACATGGCCGACGAGGGGCTGATCACCCTGGACGAGGCGGTGCTGCGGGTGAACGGCGCCCAGCTCGCCCAGCTGATGTTCCCGCGCTTCGACCCCGGTGCCGAGCGGAGCCTGCTGGCCACGGGGATGAACGCCTCCCCCGGCGCTGCCGTCGGCAAGGCCGTCTTCGACTGGGCCACCGCCGTCGACTGGGCGGAACGCGGCGAGGACGTGATCCTGGTCCGCAAGGAGACCAGCCCCGACGACCTGCACGGGATGGTGGTCGCCAAGGGAATCCTGACCAGCCGCGGCGGGAAGACGTCGCACGCGGCGGTCGTGGCCCGCGGGATGGGCCGCACCTGTGTGTGCGGGGCGGAGTCGCTCGACGTGGACACCCGCGAGGGCCGGTTCACCGTCCGCGGGGGCAAGACGATCGAGGAGGGTGACCTGATCTCGATCGACGGCTCGACCGGCGAGATCTTCGACGGCGCGGTCCCGGTCGTCGACTCGCACGTGGTGCGGTACTTCGAGGGCGACGAGATCGACGAGCCGCTGGTCTCCGCGGTCACCCGGATCATGGAACGCGCCGATGCAGGCCCGCCGCCTGCGGGTCCGGACCAACGCCGACACCGGGGAGGACGCGGCCCGGGCCCGCCGCTTCGGCGCCGAGGGCATCGGGCTGTGCCGCACCGAGCACATGTTCCTCGGTGAACGCCGCGAGCTGGTCGAGAACCTCATCGTCTCCGAGGGCGAGGACGGGCAGCGCGAGGCGCTCGACGCACTCCTCCCCATGCAGACCGAGGACTTCACCGCGATCCTGGCCGCGATGGACGGGCTGCCGGTGACGATCCGGCTGATCGACCCGCCGCTGCACGAGTTCCTCCCGGACCTCACCGAGCTCTCCGTCGCCCTCGCCATCGCCGACAGCCGGGGGCATCGCAAGAAGCGGCAACGCATGCTTCTCGAGGCGGTGACCCGGCTGCACGAGCAGAACCCGATGCTCGGTCTGCGTGGTGTCCGCCTCGGCATCGTGATCCCGGGCCTGTTCACGATGCAGGCCCGCGCCATCGCCGAGGCCGCCGTCGCCCGCAAGCGGGCGGGCGGCGACCCTCGGCCGGAGATCATGATCCCGCTGGTCGCGAGCGTGAAGGAGCTGGACCTGGTCCGGAAGCGGATCGACGACGTCGTCCGCGAGGTGGCCGACTCGGCCGGTGTCGATCTCGACGTCCGGATCGGGACCATGATCGAGCTGCCCCGGGCCGCCCTCACGGCCGGCGAGATCGCCGAGTCGGCTGAGTTCTTCTCCTTCGGGACCAACGACCTGACCCAGATGACGTGGGGCTTCTCCCGCGACGACGTGGAGGCGTCGTTCTTCAGCACCTACCTGGAGCAGGGGGTCTTCCCCGTGTCGCCGTTCGAGTCCCTCGACATCAACGGTGTCGGTGAGCTGGTCCGCACCGCCGTCGAGCGCGGCCGCGCCACGCGTCCCGACCTGCACCTCGGCATCTGCGGCGAGCACGGAGGCGATCCGGCATCGATCCACTTCTTCGACGAGGTCGGCCTGGACTACGTCTCGTGCTCGCCGTTCCGGGTGCCGGTGGCCCGGCTGGAGGCCGGCCGGTCGGCGCTCGGCAGGAGCTGAGGGTCGATCGCGACCGCAGCGAGTGCGGCCGACTGGCGCGAGCGCAGGGCCACGAGTACGCCGAGGATCAGGACCAGTCCCCCCAGGGTCTCCGCGAGGTTGGGTCGCTGACCGAGCAGGACCCAGGCCGAGCCCATGGCGACCACCGGCGCGAGCAGGACCCAGGGCACGACCGCAGCGGACGGGTTGCGTGACAGCAGCGTGTTGAAGATCCCGTAGCCGACCAGACGAGGCGAGCCCGGCCGTGTAGAGCGTCGAGAGCCCCGCCTGCCACGAGAACGCCGCCGCCGCGGCGAGCACGACGGCGGGGCCGTCCAGCAGCAGCGACAGGGCCAGCAGCGGCACCGGCACGACACGACCGCCGACCAGACCGTGAGCGAGAGACCTCCGGCGATCCCGGAGGACCGAGAGATGACGTTGCCGACTCCCCAGGAGAGCGCGGCGAGGAGGCACAGCGCCAGCGCGGTGGCCGGCACGTGACCACCTCGACCGACAGCGACGACCACCAGCCCGGCCACCCCGATGCCGACACCGGCGGTCTGGGCCGCGGTCGGGAGCTCGCGCAGGACGCCCGCAGCGATCACCACCGTGAAGATCACCTGGGCCTGGAGCACCAACGCTGCCAACCCGGGCGGCATCCCGGCCGCCATGGAGACGTAGAGGAAGCCGAACTGGCCGAGCGACATGAACGCACCCACGGCTGCCACCACCCGCCAACTCGCTGCCGGGCGCGGCACCAGGAAGATCGCCGGAAGGATGACGGCGGTGAAGCGGACCGCCGCGAACAGCAGCGGCGGCATCCCTGACATGCCCCAGTCGATGACGACGAAGTTGAAGCCCCAGATCGTGGCGACCAGCGCGGCGAGCAGCGAGTCCCGCCGGTTCACGGACCCACCCGGGGGCGACGGCCCACGTCAGAACAACGCAGAGGCGAGGTTCTGCCGGGCCTTCAGCACGCGTGGGTCGTCGTTGCCGACGGCACCGAAGAGCGCGATCAGGTGCTCACGCGCCTGGTTGCGCTCGCCGCCGGACGTACGCCGCACCAGCTCGATGAGCCGGTGGAACGCGTCGTCCACCTGGCCACCGAGCATGTCGAGGTCCGCGACCAGGGTCTGCGCGTCGAGGTCGTCGGGGTTGGCGTCGGCCGCGGCCCGGGCCTCGTCGAGGTCCACGCCCTGGGTGCGCAGCAGCAGCATGGACATCGCCAGACCGGCGGCTGCCTCGCTGTCGGCGGGGTTGGCGTCGATCAGCTTCTGGTACTCCGCCACGGCCAGCTCGATGTCGCCCTCACCCAGGGCGTCCTGCGCGGCGGCGTACCTCGGGTCCACCGCGGCTTCCTCACCCTCGGCCTCGGCCACGGGCGCGCCCACCGTGCGTGGCTGGTGGCGCCCGGTGATCCCCTGGGCGGTGAACTGCTGCAGCACCTGGGTGAGGGCGGCACGGAGCTCCTCCATCGGGACGACGTCCTGGAGCAACGGCATCGGACGCCCCTCGAGCACGACCACGACGAGCGGGACCGACGGGATCTGCATCGCCTGGGCGATCCCCGGCTCGGCGTCGACGTCGACCAGTCCGGCCAGGAACCGGCCCTCGAACTCACCGGACAGCGTCTCGATGTTCGCGGCCAGGTCGGCGCTCTCCGGCAGGGTGGTCCGCGAGTAGAACACCAGCAGCACCGGCGCCGTCATCGACGCCTCGACGATCGCCTGGAAGCTCGCCTCGCTGACCTCCACGGCGTACGCCGAGGGGCCGGCGGGACCACCTTGGCCGGCGGCCGCGGCGGGGGCGCCGGGCGGTGGGGCGCTGGGGCGCTTCAGGGCTGAGAGGTCGATCGCTCCGGGACGGCTGAACGGTTGCTGCGTCATGGTGCCAATCCTAGGGATTCCAGCCCGGCGGTCCGCGACTCGGTGCCGAAAACTGGCCTCAGAAGCGGGCGGGCTCGCGGTACACGCCCCACTCGCCGCGCAGGGCGTCGCAGATCTCGCCGAGCGTCGCCTCGGCACGGACGGCCTCGAGCATCGACTCGATGATGTTCTCGTCGGTCCGGGAGACGTCCACCATCCGCTGGACCGCGGCGGTCACGGCGGCCTCGTCGCGCTCGGCGCGACGGGCGGTCAGCTCACGCACCTGCTCGACCTCGACCTCGTGGGAGACCCGCAGGATCTCCAGGTCGTGGGTGACCGACTCCTCGTGGCAGTTGACGCCCACGATCCGCTTCTCACCCTTCTCGAGGGCGACCTGGTACTGGAAGGCAGCCTCGGCGATCTCGCCCATGAACCAACCCTCCTCGATGCCGCGCAGCAGTCCGCGCGTCATCGGCCACACGGCCCCGTCGGCCGTGCCGGTGGCCGTCCGCATGGTCTCGGCGAGCTGGTCGGTGTCGTCGTGGGCCAGCGTCGAGCCGCCCAGGCTCAGGATCTTGTCGAAGATCGCGTTGGCCTCGGCCTCGATCTTGTCGGTCAGCGCCTCGACGTACCACGAGCCGCCGAGCGGGTCCGCGACGTTGACGACGCCGGTCTCCTCCATGATCACCTGCTGGGTCCGCAGCGCGATCTCGGCGGCCTGCTCACTGGGCAGCGCCAGGGTCTCGTCCAGGGCGTTGGTGTGCAGCGAGTTGGTGCCGCCGAGCACGGCGGACAGCGCCTCGATGCCGGTGCGGACCACGTTGTTGTAGGGCTGCTGCGCGGTCAGCGAGACGCCGGCGGTCTGGGTGTGGAACCGCAGCCACTGGGCCTTCTCGGACTTCGCGCCGTAGACGTCCCGCATCCAGCGGGCCCAGATCCGGCGGGCGGCCCGGAACTTCGCGATCTCCTCGAAGAAGTCCACGTGCGCGTCGAAGAAGAACGACAGCCCGGGCGCGAACACGTCGACGTCGAGCCCGCGCGACAGGCCCAGCTCGACGTACCCGAAGCCGTCGGCGAGGGTGAACGCGAGCTCCTGCGCGGCCGTCGAGCCGGCCTCGCGGATGTGGTAGCCGGAGACCGAGAGCGGCTTGTACGCCGGGATCTTGTCCGTGCAGTACTCCATCAGGTCGCCGATCAGGCGCAGGTGCGGCTCGGGACCGAAGAGCCACTCCTTCTGAGCGATGTACTCCTTGAAGATGTCGGTCTGCAGGGTGCCGTTGAGCTTGCCGGTGTCGACGCCGGCCCGCTCCGCGGCGACGATCATCATGCAGAAGACCGGGACGGCCGGCCCGCTGATCGTCATCGAGGTGGTGACCTCGCCGAGGTCGATGCCGTCGAAGAGGGTCTCCATGTCCGCGGCCGAGTCGATCGCGACGCCGCAGTGGCCGACCTCGCCGAGCGACCGCGGGCTGTCGGAGTCGTGGCCCATCAGCGTCGGCATGTCGAAGGCGACGGAGAGCCCGCCGCCCCCGCGACCCAGGATCATCTTGTAGCGCTCGTTGGTCTGCTGCGCGTTGCCGAACCCGGCGAACTGCCGGATCGTCCAGGTGCGTCCGCGGTACCCCGTGGGGTAGAGGCCGCGGGTGAACGGGAACTCGCCCGGCCACTCGGAGTCCTCGGTGCCGTACGCCGGCTCGACGGCCATCCCGCTCAGCGTCGTGAAGTCGACGTCTCGGACCCGCGACTTCTCGTAGCGGGACTGCCAGCGGGAGCGTGCGTCATCAGCCATGCCCTCGATAGTAGGACGTCCTACTATCCCTGGCCAGTCGGGACCGCCTCAGAAGTCCCCGGCCGCGTGCCGGACCGGCGCCAACAGGGCGGACAACCGCTCGAGCTCCTCCCGCGAGAGGGCCCCCAGCGCGAACTCGGAGTCGACCAGGTCGCGGGTCGCGCGCTCGACGAGCTCCCGTCCCGCGTCGGTGATCTCGGCGAGCACGGTCCGCCCGTCCTCCGGATGCGGCCGGCGAACGACCAGGCCGGCCGCCTCGAGCCGACGGACGATCGAGGTCACCGAGGTCGGGTGCACCTGCAACCGCTCCCCCATCTTGCCCAGCGGCAGCGAGCCGCGGGACGAGAAGACCAGCAGCACCAGCGCCTCGTACCGTGGGAAGGTCAGCCCGTGCGGCTTGAGGACGGCGTCCAGCTGGCCGATCACCAGCTGCTGGACCCGCATCAGCGAGGTCACCGCGTGCATCGCCGGGACTCCGTTCCAGCGCTGGCTCCACTGGCGGGCGGCCTCGTCGATCGGGTCGAACGGCAGGCGGGCTCCCGAGGACATGCAGGAACCCTAGCGGCAGCGCTCAGTCGGTGAAGGAGGCCAGCAGCTCGTCGGCGGCCGTGTACGGGTCGGACTTGCCGGACCCCACGGCCTCGGCGAGGTCGTCGAGCTCGGTGCGGCCGTGCACGTCGCCCCAGCGCGCGCGCAGGGCGGTCACCGCGATCGCCTCGATCTCGTCACGGGCCCGGCGGGTGCGCCGCCGCTGCAGCTCTCCGGAGGACGTCAGCCACTCGAGGTGCTTGTCGATCTCGGCGACGACCTCGTCGAAGCCCAGCGCCTGCTGGGCGACGGTCTTGAGGATGGGTGGTCGCCACGAGCCCTCGGGTCGCTCGCCGAGCGCCAGCATCGAGCGCAGGTCCCGTCGGACCTGGTCCGCACCGTCCCGGTCGGCCTTGTTGACGACGTAGATGTCGCCGATCTCCAGGATCCCGGCCTTGGCGGCCTGGATCCCGTCACCCATGCCGGGAGCCAGCAGCACCATCGTGGTGTCGGCGAGCCCGGCGATCTCGACCTCGCTCTGCCCCACGCCGACGGTCTCGATCAGGATCACGTCGCACCCGGCGGCGTCGAGGACGCGCAGCGCCTGCGGCGTCGTCCAGGCCAGGCCGCCCAGGTGGCCGCGCGAGGCCATCGACCGGATGTAGACCGCCTGGTCGAGCGCGTGGTCCTGCATCCGCACCCGGTCGCCGAGCAGAGCTCCGCCGGAGAACGGCGACGACGGGTCGACCGCGAGGATGCCGACGCGCTTGCCGGCCTTGCGGAGCTCGGTGACCAGCGCGCTGGTCGAGGTCGACTTGCCGACCCCGGGAGATCCGGTGATGCCGATGATCTGGGCGTTGCCGGTGTGCGGCGACAGGGCCGCCATCACCTCGCGCAGCAGCGGTGACTCGTCCTCGACGAGCGAGATCAGCCGGGCGACGGCGCGGGCATCACCCTCGCGGGCGCGGGCCACGAGGTCGGGGACCGACGCCGACGTACGACGTCGGCCCCCGAGGGCCGTGTGCTCGCTCACTCAGGCCTGGGGAACCCGGATGATCAGGGCGTCGCCCTGACCGCCGCCACCGCAGAGCGCGGCCGCGCCGGTGCCGCCGCCACGTCGCTTGAGCTCCAGCGCGAGGTGCAGCACGATCCGGGCGCCCGACATGCCGACCGGGTGACCGAGGGCGATCGCGCCGCCGTTGACGTTGACCCGGTCCTCGGAGACGCCGAGCTGGCGCGAGGACTCGATGCCGACCGCGGCGAACGCCTCGTTGAGCTCGAAGAGGTCGATGTCCGAGACCTCGATCCCCTCCTTCTCGGCCGCCTTCCGCACCGCCCGGGCGGGCTGCAGCTGGAGGGTGGAGTCGGGGCCGGCGACCTGGCCGGAGGCACCGATCTCGGCGAGCCAGGTCAGCCCGAGCTCCTCGGCCTTGGCCTTGCTCATCACGACGACCGCGCAGGCGCCGTCGGAGATCTGCGACGAGGAACCGGCCGTGATCGTGCCGTCCTTGCTGAACGCCGGGCGCAGCTTGCCGAGCGACTCGGCGGTGGTCTCGCCGCGGATGCCCTCGTCCTGGGAGATGACGACCGGGTCACCCTTGCGCTGCGGGATCTCGACCGGCACGACCTCGTCGTCGAAGACGCCGTTCTTCCAGGCCGCGGCCGCGCGCTGGTGCGACTGCGCCGAGAACTCGTCCTGCTCCTCCCGGGTCAGGCTGGCGCCGGCGGAGTTGCACGTCTCGGTCAGGCCACCCATCGGCTGGGTGGTGAACTGGTCGTAGAGCGCGTCGTAGGCCATCGAGTCGACCAGGGCCGTGTCGCCGTACTTGAACCCCTCGCGGGACTTCGGCAGCAGGTGCGGCGCCTGGGTCATCGACTCCATGCCGCCCGCCACGATGATGTCGTGCTCGCCGGCACGGATCAGCTGGTCGGCCAGCGCGATCGCGTTGATCCCCGACAGGCAGACCTTGTTGATCGTGATGGACGGGATGTTCATCGGGATCCCGCCCTTCACGGCCGCCTGGCGCGCGGTGATCTGGCCGGCTCCGGCCTGGATCACGTGGCCCATGATCACGTAGTCGACCTGGTCGCCGGACACCCCGGCCTTCTCGAGCGCGCCCTTGATGGCAACGCCGCCGAGGTCGGCTGCCGACTGGTCCTTCAGGCCGCCGAGCAGGCGTCCGATCGGGGTGCGGGCTCCCGCGACGATGACGGATGCGGACATGGTGCCTCCAACTGACGTGGACTCGGGATCGATACTGGCGACGATACCCACCGCCGTGCGGGGCGGGCGAGGGTGTGGCACCGCCTCGGGGTGAGGAACATGTCACATGCGGTCGCGGCCGGGCTCCCGGCGTACGACGATGTGCCCCATGAGCACCTCCACGACTCCGTCAGCGAGCTCCCTCGACCTCCCCGGGCACCTCTTCACCGCGATCGACCACGTCGGCATCGCGGTGCCGGACCTGGACGTCGCGATCGAGTTCTACGAGACCACCTTCGGCATGCGGCTCGCCCACCAGGAGACCAACGAGGAGCAGGGGGTGCGTGAGGCCATGATGGCCGTCGGCGACTCCGGGTCGTCGATCCAGCTGCTGGCTCCGCTGACGCCCGAGTCCACGATCGCGAAGTTCCTCGACCGGTCCGGCCCCGGGCTGCAGCAGCTGGCCTACCGGGTGACCGACGTGGAGAAGGTCAGCGCGATCCTGCGCGAGCGCGGCGTGCGGCTGCTCTACGACGAGCCGCGCCGCGGGACGTCGGACTCCCGGATCAACTTCATCCACCCCAAGGACGCCGGCGGGGTCCTGGTCGAGCTGGTCGAGCCGGCCACGGACTGAGACCTCCCCCACATCCCGCACCACCGCAGGTTACCGACCGGTATCTTGCGCCAGAACAGCGCAGCCGCCTTCACCCCCCACAGGAGACGAACCCGTGCAGAACATCCTCGACGCGATCCTCGCCGGCGACACCGCCCCGGAGGAGCTCGCCAACCTCGATCTCCCCGAGTCCTACCGCGCCGTCACCGTCCACAAGGACGAGGCCACGATCTTCGAGGGTGTGGCGAACCGGGACCGCGACCCGCGCAAGACCCTGCACGTCGACGAGGTCCCGGTCCCCGAGCTCGGCCCCGGCGAAGCCCTGGTCGCCGTGATGGCGAGCGCCATCAACTACAACACCGTCTGGACCTCGATCTTCGAGCCGGTCTCGACCTTCGGCTTCCTGGAGCGCTACGGCAAGCTCTCGCCGCTCGCGAAGCGGCACGACCTGCCCTACCACGTGGTCGGCTCCGACCTGTCCGGCGTCGTGCTGGCCACCGGCGCCGGCGTGCACTCGTGGAAGGTCGGCGACGAGGTCGTCGCGCACTGCCTGTCGGTCGAGCTGGAGAGCCCCGACGGCCACAACGACACGATGCTCGACCCCGAGCAGCGGATCTGGGGCTTCGAGACCAACTTCGGCGGCCTGGCCGACGTCGCCCTGGTGAAGTCCAACCAGCTGATGCCCAAGCCCGACCACCTCACCTGGGAGGAGGCCGCCTCCCCCGGCCTGGTCAACTCCACGGCGTACCGCCAGCTGGTGAGCCGCAACGGCGCCGGCATGAAGCAGGGTGACAACGTCCTGATCTGGGGCGCCTCGGGCGGCCTCGGTGGCTTCGCCACGCAGTACGCCCTCAACGGTGGCGCGACCCCGGTCTGTGTGGTCTCCAACGAGGAGAAGGCCGACATCTGCCGGGCGATGGGCGCGGAGCTGATCATCAACCGCTCCGAGGCCGACTTCAAGTTCTGGAAGGACGAGCACACCCAGGACCCGAAGGAGTGGCGCCGGCTCGGCGGGATGATCCGCGAGCTCACCGGCGGCGAGGACGTCGACATCGTCTTCGAGCACCCGGGCCGCGAGACCTTCGGCGCCTCCGTGTACGCCGCTCGCAAGGGCGGCACGATCGTGACCTGTGCATCGACCAGCGGGTACATGCACCAGTACGACAACCGCTACCTCTGGATGAACCTGAAGCGGATCGTCGGCTCGCACTTCGCCAACTACCGCGAGTCGTGGGAGGCCAACCGGCTGATCGCGAAGGGGATGATCCACCCGACGCTGTCTCGGACCTATGCGCTCGAGGAGGTCGGCGAGGCCGCCCTCGACGTCCACCACAACAAGCACCAGGGCAAGGTCGGCGTGCTGTGCCTCGCGCCCGAGGAGGGTCTCGGAGTCCGAGACGAGGAGATGCGCAGCCAGCATCTGGGCGCGATCAACCGGTTCCGCGGGGTCTGAGCGCCTCCCCTGCCCCCACAAGTCAGATCACTCACACACCCCGGCCCGCGACACCTGCGTGCCGGGGTGTGTTCTTGGGTGAGCATCGGCGACACTGAGTGCGCGACGAACGACGATCCGGAAGAGGTACCGCCGCCATGACCGACCAGGGCCTGTCCATCTTCGACAACGAGCCGGAGACGCCGACGTCTTCCGCCGACAACGAGGCGACCCGGGTGATGCCCGTCGTGGGACGACCTTCGCCGGAGGCCAAGGCGTCCGCCGAGAAGCCGCCACCGGGCGCGGCCAAGTCGTCTCCCGGGCCGATCCTCCCGCCCGCGGCCCCGCCGACTGCCCCGCCGACTGCCCAGGCCGCCGCGAAGCCGGCGACACCTGCGGCCCCCCAGGGCGGCGCCGGGCTCCCCGTCGTCCGCCGCGGTGGCTACGACAAGGCGGCCGTCGACGAGCAGCTGCGTCGGTTGGCCAGCGAGAAGGCAGCGCTCACCGGCACGGTGGGCGACGCCGAGCAGCGAGTGGCCGAGCTCGAGGCCGAGCTCGACCGGCTCCGTGAGCAGCTCTCCGAGAACGAGAACCCGTCGTACGCCGGGCTCGGGGGCCGCGCGAGCGCCATGCTTCGTCTCGCCGAGGAGGAGGCCGCCGACGTGCGGGCCGCCGCCGAGCGCGACGCTGCCGAGATCCGCGAGCAGGCCGTGCGCGACGCGACGGCGGTCCGGTCCGACGCGTCCCGTGAGGCCGAGGACATCCGCCTGGTCCAGCTGCGGGAGATCGACGAGACGCGCAGCCGGCTGATGGCCGACGCGGCGCAGGAGCGCTCCTTGGCGGCCAACGAGGCCAAGGACATCCTCGCCGCCGCCAAGCGCGAGGCAGACCAGGTCCGGCTGGCCGCCCAGCAGGAGACCAACGAGCTGCGGACCGCCGCCAAGCGCGAGGCCGAGCAGGCCCGGGCCGGTGCCGACCGTGAGGTCCAGGAAGCCCGCCGCACCCTCGCGGTCGAGCGCGAGCGCCTGGCCCGCGAGGCGACCGACCACCACTCGAGCGCCACCGCCGAGACCGCCCGACTGGTCGAGGAAGCCGAGCAGCGCGCGAACGCTGCCGAGGAGCGTGCTCGCGAGGCCACCGCCCAGGCCACCGAGCAGCGCCAGCAGGCGCAGCAGGAGGCCGAGGCACAGCTGACCCGGGCCAACCGCGAGGCGGAGCAGATCGTGGCCTCGGCCCGCAGCCAGGCGGACGCGATCGCCTCCAGCGGTCACGCCGAGTCGGAGCGTCGTCTCGCCGTCGTGCGCGCCGAGCTCGAGCGGATGACCAAGCGGCGCGACGCCATCGCTGCCCAGCTCGGCTCTCTGCACGACCTCGTGTCCGGGTTCGGCAAGGACGAGGACGAGGAGTGACCGAGGAGTCGGCGCCGGCCGAGACGACTGACGACGCCGGCGCGGACTCACAGTCGCCCGAGACCGACGACACCGAACCGCTGGAGCCGGGGGCGCGCTCGCTCGACCTCGGCGAGCAGGGCAAGCCGTTCGAGCGGCACTCGCCGTTCTACATCGGGTTCTTCGGCGGGCTCGGGGCACTGCTCGCCTTCTGGCTCGGCAGCCAGATCCTCGCGATCAGCTCCGTGCTGGTCCTGGTCGTGGTCTCGTTCTTCCTCGCCGCCGGACTGAACCCCGCCGTGGAGTTCCTCGAGCGGCACGGCCTCCGGCGCACCTGGGCGCTCGTCTACGTGATCGCCGCCGCGCTGGCCGCGATCTCGCTCTTCGTGGTGGCGATCGTGCCGGTGATCAGCGACCAGGTCGCGTCGATCACGGCGAATGCTCCCGGCTGGCTCGACGACCTGCAGCAGAACACGTGGGTCCAGAAGATGGACGACCGCTACGACGTGATCGGCCGGGTCAAGGAGTACGTCGCGAACGGCGACTTCGTCACCGGCCTCTTCGGCGGCGTGCTCGGCATCGGCCTCAAAGTGCTCTCCGCGCTGCTCAACGGGTTCATCATCGTGGTCCTGACGCTGTACTTCCTCGCCTCGCTGGACCTGACCAAGCACGCGTTCTACCGGATGGCACCGGCGTCGCGGCGCGACCGGGTCACCAAGCTGGGCGACCAGATCCTCTCCAGCGTCGGCGGCTATGTCGCGGGCGCGTTCATCGTCGCCATGTTCGCCGGGGTGTCGTCGCTGATCTTCCTGTTCGTGGTCGGCCTGGGCCAGTACGCCGTGGCGCTTGCGTTCGTGGTGGCGCTGCTCGACGTGATCCCGATGATCGGCGCGACCATCGGCGCCACCATCGTCACGGCGATCGGTTTCGCCGAGGACCCGAAGATCGGGCTCGCCTGTCTGGTCTTCTACCTCCTCTACCAGCAGATCGAGAACTACGGGATCTACCCGCGGGTGATGTCGAAGTCCGTCGACGTCCCCGGCGCCGTCACGGTGATCGCCGCACTCGTGGGCGCTTCGCTGCTGGGTGTCGTCGGCGCCCTGCTGGCGATCCCGACAGCGGCGGCGATCCTGCTGCTGACCCGCGAGGTGTTCGTCCGGCGCCAGGACGAGCGCTAGGTCGTCACCGGCTCGACACGCACCACCGTGCGCTCGCCCAGCTTGACCGCGACCACGCCGGCGAGGATCAGCAGGCCGCCGACCAGCTGGATCGTGCGCGGCAGCTCACCGAGCAGCAGCCAGGCGAAGCCCACCCCGGCCAGCACCTCGAGCAGCGCCACGAACGACGCCAGTCGGGACCCGAGGCGACGGCCCGCGGCGATCCCGGTCGTGTAGGCGATCGCCGCCGTGACCAGACCGAGCACCAGCAACGGCACCCACCAGTCGACGACGTGACCGGAATAGGTCGTCGGCGAGGTGCTCGCGTGCATCGGCATGATCCCGACCAGGCCGAGCAGCCCCAGCGCGGCCGTGCCGACCACCAGTCCCCCGGCGGCCAGGACCATGGGCGGCAGGCCGTTGCTCTCGTCGGCCGAGATGACGAAGTACGTCGCCGCACCGACCATCGCGCCGAGCGCCCACGTGACACCCGGGATGCTGAGCTCGGCCCCGGAGACCACGTCGAGCACGAGCACCAGTCCGAGGGCGGCCAGGGCGGCACCGATCATGGTGATCCGGCCCGGGCGTTGTCCCTGGCGGAGCCACAGCCAGAGCACGACCGCGGCCGGGGCGGTGTACTCGATGAGCAGGGCCGGGCCCACCTGCATGTAGGTGACGGCCGAGAAGTAGCAGAACTGCGCGCCGGCGACCGCGAGGACGCCGTACATCGTGATCAGCGCGGCGTTCTGCCGCAGCAGGCTCCATCGGCCTCGCAGGGCGACCAGACCGAACGGCGCGACCACCAGCGCCGCCAGCCCGACGCGCACGAGCGTGGTGGCTCCGGGGCTCCACCCGGTGTCCAGCAGGCCACGAGCCAGGCCCCCGGAGGCGCCGAAGCTGACGGCCGAGGCGACGGCGAAGGCCAGACCGCTGACGAGCCGGGTGCCGTGGGGACCCGTGGTCGCCTCCGGGAGCCGGGCCGCGTCATGAGTCATTGCCGTCATGGTTCATGACACTAGATCCGGGTGCGGTAATCTGTCAACATGCCTTTCGCTCATGACACGGAGCAGTCGCTGCTGGCCGCCGTGACGCTGGTCAACACCGCCTCCGAGCCGGACACGCTGCTCACCGTGGAGGACCTCGACGCGTTCTACGCGGAGTTCGACTACAGCGGCCGCCACGACGGCGACGTCGACGAGCTCGAGGCGGTCCGGGCCCTCCGGCCGGTGCTGCGCGAGCTGCTCACCGCCGAGCGCGACGATGCGGTGGAGCTCGTCAACGCGCTGCTCGCCGAGGCCCGGGCACTCCCCCGGCTGGTGCGGCACGAGCCCTTCGACTGGCACCTGCACGCCGTCGCCGAGGAGTCACCGCTGCCGACCCGGATCCTGGTCGAGAGTGCGATGGCGATGATCGACGTGATCCGGGCCGACGACATGTCCCGCCTCGGGGTCTGCGCGGACGACGACTGCGACGGCATCGTCCTCGACCTCTCGCGCAACCGCTCGCGGCGGTTCTGCAGCACCACCTGCGGCAACCGCAACGCGGTTGCTGCCTACCGCGCGCGGCAGGCCGACGTGCGCTGAGGCCAGACGCTGGGTTGGCGGTGCAACTGCTCGCTCATGGCGAGTTGAGGCTCGGTCGTCACAGCTTCACCATGGGATGCAGGCGAACCGGCACTTCCCACGGCGAATTCACCATGGGAAGCGACACTTCGACTGCATCCCATGGTGAAGCGCCCCCACCTGCAGGCACACCGCGGTGGCGGCCAGCAGGAATCAGACGTGCGGATCTGCCGCTGATAGCACGCGGTCATGCCGATGGGCGCGCAGCCTCTCAACGCGCCAGCTGACGACAGAGAGTGGGTCTTGGGGCTGTTCAGCCGTTGCTGACTTCTCCCATCCGACGAGCGCGGCGGATGCGACGGGTGACCCACGGAGCCGCGCCCGGAGCCTGGGCCGGCACCTCGTGGCTCGAGGCGAGCGGCGACACCCTCGACCTGACCCGGTTCCACGACCTGGTCTGCGCCACGGCCGAGCGCCTTCGCCAGGAGGGTGACGAGGACGCTCTCGAGATCCGCAAGGCCAAGGCGCTCGGCATCATCACCGATCTGGCCACCGGCACCTCGTCGACCGCCCCACCCGCCCGGATCCGGCTCTACCTGCACGTCGACGCCGCCGACCTGTCCGACAACCCAATCGACAGCGCAGCGATCGGCCAGGTGGAGCGGCTCGGACCGGCCACGCTGGCCAGGATCCGGGGCTGGCTAGCCGGGTCCAGGGCCACGATCGTGCCGGTGCTCGACCTCGGCCGCACGGACCCGGTGGACCGACACGACCCGCCCGGGTGGATGCGCGAGCTCGTGGTGCTCCGCGACCGGCACTGCGTCTTCCCCTGGTGCAGCACCGACGCCCGACGCTGCGACCTCGACCACATCGAGCCCTACCTGGACCCCGACGACGGTGGTCCACCCGGTCAGACCCGGCCGGACAATCTTGCTCCCCTGTGCCGCCGACACCATCGGCTCAAGACCTTCGGGCACTGGCGCCACCGGCGCACTCCAGACGGCAGCTACACCTGGCGCTCCCCCCTGGGCCGGAGCTACGCCGTCTCGCCGTCCGGCACGATCGCCCTCGGCTGACGGCGTTCGCCCCGCGTAACCCTGATCACCGTGCGCCGTTGAAGGGGCACGACAGAGAAGGGACCCCATACATGTCGCAGCTCCGCAACCGACTGCTCGCGCTCACCTGTGCCGCAGCAGTCGTGCTCTCGACCACCGGCGCAACCAACGCCGAGGCCGTCGCCCCCACCAACGCCTTCCACCCCGGCCTCCAGCGTCTCGCCGCCCAGGGCACCCCGAACGGCCGGGCCATCGTCACGTTCGCAGCCCGGCCCTCGGCAGCCCAGGTCAGCGCCCTGCGCAACCTCGGCCTCACCGTCCAGCCGATGAAGCGGCTCCCGCTCGCGCTCGTCGCGGGCCCGACGCCGGCGATCACCGCTGCGGTCACCAGCGGCGTCGCGCAGGACGTCTACCCCGACGAGGAGCTGAGCTACCACGACACCGCCTCGAGCAACGTGATGTCGTCGAGCATCGGTGCCGCCGAGGAGCTCCGCGCGGACGGGTTCACCGGCAAGGGCGTCACGGTCGGCGTGGTCGACTCCGGCTGCGACGGCACCCACCCCGACCTGGCGGACCACATCACGCACAACGTCACGCTGGTCAGTGCGGAGTACGCCAACCAGGCGCCCGACGAGTCCAACACCATCGTGGTCCCGGTCGACCAGGGCCCGTACAACAACACCGACCTCGGCAGCGGCCACGGCACCCACGTCGCCGGCATCATCGCCGCCGACGGGTCCACCGGCCCCGAGCACCTCGGCGTCGCCCCGGATGCCGAGCTCGCCTGCTTCGCGATCGGCGCGGTGATCACCACGACGGCCGTCGTGACGGCGTACGACTACATGCTGCGTCAGCCCGACATGCTCGGCATCGACGTCATCAACAACTCCTGGGGCAACAGCTTCCGGCAGTACGACCCTGCCGACCCGGTGAACGTCGCCACCAAGGCCGTCACCAAGAGGGGCGCCACCGTCGTCTTCTCGGCCGGCAACTCCGGCGCCGAGCAGGCCGAGGCGAGCGTCAGCCCGTTCAACCAGGCCCCGTGGGTGATCTCGGTCGCCGCCAGCGACCTCGACCGGGTGCGCGGCGGCTTCTCGTCGAACGGCGCGCAGTACGACAACAGCCAGGCGGTCCCGATCGGCGCCGACGGCCACACCGTCGCCACGGGCGACCGCACCGGGCTCACCTGGCCGGACATCTCCGGCCCCGGCGTGAAGATCTCCTCGACGTGCGACACCACCGGCACCGTGATCGGGCCGTGCGCTCCCGGCGAGAACGACACTGCCTCGGGCACGTCGATGTCGTCGCCGCACATCGCCGGTGCCGCCGCCGTCCTGATGGGCGCGAACCCGAAGCTCAAGCCCAAGCAGGTGCAGCAGGCACTGACCTCGACCGCCACCCCGATGTCCGACGCGGACGGCAACCCCACCCCCCAGTGGCAGGTCGGCTACGGCCACGTGAACCTCGACGCCGCGGTCGAGCTGGTCGACGCCAAGAAGTGGAAGTCGAAGATCAAGAAGGCGGACAAGAAGGCGGACAAGAAGATGCTGCGCGCGGACGACTGGAAGGTCTCGCGCACGGACATGTGGCAGTACGCCGCTCCGCCGGCCACCCTCGGCGGGTCCGACTCCGCGTCGTACGACGTGAGCGTGGGCAAGAAGGTCGACCAGCTCAAGCTGGTGCTCGTCTACCCGACACCGGGCACGGCTGCGAACCTGGCCAGCTACACCGCCACGGTGAGCAAGGGCGGCGAGGTGCTCGGCACGACCGAGACCAACATCGACTACTCGACCGGAGTGGCGACCCTGCTGCTCGAGGGTGTCAGCCCCGGCGACTACACGATCGACGTCTCCGGTGACTACGCCGTCTCCGACCCGGACACCCTGGACAGCGACTCGGTGAACGGCCGCGTCGTCTGGCTCCAGGTCGCACAGCTCAAGGCGCGCTGAGGATGCCGAGTGGGGTGTGGCGGTCCCGGCAGTGTCGAGGCACACTGCCGACATGACCACCCACCCCACCTCGGCCCTGGCGTGGAACGACCTCCTCCTCGAGCAGCTCGAGTTCCACTGGCAGCACGCGCTGCGCCCCCGGCTCGCCGGACTGACCGACGACGAGTACCTCTGGGAGCCCGTCCCCGACGCATGGAGCATCCGTCCACGCGGGACCTGCACCTCACCGGCGCCGATCGGCACCGGCGACTTCCAGCGCGACGACGCCCCGGACGACCCGGACCCCGCGCCGGTCACCACGATCGCGTGGCGGATGGCCCACATCACCGTCGAGGTGCTGGCGATGCGCTCGGCCTCGCACTTCGAGCGACCAGCCGCGCACTACACGAGCTGGCAGTACGCCGGCACGGCCGACGAGGCGCTCGCGCAGCTCGATGCTGAGATCGACCGCTGGCGTGACGGCGTCCGCGCCCTCGGCGAGGAGGGACTGGCGCGGCCGTGCGGTCCGGCGGAGGGCCCCTTCGCCGACCACCCCCTGGCCGCGCTGGTCCAGCACATCCACCGCGAGGTGATCCACCACGGAGCGGAGCTGTGCCTGCTGCGGGACCTCTACGCCGCGAAGGCTCCCGTGTCGGTGCGGTAGATCCGCCCGTCGGTCACCGCCATCGCCAGAGCCTGGTCGAAGCGGGTGGGCTCCCAGTAGGCCGCACCGACCAGCTGGGCCAGGTCGGCCGGCTGCTGGGGGCCGTTGCGCACCAGCGCCCGCACCAACTGGTCGATCTCGTGCTGCAGCAGCCGGTCGTGCCTGCTCTCGCTCGACGGCTTCGGGGGTGGCATCGGCATGGAGACTTCCTCTCTCGTGATCGGCCGGGTCAGACGGGCTGGTGCTCCTTCGAACCGCGGCCGCCGCCCTCGTCGGCCTGCGCGTCCTCGACGGTCAGCGGCTGGGCGATGCTCTCCAGGGACTTGCCCTCGGCCTTGACACCGAGGAACGCCGCCACGACCCCGCCGGCGATCATCAGGCCGGCCCCCAGGAAGTAGCCGAACGCGATCCGGGTGATGTCGCCACTCGCTGAGGCGTTGTCGATCAGTGCGCCGAACAGCAGCGGTCCGCTGATCCCGCCGACCGCGGTGCCGATGGCGTAGAAGAACGCGATGCACAGCGCCCGGGTCTCCATCGGGAACACCTCGCTCGCGGTGAGGTACGCCGCGCTGGCACCGGCGGAGGCGAAGAAGAAGATGATCGCCCCCATCAGAGTGAGCGTGGTGGCCGAGACACTGCCCAGGAAGAGCCCGGTCGCCCCGAGCAGCACGCCGGAGAGGATGTAGGTCCCGGTGATCATCGGCACCCGACCGAGGGTGTCGAAGAGCCGGCTCAGCAGCAGCGCGCCGGCGAAGTTGCTGGCCGCGAAGATCGCGATGTAGTAACCGGTCTGCTTCACGTCGAGGAACGTGGTCAGGGTGTCGCCGTAGGTGAAGAAGAAGGCGTTGTAGAGGAAGGCCTGACCCACGAAGAGCGAGAAGCAGAGGATGGTCCGCTTGGGATAGAGCGTGAAAACCGTGCGCGCGATCAGCCCGATCCCGATCGTCTTGCGCTGGCGGACGGTGATCGTGTCCGAGACCGGGTGCAGGTCACGGCCGGTCTCGTCGACGACCAGCTTCTCGATGCTGGTCACGATCCGTTCGGCCTCGTCCTCCCGGCCGTGGATGAAGAGCCAGCGCGGGCTCTCGGGGACGTTGCGCCGGACGATGAGGATGCCGACGGCGAGGATGGCGCCCAGCCCGAAGGCGAGCCGCCAACCCCAGTTCTGGTTGACCAGGGTGGGGTCGAGCAGCGGGATCGTCAGCAGTGCGCCGCCGGCGGCCCCGACCCAGAACGAACCGTTGATCGCGACGTCGACCCGACCGCGGTACTTCGCCGGGATCAGCTCGTCGATCGCCGAGTTGATCGCGGCGTACTCACCGCCGATGCCGGTGCCGGTCAGGAACCGGCAGACGAGGTACCAGGTCACGTTCATCGAGAACGCCGTGAGCACGGTGGCCACGGTGTAGACGACGAGCGTGACCAGGAAGAGCTTCTTGCGGCCGAGCCGGTCGGTGAGCTGACCGAAGAAGAGCGCGCCCAGGCAGGCGCCTGCGACGTACGTCGCTCCGGCGAGACCCACCTGGAAGCTGCTCATCGCGAGCCCGGTCTTCGGGTCGGCCAGCGCGGTCGACATCGAGCCCACGATGGTGACCTCGAGCCCGTCCAGGATCCAGACGGTGCCGAGCCCGATCACCACCAGCCAGTGCCAGCGTGCCCACGGGAGGCGGTCCATCCGGAACGGAATGTCAGTGGTGATGCGTCCTGTTTCCACGGCCATGCGGGCGTCGTACCCACGTGTGGGACGCGTCACACCTCCCGAATTTCGACCGGCCAGCGCCGGCCGGTCAGCGCAGCGTGTAGTCCCGGAACCCGCGCTTGGTCTTCCGGCCGAGGTAGCCGGCGGTCACCAGGTGCTCGAGCAGCGGCGCCGGCGCGAAGCCCGGCTCCCGGAACTCGAGGTAGAGCTCGCGCTGGATCGCCAGGGAGACGTCGTTGCCGACCACGTCGAGCAGCTCGAAGGGACCCATCGGCAGCGCGCAACCCTGCTTCATCGCGATGTCGATGTCGTCGGCTGTGGCGTAGTGCGCCTCCAGCATCTTCACCGCGTCGTTGAGGTAGGGGAAGAGCAGGGCGTTGACGATGAACCCGGACCGGTCGCCGCAGGAGACCGCGACCTTGCCGAGCTTTGCGCACAGCGCGCGGGTGGTCTCGATGACGTCGTCGGAGGTGGTGACCGTGGAGACCACCTCGACCAGCTTCATGACCGAGGCCGGGTTGAAGAAGTGCATGCCGATCACGTCCTGCGGACGCTTGGTCACCCGGGCCATCGCGATGATCGGGAGGCTCGAGGTGGTGGTCGCCAGGATCGCGCCCGGCTTGCAGATCTCGTCGAGGTTCTCGAAGAGGGTGGTCTTCACGGCCAGGTCCTCGGCGATCGCCTCGACCACGAGGTCGACGCTGCGGAGGTCGTCGAGCGAGACGGTGCCCGTGATCCGGGCGAGCGCCTCGGTCTTGCTCTCCTCGGTGGCCTTGCCGCGCTGGATCTGCTTGTCGAAGTTCTTGGTGATGGCGGCGATCACACCGGCGGTCTTGTCCGCACTGCGCCCGACGACGAGCACGTCGTACCCGCTCTTGGCGAAGACCTCGACGATCCCGCTGGCCATCGTGCCGGTGCCGACGACGCCGACCTGGCGGACGTCGTGGCGAAGCTGCGGCAGGTCGTCGGCGCTCGGAGTGTTCGCGTCGGCGACGACGACCGGGCTGTCAGCCGCCTCGTAGGTGTAGAAGCCGCGGCCGGACTTGCGACCGAGCAGGCCGGCGGTGACGTACTGCTTGAGCAGCGGCGCCGGGGCGTGCAGGCGGTCACGGCCCTGCTTGTACATCGTGTCCAGGATCTCGTACGCCGTGTCGAGACCGATCAGGTCGAGCAGCGCCAGGGGGCCCATCGGGTAGCCGCAGCCGAACCGCATGGCGGCGTCGATGTCCTCGCGGGTGGCGTAGTGGTTCTCGTACATCGAGACCGCGTGGTTGAGGTAGCCGAACAGCAGCGTGTTGGCGATGAAGCCGGCCTTGTCGCCGCAGACGACGGGGTTCTTGCCGAGGCCCTCGACCAGGCCCTTCACGTCGTCGAGCACGCTCTGCTCGGTCACGACGGTGCGGATGATCTCGACCAGGTTCTGCACCGGTGCCGGGTTGAAGAAGTGCACCCCGATCACCCGGCCGGGGCTGGCGTTGGCGGTGGAGATCTCGGTGACCGACAACGACGAGGTGTTGGTGGCGAGGATCGCGTCCCGGCGCACGATGCCGTCGAGCTCGCGCAGGATCGACTTCTTCACCTCGAGGGACTCGATCACGGCCTCGACGACGAAGTCGGCCTCGGCGAGGTCCTTCATCTCGGTGGTGAAGGTGACCCGCCCGACCAGCTCGGCCTGCTCGGCCTCGCTCATCTTGCCGCGCTTCACCGCACGGCCGGTCGAGTGCTCCAGGTGCTGTCGACCGCGCTCCAGGCTCTCCTCGTTGAGCTCGACCCCGATCACGCTGAAGCCGTTGCGGGCGAAGACCTCGGTGATGCCGGCACCCATGGTGCCCAGGCCGATGACGCCGATCGTGTGGAAGGCGCGCGGGGACTCGGAGGGGGTGCTGGTCATGGCGCGCATCATGTCACGGGTGCACGACCCGGTGCCGTGAGGTAGTTCACGACGGGCACCGGTAGATTCCCTCCCCGTGAGACTCGTCGTTGCTCGATGCCAGGTGGACTACGCGGGACGGCTGACGGCTCACCTGCCGATGGCGACCCGGGTGCTGATGATCAAGGCCGACGGGTCGGTGCTCGTGCACAGCGACGGCGGCTCGTACAAGCCGCTGAACTGGATGTCGCCCCCGTGCACCGTCCGCGAGGCGATGCTGGACGACGACGGCGGCGCTTGCCTCGAGTGGACCGTGACCGCGAAGACCGGCGACACCCTGCGGATCCTGATCGAGGAGGTTGTCCACGACTCCTCGCACGACCTCGGGGTCGACCCCGGCCTGCAGAAGGACGGCGTGGAGAAGCACCTGCAGGAGCTGCTGGCCGAGCACCCGGCCACCCTCTCCCCCGGTCTGGCGCTGGTGCGCCGCGAGTTCCCGACCGCGATCGGGCCGGTGGACCTGATGTGCCGCGACGCCACCGGGCTGAGCGTGGCCGTCGAGATCAAGCGCCGAGGCGACATCGACGGCGTCGAGCAGCTCACCCGCTACCTCGAGCTGCTCAACCGCGACCCGCTGCTGGCTCCGGTCCGCGGGATCTTCGCCGCCCAGGAGATCAAGCCGCAGGCCCGGGTGCTCGCCACCGACCGGGGCATCTCGTGCGCGGTCGTCGACTACGACGCCCTGCGCGGCATCGACGACTCCGAGCACCGGCTCTTCTGATGCAGATCTTCCATCTCGCGCTCGTCTCGGACTGGGAGGCGGCCCAGAGGTCCGGCGCGTACACCGTCTCCACCTTCGGTCGGACCCTCGCCGAGGAGGGGTTCATCCACGCCAGCCGGGCCGACCAGTGGCAGGCCGTTCGGGACCGGTTCTACGCGGAGGTGCCCGAGCCGCTGGTGCTGCTGGTGATCGACACGGAGCGGCTCACTGCGCCCGTCGTCGAGGAGGTCCCCGAGGGCACCGACGAGTCGTTCCCGCACATCTACGGTGTGCTCGAGCCGGCCGCCGTCGTGCAGGCGATCCCGCTGGACTCACAGCCGGAGGCCGGGGCCGGGAGCCAGTCCTTCAGCCGGACCTTCTTCGGGGAGATGGCGCGCAACGCTGCGCTCATCGTCCTGGTGATGGCGACGGTCGCGGCGGGCACGCTGCTGGGGAAGGCCGTCGACGACGAGTGGGGCGTCCTGGTCGGCATCGCCGCGGGTCTCGTCGTCGGGGTCTGGCTGGTGCTCGCGGTCAACCGGCGAGGGCGGCGACCTCGTCCGCACAGCCCCAGCTGAGGGTCACCCCGGCGCCACCGTGCCCGTAGCAGTGGACGACGTCACCGACGCGTTCGAGACGCACCGCAGGGCGCACCGGCCGCAGCCCGACCTTGTGCCGCAGCACCTTCGCGTCCCGCAGGGCGGGGACCAGGCGGGTCGCCCGGTCCAGAATGGCCCGGGCCACCTCGGGGGACGGTGTCCGGCTCCAGTCACCTTCCTCGGCGGTGCCGCCGACCACGATGTCGCGCTCGCGTGGCACGACGTACGTCGGCCCCGGACTGTCCAGCCACCACCGGTCCAGGCCGACCTGCTCGACGTAGACCACCTGACCACCCACCGGCACCACCGACTGGTCCGATCCGAGCAGGCGCGCGCCGAGCCCGGAGCAGTTCACGACCAGCTCGGGCCCGCGCGGGAGATCGCGCAGGTTGAGCCGGGTCAGCGTCCCGCCCCGCTCGTCCAGCCGCTTGGCCAGCCAGCCGAGGTAGACCGACATGTCGACCACGGGGGCGGTGAAGCTCCACCCGTCGGCGTAGCCGTCCGGGAGGTCGGCCACCCGGTCCAGCGACGGGACGGCCGCACGCCACCAAGGCTCGGGCTGCGGGGTGCGGAACACCTCGGTGCCGGGTGTCAGCCGGACCCCCGAGTCGGGGTCGGTCTGCGCGAGGCCGCTGAAGGTGTCGTACGACCGGGCCGCCCAGGCGGTCACCCGGTCCTGGGGCAGTGCACGGTAGGGGTACCAGATCGCGGCGGCCACGGCCGACGTCGTCTCCCGGGGCAGGTCGCGCGCCACCACATCGACCCGGTGCCCGCCCTCCAGCAGCCGGATCGCGCAGCTCAGGCCGACCACCCCGGCGCCCACGACCACGATCCTGCTCATCCGGCCCTCCTCATGGGCCGAGTCTGGCGCACCCGGAGGTAAGCCGGGTCACAATTGCGGGCCTCCGGGCGGACCCGGTGCCGGGCGGGACCGTACCGGCCGCCTACTGTCATACCGACGGTATGCAACCCAGGAGGTCACCGTGTCGGCACGTGTCCAGCGCACCATCGCCAGCCTGCTCGCCGCAGGACTCATCGCCACTCTCGTCGGCACCGCCATCTCGGCCTCGGCGTCCCCGAGCGAGCCGCGGAAGCAGTCCAGCGTCGGCAGCCGGCGGGTGTCGTTCGAGCTCACGAACTCGAACTCGACCCCCGTCGCGTGCCGCGCGGACAACGCGTCGTACCAGGTGGGCGCGCGGATCGTGGCCCCGCGGGGAGCGTTCAGGATCTCCTCGCTCCCCCGGATCAACGTGCTGGTCCACGACAACGCGACCAGCGGCTGGTTCTGGAACCTCCGGGACAAGCCGCGCTACGACTACGCCGGCAACCTCGCGCGCTCCGGCGAGGTCTCCGTCGTGCTCGACCGCCTCGGCTACGCCGGCAACCGGATCCCGAACGGCGACGACACCTGTCTGGGCGCCCAGGCCGACATGCTGCACCAGGTCATCCAGCACCTCCGCTCCGGCCGGTACGACTACCGCGGCCGTCGAGCGGACCAGGCCACGCCGTCCGCCCAGCACGTCGTGGTGCACGGGCACGCGGTCGGAGCTGCCATCGCCCAGGTCGAGGCCGGGACGTTCGACGACGTCGACGCCCTGGTGCTGATGTCGTGGGCCGACAGCGGTGCCAGCCAGCGCGCCGTCGACGAGGCGTCTGCCCAGTCCAGCCGGTGCCTGACCGGCGACGACTACGCCTTCTTCGGCGAGACCGCCCCGGACTTCCGCGCCCTGCTGTTCCGGACCGCGCCCCGCGGCGTCCAGCGCGCGGCAGCGGCTCGTCGCGGCCCCACCCCGTGCGGTGATGCGCTCAGCCTCAGCCAGCTGGCCTCCGGGTCGTCGTCGGCGGCCCAGAACGTCGAGGTGCCGGTGCTGCTGCTCTTCGGTGCCCGCGACGTGCTGATGCGCGACGACTCGGCCGACCGCCAGTCCGAGGCCTACGGTCCCGACGCCACGGTCACCACCACGGTGGTCCCGGGCGCCGCCAGCGCGCTGGTCCTGGAGAAGTCCGCGCCGCGGACCCGGACCACGGTCCTGCGCTGGCTCAACCTGCTGGACTGAGCCAGTCCGACTGCGCCAGCCGCCAGCCCTCGGCGTCCACCTCGAGGGCGAGCGACGAGCCGTTCGGCAGGGTGACGCCGAGGCCGTGCGTGCGCGGCAGTCCGACCAGCTGCGGCACCGTGGCGAGGACGGCGCCGCCGTGGCTGACCACGAGAACGGCCTCACCGCGGTGCTGGTCCGCCACCTCGTCGAGGACGCGGCCGACGCGAGCGACGAAGTCATCGGTCCGCTCGCCGCCGGCGATCCGGGCGGTCGCGTCGCCCTCGGCCCACTGCCGGAAGACCCCGGCGAAGTACGACGCCTCTCCGCCTGCGGCACCGGCGAGGTCACCCACGCCGTACTCACGCAGCCCCTCGCGGACCACGACGTCGACCCCGAGCACCGCGGCGGCGATCTCGGCGGTCTGCACCGCCCGGGACAGCGAGCTGGTCCACACCCGGGCGATCCGCTCGTCGCGCAACGACTCGCCGAGCTCGCGGGCCTGACGACGGCCGAGTGCCGTGAGGCTGCCTCCGTCGTCCGTGACCAGGTCTGTCTCGTACTCGGCCTCGCCGTGCCGCGCCACGAAGACGCGGGTCGGGCACTGCAGGTCGCTCATGGACCGACCGTAACCCGTCAGTCGAGGCCGTTGGCCCGGCGGATCACGTCGACGATGCCACCCATGATCTCGGTCAGTCCGAAGTCCTTGGGCGTGTAGACCGCCGCGACACCCTGCTCCTGCAGCCGCCGCCCGTCGGAGTCGGGGATGATCCCGCCGACGATGACGGGTACGTCGCCCGCTCCCGCGGCGCGCAGGCCCTCGAGCACGTCGGGCACCAGCTCCATGTGCGAGCCGGACAGGATCGAGAGACCGACACAGTGGACGTCCTCGGCCACTGCGGCCGCGACGATCTGGTCGGGCGTGAGCCGGATCCCCTGGTAGACGACCTCGAAGCCGGCGTCCCGGGCCCGGACGGCCACCTGCTCGGCGCCGTTCGAGTGGCCGTCGAGGCCGGGCTTGCCGACCAGCAGCCGCAGCCGCCCGCCGAGCTCCTCGCCGGTCCGGCGGACCCGCTCCCGCACCGCGGTCAGCTCGGCACCCGCCTCGGCGACACCGACGGCGCCGCTGACCCCGGTGGGGGCCCGGAACTCGCCGAACACGCCGCGCAGGGTGCCGGCCCACTCCCCCGTCGTCGCTCCCGCGCGGGCAGCGGCCAGCGTGGCGGCCATCAGGTTCGTGTCGGTCTTGGCCTCGGCCGACAGCCGGGCCAGCGCCTCGGTCACCGCCGACTCGTCGCGGTTCGCCTTCCAGTCGGCGACCGAGTCGAGCGCAGCCTGCTCGGCCTGCGGGTCGGCGGCCATGATCGCGCCGTCGAGGTCGGCGGTGAGCGGCGAGGGCTCCGTGGTCTCGTAGATGTTGACCCCGACCACCTTCTCCGCGCCGGACTCGATCCTGGCCCGGCGGTCGGCGTGGGCCGAGACCAAGGCCTGCTTCATGTAGCCCGACTCCACGGCTGCGATCGCGCCGCCCATCGCCTGGACCCGGTCGATCTCGGCGGTGGCCCCCTCGACCAGCTCGCGCACCTTGGCCTCGATCACGGTCGAGCCGTCGAAGATGTCGTCGTACTCCAGGAGGTCGGACTCGAAGGCGAGCACCTGCTGCAGCCGCAGCGACCACTGCTGGTCCCAGGGGCGCGGGAGTCCGAGCGCCTCGTTCCACGCGGGCAGCTGGACGGCGCGGGCGCGGGCGTTCTTGGAGAGCGTGACGCCGAGCATCTCGAGCACGATCCGCTGCACGTTGTTCTCGGGCTGCGCCTCGGTCAGGCCGAGCGAGTTCACCTGCACGCCGTACCGGAAGCGGCGCATCTTGGGGTCCTGGACGCCGTACCGCTCCCGGGTGATCCGGTCCCACAGCTCGACGAAGGCGCGCATCTTGCACGTCTCCTCGACGAACCGCACCCCGGCGTTGACGAAGAACGAGATCCGGCCGACCACCTTCTCGAAGTCGTCCGGGGACACCTGGCCGGACGCCTTGACCTGGTCGAGCACCGCGATCGCAGTGCACAGGGCGTAGGCCAGCTCCTGGGTGGGCGTGGCCCCGGCCTCCTGGAGGTGGTAGCTGCAGATGTTGATCGGGTTCCACTTCGGCACCTGGTGCACGGTGTAGGCGATCATGTCGCCGATCAGGCGCAGCGAGTGCTCGGGCGGGAAGACGTAGGTCCCCCGGGACAGGTACTCCTTGATGATGTCGTTCTGGGTGGTCCCGGACAGGCGGGTGGCCACCGCGGCCCGCTCCTCGTCGCTCGAGTCTGCGGTGATGCCGCTCTGCTCCTCGGCCACCACCTGGTACATCGCGAGCATCCACATCGCGGTGGCGTTGATGGTCATCGAGGTGTTCATCTCGGAGAGCGGAATGTCGTCGAAGAGCCGTCGCATCTCGCCGAGGTGCGGGACCGGGACCCCGACCTTGCCGACCTCACCGCGCGCCAGCGGTGAGTCGGGGTCGTAGCCGGTCTGCGTCGGCAGGTCGAAGGCCACCGAGAGGCCGGTCTGCCCCTTCTCCAGGTTGCTGCGGTACAGCGCGTTCGACGCCCGGGCCGTCGAGTGGCCGGCGTACGTGCGCATCACCCAGGGGCGATCCTTGCGGGGCAGATCGGTCTCGCTCATGCCTGCGAGCGTAGGACCCCGGCTACCGATTGGTAATGCGTCTCGGGTGTGGGATGTCCGACACTCTCAGGCGGAGGCCACCTGGCGCTCGACCTCGACGGCTCGGATCAACCGCGAGATGTGCAGCATCCGGCGCACGGCCGGTCCACAGCCGCGCAGGGTGAGGTGCCGCCCGCCCCGGCTGGCCTCCAGCGTGGCGACCGCGAGCACCTTGAGCGCAGTGACATCGATCGCACCGACGTCGCTGAGGTCGACCACCACGTCCTCGTCGTGCCCCTCGAGGTGCTCGTAGATGGCGGTGCGGACCTGCCAGGTGCTGCGCACGTCGAAGTCGCCGGCCAGGAGCAGCGTCGGCCCGTCGGTGGTGATGTCCATGGAATGCCCCGTCCTCCGAGGCCCAGAGAAACCCCGGTGTGTTGACGACTCTGTACTCACTATGACGCAGCCCACGCTGATGAGGTTGCGTCTGTCCGCCAACTGGTTTTCCGCGTGTCGGGGTGGGGACTAGTCTCGCCGCATGGTCAACCTCACCAGGATCTACACCCGCACCGGCGACGGCGGCGAGACCCGCCTCGGCGACATGAGCCTCACCTCGAAGAACGACCTGAGGCTGCACGCCTACGCCGACGTGGACGAGGCGAACGCCCAGCTCGGGCTCGCCCTCTCGCTCGGGCAGCTCGAGGACGACGTGGTGGCGGTGCTGACCCACATCCAGAACGACCTCTTCGACGTGGGCGCGGACTTCTGCACCCCGGTCGTGGACAACCCGGAGTACCCGCCACTGCGCATCGAGCAGGAGTACGTCGACCGGCTCGAGCAGTGGTGCGACCAGTACAACGATCACCTGCCCAACCTGCGCTCGTTCATCCTCAACGGCGGCACCGCCGGCGGCGCGCTGCTGCACGTCGCCCGCACCGTCGTACGCCGTGCGGAGCGGTCGGCGTGGGCGGCACACGCCGAGCACGCGGAGACGATGAACGTCCTGGCGATCACCTACCTGAACCGGCTCTCCGACCTGCTCTTCATCCTCGCCAGGCATGCCAACCGCGAGGCCGGCGACGTCCTGTGGGTGCCCGGCGGCGAGCGCACGCAGTGAGGAACGAACGGAGTGCGTGAGCCGCCCAGACAACACGGCGGCGAGCGCACGCAGTGAGGAACGAACGGAGTGCGTGAGCCGCCCAGACAACACGGCGGCGAGCGCACGCAGTGAGGAACGAACAGCGTTGAGTATGGACGTCGCTCGCTTCTGGCAGCTCATCGACCTGCTCCATGGCACGGTCGACGACACGACCATGCCCGCCCTGGAGGCGGAGCTCACCGAGCACGGCGAGAGCATGGAGTTCCTCGACCTGCTCGACGAGCGGGTGCGGTGGCTCCTTGACGCGTGCTCGGTGCCGCCCTCACACGCGGGCGACACCTCGGAGTGGATCGCGGCAGCGGTCGTCGCGAGCGGACGGGCGTCGTACGAGCAGCGCCCTCGCCGCCGGTGGGCAGCTCGATCCGGACGACTGGGAGTGGTCGGAGGGCGAGGACCTGCTCGTCGCGGGGTTCTTCGAGCCGGAGCCCGATGCAGATGCAGAGGACACGCGGCTGACGCTGCAATGGAAGAGCCGCGAGGTCCCGGTGGGCGTGACGACCGAGTGGCGTCCCGACGAGGACCTCCCCGGCGAAGACCCGAGCTTCGGCCTCGTCCCGACCAGCGACGCCGCCTGGGACACCGCGGTCGGCCTGCTGCTCTCGGACGAGGAGTTCCTGAGCCGCAGGGCCGCGATGTCGGGTGCGGGGCTTCACCTCGTGGTGCGCGACGTGGACGAGATGGAGCTGTCCGGGTGGCCGGGACCGGACGACGAACCCGGCCAGATCTCCGAGATCGTGCTCGTCGTGCCGGTGGCGATGATCCTCGCCGAGGACTCCCGGGTTCAGTCCTACCTGCAGGCGGTGGTCACGATGGTCACCGCGGCGCAGGAGAGCCTCCCGCTGGACTGACCCCGCTGGGGGTCTCGCGCTCACGGATCGCGAGGAGGCTTACGCCCGCCAACCCCAGCACTGCGGTCACTGCCAGCAACGAGTTCAGGGTCCCGACCCGGTCCCCCAGCTGGCCGAGCAGCGGCGGACCGGCGAGGAACGCCGCGTAGCCGATGGTGGAGACCACGCTGACCCGCGCCGCGGCGCGGGCCGGGTCGTCTGCCGCTGCGCTCATCCCGACCGGGAAGCCGAGCGCAGCGCCCAGCCCCCAGAGCACGATGCCGAGGCCGACCACGACGGGACTGCCGCCGAGCACCACGAGCAGGATCCCGGCGGCGGCGGTCACGGCAGTCCCCCAGAGCACCGGAGCCCGGCCGAACCGGTCCAGGACGAACGGCCCGGCCATCCGACCGGTCGTCATGGCGACCACGAAGACCCCGAAGCCGACGACCCCCACCCAGTGCCGGGCGTCGTAACCGTCGATCAGGGCCAGGGTGAGCCAGTCGTTGGCCGACCCCTCGACCACGGCGAACGAGAGCACCATCAGGCCGATCGCCAGCGTGCGGGGCTCCCGCCAGGCCGAGCGGGGCACGGCGGTGGCCACGGGAGCCGGCGCTGCCGCGAGGAAGGCACGGGACACACCGAGCAGGACCGCCAGCGAGGCGACGCCGGCTCCGCCGATGTGCAGCAGCAGGGGCGCGTCCAGCGCCGCCATCGGGACCCCGACGCCGGCGCCGGCGATGCTGCCGGCACTCCACCCGGCGTGGAACCGCGGCATGATCGTGCGGGCCAGACGGCGTTCGACCTCGGCGCCCTCGACGTTCATGGCGACGTCCCAGAGACCGGTCCCGATCCCGTAGCAGAAGAGCCCGACCGCGGTGACCGGCACGGACGTCGCGAAGGCGACCCCCACGGCTGCCACGAGCATCCCGGTGGCTGCGAACCACCCGCCCAGCCGGACGACGGTCCCCGGGCTGCTCCACTCGATCAACCGCCCGCTGGAGGGAAGGGACAGCACCGAGCCCGCGGCGATGGCCAGCAGCAGCAGCCCCAGCGCCCCGTTGTCGAGCGACAGGTCGGCCCGGAGGTCCGGGATCCGGGTCACCAGACTGGCGAAGCAGAAGCCGTTGAGCGAGAAGGTCAGGGCGACGGCGTTGCGCGCGCCGAGAAGTGGACTCACCGGGTCCAGGGAGAGCCGGGCGGTCCCGACTCGAGCCAGGACTGGAAGCCCATCAGCGAGGACGCCCCCATCGCCAGCTCGATCTCCCCGTCGGGCGTCGTGCACCAGATCACCACGTGGTCCGGGTAGAGCGACATCTGCTCGACGCCCTCGGGGTCACGGCGCCCGCCGTAGGTCAGCTCAGCCCGGGGCCAGGACCGCTTCGGTCGAGGGGACAGGGAGAAGATCCGGAACCACTCGAGGGTCTCACCGGAGTACCGACCGAGCCCGAGAAGCCAACCGCGTCCGGCCCTTTCGGACCGGACGCGGAAGCTGAGCTCAAAGGTGCCACCGTTGCGCGAGAGCACGCGGCGCCGAACGATCAGGCCGATCCCGTAGAGCAGCACGAGCAGGAGCACGAGGCCGGCGGTGTCCAGCACCCACTGCCAGATCGGCATCCGCTTCCCTCCGCCATCGCCCCACACGTCACAACGATGCACACCCTAGCGGCCCGGCAGGACCGGGCCGCTGGACGGGTCAGGAGGCCTTCTCGACCGCCCGGACCCTGGCCTCGGCACGGCGGACGGCCTCAGCCGCCTCGTCGTCGTTCTCCCCGGCAGCGCGGGCCCGCTCGAGGTCCCGACGAGCCGTCTCCAGGTCGATCTCGTGCGACATCTCCGCACGCTCCGACAGGATCGAGACACGGTTGTGGGCCACCGAGAGGAAGCCGGCGTCGACGGCAGCCACCCAGGTCTCCCCGTCCGCCGTCTGCACGTCGACGACGCCGTCGATGAGCACCGACAGCAGCGGCGCGTGGCCGGGCAGGATCCCGACATCACCCTCCGTGGTGCGGGCGATCACCAGCTTCGCCTCCCCGGACCAGACGAGCCGGTCCGCGGCGACGAGCTCCACCTGCAGTGGTTCAGCCATCAGAGGCTCTTCTGGATCTCGGCCCACTTGGCTTCGACGTCGTCGAGGCCACCGCACATGAAGAACGCCTGCTCGGCCACGTGGTCGTAGTCACCGTCGGCGATCTTGTTGAACGCCGCGATGGTGTCGGCGACCGGAACCGTCGAACCCTCGATGCCGGTGAACTGCTTGGCGACGTAGGTGTTCTGCGACAGGAACCGCTCGATGCGACGGGCCCGCGACACGATCACCTTGTCCTCCTCGGACAGCTCGTCGACACCGAGGATCGCGATGATGTCCTGGAGCTCCTTGTTGCGCTGGAGGATCTGCTTGACCCGGATCGCGCAGTCGTAGTGCTCCTGCCCGATGTACTGGGCGTCGAGGATCCGCGAGGTCGACGTCAGCGGGTCCACCGCGGGGTAGATGCCCTTCGACGCGATGTCACGCGAGAGCTCCGTGGTGGCGTCGAGGTGCGCGAACGTCGTGGCCGGCGCGGGGTCGGTGTAGTCGTCCGCGGGCACGTAGATCGCCTGCAGCGAGGTGATCGAGTTACCGCGCGTCGAGGTGATCCGCTCCTGGAGCTGACCCATCTCGTCGGCCAGGTTGGGCTGGTAGCCCACCGCGGACGGCATCCGGCCCAGGAGCGTCGAGACCTCGGAGCCGGCCTGCGTGAACCGGAAGATGTTGTCGATGAACAGCAGCACGTCCTGGTTCTGCACATCGCGGAAGTACTCCGCCATGGTCAGCGCGGACAGCGCCACCCGCAGCCGGGTGCCCGGCGGCTCGTCCATCTGGCCGAAGACCAGTGCGGTCTGGCCGATGACACCGGCCTCGGTCATCTCCTCGATCAGGTCGTTGCCCTCACGGGTGCGCTCGCCGACTCCGGCGAACACCGACACACCACCGTGGTCCTTGGCAACCCGCGCGATCATCTCCTGGATGAGCACGGTCTTGCCGACACCGGCACCGCCGAACAGGCCGATCTTGCCGCCGTTCACGTAGGGCGTCAGCAGGTCGATGACCTTGATGCCGGTCTCGAACATCGTGGTCTTCGACTCGAGCTGGTCGAACGCCGGCGCCTTGCGGTGGATGCCCCAGCGCTCGGTGACGTTGTACTCCTCGCCCTCCTCGAGGTTGAGGACGTCGCCGGTGGCGTTGAACACGTGGCCCTTGGTGATGTCACCCACGGGCACGGTGATCGACTCACCGGTGTCCGTGACGGTGGCGCCGCGGACCAGGCCGTCGGTGGACTGCATCGAGATGGCGCGAACCATGCCGTCCCCGATGTGCAGCGCGACCTCGAGGATCAGCGTCTTGGTCTCGCCGCCCAGCGTGAGGTCCACCTCGAGCTTGTTGTACATCTCGGGCATCGAGTCGGTGGGGAACTCGACGTCCACCACCGGGCCGGTCACGCGCGCGATGCGGCCCGTGCTCGTGGAGCCCGAACCCTTCTGGGTCTCTTCAACAGTGGCAGTCATATCTCTCACTCATTCCCGGCGTTGGCGTCGGCGAGCGCGTTGACGCCACCGACGATCTCGCTGATTTCCTGGGTAATGCCGGCCTGGCGGGCCTGGTTGGCGATTCGGGTGTACTTCTTGATCAGCTCGTCGGCGTTGTCCGTGGCGGACTTCATCGCCTTCTGGCGGGCGGCGAGCTCGGAGGCAGCCGCCTGCAGGAGTGCGAAGAAGATCCGGCTCTGGACGTAGCGCGGCAGCAGCGCGTCGAGCACCTCGGCGGGCGACGGCTCGAACTCGTAGAGCGGCAGCACGTCCTCGTCCTCGGGCGCGTCCGTCCCCTCGACGACCTCCAGCGGCAGCAGCCGGATCGTGGTCGGCTCCTGCACCAGCATCGACTTGAAGCGCGTGTAGACCACGTGCACCTCGTCGACCCCCTGCGGAGCCTCCGGAGCCGCCTCGGTCTCGTCGTCCGCGAGGAACGCCGAGATCAGCGTGGTGCCGATGTCGCTGGCCACGTCGTACGACGGCTGGTCGGAGAACCCGGTCCACGACTGCACGATGGGGCGCTGGCGGAACTTGAAGTAGGCCTCGCCCTTGCGACCCGCGATGTAGAGGTCGACCTCCTTGTCCTCGCCCTTGAGCTTCTCGACGAGGCGCTCGGCTTCCTTGAGCACGTTCGACGAGTAGGCGCCGGCCAGGCCGCGGTCGCTGGTGACGACCAGGATCGCGGCACGGCGCGGGTTCTCCGGCTCGGTGGTCAGGGCGTGCTCGACGTTCGAGAACGTCGCCACGGCCGAGACCGCTCGAGTCAGCTCACGGGCGTAGGGCGCTGCCGCCCTGGCTCGTTGCTGCGCCTTGATGATGCGGGACGCAGCGATGAGCTCCATGGCGCGCGTGATCTTCTTCATCGACTCGGTCGACTTGATCCGCGCGCGGTACTCACGCAGCGAGAGGGCCATGGGTCAGCCCCGCTTCTGCTTGACGATCTGCTCCTGCTCGACGTCCTCGTCCTCGAGAGCGACGTGCTCTTCGTGACCAGCCTTGATCGAGGCGCCGTCGGCGGTCTCGAACTGGTCCAGGAAGGAGTCGTACGCGTCGACCACGGCCGACTCGGTCGCGTCGTCGAACTTCAGCGACTCGCGGATGCCCGCGAGGATGCCCTCGTGCGAGCGACGCAGGTAGTCGAGGAACTCCTGCTCGAAGCGGAGCACGTCGTCGGTCGGGACCTTGTCGAGCCGACCGGACGTCCCGAGCCACAGCGACACGGTCATCTCCTCGACCGGGTACGGGCTGTAGGCGGGCTGCTTGAGCAGGGCCATCAGCCGCTGACCGCGGTCGAGCTGCTGGCGTGACGCTGCGTCGAGGTCCGAGGCGAACATCGCGAACGCCTCCATCGAGCGGTACTGCGCCAGCTCCACCTTGAGCGAGCCGGTCACGGCCTTCATCGCCTTGGTCATGGCCGCGCCACCGACCCGCGAGACCGAGACACCCACGTCGATGGCGGGGCGCTGGTTGGCCGCGAACAGGTCCGACTGCAGGAAGATCTGACCGTCGGTGATCGAGATGACGTTGGTCGGGATGAACGCCGAGACGTCGTTGGCCTTGGTCTCGATGATCGGCAGACCGGTCATCGAGCCCGAGCCGAGCTCGTCGTTCAGCTTCGCGCAACGCTCGAGCAGCCGGCTGTGCAGGTAGAACACGTCACCCGGGTAGGCCTCACGGCCCGGCGGGCGACGCAGCAGCAGCGACACGGCGCGGTAGGCCTCGGCCTGCTTGGTCAGGTCGTCGAACACGATGAGGACGTGCTTGCCCTCGTACATCCAGTGCTGGCCGATCGCCGAGCCGGTGTACGGAGCGAGGTACTTGAAGCCCGCGGAGTCCGACGCCGGCGAGGCGACGATGGTGGTGTACTCCAGTGCGCCGGCCTCCTCGAGGGCGCCACGCACGGCGGCGATGGTCGAGCCCTTCTGGCCGATCGCGACGTAGATGCAGCGGACCTGCTTGCTCGGGTCGCCGGTCTCCCAGTACTGCTTCTGGTTGATGATCGTGTCGATCGCGACCGTGGTCTTGCCGGTCGCGCGGTCACCGATGATCAGCTGGCGCTGGCCGCGGCCGATCGGGGTCAGGGCGTCGATCGCCTTGATCCCGGTCGCCAGGGGCTCGTGCACCGACTTGCGCTGCACCACCGAGGGCGCCTGCAGCTCGAGCGCGCGGCGACCCGTGGTCTCGAGGTCACCGAGACCGTCGATCGCGTTGCCGAGCGGGTCGACGACCCGGCCGAGGTAGCCGTCGCCGACGGGCACGGAGAGCACCTCGCCGGTACGGCGGACCGGCTGGCCCTCCTCGATCCCGTCGAAGTCGCCGAGCACGACGACACCGATCTCGCGGGTGTCGAGGTTCAGGGCGATGCCGAGGGTGCCGTCCTCGAACTCGAGCAGCTCGTTGGCCATCGCGGAGGGCAGGCCGCTCACGCGGGCGATGCCGTCGCCGGCCTCGGCCACGGTGCCGACCTCTTCACGGCTGGCAGTGTCGGGCTTGTAGTCCGACACGAAGCGCTGCAGTGCGTCACGGATCTCGTCCGGACGGATCGAAAGCTCCGTCATCACTCTTCCTTCTGTTAACTCTGCTCGGTTCAGTTCAGGGCTGGAACGGGGTGGTCGGCCTCAGCCGGCCAGCTTGCGGCGTGCGTCGGCCAGTCGACCGGACACCGTGCCGTCGATCACGTCGTTGCCGATCTCGACCCGCATGCCGCCGATCAGATCGGGCGACACGACGACGTTGAGGTGCACCGGACGTCCGTACTGCTGGGTGAGCGCTCGGGCCAGGCGCTCCCGGTCGGAGTCGCTCAGGGGTCGAGCCACGTGGACCGTGGCCACCCCCTGACCGTGGGCGTCCGCCGCGACCTGCTGGTACTCGCGCAGGGCGACACCCACGGTGCGGTGCGCCCCCACGAGGGCCTGCTCGACCAGGCGGACCGTCGCCGGCAGCGCCTTCCCGTCGAGCAGTCCGTGGACCAGCGTGCGCTTGTCGTCGTTGCTGCGCTTGGAGTCGGACAGCGCGTCCCGGAGCTCCGGGTTGTCCTTGACGACCTGCGAGAAGCCGAAGAGCTCGTCGGCGAGCCGACCCGGCTCGGACGACGACTTCACCAGCGCGACGACGCCGAGCTGCTCGAGTGCGTCGGCCAGGTCCCGACCTGCCGTCCAGCGTCGGCCGACGGCCTTCACGACGATCGAGAGGGCCCCGTCGCCGATCTTGCCGGACAGCAGCTGCGAGACCAGCCCGGACTTGGCGTCCGCGGGCACCGACACGTCGGTGGCCACCCGCCGCAGCCGCGGCTCGCCGCGCAGCGTCTGGGCCACGGCGAAGAGGTCGTCGCCGAGCTGCGCGACGTCACCGGACCCGGAGACGACCGTCTCCAGCTCCTCGGTGACTGCCGCGAAGGCATCGGCGGAGGCGCCTCGGAACCTCATCAGCTGACTCCGCCCGGAGCAGCCTCGAGCTCCTCGAGGAAGCGCTCGACCACGCGGCTCTGGCGAGCCTCGTCGTCCAGGCTCTCCCCGACGATGCGACCGGCCAGGCCGGTCGCGAGCGCACCGACCTCGGCACGCAACGAGGTGACCGCCTGCTGGCGCTCCGCCTCGATCTGGGTCTTGCCGTGCTCGACGATGCGCGAAGCCTCGGCCTGAGCCTGCTCGCGCAGCTCCGCCACGATCTGCGCACCCTGCTCGCGAGCCTCCTCGCGGATGCGGGCGGCCTCGTGCCGGGCGTCACCGAGCTGCTTCTCGAGCTCGGCGAGCTTGGCGTCGGCTTCTGCCTGCTTGGTCTCGGCAGCGGCCAACCCTCCCTCGATCGCACTCGTGCGCTCGGCGAACGTCGCCTCGAACAGCGGGGCGACGTACTTGCGCACGAGCAGGAAGAGCAGCCCGAACACGACGAGCGAGAGCACGATCTCGATCGGGTGTGGGACGAGGGGGTTGAGCCCCTCTTCCCCAGCCGCGAGAAGTGTCAAAGTCTGCATGGGCAGGTCCTTAATCCGGGTCCGACGACGTCAGCAGCGACGACGGTCAGCTGAGAACGAACGCGAGGGCGATACCGATGATCGCGAGGGCCTCGGCGAGGGCGAAGCCGAGAATCGCGATCGTCTGGAGGCGACCCTGCGCCTCGGGCTGACGCGCCACACCGGTGATGTACGCGGCGAAGATCAGACCGATGCCGATGCCCGGGCCGATCGCGGCCAGGCCGTAGCCGATCATGTTGGCGGAGCCGTTGATAGCCATAGGAAGCACGGCTAGTTTCCTTTCGGTTGGTACTACTCAGGTGGACGTGCGGGGAAAGCTTGCGGTTCTGGTCTGGGTCTCAGTGCTCGTCTGCGAGAGCACCGGAGATGTACATGGCGTTCAGCAGGACGAAGACGTACGCCTGCAGGAACTGGATCAGGATCTCGAGGAACGCGATGGCGATGAACAGCAGCCAGGCCAGGATCCCGACCGGGGCGTACTGGATCGACATGTGCAGCACGAGGTACTCGCCGCCGAGCGCGAACAGGATCAGCAGCAGGTGACCGGCGAACATGTTGGCGAACAGACGGAGGGCCAGCGTGACCGGCCGCACCAGGATGTTCGACATGAACTCGAGCGGCACGATCAGCAGCAGGATCGGGCCACCGACGCCGGCGGGCAGCGACTGCAGCTTCAGGTAGCCCAGGAGGCCGTGCTTCTGGATGCCGACCCCGTTGTAGATGATCCAGCTGAGCAGGGCGAGGCCGTAGACCATCCCCGAGCGCGACATGGTCGGGAACTGGATCAGCGGGATCGTGGCGAAGATGTTGTTCACCAGGATGAAGAAGAAGACCGTGACCAGGTAGGGCACGAAGCGCTGGAAGTCCTGGCTCCCGATGATGTCGCGCCCCATCGAGTTGCGGACGAAGCCGTAGGCCTCCTCCCCCACGAACTGCAGCCGGCCGGGCACCATGGCCCGACGTCGCGCGGCGAGGTAGAAGAACCCGAAGACCAGGACGCCGGCGAGGACCGCCTGCAGCATCGGCTTCGTGACGCCGAGGTACATCGTCTGGCCCAGGAACTCGAAGGTCCGGTCCGCGCCGATCGGCGGCAGGTTGAAATCGCCGGGGCCGGGAGGCGTGAAGGACTCGGACCCGAGGGTGGACGTCCCGATCAAACTCACCGTGTCTCCTGTGTCTTCGGCATTACAACGTCTTGTCTGTGAGATTTGGGCCGGTCAAGCGGAATCGGCGCCAGGTCATGAACATCCCGAGCCCGGCGCCCAGCAGGATGCCGACCACCACCAGGAAGGAGGTGTTCAGCCACCGGTCGAGGGCCCAGCCGATCAGCCCGTACAGCAGCACACCGGCGACGAGATATCCGAACGCCAGCCACGGGTCGCCCGACGGAACTTCATCGGGGTTCGACGCGGGCTTCTGTTCAGCCATCGCGCACCGGACAATAGCAGTCGGCAACGGTCATCGTTCACTCCCCTCGGTGCCCTGGACGAGGTCGTAGACGGGGATCCGGCGGCGCGTGGTCAGCAACAGCTGGGCGCCGGTCCACACGAAGGTGCCCGCGATGATCATGCCCGCGAGCCAGCGCGCGTCGAGGGTCCCGTCCATCAGGCCGGAGTCGGAGAGCCCCACGAAGACGAGCGCGAGGAGCAGCACCTGCAGCGTGTAGGTCATCAGGGCCACCAGCAGCGCGGCAGCCGGCACGAGGCCGGCCACGGCGTTCACGACGAACGCCCCGAGGCAGAAGACCACGAGCGCGATCGCGGCACCGACGAGCGCGCCGTACGCCGCCGGCCGACCACCGGTCAGCCCGCCCAGCAGGGTGCCGAGGAGACCCACCACCAGCGTGGTGAGCGCCGCTCCGAGGAGCACGGCAACACCGCTGTCGCGGCGGTCCTGCTTCGTCTCGGTCGTCATGTCGGCGGCCGTTCTGTGGGGGTCATTTCCTCGCTCGTGAAAACTATCACAAAGTCTGCGGAGCGCTCAAAACGCGTCGGATCGGACCTCGCGGTGAGGCCCGTGCACCACCGGCAGCACGAACGTGAGCCCGACCGTGACGGCGGCCATGATGCCCAGCGAGACCCACATCCAGGTGCCGGTGTAGAGGCTGAGCAGCACGGTGCCGAAGGCGACCAGCCCGGCCCACAGCCACATGATGAAGACCGCCCGCCGCTGCGAGTGCCCGATCTCCAGCAGCCGGTGGTGCAGGTGCTGCTTGTCCGGCGCCATCGGCGAGCGCCCGGCGCGGGTGCGGCGTACGACGGCGAGGAAGAGGTCGACCATCGGCACGATCAGGATCGAGACCGGCAGCAGCAGCGGCAGCAGCGTGGGCAGCAGGCTCGCTCGGGAGCCGTCCGCACCCTGGCTGATCTCGGGACCGGAGAACTGGCCGGTGAGGGTCAGGGCGCTGGCGGACAGCACGAGCCCGATCAGCATCGAGCCGCTGTCCCCCATGAAGAGCCGGGCCGGGTGGAAGTTGTGCGGCAGGAAGCCGACGCAGGCTCCGGCGAGCGAGGCGCTCAGCAGCGCCCCCGTGGTGGCCAACGAGACGCCGTTGAGGTTGGCCAGCTGGTAGCAGAACAGGAAGAACGCGATCGCGCCGATCCCCACGACCCCCGCTGCCAGCCCGTCGAGGCCGTCGACGAAGTTGACCGCGTTGACCGTCGCCACCACCACCAGCACGGTGAGCAGGGCGCCCTGGGAGCTGTCCAGCGAGAACTGGCTGCCGTCAGGGGTCGGGAAGAAGACGAACTGGATGCCGAACGCGATCAGGAAGCCGGCGGCCAGCACCTGTCCACCGAGCTTGGTGAGCGCGTCGAGCTCGAAGAGGTCGTCCAGCACCCCGACCGCGCAGATCAGCGCCCCGGCGACCAGCACGACGCCGGCGTCGCGGAAGACGAACGGACCGCTCGTCGAGAGGAACGGCAGCTGGTGGGCCACCGCGTACGCCGCGAAGAGCCCGCCGAGCATGGCCAGGCCGCCCAGGTAGGGGATCGGCTCGGCATGGACGTCGCGGTCACGGACCGCAGCGACGGCACCGGTGCGCAGCGCGATCTCGCGGGCCACCACGGTCAGCAGATAGGTCACCGACGCGGCGACGAGGAAGACCAGGGCGTACTCGCGCACCCGTCAGCCTTCGTCCGTCAGGGTCGCGCCCAGAGGCTCCAGGGCGGCGTTCAGCTCCTCGATCGACAACGCACCCCGCCGCAGCACCCGGCCCTGCGACCCGGTCACGTCGACGATGGTGGAGGCCTCCCCGCCCGGGGACTCCCCCGCGTCGACGAAGACGTCCACCTCCTCGCCGAGCATCTGCCTGGCCTGCTCGGCGTCGGTGGCGGCCGGCATGCCGGTCACGTTGGCGGAGCTCACCGCCAGCGGTCCGGTCCGCTCGAGGATCTCGCGGGCGATGTCGTGGTTGGGCATCCGCACCGCGACCGTGCCACGGGTGTCGCCGAGGTCCCACTGGAGCGAGGACTGCTGCTGGCAGACCAGCGTCAGCGGTCCCGGCCAGAAGGCGTCGATCAGCGCCCGGGCGTACCCGGGGATGCTCGTGGCCAGCGCGTCGATGGTGGTCGCCGAGCTCACCAGCACCGGCGGCGGCATCTCGCGTCCCCGACCCTTCGCGGCCAGCAGCGCGCGGACCGCGGCCGGGTCGAACGCGTCGGCGCCGACGCCGTAGACGGTGTCGGTCGGGAGCACGACGAGGTGACCCTGCTGGATCGCCAGGCTCGCGGCCTCGATCGCGGCCTCCCGCTCGTCCTCGGTGCCGGTCGGGTACAGCTGGCTGGTCACGGTTCCACACACTCCTGTTGGTTCGAGGCTCGCTGGCAATCTAACGGGTCAGCCGGGCGGTGAGGTACCGCGCTCGCCCGGCGAGGTCGACGTGGTCGCGGACCTCGGTCCAGTGCCCGGACCCACGGAACACCTGGGGGGCAGCCTCACCCTGCAGGTCGGCGTGCTCGGCCCCGACCACACCCCCGGGTCGCAGCAGCACGACCGCCCGGGCCGCCAGCACCCGCATCGCGTCCAGCCCGTCGTCGCCGGAGAAGAGCGCCAGGTGCGGATCGTGGTCGCGGGCCTCGGGCGCGACCGACTCCCAGGCGTCCAGCGGGATGTACGGCGGGTTGCAGGTGATCACGTCCACCTGCCCGGTCAGCTCGTCGAACGCCGTGGCCATGTCGCCGTGTCGCAGGTCCACCCCGCTGCCGGCCAGGTTGCGGACCGCCCAGGCGTGCGCGCCCTCGTCCAGCTCGACCGCGTGCACCTGCGCGCCCGGCACCTCGTCCACGACAGACCGGGCGATCGCGCCGGAGCCCGTGCAGAGGTCGACCACGACCGGCGCTCGACCGTGCTCCTCGGCCACGGCCAGCGCCTGCTCGATCGCCCACCCGGCCAGCAGCTCGGTCTCCGGACGCGGCACGAACACGCCGGGTCCGACCTGCAGCTCCACGTGCCGGAAGAAGGCCAGCCCGGTGAGGTGCTGCAGCGGCTCCCGGGCGACCCTGCGGCCGACCAACGCGTCGTACGCCGTGCGCTGCTCCACGGTCAGCGACTCGACGAGCGCGAGGTTGCCCCGGGAGGTGCCCAGGACGTGGGCCAGGAGCTCGGCCGCATCGAACTCGGGGCTGGCCACCCCCGCGTCGTCCAGCCGGCGGGTCGCGTCGCGCAGCAGGTCGCGGGGCTTCATCAGGTCTCGAGCGCGTCGAGCCGCGCGGCCAGGTCCGCCTCGGCACACGAGTCGAGGAGCGGTTGCAGGTCACCGTTGAGCAGCTGGTCGAGGTTGTGCGCCTTGTACCCGGTCCGGTGGTCCGAGACCCGGTTCTCCGGGAAGTTGTAGGTGCGGATCCGCTCGGAGCGGTCGACGGTGCGGATCTGGCTGCGTCTGGCCTCGCTGGCCTCCGCGTCGGCCTCCTCCTGCGCCGCGGCGAGCAGCCGGGCGCGCAGGATCCGCATCGCCTGCTCGCGGTTCTGGAGCTGGCTCTTCTCGTTCTGGCAGCTGGCCACGATCCCGCTCGGCACGTGGGTGATCCGGACCGCGGAGTCGGTGGTGTTGACGCTCTGGCCGCCCGGGCCGCTGCTGCGGAACACGTCGATGCGGAGGTCGTTCTCGTCGATCTGGACGTCCACCTGCTCGGCCTCCGGGAGCACCAGGACACCCGCGGCACTGGTGTGCACCCGGCCCTGCGACTCGGTCACCGGCACCCGCTGCACCCGGTGGACCCCACCCTCGAACTTGAGCCGGGCGTACGGCGCCTCACCCGGCTCGGGGATCCCCTTGGCCTTCACCGCAACCGTCACGGACTTGTAGCCGCCGAGGTCGGACTCGTTGGCATCGAGGATCTCGACCGTCCAGCCGCGGCCCTCGGCGTACCGGGTGTACATGCGGAGCAGGTCGGCTGCGAAGAGCGCCGACTCCTCGCCGCCTTCGCCGGACTTGAGCTCGAGGATCGCGTCCTTGTCGTCCGTCGGGTCGCGCGGCACCAGCAGCCGGCGCAGGCGCTCCTCGGCCACGGCCCGCCGCTCGACCAGGGCCTCGGCCTCCAGGGCGAAGGCGGGGTCCTCGGCGCCGAGCTCGCGGGCCGCGCCGAGATCGTCCTCGATCTGCTGCAGGTCGCGCCAGGCACCGATGATCGACGAGAGCTGGGCGTAGCGCTGGTTGAGCCGCTTGGCCAGCCGGGCGTCCGCGTGCGTCTCGGGCGCCGCGAGCTGGCCCTCCAGCTCGCTGTGCTCGGCGAGCAGCCCCTCGACGGCCTCGAACATCGGTGGCTCCTGTACGTCGCGCGTGCTGCGGATGGGTTGGCGGCAGACGAAAGGCGCCGGTCTCCGCTCCCTGCTGGGGCGGTGACCGGCGCCTTCGTGAGGCTACTTCTTGGCAGCCTTGGCGTAGCGGGCCTCGAAGCGGGCGACGCGGCCGCCGGTGTCGAGGATCTTCTGCTTGCCGGTGTAGAACGGGTGGCACTGCGAGCACACGTCGGCGTGCATGCTGCCGGACGTCGCGGTGCTGCGGGTGGTGAACTTCGCGCCACAGGTGCAGGTGACCTCAGTGGTGGTGTAGTTCGGGTGGATGTCCTTCTTCATGGTGTCCTCTCAGTCGCCGGGTCGCTGTCCGCGCTCTGCGGAGGGCGTGAACCGGAACCAGCGGCCAATTGTGCCACCCCGACCGGTCAACCGGTAATCAGGTCACCGGGCAGCATGACGACCGGTTCTGCGGGATGGGGCCACCGGCGCCTCCTCGAGATCGAAGCCGCGTCGCTGCATGTCTCCCCAGTCGTGCGCGGACCGGCGCACGACGTCGAGGATCCCGCCGAGCCGCCACAGTGCGTTGAGCTGCCGGTAGCCGAAGTTCTCGGTCACGGCGGCGCGGATCGCGCGGAACAGGTCGGGCAGCCCCCGGTAGCGACGGAACGAGACCTCCTCGGCCAGCAGCGCCACGAGCGTCACGAAGACGGCGAACAGCAGCGACGCACTGAGGAAGGTGACCAGGATCCCGAGGTCGGTCACGTGCCAGCTCGGGAAGAACAGCCACTCGCCGAGCAGCCCGAGCAGCAGCACCATGAGGTAGAGCACCCCGAAGATCTCGACCAGCGGGGAGAGCAGCTCGAACAGCAGGAACCACGGCATGGTGACCATCCCGATCACGCCGTACCTGGGCCGCAGCACCATGCCGCGGTGCCGCACGAAGATCTCGGTGAGTCCGCGGTGCCAACGACGTCGCTGCTTGCGCAGCACGGCGCGGTTGTCGGGGACCTGCGTCCAGGCGACCGGCTCCGGCACGAAGACCACTGCGGCGTCTCGGTCCTCGTCGCCGATCAACCGATGGATCCGGACCACGAGCTCGGCGTCCTCGCCGATGCAGTCCGAGGCCATCCCGCCGACCTCCAGCAGGATGTCCTTGCGGAAGACCCCGAACGCCCCGGAGATGATCAGCAGCCCTCCGGCGCGCGACCACCCGGACCGCCCGATCAGGAAGGCACGGAGGTACTCCACGACCTGGATCGGCGCCAGCCAGCCGGTCGGCATCCCCAGCTGGGTCACACGGCCACGCACCACCCGTGAGCCGTTGGCCACCCGGACCACTCCCCCGGCGGCGACGACCCGGCCCGGGTCCTCGGCGAACGGGCGGGTCACGTCGAGCAGTGCGCCCGGGTCGAGCAGGGAGTCCGCGTCGACCATGCAGACCAGCTCGTTGCGCGAGTAGTTGATGCCGGCGTTCAGGGCGTCGGCCTTGCCGCCGTTGACCTTCGAGACCAGCGAGAGGTTCTGTCCTCCTCGCCGGCTCACCCACGTGCCGAGCACCGCCCCCACGGTGTCGATCTGACCGCCCGGGACCAACGGCACCTCGACCATGTCGAACTCGCGGATCAGCTCGGCCATCGTGTCGTCCGAGGAGCCGTCGTCGATGACGACGACCTCGAAGTTCGGGTAGCGCAACGACGTCATCGCCTGGACCGACTGCACGATCGACGCCGCCTCGTTGAACGCCGGCATCAGGACGGAGACCCCGCGCGTGTGCGGGTCGAGGAACGACTCGTCGTACCCGGCGAAGTCGACTCGTCGTCCGTAGGACAGCAGGTCGCCCAGCGCCAGCATGGTCAGGATCAGGAACGAGCCGTTGAGCAGGACCGCGTAGACCACCAGGACCAGGCCGACGAGGTACATGATCTGCTGCAGTAGATCCATCAGCCCGCCTTCAGCGCGGCCAGGGCGAGCACCTCGCGGGCGACCGGCGCGTTGCTCCGGTGGAGCGAGAGGCGGCCGGTCGCCCCGCAGCGAGCCAGCGCGTTGGCCGCTGCCCTGGCCACCTCGACGTTGTCGTCCACGAGCAGCGGGTCGAGCGCGGTCACCGCCGACGGCCCACCCAGCTGCCCCAGCCCGGTGGCCGCGGTCAGCCGGATCTGGGGCCGGACGTCCGCGAGAGAGCCGCACAGGGCGGCGACCGACGAGGGGGCACCGAGGTCACCGAGCGCGTTGATGCAGGCGATCGTCAGCTCCTCGGTGGATCCGCTGAGCGCCGCCTCGAGCTCCGGGACCGCCTGGAAGGCGCCCACCAGCCCGAGGGCCTCCGCGGCCAGGTGCCCGCGCCGGCCGCCACCCCGGGTCTCGGCGAGCGACTCCGTGAGTCCCTGACGGAGCACCGGCACCGCCGCGGCCCCGATCCGGTCGATCGAGGTGAGGAACTCCCGGCGCAGCCGGGGCTCGAGCGCGACCCGTCGCAGGAGGCTCTCGACCACGACCGGGTCGGGGAACGAGCCGAGTGCCAGCATGGCGGTACGGCGGACGCCGAAGTCCCGGTCGTCCAGCCCGCGGAGGACGGCGTACCGGCGCTCTCCCTCGCCCAGGACGCCCAGCCGGTAGATCCCGCGACAGCGGAGGACAGCAGACCTGCTCCTCGACCAGCGCAGCGACCGGTCGGCCGAACCCCACGCGCGCAGGACGGCGCGCAGCCGGTCCCGTGAGCTCCCGCGCAGCTTGGGAACGAGCGCGAAGGCATCGCTCTCGACCACGGCACGGTCGGCCGGCGAGATCCAGAGCAGCTGGGCCATCGCATCGTCGGACTCCTCGGCGTCCCCGGTGGTCAGCATCATCACCTGCCGCCAGATCGGACCACGGCGAGCGGCCCGTCGGGCCTCCGAACGGTCCCTGCTCTGCCGGACGAGGACGAGGAGCAGGATCACCACGACGCAGGCGACGACCAGGACCACGGCCGCCTGGAAGCCGAACCGCTCCAGGGTCATCGGGTGCGCGACAACAGTGCCTGCACTCGCGAGGCCAACTCGCGTGGGCTGAAGGGCTTGGTGATGTAGTCGTCGGCTCCCGAGTCGAAACCGGTCTCGACGTCGGACTCCTGTGCTCGCGCCGTGAGCAGGATGACCGGCAGGTCCGCGAGCGCCGGGTCCGAGCGGATCGCCCGGATCGCGTCGAGACCGGAGACTCCGGGCATCATCACGTCGAGGACGGCGAGGTCCGGTCGCTGGGCCCGACAGGCGTCGATTGCTGCCGCGCCGTCGGAGACGGCAACGACGTCATGGCCGAGAGTCGTGAGCTTGAACTCGACGAGCTCTCGGATGTCGACGTCGTCGTCAGCGACCACGATCCGAGCCACGATGTCCCCTTCCGGTTGAGCGTCGCGTGAAGCCTAGGCCATGGCGGCGGGCCACCGCGCAGGGCGCGCCCCCTCGGACAGGCTCAGTCGTTCTGACTGCCGACCGTCGGCGTGGTCTTCTGCACCTGCATCAGGAACTCGATGTTGCTCGCCGACTTCTTGAGCCGCTCGAGCAGCAGCTCCAGCGCCTGCTGGCCGTCGAGGCCCGAGAGGACGCGGCGCAGCTTCCAGACGACCGCGAGCTCCTCCTTGGTCATCAGCAGCTCTTCGCGGCGGGTGCCGGACTGGACCGCGTCGATCGCGGGGAACAGGCGCTTGTCCGCGAAGTCGCGGCGCAGCCGGATCTCCATGTTCCCGGTGCCCTTGAACTCCTCGAAGATCACCTCGTCCATCTTCGAGCCGCTCTCGATCAGGGCGGTGGCCAGGATCGTCAGCGAGCCGCCGTTCTCGATGTTGCGCGCGGCGCCGAAGAAGCGCTTCGGCGGGTACAGCGCCGCAGAGTCGACGCCGCCGGACAGGATCCGGCCGCTCGCCGGCGCGGCGAGGTTGTAGGCGCGACCGAGGCGCGTGATGCCGTCGAGCAGCACCACGACGTCGTGGCCCAGCTCGACCAGCCGCTTGGCGCGCTCGATCGCCAGCTCGGCCACGATCGTGTGGTCGCCGGCGGGTCGGTCGAAGGTCGACGAGATGACCTCGCCCTTGACCGAGCGCTCGAAGTCCGTGACCTCCTCGGGACGCTCGTCGACCAGCACGACCATCAGGTGGCACTCGGGGTTGTTGGTGGTGATCGAGTTCGCGATCGACTGCATGATCATCGTCTTGCCGGCCTTGGACGGCGACACGATCAGGCCGCGCTGGCCCTTGCCGATCGGCGCGGCGATGTCGATGACCCGGCCGATCAGGTTGGTCGGCTCCGTCTCGAGGCGCAGCCGCTCCGAGGGGTACAGCGGGGTGAGCTTGGCGAAGTCGACCCGGCTCCTGGCCGACTCGGGCTCGGCGCCGTTGACGCTCTCGATGCGGACCATCGGGTTGTACTTCTCCTTGCGCTCACCCTCACGGGGCTGGCGCACCTCGCCGATGATCGCGTCTCCGCGGCGCAGGCCGAACTTGCGGACCATCGACATCGACACGTACACGTCGTCGGCGCCGGGCAGGTAGCCGCTGGTCCGGACGAAGGCGTAGTTGTCGAGCAGGTCCAAGATGCCCGCTGCGGGAACGAGAACGTCATCCTCGAGGATGGTGGTGTCCGGCTCGCGCTGGCTGCCGCGGCCGCCGCGGTTGCTGTCGCGGCCCCCGTCACGAGCAGTGTCACGGGCCCCGTCACGCGCGGAGTCGCGGGCGCCGTCCCGGCCGCTGGTCGCACCGTCCCGGTCCCGACCTCGGCGACGGCGGTTGCGGCGGCTGCCCTCGGCACCCTGCTCGTTGCGCTGATCGTCGCGGCTCTGCTGCTGGTCCCGGTTGCCCTGCTGGTCCCGGTTTGGCTGTTGGTCCCGGTTTGGCTGTTGGTCCCGGTTTGGCTGTTGGTCCCGGTCCCGGTTGCCCTGCTGCTGCTCGCGGTTCTGCTGGCGATCGCGGTCCTCGCGCACCGGCTCCGCCTCGGCGGTGACCGGCCTGCCGGTCGCCGGCTGCTCGGTCGCTGTCGGCTGCTCGGTCGTGGCCGGCGGCGCCTCGCGCTTCGGACGCTCGGCCTTCGGGCGTTCGGCCCTGGAAGCCGTGGCAGCCTTGCCGTCCTTGGCCGGGTCGGTCCGGGTGCTCGACTGGGCGGTCTTGATCGCCTCGACGAGCTGGGCCTTCTTCATCGAGCCGGCGCCGTTGATCCCCATGCTGCCGGCCATCGACTTCAGGTCGGCGATCAGCATGGAGTTGAGTCCGCCACCGCGCTTCTTCGGGGCGTCCGCAGACGGCTCCTGGGCAGCAGTGGTGGAGTCGATGGTTTCCGTCACGTGAGGTCCTTCCCACGTATCAGTGCCGAGCCGGCCTGGTTGGCCGTCGGCTGCTGGTCATTGCTTCCTCGCCCGTCGGGGCTCGCCGCAGAGAAGGGCAGCTGACGGGTGTGCGAGACGGGCCCTGCACGGGATCGAGGAGGTCTTGCACCCAGGGACTTGGTGTCACCTGCTGGTGCTACGCCGAGATGTCTGACGCGCTCTCAGAGTATCACCCGTCACAGTCGATCCGCGGCGGGACCGGTCGGCCCGTCGTGTCGCGTTTCGGCGTCAGGACGAGCGGGCCCCGTCCCGGTCCACCGTGAGGTGTTGGGCCGCCCATCCGAGCGGGCACCGAGCCAGGAGATCGTCGGCCAGTCCCTGCTGCCCCGGGTCGTGGACGAAGGCCAGCACCGTCGGTCCAGCACCGGAGACGATCGCGGCGACCCCCTCGGACCGGAGGGTGTCGACCAGGGCGAGCGACTCGGGCATCGCCGTCCGTCGGTACTCCTGGTGAAGATAGTCCCGGGTGGCGCGGTGCAGCTGGTCGGGCCGTCCGGCCAGCGCCGCCACCAGCAGCGCGGCCCGACCGGCGTCCGCGGCGGCGTCGGAGTGGGGCACCTGGTCGGGCAGCAGCCCGCGCGCGAGCTCGGTCGAGACCGGCGTCGGCGGCACGAAGACGACCACCTCGACCTGCGGGTCGACGGGCGACTCGACCGCGTAGAAGGCACCGTCCTCCTGCCCGGAGATGACCAGTCCTCCCCACCAGGCGGGAGCCACGTTGTCGGGATGCCCTTCGAGGTCGGCCGCGAGCCGGAACACCGCGTCGTCGCCCATCCGGTCGGCGCCGTCCGCGACGAGGGCACGGGCCAGGACGATCCCGGCCACGATCGCGGCCGACGACGAGCCGAGTCCGCGCGCATGCGGGATCACGTTGTGGCAGGTGAGCCGCAGACCTGGCGGTCCACCGGGTGCGGCCGGGTCGAGCTCGGCGAACGCCGCCCGCATCGCGCGCACGACCAGGTGTGACTCGTCGCGCGGGACGTCGGCCGCACCGGCGCCGTCGACCAGGACCTCGAGGCCCGACTCGATGACCTCTGCCTCGAGCTCGTCGCGCAGCGAGAGCGCCAGCCCCAGGGAGTCGAACCCGGGACCGAGGTTGGCGGACGTGGCGGGGACGGAGACCCACACCGGGCCGGTGACGAAGCTGACCATGCCTGCGACCACGCCGTCAGGCGAGGCCGGCCGCCTTCGCGGCAGCGGAGACGTCGGCATCGACGACGGTGTCCACGATCGCGCCGACTCCCTCGAGGGCCGTGGCCGTGTCCTTGAGACCGTGTCCGGTGACCGTGACCACGACGGTCGATCCGGCGTACGACTCGCCCGCACCCAGCTCCTGGAGCAGGCCCGCGATGCCGGCCGCCGAGGCGGGCTCGACGAAGACGCCGTCGCGCGAGGCCAGCTCACGCTGGGCGGAGAGGATCTGGTCGTCGCTCACGGCGGCGAACCGGCCGCCGGACTCGTCCCGAGCCGCTTCCGCGAGCTTCCACGATGCGGGGTTGCCGATCCGGATCGCGGTGGCCTTGGTCTCCGGGTCCGGGAACGGCTCCCCCGTCACGAGCGGAGCGGCGCCCTCGGCCTGGAACCCCCGCATCACCGGCTTGCGGGTGCTCATGCCGAGGTCGGCGTACTGCGTGTAGCCCAGCCAGTACGCCGAGATGTTGCCCGCGTTGCCGACCGGCAGCAGGTGGTAGTCGGGGGCGTCGCCGAGGAAGTCGACGATCTCGAAGGCCGCCGTCTTCTGACCCTCGAGCCGCACCGGGTTGACCGAGTTGACCAAGGCCACGGGGTAGTCCCAGGCCAGGCCCTTCGCGATCGCCAGGCAGTCGTCGAAGTTGCCGCGGACCATGATCACCTGGGCGCCGTGCAGGATCGCCTGGGCCATCTTGCCCGCGGCGATCTTGCCCTCGGGCACCAGCACGAGCGGCTTGAGCCCGGCCTTGGCGGCGTAGGCGGCCATCGACGCGGAGGTGTTGCCGGTCGAGGCGCAGACCACCGCCTCGGCCCCTTCGTGCCTGGCCACCGAGATCGCGGCGGTCATCCCCCGGTCCTTGAAGGACCCGGTCGGGTTGCCCCCCTCGACCTTGAGCCAGACCTCGGCACCGGTCAGGCCGGAGAGCCAGCCGCTGTGCACCAACGGGGTCCCGCCCTCGCGCAGGGTGATCGCGGGAGTCCCCTCGGGGATCTGCAGCAGGTCGCGGTACTCCTCGATCACGCCCCGCCACTGGTGGGTCCGGGCTCTCACTCGGCTGCTCCCTCGACCCGCATCACGGAGGTGACCTCGCGGACGATCTCCATCTCACGCAGATGGCGGACGGTGTCGCTGAGCTGGCCGTCGGTGGCTTCGTGGGACACCACGACGAGCTGGGCGTCGGAGCCCCGACCCTCCTGGTGCACGGTCTGGATGGAGACGCCGTGCTCGGCGAAGGCGTTCGCGACGGCAGCGAGCACGCCGGCGCGGTCGTCGACGTCGATCGCCACGTGGTAGCGGGTCAGGGTCTCGGCCATCGGCAGGATCGCCCGGTCGGCGTAGGCGGACTCGCCTGCTCCGCGCGTGTTGGCCAACCGGTTGCGCGCCACCGTGACGAGGTCGCCCAGCACGGCCGAGGCGGTCGGGGCACCACCAGCACCCGGCCCGTAGAACATCAGCTGTCCCGCGGCCTGCGACTCGACGAAGACGGCGTTGTAGGCCTCGCGGACCGAGGCCAGCGGGTGCGAGCGGGGAATCATCGCGGGGTGCACGCGCACGGCGACCGCGTCGTCGCGCAGCTCGCAGATCGCGAGCAGCTTCACCACGCTGCCCATGTCGCGGGCGGACTGGACGTCGGCGGCGGTGACGTCCGAGATGCCCTCGCGGTGCACGTCGGCGGCGGTGACCCGCGAGTGGAAGGCCAGCGAGGCGAGGATGGCCGCCTTGGCCGCGGCGTCGAACCCCTCGATGTCGGCGGTCGGGTCGGCCTCGGCGTACCCCAGCTCCTGGGCCTCCTCGAGCGCCTCGGTGAAGCCGGCTCCGGAGGTGTCCATCTTGTCCAGGATGAAGTTGGTGGTGCCGTTCACGATGCCGAGCACCCGGGTGACCTTGTCACCGGCCAGGGACTCGCGCAGCGGGCGCAGGATCGGGATGGCACCGGCCACGGCGGCTTCGTAGTACAGGTCTCGGCCGGCCTTCTCGGCCGCCTCGAACAGCGTGGGGCCGTCCTCGGCGAGGAGCGCCTTGTTGGCAGTCACCACCGAGGCGCCGTTCTCCAGCGCGGACAGGATCAGCGAACGGGCCGGCTCGATCCCGCCGATCACCTCCACCACGATGTCCACGTCCGCGCGGCTCGCGAGCCCGGCGGCGTCGGTGGTGATCAGCCCGTCCGGTACGTCGACCTCGCGTGCGGCGTCGAGGCGGCGCACGGCCACCCCGACCAGCTCGACGCGGGCGCCCACCCGGGCGGTCAGGTCGCCGGCCTGCTCCAGCAGGAGCCGCACCACCTGGGACCCCACGGAGCCACAGCCGAGCACGGCCACCTTCAACGGCTTGTCAGTCACGCCAGATCACCCTCGTCGGTTGCCAACAGATCGTCCTCAGTCTCGCGGCGCACGATGACTCGCGAACGGCCGTCCCGCACAGCGATCACCGGTGGGCGGAGTGCGTGGTTGTAGTTGGAGGCCATCGAGCGACAGTAGGCACCCGTGCCGGGCACCGCCACCAGGTCCCCCGGGACGAGGTCGGCGGGCAGGAACTCGTCCTTCACCACGATGTCGCCCGCCTCGCAGTGCTTGCCCACGATCCGGGCCAGCAGGGGCGGCGCGGTCGACGCACGGGACGCCAGGGTGCAGGAGTAGTCGGCGTCGTAGAGGGCGGTGCGGATGTTGTCGCTCATCCCGCCGTCCACCGAGACGTAGCTGCGGCTCGCTCCGGCGTCGAGGGCGACCTGCTTGACGGTGCCGACCTCGTAGACCGTGCACATCGAGGGTCCGACGATCGCGCGGCCGGGCTCGATCGACAGATGTGGCTCGCTGATCCCGAGCGCGCGGCACTCGTGGGCGACGATCGCGGTCATCTCCACCGCCAGGTCGGCCGGGTCGGACGGGTCGTCCTGCGTCGTGTAGGCGATGCCGAAGCCCCCGCCGAGGTCCATCTCGGGCAGCTCGATGCCCAGCTCGTGCAGCACCCGGGACTGCAGGGCCAGCACCCGTCGAGCTGCGACCTCGAAGCCGGAGGAGTCGAAGATCTGCGACCCGATGTGGGAGTGCAGCCCGAGCAGCTCGAGGCCGGGGGTGCGGGTGATCGTCCGGACCGCCTCGAAGGCAGCGCCGGAGGTGATCGAGAAGCCGAACTTCTGGTCCTCGTGGGCGGTCGCGATGTACTCGTGCGTGTGCGCCTCGACCCCGGCCGTGACCCGGACCATGACGCGCGCCTCGGCGCCGAGCTCGGCCACGACCTGGCCCAGCCGCTCGATCTCGGTCACCGAGTCCACGATGATCCGGCCGACGCCGAGCTGGACCGCGCGGCGCAGCTCGGGCACGGTCTTGTTGTTGCCGTGGTAGCCGATCCGGGTCATCTCGAAGCCGGCCCGCTCGGCGACGGTGAGCTCCCCGCCCGAGCAGACGTCGAGGCAGAGCCCCTCCTCGGCGATCCACCGCGCGGTGGTCGTGCAGAGGAACGCCTTGCCGGCGTAGTAGACGTCGTACCCGCTGAACGCATCGCGGAACGACCCGGCGCGACGACGGAAGTCCATCTCGTCGAGGACGTACGCCGGCGAGCCGTGCTCGGCGACCAGGTCGGGCACCGAGACCCCACCCACCTCGAGGACGCCGTCCACCTTGCGCGCGGTGTCCGACCAGAGCACGTCGACCAGAGCGTTGACGTCGTCCGGTGGCTGCAGCCAGGCCGGACCCTTCAGCCCCCCGACGGCATGGGCCCAGCCGGCTTCGTGCGCGCGCATCGCCTGCTCACATCCGCTCGGGCGCGGAGACCCCGAGCAGGGCGAGTCCGTTGGCCAGGACGGTGCGAGTCGCGTCGACGAGCAGCAGCCGCGCGCGATGCAGGTCGTTCGGCTCCTCGTCGCCCATCGGCAGCACCCGGCAGGTGTCGTAGAACCGGTGGTAGATGCCGGCGGTGTCCTCGAGGTAGCGCGCGACCCGGTGCGGCTCGCGGAGCTCGGCGGCCGAGGCGACCACCCGTGGGAACTCGGCGAGCGCGCGCAGCAGCTCACCCTCCTTCTCGTGCGAGAGCAGCGCCGGGTCGAAGTCCTCGCCGGCCGGGCTCAGGCCGTGCTCCAGCCCGTTGCGCAGGATCGCGGCGACCCGGGCGTGGGCGTACTGCACGTAGTAGACCGGGTTGTCGTTGGTCGCCCTGGCCCAGAGGTCGAGGTCCAGGTCGATGTTCGAGTCCGAGCTGTAGCGGGCCAGGGCGTAGCGCGAGGCGTCCACGCCGATCGCCTCGACCAGGTCGTCGATGGTGACCACGGTGCCGGCCCGCTTGGACATCCGCAGCGGCTGGCCGTTGCGGACCAGGTTGACCATCTGCCCGATCAGGATCTCGAGGTTCTCGTGCGGCGTGTCGCCGAAGGCCGCGCACATCGCCATCATCCGGCCGACGTAGCCGTGGTGGTCCGCGCCGAGCATGATGAAGCAGCGGTCGAAGCCGCGCTCACGCTTGTCGAGGTAGTACGCCAGGTCGCCGGACAGGTAGGCACCCTTGCCGTCGGACTTGATGATCACCCGGTCCTTGTCGTCACCGAACTTCTCGGTGGCGAGCCAGATGGCGCCGTCCTTCTCGTAGGTGTTCCCGAGCTCGGTCAGCCGCTCGACGGCCCGCTTCACCGCACCGCTCTTGTGCAGGTTGTCCTCGTGGAAGTAGACGTCGAAGTCCACTCCGAAGTCGTGCAGGCTCTGCTTGATCTCGGCGAACATCAGCTCGACGCCCTCGGCGCGGAAGATCTCCTGCGCCTCGGCCTCGGGCAGCTCCAGCATCTCGGGCCGCTTGGCGACGACGTCCTTGGCGATCTCCTCGATGTACTGGCCGCCGTAGCCGTCCTCGGGCACCGGTCGGCCCTTCGCCCAGGCCAGCAGCGAGCCGCTGAACCGGTCGAGCTGGGCGCCGTGGTCGTTGAAGTAGTACTCCCGGGTGACCTCGGCTCCGGTCATGGTGAAGATCCGGCCGAGCGCGTCCCCGACGGCAGCCCAGCGGACGCCGCCGATGTGCAGCGGCCCGGTCGGGTTGGCCGAGACGAACTCCAGGTTGATCTTCTCGCCGGCGAACGCGTCCGAGCATCCGTAGCCGGCTCCCGCTTCCACGATCCGGGCGGCCAGGGCACCCTGGGCAGCGGCGTCGACCGTGATGTTGAGGAAACCCGGGCCCGCGACCTCGACCGCGGCGATGCCCCCCGCGGCGACCAGGCCCTCCCGCACGAGCTCGGCGAAGGCGCGTGGGTTCATCCCGGCCTGCTTGCCGAGCTGCAGGGCGACGTTCGTGGCGTAGTCCCCGTGCCCCTTCTGCCGGGGCCGCTCCACCGTCACCGTCGCCGGCACGCCGTCGGGCAGCGTGATGCGGCCCTGACCGGTGAGGCTGGTCAGGACTTCGATGATCGTTGCGGAGAGCTGCTCGGGAGTCACCGCGTCAGCCTATCGGCGGGTCCCGGTTTCCTCTGCGCGGGTTGTGACAGGTAGTGTCCCGATTCGCATCCCCGCCTCCGTAGCTCAGGGGATAGAGCACTGGTTTCCGGTACCAGGTGCCGCAGGTTCGAATCCTGCCGGGGGCACCACAGATCCACCGTCGACCAGGCCCTTGTCCTGAGATCTTACTCACGCGTAACCTCCCTGCTCACGCGGTCGTTGAGGCTGCACCCGCCCGCTGGGTGGCGAGACATCATCCTGATCGAGGGAGAACACTTCAGTGAAGACCGCTGTCCGCCGGGCGATCGCCGCCACCACCATCTGCGCGGCCGTGACCACCGCGGTTGCCACCGGCCCGCTCGCCGCCGCGGAGCGCAGCCCCGCGAAGCAGGACCGCCAGGTGTCCGACTTCGGCTACAAGGGCACTGCTGTCGGCGCCCGCCTCTACAGCGGCAATGTGGAGCACCTGCACGCCCGCCAGGCGGACGCGCCGCTCAACTGCAGCCGGGTGACCGGCCGCAGCGTCACGGAGAGCGGCCTGCTGAGCACGCCGGAGGGCTCCCTGATCCAGCTGTCGGACGCGACCAGCCAGACGACCAGCTACCGCGACAGGACAGCGCTTCGGTGTGCGTGCCGTCAATCGTCTGGGGGACATGGCCATCGGCATTCCCGACCAGACCTCACTCGTCACGCTCGAGGGACTGACCACGACCGCGGACGCGTTCCACGACGCGGGCGGCTACCGCCACGAGGAGAGCATCAGCTACACCCGGTTCACGATCGAGCTGCTGCCGGACACGCCCGTACCCCCTGACAGCCCGCTGGGAGACCTGCTCGACGCCATCGGTGACGGCACGCAGACCGGGGTCGGAGAGGTGATCCAGGTGCTGGCCGGTGCCGGCCCGATCCAGATCCCCGGCCTCGGGTCGATCGCGCTCGGCAAACCCCGCGGCCACGTGGGCCGGTACGGCGCCGATTCCAGCGTCCGGGCACTCCAGTTCGACGTCGACCCGGACGGTGCCGGCGTCGGCGAGCACCTTCAGCTCGGCGAGAGCAAGGCCATCATCGGCGGTCCGACCCCGGTGGGCGCCTTCAGCTCCACCTCCATGCCCTTGTCCATGACCGCCCTGGGCGGCACGCTCAGCTTCGGCCACGTCAAGCCCATGGTGATTCCCTGTGCGGGAACCCGCGGCAAGGTGCGGCAGCGCCACCTGGCCGATGCCAACATCCTGGCCGGTGACGTGGTGGTGAACCTGTCCGACATCGACTACTCGACGATGGGTCGGCAGCGGCCTTCCGGCACCGCCAAGGGGTTCGCCAAGCAGGAGATCGGACGCGTCGAGATCAAGGCCGGGAAGCTGCTGGTCATCGAGGACGTGGTCGCGCGGGCGAGCGCCACGGTGCGCAAGCCGGGCGAACGAGTGCGCAAGAAGCTGCTGAGCCGGGTCGGCTCGGTGACGTACGACGGGACACTGCTCGCGCTGCAGGGGGCCACGACCGAGCTGCCGGACGGCGCTGGAGTCATCGAGCGGAAGATCGTGGAGAAGCGGGGCACGCGGGTGATCGGGTTGCGCGTCACGCTCTTCGGCGCTGGGCCGGACGGACAGGGTGTGATCATCGACCTCGCCAAGGCGGCGAGCCGCATCGTGCGTCGCTGAGCCGCCTCAGCAGCGGTCGATCACCGCGTCGTTGCGGGCGTCGTTGCCGAGACGGCGGGCCATGTCGGTGAACGGCAGCACCACGCTGGCCCCACCGATGTTGCCGATGCTGCCCTGGATGACACAGCTGGTGACCTTGCGGGGCTCCACCTGGGCCATCGCCTGGGCGAGCCGGAACAGCTCCGACGGCGGCAGGTCGGTGTGGAGGTGCTGCATCACGGTCAGGACACCACGCTCGATGAAGCCCGGGACGGCCGCTCGCGCGTGCACCTTCGCCTGGATCCCGCGCAGCACCCGAGCCTGGTTGGCGGACCGGTCGAAGTCACCGCGGATCAGGTTGTGCCGGGTGCGGGCGAACGCCATCGCGCCGTACCCGTTGAGGTGGATGCGGCCGGACCGGAATCCGGCCGGCTTCAGGTAGGTGTCGCTGAACGCGACCGGGTTGCGCACCTCGATGCCGCCGATCTCCTCGACCATCGCCTGGAAGAACGGGAACCGGCTGACGAAGACGTAGTCGGGTTGGATGCCGACCAGGTTGCCGACCGCCTGTCCCAAGGCCTCGGGGCCGCCGAAGTAGAGCGCCGAGTTGATCTTGTTCGAGCCGTGCCCCGGGATGCTCACCCAGGAGTCGCGCGGGATCCCGATCGCCGTCGCCGCGCCGGTCCGGGTGTTCATCCCCACCAGCTGCAGCGCGTCGCCGCGGGCCCGCGTCATCGCCTCGCCCGGTCGGGCGTCCGAGCCCACGGCCAGGATCCAGACCACGTCGGGGCTGACATCGACCCCGGAGGCCCGGTCCACCTTCACCAGCACCATCTCGGTCGAGCTCACCGCCGAGCTGGGCACGACGAGCGCCGCCAGCATGAGGACGACGGACACGGTCAGCAGGCGTACGGCGCGGGGGAACCGGCCTCTGAGCACCCTCATCGGACCGCTCCCTTCGTCAGGTCGTAGCCGAACACCTGCCAGCGTCCGTCGGTCCGGGTCAGCAGCAGCCGACCCCGGACCTCCACCGTGCGCCCGACGTCACCCACCGTCTCGAAGCCGAGGACGACCCGAGCGGTTGCCCCCACGGCTCGACCGCGAACCGCGAGCGCGTCGACCCGGATCCGGCGCTGCGTCGCAGTGACCTGCTCCACCTGGCTGCCGATGTCGAGGTTGGTCAGCAACCGCCGGTCGCGATGCGCGACCGCCGCGGCACCCTTGGTGAAGGTCGAGAACGCGTCCTTGAAGTCGCGGCGCGGGTACTCGCCGCCGACGTACGCCGCATCCCACCACCCGTCGACCGCCGCACCCACGGCCTTGGCCAGCCGCTTGCGCCGAGGGCCGGACAGCTTGCCCGTGACCTTGCTCACCGTGACCCGTGAGCCGAGTGGTGCGGGCGCCTCCGGCGTGGTCGAGGTTTCTGCGCCCGCGGAGGGTCCTCCCGACGTCTCGGCCGGGTCGTCTCCCCCGCTGCAGGCGCCTGAACTGAGCGCGAGCACGAGCAGGACGGCAGGCAGCCTTCGGCCCGATCGCGCGGTTGTGGTCATCGTGGGGATTCTCCCTGTCATGTGGCTCTCGTGACACCCTGCCCGAAAGGCCCCCCTTCCTTCGGCATTTGCCCACGGGTGGGTCTAGCCTTGACCACTGAAGTCACCCAGCGCGCTCACCGGAAGAGGCGAAGCAAGTCGTGCCGCAGTCGTCAGGCAGTCAGTCTCCAGATCAACCCTCCGCCGACTTCGGCGCCAACGCGTGGCTGGTGGAGGAGATGTACGACAAGTACACCAGGGATCCCGGCAGCGTCGATCCGACCTGGGTGAGCTACTTCAAGTCCCAGACGAACGGCGCGGACGCCACGACGGGCGCGAGCAAGGGCTCCAGCGCCCCGGCCTCGAAGAGCTCCCCGGCTGCTTCCCCGGCCGCTCCCGCGAAGCCCGCCCCGAAGGCCGCCCCCGCCCCCGCGGCCAAGGAGACGGACAAGGAAACGGCCAAGGAAGCACCCAAGGACGAGACGAAGGCGCCCGCTGCGGTGGCCAAGCCGCGCCCCGACGCCAAGGCCGCCGAGCCCTCCAAGGGCACCACCAACCCGGTGCCCAAGGAGAAGAAGCCGGTCTCGCCGAGCTCGGCCAGCGACGAGCCCCAGTACACCGTGCTGCGTGGCGCCCCGGCGCGGACCGTGCAGAACATGGACGTCTCCCTGAGCGTCCCGACCGCGACCTCGGTCCGGTCCGTGCCGGTCAAGCTGCTCTGGGACAACCGCACCGTCATCAACAACCACCTCGCCCGGGCCCGCGGCGGCAAGGTGTCGTTCACGCACCTGATCGGCTACGCCCTCGTCAAGGCGCTGCGCGAGATGCCGGAGATGAACGTCGGCTTCGACGTGATCGACGGCAAGCCCAACCTGATCACCCCGGCCCACATCAACCTCGGGCTCGCGATCGACATCCAGAAGCCCGACGGCACCCGCCAGCTGCTGGTGCCGAGCATCAAGGCCGCCGAGTCGATGGACTTCGCCGGCTTCTGGACGGCGTACGAGGAGATCGTGCGCAAGGCGCGCGACAACAAGCTCACCGTCGCGGACTTCCAGGGCACCACGATCTCCCTGACCAACCCCGGGACGATCGGGACCAACCACTCCGTGCCGCGGCTGATGAAGGGCCAGGGCGCGATCATCGGCGTCGGCGCCATGGAGTACCCGCCCGAGTGGCAGGGCGCCTCCGCGGAGGCGATCGCGCGCAACGCGATCAGCAAGGTGATGACGCTCACCTCCACCTACGACCACCGCGTCATCCAGGGCGCCCAGTCGGGTGACTTCCTGCGCCGGGTGCACAACCTCCTGCTCGGACAGGAGAACTTCTACGACGAGATCTTCCGGGCGCTGCGGATCCCCTACCAGCCGATCCGCTGGTCGAACGACATCGCGACCTCGCACGACGACGAGATCAGCAAGCAGGCGCGGATCCTCGAGCTGATCCACGCCTACCGCGTGCGTGGCCACATGATGGCCGACACCGATCCGCTCGAGTACCGCCAGCGCAGCCACCCCGACCTCGAGATCGAGTCGCACGGGCTGACCCTGTGGGACCTCGACCGGGAGTTCGCGACCGGCTCGTTCGGTGGCGAGGGGCGCCGCTTCATGAAGCTGCGCCAGATCCTCGGCATCCTGCGTGACTCCTACTGCCGCACCACCGGCATCGAGTACATGCACATCATGGATCCCGAGCAGCGCCGCTGGATCCAGGAGCGCGTCGAGCAGCCGCACACCAAGCCGCCCCGCGAGGAGCAGCTGCGGATCCTGCTGAAGCTCAACCAGGCCGAGGCGTTCGAGACCTTCCTGCAGACCAAGTTCGTCGGCCAGAAGCGGTTCAGCCTCGAGGGTGGCGAGACCACGGTCCCGGTGCTCGACGAGGTCTGCGAGGCGGCTGCCGAGGCATCCCTCGACGAGGTCACGATCGGGATGGCCCACCGGGGCCGGCTGAACGTGCTGGCCAACATCGTCGGCAAGAAGTACTCCCAGATCTTCCGCGAGTTCGAGGGCAACATCGACCCGCGCACGGTCCAGGGCTCCGGCGACGTCAAGTACCACCTCGGTGCCGAGGGTGAGTTCGAGGCCGACTCCGGCGACACGATCAAGGTCTCGGTCGCCGCGAACCCCTCGCACCTCGAGGCCGTCGACCCGGTGCTCGAGGGCATCGCCCGGGCCAAGCAGGACGTGCTCGACCAGGGCAACACCTACCCCGTGCTGCCGCTGCTCGTGCACGGCGACGCGGCCTTCGCCGGCCAGGGCGTCGTGGCGGAGACGCTCAACCTCTCGCAGCTGCGCGGCTACCGCACCGGCGGCACGATCCACCTGGTCGTGAACAACCAGGTCGGGTTCACCACCTCCCCCGGCTCGTCGCGCTCCTCGCTCTACTGCACGGACGTCGCCCGGATGGTGCAGGCGCCGATCTTCCACGTGAACGGCGACGACCCGGAGGCCTGCATCCGGGTCGCCCGGCTCGCCTTCGAGTACCGCCAGGCGTTCAAGAAGGACGTCGTCATCGACCTGGTCTGCTACCGCCGGCGCGGGCACAACGAGGGCGACGACCCGTCGTACACGCAGCCGCTGATGTACGACCTGATCGAGCAGAAGCGCTCGGTGCGCAAGCTCTACACCGAGTCGCTGATCGGTCGTGGTGACATCACGATCGAGGAGGCCGAGCAGGTCCTGCGCGACTACCAGCTGCAGCTGGAGCGGGTCTTCACCGAGGTCC